>CALEHQ010000027.1 GCA_937876315.1 uncultured Actinomycetes bacterium | reverse complement strand
CGAAGAGATGGGAATGTCAGATACGGCGGCCTGCCTGATTCCAATACTCGTCCTTTGGTGGGCGCTTCGTCGTTCAAAACTCTTGCGAACAAGCAATCAGACTGGGGACTTGCCCGTCCGAGCCGCATCGAGCAGAGCATTCCACTGATCTTCAGTGACTGCGCCACTTGTGCGGTAAACGATCTTGCCTTGTGCATCAGCCACGATGAAGTACGGGAATCCTGAAACTCCCAGGGCATTGCCCGCTTGGCTCTGCTTGTCATCGACGATGGTCGGGACGCTCCACTTTTCGCGACGCAACCAGTCGCCGGCGGGGAAGTTGCCCTTTGCCGGGTCATTCGACGTTGCGACAGTTACGAGGTCAACATCGGCAGGCATTCCCGACTCGTTGAGCCACTTCTGAAGACGCGGTACCTCGTTCTGACAGAAGGAACACCAGTGAGCGACGACCATGACGATGTGCGGCTTCCCGTTAGGGGCGATAGTCATTTGCTGACCGTCGAACTGCTGGCCGGTCACCGTTGGGAAGACTGTGCCCAATGCGGGATCGGGACCAGAATCAGGAATCTGGTTCAACCCAATTCCCGAAACTGCAATTTGGCCATATTCAAGGTTTCCGTTCGGCACAACAGTGCCGCCACTTGGAGACGCTCCGCCGCCTGAGGAGCCGCTGCTGCGACCCACGGCGATAGCGAATACGCCGACAACGAGAACGACCGCACCGATGCCGGCCCAGATCCACTTGGTGGAACTTCCTTTTCCAGCATTCGACGCGGCGCGCACTTTTTGCGATGAGGACTTCTTTGCCCCTGGACGATTACTCACGCGGTTACCTCTGCTTCTTCGGTGATTTCAGAATCACTGTCGGACGGATCACTTGCTAACAACAACGCGATCATGAACACAGCAGCTGAAAGTGCCATGAACGGAAGGGTGACGAAATCGAATTCGTTCACGAATTTGGTAGTGCACGGCACATCAGCGGTACAGAACGAGGTTCCGGTTGACGGCGGGAACCACTGAATCCATGAGTGATAGGCCGAAATCGCAATACTGATGCACAAAACAGGAATGGCATAGATCTTGATTGCCGCGTCGCGTCGCCAAGCAGCAATTCCGAGGATCACTGACCATGGGTACAAACAGATGCGCTGGTACCAGCACAACTCGCACGGCACATAGCCCTGCACCCTCGAGTAATAGAGAGAACCCAGCGTGGTGACGAGTGAAACAAACCAAGCAAGGGGAAGTGCAATGCGTCCGACCTGGAATCGAAGTTCATCGAACGCGTTGGGATTGCCGAAACGTCGAACGAGTGCCCCAATGAGCACGGCGATGGAACCGACCCAACAGGCCAAGGCGAGAACCGCGTAGAAGAACGAGAAGGACTGAACATTCATGCCCGCTAATCCTCGCAGAATCCCGGCGCCGGGCCAACGCGGACCCAATTTTCCGAAACCGAAGGAGGTAAGCGAGTGCCACTCCCAACCAGAAGCAGTGACAGCAGCCAGACCGTAGGCTCAGCCCATGACCTCTTCGCCTTCCGAATACACCGTCATCGCCGCTGTTGACTTCTCTGATCATGGTGAGCAGATCATCCGTGAAGGACTACTTCTCGCTCGCGCTGCGGGATCCTCACTGCACCTCATCCATGTCGCGGCCGGAGAGCCAGCGCTTGCGGGCTACGACAAAGAAGACATCAGCCCATTCACCCGATCAGCCCGCGCTGGCGAACTCACTGATGAACATCGGAAGGTTCGCGAACTGGCCGCAACTCTCACTGACACCACTGGCGTGGACGTTCACCCACTCGTCATCATGGGCCCGGCTTCCGAGACCCTCCTCTCCGCTATCGATGAACTCAAGGCGACGCACATCGTGCTTGGAACCCACGGCCATGGCGGAATGCATCACCTCATGTTCGGCAGCGTCGCACAAGAGCTCGTGCGCCGGAGCAATGTTCCCGTCCTGCTCGTCCCCGTCGTCAAGCGCTGAAAGCTAAGGAGTTCATGATGGGAAAGATCGTTGTCGGAGTAGACGGTTCTGCCGGATCACGAGATGCACTCCGCTGGGCATTCGCCGAGGCCAAGTTGCGCGGCGCATCGCTCGAAGTCGTCATCGTTTGGCAGTACCCCATCACCGCGTCTCTGCCCACTTTCGGCGCGATGATCACGCCTCAAGATTTTGCAACCGACGCGCGAACCGAGCTTCTCGCGATCATTGCCGCCGAAGGAGTTTCCGCCGAAGCACCGATTCCCGTGAGCACATTGGTCGCCGAGGGGAATGCTGCACGCGCACTTCTCGACGCTTCCGAAGACGCTGATCTCCTCGTCGTCGGGTCGCGTGGGCACGGCGGCTTCACGGGAGTGCTCGTTGGTTCAGTCAGCCAACAGTGCGTGAACCACGCCAAGTGCCCCGTGGTTGTTGTCCATCCAAACTGAGTACATCTGGCGGAAACTACGACATGGAAACAACGCTAAAAGGATTGAGTAGTTCCGACGTCTCCGAACGGCTTTCCGACGGGCGCTCAAACGACGTTACGGATCCCACGAGTCGCACAATCGGCCAAATCTTCAAAGCGAACGTCTTCACGCCGTTCAACTTTCTTCTCGGCATCTTGCTTGTCATCGTCTTCGCGATTGGTGAATACAGGGACGGCCTCTTTGGATTTGTACTTGTCGCGAACGCCAGTATCGGAATCTTTCAAGAAATTCGTTCGAAGCGTTCACTTGACGCACTCGCCGTCCTTAATGCACCACATTCAACTGTTCGACGCGATGGCGCAGACACCACCATCGCATCGAAGGATGTTGTCCTTGACGACATCATCATCCTCATAGTGGGCGACCAGATCGTGGTTGACGGAGAGATTCTCGAGAGCACCAACCTCGAAATCGATGAGTCACTGCTGACAGGCGAGGCCGACCCCGTCGATAAGGCGACCGCCGACAATGTGATGTCAGGAAGTTTCGTCGTCGCCGGAAGCGGAGTGATGCGAGCAACAGCGGTTGGCGCCGACTCCTACGCATTCCGCCTTTCAAGCGAAGCCCGCCGCTTCTCTCTCGTAAAGAGCGAACTGCGAACTGGCATTAATCGAATCATCACGATCGTCGGTTGGATGATGATCCCGATTGCGATTCTTTTAGTCACATCGCAACTCGCATCCCAAGACGGATTCGTGCCTGCGGTACAGGGTTCGGTCGCAGGACTTGTTGCCATGGTCCCCGAAGGACTGGTCCTGCTCACAAGCATTGCGTTCGCGCTTGGCGCTACCCGCCTTGCCAGCAAGAAGGTTCTGACCCAAGAACTCGCAGCGATTGAAGGATTAGCGCGAGTCGACACCATCTGCCTCGATAAGACCGGCACTCTCACCGAAGGTTCGCTCTCGCTTTCAATAGTTGAACATCTCGGCAGTAGCGAAGCGTCATCGGTGGACGCCGTTTCGGTTCTCGCAGCGATCGGCGAATCGGACGATCATCCGAACCCAAGCCTTGCTGCCATCGTTGCCGAGTACCCGACCGGCCCTGGATGGAGACTCACCGACTCGATCGCGTTTTCTTCGGCTCGCAAGTGGAGCGCTGCAGAGTTTGCCGATCATGGCGCGTGGTACCTAGGAGCGCCCGACATTCTTCTCGACAGCACGTCTGCTGGCCCCCCACTCACGGCAGCGAGAGAGCGCCTTCAGCACTACTCGAGTCGCGGCCAACGCGTTTTACTGCTGGCGTCATCACCTTCTGGACTCAATGGCGAAACGCTTCCCACTGAGCTTGTACCTACAGCGCTTGTCGTACTTGACGAACAACTTCGTGAAGCAGCCCCTCAAACAATTGCGTACTTCGGCGAACAAGGCGTTGTTGTCAAGGTGATTTCAGGAGACAGCCCAGTCACCGTTGGTGCAGTCGCCACGCGTTGCGGCGTTCCCGGGGCCGATGAACCCATCGATGCACGCACTCTTCCCGAAGATCAAGAAGCACTTGCTGATGTGCTCGAGAAGCACTCAGTATTCGGACGCGTAACTCCTCACCAGAAACGTGCGATGGTGCACGCCCTCCAGTCCCGAGGGCACACCGTTGCGATGACCGGCGATGGCGTGAACGACACACTCGCTCTTAAAGATGCCGATGTCGGCGTGGCAATGGGTTCGGGTTCTGCTGCAGCGCGCGCGGTCGCTCGATTTGTTCTTCTCGCCAACGACTTCTCGGTGTTCCCTTCGGTCGTCAACGAAGGTCGCCGCGTTATCGCGAACGTTGAGCGCGTCTCCAACCTTTTCCTCACCAAGACGTTCTATGCAGTCGTCTTGGCGCTTGCCGTCGGAATTGGCCACATCCCATTCCCCTTCCTTCCGCGACACTTCACGATCATTTCTTCGCTGACGATCGGCATACCTGGCTTCTTTCTCGCTCTCTCACAGAACAACCGCAGAGCAATGTCTGGCTTCCTCAGGCGAGTTCTGAAATTCGCGATTCCTGCTGGTGTCATCGCTGCAATCGCCACGCTCACCGCGTACACCCTTGAACGCAGATCTGATGTTCCCCTCGAACAAGCTCGCACTGTCGCCGTCATCACATTGTTCACCGTTGCCATGTGGGTATTAGTCATTCTTTGTCGACCAATGCTCTGGTGGAAGTTCACGCTCGTCATCGGGATGGCTGTGTGTTTCGTCGGAGTGTTGGTCATTCCTGCCCTGCGCGAGTACTTCGAACTTCCGCTTCCTGACGCCCGCGACATTGCAAGCGCGGTCGGCATCGGTGTGATTGCTTCCGCAATCATCGAAGCCGGATGGCGCTTGACCGACTGGTCGATTCCGCAACAAGTATCAGCTGACTAATTCCTCGTTGCCACGAGGCTGACGGTCATTCGTTAGCCAACGAATACTCCTTGGCCTGAGATATCGGTCTGAGTTATCGGCCGGTGTGGCCGAATCCACCGTCACCGCGTTCCGAATCACCGAGATGATCAAAATCGTCGACCGGCACCAAAACGACGTGCTCCACGCGCTGCACAACGAGTTGCGCGATTCGTTCACCGCGTTTGACCTCGAATGGCTCGACGGGATCGGTGTTGATCAACAGCACCTTAAGTTCACCGCGGTACCCACTATCGATGAGACCAGGCGTATTGAGACAGGTCACGCCGTTTTTTAGAGCGAGCCCGCTTCGAGGCTGGACGAACCCTGCATGACCCTCGGGGATCGCAACCGCAAGGCCCGTGGGCACCAGCGCTCTGCCGCCTGCGGGCAGAAGAACGATGGTTTCACGCGCAAGAAGATCGAGCCCAGCATCGCCAACACGGGCGTAGGTCGGCAGCTCAAGATCAGGGTCAAGACGCATCACGGGAACTTCAAGCACAGGGCGATCGTAGGACGGTGCGTAGGATCCGGTCATGCTCGCTTGGATCGACCTCGAAATGACAGGACTCGACACCGCCCAGAACGTGATCGTCGAGATCGCCACCCTCCTCACCGACGACAACCTCGAGATCATCGCTGAGGGGCCCGACCTCGTCGTCTACCAACCACCAGAAGCCATGGCGTTTATGGACGAAGTCGTCGTCAAGATGCATACACGCAGTGGGCTGCTTCCCGAGATCGAGGCGTCAACTATCAGCCTCCAAGAAGCCAATGACGCAACGATGGCCTTCCTGCGCGAGCACATCGCCGAGCCCCGAACCGTCCCCCTTTGTGGCAACTCAATCGGGACCGACCGTCGCTTTCTCGCCACCTATATGCCCGAGATCGAAAACTTTCTTCACTATCGGTCGGTCGATGTTTCGACCCTGAAGGAACTCATCAAACGGTGGAACCCCGCCCTCCTCAAGGACGCCCCCCGCAAGGCCGAGGGCCATCGCGCCCTTGACGACATCCGCGAGAGCGTTTTCGAACTCCGCTACTACCGAGACACGTTCTGTCTGCTCGGTGGAGTAGACCCCGCAGCCGAATCCAGCGACTGATTGGCCCCCCGCCGTCGGGCGGTAGTGTCGGAATGTCATGGGGGACGCACACGATCACGACGGGCATGCACACAGCGCAGAAGCGCCCCGAGTGCCGCGCCAAGAACAAGAAGACGCCTCCACCGAAATCACTGAAGTCGCGCGCGGCATCCTGCGCCTCCAACTTCCCACCGACTTCACTGGCCTTGGCCATGTAAACACCTACGCCATCGAAGACTCCCGCGGCTTCACACTCGTAGATCCCGGTCTCCCCAGTGACGAATCCTGGGCCGCGTTGCAAGATCGAATGCGCGACGCAAACATTCCGCTGGCGAGAGTGCACACCGTCTACATCACCCATTCGCATCCCGATCATTTCGGCGGCGCACACCGAATTGTCGAAGCCAGTCATGCCGATGTCCTGACATCAACAATGTTCCGCAAGTGGACTGATCTTCTTGATCTCGATGAAACACCACTTGAGCCGCTTGATCCTGCCGACGCAGTTGAAGCCGCAACCATCCTCGATGCAATCGGCAACACCGACGAGGCCGATATGGAAGCAGCCTTCCCGGGCTTCAAGGCATTCCGCGATCGCATTCGCGCCGCCATCGCCGACGGTCGCATCGAAGAAGTCTCATGGATGAAAGCTCCGCGCCCCACAATTGTGGTTGACGATTCGCAACGAGTTCGTATGGGCGATCGCGATTGGGTCGCAGTGTTCACCCCCGGACACACCCACGATCATTTGTGCATGTGGAACCCCGAAGATGGCGTTTTGCTCTCGGGCGATCATGTTCTGCCCACCATCACGCCACACATCGCTGGTTTCATGGGTGGCGATCCGCTCTCGAATTACCTGAAGAACCTTGACAAGGTTGCTGGGCTCGAAGGGATCACCACCGTCTTGCCCGCTCACGGGCATCCATTCACCGATCTACCGGGTCGCTGCGAGGCCATCAAGGACCATCACGCCACTCGCCTTCAACTTCTCGTTGATGCGGCCCCCGAGGCAGGCTGGGCCCCCATCACGAAGTGGTCCGAGTACTTGTTCTCTCCGCGCAGTCGTGGCCCGATGGCCGATAGTGAGACGTACGCCCACCTCGAAAATCTTCGCCTCGCCGGCAAGGCCGAACGTCGCGCCGCCGAAGAAGGTTTCGACTACCGCGTCGAGTACTGACCTCAATGTCAGAAGCGATCTCCGCCAGACAGCTCCTGCGTACTCGTTCGGTTTTACCGTTCTTGTTGTCATCGCTGGCATCAACCATCGCGACGATGATTCAGATCACTGCCCTGGGCAAACAGATTTACGACATGACTGGACGCGACCTCGATCTTGGTCTTCTCGGTCTTGCCGAATTCGCGCCAGCGTTTCTCCTTATGGCGGTGACTGGTCCAGTCGCCGATCGTTTCGACCGTCGCCATGTCGCGTCGATCGGGCTGGGTCTCGAAGTCCTCGCCTCCGGAACCCTCGCTTGGTACATCGCCACAAAACCCACAGCCACATTGCCGATCTTTGTCATCGTGATCATCTTTGGTATCGGTCGCGCGTTCGTGAGCCCCGCAACCCGTTCAATGCCCGCCGATATTGCGCCCGACGGCAGCATTCCCCGGCTTACTGCATTTCATGTCGGTTGCTGGCAAGCCAGCGCCATCATTGGCCCTGTAATCGCTGGCTTTCTCTTTGTCGTTTCACCGACTTGGCCATTCATTGCGTGCATGATCCTGACTGCAGTGGGTGCGGTTCTTATTCAATTCGCTCGTCCTCGGCCCGATCGCATTACCCCAGGAAAATCGTTCGCCAGCGAGACCGAAGCATCAATGATGGACCTCGGCGATGAAATGCGGCCTGCAGAAATGCTCGACGTTCTCGGTGAGCAGAACGCCGACCAGATCGCTCACAAATCGCTTGCCCCCAACCTCGTTGCGAATGGTGTTCGAAAAAAGAAAAAGTGGACATTTCACGAAGCATTCGAAGGCTTCCGCGTCATTCGACGCAATCCCGCACTGCTTGGCGCTATTTCTCTCGACCTCTTCGCGGTGCTGTTCGGCGGCGCAGTCGCGCTACTACCGGCAATCGCCGAGAACCGATTGGGCGTTGGTGCTGTGGGACTGGGTTGGCTGCGCGCAGCAGGTGGTATCGGCGCAGCAGTTGTCACGATCCTGTTGACCATCAAACCAATTCGGCGTCGAACGGGTCCGGTGATGTTCATTTCTGTCGCCCTCTTCGGCGTGTTCACAATCACGTTGGGGCTGACGCACAGTTTCGCGATCGCATTCCTCAGCGTGATGTTGTTGAGCGCAGCTGATTCAGTAAGCGTGTTCATCCGAAGCACACTGGTTCCGTTGGTGACACCGTCGTCGTCTCGTGGCCGCGTTATGGCCGTCGAAGGTGTCTTTATCGGAGCATCGAATGAACTCGGAGCATTCGAATCAGGAGTAGCTGGTCAGTTGCTCGGCACTGGTCGCGCTGTCGTCTTTGGCGGTGTCGCCACAATCGGTGTCGTGATCTGCTGGATCATGTTGTTCCCGGTGTTGTGGCGTTACGACCGCTTCCCCGACCGTCCGCCGGATTGACCGGCTCGTCGCTAGCGGTCAGACAACCGACCAAACACCGCGAGCGCCGCTGCCTTCGACTTTCCCTTCATCGGCAAGTTTGCGCAGATGCGAATGCACCGAGCGCTTTGCCATCGGGATGAGTACGGGATCGAGCTGCACATACGCCGCTTCGACGAGTTGGGCAATGCGCGCGCTACCCATCTCAACCAGCAAGCCATGTAGTTGCGCTTCGCGTTCGAGCCGATGGGCCACGTACCAGTCGATGACCGCGTTTGGATCAGTGATGATGTGGCCATGGGCTGGAGCAATTGCCTTCAGATTCAGCGCCCGCACCTTCGCCAACGACTCAAGATATGCCCCCATATCGCCGTCCGGCGGCGTGATCACAACCGTTGAGCCCTGCATGATGTGATCGCCAGAAAACAGCATGCGTTCGTCCTCAAGAAAGAAACACAAGTGATTGCCCGCGTGCCCTGGCGTGTGCACTGCGGTGATCGTGAACTCGTCGGTGACAAGTTGATCACCGTCACTCAGCCGACGGTCGGTGCGAAGGCCACCACGATTGCTCCAGGCCATTACTTCGGCGCCGGTTTCGGCCTTAAGGGCGGGGACGCCCGGCGAATGATCGGGGTGAGTGTGGGTGCACATGATCCAACGAATTCGACCCTTGGCCGCTTTCAAAATGGCTTTCGTGTGCACGTCGTCTTCGGGACCCGGGTCAATCACGAGCACTTCGTCATTTCCAACGAGATACGTGTTTGTGCCAGGGCCCGTCATGTGGCTGGGATTCGCGGCGGTGATGCGGCGCACGAGTGGTGAAATCACCTGTGGCTTGTCGTGCACCAACGGCGGTTCGGTGGTGAACGTTGCGCTCGCGTCAGTCACGAACAGGACCGATTTCGATCGGCGCAGTTGTCGGAGTAGTTGTGGGAGTCACGTCACCGATCCACTGAACCTCAACCGTGCTGCGGCGGCGAGACGTGCCGGCGAACGAACCGATACGCGTCCATCGGCGCGCAAGGCGACGACCAACTGGTCGCCGTAGTGGCCCGATCAGCAACAGAAGTCCGATCGTTCCTGAGATGAATCCCGGAACGAAGCAGAGAAATCCAGCGACCGAGAGCATGGCGGCGTCGAGCATTTCTCCGCCGGGGACCTCTCCTCGATTCACTGCTTCTCTAGTGCGACGCACGACACCGAGGCCCTCGCGCTTTACCGACCAAACGCCAACGGCACTCATCGCGATAAGAGCGGCGATCGTCGGAACAATTCCGATCCAGCCTGCGACCGCGATGACAACACCCAACTCAATCAGTGGGAACACGACGAACACGCAGAACAGAAACAAGAACACGTCTGAAGCGTACCGGCGAGGACCATCCAGTCGCCCTCGCCATCACCGCTACGAAACAACATCACCGCAAAAATGCCCCAGCGCCGGGCCGGACGAACCGGACCCGACGCTGGGTCTGCAGCGAGCATTGGTCCCCCCGAACCAACGTCGCAGGCCTTCAGACCGCGTGCTGCGTGAGCAGGGCCTTTCGTTCAAGTTCGTTGAGTCCACCCCAGATACCGTGCGGTTCACGGATCGACAGGGCGTAGTCAAGACAATCGGTACGCACCGAACACTCGGTGCAGATCTCTTTGGCCCGGTTCTCGCGCTGGATCTTGTCTTCCTTGCGCTCGAACTGTGAGGGCGGGAAAAAGACCACAGCCTGTGGCCCACGGCATTCCGCCTTCATCTGCCAATCGTCTTCAATTCGCTGAACACTCATTGCAGTACTGCCTCCCTACTCCGGATGGCGAACGTACAACGGGGCCGGCACACATTGCAAGAAAAAATGCGACGAATGTCACATCCCGGTGAATGGGATGAAAACGGGGTCAGTCGGGGTCCTGAACCGGGTCTGACTCAGAGTCTGTGACCTCGGGAGATTCGTTGTCTGCCTTGGCATCGGAGCGAGGAGAACGATCCCGGTAGTCCTTGGCTGCCCCCACTTCGGGCTCGACCTCGAGAACCAGTCCGTCGATGCTCACAACCCGCACTCGTTCAAGTTCTTCGATCGGAGTGGAGCGATTGGTCGACGCCCGCCAAAGGGCCTCACGGATCTGGACAACGCCATCAGGGTTGATTCCCGTGACGGCTCGGCCCATCTCGCCGATCATCCATTCGCGGCCGATTGTTGGAGTCGAGAAGCGAGTACGAACCATCGAGGGCATACCGGCAAGAAAGGTCAGAACCATGCCCAGGATCGCGACAAGCAATGTGATCCATGACAGTGACATTCCGTCATAGACGGTGAACGAGAAGACGACAAACAAAACAATTCCGATACCGGTCCACACCCTTGGCACGCCGGTTTGCACATCAACTGCGAACGCAAACATCGAAACTGCAAGCACGACAAATGCCCACCAATTCGTCGGCAACACCCACATTCCGTAACCCGCCAATATGAATGCGCCTGCGCCAACAACACCGGCAACACCAACGCCAGCAGTGAAGAGTTCAAAGAGTAGTAACGCGAGACCAACGGTGATCAGCAGATACGCCACAGCAGGGCTCGCAACAGTGTGCATCAGATTCGAACCTAGTGAGAGCTGACCAAAACGAACCTGCGTGATTGGTTCGCGGCGAGTTTCCCCGTTTTCGGCGGTGACCTCACGAGTCGCAACACCGGGCAAATTCACAAGGAAATCGCCAATCGTTGGCGCCGCAACAGTTGTAATGCCAAGGTCCGCAGCTTCTTGCGCGCTCACTGTCTTGTCGGTAATCGGCGACAACCGTTTGGTGTCAAGGCCATCGATCACCGGTTGTCCGGCATTGCCAAGCCGAGAACCAGGGGCCATACCAACTTGATTCGCAGCACCAATAAGTTGCGCAGCTTGGCCCGTGAGATCCGAGCCCGAGGGGCCCACCCAAACATCAACCGGAATTGATGACGCAAGCATCTCGTTCAACAACGAAGCAAAGACGGACTCTTCGACAACAACGCCATTTGAATCGGTTTGAAGAATGAGAGCGACCGCGCCTTCGTTATTCGCTTCTTCTATCGACGTGCGAATGAAATCAACCATGACGGGATCGAGTAGACCGCTGACCTTGACGACCGCAACGAATCCGTCGGGGCCACCTTCGTTGATGATCGTGGTGGAGGTCTCGGCTGAGACTGGGCTCGATACCGCGCTCACCACAAAGCCAATGACTCCGAGCATCAACGCCACGACAGCGGTGATAGCAACAAAGCTAGGTAGTCTGCGCATCTCGAGCCTCCGAGGGGAATATGGACTCTGCACGATTTTTCGCAGCATCACGGGTCCTCATCGTGGCCGGGAAGGGAGGCGTGGGCAAAAGCACCATGTCCGCCACCCTGGCCCGGACCGCCGCTCGGGCTGGAATGTCCACCCTTTTGGTCCGCCTGACCCCCGGTGGCCCTATCAGCCGTCTCTTCGCAGCACCTGAACTCACTGGCCTTGAACAGACCCTCCACGCTGGGGGTGGACCATCCGGGGACGCGGATGTCCGAGGTCGTCTGGTCACCCCTGACGAGGCTCTGGCCGAGTACTTGGCCGACCATGGCTTGGCGCGCATCACTCGGCGTTTGATGTCCACCGGCGCCATCGATGTGGTGACTACCGCCGCCCCTGGTATTCGGGACCTACTGGTGCTGGGCCGGGTCAAGGCGTTCGAGGCATCGAGAACAGCCGATCTCATCGTGCTCGATGCCCCGGCTGCAGGTCATGCGGTCGCTTTCCTGCAATCGCCCACCGGCCTGCGCGGTGCAGTCGGTGCCGGCCCAATTGCCACTCAGGCAGACGACGTACTTGAAATGCTCGCTGACCCAGAACGATGCCGAGTGATGCTCGTGACCCTCGCCGAGGAAACGCCAGTCAACGAAGTTATTGAGACCGCGTTCGCGCTTGAAGACGAAATTGGCGTCGCCCTCGGGCCCGTCATCGTGAACGGCCTTGTTCCGGTTCCCGAAGGGCTTACTGACGACTTCGACGCACACGTCGCGGCCAGCACAGCGAAAATCTCTGCAGCCGAAATCGCCAATCTGCGCGATGCCGCAGCGTTCCGATTGCAATGGGCCGCTCGCCAGAACGAACAAGTCGCGCGTCTCTCACAGTCCTTGCCGCTCGCTCAGCTACATACGCCCTATGTGTTCACGACCGAACCTGGTCCCGCTGAACTTGAAACATTGTCGAATGCTCTTTCGATCGGCATCGACACACTCAGCGAGGACGACGCATGACCTCGCTCGCAACACTTCTTGAACAGCAAACAGTGATCGTTTGCGTTGGCGCCGGGGGCGTTGGAAAAACCACAACAGCTGCGGCGCTCGCGCTTGAAGCATCTCGACGAGGACGTCGAGTATGCGTTGTCACCATCGACCCAGCGCGTCGGCTTTCTGATGCGATGGGCTTCGACCCCGACCGTGCAATCGGCAACGAGCCACAACAAATCGACGTCGCGGTAAAGGGCGAACTGTGGGCCGTCATGCTCGATACGTCGACAACATTCGATGGACTCATTCGCACCTACGCTCCAAACGAAGAACAAGCCCAAAACATTCTGACCAACGATTTCTTTCGAAACATCGCCGATTCGATGTCGGGCGCACACGAATACATGGCGATGGAAAAGCTGTATGAGCTGCACAACGACGAACGGTTCGATCTTGTCGTTGTCGACACTCCCCCAACGAGCAATGCCATCGATTTTCTTGAAGCCCCCGATCGCATCACACAGTTTCTCGATCATCGTCTCTACAAAATTCTCGTTACCCCAAACGGCGGACTCGCACGGGTCGTGAACTTCGCGGCCCAAGGTTTCCTGCGCACAGTCGCACGTGTTGTTAGCGCTTCAGTCGTTGACGATGCAATCGAGTTCTTTGCCGCGTTCGATGGAATGGAAGAGGGTTTCCGAGGCCGGGCGGTTGCCGTACATGATCTCCTCATTGCCGAAGACACCGCGTTTGTTCTCGTGACTGTCCCTCGCAATGACACCGTTGACGATGCGGCTGCATTCATCGAAACGCTTGCCGAGGCCGACATTGCGGTCGACGCGATCGTGGTAAACCGCGTGCATCCATCCTTCGGATCAGACCGCCTAGACGGTCTTGACGACGGAGCGCTCGCCCCCTTCAGCACCGTGCTGCACGACTCACAAGCCGTGGCTGCGGGACAGGACACCGTCCTCGCGACACTCACCAATGAATTGCCAGCCGGCGCGGTAGTGAAGATCCCCTTCCTCGACACCGACGTCCACGACCTCGACGGCCTCGCGTCTCTGGCCCAGTGGCTCACCCCCAATGGCACGCCCTGACCCGATGGTTGGGCGAAACCGGTGACAGCCGGTACTGTCTGCGCCGTGCCCACCATCCTTCTCGCCACCGACGCTGACTGGATCCTCGAAGAGATCGATGCCGCTTTGGCTGGCGATTCGACCAACGTCTACCGCGTGCGAGCCGGCATCGATGTGCTTCAGGCCATCACCCAGTTGACACCCGACCTCGTCATCATCGACGAGCAGATCGGCAACATGGGTGGCATCGCCACATGCATGGCTATTCGCAACGCAGAAGGCATGGACGCCATCCCGATCACGGCCGTTCTTCTCCTGCTCGACCGTGCCCACGATGTGTTCCAGGTGCAGCGTTGCGATGCCGACGGCTACCTCGTGAAGCCGCTCGATTCGCTGCGTTTACGCAAGGCCGCTAACGCACTTTTGGCCGGCGACGCCTACGCCGACCCAATCACCCTCGGGTCGGGCGACGCTGCCGATCTGGCCTTCCAAGCCTGAGATCTGGCTTTCGTAGCAACCGAGGTCGTCCGATAGGGTGACCTCTTCTTACGGGCTGTAGCGCAGCTTGGTAGCGCGCTTCGTTCGGGACGAAGAGGTCGTGGGTTCGAATCCCGCCAGCCCGACCACAACGAAAAGGACCCCGACCAATGGTCGGGGTCCTTTTGTCAGTTGCTACGACTCACTCACTTCAGCCTTGGCGGGCCAGCAGCTCTTCTGCAATCTGCACCGCGTTGAGGGCCGCTCCCTTGCGGAGATTGTCCCCTGAAAGGAACAGTGAAAGACCGTGCTCCACCGTGCGATCGGTGCGAATTCGGCCCACAAAGGTGGGGTCGACGCCGGCGGCCATAAGCGGAGTCGGGATGTCAGCCAGTTCCACACCCGGTGCCTTCACCAATAGGCGACGAGCATCTTCCGGAGTAATGGAGTTGGCGAACGAGGCCGAAATCGATAGCGAATGACCGGTGTAGACCGGAACTCGAACGCAGGTCACCGTGACCTCAAGATCCGACAGCTCAAGAATCTTGCGCGATTCATTGCGCAACTTCTGCTCTTCGTCGGTTTCGCCACGACCGTCGTCAACCAGTTTCCCGCAGAAGGGAACCACGTTGTACGCAATCGGCGCCGCGAACTTCTCGGGAATCGGCATTTCGATAGCAGTTCCCGACATCGCTAGTGCCGGCGCACCCTCACCGATTTTGCGGACCTGATCATCGAGTTCCGCTGTACCGGCGAGCCCGCCACCCGACACTGCCTGAAAAGTAGTGACGGTAAGAGCGCGCAGTCCCGCTTCAATATCAAGCGGCTTAAGCACTGGCATTGCGACCATCGTCGTGCAATTCGGATTCGCCACGATGTTCTTCGAAATGGAATCAAGCGCGTGTGCATTGACCTCGGGCACAACGAGCGGAACGTCCGGATCCATGCGCCATGCAGAAGAGTTATCGACGACGACGGCGCCAGATTCAGCCACTCGCGGAGCCAACGCCAACGCAGTTCCACCACCAGCAGAGAACAACACAATGTCGAGGCCGGAATAGTCCGCGATGTCCGCGTCTTCGACTTCAATCTCTCCATCGGCCCATGGCAAACGACGACCAGCAGAGCGGGCCGAAGCGAACAAACGAAGTTGAGAAACTGGGAACTGACGCTCAGCGAGAATGGCGCGCATGACGCCACCCACCTGACCGGTTGCTCCGACGATACCGATACGCATAAGGGCAGAAACCCTAGCGGCCACCCCCAGATCGACCACCAATGAGTTTCTCGAAACGCGTTAAAGCCATGGCACAGGCCGCAAACCCCGGTTCGGGGTCAGTCAACGTAGACGGGGCCGTCGGCAAGACCGAAGGCATCGTGCAACGCCACTACCGCTCGCTGGACATCGGCCTCGGCGACGACGCAGCTCACACGAATCGCCGACGTGGCGATCATCTCGATATTGATGTCGTTGGCCGCAAGCGTCTCGAACACCGTCGCAGCAACGCCTGGGTGCGACTTCATTCCTGCACCAACAACACTGACGCGCGCAATTGCAGGATCGCCTTTGACTCGTGTCGCTCCGATGTCTGCGGTGTGCTGTTCGCAAATAGCTAAAGCTGCATCAAGTTCGCTGTGCGGAACGGTGAAGGAAATGTCGGTGACGCCGTGGTCAGACGTGTTCTGAACAATGAGATCGACATTGATGTTGGAATCAGCAAGAGCGCGGAACATAAGCGCCGCTATACCGGGACGGTCCGCGACACCACCGATCGTGACCTTTGCTTCATCGGCATCGTGCACAACTGCAGAAACGATTGCCTGTTCCATAGTGTCGTCCTCCTTGGTGACGATTGTTCCGGTTTCCCAAGTAAACGCCGAGCGAACATGAAGATCGACACCGTGAGTACGGGCGAACTCCACTGAACGCATGGCCGGTTTGGGACAACCGTTTGCCGTCATCTCGAGCAATTCATCGAAACTGATTTTTTCCATCTTGCGAGCATTTGGCACGATGCGCGGATCTGTCGTGAACACACCAGTGACGTCGGTGTAGAGCTCGCAGGAATCTGCGCCCAACGCGTGCGCAAGCGCAACTGCAGTTGTGTCAGATCCTCCCCGACCAAGGAATGTCACATTGGCTTCGGGCGATACTCCTTGCGCGCCGCCAACAACTGCGACTCGGCCTGCCGCCAACGCTTCGACGACTCGAGAGGGCTTGACATCGACGATCTTGGCGTTTCGATACGTGGAGTCGGTAAGGAAACCAGCTTGTGAGCCGGTAAACGATTCAGCCTCAATGCCCGTGTCGGCAATGGCCATGCACAACAGCGCCATGGCCTTGCGTTCGCCTGCAGTCACAAGCATGTCCATCTCGCGACCGGGTCGGGTTTCGGAAACTTCGGCAGCGATACGGAGCAGATCGTCGGTTTCCTTGCCCATCGCGGAAATCACGACCACGACCTGATTGCCATCACGCACCGTGCGCGCCACATGGGCTGCCACGGCGCGCATGCGCTCTGGATCACCGACCGAGGTGCCACCGAACTTCTGAACAAGGAGAGCCACGGGACCCAACGCTACCGGCCGCCCCGGCCTCATCCCGAATCACTTGTAGGTTCTCCGACCATGGCTCGCACCTCGGACCGTCGTCAGCGACAATTAGCCCGCCAGAAGGCGCAGGCCGCAGCGACCGCTCAACAGCGGAAGGCTCGTCGCCGCACGCGGATCGCCGCGGGTGGGGTCGCAGTCGTCGTCGTACTCTCAACTCTCGGAGCCTTTCTCGGCTCTATGGGTTCGACGTCGAAATCTTCGACGTCAACTTCAACAGTTCCCACCTCGACAACATTGCCGAAGTCGGGGATTACCCCACCAGCAGTCGCCTCCGGAGCAACGCTCACCGGGGCAACCCCGTGTCCTGCCGAGGATGGCTCTTCCGCTCGAACCACGACGTTTGAGACTGCACCACCCACCTGCATCGACAACACCCACTTCTACACCGCCACCATCACGACCACGAAAGGCGTGCTGACGGTGCAGCTCAATCCAAAGGTGTCGCCGCAAACGGTGAACACCTTTGTGGTGCTCGCTCGCTATCACTATTACGACGGACAGCCCATTACCGATGTCCGCACTCGTGCTTCGTTCACCGCCGGAATGACATTCACCAGCGGATCGGGGCAACCAGGATTTGCCATTCCCGGCGAGATCCCCGCAAAGGGAACCGTGTTTACCCCCGGCGCACTTTCGATGGCACCGGCTTCTGCGTCGAATGGCATCGGCGGCCAATTGGTGTTTGCCACATTTGATCAGGCCGCCGACAACAACCAGCAAGTCACCCCTCTCGGCATCATGCTCAGCGGCGACAAGACGCTCACGGCAATAAACCAACTCGCGAGCGAGTCCGGAAAGCCCACTGCTCTCGCCACGATCACCTCAATCTCTGTCGTTCGAAGCGGAGCGATCCCGAGCTAGATCTCTGTGTTGAGGTCACCACCACCTGAAGGTTGAATCTCTGCGATGGCAGACACCGCTGTGGCCTTGCTAGCGTCGCCGCCCGATGGGAACCGCAAAGCGTGAACGCCAAAAGGCCGGACATCAGGCCCGCCTCAATGTTGAACGATCATTGGATCGACGCGATCAGCGACGACGCCGACTTTTTTCGATCGTTGGAGCTGCTGTCGTTCTGGTTGGTACCGCAGCGCTATTCATTGTGCTGAGCGACAACACTTCGACCTCAACCACTGCAGTAACCACCACCTCTACGACGCTTGAGACCTCAACCACCGTTTCCGCTGCGACTCTCCCTTCAGCAGCAGGGAAACCGTGTGTCGATTTCAATGACACGCTTCCGGCTGGTGCACCTGAAGTGCCCATGCCTGTTGGTGAAGTACCCACGTCACTTGTTGTGACCGACCTCGTCACGGGAACCGGCGCGCCAGTCGTTGCTGGAGATTCGGTCACCGTGAACTACATCGGCGTGTCCTGCTCGACCGGAAAGATCTTCGATTCCTCGTGGGCAAACGGGAAGCCGATCACCTTTCCCCTGAACCAGGTCATCACTGGCTGGTCCCAAGGTCTGATTGGCATGCAGCCCAACGGCCGTCGACTTCTCGTCATCCCGCCCGACCTTGGTTACGGCTCAAGCGGCCAAGGCGGCATCGCTCCTGATGAATCGCTGATCTTTGTCGTCGACCTTATTTCGGCGTCCCCGTCGGCAACTCCAGGGACAGCACCTAACTAAAGCGAACGCTGTCGCTTAGCCGACGGCCTCAGGAAGCGCAGAAACATCGGAGAGTTTTCCGTCTCGGTGAACGATCACGTTGCCCTTCCCAGCGACGCGCCATCCCCCAGTTCCGATGTCATCAATGACTGCGGTGCACGTCGGGAGTTCAAGTAGAACGACACCAGCAGATGCAAGGTCAATCGTTCGTCGGACTTTGTCGGGCGACCATTCATCGCTGCGCGCAATAACCGCGACGCCGGGCAATAGCCCTAACCCAACGGTGAACGCTCCACCACGCGTGTCGACCATTGGGTCGCACAACACATCGGCGCCGGCGCCACTACCCACAAGCGCTGCACCACCACGCCACGAAGAAAGAATCGCGTCGTAGGTCGGGGTGTCTTTCAAGACTGACCTGATGTGCATCGGGGAGACGCCGGTGAGATACAAGAACTTTGCGTTTGCGACAGCAGAGATGTTGTCGGCATCGAGCGCGTCGGTGCGCGAATACACAGGAACCTCGCGAACAGTTGCGCCAAGCTTGGCAAACCATTCGCGCGCAGCAGTAACTGACTTCTGCGGATTTTCGTACGCCCAACCCGTGGCAAGCAATGTCACTTCAGTTGCACCAACAGCGGCGAGAAGTTCCGCGTCGAACGTGCACCCTTCCGAAAATTCTCCTCCGCCAACAAGTGCGAGTGGTCCGGTCATTGGTGTACCTCCGGGACGGTGACGACACGACGAGCACTCACCGACACAAAGTGTCGGAGAGGAAAGACGGCTGTCGACAAAGTGAAACGGTCTATATCGTCATTCATGAGCGGCGTTGTACGCAATGCAGCAGCGATGTCGCGACCGACATGAAATCCGCGCAGCGAACGGGTTGCTGACCAGGGCGCAAGACCGAATACGCGAAGAGTGCCAGGACGAACTACTGGTTCAACGGCGAGCAATCGTCCGCCTGGGGCTAAGAGCGCGTTGATTGCATTTAGCGAAGCGGTGAGATCGGGAAAGCGAATCAGCTCGGCAACAGAGACCACGGTGTCCCATTGGCTTCCACCAGACACGACCCCGTTGTCGATGACCTCGCGAAGAATGCTCCGAGCGCCGGGATCGGAAAGGTCAAGAACTCGACCGTTTGACGCGGCTAGCGCCTGAGCACGACGGCGACCGAGTTCCTTTTCGACAGCTTTAGGGAACCGGCGCTGACCTTCGACGGTCACTGTTTTGCGGGTCGACACGGTACGCACGCTAGTGGGGGCACCGATTGCGGCCGCCAGGGTCGGCATTAAGCACCGAAACCTACCCAGCGGTAACCTTTGGCGCTCTCCGGGATGGCCGGTGACCAGTGAAAGAGGAACGGCTGTGGCAATCGAACGAATCGGAATCATCGGATCCGGGATTATGGGATCAGGCATCGCCGAAGTAGCCGCCAGCACCGGCCACACCGTGGTCCTGCGCTCCCGTTCGATCGACAGCGCCAATGCGATGCTCGCTGGTTTACAGAAGTCACTCGCCCGACAGGTCGAGAAGGGCCGCCGTGAACAAGCCGACGCCGATGCCATCGCCGCACGCGTCACCGCAACCGCCGACCTCTCCGACCTTGCCGATTGCGATCTCGTTCTCGAATCGGTTGTCGAAGATCTTGATGTGAAACTGGCGCTCTTCCGCGAACTCGATGGCATCGTCAAGGCCGACGCCATCATCGCCACGAATACTTCGACGCTCCCGGTCGTCGAGATGGCCATGGCCACCAACCGTCCGGGCCAGGTGTGCGGCGTTCACTTCTTCAATCCGGCACCAGCAATGAGTCTTGTTGAAATCGTTCGCCCGATGACCGCCGACGACGCAACCATTGCCGCTGTCACCGCATTCGCACAGGCTTGCGGTAAGGACCCTGTTGAAGTTGCCGACCGCGCCGGCTTCATTGTGAACGCGCTCCTCTTCCCGTATCTCAACAACGCAGTCAAGTTGCTTGAGAACGGTGTTGCATCTCGCGATGCGATCGACACCGCAATGAAGGGCGGCTGCAACTTCCCGATGGGTCCGCTGCAACTCCTTGACCTTGTCGGACTCGATACTTCGGTTGCCATCCTCGACGCGCTGTATGACGAATTCCGTGATCCGAACTTCTCTCCGGCACCGCGCCTTCGTCGCATGCTGACAGCCGGCCACCTCGGCCGGAAGTCGGGCATTGGTTTCTACGACTACCGCAAGTAAGCCTCCGTCATCGTCGATGACCGATTAGTCGTGTTGCCTATCGCGCCGCCGCATTCGCAGTGGCAATTTCCCGAGCCCGATACAGCCGACGAAAGTGGTCTCGTTGGCATTGGTGCCGACCTCGAGCCCGGCACTGTGCTTGGCGCGTATCGGGCGGGAATCTTTCCGATGCCATTCGACAACGGACCAAACGTTGGGTGGTGGTCACCAGACCCGCGCGGAATTCTCCCGCTTGATGCGCTGCGCGTCTCGCGTTCGCTGCGACAGTCAATGGACCGTTACGACATCACAATCGATACAGCGTTTGATCAAGTTGTTCATGAGTGTGCCAATCCCGATCGCGATGGTGCGTGGATTACATCGGCCATCGACTCCGCCTATCGCGAACTTCACCGATTGGGATGGGCCCACTCGGTAGAGACTCGTGACCGATCGACAGGCGAACTCGTCGGCGGCCTTTATGGCATCCACATTGGCGGACTGTTTGCAGGCGAGTCGATGTTTCATCATTCCCGTGATGCCTCCAAGGTGGCACTCGTCGGACTCGTCGATCATTTGCGTTCACAAGGCGTGATCCTCCTTGATGTCCAGTGGCTCACCCCCCACTTGGCCAGCCTCGGAGCGATCGAAATCCCACGCGCTGAGTACCTGTCTCTGCTTGCCAATGCCTTAGCAATTCCCGTTCGCCCCTTCACTTCAGAGGTGTCACCGTGACAAAGCAACCATCAGTGGGCGACCATGGAGATATGAGCTCGACCCCTTCTGGAGAATCGATTCGATCAGCCGATCGTCCGTGGATGATGCGCACCTACTCAGGGCACTCAACCGCGCGCGCCTCGAACGAGCTCTACCGAACCAACTTGGCTAAGGGTCAGACCGGCCTGTCGATTGCGTTCGATCTTCCAACCCAGACCGGTTACGACCCCGATGATCCGCGCTCGCGCGGCGAAGTCGGCAAGGTCGGCGTTCCTGTTGCCGAAATTGGCCATATGCGCGAACTCCTTGAAGGCATCCCCGTTGGCGGGATGAACACTTCGATGACAATCAACGCGACTGCAGCCTGGCTTCTTGCTCTGTATGTCGCCTACGCAGCAGAGAACGGAGTTGCATCAAGCGAACTACGCGGCACAACTCAGAACGACATCGTGAAGGAATACCTCTCGCGAGGCACGTACATCTTCCCGCCAGGGCCTTCCCGTCGGCTCATCGTCGACATGGTTGCATGGTGCTCGGAAAACATCCCGGCATGGAATCCGATGAACGTCTGCAGCTATCACCTTCAAGAAGCCGGAGCCACAACGGTTCAGGAAATTGCGTACTCGCTGGCAACGGCAATCGATGTTCTTGATGCGGTGCGCGACAGCGGTCAGGTTCCCGCCGATCGAATGTCTGCGGTCGTTGCTTCTCTCTCGTTCTTCGTGAACTCGGGCATTCGCTTTGTTGAAGAAGTGTGCAAGATGCGTGCGTTCACAAAGATGTGGGATGAAATCTGCCTTGAGCGCTACGGCGTCACCGATGCCAAGGCTCGGCGCTTCCGCTATGGCGTGCAGGTGAACTCCCTTGGACTCACTGAAGCACAGCCCGAAAACAACGTGCAGAGAATCGTGCTAGAGATGCTCGGCGTCACCCTTTCAAAAGATGCGCGCGCTCGATCCCTGCAGCTTCCCGCATGGAACGAAGCCCTCGGTCTCCCCCGGCCATGGGATCAGCAATGGTCGCTCCGCATGCAACAAGTCCTCGCCTTCGAAACCGATCTTCTCGAATACGAGGACATCTTCAATGGCTCTCACGTCATCGAAGGCCTCACTGATGAACTGGTTACTGCAGCGCGTGCTGAACTCGAAGAGATTTTGGCAATGGGCGGGGCTTTTTCCGCCATCGAAGAACTCAAGGGTCGCCTTGTTGCATCGAACACCGATCGAGTTCGTCGTATCGAAACCGGCGAGCAGATCGTCGTCGGTGTCAACAAGTTCACCGAAGCCGCTGACTCTCCACTTTCTGGCGATGAGTCAATTCTTCGCGTCGATCCCGCTGTCGAGGCACAGACCATTTCTGAGGTTGAAACATGGCGGGCCGCTCGCGACAACGCTGCCGTCGAAGCCGCCCTCGCCGAATTGCGCCGTGTTGCCCTCACTGACGAAAACATCATGGGAGCAACCATTGCCTTGGCTGTTGCTGGCGGAACCACGGGCGAATGGGCGGGGGCACTGCGCGAGGTTTTTGGCGAATACCGCGCCCCAACCGGCGTCGCAGCCGCTGCTGGCGTCGGCACCATGCCTGAAGATCTTCGAGCCGTCGCTGAACGAGTCAAGACCATGGCCGGCGGTCCTCCGCGGTTCCTCGTGGGCAAGCCTGGCCTTGACGGTCACTCCAATGGCGCTGAACAGATCGCAGTAGCGGCGCGTGACGCCGGCATGGAAGTCATCTATCAAGGCATACGCCTCACCCCAACTCAGATTGCCGCAGTTGCTCGGGACGAAGACGTTGACGTCGTCGGACTTTCAATTCTTTCCGGAAGCCACATGCAACTCGTTCCCGATGTCGTCGAACGACTCCGGGCCGAGGGCGTGACCTGTCCCGTCATTGTCGGCGGGATCATCCCCGAAGATGACCGACCCAAGCTGCTTGCGGCCGGCGTCGCTCGCGTCTACACACCCAAAGACTTTGAGCTCGGCCACATCATGAGCGATATCGCCGCACTTGTTGCTGAAACTCGCGGCTGACGACGTCAGTCGTCGAGTTCTGCGATCACGGCGTCTGTATCGGCGCCAAGACCACGGGCTGCAAAGCGAACTGCGCCAGGTGTCGCTGACAAACGAGCGATCACATTCTGCATCGGGACGCCATCGACTTCGATAATCGCGTTGCGTTCACGTAGATGCGGATCATTCACAACATCAGCCATTGAGTGGACCGGCGCAACCGCAACTTCGGCAAGTTCCGCTTCAGCAAGCACAAGTTCGAGAGGCCGTTGCGACACCCATTCGCCGACGATCTCATCAATGAGCTCGCGATTGGCGACTCGGTTTTCGAAACCATCGAACCGTGGATCATCAGGAGCACCCACTAACGCCATCAGCCGCTGTGCAACCGACTCCGCAGTCGTTGAGATCGCGACCCACTTCCCATCGGAGCACTGATAGGTATTGCGCGGCACCGAATAGGGAATGCCCGATCCGAGACGAGGTTGTTCGTAGCCAGTGAGCGCGTTTGCGGAAAGCAGTGGGCCCATCAGGTGCAACATCGACTCGAGAAGATTGACGTCGACAACCTGCCCAGCCCCTGAGTGCAATGCGACCATCGTGGCGAATGCAGCGACGATTGCCGTCACTTCGTCGGTAAGCGCGATGGGTGGAAGCGTTGGCGCACCATCGGGTTCACCATTCACGTTCGCGAATCCCGACATCGCTTCGGCCAGTGTCGCAAAGCCAGGGCGATCTCGATACGGACCGGTCTGACCGAATCCCGTCACGCGAGTAATGATCAGCTTCGGGTTTGTTGCGTGGAGCGTGTCCGGGTCAAGCCCCAGTGCTTCGAGCTTTCCGGGCCGAAAATTTTCGACGAGCACGTCGGCTGTATCGAGCAACCGACGAAGAACCGACAACCCCTCTTCGGTTTTCAGATCAAGAGCAATGGTGCGCTTTCCTCGACCGGCAACTTTCCAGAACAAGGTGATGTCATCGGATGGATCGCGCCATCCCATATCGCGAACGGTGTCACCCTTCCCGGGGCGCTCCACCTTGATGACGTCAGCACCGAAGTCGGCCAAGTGTCGGGCACAACCAGGTCCGGCCAGAACCGTAGAGATGTCGATGACGCGTAGATCAGATAGCGGCGACGTAGGCACGACCGAAACGCTAACGGCAGAAGCGAGGTGCCGGGCCACCCGCCCTTTGGCCGATCAAGGGCACTGGGTTTCGTGGTTTCGTTCAGCCTTAGTTGCGAGCAGCGGGTCGTGCGCGACGGGATGCCACCTGACGCGACCACCAACGGCCGCTGAATCGCCATCGCGATTCCGGCTCGACTTCCTGTCCCACCATGATTCGAGGTCGGGTGACTTCAATAGCAGCAGCAATTGCTGCTGCCTCTTCAATGGTCGGTTCGGGCGTGATGCGCACGCTCGGCGACGAATCGCTCACAACGGAATGTTTCCGTGCTTGCGATGCGGAAGTTCCTCGCGCTTGGACTTGAGCATCTCAAGACCGGCGATGACCTTCATGCGCGTGTCGGCGGGATCGATGACGTCATCGATGAATCCACGCTCGGCCGCAACGTACGGGTTCGCGAATCGTTCGGTGTAATCCTCGATTAGTTCCGCACGACGCTTTTCGGGATCGGCCGCACCCTGAAGTTCACGGCGGTAGAGGATCTCGACAGCGCCATTCGGGCCCATCACTGCAAGTTCGGCCGACGGCCATGCGAACGCAAGATCGGCGCCAATCGACTTGGAGTTCATGACCACATATGCGCCGCCGTAGGCCTTACGAGTGATGACCTGAATACGTGGAACGGTTGCTTCACAGAAGGCGTAGAGCAACTTGGCGCCATGGCGAATGATGCCGCCGTATTCCTGATCGACGCCAGGAAGGAATCCGGGTACGTCGACGAAGGTAACCAGCGGAATGTTGAATGCATCGCAGGTACGCACGAAACGTGCGCCCTTTTCTGCCGACTCGATGTCGAGCACACCAGCAAGAACCATCGGCTGATTGCCAACGATGCCGACGGATTCACCGTTGAGGCGAGCGAAACCACACACGATGGAACCGGCCCAACGGGGGAAGTACTCGAAGAAATCGCCGTCGTCGACAACCGACGCGATGACCTTCTTCATGTCATACGGAATATTGGGGCTGGCCGGCATGATGTCGATGAGTTCTGGGCAACTGCGTTGCGGATCGTCGTCTGTCGGCATCTCGGGTGCAGTCTCGAGGTTGTTCGACGGAAGGAATGAGAAGAGGTACTTCACGTCGTCAAGGCAGGACTTCTCGTCCGGAGAAACAAACGTGGCCACACCGGACTTGCTCGCGTGTGACTTTGCACCACCGAGTTCTTCGAGCGTGACATCTTCGCCCGTTACGGTCTTCACAACATCGGGACCAGTGATGAACATGTGTGAGGTTTCATCGACCATGAAGATGAAGTCAGTCATAGCGGGGCTATAGACCGCACCACCAGCGCATGGGCCGAGGATCACAGAGATCTGCGGAGTCACACCCGATGCTTGAACGTTGCGATGGAAGATGCCGCCGTAACTAGCGAGCGACACGACGCCTTCTTGGATACGAGCACCGGCACCATCGTTGAGGCCGATCAACGGCGCGCCAACAGAAAGAGCAAGGTCCATCACCTTGTGGATCTTTTCGGCGAAGACCTCGCCAAGTGCTCCACCGAAAACGGTGAAGTCCTGCGAGAACACGAAGACCTTTCGGCCATCGATGGTTCCCCACCCAGTGACGACGCCATCGGTGTAGGGACGTTCTTCGATGCCACTGTCATGCGCACGATGGCGAGCAAGCATGTCGAGTTCATGGAATGAACCCTCATCGAGCAAATAATCGATGCGCTCTCGAGCAAGCATCTTGCCCTTCGAGTGCTGGCGTTCGACCGAACGCTCTGAACCGGCGTGGAGGGCTTGTTCCTTGCGCTCGGCCAGTTGGGCCAGACGCTCGGTCATTGGGTGTTCCGACATGGCGCCAACACTACCCAGCCCGTCGGAGGAGGCTGAAACCTCCCCAAAGCGTCTGTTGGTCCAGATCGGCCTAGGCTGATCCCAGTCTCTCGCTCTCCTCCTATGGAAGGACCCTCATGCCAAACGGTTGGGAACTTGTCATCATCCTCGGGATCATTGCCCTGCTCTTCGGCGGCGCAAAGCTTCCCAAACTTGCCCGCTCCCTCGGTTCCGCCAAGGGTGAATTTGAAAAGGGCCTGAAGGAAGGCGAGACCAAGGGCTCGAAAGATTCAACGTCAGAATCCGACTCGAAGGCCACAGAGTCCACCGATACGTCCGACTCCTGACATTCGCGCCTTTTGGCGCTGAGCAGTATTCCTTACGACTGACCGGCCTTCGGGTCGGTCAGTTTCGCGTCTGGGCCAATTTCGCGGCTCGTTCAACAAGCCGAGGCGCATCGATACGTGCGGCTACTTCGGCGAAGTTGTCACGAGATCCAGTCCAACGAAGTTCATCAATCGTCGTGAACGTCGGCGCGTCGGTCACCACCGTTGCGATCTTTCTGAACAACATCGCGAGTTCCATTTGTTCTTGCAATGTTGCTGCGAGCTTTGCCGCACCTCGAACTTGCACATCCCAGTCCGCTGGGTCAGCCGGAATGTTTTCAATATGCAAGTAGCGACCAAGAACAGTTGATGCCGACTTGGCACCCCAACCGGGCAGCCCTGGGAAACCATCGGATGCGTCGCCCATAAGTGCGAGGTAATCAGGGATCGATTCTGGCGGAACCCCAAACTTTTCGATCACTCCATCGTGATCGAACATCTGACCCTTGCGACGGTCGAATTGCACGACGCGATTTCCAACAACGCATTGGGCAAGGTCTTTGTCGGGAGTGCAGATAAGAACTTGTTGCACGTTTTTGTCAGACGCAGCTTTTGCAGCAGCCGAACCCATACCGTCGTCGGCCTCGTGTTCAACCATTGAGAACACCGAAAAACCCGCAGCGATCAACACCTCGTCGAGCAACGGGAACTGGTTGCCAAGTTCGGGATCAAGATCTTCACCCGACTTGTAGCCATCCCACAGTTCGTTGCGGAATGAATCAACCGTGCGATCGGTCGCAATGCCAACATGGGTCGCGCCTTCGTCCAACATGTTGAACATCGACATCACCACACCACGGGTTGCCGCAACCTCCATGCCGTCGGCATTGGCCCGAGACGGCAGCGCGAAATGGTGGCGAAAGAGCTCATAGGTGCCGTCAACGAGATGTACCTGCATGCCGTCATTGTTCCCCATCTAGGACTAGACCGCCTCAACTAACGGCCGCAAGACCCAAAAACGTTTAGCATTTGATCCATGCCTGAAACCTCAGAACGACTCGTCAATCTCCGCAAGTGGAATATCGGAGTCGGAGGTCTGCATCTCGTGCAGGGCATCCTCATCCTCATTCTGAGTAGTTCATTTGCAATTCCGATCGTCGCAGCCGTGCAGACCGGCCCTCCTGGGGCTGAAGGTTCACTTACGACTGCAAGTAAGACCTTCTTTAGTTTCAACTTCGCGATTGCCATCGCAATCTTTTTGTTTCTTGCAGCTGGCGACCATCTCCTTACATCAGTGACCCCCATCCGGGCCTGGTACGAACGCAATCTGCTTCGCGGAGTGAATTACGCGCGTTGGATTGAATACTCCGTCAGCGCATCAATCATGATCCTGCTGATCTGCCTGCTCAATGGCATCAATAACTTCTACGCCCTCGTTGCAATTTTTGGTGTCAACGCCGCGATGATTTTGTTCGGGCTCGTAATGGAGCAGGTCAACCAAAATCGGGAGTCCGTGAACTGGCGGCCATTTATCTTCGGCTGCATTGTCGGAATTATTCCGTGGATTGCCATTGTGATCGCGCTCTACTCAGCAGCTACCGACAACACAATGATCAACGGGGTTCCTGCAAATGCCGATGGGGTACCCGTCTTCGTATTCGGGATCGTTATTTCGCTCTTCTTGTTGTTCAACTGCTTCGCTCTTAATCAGTGGCTCCAGTACCGCGGTAAGGGAAAGTTCACCGATTACCTCTACGGCGAAAAGGTGTACCTCGTCCTAAGCCTTGTTGCGAAGAGTGCGCTTGCTTGGCAGATCTTTGCCGGCACACTCGCCAACTGACATCTACGAGTTCGGCAACCGTCGAATAACAGCGTCAACGAAACGATGGGGTGCTTCAGCATCCGTCGGCAAGAAGAAGCAGGGCTCGAAGAGTTCTGCCTCGAGCAATGCAGGTGATCCATCATCGAGGCGGATGACGTCATAGCGCCCATAGAGAAGTTCCTCGTTGGCGGCGAGCCAACCGCTCTCACGGGCGATCGTGGTTGCGGCGATCGATGCCAATTCGACGACGGCAAGGATGTCATCGGGTGCAACGATCGCCGTGATTTCCTCCCTGTATTCGCCACCCACAAGCGCACCGCCTTCGGCCAGACGCGCAGCTTTGCGGAACGAATGAGACACCACGCCGTCAAAGAGGACCGTTCCGATTTCGCCCTGATCATCGATGCGTGAAGCGAAAGGTTGCACCATTACCGCAAAACCCTTGGCAAGTACCTGACCCGCGAGTTCCTCAGCGGCAGCATCGTCCACCGCGAAGCGACCCGTGAGTCGACTCCCCGCCGACACCGAGGGCTTCACGACGATTTCTGGACTACGTGCAGACCTGGCAGCCACTTGGAATTGTTCCATTGACTCGGCGAACACCGTCGGCACAATCGGCACCCCGCGCGCAGCAAGACCGGCGAGATACCGCTTGTCCATGTTCCATTCAATAAGCGACACCGCATTGTGAATTGTCCTCATGCGTCGACGCGAGTCCAACCAATGGCGAAACTCGTCAAGCCGATCGACGTAGTTCCATGGACTCCGCACCACGATGAGATCGAACGAATCCCAGTCGATGGTTGGGTCTTCCCACGGCGCTTGGACGAGTTCGATGCCTGAATCGGCAAATACAGTTACTTGGAGCGGAAGGTCGACATCGTCATGAATCGCGTCTTGGTCAATTGTCGTCACAAACGCAACTCGCATGTCGTCACGCTAGCGATCGCGCCGGACGCGACAGAGCCCGGCACAAGGCCAGGCTCTGCACGAATTTCAGGAACAATCAGAAAGCTCAGTTGAACCAATTTTCAACACTGGTGATTTCACACTTCACCGAAGGTGATGTCACATCTTCGAAACTTGAAATCACCACAAGTTTCGAGCCATTCGGGGGTATCGATTCCGGAAATGACGAGCCGCTGTCGATCAATGTGCCCGAGCCGGAGCGGAACTCGTAGTTGAAAATGTAGTTCTTCTCACCTGAAGTTTTGTTCGTGACTTTGATCGTCATTTCCGGCGAACCAAACGTTTCGTCGACCGCGCACTTTTCAACGGTCACGTTGTAGTCGGATGCATTCGCTTCTCCCGACCAGTTCTTCACCGAATCGGAGATTGAGTCAGTTGCCTGACCAACAGCAAAGACAACGAAAACCAGAAACAGGATTGAGGCGATTGTCCCAACTAAGCCGAGCACGATGCCGGCGATAGACATGCCCTTACCGGTACCGCCCATTTCGTTCGCCTTCTTCAGCCCCAAGAAACCAAAGATGATGGCGAGGACACCAGCGATCGGGCCGAGACACACAAAGGTCAAGATGCCGAGCACGAGGGCAGCAATTGCTAATCCGTTGTTCGGGCTAGGCGCACCACCAACCGGTGGGACCGGTGATGCTGGCGGTGTGGGTGGAGCAGGTGGTGGGGTACTTCCCGGCGGTGGCGGTGGCGGTGGCGGTGGCGGTGGCGGTGTACTTCCCGGTGGTGGCGGTGGTGGTGCGTCAGTCATGTGTTCTCCCCCAAGAACTCAGTCGACGGCGGCGCGCCGATGGTCGCACGATAGTTCTCTGCGTTGAAGCATGACGAGGAAACAGTCACACCCCTGATGCGACGAAAGAACTCAGGTGTGATCTTCCCAAAATGCCGTCCATGACGGCCACGACGCAGGCACGGTGCCCAAACCATCGTGATTCTTTGGCCATTCCGCAGGCGCCATTGAGAGCGGGGACGTCGGTGCTTTCTCGCCGTACCAAAGTTCATGAATTCGCCGAACGAAAAACCACTCACCGTCACGCCGCTCATAGGTATCGCGATAAAGGATGAACTGGTGAATCCAGCGATCACCGTCCTGAATCTGTCCGTGGCAATACACCTGGCCAGTTGCATGGTTGGAATCGACAATGTCGATCGCGTGCGTCCCCACGTTCAGCATCGAAATTCCAATCGCACCCAGTGAGTCCGAGAACGATGCCCGTAACGCCTCACGTCCGAAGGTGTCGAGGCCAACACGAACGTCGTCAACAAATAGTTCGACCAGAGCGTCTAGATCGCGGGAGTCGACCGCAACGGCGTAGTGCGAAGCCAACTGACGAATTTCTTCAAAGGCCAAAAGACGTTCGACGGTCGCGGAAAGTTCCTCGGATGCCATGCAGGGAGCGTACGACGGCAGGAGCCGCAGCGTCCGCATTCGATGCGCCGTAACCTCCGACTATGGCCGATCACACCCACACCTCCAACGTCTTTGCTGACGGGTCGATCTCCCTCCGCCTCTATCCCCATAACGAACTCGCGGCGGTCGACATCGTTGAGCAGTTATGCACGCAGGCGGCCATAGCGACTGACAACGGATTCGATGGGGTGATGACGTCAGAACACCATGGCGGATTCGCCGGCTATCTCCCCAATCCATTGCAAACCAGCGGCTTCCAACTTTCAGCGATGTCGAAGGGATGGGCAGCTGCCTGTCCTGTTCTGCTTCCGCTTCGGCCAGTTGCCATGCTGGCCGAAGAAGTTGCTTGGCTCGATGCGCGTTTCCCTGGTCGCGTCGGAATCGGTGTTGGTTCAGGTTCGTTGCCCCTCGACTTCGAAGCGATGGAAATCGACCAAAGCACGGCGGTCGATATTTTCAAACGCGATCTACCTCGCCTCGTCAACATGCTGGCGGGCCGACAACTTGGGGTGATTGAAGGAGATCGCGCATTGCGTGAACTCACCGAGCGATCAATCCCTGTCATCAGCACTGCGATGAGCCCCGCGGCTGTGCGTCGCGCCGCCAATGCAGGCGCCGGAATCATTTTTGACGGCGGAAGTAACCCTGATCGACTGCGCACACTCTCCGATGCCTATGTCGAAGCCGGTGGCAACGCGCCACGCATTCTGATTCGCCGCGTGTGGTTGGGTTCACCACCCAAAGAGGCATTTGAAGCGCAGTTTGAGGTGTACCAGAGCTACTCGCCGACAGAAGCACTTTCGCATTGGCGCGACAACGGCTGGATATGTGGTGATGACGCAGCCTCGCTCGCCACCGAACTCGCTGAAGCGTTGCGCACAACCAACAGCACATGCCTCAACTTACGGATCCACGCCCCCGGGATCGCTCCTGACGCAGCCCGCGAGCAAATCGCTGTTCTTGGATCCGAGATGCTCCCCCGGTTGCGAGAACTTCTCGCAACCAATTGACCGGTTAGGCCTCAATGCCTTCGAGATCTTGACGCACGAGAGTGCGGTAGAGGTCGGCATACAAACCATCGGCGTTCAACAACTCTTCGTGGCGACCACGCTCAACGATCCGACCTGACTCAAGAACCAGGATCTGGTCGGCGCCAGTGATGGTCGAAAGCCGATGCGCAACGACTAACGCTGTTCGGCCTGCGAGCGCAGTGGCCAGCGCCTTTTGAACAAGCGATTCGTTTTCCGAATCGAGATGACTTGTTGCTTCGTCGAGAACGATAATCGCCGGCGCTTTCACCAATACGCGCGCAATCGCCAAACGCTGCTTCTCGCCACCAGAGAGGCGATGACCTCGCTCACCAACAACGGTGTTGTAACCGTCGGGAAGCGCAGCAATCACATCGTGAATCTGTGCAGCCTGACAGGCAGCAACAATCTCTGCATCGGTGGCATCGTGGCGGGCATAGCGAAGGTTCTCGGCAACGGTGTCATGAAACAGGTGAGGGTCCTGAGACACCACGCCAACTGCACCGCGCAAGGAATCGAGCGTGAGATCACGAACGTCGTGACCATCGATACGCACCGAACCTTCGGTGACGTCATACAAACGCGGGACCAGGGAACTCAACGTCGTCTTACCTGCACCCGATGGGCCAACGAGTGCGATCAACTGCCCGGGAAGAATTGAAGCGGAGACATCGTGAAGAACCTCGGCACCGGGGCCATCATCAACCGAGCCGCTCAACCCGATTTCGAGGGAAGCGAGCGACTCTTCCGATCCAGATGGATAGCGGAAGGTGACGTGATCAAATTCAATTGCGCCCTTAGAAGGAGGAAGGTCGATTGCATCTTCTTTGTCATCGAGCGAATTGCGAAGATCGAGGACTTCAAAGACGCGATCGAAGGAAACAAGTGCAGTCATGATGTCGACACGAGCACTCGAAAGCGCAGTGAGCGGTTCATAGATGCGTGTCACCAGTGCCGCTAATGCGACCAACGTTCCAAGCGTGATCGCATCGGAAATAACAAGCTGCCCGCCGATCCAGTACACAAGTGCCGTTCCGATTGCGCCAACGAGAGCAAGCGCAATGAGAAAGGTACGGCTGTACATAGCGCTCTGAATGCCCACATCACGGACCTCTGCCGCTCGATCGGAAAATTCTTTGTTTTCGCGCTTTCGATTTCCAAAGAGCTTCACCAAAAGTGCGCCCGATACGTTGAAGCGTTCCGTCATCTGCGTGTTCATCACAGCGTTCAAGTCGAAACCACGTCGCGTGATCGCCGACAACCGCCGCCCAACTCTCTTGGCGGGGATGATGAAGATCGGCAAAACCAGAATGCCAATAATCGTCAGGCGCCATTCCAAATAGAACATTGCGATCAATGTCGTGATTAACACGATGACGTTTGAAACAACCGAACCGAGGGTGGTGGTGACTGCGCGCTGCGCCCCGATGACGTCGTTATTCAGTCGACTCATCAGTGCACCAGTTTGAGTACGCGTGAAGAACCCAATTGGCATCGCCGATACGTGATCGAACAACTTCACCCGAAGATCGAAAATCAGTCCTTCGCCGATGCGCGAGGAATAGAGGCGCTCACAGAACGACATCGCGGAAGAAAAAACCGCCGCGGCGATAATCACTGCGGCAAGAACGTGCAAGAGCCCGCGGTTGCCTTCGGGAATGGCCTTGTCGATGATCTGACGAAACAGCAGGGCCGGAGCAAGCCCAAGTAATGCCTGGATCACGATGACGATCAGGAATGCTGTGATCGCCAACCGATACGGACTGGTGTAGGAGAGCACTCGGAGGATTGTCCGGCGACTGAGCGACTTACCGGCGATCGCGTCGCGGTTGCCGGCCATCATTGAATGGAGCGAACTGGGCATCATGGTGGGATCAGGCTACGGCCCTGAACGCGCCACCGGCGCCTCGAAGGCGCCGGCGTTGGTGGCGGAAAGTGAGGGATTCGAACCCTCGGTGACCCGAAGGCCACAACGGCTTTCGAGGCCGCCCCATTCGTCCGCTCTGGCAACTTTCCGTCTTCGACACTAGTGGCCGCCCTTCGAAGGGGGCCAACGCCGGTCTGGGACGGGTTCCGGGTTAGCGAAGACTGGCGAAGTAGGAAGACAGCAGTTCGCTGCACTCCTCAACCCGCACATCGGAAGTCGTCGTGAACTCATGATTGAGTCGAGGATCACTGCCCAAGTGATACAGCGAACCGCACGCACCGTTTTCGTAACTTCGAGCGCCAAACACGACACGTCCAACGCGAGCATTGACCATGAGGCCTGCACACATGGCGCATGGTTCAAGCGTGACCACCACCGTGGCGTTCTCGAGTCGCCAGGAACCAACTGCGGCAGCCGCATCGCGAACCGCCAGAAGTTCCGCGTGCGAAGTGGGATCTTGTGACTGTTCGCGCTCGTTATGGCGTCGAGCAACGACTTTGCCATCGATCACAACGACGGCACCGATCGGAACTTCACCCTGCTCGCCAGCGAGTCGCGCTTGTTCGAGAGCGAGGCCCATGAGGTCGTGATCGGAGAGTGTGGAGGCATCGGCTGCTTCTCCCATTTCGTCTCCGATCACGTTTCTCTCAAAGCCTTTTGGCGGAGGGAGTGGGATTCGAACCCACGGTGAGTTTCCCCACACACGCTTTCCAAGCGTGCCGATTCGGCCGCTCTCGCACCCCTCCCGGGGACCAACCGGCGGGGCCGAATGGCATTCCAGTCCGACAGGGTATCGTTCCTCCAGACCCGCTCTCGCGTGTGGCGGTCGGGTCCTGTGCAATCGGAACCCGCGAATCGAGTCAGGGCCGGAAGGCAGCAGCTCTCAACGGGACCACCGATGTGCCGCAGGTCGCCTGACCGTCACACGGGGGGGCGGGTCGTTTCGCGCCCCGGACCCGATCCAACTTCGGGCGATGGCAGCCCCAGACGATCGGTAGGCTCGCCCCGATGTCCTACCAGTCGCTCTACCGTCGTTACCGCCCGACCCGCTTCAGCGAGGTCCGTGGTCAAGAGCACCTCGTCTCGGCACTTCGCAACGCCGTCACCGAAGACCGACTCGGTCACGCCTACCTCTTCTCCGGGCCTCGCGGGACGGGCAAGACCTCAACTGCACGCATCTTGGCCAAGGTTCTCAACTGCGAGAACCCAGCCGGAGGCGAACCCTGCTGCGTGTGCGATTCCTGCCTTTCAATCGATGCCGGCACCAGTTTCGATGTGCACGAACTCGATGCTGCTTCCAATAACGGCGTCGATGCAATCCGCGATCTCATTTCCAGTGCGTCGCTCGCCACACCTGGTCGTTACAAGGTGTACATCCTCGATGAAGTCCACATGCTCTCGACAGCAGCATCGAATGCACTGTTGAAAACGCTCGAAGAACCACCGTCGCATGTCATCTTCGTGTTGGCAACCACCGACCCCCAGAAGGTGCTGCCCACCATCCGCAGTCGCACGCAGCACTTCGAAGTGCATTTACTTTCAGCTGCCGATCTCGAAGGTCTTGTCGACCACGTCGTTGCCGACGCTGGTCTTGAACTTTCACCCGAGGGTCGCGCGTATGTGCTGCGCGTCGGCGCCGGTTCTGCACGCGACACCCTTTCGGCACTCGATCGCGTTGTCGCTGCTGGCGGAATCCCCGATTCGGAAGATGCAGTCGACGAACTTGTCGAAGCGTTATGCGAACGCGACACCGGTCGTGCACTCATTGCCGTCGAGGGCGCGCTCTCTCGTGGTCGCAACCCACGCGTTCTTGGCGAAGCGCTCATTGCCCGACTGCGCGACGTCTTTCTTGCATCGGTTGGCGCCGACCTTTCGCGTCTGACCGACACCGACCGCGCCCGCGCTACGGAACAGGGCCGTCGCCTTGGTGCTGCGGGCGCAACTCGCGCACTCGAATCACTCGGCGAAGCATTCGTCGGAATCCAAGACGCGCTTGATCCGCGTATTCCGCTTGAAGTCGCACTCGTGCGTCTCACTCGCGACGACGCCGACATTTCACTTTCGTCATTGGCCGATCGCATCTCTCGTCTTGAACGCGATGGCGTTGTTGCGGCCGCCGACCCTGCACTTGCGAGCCCTGGTCCTGCCCGCCCGACTGCACCACCTCCTCCGGTGGCCAACGACGACACCGACGAAGAACACACCGATGGTAGCGCCATGCCAGCAGCCGGTAGCCGTCCTGCCGATGTGGCTCGCCAAGAACTCGCTCGTCGCTCTGGTGCTGAAGAGGGCGCGCGCCCTGCCCGTCCGGCGGCTCGTCCGGCCCCCGGCAGACCTGCACGACCGGCCCGTCCCGGTTCCGCTCCAGCGGCACCAGCGGCAAGTTCTCCAGCTGCACCTGAGCCCGAACCGCAAGCCGAACCGCAACCTTCAGCCGATACAGCACCGCCCGCAGCACCAGCACCCGCGGGCGGGACAATGCCTGCACTCGTCGACCTCACGCGCATTTGGAGCGACACACTCCTTCCCGCTCTCCCCCAGCGGTCTCGCGCCCGGTTCTCTGGTGGCCACTGGGTCGAGGTCTCGGAAGGTGTCGCCGTGTTCGGGCTTCCCAACGAACCGCACGCAACGCGCTGTGAAGAACTCCGCCCCGAGGTCGAGTCGATGCTGTCGGCGCATTTCGGCACAACCGTTCCCATCCGACTCGTTGTCGATGGTTCGGCTCCCGACCCTTCAGCACCTCGCGCTGTCGCCGCTTCGCGCCGCGCCGCCGCCGACGAAAACCCAGTCGACGAATCCATCGACCTCGACGACCTCACGAATGCCCGAGGAACAGCGACTGCCGGTGTCGACCGCATCGCTGCTGTGTTTCCCGGCGCTTCACTCGTCGACGAAGAATAAACCCCTACCCCTTCGCCCCTCCGGGAGCCCACATGTCAGATCAGTTCGATCTCGGTTCGATGTTGAGCCAGGCAATGGCCATGCAGCAGCAGTTCGAAGATGCCCGGAACGAAGCCGCGTCGCGCGAGTTCATCGGTCAAGCCGGTGGTGGCGCTGTCGCCATTCGCATCACCGGCGGACTTCACGTGCTCAAGGTTTCAATTTCTCCCGAGGCCGTCGACCCTGCAGACGTGCCAATGCTTGAAGACCTCGTGCTCTCAGCATTTCACGATGCACTCGCACAGATCGACGCGATGCAACAAGAGGTACTCGGCCCATTCCAAAACGCAGGCATGCCCGACCTTGGCGACCTCGGCGGTCTTGCCGACCTTGAGGCGCTTGGGCTCTTCGGCGCACCCGGCGACATTATTGAGATCGACACACCCAATCCCGGCGAGCGCGCGTGAGCGTGTACGCAGGTCCGGTACAGGACCTCATCGATGAACTCGGTCGACTTCCTGGCGTAGGCCCAAAGTCTGCGCAACGAATCGCGTTTCATCTCCTGAAACTTCCGACCGAAGATGCCCTCAGAATCGCGACTGCAATCGCCATCGTGAAAGAGCGCGTCAGTTTCTGCACTCTTTGCTTCAACATTTCCGAAGGAGACGCGTGCGGGATCTGCAGCGATACGCGTCGAGAAGCAAGCGTCGTGTGTGTCGTCGAAGAACCCCGCGACATCGTCGCAGTTGAGAAGACTGGCGAATACCGCGGTCGCTACCACGTACTGCAAGGCGCTATCAGCCCCATCGAAGGCATCGGCCCCGATCAGTTGCGCGTGAAAGAACTTCTCGCCCGTATCGAGCCTGAAGGCATCGAAGAAGTCATTCTCTGCACAAACCCGAACATCGAGGGTGAAGCTACGGCGATGTACCTGGGACGACTATTGAAACCACTCGGCATTCGAGTGACCCGAATTGCCAGCGGACTACCTGTCGGCGGTGACCTCGAGTACGCAGACGAGCTCACACTCGGCCGCGCCCTCGAGGGTCGCCGCGACGTCGACTAACTCAGATCGACTCAAGAAGGATGGCGTCGCCCTGACCGCCACCACCACAGAGTGCAGCAGCACCCTTGCCACCACCGCGACGCTTGAGTTCCATAAGGATGTGCAGTGCAACGCGGGTGCCTGACATGCCGATGGGGTGACCAAGTGCGATTGCGCCTCCGTTGACGTTGGTTATTTCATCGGTGATACCGAGCTTGGCCATTGAAGCAACGCCTACCGCAGCAAATGCTTCGTTGAGTTCGAACAGGTCAAGATCACTGAGCTTCATGCCAGCTCGATCAAGCGCATTGTTGATGGCATTTGCCGGCTGATCAAGCAGCGAAGCATCGGGGCCAGCAACCTGGCCGTAACCAATGATGCGACCAAGCGGCGTGATTCCAAGACGCTCAGCAGCGGCTTCCGACGCAACGATGACAGCGGCGCCACCATCGGAAATCTGCGAAGCATTACCAGCAGTGATGTTGCCGGCCTTATCGAATGCTGGACGTAAAGCACCGAGTGAGTCGAGTGTGGTCTCGGCGCGAACACCTTCATCTTCAGAGAAGAGTTTGGGATCGCCCTTGCGCTGCGGAATCTCGACCTTGACGATTTCATCATTGAAGAGTCCGTCGGCTTGGGCCTTGACTGCACGTGCATGTGAGAGCGCGGCGAGTGCATCCTGCGAATCGCGACTAAGGCCAGCGGTAGCTGCGTACTTTTCTGTTCCCGCACCCATTGCCATTTGATCAATGGCGCAGAACAAACCGTCGAACATCATTGAGTCGACAACCTTGCCGTCACCCATGCGCAGACCGGCACGTGCGCCAGGCATGAGGTACGGAGCGTTGGTCATGGACTCCATGCCACCGGCAACAACAATGTCGGCTTCGCCGGACTGGATGTAGAGGTCGGCGAGGTGGATCGCGTTGAGACCCGAGAGGCACACCTTGTTCACGGTGGTTGACGGAACGGACATTGGGATGCCGGCCTTCGTCGATGCCTGGCGAGCTGTCATCTGACCAGCGCCACCCAAGAGCACCTGGCCCATGAAGACGTAGTCGACCTGATCGGGGGTAAGCCCGGCGCGCTGAAGCGCGGCGCGAATAGCAATCGCTCCGAGGTCGGAGGCTTCGAAACCGGCGAGTGCGCCAGAAAGCTTGCCGATGGGAGTACGGGCGCCAGCGAGAATGACCGATCCAGCCATGTCTGAACCTCCAAGAGGATGAGTACCTAGCCGCCAACTCAGACAGGTGGTCGGCTGGAGGGACGGTGATGTCCCGGGACAAAACACTACCCGTCGGTAACTCTCGGGGCCTCATGGCCCTAGGGCCGTCGATCACATGGCCCCCCGAGTGGCGGAAACGGTAGCGTTCGGCCCCATGCAGCAGATCATCGACGCCATCATTCAAGGAGCCCCCGGCGAGGAACTCGCGGCCATCCCCCTGCCCGAGTCCTATAAAGCCACCGTCGTACTCGCGTCCGAACAGACGATGTTCGACGGAATGGACTCAGGCGACAAAGACCCCCGTCAGGCACTTCACCTTCAAGAGATCGCCATGCCTGAACTGGCTCCCGACGAAGCCGTCATCGCGGTCATGGCCAGTTCGATCAACTTCAACACGGTCTGGTCCTCCATCTTTGAACCCGTCTCGACCTTCGGATTCCTCAAGCGTCTCGGCAAAGAGAGTTACTGGGGCGCACGCCACGACCAGCCGTTCCATGCTGTTGGTTCCGACGCATCGGGCGTTGTGCTGCGCGTCGGTAGCGCCGTTCGTAAGTGGAAGGTCGGCGACAAGGTCGTTGCCCACTGCAACTACGTCGATGATCAAGACGCATCAAGTCACAACGACTCAATGCTTGGCGACAATCAGCGAATTTGGGGATTCGAAACCAATTACGGCGGCCTCGCCGAACTTTCTGTCGTCAAGGCCAACCAGCTCATGCCGAAGCCCGCACATCTTTCGTGGGAAGAAGCGTCGGTGAATGCTCTGTGCAACTCGACGAGTTACCGAATGCTGGTGAGTAAGAACGCTGCCCAAATGAAACAAGGTGACGCCGTGCTTGTGTGGGGTGCATCAGGCGGCCTCGGCGGTTACGCCGTTCAATACATCCTCAATGGTGGAGGCACCCCGGTCGGCGTCGTTTCCTCCGCGGAAAAGGTTGCGCTTCTCAACGACCTCGGCGTTGAGCATGTCATTGATCGGCGCGAAGCCAACTACAAGTTCTGGGCCGACGAACACACTCAGGATGAATCCGAGTGGCGTCGTCTCGGCAAGGACATCCGTTCAATGATCGGTCGCGATGTGGACATCGTGTTCGAACATCCCGGTCGCCAAACATTCGGTGCGTCGGTGTTCGTCGCTGCACGAGGCGGGACCATCGTCACCTGCGCTGCAACGAGCGGCTTCATGATCGAATACGACAACCGTCACCTCTGGATGAAGTTGAAGAACATCATCAGTTCCCACTTCGCGAATTACGCAGAAGCATGGGCCGCAAACCAACTCATCTGCGAAGGCAAGATTCAGCCGATTCTTTCTGCTGTGTATCCGCTTGATCAGACCGGTGAAGCCGCCTACCAGGTCCACAAAAACCTGCATGAGGGCAAGATCGGAGTGCTCTGTCTTGCGCCTTCTGAAGGCCTCGGCATCGACGATCCAGAATTTCGCACCAAGGTCGGCGAGGACCGCATCACTGCGTTCCGTCGCCACGGCGCCTAACACCCCCAACGAAGGACCAATCCAATGGCCATCACTGCACGCCGACCCGGCGAAGACGAATCAGGAGTCCAGATGAGCGAAGCTGCTGCAAACCAGAAGCCACTGCTTACCGAAATTGATCACATCGCAATTGCAGTTCCGGACCTCGGCGCAGCAATTGACTACTACCGCGAGACCTTCGGTGCAGTTGTCGATCATCGTGAAATTGTTGAGAGCGACGGCGTTGAAGAAGCCCTGTTGAAGGTGGCAGAAAGCTACGTGCAGCTGCTTACCCCGACTCGAGACGACTCCACCGTCGCCAAGTGGCTCAACAACCGCGGTGGTCCTGGCATTCATCACGTTGGCTATCGCGTCGCTAATTGCGCCGAAGCGCTCGATGCAGTGAAGGCTCAGGGCTTTCGTGTCCTTGACGACGCTCCTCGCCCCGGATCACGCGGCACCACCGTTGCGTTTATCCACCCGAAGGATGCTCTCGGCACCCTGATCGAACTCGTTCAGGAGTAACGCTCAGCAGTTCTTGCGTTTCCAGTTGTCGACGATTGAGGCAGCAAGCGAGGTCTCAGCAAGATCGGGGTAAGCGTTTATCGCACTCGCAGCCGACTCAAACGATGACGAGTTCGACAGTGTTGTTCCGATCCAAGCGGAATAACTCTTGAGTGTTTCAAGGGATGCAGAGATATCTACCGGCGCCCCCTTGATCGCAGCAGCGAACAATTCAACGTTGCTCGCTGCATCGGTGAGAATCCGCTGCCTCTCGGCGCTCCAGTTACCGGAGTTCTTTGGCTGAAGGTCACCCATGTCCAAAGCCGAAGCCAGTGCCGAGCAGGGCGCTTGCAACGACGCGGGAAGCGTTGAGGGCGACTGCGGAATTAAGGAAGTTTCCGACGCCGCTTGCGTTGTCGTCGATGCCATTGATGACGTCGTCGATGACGTCGCGGAAGACGTCGAAGAGGACCCGCAACCTGCAACAACCAGCGCTGTTGCGAACACGAGGGCGATGCCGAATGAACGCCAGACCGGAGCCGTGATGCGGAAAGTTCCCATGGCCTGACTCTATGAGGGCATTCGCCCGCTACGGTGCCGCCTATGACCGGCGTGAACTACACGGTGACTGAACTCATGACGGCCACCGCCGATGCCATCAAAGACCGGCTCGGCGGCGCAGTGTGGGTCGACGGCGAGATCTCTGGCCCCCGAGAGTCCCGGGGGCATTTCTATTTCGACCTTGTTGATCGCGACGACAAAGGTGCAGTCACAGCCAAAGTCCCAGTTACACTTTGGAGTCGGACCCGCACTCGGGTTGACCAAAAACTGCGTGAGGCCGGAACTGTCCGACTCGAAGAAGGAGTCAAGGTACGCATCCGCGGTCCGCTTGAACTGTGGCTCGCTGGCGGACGCCTGCAACTTTCAATGCAGGACATCGACCCTGCATTCACCCTGGAAGCACTCGAATCAGAACGAGAACGCGTACTCGCGGTTCTTCGCGCCGAAAACCTCATCGATAAAAATCAAGCACTTCCGCTTTCTGCAATGCCGCTTCACATTGCATTGATCACCGCCGATGAAAGCGCTGCCCAAGCCGACTTCATGCATTCACTCGTTGAGAGCAGCCTCCCGTGGCAGGTGGCCTTCATTGATTCAAAGGTGCAAGGCGCAGGCGCCGAACGCACGATTGCCGCTGCGCTACGCACGGCGCAACGAATGAACGTTGATGTCATCGCGTTGATTAGAGGTGGCGGGTCGCGCCTTGACCTTGCGGTCTTCGATCACGAACTCGTTGCCCGCACTATCGCAACATCATCACTACCGGTTTTCACCGGGATCGGTCACGAAATTGACACGAGTGTGGCCGACGTCGTGGCGCATACTGCGAACAAGACACCAACTGCTTGCGCCGAAGCACTCATTGACATCGCGATGGACGTTGTCAACCGAAGCGAAGTTGCCTGGAGCGACATCGCGGAAATCGCGACAACGACAATCGATTCCGAGCGCGAGCGCTTGGCGCGCTGCGCCCGGCACGCCGCCATCGGAGCCCGCACACGCCTCACCGTCGAACGCCACCGCATGGCCACCATCACCGCCCGACTTTCCCGAACGATCGAAACAACCACGAAGTCCGAAAAGCAAAGTCTCGATCTTTTCGCCGCTCGACTCAGTGCCGTCGACCCGGTTCGTACCTTGGCTCGCGGCTGGTCGATCACCCGCACCACGAGCGGTACCGTCGTGCGACGAGCCGCCGATATTTCTCGTGGCGACACACTCGTAACAACCGTGGCCGATGGCACCATCACCAGTACTGCAACCGATATCGATTGAGAGAACCAATGGCAACCAAAAAGAGCACCTCTGATCCCCTCGGATACGCAGATGCGGTCACCGAACTCGAAGAAATTCTCAGCGAACTCGAGGCCGACGACGTCGATGTTGATCGCTTGGCCGAACAAGTTCGCCGCGCCGCCGACCTCATTGAACTTTGTCGCGGCCGTCTCGAAAACGCACAGGTTGAAGTCACCAGAATCGTCGCCGATCTCGATGCACTCGACAGCGACGACGAAGAGGAAGAGTGACATCCCCAACTCCTGTCGCTGTACCTGCTGCGCTCACCGCAGTTGTCGCTCCCGTTGAGGCGCGGCTTCGGTCCATTCTTGAATCCGAGCGCTCTCGGTGGGTTGCAGTCGATTCCGATCTCGAGGCACCGCTCAACGTCTTGACGCGATTTATCGTCGACGGGGGAAAGCGCCTGCGCCCTGCGTTCTGCCACTGGGCGTTCGTCGGCGCTGGCGGTATGGCTGATGACCCCGCAATCATCGAAACCGGCGCTGCGTTCGAGTTGTTGCATGCATTCGCACTTGTCCACGACGACGTCATGGACGGATCTTCAACGCGCCGTGGCGAGCCCACTATTCACAGCACCTTCGACGCAGAGCACAGCTCAAGCCAATGGAACGGCGAATCCAGGCGCTTTGGCGAGGGCGTTGCAATCCTGGTTGGTGATCTCGCCGAGGTGTACGCCGACCGCTTGATGTCGAATGCTCCACAATCAGCATTCGAGATTTGGAATGAACTGAAGATCGAATTGAACATCGGTCAATTTCTCGACGTGCTCGGCGCGGCACGAGGGGACGTCGATCTGGCGACGGCACGGCGAATCGTTCGCTACAAGTCCGGCAAGTACACCATTGAGCGTCCGTTGCACGTTGGCGCAGCTCTCGCAGGACGCCTCGATGAACTTCAAACACCGCTTTCTCGCTACGGCGAGCCATTGGGTGAGGCATTTCAGTTGCGCGATGACATCCTTGGCACCTTCGGTAACAGCGCGCGAACTGGGAAACCTGTCGGTGACGATCTTCGTGAAGGGAAGCCCACCCCGATGCTGGCAATCGCTCTCGACCGCGCAACGAATTCTCAGCGAGACATTCTCAGTCGCGTCGGTTCCATTGATCTCGCGCCCGAGGACATCCTCGCCATTCAGTCGGTCTTCACTGACACCGGGGCATTGTCCGAAGTTGAAGTAAGCATCACGCAATTAACGGATCAAGCAATTTCAGCACTGGACGATGCGGCGATTACATCAGAAGCACTAGGCGCGCTAAGGGAACTTGCCGTATACGTGGGTGCTCGCGACATCTAACCGTCGGATGTCAGGCGAAGGACTCGATCGCCTGTTCCAACGGAAGCTCAATGACGCCAATGTCGGCGGCAACTGCGGCCAACCAATCGGGACGAATTCGAGCGCTCACCACAATTGGATGTTCGATGTCTGAATCCTCAAGCACGAAGCGCACGTAGTCGAGCGCGTAATCGGGTGGTCGCGGATCGCGACTGAGTTCGAGCAATGCATAGGGGTCGGGGGTCACTGAACCCGAGGCTGGCAAAACGTTGACGTACGGGGTTGGCGGCTGTGGCCCGCCACCGACGATGCCCGAACCATCGAACAGAACCACTCCGTGGACAAGGCTCGTGCGGGCGCCAGCAACCAAGAGTCCGACCCAGGCTCCAAACCCACGACCAACGATTGTGACCGGACCCCGATCCGCCAAGACGGCATCGACATCAGACATCAAACCTTCAGGGGTGTAGCCGCCACTAACGGGAACTTCAGAGTCGCCATGACCAGTGAAATCAAGTGCGATCACAGGCCCGTTCCATGAGTTGGTCCAAGCAGGTCGAGTTCGCGGTGACTGTTCGCCCAAGCCGTGTAGCAACAAAAGTGGGCGCCCTTCACCTTCGGCCAACGTGTGCAATGCCAGTCGTAGAGAACCGTTCAGGAGAAACTCAGTACGCCGCTTCATCGGAGTGGCTCCAAAAACTTGAGCACAAGGTCAGCAATGGACCGCGTTTGTTCGATATGCAGAAAGTGGCCAATGTCGTCATAGAACTCAAGCTGTCCGCCAGGTGGAATGAACGGTTCGATGTCTCCGCGTCGGCTCTTCCACCCCATCGGATCGTCTTGAACTCCGGACAACACGCCAAGGAACGGCATTTCCAATGCTGCAAGGTGGTCGAGCGACCAGCCGGGGCGCCACGGGCCAAAGCCACCGAGATGCAACACCGGATCGATCTTCCATCGCCACCCTTCGTCGTCGTGACGGGCGCCGACGGTGACGAGATATTCAAGCCACTCGCGCGAAAGTCGCGGATTCATCGGCTGACGTCGTTCGGCCAAGCCCGCGATCGTGTCGGGACGCCGAGTGAGCTCTGCGCGACGTCGACGGCGATCAAGTCCCGAAGCCAAATCAGCGCGTCGCATTCGACGACGCTCACGATCGTTGACATCAGGAGAGGAGAACTGGGACGGAAGGCCATCGAGATTCACGAATGCTCGGGCCAACGAAGGCCGGCCATCGAGAAGGTCAAGTAACTGGCCTCCTCCCTTCGAATGGCCAAGCAAAACGATTGGTTCGCTACTGATCGATTGAATTGCCGCGAGATGATCGCGAACGTCAGCGGCCCACCCATAGAGATGAGCGTGATCGGAATCACCGTGTCCACGCGCATCCCACGCGACAACTCGCCAACCGGCATCAGCAATCATCGGTGCAAAAACATCGAAGGTGCGAGAGAAATCGAAACCTCCGTGCACCATCGCAATGACTGGAGCGTCGGGCTCGCCCCACTCATTCAACGCAAGTCGAAGACCACTGCTATCGATAGAGCCAGTGCGATCAGGTGCTTTCGCCCCCGGAAATTCGCGTGTCTGATCAGTTTCGGGCACATTTGCGAGCCTAGGTCGCCGACCCCGGCAGTCCGTATTCCCAATGGCCGTAGACTTCACGAACCATGCAGCCGAACCAGATCGACGTGCACGACACCGCCGATGAGCGCCTCCGCCGCGACGGACAGCGCTACACCGCCAATAGACGCGCACTTGTCGATGCCATGGCTTCAGCCGACCGCCCAGTCACTGTTGTTGAACTCATCGATGTCGCAACGGGAATGCCGCAAAGTTCCGCGTACCGAAATCTGTCAGTACTAGAAGATGCTGGTGTTGTTCGCCGGCTTGTTACAGCGGATGACACAGCTCGATTTGAGTTGGCCGAAGACCTCACTGGCCACCACCATCACCACCTCATTTGCGAAGCCTGCGGAACCATCACTGACATCGACGTTCCGACAGATCTAGAAGACGGCGTAGCGACCTTCGCCGCTTCGATTGCGATGAGCCACGGCTTCCGCATCGAACACCACCGACTCGATCTCATTGGTGTGTGCCCTGCCTGTTCGACCGCGGCTTCCTGACCGCTACCTTCCGATCAATGTCCACTCCGTCCAACGAGGCCTCGCGTCGCCGCACATTCGCCATCATCAGCCACCCTGATGCGGGCAAAACCACGCTGACCGAGAAATTTCTCCTCTACGGCGGCGCGCTCAGCAGCGAAGCCGGCGCGGTGAAGGCTCGCTCCGGCCGCCGCTCTGCCACCTCCGACTGGATGGCGCTAGAGCAGCAACGTGGAATTTCAATCACTTCAACCGTGCTCCAGTTCCCCTACAGAGACTGTGTCATCAACCTTCTCGATACACCAGGCCACCGCGACTTCTCAGAAGACACGTACCGAGTCCTTGCGGCTGCCGATGCGGCTGTCATGGTTCTCGACGCAGCCAAAGGTATTGAGCCGCAAACGCTCAAGTTGTTCGATGTCTGTCGCCAACGCGACATGCCGCTTCTCACGTTCATCAACAAGTGGGATCGTCCCGGCCTCGACCCGCTCGAGTTGATTGACGAAATCGAACAACAAATTGGCCTTGTCGTTACACCCGTGACGTGGCCAGTTGGTATTGCTGGCGACTTCCGCGGCGTGATCGATCGCCGCGATGGTTTATTCACTCGTTTCACTCGTGTGGCGCGTGGCGCGACCGAAGCACCAGAAGAAGTTGTTGACCCTGCGCAAGCAGCAATCGATGAGGGCGATGCGTGGCAGGCCGCCCTTGATGGCATCACGTTGCTCGATGAAGTTGGTGCCGATCTCGACGTCGAACTGTTCGTCGGAGCGCAGTCCACACCAACTTTTTTTGGTTCTGCACTCACTAACTTCGGCGTACGCAAATTGCTCGACGCAATTATTGATCTCGTACCTTCACCAAGCGCGCGCCCAGATGCAGCGGGCGATATTCGCAAACTCGACGATCCCTTTTCAGGATTTGTCTTCAAGGTTCAAGCAAACATGGATCCTTCGCATCGCGACCGTATTGCGTTCCTCCGAGTGTGTTCCGGCAAGTTCGAACGCGGCATGGTCATCACCCACGGTACGACCGGTAAACCATTCGCAACGAAATATGCCCATCAGGTGTTTGGTTCGGAACGCGAAACAATTGACGAAGCATTTCCGGGCGATGTTGTCGGGCTTGTCAATGCCACCGATGTTCGAGTTGGCGACACACTCTGGCTCGATCAACCCGTCGAGTTTCCCGCGATTCCCAGTTTCGCTCCCGAATACTTCTCGGTGGCGCGAGTGAAAGACACAGGTCGCTACAAGCAATTCCGACGAGGAATCGCCCAACTCGATGAAGAGGGTGTCGTTCAGGTCCTGCGCGATATCGATCAAGGCGATTCCGCTCCAGTTCTCGCTGCAGTTGGCCCCATGCAGTTCGATGTTGCCGTCTACCGACTCGAAAACGAGTTCGGCGCTCCCGTTGAGCTCTCGCCGACGAATTACAAAGTCGCCCGGCGTACCGACCGCGAAAGCGCATCAAAGTTGCAGGGGATGCGGGGTGTCCGAATCCTTGAGAAGGCCGACGGTACGCTCATGGTGCTGTTCGAAAGCCAGTTTTGGCTCGAGCGCCTCGAGGCCGACAACCCCGAACTCGTGCTTGAGCGTCTGGTCGCCGAAGGCAGCGCTGGCTGATCGGTTGGCGTTCCCCCGGATCTGAATCGGGTATCGCAATGAAGCACGCCAAACCCGTCCCAAAAACGCCGTGGCGAGTCTTCGGCCTCGCAGTGATCGCTGTGGCCGTCATCGTCGTTGGGCTACTCATCGTCACCAATGGCTCGGATTCGAAAACAGCCGACAGCGATAACGCTTCCTCTGAATCTCCGACAACCACTGCCACGAAAACCACCACAACCACCGAAGCCCCTTACGACGGTTGGGTGAACCCGAACTCTTCGGGTTCCATGTGGAGCACGAAGGTTCCAGGCGTTCTTACGTTCCGTGGAAATCCAACACGCTCTTTTTATGGACTAGGCCCCATCCCCTCGGCGCCCAAGATTCTGTGGTCCTACCCACAGAGCGGCGGCATGTGCGGAAAATCGACCGACGGCTCTGGCACATCAACATGGTGCGGAACCGGTTGGACGGGCAATCCGAATGTTTATGAGTCCAATGGCAAAACGATTGTTTCGTTCGGCGCATATGACTACGCAGTCCACTGGCTTGATGCAGAGACCGGCAAAGACATCATCAGCCCATTTAAAACTGGCGACATCATTAAGGGAACGGTGACTACTGATCCCGATGGCTATCCGCTGACTTACAGCGGATCGCGAGACAACTTCTTGCACATCATCGCCACGGACCGAGGCCAAACGCCGGTTGAGCTCTGGAAGCTTTCGGCATATGACGGAGTTCAACAGGTTTGGAACGATGACTGGGATGGTTCACCGCTCATCATCGATGACTACATGTTCGAAGGCGGCGAGAACAGCTGGTTCTACATCGTTAAGTTGAATCGCGGATACGACGCCGCAGGCAAGGTCACTGTTGCGCCTCAGGTCGTGTTCAAGACTCCAAGTTGGGACGCCGAGCTCCAGTCGAATATCCCTGATCGACAGTTCTCAATCGAGAACTCCGTCGCGATCACGGGGAACACCGTGTACTTCGCAAACTCCGCCGGTCTGGTGCAGGGCTGGGATATCAGCAAACTGAAATCGGGCGGAACACCAACTCGAACATTCCGGTTCTGGACAGGCGATGACACCGACGCATCGGTTGTCGCCGACAAGGACGGATTCCTCTATATCGGTTCCGAGTACGAACGACGGAACGCAAGATCAACCGAAGTCGGCCAGATCATCAAGCTTGATCCAACGAAGCCAGACAATCCGATCGTGTGGTCTGTGAAAGATCAAGCCCCTGGGAAACAAGGGATCTGGGCGACTTCTGCCATTGCAAACGGCATTGTGTACGCGGCAACAAATGCCGGGCGCGTTCTTGGCATCGACCAAAACAGCGGCGAGATCGTTTGGCAAAAGAATCTTGGATCCCAAACTTGGGCATCACCTGTTGTTGTGGACAACACGCTGATCCAGGGTGACTGTCAGGGAAACCTCAATGCCTACGACGTTTCAAATCCCCGCATCGACCCGCCACTCAAGTGGACCGTGAAACTCAACGGCTGCATTGAGTCAACGCCCACTGTTTGGAAGGGCCGGATCTACGTCGGCACTCGTGGTGGTCAGTTCTTTGCAATTGGCGATTGATCGCTGAACCCGCTCCAACGAGCAATGACAGCGAATTGCTGACAACTGCTCCGGCCTCTTCGATCGCTAGATACGCCGCCAAGATCGCCACCACGGCCCAAACCCGGCCTTCCTGGCGATCCCCCGCAGGGACTACAACCCCATTGGAATGCCCGATCCATTGGGGTTCTCGGGCAAGGCTTTGGCCCCAGTTCGGCGCGTCCTAGACCCAGCTGGGCCCCACTCTTTTCGCTACGAACGGCCCATTTCAGGTCCGGAGAGCGTCTCGCGGTACTGTTCAGGCCTCGCACGGGCCAGTCCGTGCGCGTTTTTTGCCCGCTCCAGATACCGAGGAGCCCTCACCAGGATGGACCAGATGACCCAGGTTCTCGCCGCCGAAGGTGGCTACCAGGCCTTCACGCTCACCAGCACTGAATGGGGGTGGCTGATTTTCGCCGCCGCCGTTGCTGTGATCGCACTGCTTCTTGGCGTCGTGCTTATGCGCGGCGTCCTCAAGCAGGAACAAGGCACAGAAAAAATGCAGGAAATCGCTGGCGCGATTCAGGAAGGCGCACTCGCCTACCTCAAGCGTCAGTTCCGCACGATCGGCATCATCGTTATCCCGCTTGCCGTTGTCGTGTTTCTCACCTCAACTGCAATCAACAAGATGCCAATTCTTGAAGTAGGTGGAAAGAGCGTCATTGGCGGCGAGGAAGTCATGACCTTCCTGCAATCAGGCATTGCCCGCACCGCAGCCTTCATCATGGGCTGCCTCTTCTCTGGGGCGATCGGCTTCTTCGGCATGTGGCTCGCCGTTCGCGGCAATGTCCGCACCGCAGCCGCTGCGCGTCGTAGCGATTTCAATGCGGCCCTCACGGTCGCCTTCCGCACCGGTGGTGTGGCTGGTCTCTTGACTGTTGGCCTCGGCCTTCTTGGCACCGTGGTCATCGTGATGTTGTTCCAGAACACCTCGACTTCGATCCTCATTGGCTTCGGCTTCGGTGGCTCGCTGCTTGCACTGTTCCTTCGTGTTGGCGGTGGCATCTTCACCAAAGCTGCCGACGTCGGCGCCGACCTTGTTGGCAAGGTCGAAGCAGGGATCCCTGAAGACGACCCCCGCAACCCCGCCACGATCGCCGACAACGTTGGCGACAACGTGGGCGACTGTGCCGGCATGGCCGCCGACCTCTTCGAGTCATTCGCCGTCACGCTCGTGGCGTCGATCATCCTCGGTGTCTCAGCGTTCCAGGCCATCGGCCTTGGCGTGAACAAGACCAACCCCGTTGACGGTGTCACCATCATCACTGGTGGCGGCGTTGCCGTGAAGGGTCTCATCTTCCCGCTGGCCGTTGTCACAATCGGTCTTATTGCATCGATGATCGGCATCTTCGTGGTGAAGGGCCGACCGAGCGATGGCAACGATGCGCTGAAGGCCATCAACCGCGGCATCTACACCGCCCAGATCATCGCCATCATCGGCGCTGGTCTTGTTGCCTTCCTTTACATCGGTAACCCCGAGGGTTCGACAATTTCACACCCCGGCGCTCGCCTCTTTGGCGCCATCGTTGTTGGTGTCATCCTCGGCTTTGCTGCTTCAAAGATCACGCAGTACTTCACCTCAACCAAGACCAAGCCCGTAAAGGACATCGCCAAGGCAGCCCGCACTGGTCCTGCCACCACGGTGCTCGAAGGTATTTCTCTCGGTCTTGAATCGGCAGTGTGGGCCATCGTCGCAATTGCTGTCGCCATTGGCGCTGCACTCGGTCTTGGCGGCGGCAACGTTGCGTTCTCGCTGTATCTCGTTGCCCTTACCGGCATCGGCATGCTTGCCACCACCGGCATCATCGTGGCCGAAGACACCTTTGGCCCGGTTGCCGACAATGCCGCGGGCATTGCGGAAATGGCTGGCGAGTTCGAGGGTGAACCCGAGCGAATCATGGTTGGCCTCGATGCAGTCGGTAACACCACGAAGGCCGTTACCAAGGGCTTCGCTATCGGCTCAGCCGTTATCGCCGCCGTTGCGTTGTTCGCTTCGTACGCCGAAACAATCGTGCGCGCCACAACCGACGTTGTAGAGGTTGCCCTGGCGGAACTTGATGGCACGCTTGCCAGTCTTGTTTCGATCAACGTCGCCGATCCGAAGACATTCATTGGTCTACTTATCGGTGGTTCGGTTGCGTTCTTGTTCTCTTCACTTGCCATCCGCGCTGTGTCTCGCACAGCCGGAACAGTTGTTGAAGAGGTTCGCCGCCAATTCCGCGAGAAGCCCGGCATCATGGATTACACAGAGCGTCCCGATCACGGCGCAGTGATTGACATCTGCACCCGTGCATCACTTCGTGAACTTTCCACGCCTGCACTTCTCGCAGTCCTTACGCCCGTCATCATCGGTTTCGGCATTGGTTACCTTGCACTCGGTGCATTCCTTGCCGCAGCAATCGTGACCGGCCAGCTCATGGCCAACTTCCTGTCCAACGCAGGTGGGGCATGGGACAACGCCAAGAAGTACATCGAAGATGGCAACGAAGGTGGCAAGGGTTCGGAAACCCATAAGGCTGCCGTCATCGGCGACACGGTTGGCGATCCATTCAAGGACACCGCTGGCCCAGCACTTAATCCGCTTATCAAGGTGATGAACCTTGTGTCGCTGTTGGTGCTTCCCGCCATGATCGAACTGCAGGACAACAACATCCGCTTCGTCGTTGCCGGCGCAGCACTTGTGGTTGTGGTTGGCGCCCTCGTGGTGTCGAAGCGCTTTGGCAGCGGTATCGAAGCTGCTGCAGAAACGGTCAGTGCCTAAACCAATCAGACGCTGACGTTCCAATCGAGCACGGAACAGAAAGGGGGCCTGGCATCGGCTAGGCCCCCTTTTTCGTTCCGTTTTCTGGCAATCAACTATCCACGCATTTCGAAGCGAAATAAAAGGTTTCGTTCAGAAAGTCGGTGGAGACGTGTAACACTCGGTCAGCCTTAAAGAAACATTTCATCCATATGGTCTTCACAGCGCTGATTCCCATTCAGCTATTCACTGAAGGAGACCGTAGTGAAATTCACTGGAAAGAAGCTGGTCGTAGGGCTAGCCACGATGGCGGGGATGGTGGCACTCACTGCCGCTCCTGCCTTAGCTCAGGAGGAGGTCACCGGAGTACTCACCGAAGAGTCGCTCTCAGCGGAGGCCGTCCAAGTTGTACTCGACAACATCTGGGTGCTTATTGCAGCCGTTCTCGTCATCTTCATGCAGGCGGGCTTTGCTCTCGTGGAGGCCGGCCTCACACGAGCAAAGAGTGTCGCCAACATCATGATGAAGAATCTGATGGACTTCGCTGTCGGCGTCCTTGTCTTCGCAGCAGTTGGCTTCGCTTTTGCCTTCGGCGAGGGCAACGGATTCATTGGCACCGAAGGATGGTTTCTCAACTCCGAAACCTTTAGCGCCGGCTGGTTAAACCTCAGTCTTCCCACCTTCTTCATCTTCCAGGTGGCATTTGCTGCAACTGCAGCAACAATCGTCTCTGGAGCCATGGCAGAACGGACCAAGTTCAAGTCCTACTTCGTCTACAGCGCACTTATTACCGCCATCGTTTACCCGATCATCGTCCACTGGGTATGGGGTGGCGGATGGCTTGCAACGCTCGCAACTCCGTTCCATGACTTTGCTGGTTCTGGTGTCGTTCACACCACTGGCGGCATCGCTGCACTTGTCGGCACCGCAATCCTCGGGCCACGAATTGGCAAGTACGCAGCGGACGGCACACCTCGTGCCATTCCTGGCCACTCGATTCCGTTTGCAATCATCGGTTGTTTCATCCTCCTGGTCGGATGGTTCGGCTTCAACGGTGGATCGGAACTCGCTGCAGACTCGGCTGTGCCGGCGATCGCCCTTACGACACTGCTCGCGGCTTCTGCTGGGGCACTTGTTGCAGGGCTGGTTACCTGGCTCAAGGACGGGAAACCCGATGTCGCGATGGCCGGCAACGGTCTGCTCGCTGGCCTCGTAGGCATCACAGCAGGCTGTGCTGCGCTCAATAACTGGAGCGCCGTCATCGTCGGAGCAATCGCTGGGGCACTCGTTGTGGTCTCGGTGTACTTCTTCGATCGGATCAGGATCGACGACCCCGTCGGTGCAGTCTCAGTTCACGGAATCTGTGGAATCTGGGGCGTTATCGCTGTGGGCCTGTTCGCTGCTGAAGAGTCCGACTACTGGAAGCAAGGACTGTTCTTCGGAGGCGGTACCGACCAACTCCTTTCGCAGCTTCTTGGAATTGCGGCGATCGTTGCATTCACTGCAGTCACAATGACGATCGTCTTCATGGCGATCAAATACACCATCGGACTTCGAGTGAGCCCGAACGAAGAGGTTGAAGGCCTTGATGTCCATGAGCACGGCTATGCCGGCTACGGAGTCGATGTCGTCACGGGATTCAGCGATGAAGTTCTCATCGGATCGACGGGTAGCCCGTCAGGAAAGCAGGTCTGATCATGGCAACACTAGTAACAGCAATCGTTCGTCCTCATGCCCTTGATGGAGTCAAGAACTCCCTAAAGGCGGCCGGGATCACCGGTATTACTGCTTCCGAGGTCAAGGGCTTTGGACGCCAGGGCGGTCAAACTGAAACCTACAGAGGTGCTGAATACAAGATTGATTTCCTGCCAAAGATCAAGTTGGAAATCATTGTGACGGACGATCTGGTGGACACAGTGATTTCCACCATTTCGGCGGCAGCATCTTCAGGAAAGATCGGTGATGGAAAGATTTGGACGATTCCCGTTGGGACCCTTGTCCGAATTCGAACCGGGGAGTTAGGCGACGAAGCCGTTTAATCCCTCGTCCTTTCATTGGATAGTGAGCGGGCCCGACTTCAGTCGGGCCCGCTCTCTGTTTTGCGTCACACGAATTTTTGTCAGTTCGGGAAGCTAAGAGTGAAGATAGCGCCGCCGTTGTCGGCGTTTTCGACACGAACCGAACCGCCATGGTTTCTTGCGATTTGATCGACGATTGCGAGTCCTAGGCCTGAGCCTGGCTTCGATCGCGCCTCTGCAGATCGGTAGAAACGATCGAAAACGTGTGGCTGATCAACAGGCAACACGCCTGGTCCGTGATCGCGAACCTGAACAGTCATAGGACGGACAGTCACTTCAACTACTGAGGGCGCATCGCTGAACTTCGCTGCATTATCGACAAGATTCCCGATCGCACGTGTGAGTTCACGAGGTCGACCGAGCATCGTCGCTGGCTCGGCAACGACAATGACGTCGCGTCCGGTTCGTCGACGAGTACGTTCCGCTACTCGCTCCACAAGCTGATCAAGCGACACTTGCTCTTCTGGTTCGTCATCCCAAGTATCGGTAGCGAGCTGCACGAGTTCATCGACAAGTGAGCCCAACTCTCGCGTTTCCGATTGCAAATCAAGAAGAATGGCTTCGCGAGTTTCCACCGGAAGATCCGGATAGCGCTGGAGCGTCTCAACATTTGTTCGAAGGCTTGTCAGAGGTGTGCGCAATTCATGTCCCGCATCTTGCACAAGTTGTTGCTGCTGATCGCGAGATTGACCCAGTGCGGCAAGCATCGTGGCGAATGAACGAGCTAAGCGGCCGGGCTCATCCCGACCAGCAGCAGGAACATCAACATCCAATCGCCCAGTAATTGCCACCTCTTCTGCAGCATTGGTGAGTTGCTCCAATGGTTTGGTCGAACGTCGTGCGATTAACCATCCCGCAATTGCACTTACGACACTCGCCACAACAACCACGAGGAAAAGGCGAATCCGCAAAGCCGAAAGCACTCGGTTCGTTTCGCCGTAGTCGCGTGCAATCTGAACTGCGCCGCCCTGAGCGATCCCAACAGTCTTGACCCTCCACGTCGTTCCATCGCTCGACGTCGTGCGGGTTTGGGTCCCGCGACCCGTCGCAGCAATGACTCGATCTCGAGCATTGACCGGAAGTTCATCTACTCCAATCGCCGCAACCGATGCGCCAGAACGATCAAGACATTGAAATGCGACTCCCTCTACTGATCCCTCGTCGATGCCACGCCGAACGCCGGGAAGTTGTCGGCGATTCGTGTCACCGAAGCACGTCACTGCGGCCTGGCGCCCTTCTGGATCTTGAAAGCGCTGCGCGTACGTATCAAGGTACTGATCGACCTCAACACGAACTCGTTGATCAGTTACGACGTAGGCAGTCGTCGCCACAATGATTGCGGTGACGGCAGTAAGCAACGCCATCGCAATAGCAATCTTCCCTCGCAGTGTCATGACGCACGCAGGCTGTAGCCGACACCGCGGACGGTCTGAATAATTCTTGATTCGTTACCCTCTTCGGTCTTGCGTCGCAGATAGCCGATATAGACCGCGAGAGCTTTTGAGTCCGGGCCAAAGTCATAGCCCCAGATCTCGTCATAAATCGTGGAATGTGAAAGAACGACTCCTGTGTTGCGAGCAAGGAGTTCAAGAAGATCAAACTCGGTCTTCGTTAATTCCATCTCACGGCCACCGCGCCACGCGCGACGTGCCGCCTCATCGATGACGAGATCGTCGACGGTGATCTGCGCTGGGGCATCTGTTTCATCAAAGTTGCTGCGTCGCAGCAACGACCGAACTCGAGCAAGTAGTTCGTCGAGGGAAAATGGCTTGGGGAGATAATCATCAGCTCCGGCATCGAGGCCGGAGACCCGATCGGAAACCTCTGTTCGGGCGGTGAGCACCAGAATCGGCAACCGTGACCCAGCCGATCGAAGTCGTCGGCACACGGTTAATCCATCCATATTGGGCATTCCGAGATCGAGAAGAAGAAGGTCCACACCTGAACCAGTTGCAGCCTCGAGGGCAGCGATTCCCTCGGTAACTGCAGTCACCACGTAGCCCTCAAGTTCAAGCGCTCGGGCAACCGATTCCCGAACCGCCCGATCGTCTTCTGCCACTACAAGGTGCGCGCCCATGGCATCGTTCTAGTCGCCAAGTGTGAGACGTGGGTAAGGGAGCATCCATCCCTCCCTCACCACGCTCTTACCTTCCGGAAAGAGGGTCTACGAATGACTCAATCCTGCGTTTTTGGCATCGATATCTCTCACATGAAACTTCGACGGGTGAACCTGCGCCTATGGTCAGCCCAATGAATTCACCTCACTCCCCCCGACGCGCGCGGCGATGGATTGCCGCTGGCTTCTTCGCTGGCACCCTTGCGCTTGTTCCTGTACTTGTTGCCTGTGGTTCTTCTTCGAATTCCGACGACACCTCTGCATCGACGAACACCACTCTGCCCGAGGCTCGTACAAGAACACTCGACAAGGTCACCGTAACCGGCGATGTTGGAAGCAAGCCGACGGTCACGTTTGACCCTGCATTTGTTGGTGAAAAAGAAGACAGCCTTGTTCTTGTGCCAGGGACAGGCGCCGAGATCACGGCAGGACAGCGCGTCACCGCCAATTACATCGCGATCAGTGGCAATGACGGAAGCGAACTCGACGATACCTACGGAAAGACTCCGCAGAACATCATCCTTGACCAAAATTCGCTACTTCCGCCCGTGTACAACGCAATGGTCGGACAGAAAGTTGGCGCGCGCATCCTCGTTTCTGCCGACGTCACTGCTGAGCAAGGGACATGGATCCTCTTTGTGTTCGACATCATCGGCGCACAAGATATTCCGACTTCGGCATCAGGCACTCCCGTCACTCCGCCGGCTGGCCTTCCCGTTGTCACCGTCGTCGATGGCGTTCCGACCATCACGCCCCCTACCGGCACTCCGCCAACCACACTCATTTCACAGGTGCTCATCAAGGGGAATGGCCCTGTCATCACCGCGGGACAAACCGTCCTTATGCAATACACCGGCATGATCTGGGCCAGCGGCAAGGTATTCGACAGTTCCTGGGGTGGCGCTCCGGTGGAGTTCCCCGTCGGTGTCGGCCAAGTCATTCCCGGTTTCGATGAAGGACTCGTCGGCCAAACAATCGGTTCACGCGTGCTGCTCGTCATCCCACCCGACAAGGGCTACGGAACTGACGGCAATGCCCAAGCCGGAATTGCCGGTACCGACACGCTGATCTTTGTTGTTGATCTGTTGTTGGTCAGTTAATCGTCCCCGGTTACAGACCCGGATACCCGCGCATCATCGAGGCCATTAACGGCGACTCCGGCCCTTCGGTCGGTTTCGTTGGCACCTTCGTGATTTCGTCGGAATGTTCGGCAACGAGCTCGGGCGTGAGTTCTCGATCGGTGAACCCGTCATTCACCGCAAAAGCAACGCGCCCTACGTAGCCAGCCCCAACAGCAAAGCACTGTCCACTCACATCACAACTCTCGTGCGCTAACCACACGACCAGCGGTGCGACCTTGTCGGGATGCAACCACTCTGCGAGTTGATCACTCCATGGGATCGGACCGAAGCCTGTTCCAATGCGCGTCTTGGCATACGGCGCGATCACGTTGACGCCAATGCCCGCGGCCTCCCCCTCTTTTGCCATTGCAATGGTCAGACCAATCACACCGGCCTTCGCCATCGAATACACCGTGCTGTTTTCGAATCCGCCGTAGCCAGCACCGGACGAAACGTTGATGATGCGTCCGCCGCCGTTCTGCTGCATGACACGCCAGGCAGCACGACCAACATTCAGTGTTCCCATCAACTGCGTCGAGATGACGGTGTCGATGTGTTCATCGGGGAAGTTTGCGAAAGGCTGCATTCGGACTTGCCCGGCGTTGTTCACGCAAATGTCGACCGTGCCGAATGCGTCGAGCGCTGTCTGAATAATCGCGTAGGCACCTTCGACCGATGCGATCGTGTCGTAGTTCGCAACTGCGGTTCCGCCTGCAGCAGTGATCTCAGCCACGACTTCGTCGGCCGGGTTTACCGCCGGGGCTTCACCGGTGTCGTCGGTATCACTGATGGCGACGCCGAAATCGTTCACGACAACCCGGGCTCCCCGGGCGGCGAGAAGCAGCGCGTACTCGCGACCGAGTCCGCGTCCTGCTCCTGTGATTACTGCGACGTCACCATCGAAAGAAAGTTTCTCCATACCTGCAGTCTTGTGCAGGACCCGCCGCTCTGCGCCAGAAGGAGACACCTGCTCAATCGGGAGGGGCCGTTTCGCTGAAGGCCTTGAACTATAGGGTCGTTAGCGAAAATAACTATTTGCTCTAAATCCTGAACCTGTTCCCTCGAAAGGCCATCCCCGTGCCAACCCCTTCCTCGCCTGCTCCGAAGATCCTCAAACTCCCGATCGGCCTCAAGGCAAAGGGCGAACGCAAAGAGTTCGACAGCCTCGGCACCGTGATGGTTCCCGCCAACCGTTACTGGGGAGCGCAGACCCAACGAAGCCTTGTTCACTTCAATATCGGCAACGACCGCATGCCTCACGAGGTGTACCACGCCTATGGGTATGTCAAGAAGGCCGCAGCGATTGTCAACACCAAACAGGGCCGCCTTCCCCAGTGGAAAGGCAAGTTGATTCAGCAAGTGTGCGACGAAGTAATCAGCGGCCAACTCGACGAAGACTTCCCGCTCTATGTCTGGCAGACCGGTTCAGGCACCCATTCGAATATGAACGTGAACGAGGTGGTGTCGAATCGCTGCATCCAACTCGTTGGCGGCAAGCTCGGCTCACAGGAACCGATCCACCCGAATGACCACCTCAACATGGGGCAGTCCTCGAACGACACGTTCCCAACCGCATTGCACATTGCTGCCTACACGATGGCGACGACCAAGACGATCCCTGCACTCAAGCGACTCGAGAAAGCACTCGAAAAGAAGTCTCGAGAGTGGAGCTCAGTTGTGAAGATCGGGCGCACGCACCTTGAAGATGCAACCCCACTCACAGTGGGTCAGGAATGGTCCGGCTATGCCGCCGCTCTTGCTGACGCCATTGTCGATGTCGAACACGCCACTGAAGGGCTGCTTCGTCTCGCAATCGGCGGCACCGCAGTTGGCACTGGCCTCAACTCGCCCGTTGGATTTGGAGACGAGGTTGCTGCCGTCATTGCCAAACTCACCGGCTACAAATTTCAAACGGCAGAAAATAAGTTCGCGGCCCAGGGCACTCTTGATCGTATGGTCCGCGCCCACGCCGGATTGAAGTCAGCATCGGTCACACTTTTCAAGATCGCTAACGACATGCGTTGGCTGGGCTCGGGTCCGCGCACAGGACTCATGGAACTGATCCTGCCCTCGAATGAGCCCGGCTCCTCGATTATGCCTGGCAAGGTCAATCCAACGCAGGCCGAAGCGATGCTCATGGTTTGCATTCAGATCATGAGTTCAGATGTTGCGGTGCAGATGGGTGGAGCTGAAGGTAACTTCGAACTGAACACATTCCGACCTGTCCTCATCAACAATTACCTGCACTCGGCGCTGATCATGGCCGACATGTGCGATCGCTTCCGCGAGTTCATGATTGAGGGCGCGCAGCTGAACCGCCCAAAGATTAAGGAAAACATCGACAAATCAGTGATGCTGGTGACCGCCCTGTCGCCAATCATTGGCTACGACAAAGCATCGGTGATTTCGCATTACGCCATCGACAACGACCTCACCCTGCGTGAGGCAGCGCTCCGCAACGGTGTGTCCCAAGAGCTCTACGATCGGGTCGTTGTACCGATCAATATGACCCACCCCGACGGTGCAAAGTCGAAGTCGAAGTCGAAGTCGAAGTCGAAATCGAAGTTGGCAGCGAAACTCCCAGTGAAGAAATACGCTGCGAAAAAGAAGACGGCCCGACGATGGACCAGCCACTACGTGGTAAGTCCTCGCTTATTGCCGAAGTCGGAGACCGCAACTTCTTCACTTCATGTACGAGCGCCGAAGATCGGATGCGCCGACTACTCGCAGAGTTCATCGGCGCCTACGGGCTGAAGTTTGCCCTGTCTGCAGGCGCAGCGTGCCTCGTGACATCCGGTGGCGGCGAACTCGGCGCCTGGGGGATCTATCTGGTGGGTCCATGCGTCGGGGCGATCATTGCTGTGGGTGTGGCATGGGTGCTGCGAGGCCCCGCCAAATCACAGGAGGCCCGAGCCGCAATGGGAGACCCCACCGCCGCCGAGTAAGCGATCAAGGCCATTCTCGGTTCGCCAACCTCGTGCGCAGCCGAATTCAAGCCCAGCCTCTCGCTGTTCTAGGATGACCGCTCCCGCCGGCGCAGGCCGGTTATGGGGCTGTAGCTCAGTTGGCTAGAGCACCTGCTTTGCAAGCAGGGGGTCGTGGGTTCGATTCCCATCAGCTCCACCATTTCGTTTCAAACGCCGCCCCATCCGGGCGGCGTTTGGCGTTCTACGCCCCTACACCCGAGATGCCCGTGAATCAGGGCTCCCTGCTCATCGAGCACCACCGCTAGCGTTTCGCTTCATGAAACTGCATCGCCGCCCAAAGGTCACCGTCGATCCCGATCGTCCGGTTCCTACGCCTCCAACCAGCGCGCAACTGGGTGGGCTCGGTCGAATCGGTCGATCTGTCGCGAAGCGTCACCGCTGGGTTGCGCTGTTGTGGCTCGTGATCATCGTGGCGGCCGGCTATCTCAATGTCGCATTCGCAGGGAAGACCTCTGACAGCTTCAGCGCGCCTGGTACGGATTCACAGGCCGCATACGACCTTCTTAACGAAAAGTTCCCGTCGCAGAATGCCGCGACCGCCAATCTCGTGTTTTGGGTACCTCAAGGTCAGGTACTGACCTCGCCCCAAAATGCAGCGGCGGTTGCGAGCATCGTTGCCGCGGTGCAAAAGATTGACGGTGTTGCTCCCAACGGTGTTCTTGATCCAATACTTGCCAGCGCGCAGGCCGTGAACCTCGGACTTGGGAATATTCCCAACTTCCTTTCGCCAAATAGCCAGATTGCGTACACAAGCGTCACCTTCTCCGAAACTGTTCTTGAATTGATGAGTGAGTTCCCACCCAACGGTGAGAAAGCTGCGACGGCGTATCCCAACCCGTACAACGAATTACAAGACGCGATTAACGGAGTGAACGCAGGCCCTGTTGAGGTAAAGATCGGCGGCGCCATCGCTGACACATGGAACCAGCCAGTTTCATGGTGGGGTTCGCACGCAGACGAAGTTGGTCTGGGGCTTGGAGCAATTCTTCTGCTTGTTGCTTTCGGTTCCATCTTCGGAATGGCCATTCCGATTTCCACCGCGCTCTTCGGTGCAGTCACCGCTGGTGGACTCGTCCTGCTGCTCGCAGATTTCATCACTGTGTCATCGGCAGCGCCCAAGGTGACATTGATGATCGCCATCGGCGTCGGACTCGATTACTCACTCCTAATCGTGACTCGATATCGCCAGTTCCTAAAGGACGGTTACCAAGTCAACGATGCCGTCGGCATGGCTCTCGCCACCGCAGGAAAGGCGGCGATGTTTGCGGGCATCACCGTGGCCATTGCACTTCTGGGCTTGCTCCTTGTACCCATTCCGCTTGTGCGCACGCTTGGTGTTGCTGCCGCAATCGGCGTTGGCGTCATGATCCTCGCTGCACTCACGTTGCTGCCAGCCTTGTTTGGATTGGCTGGTCACAAGATCGACAGTTTCCGATTCCCCTTGGCGTTTAGGGACACCAGCGCCGACCCTGAATCAAGTTTCTGGGGAAAGTTCGCCACGCGCACGTCGAAGCGACCATGGACGGCGCTCATCATCGGAACCGTTGTTCTGCTCACTTTCGCCATCCCATTTTTACGTATCGATTTCGGAATGCCTGACGATTCCTCAATGCCCACGAACCTTTCGCAGCAGCAGGCCTTCGTATTGATGAACGAAGGCTTCGGCCAAGGAGTCAACGCTCCCCTCATCGTCGTTGCATCGGTTCCTGGCGCAACTGGCGCAACGCTTCCGGCAACGCTGCAACCGCTCACAACCGAACTCGGTGTTGGCAAACCTTCGGGCACTGTTCCCGGCGTGCAATACGCGGTTGGCCCGATCCCCAATGCTGCAGGCGATGCTGCGATCTATCAGGTCATACCGTCGAGCGGTCCAAACTCAAACGAAACCCAAACCCTGGTTTCGGACCTCCGAAACGGGATCAAAGCGCAAACTGCCGGGACAAATATTGAGGCCTACGTTGGTGGCACGACCGCAACCCTTATCGACCTCACCGCACTTGTCGTGAAGTACCTGCCTTACGTGGTCGGTGCGGTCGTGCTTGGTGCCTTCATCTTGCTGCTGATGGTGTTCCGCTCCATCCTTGTGCCGCTCAAAGCCGCCCTTATGAATCTCATCTCCATCGCTGCCGCCTACGGCATTGTCGTTGCGGTCTTCCAATGGGGATGGGCGAAGGAATTGGTTGGTCTGCATACGACCATTCCGATTGTTTCGTTTGTGCCGCTCATCATGTTTGTCATCCTCTTCGGACTCTCGATGGATTACGAGGTCTTCCTCATGTCTCGTATCCGCGAAGAATGGGACACCTATCACGAGCCGCGAAAGTCAGTGGTTCTTGGCGTCGCCAACACCGCTCGAGTCATAACAACCGCAGCACTCATCATGATCGCGGTGTTCTTCTCATTCGTCACGATTCAGAACCCAACTGTTCAAGTGCTCGGGTTCGGTATGGCGGTCGCCGTGCTACTCGACGCAACCATTGTTCGCATGGTGCTCGTTCCCGCCATCATGGAATTGTTCGGCAAAGCCGCCTGGTGGTTCCCGAAGTGGCTTGAATGGTTGCCGAAACTCAACATTGAAGGTTCGCCCGAACTCCTCAATGCTGAAAAGGCAAACGAAAAAGCGACGGCTACAGCGAATGATTAGTGAACAATCACGCCACGGATATTCTTGCCATCACGCATGTCCTGATAGCCCTCGTTGATCTGATCAAGGGTGTAGGTACGAGTGATCATTCCGTCGAGATCGAGTTGACCCTTACGGTAGAGCTCAGCAAGTCGAGGAATGTCGGAACGAGGATTCGCTGAGCCGAACAACGAGCCCACAACCTGTTTCTCGCTCAAGGTGAGATCAATCATTGGGATGTTGTTGCTGGCTTCCATCCAAGGGTGGATGTTCGTCACAACAACACGACCGCGCTTTGAGGTGAGGGCCATGATCGACGCCATCATGTCGCCACTACCAACGCCCATCGTGCAAATCACCTTGTTGCAGCCACGGCCCCAGGTTTCCGCCATGATCAGTTCAAGAGCTTCTTCCACCGATGCCGACGTGTGCGTGGCACCAAACTTCTGCGCCGACTCACGCTTGAACTCCACTGGATCAATAGCGAAGATCCGCTCGGCACCAGCAAGTTTTGCACCCATTACTGCAGCAGAACCAAGTCCACCGACACCGATAACGGCGACGTTGTCGCCAGGCTTCACTTCAGCGGCGTAGACCGAAGAACCCCAACCGGTGGTGGCTCCGCAACCAAGGAGCACAACCTTGTCGAGCGGAAGATCAGGAAGCACCTTCACCGCCGACCATTCGTGAACAACGGAATGAGTCGCGAAGGTTCCGAGACCGGCCATGATGAGCGCGTCTTGGCCCTTCACATGAATACGCGAAGTGCCATCGAGCATTCGGCCGCCCATGACCATGGACCCATTGTCGCAAAGGTTGGAATGGCCATCGGCGCACGAGGGGCACTGCCCGCAAACTGCGACAAATGAGAACACGACGTGATCACCCGGAGCGAAGCCACGCACGTCGGGACCGACAGCTTCAACGATGCCCGCACCTTCGTGACCAGCGATCCAGGGATATCCGCCGTGAGGCATGTCGCCGGTAATGAAGTGCTCATCGGAATGGCAAAGGCCAGACGCAACATTTCGCACTAGCAATTCCGCGCCCTTCGGCTCGTCGATCTCGACATCTTCAACAGACCACGCGGTGTCCTCTGGACCCCACAACATTGCTGCACGTGCCTTCATGCCGACTCCTTCGATCGATTGCGAATTATTAGTTCAGAACTCAAGCCGGGCGACGGACTGTCAGTGACTTGCAGTTGTCGTACATGATCAGTTGCTGTTGGTCAGCGCTGAAGCCGGCCTCGGTGAGATCAGTAATGAACGTGAACGGATCGGCCATGCCTTCAGTGTGCGGCCAGTCCGAACCCATCATCAAACGATCAGCCCCCAGCGTGTCGCGAAGTAGATCAAGATCGTCTTCGTAGAACGGCGACACCCAAACGTTCTGCTTGAACTGTTCGACCGGATTGTTCTTGAACATCGAAGGGGTCTGTCCGTAGATCTTGGAAAGACGCTTCAGCAAGGGACGAACCCAATTCGCACCTGTTTCAACGGTCGCGAAACGAATGTTCGGGAATCGGTCCATGAGGCCGTGGAGAATGAGCGCAGCGAACGTGTCGGCGACTGCGTCGTGCGAAAGCGCCTGACGAAGAGGCTCGAACTTATGCGCTTCCATCTCTGACTTCTCGCCCCACATTGTGATGAGGTCGTAGTACGCGTTTGCGCCACCGTGATACGCGATCGTGACGCCGGATTCCTGAACGCGCGCCCAGAACGGATCGAAGCGCGGATCGGCCGGTGACTTCATTCCTTCATCGGTACGCACTGGTCCAGTTCCGACCAACACCACGCGTGCGTCGCGTTCAAGAACCCACTCGAGTTCGGCAACCGCGTTGTCGACATCGGAGAGCACGATGTACGGCGTTGCGAAGATGCGATCTTCGTATGCGAAGCCCCAGTCCTCGTGCATCCATCGGTTGAACGCACGGAACGCAGCTTGGGCGGCGGGTAGATCATCGCTCAGTGCTTGCTCCATACCCACCGCAAGCGTGGGGAAGAACAACGCGCCTTCGGTATTGAGGCTGTCCATCGTCTTCAGACGAATCTCTCGATCGCGATACGCGGGATCGCATGGCAACAGTTCGCCGAAAAGGTCCTTGACGCTGTCTCCCTTCGGGTTACGACCACGGAAATACTGTTCAAGACTTCCCGGCGCCGAGAGCATGTCAAACGTGGGATTGGGGATGAAGCGGTTGATCTTTCCGCCCACGAGAAGCATCTGCTTGCCATTTACTTCGGCCCACTGCATACAGCGGCGCTTGAACTCCGGTTCGATGTAGCGAGTGAACGCATCAATCGACTCGTAATAGTGATTGTCAGCGTCGAACACCGTGGTGATCTCGGTCATTGTTCCCCCTCAGTCAGCCTGCCCCGATTCCCCCGGGGCGATTCGCCTACGGTAGCCAATCTCCACCCGCTCTCACACCTGAGGTGAGCCATGTCTGCACCCACGAATCTTTCCGCTGCGCCGCCAACCGACGAGATCTCCGAAATCGACGCCGCTTGGTTGAGTGCAGCGCTCGGAGCAGAGGTTTCGGCGGTACGTGCCCTTCGAGTCGGGACTGGCCAGATGGGCCAATCCTGGCGTCTCACCATCGACTGGGCTGACCCCGCAAATGGGCTCCCAAAATCGTTCGTGGCCAAGATGGCAGGTGGCGATCCAGAAACTCGCACCCTGATCGCCGACGGCTACCGCAGCGAGTACCTCTGGTACACCTCGCTGGGCTCCTCGGTCGACATCCGCATTCCCCAGTGTTGGTACGCCACGATCACCGATGACGCCGTTTCGTTCGTTCTTCTGCTTGACGATCTTGCGCCATCCGAACCTGGCGCACAGATTCCCGGCGCCACCGTTGCCGAAGCCCACACTGCATTGCGCGAGATGGCTGGCCTCCACGGACCGCGTTGGGCCGATCCGACGCTGCTCGACATTCCTGCACTGCGGCCACCGTCAGAAGAAGGTGCAGGATTTCACGCACAGATTTTCGCCGGAGCGGTCCCACAGTTCGTCGAACAGTTTGGTGAATGGATGTCGGCTGATGACATCGCAACGCTTGATGATCTTTCGACATGGATGGGCGACTGGCTGCTGTCCCGCCTCACAAACCTCACGCTCATCCACGGAGATTTCCGTCCCGACAACCTGATGATCGCTCCAAGTGGCTCGCCAATCACCACACTTGATTGGCAGACCATCGGACTCGGATTTGCCGGTCGAGATCTCGGGTACTTCCTGGGGCTCGGCCTCGACACCGAACTTCGACGCGCAAACGAGCGTGACCTCGTGGCGACCTACCACGAGGCAATCACGAAACATGGCGTCGACATAACCGTCGAGCAATGCTTCAACGATTACAGACTCGGCACCCCGCAAGGTCCGCTTGTCACTGTTCTCGGTGCGGTCTACGCGACTGCAACACCGTCAGATGCATCAAACGCGATGTTCTCGTCGATGATCACGCGCTCGTGTGCAGCAATTCGCGATCTTGATCCGCGCTCGTTGATCTAACGAATTACCAGCCAAGTTCTTTCGAGGTCTTTGTCGCGAGTTGACGAGCAACAGCTGGCCAGAGAGCGAAACGCCCCGAACGAAATGAAGGGCGGCCCAAAGGCCGCCCTTCATTCAGGTTCGTGCGGCTAAATGAATCAGGCCTGCAAGAAGTTGATGCCCGTCGGAGCAACCTGGAATACCTCGGAAGCGAAACGGCCGCCGAGTTTCGTGGCGTCCCACTTCTTGTTGTTGTTGTCGATGGTGATGCGCTCGCGCCATCCCTGCATCCAGATGATCTTGTCGTAAAGGGCGCGGATGACCTGACCGTTGACATAGGCGGCCTGATCGCTCGCGAGCCATGCGACCAGAGGAGACGAGTTGCCCGGATCCATTGGGTGGAAGTCGTCGTCGGCAATGTCGTCGGGCTCGAACGCTTCACCAGCGCCAGGCATGGTGGCGGTGATGCGGGTGAGACCCGCCGGGCCGATGCAGTTCACAGTGGTACCGATGGCAGCGAGTTCCTGCGCAAGAGTGAGAGTGAGACCAGCGATTGCAGCCTTGGCTGTGGCGTAGTTGGTCTGCCCAAAGTTGCCACCAAGACCAGCACCTGATGTGGTGTTGATGATTCGCCCAGCGCGCGGTGTGCCCGCCTTTGACTGTTCGCGGAAGTACTTCGCTGCGAAGTGGCTAAGTGACCACGTTCCGCGAACGTGGACCGCCATGACGGCGTCCCAGTCTTCAACCGGCATGTTCCAGATGGCAGCGTCGCGCACGATGCCTGCGTTGTTCACGACGATGTCGAGTCCACCGAAGGTGTCGATGGCCTGCTTGACCATGTCGCCACATGCTTCGTGATCGGTGACGTTGCCGTAGTTCGGCACCGCGACTCCGCCGCGAGCTTCAATCAGGGCCACGGTTTCGTCGGCGGCGCGGCCTGCGCCTTCACCGGTGACGCTGCCGCCGAGGTCGTTCACAACAACCTTGGCGCCGTGTTTCGCGAGTTCCATGGCGTGACCACGGCCAATGCCGTGTCCCGAGCCAGTGACGATGGCGATCTTGCCGTCGAGCATGCCCATTGAAAGCGTTCCTTCGTGTTCGATCGAATCATCACCCGACTAGGTGATGAAGCCCCACCCGCAATGGACCCTGTCCAGAGGCGGGAGCCCTGTTTTTCTAGCAGGGCAAGCCCTCATGTCCCGAATGCCCGCAGGACCAACCCCTAGGCAACAGGCGATGGCATGCGATCAGGAGCGCCATCGAGGGCTTCAGTCAGGCGTCCGATTGCCCCCGCCAGATTGGACCTCTCGGCCCCAGAGAGACCAAGTGAGTCCTCCCACCCGTGAAGGTCGGCGTTTACCCGCTTGGCGAGATCGATGCCGGTCGGTGTTGCTTCGACCACCACTCGACGACGATCCCCAGGATCGGGCAGGCGCCGGATGAGGCCGGCGCTCTCAAGACGATCGAGAGTCAGCGACATGCCCCCGGTGGTGCGACCGAGCACGTCACAAATCGCGGTTGGGGCGCTGCGATGATCAGGAGATCGACGAACAACACCGAGCACGAGATAGTCAGCGACAGAAATTCCCGAGGATCCGACGATCTCGTTCAGCACGCGATCGACCGCAACATTGAGACGCACCACGTGACCAAGGAGGCCGTCGGTTCCGGGAAGTTGCTCGGCCACTAGGGCGTCACACCAAAGCGGTCGAGCCCGTACGCCTTCACTGCATTCGAACGCAACACCATGCGGCACTCTTGCGCGTTCATGCCGGCAGCGGTGAACAACTCGTGTGCGATCTTTCGTGAATGAGGAAACGTACCGTCGGAGTGCGGATAGTCGGTCTCCCACAGAATGTGATCTGTTCCAACAGCATCGCGATTGATTAATCCGTGGAGATCGTCGAACACGCATCCGTAGACCCGACCCTTGACCTGTTCGCTGGGCAGAGTCTTTACGTGGTCAACATCGCCACGGCCGTCGCGCCACACCGCGTCCATGCGTTCTAACTGGAAAGGCATCCAGCCCACTTGGCTTTCTGCGTAAGCAATCGTGATGTCGGGGAACCGTTCAAGAGAACCCGAAAACACCCAATCACACAATGAACCTTGCGCATTTTGCGCGTACATCGACATCGACGTCGCCAGTGGCGCATCGTCAGATGTCGTGGGCATCGAAGATGACGAGCCGATGTGCATTGACACACTGGTGTCTGTCTCCTGACATGCCTCCCACAAGACATCCCATGCTCCGGTGTAGAGCGAAGGCTGTCCGAGTTTCGCAACGTTCTCACTGAACGCAATTGCGTAGCTGCCCTTTGCCGCACAGCGTCGAACTTCTTCTGCTGCAAGCGCTGGGTCCCAAAGCGGAACAAGCGTGAGCGGAATGAGTCGACCCTTTCCGGCACCGGCGCACCAGTCGTCAATCATCCAGTCGTTGTAAATGCGCAGACAGGCAAGAGCGAGTTCCTTATCGGAGCGCTCGAGAAAACCTTGACCGGCGAAGCGCGGGAAAATGTTCGGGTAGTTGATGGCGGCATCGACATGATTGAGATCCATGTCCGAGAGGCGCGCGGTTTGATCCCAGGTTCCATCGCGAAAATCTTCATAGACCGCAGGAATATTGCGCTGTTCATCACGTGGCACACCAGCGGGAGCATGCAACAGACCAGTGGGCGTGACGAGATCGTCGAACAACCAAACGTCGCACCATTGGCCGTCTTCGGCATTGCGTTCGAAGCCATAGTGACCGCCCTTGAATGAAAGCTTGACCTTTTCGCGCACGGTGCGCGGGCCGCGATCACGCAGCGAGGCCGGCAGCTGCTCTTGCCAAAGTTCCTTGGGCTCCATGACGTGGTCATCGACCGAAATCATGTTCGGAAGATCTTCTTCGGCCGGCGTCACATCGGCATTGGTGACGGCCTTCTGAGACGGTGTCATGGGGTTCCTCCTGCGGTGCCTCATGGGCGTTTTGCGGACCCTGACATATTGCTTTGCTGAAAGTTACTTTGTCAAGAGGTACTTTTGGGGAGTTGGCAACCGGCGGCCAGCCCCAAGCGGGCCGATAGCCGAGCCCGGTTCGCTGCTACCCATCGATAGACCAGCCCCGCCAGGCCGTGAATGCCTGGCAATCGCAGACCAAAGGCCCCCACACGACCCAACCAGCCCGATCGATCGAGAATCATGGCCACCGCCTCAATCGCCGTCCACGACTCGCCTTCGGCAGTAACAACGAGGGCATCAGCCGATGCGCTTCGAAGAGCGTCGTCGTCGAGTTCTCGGTTGGGTCGGAATGTGACCGAGGAATCAGTTCGGTTCATCAGCAAACGAACTGACGCGGAACACACGCCGCAATCATCGTCGAACCAGACCGTGACGGGACCTCGGGCTCGGCGCTGCGGAAGCAGTTTTGGCAGACCAACGCGAACGTGAACAGCAGAGGCATGATGAACAATCGGATCACCTTGCACTTCGAAACCTGCAACTGATGCGAGGCCCGTATCGGCCCCAATAAAGCGAGCAGACGTAAGCGGCCAGGGTTCATGTTCAACCGGTGCGGTGACTAAACGTCCACCGCGTGTCTTCGCATACAAGCGCCAACGAGATGTAAGGAACGTCGCAAGTGCATCCTCGGAAGCTGGCGCTACATCCTCAGCTTCGACCGAGACAGCAAGACTTCCCTGCGCGCGCTCGGGCCAGGTTCGATCAACTGTCCACACAATGCGAGAACGATCATGGCTCACGTCGACTGCACCTTTGTCGTACGGAAGTGCGAATCCAATTCGCGCAACTAACGCGGGTAGCCACTGCGCGACATCAAGTGAGCAAAACCACACACCGGGCCCTTCCGGACCGATCACATAGGTACGAACATTGAATTCAAGAAAGCGATGCGTCGTCGGAATCGCAGGAAACCCGCGCAACCTCAACCCGTCCATCTCAAAACCAACCAGCGATACCCATGCCTGACCTTGATACGTGTCGACCTCGAGGCCAGAAGGCAAGAGTGCCTCAACCGACGTAACCGGTACTGGCCAATGCGCAAACGTGACGTCACGCCAGACCTGTGTCATCACCGGCCTCTTGATGACATGCGGAGAGATCGGGCTCCGAGGCGTCGCAGAGTGGTTGTCATCCGCATCCATGCAGACGACGGTATCGGGCTCGTTGCGAAACCCTTTGATCAGGACACTGGCGGTAGGTTCAAGTCCGAAAACGGTTGCGAAGTATGCCAATTTCACGCGATATTGGGTACTAGTCAGAGGAGTAACGATGGCACTTGCACCCCTTCTGTACGACGCACTCGGCGGAGGCCTTCCATTGCGATTGGAGATGTACGACGGCTCGACAGCCGGCCCCTCCGACGCGGTCGCCACGATGCGCATCAGATCCGAGCGCGGTTTGGCCCGGTTTCTATCGCGCCCGGGCGAACTCGGTATCGTGCGCGGCTACGTGTCAGGTGATGTCGACATCGAAGGCGACCTCTTCACGATGCTCGAAGTTGGCGCGTCGATTGATCTCAGTTTCCGCTCGGTTCGACTTTCGCCGGCACTCGAGCTCATTAAACAAACCGGTCTCGGTGTCTTCCGATCACCGCCTCCGCCACCGGAGGAAGCGCATCTTCGCGGAGGGCTCCACACACGAGCCCGAGACAAAGATGCAATTTCACATCACTACAACGTATCGAACGACTTCTACCGTCTCGTACTTGGACCAACGATGGTGTATTCGTGTGCAGTATGGACATCGACCCACGACACACTTGAACAAGCCCAGTTTGCGAAACTTGATCTTGTGTGCAGGAAGCTCAACCTCTCCGCCGGCATGCGGCTTCTTGATGTCGGTTGCGGTTGGGGTTCGATGGTGATGCATGCAGCACAGCACTACGGTGTCGACGCTGTTGGCATCACTCTCTCAGAAGAACAAGCCAACCTTGCCCGCCGGCGCGTTGCAGACGCCGGTCTTGCCGATCGAGTCGACATTCGCGTGCAGGACTACCGCGATGTGAACGATGGGCCCTTTGATGGCATCAGCTCGATTGGCATGTTCGAACATGTGGGCCGCAAGCGTATGGAGGAATACATCCGAGACCTCTATGCGTTGCTCCCTGACCAAGGCCGGCTGCTCAATCACGCCATCAGTCGCCCTGGATACCCGCAGGGTGACCACCTCCTCGGGCGAGCAAAAGCGTTGACCCGACGACTGGCAACTGCGGTGGGCTCTGATGTCACTTCGAGAGTCGAGAGTGATCTCATTCAGCGCTACGTCTTTCCCGATGGCGAACTCCACGAAGTGGGAGTTCTCGTTTCGATGCTGCAGGAGAACGGCTTTGAAGTTCGCCATCTCGAATCGCTTCGCGAGCACTACGACCTCACACTTCGTTGCTGGGTTGCCAACCTTGAAGCGAACTGGGAGAGCGCTGTTTCTCTCGTTGGTGAGGGTCGAGCCCGAGTGTGGCGGCTCTACATGGCTGCCTCGGCGGTGAACTTCGCCCTCGGTGGCGTTCAGATCCAACAGGTACTCGCCGTAAAGAGCACCGGAGGTCGAAGCGATATGCCACTGCGCACCGACTTTTTAACTGCTCGCAACTTCTTCCCCCCTTCGTCGCCGCCCTACGACTAGAACAACGACATGAATCACGCTGCTGTTCTCCAGAAGGAAGGCAAACGGCTCTCGGTTGCTGCCCGCGCGGCCGGGCTCGATGCTCCGGTACAACACTGCCCCGGCTGGACTGTTGGCCGACTGCTCGGCCACACCGGCAAAGTGCTGCAGCGCTCAAACCTTTGCGTAGCCGAAGGGCTGCTTCTGCCGCCTGATGCCGAACGCTTCACCAGTCTTCCCCGAGACGAAGCTCTCTTCGACGCCTTTGACGACATCCTCGATCAGATTTGTGAAACGTTGGCCACGTGTGACCCCGAAGGGCCTTCATGGAATTTCACAGGCGAGAATCGGTCCAACACCTTTTGGCAACGACGCATGTCCCACGAGATCGAAATTCATCGCTGGGACGCGCAGAATGCTGCAGGAGTTTCCATTGACGCTTTCGCCGCCGAATCTGCGGTCGACGGCATCGATGAGTTACTGACCGTGCTCATGCCAATGCGTTCGTCGGAGTTGAACCCCGGCCTCTCGGCCAGTTTCCACCTTCATTGCACCGACGCTTCCGGCGAATGGCTCACGACGTTTGTCGACGGACATCCCACAACAATTCGTGAACATGCAAAGGGCGACATTGCCGTTCGGGGTCCCGCTTCTCCGCTCTATGCGTGGGCATGGAACCGAGCACCAATCACCACCGATGGACTCAACACGATAGGAGACGCTTCACTTCTTGAAGAGTGGGCCAGCGTTGTCCCGTAACCCACCGCCCACCGGCATCAGCGGAAGAACGTCCACCAAAGGCTAACGCCGACGGTGATGGCGCTGACGATGAGGCCACCGATTACAACAGGCTTCGAAATTTTGCCATCGGCATCTGCGGGCAGACGCTTGCGGACATTCTCAAGAAGTCTCCGGGCGAAGGGAACGTCAGACGCGAGCAACGCAAGGCCGGCAGCGATGGTAATCATGCCTGGACCTGGAAGTGCCAGCATCAACAAGCCCGCAATGACCACAATCGTCCCAAGAAATACGCGTCCGATACGAATGAGGATGTGCCGTTTCGCTTCGGCGACCGACTCCTCTCGACGACCCGTTTCGAATTCCGCCTCGATTGCCGCCTTTTCGAATTCCTCGAATCGTTCGCGGCGACTCTGGTGTGAAGAATCATTCATCGCTTGACTCCGGCAACGTCGAGCCGGCAACGCGACTACGGGCAACCACCTTCCAGAGTTCCACCGCCACAAGCAGCAAAAGTGGCGGTACGAAACACAGTCCCCACTGAGTCGCAGTAAGCGACTCAGTGTCGAAGAGGTTCTTCATCGGCTCGAAGACTGTCAGCATGATTTGCAAGAAGAACACGACGATAACTGACACACCCAGTTTCCAGTTCGTCAGCGTGTACCGCGAAAAGATTGATGAAGTTTCAGAACGAGCGTTGTACACGTTTACTAACTGTGCGTAGACAAACGCAGTAAAGGCCATCGTTGTGGCGACGATTGGCAACTCGCCCGTTGCTAAATCCGGTTCGTATTCGCTGATCGCGTAGAGGTAAACAGCCAAAACCCCAATAGCCGTAACCGAACCCTGAAACGCAACCTGACTCAGGCGACGTCGACTGAGAATTTTTGCATCAGAAGGAACCGGTTTGCGATTCATAAGACCCGGGGCAGGTGCGTCGACACCAAGCGAAACCGCCGTCGGTCCATCAGCAATCAAGTTGACCCAAAGCACTTGAATTGGTGAGAAGGGGACATGCTGGCCGAACGCTGAGGCTCCTAGGATTGTGGCAATTGCACCGAATGCGGTCGCCACTTGAAATCGCACAAACTTGAGGATGTTGTCGTAGACGGCTCGACCGCCACGCACCGCTTCAACAATTGTGGCGAAATTGTCGTCGGCGAGAACCATGTCACTGGCTTCTTTGGTGACTTCCGTTCCGGTGATGCCCATCGCCACGCCGATGTCGGCACGTCGCAAGGCAGCGGCGTCGTTCACGCCGTCTCCAGTCATTGCGACGATCTCACCATTGCTTCGAAGTGCTTCGACGACTCTCACTTTGTGCTCAGGGGATACGCGGGCGCATACCGCAATGGCGCCAATCCGAGCGGACAATTCCTCGTCAGACATCGCGTCGAGATCGTCCCCGGTGACAACCTCGCCCTGAATACCCAACTGGTCAGCGATAGCACCAGCCGTCAACGCGTGATCACCGGTGATCATCTTGACGTCGATTCCGGCGCGATGGCACAGCGCAATCGCATCGCGGACTTCGGTCCGAGCCGGGTCGACAATGCCAACAAGAAGTTCCAGACGGAGGTCGCTGATCCAGCTTTCAGGATTGGTCACAGTGCCGTCGGCGTTGATGATCTGTGAAGCGGGAACGCGGCGTGTAGCGACAGCGAGAACTCGCATGCCCTGGGATGCGAGCTTGTCGTTATCGGAGCGACGGAACCCACGGGCTGTGGCGTCGAGTACTTGTTCCGAACCATCGGGTTCAGAAAAGGTCGTCGACATTTCAAGGACAACATCGGGTGCGCCCTTTACGCAAATAAGAACATCACCGTTCGGAGCGTTTGGATCGGCCAGGTGGAAGGTGGCCATGAACTTGGCGCCCGAATCGAAGGGCACCTCGGCAAGACGCGGGCGAAGCGCGCGTTCTGTTGGCGCATCGAGCCCAGCCTTTGCTGCCATGACGACAAGCGCTGCTTCGGTTGGATCACCGATAATTCCCGGCCCGTCGGTCACAGTAGGTACGAGAACAGCATCGGAACACAATGCTGCCGGTAAAAGTGCATCAGTGGAAAATTGCGGGGTAACAACGTGACCACCCGAAGAGGTGATGGTTCCTTCGGTGCCGTATCCCCCGCCACTCACCAACCAGACCTCGCCGCCTCGAAATGCTTCGTTTGCGGTCATCTGATTCAGCGTGAGTGTGCCGGTTTTGTCTGAGCAAATAACCGATGTTGAACCAAGCGTCTCGACTGAGTGCAAACGCTTCACGATGGCATTTTGCTTTGCCATCTTTGAAATGCCGATTGCCAGCGTGACCGTAACGACAGCAGGGAGACCTTCAGGAATTGCTGCTACTGCGAGGGCTACAGCTCCTAACAGCGCGTCTTTGAAATCCTGTCCAATGATCCACTGAATGACGAACACGGCGAACGCCGCTGTTCCGGCAATCATCGCCAGTGTTTTGCTGAGTGAATCGAGTTGACGTTCAAGCGGGGTCTTAGATGGTTTCGCCGAAACAAGCATCTCGGCGACCTTGCCCATCTCGGTGCCCATGCCTGTGCTGGTGACAACAACTTCGGCCCGGCCACGACTCACAGTGGTGTTCATAAACACCATGCCAAGGCGATCGCCGATCGGCGAACCGACTGATGTCAACGCATCGGCTCGCTTTTCAACTGGAACCGATTCACCCGTCAGGCTTGATTCGTCTACAGACAAGTTCACTGAGATCAGCAATCGACCATCGGCTGGTACTCGATCGCCAGCTTCAAGCAAGACGATGTCGCCAGGAACAAGCTCGTCAATCGCAACTTCGTCAGTGACGCCGTTGCGGCGGACCCGAACCTGAGTGACCAGCATTCGTTCAAGAGCGGCAAGTGCGTTCGATGCCTTCGACTCTTGGGCGAAGCCAATTATGGCATTGACGATGAGGACGATGAAGATGATGACGAGATCTTTGATATCGCCTAACAAGCCGGCGATCAGTCCCGCTGCGGCCAAAACATAAACAATTCCGGCGCGGAACTGATCGATGAACACCAGCAACTTTGAGCGACGGGGTGGTTCAGTCAGCCGGTTAGATCCATGAAGAGCGCGCCGATCGGCAACTTCTGCATGAGAGAGCCCCGTGCTGGCATTAATCGCCAGGCGCTGAACAACTTCATCGCTGGGGAGCGCGCACCAATCATCGCGTTGCTGTGGGGTCGTATCGAGGGTCATCAAGAGACTCCGGTCATGTCAGATTGACGATGGGGGAACCATTGGTGGTTCACCGACCGGAGGTCTCTCCCGCTCATCCGCTTTCGAAGATCCAAGAACCGACGAGTTTGTTGCGAATGAACCAGCGGCACCGGGAGCTACGGCTCGAAAGCCGTTGCGCCGTGATGACGACACCGCTGCGATGGGATACTCCCCTCACTGGTCAACAGTATGGCCGCAAATCGCGGCAAGTCATAGTCAGGACGGCCCGACCACGGCGGAGAGGGAATCAGCCGACGAGGACCTTACGGACTGCGTCCTCGCATTCGGCCACGGCCAGAACGAGGACCTCGTCACCAGCGCCGAGCGTGACGTCTCCTCGGGGGAAGATGACCTTGCTGTCGCGCACGACCGCAACGATCGTGGACTCTCGAGGAAGGCCCAGGTTCGCGATCGAGATGCCGTTGGCAGGCGATGACTCGGCAAGACGAATTTCAGAAAGGCGGGCTGCGTCGTTCTCGAAAGTCATGATGCGAACGAGTGAGCCAACCGTGACCGCTTCTTCAACGAGTGCGGTGAGCAAGTGCGGAGTCGACACCGAAACGTCGACACCCCAGCTCGCATTAAACATCCATTCATTCGAAGGATTATTCACTCGAGCAACAACACGCGGCACGCTGAATTCCTGCTTGGCAAGGAGCGAGATGACCAGGTTGTCTTCGTCATCACCGGTTACGGCAACAACAACGTCGGCTCGATCGGGTTCAGCCTTTGCGAATTCGGAAACTTCACAACCATCGACTGCAAGCCATTTCACGCCTGCGGGTTCACCGTCGGCCTGCGCCTGAGCAACGCGAGCGGGATCAACTTCGACAATAAGAACTTCATGACCTGCTTGCTGGAGTTCGGTAGCGATGTAGGTGCCAACGTTTCCGCCACCTGCAATGACAACGCGCATCAGTGATGATCTCCTTGAGTCGGTGCCGACGCAAGATGGCGATCGAAATCTCCGATGTGATCTCCGTCGATAGCGACCCAGACAATGTCGCCCTCTTGAGCAAGCAACGCCGCGCTCACCAACTGCGCAACACCGAGGCGCGTGAGCGCGACGACCCTTGATCGCCCTTCGGACTCGAGTTCGACCAGCGGACGCCCGGCCCAAGACACGGGGACCACTCGTTCTACGAGACAAACGCGAGCGCTGGGATCGACCCACTCAACGCCATCGGTATCGGGTTGGATTCGACGAAGGACACGCTCGATCGCCCATTGAACCGTAGCGACCGTTGAAATACCAAGTCGTTCGTAAATCGCGGCGCGGCGCTGATCGTAAATACGAGCGACGACTCGGTCGACATGAAAAAACTCTCGAGCGGTACGCGCAATGAGGATGTTGGAATTATCGCCATTGGTAACAGCGGCAAGCGCATCAGCTCGTTCGATACCAGCAGCGCGAAGACGTGTCCGATCGAAGCCGACACCAACGATGGTGTCTCCGCTGAAGTTTTCGGGCAGCCGACGGAACGCCGTTGCCTTTCGGTCGATCACCGAAACGGTGTGACCTTGTTCGACCAATGTGGCGGCGAGGCCAGAACCAACTCGGCCGCATCCAACAACGACGACGTGCACTTCGCACCACCTCCAGATGTCCCGGTAGACACCGCTTTCGATCCTATGACCGCATAACAGCAACTGAAAGACGAACCACTCCGGTTCATAGTCGATTCACATTGCCAAAACGCAAAGATTCAGCGACTCGCATTGACCCTGGTCACAACTACCGCAGCTTGGGACCTTCGGCGCGCCGCAGTCCTGAGTAGTTTGAGCAGCGACCACGGCTTCTCGAGGGAGACCCCATGCCGCTGAAGTCCCCAACCGATGCTCCTCGATCTGATCTGCTCGTGATGTTCGGCGCCTCAGGCGATCTGGCCAAGAAGAAGCTCTTCCCGGCGATCTATCGCCTCGAATGTCGAGGCCACCTCGACATTCCCGTGATCGGCGTCGCCCGGGAAAAGTGGACTGATGACGATCTTCGGAGCCACTGCCGAGAGTCCATCGCTAATTGCGGCGAGGACTGGGATCAGGCCGCCTTCGACCGCCTTGCCTCGAAGATGAGTTACGTCAGTGGCGACTACGCCGACTCAGCCACCTTCACCGAACTCGCCCAGAAGGCCAGGGGTGTATCGCATCCGATTTTCCACTTGGCCATTCCACCCTCACTGTTCGCCACCGTTGCAAACGGAATCGCCCATTCGGGGATGGCCACGGGTGCTCGACTCATCATCGAGAAGCCCTTTGGTCGGGATTACGACTCTGCCGTTGCTCTCAACGCAACACTTCATGAACACTTCTCCGAGTCCGCCATTTTCCGCATCGACCATTTTGTCGGAAAAGAGGCCTTACGCAGTTTATTGGTGACTCGATTCGCAAACGCGATTGTAGAACCGCTGTGGAATCGCAATGTGGTGTCGTCTGTGAAGATCACAATGGCGGAATCGTTCGGAGTTGAAGATCGCGGTTCGTTCTATGACTCGGTTGGAGCAATGCGCGACGTCATGCAGAACCATCTTCTTCAGATGGTTGCTTTGCTTGCCATGGAACAACCCGTCAACGAACATTCCAAAGCATTGCGTGACGAGAAGGGCAAAGTCCTTGAAGCCTGCCGCGTTGTCGAGCCGAAACATTTCGTACGCGGCCAGTACAACGGGTACCTCGATGTGCCGGGCGTAAAGCCCAATTCTGATACCGAGACCTACGCGGCGTTCCGTCTCGATATCGATTCTCCGCGCTGGAGTGGCGTTCCATTCTTCTTGCGCGCCGGCAAGGCACTCGCCGAAACCGTCACCGAAATGACCATTGAATTCAAGAGTCCGCCGCGACCACTCTGGATCGATCACCACGATCACGTTCCCAACAATTCAATTCGCATCGAAGCAAAGCCGGAAAACTTTGCAGCCATAACCTGGCTGCACAAAGAGCCCGGCGAAACAATGATGCCGGAAGCGATCACTCTTGCTCCACCCCCCGACCAGCGTTGCGACACCGGCCCCGAGCCCTACGAACTCCTCATCGAAGAAGCCATGAAGGGCGACCCAACGTTGTTCGCTCGTGAAGACTCAGTACTCGAGTCCTGGCGCATTGTTGAACGCATCCTCACCGACTACCCACCTGTTGAACGTTACGAACAGGGATCGTGGGGGCCAAGCGGTGCCTCCTCGCTCATGCGAAGTCACGGTGGATGGCCAAGCGAGCCTCCGATTTCTCTGAACTCATGAGCGTGTCTGCGACTCATCCACTGCTGTATGTCGTTCGCCATGGGGCGACTGAATGGAGCAGAAGTGGTCAGCACACAGGACGAACCGACCTCCCGCTCCTCCCCGAAGGAGAGGAGCAAGCGCGAGCGACAGGCTCGCTCTTGGCGAACATCGACTTCTCGCTTGTTCTGTGTAGCCCCTTGCAACGAGCGCAACGAACCTGTGAACTCGCCGGCCTTCTTGATCGCGCAGTAATTGATACTGACCTTCAAGAATGGGACTACGGCGATTACGAAGGCGCAACCACTCCAACTATTCGCGAATCAGTTCCCGGTTGGACAGTCTGGAGTGGTACCTGCCCCAACGGAGAATCCATCAAGCAGGTCTCGAAACGCGCCGATCAGGTAATCGAACGAGTTCGCAATGAATCCGGAAATGTCATCGTGTTCGCTCACGGACATTTCCTTCGAGTACTGACTGCTCGTTGGTGTGAACTCGACCCAGTTGAGGGACAACGTTTCATTCTTGATCCCGCCACGCTCAGCATTCTCGGTTGGGAACGAGAGACACCTTCCATTCGTCAGTGGAATAGTCGCTAGTCCCGTCATCGCTTGGTGACGACAACCTGCAATCAGTCCGACATCGGCCAACAAACTGCGCCTAGCGTTACCCCACTGATCGAAGGGGAACCATGGGCGACGATGTGACCACACCAACCTCAACCGCGACGAATAAGAAGCCGAAGATGGGCATCTGGCTGTTGCTGGTTGGCGCCGTCATCATGCTTTCGGGTCTGTTGTTTGGCTATGACCAAGGCGTCATCGCAGGCGCTCTCGGAGGAATCCAGAAGTCGTTCGGCGCAAGCACAACGATGATTCAGATCATCACGTCGTGGGTCACCCTCGGCGCCTTAGTCGGAGCACTTGTCGCCGGCGTGCTCGCCGACAAAGTTGGCCGGCGCGTCACCATTCTGCTCGCCGCCGTTCTCTTCACAATTGGGGCGCTCTTCGAAGCTCTCGCCCCCAACACGACCGTTCTCATCATCGGACGACTCATCGTGGGCTTTGGTGTTGGTGTTGCTTCTGTTGCTGCACCCCTTTATGCGGCGGAACAGGCTCCAACTCGGCTTCGTGGCCGATTCGTTTCCACTTATCAGCTCGCCATCACTATCGGCATCTTCATCGCCTATCTCGTTGATCAAGCGCTCATCAACAACGACATGTGGCGCGTCATGCTCGGCGTTTCTGCTGTTCCTGCGGTTCTCCTGTTCATTGTCATGTTCCCGATGCCCGATTCACCTCGCTGGTTTGTGAAGGTCGGTCGACGCGACGATGCAATCAAGGCCCTCAGCAAAGTTCGTCCTGACGTCGATGCCGCAGCAGAGGTCGCAGAAATCGAAAAAGCTGCGCAGGAAGACGACGCCGACAAAGCAACTTGGGCCGAGGTCTTCTCCAAGAAGCTTCGCAAGCCACTCATGATCGGTGTTGGCCTCGCTGTCTTTCAGCAAATCACGGGCATCAACGCCATCATCTATTACGCCAACAAGATTTTTGCACAGGCAGGTTTCTCGACACCCGAGGATCAGGCGGCAGCAACAACCTGGGCCATTGGTGCTGTAAACGTTTTGGCCACGCTGATTGCCGTTGTCTACGTCGATAGGTTTGGCCGACGCCCTCTTCTTTTGGCCGGCCTCGTCGGAATGGCGTCTGCACTTTTGACAGTCGGCGTTTCGTTCCACTTCATGGAGAACGCCGATACAAGCGGTGCCGGAACCGGTGGACCCACGACCGCAGGCATCATCACGCTCGTCGCCCTCGTTGTCTTCATCGCCTCATTCGCGTTCTCACTCGGTCCTGTCGTCTGGACCGTGATCAACGAGATCTTCCCCAACCGTGTCCGCGGCCGCGCAGTTGCCCTAGCGACAGCTGTTAACTGGGGTTCGGCCTGGCTCGTGAGCCAGTTCTTCCTCACCCTGATTGAAACGATCGGCAACTCGGCAACCTTTTATTTGTTCGGTTTCTTCGCCGTCGTGGCCTATGTCTGGATCTGGAAAACCGTTCCCGAAACCAAGGGGCGGTCGCTCGAAGAGATCCAGCAGATCTGGGAAGATGACGATCCGGTGCAGGCCCAGCGCGACGCTGGCACGCTGTAGCTATCCGGTCGCTCGACCGGGACACCACGAAACCGGGAGACCACCGTGCCTGATGCAGTCATCGTCGATGTTGTTCGTACCCCTGGCGGCAAACGAAACGGTTCCCTTTCGGGTTGGCATCCAGCCGACCTCGCCGGTGAAGTGCTGGCAACACTTGTCGAACGAAATGATCTCGATCCCGCTCTTATCGAAGACGTGCTCATGGGTTGCGTCTCACAGGTTGGCGCTCAGTCGCTAAACATCGGCCGTAACGCAGCACTCGCAGCCGGCTTCCCTGAAACCGTTCCCGCGACAACCATCGATCGCCAATGCGGTTCCTCTCAACAAGCTGCAGCATTCGCCGCACAAGGCGTCATGGCCGGCGTGCACGACATTGTCATTGCTGCGGGCGTTGAGGTCATGAGTTTGGTGCCCATGGGTGCGTCATTTGGTCAAGGCGTCGGTTTCCCGTTCGGCCCACGAGTTGACGCCCGTTACAAAGACGCAGGTGGCCTTATTCCGCAAGGTTTGTCTGCTGAGTTGATCGCCGAACAATGGAACCTTTCGCGTGAGGAACTCGACGCTTTCTCCGCAGAATCACAACAGCGCGCGGCACGCGCGCGTGACGAGGGGCGCTTCGATCACGAGATTCATCCCGTTCAAGTCCGTCGTCGAGACAAGGACTCGGGCGAGATCATCCCCACCGACGGAATGTTGCGAACCGACGAGGGCATTCGCGACACAACAACCGCTGAGTCACTTGCTGGACTCAAGCCTGCATTCACTCCCGACGGCGTGATTACTGCGGGCAACTCATCGCAGATCACCGACGGCGCATCGGCAGCACTCATCATGAGCGAAGCCGCCGCATCAAAACTTGGGCTCACACCGCGTGCACGTTTTCATTCGTTCTCACTTGCTGGTGTCGATCCCCGAATCATGCTCACCGGTCCCATTCCGGCCACACAGAAGATTCTCGAGAAGTCCGGCTTGTCGATTGACGACATTGATCTGGTTGAAATCAATGAAGCGTTCGCACCGGTTGTTCTTGCATGGCAGCGTGAACTCAATGCCGACCTGAGCAAGGTCAACGTAAACGGCGGTGCCATTGCCCTCGGCCATCCGCTCGGGGCTTCCGGCACGCGCCTTCTTGGCACGTTGCTCTGCGAACTTGAACGCACCGGAGGACGCTATGGATTACAGACCATGTGCGAAGGCGGGGGCCTCGCGAACGCCACCATCATCGAACGCCTCTAACCTCTCACTATGACCAGCGAGGATCAGCCCGAACGCTCTGGCGGTTGGCGTCCCAAACACCCAGTCATCGACGGCCTCATCATCATTGGCCTCGTCGCGTGCCTCATCGCTGGTTACGAACCCATCAAGGTCATCGTCGCCGCCGGCGCGGCGTGGCTCATCCTCCGCATCGGAGTCCTGATGTTGGGCGGAATGGCTCGTCCGATCCCCGAACCGCCCCCTGTGGGTGAACTGCGGAAAGTGAAGATCACCTACCGCTGCGAGATCTGCGGAACCGAAGTCCGAATGACGGTCGCACCTGACCAGGATCCTGAAGCCCCAAGGCATTGTCAGGATGACATGATCATGATGACACCCATTGACGACCTCTAATTTGTTCTCCACAGACTGTGGAAAACACTGGGAGTCGTTACCAGCTGTTCACCCGAGATTTGGGTCCGTGATCAGGACTTTTTACGCAGAGCGTTAGCGGTACTGGGTGGCGGTGATGATGCCGGCGAGGATGAAGCCGAGGCCGCCCAGAAGCCACCAATTGCTCGCCGCTCCGGGTAAGAACAGATCCACATAGTGCAAGAAAATGACCACAAGGCCGATAATGCAGAGGCCGATCATCACCATGGGCAGCCATGCCGGGCTTGGCGCATGCACAGTGCCGGAGCGAGGGGTGTAGCGGGTCGAAGCCGCAGGCCCCTCGTGGGTAGCGTCTGTCGACTTTTTGGTCGGTCCACCCTTGGGGGTGACGCGGCCGCCGGTTCGACGTGAGGGTGCGGGGCGCTTGTCGGTAGCCATAGTGAGGCGAGCGTAGCGGCCGAAGAGAAACTCGTCAGGCGCGACCGGTCTCGGCCGATAGGGTCCTCCGGCGATGGCTGCCCGCATCCTTGTCCTCGATAATTACGACTCGTTCGTCTTCAATCTCGTCCAGTACTTGGGCGAATTAGGAGCCGACCCCCTCGTGCATCGCAGCGACGCGCTCACCATTGAACAGATCGAAGAGCTCGCCCCCGACGGCGTGCTCATTAGCCCCGGCCCTGGTCGCCCGGAAGATGCTGGCCTTTCCAACGAGGTCATCACCAACTTCGCTGGTCGCGTGCCGGTGTTTGGTGTGTGCCTCGGCCATCAGTGCATTGGTCAGATTTATGGCGGCGATGTTGTACGGGCACCGCAACTCATGCACGGAAAGACCTCGCTCATTTCCCACGAGGGTAAGGGCGTGTTCGCTGGGCTTCCCGATCCGTTCGAAGCCACGCGCTATCACTCACTAGTTGTGCAGCGCGACAGCGTTCCCGAGTGTCTCGAGATCACCGCGCAAACCCAAGACGGTTTGGTGATGGGCCTTCGCCATCGTGAATTCGATGTTGAAGGTGTGCAGTTCCACCCAGAATCGATTCTTACCGCGGGTGGCCATCAACTCGTCGGCAACTTTCTCGAACGCTGCGGCCACTAAGCCACACGTCTACCTAACCGCCGCGGCCCGAAGGCCGCGACCGAATTACGCAGTTGTCGGAGGTGTCGTTGGAGGTGTCGTTGGAGGCGTCGTCGTGGTTGTTGTTGCCGGTGGAGCAGTTGCCACGGTGATCTCGACGCTTGAACCCTTCGCCGCCTTTGTTCCGGCGGTTGGGTTTGTGCTGATGACATTGCCGGCCGGAACCGTTGCACTGGTTCGCGTCTTCGTTGTTACCGTGAATCCGGCTTGACCAAGTTGGTTCGATGCACTTGCCGCGTTCAGGCCAACCACGTTCGGGATAGAAACATCGCCGGCGCCTGTCGACACGGTGATGGTCACCACCGAGTTCTTGGTTGCCTTTGCGTTTGCACTGGGCGACTGAGAAATAACCATCCCCTTGGCAACAGTGTCGCTTGCTGCTTCCTTCACTTCAGGAATGAAATTGTTCGTCTTCAACAACGACTCGGCCGCTGCCTGCGTTCGACCAACGACATCGGGAACGGTTGCATCGCCGATACCCGAACTCACGGTGATTTCCACCGTTGAGCCCTTGTCGGCATTGATATTGCCCTTGGGTGTTTGTTCAAACACCTGATCTGCCGGGATCGTGTCGTTGGCGACGTTTTTCACCGACACCTTGAAACCAGCGGTTTGCAAAGCGTTTGTTGCGTCGGTCTGCGATTTGGTGGTGACGTCGGGGACGGCAACCTGCTCGGTGGACTTGCCCATGTTCGAGCCAACGAAGAAAAGAATCAGACCAATAAGTATGAGCGCACCAATGGTGAGACCGACATACAAACCCGTGCGGCTCTTTTCCGGCGGTGATGCGTAGTTGCCGCCGCTTGCGGGCGGACCACCGAAACCAGCGCCACCACCCGCACCCGAAGCGGCAGGAACCATGGTGGTTGCATCGGCGGGAGCGGCACCAGCAAGACCGGCACCAATCACAACACCGGCCGCTGCGCCACCAATTGCGCCTGCAGCAAGAACGGGCTGACCTTCAAGGAAACGACGAAGATCGGAACGAAGATCTTCCGCCGACGCGTAACGCTGCGCAGGATCCTTGGCGAGCAACTTGAGATCGATTGCTTCGAGCGCAGGTGGAACGTTCGGGTTGATACGGCTCGGCGCAACGGGCTGTTCCTGCACATGCTTGTACGCGACTGCAACCGGGGAGTCGCCTGCGAACGGCGGACGAGCGGCGAGCATTTCGTAAAGCACACAACCGAGTGAATAGAGATCCGAACGCGGGTCGACTGCGTGGCCCTGTGCTTGTTCGGGCGAGAAGTAGGTGGCTGTTCCCATGACCGAACCGGCCTGGGTGAGATTCACTGCTGCGTCGCCAGTAGTAGCTGCCTGCGCAATACCGAAGTCGGCGACCTTCACTTGACCAGAAGGAGTGATGAGGATGTTACCGGGCTTCACATCACGATGAACAACACCACTGCGATGTGCAAAGCCAAGCGCCGCAGCAATGTCGGCGGTGATTTCGGCGGCACGATTGGGATGAAGCGGACCTTCGGTACGAATGATTTCAGAAAGCGGTCGGCCCTCTACATATTCCATAACAATGAAATACGTGCCGTACTGCTGACCCCAGTCGTACACCGCGACGATGTTCGGCTGATTGAGGTTGGCAGCAGCCTGCGCCTCGCGACGGAAACGTTCAACGAACGATGCATCGCGTGCATGCTCGGTAAAGAGCACCTTCACCGCCACCGGGCGGTCAAGCAGAAGGTCACGAGCGAGATAGACGTCGGCCATCCCGCCCCGCGCCAGCTTCCGGTGCAATTCGTAGCGATCGTTGAAAATTGTGGGGCCCGCAGGTGTGTCACTCATCGCCGCAAAGACTACGACCGATTGGCTCGGGCCATGTTGCACCCGGGCGATCTTTCGGGGTGCTTAGCAACCACCCTGAGCCGCCAGCGCAGTCTGGAGGACCGCTTTCGCGATTGGAGCGGCGACTCGACCACCTGTCGATTCGCTTCCACCGGACTGATTCAGCACGACCACTGCCACAGCCACCGTTGGTGGCTTCCCGGGAGGGCCAGCGAAACCGATAATCCAGGTATGGCTCCTGGGGGGTTCGGTGCCGAGCTGAGCTGTGCCGGTCTTTCCGCCAACCTGACAGCCCTGAATGGCCATTCCGGCTGCGGTCCCGCTCTTGACCACTCCGACCATGTCATCAAGCAGGGTCGATGCCGCAAACGGCGACATGGGCGTGAGCCACTTCGATGGCGAGTACGTGGAGATGACCTCGCCCTGAACGTTGCGGACCTCAGAGAGAACGTGCGGCTTCATAATCACCCCACCATTGGCGACCGCCCCAGCCACCATTGCCATCTGAAGCGGAGTGGCCTGTACGTCGTTCTGCCCGATCGAGGACATGGCGAGTTTTGGTTGGTTATTGCCAACGTTGGTGGGGAAGACGGACTTCGCTGGCTCGGGCATGTCGAAGGGAACGGAAGAGTTGAACCCGAACGACCCGGCACCGGCCACCATGTCGACGGGCCCGATAGTTTCCGCGCCCATCTCCGCAAACGACGAGTTACACGACACACGAAGAATTTCGGGCAATGTTCCGCCGCAGGTTGCGCCACCGAAGTTCATGATCGGTTTGTCCGTGCCCTCAGCGGTGTAGCCGTTGGTAAACGGGTACGAGGGTTCAGTGTTGGTGACCTTGCCGGTTTGCAGACCTACACCGGCGGTCACGATCTTGAACGTTGAACCGGGGAAATAGCGGTCCTGGTAAAAATGGGGACGCATCGGAACACCCGGCGCAGCGTTGAGGGTTTTCCAAGACGTTTCAGCGATTGCCTTATCTAATGAGCTGACCGTATTGGGGTCATAGGACGGCCAACTCCACGCTCCAAGAACGGCTCCAGTCCGCGGGTCAAGTGCAACCACTGAACCTTCGCGATCACCGAGTTGCTGCTGAGCAGTTTGCTGAACGTCTTTGCGCAGCGAAACCGAAACGTTGCCAACGTTCTCTCGATCAACAAATAAATCACCGAATGACTTCACCTGCTGATCAAAGGTGGACCCAGAAAGCTCATCGTTGTACTGCTTTTCGATCCCTGAAGAGCCGTAGCGGAATGAGAAATAACCCGTTGACTGTCCAAATAACTCGCCTTCCGGATACACCCGCATACGTTTGAATTCCGAGTCGGTGTCGGGATTAGCAATGCTTTGAGCGATCACTGCACCATCTGCAGTCAGGATCGAACCTCGAGGGCGATTGAAATCACGGCGAACCTTCGCAGTATTAATCGGATTGTTGTCGAGACTTTCTTTATCGACGACTTGGATCCAGTTCAGCTTTGCGAAAAGCGCGACATACAGAACGACAAGCACGATGCCGAGTTTCATGATGTTGCGGTTCATGCGGCTACCTCGGACGCTGCACGATTCATTGATCGCTTCGACGTCTGATCACTAATGCGTAAGAGCAACGCGAGGATCACGTAGTTCATAACAAGCGAAGAACCGCCGTAAGAGACGAACGGCAGCGCAACACCGGTGAGCGGAAGCAGACGCAGAACACCAGCAACGATGATGAACGCTTGCAAACCGAGCAACAACGTGAAGCCTGTTGCTAGCAACTTGTCAAAGACCTGGTCGGTTGAGGCTGCGATGCGCAAGCCGGAGCCGATGACAAGCAGGTAGGCCATGATGATCAATGCACCACCAAAAAGGCCGAGTTCTTCAGCGATGACAGCGAAGATGAAATCGTTTTCTGCTGCAGGGATACGCGTCTCTCCCCCACGGCCGAGTCCGGTGCCGGTGAGCCCACCAAAGCCCATGGCGAACAAGCCCTGAATGATCTGGTAACCGTCGCCGCTTGGTGTCTTCCAAGGATTGATCCAAATGTCGACGCGCACTTTGACGTGGTCAAGGGTGCGCCAAGCGAAGAGTGCACCCGCAGCGAAGAGTCCGCCGCCAATAACGAGGAACGAGGTTCGTTGCGTTGCGACCCAAATCATCACCAGGAAAAGCGCAAAGAACAGCAGCGATGAACCAAGATCCTTTTGGTAGAACATCACGAGCAACGTGACGCCCCACGCGATAAGTACGGGGCCCAAGTACTTCGGATGCGGGAGTCGAAAGGGGCCGATTTTCCATTGGCTCGTGGCGATGAGTTCTCGCTGATCAGCCAAGTACGCCGCAAAGAAGATGGCAAGCGCCACCTTCGCGACTTCACCCGGCTGGAAACTGATCGGACCGAACTTCACCCAAATTGTGCTTCCACTACCAGCGTCGTACCCAAGACCGGGAACAAGCGGGAGCAAAAGAAGCCCAAGCCCTACAACTGCGAATGTGTACCGATAGCGCTCGAGATCACGCGGCCTCTTCACCCACCACAGCGTGAGGACGAACGCCACAATGCCAATTGCCGTCCATGTTGCCTGGGCTGCTGCCAACTTTTCGTTAAGTCCGGCAATAACGACATAGCCAAGGCCGTTCAACAGCGTCACCGTCGGCAACAGGATTGGATCAGCACCCGGCGCGAGTTTGCGAACGGCGAAATGGGCGCCCATGAACAATGCGATCACTGCAACGAGAAACGGAATGATGTTGGCCGGAATACGTGACTCCGAACCAAGACTGGCCAGCACGTATGCCGCACATACGATGACAACCGTCATCAGCATGAGGCCTAACTCGGTGTTGCGACGACCCGTCACGACGTCACTGCGCGATCGTTGTAGTGGTGCTCGAACTGGTGGTACTTGAGGTCACTGTCGACGTTGTTGTCGTCGTCTTTGCATTCTGCTCAATGAGCTTGTCGATATAGCTACGAGCGGATTTCAACGAAGGTTGCTGAACCCCGTTCTCCAAATCGATCAATGCTGCAGCAGGCACATTTGCGAGGAGAAGATCGGAATCCTCAGCCAATGAGGGCTGAATCCAAAGGACGCCGCCAGGTTTTCCATTGAATATGGCGACGTTGTCCCCGTCGACACCGACGTACCAAGTCTTTGTGCCCGTCCACCAAATGAAAGCCAACCCGACAAGAATCACGAAAACAAATGCGGCGACGAACGCACCGACTCGCCATGTGAACGAGCGACGAATCGCGCCCGGAGCTTTCGGGGGCTTTGGTTCCGTTGTCGGAACATCAGTCACCGTGAGATCGCCACCAGTATGAGAACTGCGAACACGATTCGCAGGATCGGCATTGGGATCTCGGCCTGAATCGTCAATGACGTCGACCACGACACAGGTGATGTTGTCGCGACCGCCACCTTCGTTGGCGAGACGAACCAACTCACGGCAGGCCTCGTTCGGATCTGCGAGGCGTCGCAATGTTGCGGAGATTCGATTCTCATCAACCTCGTTGAACAAGCCATCGCTACAAATCAGATAGCGATCGCCAATGATCGGAAGAATTTCCCATGAGTCAACAAGCACCGTTCCATCGATGCCGAGCGCGCGAGTGAGAATGTTTCGCTGCGGATGCACTGCGGCTTCGGCGGCAGTAAGGCGGCCTTGGCGCTGCATCGTGGCGACAAGACTGTGGTCTTCGGTGATCTGCGCTAGTTCCCCGTCAGACAGCAAATAGAGACGCGAATCTCCAACGTTTACAACGCCGATCGCATCGCGCCCTGCCGCATCGACGAGTGCCATTGCTACGAGAGTCGTACCCATACCTGCGAGTTCGGGATCGGCAGTCGAGCGCGACACCAACGCATCGTTGGCGTTCTCTACTGCCCGTACCAACACATCAGTACCAGCAGCGGTGAATTCGGCGTGAAGTGTCTCAAGCGCAAGATGACTCGCAACCTCGCCGGCCTGATGACCACCCATACCGTCGGCCACAGCAAAGAGGCCGTCAACCACGAGGTAGGAATCCTCATTCGCTTGGCGAACGCGTCCAGTGTCAGAGGCTGCACCCCACGCGAACCGAGTCACTGCATCTCCATGACGGTGTTGCCAATCTGTACAACATCGCCAGGCTTGATCACCATTGGTCCCGCAACCTTGTGCCGGTTCAACCACGTGCCATTTGTGGAACCGAGATCTTCAATCTGCCATTGATTGTCGCGATTGAAGATGCGTGCATGAATCTGTGACGCGTACGTATCGTCGATGGTGACCTGACAACCTGCAGCACGACCGATCGATACTTCGCCCGCGATTGCCCATGCTTTGCCTGAGAGTTCAATCGGCTCACGCACAACTAGTTGACGAGAACGGGCGGCGTCGCCTGATTCTTTGCGGCGCTTACGAGTTGGCGCAACAACGGGAGGTGTCGCAGTTCCGGCCGGGATTTGAGGAAGAGGTCGAAGTTCTGCCCACACCGCGCGTACAACGCGAAAGAAGAACAGATAGAGGAGCGCGAGAAGACAAAGCTTCAGTACCAGAAGCAATTGGTCAGAGACCATTGTCAGGACGCCTGGAAGGTCAGTCGGATGCTTCCGAAACCGAGTTCGTCGCCATCACGAAGCTCACGCTCGTGCACTGGCACACCGTTGACAGTGCTGCCATTGGTCGATCCGAGATCAACGAGTACAAATCCCATGCCGCGCCGGTGAATCTCGGCGTGTCTACGACTCACGTTGGGATCAACCAACGTGACCTCGCATTCAGGCAAACGTCCGATGCTGACCATTTGCTCGCGGAGCACAAAGCGCTCACCGGTGGGGAGTACGAGTGAGCCAGCGCCAGCGCCACCTTGGCCTTCTCGGAAACGAGACTCAATAGAAAAGGTGCCTGTGCGCTGGTTGTCGTCGACGACGAGTTCAACCTCTACCGGGCCAAGAAAGGTGTAGGCCTCGTCCCGAGCATGTTCGCGGGCGGCGTCGCAGAGTTCGCGGGCAAGCGAATCAGCGATGTCGACGAAGGCATCGTGATCGTCGGGTGAAATGGCAATGGTGAAGGAGTTCGGGGCCACGGTTCGGCCACGGACATCGACGGTGCGATGGTCATCCATCTCGCGGGTGAGCTTGCGGCCGATCTCGATGGGGCGCACGCCGCTCTTGAAGACTCGTGAGAACACACCTTCTACGGCATGTTCGAGACGGCGTTCGAAACCCTTGAGACCCACGTTGGACAGGTTAGAGCCGCGGGGCTGCTCGCCGATGCCGGGCGATTCTCTCGTCAGACACGCAGATTTCGCCTGTACCTCGGATTCGTGAGGCCCTAGGAAGGGCAGTAGAGTCACGAGTCCACTCGCGCGAGTGGCGGAATTGGCAGACGCGCAGGATTCAGGTTCCTGTGCCCGTAAGGGTGTGGGGGTTCAAGTCCCCCCTCGCGCACTACATAGCGGGATCGGTCCCACAACCCCGACCCGAGAATCCCCAGGACTACGAATTATCTGGGGCTCGTCGAGTCCGTCAAGCCATGTGCAGTGCCGTGCGTCGGGAACTACGCGAGCACGCGTCGAAGACCGGCTGCGGCACGGTCGCCGATGCGGTTGAAGACCAATCCGAGCAGCGGATTCAACGGGCTTAGGCAACCATTGAGAAGTAACTCCGCGGCGTACGTGACGATCGATCCCTCGTCTTTTGCAACGACCGTGATCCTGTCGATCGAGGTGAACTTGGAGTTGCGGGCCTCGACCAAGAGATTGCCAGGCTCGTCGTACTCGAGGGTCTCGTAGCGCAGCACCGTTCCCCCGCCGACACTCTTCACTGCGACATCGAAGCTTGATTCCGGGCCAGCTCCATCGCCAGCAACTTGGGTAACGGTGAGAACGCCTGGGTCCCAGTTGGCGAAGTTACGCAGATCGGCCATGTAGGCGAAGGCTTCTTCGACCGACTTCGAGCTTTCGACACTCACCGTGTACTTCGCCATAGATAGTCCTCGTTCGCTTTGTGGTTTCCGCTTTCGTTAACCCTAACGACAGCGAATTAGGAAACGTCGATCCGGACCCAACGCAACGAGGGCGGGCTGTTCTAGCGAATTGCGTAGGCCTCGTAGCCGCTGGTCGCGAGCTCTTGGGCTCGGGCCATGAAGCGGTCGAGGCCACCCATGTAAATGGGAATCACGCGCGCCTTGCCCTCGATGTTGCCGCCGTTGTACCAGGAATGACAGTTGGGAGCATTGAACATCGTGCCCACTGCTGCGGCTTCGACTTCAGCGCACCACTGATCCTGCGCGTCAGCACCGACTTCTGCTCGAGTGCTGCCGTGTTCCGCGAGGTACTCAAGGAAATCAGCGATCCAGCCAACCTGCAATTCGATATGCGGCGGGTAATTCGCGAGTACGCCCACGCTGCCAGGCCCAATGACCATGAACATGTTCGGATAGTCCGCAACGGAGAAGCCCATGAACGTGCGCGGACCATCGGCCCAGTCATCACGCAACAGACGACCACTCTTTCCGCGCATATCGATTCGCGTCATCGCGCCCGACACTGCGTCGAAACCAGTCGCGAAAATAAGAACGTCAAGTTCCTGCACGCCCGTTGTTGTGCGAACACCTTCAGGAACAACTTCGACGATGGCGTCTTTGCGAAGATCGATAAGCGTGACGTTGTCGCGGTTGAACGTTTCGAAATAGCCGTTGTCAAGAACTGGTCGCTTGCACCCGATCGGATAGTCCTTCGGGCACAGCGAATCGGCAACCTCGGGATCGGTGACTGTTCGGCGCACCATCTCACGGAACAGTTCGACGGCCATTTCATTGGCGTCCATGTCTTTCGCAGCGTCGGCCCAGATTCGCGAAGCATTGAATCCTTGTTCTTCAAGCGCGGCAACACGTTCTTCTTCCGTGCTTTCGAGAATGAACTTGTTCGGGTCAGCAAACGTGAAAATTGTTGCGCCTGTTGTGTGCGCAGTTGCAAGCGGCGATGCGTGCTGCTGCGCGCGAACTTCGCGATAGCGCGACTTCACTTCGGCCTGATGTTCGGGTGTTAGTGGTCGGTTCTGCGACGGCCACGCAAACGTTGCCGTGCGCTGAAACACGGTGAGATGTCCTGCGACCTTTGCGAGTTCTGGGATGACCTGCACACCTGATGAACCATTTCCGACGATGCCGACACGTCGACCTTCGAGCGCAACTCCTTCTTCGGGCCACAAACTGGACTGCACGACTTCGCCAGCGAATGTGTCGATGCCTGGCCAATCGGGGCGATGCGGTGCGGACAATCCACCAGTCGCCATGACGCAGAAACGCGATCGAAGGGTTTCGCCGGTCTCGGTATCGACAACCCACGAGTCGGTCGCGTCGTCGAACGTCATCGTGGCAACACCGGTTTCAAGACGAATGTCGGACCGAAGCTCGTAACGATCAGCAACGTGATTGAGATAGCGCTCAATTTCAGGCTGAGCCGCGAAGTGTTCGCTCCATTCCCATTCCTGTTCAAGTTCAGGGTCGAAGCCGAACGAGTACTCAAGACTTGGGATGTCGCAACGCGCACCGGGGTAGCGATTCCAGAACCACGTGCCGCCCACACCGGCTGCTCGCTCGAGAACGATCACTCGGAATCCGCGCTCACGCAGCACTTTCAACGCGTAGAGACCGGACATACCAGCCCCCACCACGATGACGTCAGCGTCCAGCGTTACGTCGTTGTCCCCCATGATCGCTCCCCCGAGCTCTTCCGAATAGGAACATCCTTCCACCAAACGGCGAGCGGCTCAACGGCGATTCGACCACGCGCTGAAACTGGCGACGGACCCTGATCCCGGTCGCTGCAACCACGGCCAGGGATGAACCTCGGCGAGGTTGAATGTGCGCGACCGGCGCCTCCAACCGGGGACCGGAGCAAACGTGGTGGCAAGAGGTTTGCCGCCGAGAACCTGCCCCGGATCTCCAAGATGAATCTCGATGGTGCGCTCAGCTCCCAACTCGGCCAGACGATCAGTCAGAAAGATGAGTCGCTTCGAGGAAAGTTGAAGCATTCGCAGCAGCGGTTCATCGAACACAAAGACCGCGGGCAGTTCGGGGTGCGCGCTCAGCGCAGGGTCGTCCTCGCCCAGTGACTCGGCGGTGAGCCACACGACTTCGGGTGACGAAGAACGCTCAAGTTGTACTGGTCCCGCTGTCATCGCGGGATCGGGGTCGCGCCGAAGGTGAGGGTCGCGTTCAACAGGAGAAAGGTCCGGTTCATCTGGCCACTCTCCAATCGGACACGCATCGCGGTGGTCGCACGAACCACAAAGTTCCGGGGCCCTCCGACGGACTTGAGATTGGGAGAACCCGTACACCTTCGATGAACCCGCACCAACAGTCCATTGCCAACCAAGTCGGTTCGCAGCGCGAGAACCATCAAGAAGATGAGTGAAGAAGTACTGCTCACCAACGCGCCAGTCGGCACCGTTTCGCACCGACCATTGCGAAGCGAGCCACATACGCGTTTGGTTCACCATCCATCCATCACGCTCAAGTTCGTCGAGGTTCGTTTCGACGCAACGCATCGATCGATCCCAAGGTTCGACATCATTCGTTGAGCGAACAACAGGTGCATTGCGCAACGGCGAGCCTGTTGCGTTCCCCAAGCGTGCATAGAGATGGCGTGCGTACTCCTGCCAGCGCAGTTCGTCACGAAACTTTCGCACATCATTAGCAGTGCCTTTGGCGGCGGTGAAGACACGCGGCAATTGCAAAAGACCATGACGAATCCAGGGCGACAGTCCTGATGCTCCTCGTTGCGAGACCGGCAATACCTCGTTGCGACGCTCGGCGTATCCCGTGAGATCCAACACGACCAGCGCAGCATCGGCCGCTGCTTGCGTTCCAATAAATCGTTCCGACCTGCGCACGTCGTCACTGCAGAGATGCGCAAGATGTTGCGCGACCCAGTGCACTTCTTCCCCGGGTTCAGGCGTGGGGAGCTTCGTTTCGCTCACGTCAGACCAATCCGAAATGGGCCCTTTGCCGTCGACGGATCAACCCGTCGGCCTTCTTGGGTGATGACAACACGTCCTTCTACGCAAAGCCGACGAGCCGCGGCGCGGGCTGGTTCGGAAACTCGTTCCCAGTCCTCGCCGCACACCAATTGCGCAGCATCATCTGGGTAAATCGTTGCGTTGCGTGGCCGTTGCGCGAGCAGATTCATAATGGCCGTTTCGAGCTCCTGATCAACTGGCTGAATCCCCCGTTTGCGACATGCATCAGAGCAATAGCGAACCTCGTCCCACGAACGCGCCCACTTCTTACGCCACGTGATTGTGCGCCCGCACACAACGCAATCTTTCTCTGGTGGCGTTGTCACGCGTTTCTGCCGAGGGCGCTTTCGATCGCTTGTGCAGCTGCAGCGCCAGAAAGGGCTGCCCCCTCGACTTTCGCGCCACCAAACGCGTCGCCCGCGCAAACAAAGAGAGGAACACCGCTGAGTTGCAGGAATCGTTCCGGATGCTCAACTGACGGACGGGCGTATCGCCAACGCTGAATCTGAACCGAACCGGGGAGTACCGATGACTTAAGTTGCGCCGCATCGAGCAATGCTTCGGTGATCGCTTCGTCCGGTGCATCCCATTGTGCGCGACTGAACTCTGGTGTTGCATGAATCGTCACCGCAGGCACTGCGGAAATTCCCTTGAGGAAATTGTCGGCCATCCAATCGATTGGACCGTCGGCGGGATCGACGGCTCCTGGTTCCGAAAGTCCTGAGGGGCCGTCAAGCACCGCCATGAAAGCGAGACATGGGTCGTATTCGATCGCATCAAGCGCGACTTCGTCCCTTGCAGCAAGCGCAACCTCGCCGTTTTCCAACAAGGCAATCGTCTGCGGTACAGGAGAAGAAGCAAGCACGACATCGGCAACAAGTTCCGAGCCATCAACAAGCGCGACAGTCCACGACTCCCCATCGTGACGAAGCGCCGAAACCTGTGATGCGGTGCGCACATCAAGACCGACGGCGAGATTCTTGGCAATTGCATTCATCGACACTGCGCCACGGAACCGGGTATGACCGTCAGAATCGTTCACACCTTCTGGACCGACGCGGCCACGAAACCACGGAGCGACGACGCTCTCACCAACAAGACGTTCCACCATTTCGGCGAACTCGGCTGTGTGGGTCGTAATGAACTGCGCGCCGTGATCGATGGTTGCATCACCAATGCGCCGTGTGGCGAGTCGACCGCCGACGCCACGACCCTTATCGAGAACGATCACATCGCATTGTTCTTGAAGTCGATGTGCAGCCGTAAGCCCGGCCATCCCCGCGCCGATCACGACGACGCGCGGACGAATCATTTCAAAGACCGCGGTTGGTCTCTGCGAGTCCCAGCTTCACCTGCGCCGAATCGATGTAGGTCTTCTCGCTGATAAACGCGTGCTGGGTGCCGGTGTAGATATCGCGGAATGCACGCTCGAGGCGGCTTCCTTCGCGAATCGCGGTGGTTCCTGCAGCAAGGTGAGCCCACTGCGCAACCTCGCGGCTTGCTTCGGTTGCATAGGTGGCAGCAATGCGCATATCAGCGCGCATGTCGACAGTGAGCTCTCCGCCCTCGGCGACAATGCGCTCCGCCTCGGAGTAGGTGTCGACAACGAGTTGGCGTGCAGCGCGCCACATACCAAGGTGATGGGCGTAACCACGCTGGAACGTGGTCTTATGAACAAGAGTTTCCATATCGCCCATGCGCGCTTTTACCTTCGCGAGTTCGGCGACGTCGTCAATCATGCTCTTTGCAACACCAAGCGCCCACGCTGCGTGGCCCGCTGCAGTAATGGCCATAAGACCCATTTTGAACGTCGGTGAACTTCCACGATGCGGTGTGCGCTCAAAGAGTTCAAAAACGCGATGGTCGGGAACAAACAGATCGGTGACGTTGTAGTCGTACGAACCCGTGCCCTTCAGGCCTTGAACATGCCAACCATCGGTGAAGTTGATGTCGTCACGATGAACCACTGCAGCGAGAAGGAGGATCTCTCCGTTGGCATCGAACATGAAGTTGCCGTCATCGATGGGGAGGAACCCAGCGCAAACAAACTCAGAGTGTCCCGTTCCGGAACCGAAGTTCCATGAGCCGCTGATCTTGTAGCCACCTTCAACTTTTTGGCCTTGACCGTTCGGAGCGAACTGACCGCCCATGGTGACGCGCTCTGCGCTGCCGAATGTTTCGGCAAAACCTGAATCAGGAAGGTAGGCAGCAACGGCAGCGGCGGACGGAAGATTGGCGATTCCGATCCAGCCGAATGAACCATCGAGTTCGGCCATTGCCTGCCAAGTGTCGATCATGTCGGCGAAGGAGGGTTCGGAGCCACCGGCTTCGGCGGGGTTCAGGTAGGACATGAGGCCGCATTCCCACATCGCATCGACCACCGCTGGGGTCATGGTGCGATTTGCCTCGCAGGCTGCAGCTTCAGCGAGCACGAGTTCTGCCATGCCATCGACGAGTGAGGTCCCTGAGTCAGTCAAAGTCATGTGAGCAATGTAGGCCCTCTTCTGATCCCCGCAAAAGCAAAGCGATCCTTTCCGAGAGGCAAGCCGCCGATTCCGTTCGATTTTCGAAATCGGCTGCGGCTGCCTCATCCACTAGGCCCCGTGGCTTCGGATACCTCTCGTGACGTTGACCGAGGCCCCCCAGCGCTCCCAAACGGAGAGCCCGCCGCCTTCCCGCGTCCCGATGCCTCCTTTTCCGGGATCTGTGGCACCGTTTGCATTCGAAACTATGGACCTCTCTTCCCCGGCGTCAGCCTCGATTTCCAAGACAATCCCGGCATCCGATGCCGGTGACCTCGGCGGAATACTGCAGCGCGACCAGACAGCGCTTGCGAGGATTTACGACCGACTTGGGAACGCGGTCTATGGATTGAGCCGACAAGTTCTCAAAGACGATGGCCTGGCCCAAGATGTCACCCAAGAGATCTTCTTGCGGTTGTGGAATGAACCTCAACGATTTGATCCAGAACGTGGCTCGTTGCGTTCGTTTCTTCTCCGTGAAGCGCACAGTCGTTCAATCGAAAAAGTTCGATCTGAGGAAGCTCGGCGCCAACGCGAATCTCGATCCGAATTTCGCGATCGGCCTGTGCCCCTCGACATCGAAGGCGATGTACTCAGATCACTGACATCGAACGAAGTTCGTAACGCACTTTCCCAGCTTCCTGAAGGGGAACGATCCGCCATTGTTTTGGCGTACTACGGCGGTCATTCCTATCGTGAGGTTGCAAGTGTTCTCGGCGCTCCCGAAGGAACGGTCAAAAGCCGCATCCGTTCGGGACTCTTGAAACTCTCCTCGCTACTGAATGACGAAGAATTGGAGGCCAAGCCATGACATCTGTTGATCAAACTCGTGAACTGCTTGGCGCCTACGCACTCGATGCCGTCGATGACGTTGAACGCCGCCGGGTTGAAAAACTTCTCGCAAGTGACCCTTCAGCACGCGATGAAGTCGACCAACTGCAACTTGTCGTAGACAAACTCGGCAATGCCGCTGAATCTGCTCCACCTGCACAACTTTGGGAGTCAATCCAAAGTGCGATTGATACAGATTCATCTGCTCAAATGCCTTCGGGTTCAACCGAACCAACCTCAATCTTCTCTTCGAAGAGACACCGAAGCATCAATAAACCATTCCTAGCCGCAGCCGCAGTGCTCGCAGTTTTTGTGATCGGCGGTGCCATTTTCGCAGGCGTTCGTCAGGACGAGAATGTCCCCAGCACCATTGCTGCGATGACGGCAATGGCAAACGACGCTGCCTCCAAACCTGGTTCGCGAACAGGTTTTCTCACTGACCCGGGTCAGACTATGAAGGTCCAAGTTGTCGCCGATGCACAAGGTCATGGCTTTCTGATGACCGATCCGTTGCCGGCACTTCCTGAGGATGAGACCTACCAACTCTGGGCTGCAAATAACGGAACCATGATTTCCCTTGGAATGCTCGGTTCAAATCCAGAAATGTCAATGGTCCCCATCGATCCATCGGTGACCGAACTTGCGCTTACTCGAGAACCGGCGAGTGGAAGCGTTGCTCCAACAAGCAACCCCATGGCAACCGGATCTCTCGCTTAAATAAAGATTTCTAAGCGATCACTCATCCGAATATGGCGACAGCTTCGGAGTAGGTGAGATGTACCCAATGTGCGAAATGCACGCCCCCTTACTTAGGAGTTCACATGTCATCACGCCCCATCAAAATCATCGGCAGCCTGATCGTTGCTGCATCACTCACCCTCGGTGCTGTTGCTTGCAGCAGTGACTCAAACTCAAGCTCATCTGACACAACTGCAAAGTCGAACTCGTCAACCACCAAGGCCATGAAGTCCGAGACCCTCGTTGAGATCGCATCCGGTAATCCCGATTTCTCGACTCTTGTTGGCGCAGTAAAGACTGCCGCGCTTGTAGAGACTCTCTCAGGCAAGGGCCCGTTCACCATCTTCGCTCCCACCAATGAGGCGTTTGCCAAGCTTCCCGCCGGAACACTTGCCTCGTTGACCCCTGAGCAGCTCAAGGCCATCCTCACCTACCACGTTGTTGCAGGCGAGGTTCTGGCCAAGGACGTCAAGGCCGGCAAGGTCAAGACCGTGAATGGCGCAGAACTCACGATCAACGTGAAGGACGGCAAGGTCACGATCACCGACGCAAAGGGCAACACCGTCAACGTCGTGAAGACCGACATTGTTGGTAGCAACGGCGTCATCCACGTCATCGACGGCGTCTTGCTGCCGTAATCAGCACATTCGCATGAAGGAGAGGGGACCCGAGATTCTCGGGTCCCCTCTCCTTTTTTCATTGAGGCGTTCACCAAAGGGCCTGTGCTCACAAAGGTTGAGGGGCGACCGATACTCCCGACCATTGCAATGGCACACTGAGCCGGTGATCGATCCCACAATCAAACGATGTCTCGGACAGATGATCAAAGGTGTGCAAGTTGTCGCCGCCACTCATGACGGCGTCACCCGGGCCTACACCTCGCATTGGGTCACGCAGGTTTCTTTTGAAGAACCGGTCGTGATGGCCTCGTTGTCGAAGAAACATGACACGTGGCCGATTCTCCAAGAAAGCGGCGCGTTCACTGTCTCGCTTCTTGCCGCAGACCAAATCTCCGAGGGGCAGTACTTCAGTTACCCCGGCCACAAGTTTCAGTACTGCGCTCCTGAGTACCTTCAGGAAATTGATGGCAACCCCGTCGTCCCCAACTGCATTGCCTGGTTCACTTGCGAAGTCTTTGATCACATCAGCTTGATTGATCATGAGCTTGTCTTCGGTCGAATCACCGCATCTGGTGAAGGCCGTCTCAAAGCTCCTCCTCTTCTCTATTCCAGTCGCCATGGCTGGCGAATCACCGGCGAGAAAGCGCGTGAGCCCGGTGTCTCGATACGAGATCAGCTCCTCGCCCGAATTGTTGATGACACAACTTCGGAATCATCCTCATGACTATGCCCGCAGAAGACCGACCACTCATCGATCACATGGTGCACACCCACGAACTCCCGCCGCTCCCACAACGGGAGTCGCGAATCATTGCGTCACAGTGGATTGAAGCGCCGGACGAGATCATGACGCTTGGTGATGATCTCGAAGCCGATCCTGGATATCTGCGAGGTATCGGTCGGTACCTGCTTTGGCGCGCGGGTCCAGCAGTACGTGCGCGTGCGCGCTATGGGGCCGTCGATAGCACCGACCTCGAACGCATTTGGACCTTTGAGTTAGATGCCGAGGGGAACGGCGAAGGTCTCGGACCCGATGGAATCATTCACAGTCGATTCCGTACCTGGAAAGAATCGTTGCGTGATGACCCGGAACTCGGATCCGAAACCGACGAAGTGAGTTAGCCCTTCGTTACCAACGCGCCCGGGAAGTCTCCCGCAGCACGGAACTCATCAAGATGAGCGTGGTAGTCAAGAAGGCTGCCGGCATAGACAAGGCCCTTCGCAGCCTTTTCATCCGGCACCGACATTTCGTTGTTGTAGTAACCCGGCGTACATGTGGCGACATATTCAGCACCGTTACCGATGACGCTGTACAGCACCATAAGCCAACCCTCTTCGGCTTCAGGTGTCGCTTCGATAGCGGCGATGCCTTGGTCGTTGCATGCCTTGATGAGTTCGGCAACGTGGCGAGCCGAACGGCCAAGGAAGTGAACGAAGTTGGTGCCGAAACCAGCCTGCACGAGGCTGATCACCATCATGTTCGGGAAGCCACCTGACAACACACCGTGAAGGGTGTGCGCACCGGTTGACCACGACTCATTGAGCGACACGCCGCCACGACCAACCGGGTCGAAACCAACGCGTGCATCAAGATCGGTATTGACCTCAAAGCCTGAAGCAAACACAAGACAATCGACGGGGTATTCCACGCCACCGACAACCACACCGGTTTCGGTTACACGTTCGATGCCCTTACCGTCAGTATCGACAAGATTCACGTTGGGCTTGTTGAATGACGGCAGATAGTCGTCGTGGAAGCACACGCGCTTACAGTTCTTGCCGTAATACGCCTTGAGCTTTGCAGCGGTTTCAGGATCTTCAACGATTGCGTCAACGCGAAGACGAAGCTTTTCCATCGTCTTGAGATCGCTCAGTTCCATCTCAGCGAGATGTTCTGGTGACTCCACCGTGGCCTGCGTGTTTCGCCACATGACGTCGGTCCAACCGTCGTTCACGAGATCGACCTCGGGCATTTCGCCTGTGACCGCTTTGGTGAAGTTCACGATGCGTTCTTGCTGCCAACCCGGCTTCAAGCTCTTAAACCAAGCTTCGTCGGTCTTGCCGTTGTTGCGCAGGCCAACTGCGCTGGGCGTGCGCTGGAAGACGAACAACTCTCCGGCGGCTTCAGCCAACTTTGGAACCGCCTGGATTGCGGTTGCGCCAGTACCGATGATGCCAACGCGCTTGTCCCCAAGCTTGTCCATGAATTCACGCGGACCGCCGCCGGTGTAGTCGTAATCCCAGCGACTGGTGTGGAACATGCGTCCCTTAAAGTTTTCAATGCCCGGGATACCAGGAACCTTCGGCTTATGCAGAATGCCGCCAGCGATGACGATGTACTTCGACGAGATCTTGTCGCCACGTGACGTTGTGATGTTCCAGCGGTTCGCACTGTCATCCCACACAGCGCCGTTGATGATCGTTTGAAAGAGCGCGTGGTCGTAGAGGTTAAACGTGCGACCAAGAAGTTGGCAGTACTCGAAAATTTCGGGAGCACTGGCGTAGCGCTCCGTCGGCATGTAGCCGGTCTCTTCGAGAAGGGGAAGGTAGGTGTAGGACTCAACGTCACACATGCAACCGGGGTAACGGTTCCAGTACCAGGTGCCACCGAAGTCGCCGCCTTTTTCCACGATACGGAAATTGGTGATTCCTTGGTTCTGGAGATCAACGCCAGTGAGCATGCCCGCGAAACCACCGCCAACAATGACGACTTCGGTTTCTTCAACGATCGCATCGCGAGTGAAATTGGGATCGGCGTAGGGGTCTTGGTCGAGTTCTTCGAACTGTTCCTTCAGCCCGGCGAACTGCTTCAAACCATCGGTGCGCAGTCGCTTCAGCTGTTCTTCCGCATACTTCGCGCGAAGTTCCTCAACAGAAACCTCAATGCCTTCGTTCTGCTCTGCCATGTCCTACTCCCCCTGGGTGCTGACGAGTTCCTTCTTCGTCAAGAGGAGCCATTGTGTCAGAACTTGGGTAAGTGTTCCTGTTTGGAGAAAGGGTGCCGATCTCTTGCCTAGGCCTTCGGCGTCACGGTTCGAAACGTCAGGTTGATTCGCTCACCCACAGGCTTTTTCGTTTTTGGTACTCGATGGCGCCACAGCGTTTGCGTCATTCCGCTCATAATGACGAGATCGCCGTGATGCAGTTCAAGTTCCACCTTGATCGAATGGTCGTCAACCCGTCGTAAGTCGAAACGGCGAGTAGCACCAAGACTTAATGAGGCAATCACCGGCATCTGCCCAAACTCTGGTTCATCGTCGGCATGCCAGTCCACGCCGTCGCTTCCATCCCGATACAGGTTGCACAACACCGAATTAAACCTCGTCCCGGTGTGGCTACTTGAGAGGTCTCGTAATTCGACGAGTTCATCAATCCACGGATCGGGATCGTGATGAATCCCCGAATAGTTGTAGTCAAGACCCTCGTCGGCAACCCACGCTTCAAGACGGGGAACGGGAATGAGTTTGCCGAACATTTTCAAGTGGTCCTGATGCCACATGACTTTTGTTCGCAGCGCGGCAAAGGCCGCATCAGCAGCGGCACTACCTACCGCGCTGCGAATGAGCGTGAGCCCGAGGCCAGGACCAGTTGGTTGCTCTTCAAACAACGGTGGCTGCCCGGACATCTCTCCTCAATCCTCTCGCGTCTGGATTGTTCGCAAAACCGCGTCGCGAACTTTGTCTTTTTGAATTTTCCCCATTGGGTTTCGCTCAATCGATTCAATGATGACGACTTGTTCCGGGCATTTGTACTTCGCCAAGCCCAATTCAATGCAGTGCGCCGCCAACGTTGGAACATCGATTGTTGACCCTGGAGTCACCACGATTGCGGCACACACTCGCTCGCCGGTGCGGGAATCGGGAAGGCCAATGACGGCAACATCAGCCACCGAACCGTGGAACAGCACTGCTTCTTCAACCTCAGTTGCCGAAATGTTTTCTGCATTTCGAATGACCACGTCCTTGAGTCGGCCAACGATTCGAATTCGATTGTCAGGACCAATTTCTGCAAGGTCACCCGTTCGGAACCATCCGTCGTCGGTAAACGCTGCAGCATTCAGTGATTCATCGACATAACCGAGAAAGCATTGGGTACCCCTCAGCTGAAGCTCACCATCGATGACTCGGGCGTCAACACCAGGGCCCGCTGGTCCGACATCGCGACCTACGTCAGGGCCGTCGAACCATTCACAGGTGCAATTCGGGAACTCGGTAAGGCCATAAGCGCCGACAACGCCCGCTACTCCAAACGTCTCGACAAGTTCTTGGTTGACTTCGCCCGGTATGGGGGCGCCTCCCCCGACACAACCGCGCACCTTCGAAAGCAACTGACCGTCAGCGCGTCGCTCTGCATCGAGAAACGCTCGAAAGAACGGAACAGCAGAACCCAACATCGTTGGTCCGTGTGCTGCCATGCGGTCGGCTGTCGTGGCGGGATCAAACACATCGAATAACACGAGACGAACACCGGTGTTCAGCGATGTCACCAACATCGCGATTCCGCCAATATGCGTAAAGGGCCATGCGATCGGGTACACGTCGTCGGGACTGAATCCCAAACGTTCCGACAGCGATGCTCCCGAAGCAATCGCCGAGGTGTCGGTATGACGAACTCCCTTCGGAGCCGCAGTCGTCCCGGAAGAGAAATAGATCCAGCGACACTCATTGTCCAAGATCGGCGGCGCTGGAAGTTGGGACACGTCCCCCGAAGGCAACCGCAGCGCGGTTGAAGCCGTAACCGGCGCTTCGTACTCCGCCGACCATGACCGAATTCCGAGATCTCTGGCCATTGCCGCATGGTCGAATCCACGCCAATGATTCGGGATGACCAAAAGATCTGTTCCTATTTGCCCCGCGATATGACTAACTTCGGCGTGTCGCAACATAGGAATGATTGGGTTCTGCACGACTCCCAAACGAGCGCAAGCCGCCAGCATCACGAGTGATTCCAATGTTGTCGGTAACTGCCAGGACACAATCGATCCAGGGCCGATTCCAAGTTGCATGAGACCAGCAGCGACCGATTCCGCTTCGTCACGCAATAGCGACGAGGTCAGCGAACGCCCGTAATCGTCCACAGCGACAACACGATTCGGATACTCGTCCGCTACCGCTGCCACCAACCCCCAAAACGTCTCTGTCATGCGCTCAGACTGCCATGCCCAGTCCCTCGACTCACAAGATTTGAGAAAATCGCATTTCGAAGAAACTTTCGCCTAAAGCACCAACCTTCTACGGGGATGAGTTGCGCAGACCACTTCCCGGAGAATCACGTGCGCCTTGACCAACCGATCGTTCGATTGCCGATAAGCACCGACATCAACGCCCTCATTGCTGAGGTCAGCGCGATTCCCGAAGACGTTTGGCGCCCGCACCCAGAAGGCATGCCCGGAAACAGCGCTCTTCCACTGGTATCGGTCATGGGAGATCCCAACAATGATTCCGTTGTGGGACCGATGCGACCCACACCTCACCTCGAATCGTTGCCGTCGATTGTCAACGTCATGGCTGGGCTCACCGGACTCGGCTGTCCCATCGGGCGCACGCGACTCATGCGCATCGACATTGAGTCCGAAGTGACGTCTCATGTGGACACCAATCGGTATTGGTGGGATCACCTTCGCGTTCATATTCCGATCATCACCGACCCAGCTGTGCTCTTTCATGTCGACGATGAATCGATTCATATGGAACCAGGCTCGTGCTGGGTCTTCGATACGTGGGAACCACACCGAGTCGAAAACCCCGTCAACGCACCGCGCATCCACCTTGTCATCGACACCGTCGGCGGCGCGGGGTTCTGGTCACTCATCGACCGGCAAACGGGTGCAGCTGACGCCAACTCACCGCTGCCTCAGGTGCAAACGGTCACCTCAATCGCGTTCGAAACGATGAACCAATCGACCGTCATGCCTTCGGCAGAAATCGACCAAACGCTGGCAAACATCCTTCATCAGTTCGCAGAAGTCGACCTCGATCGCGCCGTTGAACTTGATCGAGCGCTCATCCCCTTCCGTCGCTCATGGAAAGCCTGCTGGGCCCACTTTGGCGACAACCCTCAGGGATTCGACTCCTACGCAAAACTTCGTGATGAAGCCGATGCAATCGTTGACCCCTATCCCCAAGCACTTCCCAACACGGTCAAAGTCAATGAAGCGATTCGACAACTCGTACTTCGCCCTTCGTTGACACAATCCGGTGCCGTAGCTGCACCGAGCGGCATGGGTACTGCCCCTGCCGCCGCACCCGGCGGCGCACCCGCGCCCGCTGCTGCACCTGCGCCCGCGGCTCCTGCGCCCGCGGCTCCTGCAATGCCAGCACCGAAACAGATCGGCGAACCGATCACCCTTGATCGCCCTGTGTTCATCATTTCGTCCCCGCGCTCGGGCAGCACGATGTTGTTCGAAGCGATGATGCGCGCCAAAGAGTCCTACACAATCGGTGGCGAAAGCCACCAGCTCATCCAGGCATTCCCTGCACTCGCACCCGCCTCCCATGGCTGGGACTCGAACCGTCTCACCGAAGAAGACATCACGCCTGAGGTGGTTGAAAAGCTCAGCGGTTCATTTGTTCGACGACTGAAGAATCGCGATCGCGAGCCCGTGCAGCCCGGATCAATCGTGCGCATGATCGAAAAGACGCCGAAGAACTCTCTACGTATTCCCTTTCTTGCGGCTGCGTACCCCGATGCAAAGTTCGTCTAATTGTGGCGTGACCCTCGCGAAACGATTCGCAGCATGCTTGATGCATGGCGATCGGGTCGTTTTGTGACGTATCCCGATCTCCCGGACTGGACCGGAGACCGTTGGTCGATGCTCCTTACTCCGGGTTGGCGTGACCTCATTGGCAAGTCGCTCCCTGAAGTTGTTGCGAATCAGTGGGTGGCTGCCACGACAACGTTGCTTGACGATCTTGAAGCGCTAGAACCCGATCGTTGGTGTGTCACGAGTTACTCCGCGCTGCTCGCTGATCCCGATGCAGAACTCGCGCGCCTCTGCGCCAATCTCGATCTCACTTGGGACACTGAAACGGGTGGTGAACTTCCACTCTCGGCAACAACGCTTGAAGCTCCGCAGGCCTCAAAGTGGGAACGCAACGCTGAAGAGATGAAGAAGGTCTGGGACATCGTCGATCCCGTTGCAGTTCGCGCTCACGATGTTTTCGCCGATCCGCCCCCCATTCAGCCGTCGAAAACTCGTTCGGCCGAAGCCGTCAAGGTTGGGCTCACTGAAGAACCCGATGGCGCCATCCCTACCGATTTCTCAAGTGTGTTTACTGGGTCATTCGCAAGCATTCTCCAGGCAGCAAATTGTTCGCTTGCAGTCACGACCTACCAGAGCGGTCGTCTTGTCCTTGTTCGTTGCGACGGCGACAAGGTCAACACGCACCTTCGCTATTTCCCAAGCCCGATGGGCGTTGCCGTGCAAGGCGCGAAGTTGGCACTGGGCACGAAGACAACCGTGTGGGAATTCTGGAACCAACAAGCTGCCGCCTCAACAATTGATCCCGAAGGCCGCATCGACGCGTGTTACATGCCTCGCCGCGGTCACACCACCGGCGACATTCGTATCCACGATCTCGGCTACGACGCCGACGGAGAACTTTGGGCCGTCGCCACACGCTTTTCTTGCTTGGTGAAGTTCGATCGCGAGAACTCGTTCGCTCCGCAGTGGCGGCCGCAATTCATTTCCGGCCTCTCTGCGGACGATCGCTGCCACCTCAATGGCTTAGCAATGGTCGAAGGACGCCCGAAGTACGTCACCGTTCTTGGCATGACCGACACACCCAATGGTTGGCGCAAGGACAAGGCTGCAGGTGGCGCGATTCTCGACATCGAAGGTGGCGCTCCAATCACCGTCGGTCTTTCAATGCCTCACTCGCCTCGCTGGCATAACGGCAAGTTGTGGGTGCTTGAGTCGGGCCGTGGGGCATTATGCACCGTCGACATCGAAACCGGTGAACGCGAAACCATTGCGATTCTTCCCGGCTTCACTCGCGGTCTTTCGTTCGTCGGCAACATCGCGTTCATTGGTCTCTCGAAAGTTCGCGAGACGGTGTTCGATGGTCTCCCGATCACTCAGGCAGACACGCCGCGCGAGTGCGGCGTCTGGGCTGTCGACATCAACACTGGCGAGGTCGTCGGCTTTATGCGCTTCGAAGGATCAGTTACCGAACTCTTCGAAGTTGCGGTCCTGCCCAGCACGCAATGGCCGGAACTTGTAGAGCCAGGCGCGGAAGCAACAAACGACGCGTTCGTCCTTTCCGATGAAGCTCTGAAATATGTCATCCAACCCGCCAAGAAAGCGGACTAGGGCTTAGTCCTCGGCGAGAACGGTGTCGACACGAGCGCCGGCATCTTCCATCGTGGTGTTCCAAGAAACTGCAAGCTCCGAAACGAGAATTCGACGCGCACGGATCTGCATGGCCTTCTCGGCGCTTGAGAGCGATGACTGACGGTCGCGAAGCGCAAGGTTACGAACAACCTCGGCACATTCGTAGATATCTCCCGACTTCATCTTCTCTTGATGGTTCTTGAATCGACGTGACCAGTTTGTAGGAACGCGAACGTTGCGAACCGCGAGCACTGCGAGTACATCTTCGACTTCTTCTTCAGAAATGGCCTGACGAACTCCGAGGTCTTCAGCACGATCCTCGGGCACCGACACTTTGAGATTCCCGCCGCGCCATGAGTCGTCACCAGCCGCAACCGACAACTCGAGGTACTTGACCTTCTTGCCATCGACCACTCGGGTCGAGCGACCAGTGACCTCGGCAGTGCCGTGAGCGGGATAGATGATCTTGGAACCGACAGTGAACTTCATGAATGCCTTCCTGAAACCGGTCCACAAGTATGGCCAATGCTGAGGAGGTTCACACCATTACCGCGATGACCTCAAGAAAAGGCGGAGGACGAAGGGGAATCGTTCGGCCCTCGACCCTCGGGATCGAGGCCTTCGATGGCACGAAGAATTGCGATTCGCTCCGCCAACGGCGGATGGGTGTCCATAAGTCGACCGAAGGCTCCCTGGATGCCCTGCTCTCCACTGCGCTCGAGTGGTGACTCGATCCACAGGTGAGCACTCGCCGCCGAAGGGCGCGAAATCACGGTTGTATCGGCTTCGAGTTTCTCGAGCGCAGAGCGAATTCCGCCTGGCTCTCGAGTGAGTTCGACCGCCGTCGCGTCGGCCATTCCTTCTCGCTTTCGCGAAAGCGCTGCCCGCATGAGCATTCCGGCAGGAACTGCAATGAGGTAGAGGACGATGCCTACAAGCATCATCGCCCCTGCCGCTTCATTGCGCCGGCCACCACTGAAGAAGCCGATACGGATTCCGATCTGTGCGATGACCGCAATCGCTCCGACAGCCAGAACAGCGAGCGTTGTGACTGCAATGTCTCGGTTCACAATGTGTCCCGTCTCGTGCGCAATGACTCCGCGCAATTCACGAGGGGACATAACCGCTAACAAACCAGTCGTCACCGTGATCGCTGCATGCTTCGGATTACGTCCCGTAGCAAATGCATTCGGAGCAGGATCATCAACAACAAAGACCGAAGGAACAGGAATGCCAGCGGCAATGGCCATCTGTTCAACGATGTTCCGGAGTTCTGAAAACTCAGGCCCATCGGCCGGTCGCGCCTGCGCCATGCTGAGCGCCGCGGACGCAGAGAACAACCACGCAAGAAGCAAATACCCGAGCACAAACAGAACTGTCAGGATCAGAACAGCACCATTGAAATTGAAACTGCTCTGACAATCTTGCGAAATACGACCGTAGATATCGCGAGTTGCTAGGCCACATTCCTGTTTTGAGTAACCCCCAAATATGCCCACGATGAGATTGGCAACGACAAAAAGAAGAGCGAAAACGCCAGCGAGGATGACGAAACTGGCACGCTTGTTGTTGCGTTTGTGGTCAATGAAACTTGCGGCGTCAGCCATCAAAACCCGCGATCAAGAGAACGACTGAAATGAGGCTCAGAACTCAACCTTCGGAACTGGGCGATCTGCTTCATCCGCTTCGAACAATTCACGGCGAGGAAAACTGCCGATCTTGGAAACCGCCACACCTGGAAATGTGTCGATCTTGTCGTGGTAACGGGTGACAGAGTCGTTGTAAAACTGACGCGCATAGGCGATTCGATCTTCCGTTGCCGTGATTTCAGATTGCAGTTGTCGGAAATTCGCATCGGCTTTGAGATCTGGATACGCCTCTGCAAGCGCAAAAATCCTGCCGAGGGCGGCAACCATGGGCGCCTCAGCAGCAGCGGCTTCGGATGGAGTATTTGCCGTAACCGACGCATTGCGGGCGGCAACAACGGCTTCAAACGTTCCCGACTCGTGTGCCGCGTATCCCTTTACCGTCTCGACAAGATTTGGAATGAGGTCTGCGCGACGTTTGATTTGCACATCGATTTGCGACCAGCCGTTGTCGACTTGGTTTCGCATTCGGACGATGCCGTTATAGGAGCCGACAAGAACCAGTGCGAGAAGTACAACAACCACGACAATGATGATGACTGCGACCATCTCTGGTCCTTTCTGACCGCTCAGGGTGTCTGAGTGATTGCCCAGACTCAAGTGAACCATGCCAACTACTGAGTTGCACCGTCACCCCAGTGAATAACTCATTTCTCCGTGGGTAGATTGATCGGAATCTCCGAATCGAGGTCACCAACGAGTGTCTCGGCATCAATGATCGCCGACCGGTAAATCGCCGCTTCTTCCTCTTCAGACAAGACTTCTTCGGTTGAACGTCGCAGCGATGGCCAAGCGAACGCTGCGGTCAGAAGGCAAGCCAGACCACCAGTGATGTAAGTGGCTCTCGGATCGATGTGCTGGCCAATCCAGCCGATGATCGGACCGCCAATGGGCGTCGTGCCAATGATTGCGGTGATGTAGAGCGCCATCACACGACCGCGAACCTCAACCGGTGACGTGAGTTGCAGGGTGGCGGAGTTCATAGTGATGAACGCCACGCTTCCAGCTCCGACGAGCAATAACGCCGCTGACATCGTCCAGAAGGTTGGCATCACCGCAGCAAGAAGCATCGAGCCACCGAGAAACGCTGCTGCAAACCCCAAACGTTTGTGTGTTGCTCTCCCAAAGCGTGCGATCAGTAGTCCGCCTACAACCGAGCCGACCCCCATAACCGAAGAGAGAATGCCGTAACCAGTTGCTTCCCTATCGAAGGTGTACTTCGCAAAAAGCGGAAGCGAAATCTGGTTTTCGTATGCGAGCATCCCGATGACAACAGTCATGAGCATTGGTGTTCGAAGTCGAGAATCGGCCCACACAACCTTTATGCCTTCGCGAACCTGTCCTTTCTCTCGCTTCACTGGCACCTTCGGCACAAATTCTGATTGACGCATGAGCAACAAAGCAACCGTGATGGCGAGAAAGCTGACGCCATTCACTAGAAAAGGAACAGCAAGTCCAAATGCAGCGATCAAAACTCCGGCAATTCCGGGACCAACGATTCGAGCGATGTTGTTGGTCGTACTTCCGATGCCCACCGCACTAGTGATGTCGTCTGGTCCAACTAACTCGTACACAAACGATGAACGAATCGACATATCGAACGCATTCACCGTTCCGAATGCGGCGGCGAGAACAAACAAACTCCAAACGGAGATGGTGTCGGTGACCACCATCAGGCCAAGTGCAATCGCGATCACTGTGGCCAGCACTTGTGTGATCTGCAACATGTGCCAACGACTGTGACGATCAGCGAGGGTTCCGGCGAACGCACCGAACAAAAGAGTTGGCGTGAACTGTGCGGCGCTGACGAGTCCCAACATTCCGCCACTACCGGTGACTTTTAGAACCAACCAACCCATCGCAACGGTTTGCATCCACGTACCGGCTTGTGAAAGCCCCTGGCCCATCAGATACAGACGAAAGTTGCGATGACGAAGCGCTGCGAATCCCCCAGGCTTCGAACTCATGCGTTCGGCGTTCCGAATGACGAGAGAAATCGATCGATCGCTTCGAGATGCTCTCGCCGCCAACGTGCCACAAAATCCCCGCCATCTGCAGTCGCCGACCCGTTCAGCAGCGGAGCAAAGAGTGCGCGCTGGTCAGCCGCAAGCGGATCAAGAGGAAGACCAACCCGCGACCGCAGTGTGAACTTCACCAACAGTTCAGTCCGAACATCTTTCGGAAGAGCAACGGGCGCTTCGAGCCACGAGGCATTGCTCGAAGCGCCAAGTTCGGTGGCTTCAAGAAGTGTCCGGCTTCGACCGCCTCCCGGCGCGGTTCCCACCTTTTCGATGAGGCCATCGAGCACAAGTTGGTCGAGGGCTCGATAGGCGAGGGGTCTGCTCAACGACCAGATCCGGCCTATCTCACCATCCGGAGCGAGCAAGGTTGAGAGCGCCCAGCCATGGGTCGGGCCTTCCGCCACCAACGCCAAACACACCTTTTCGGCGAGTACTGGGTCGTTGCGGGTCACCGGCCGATGGTACCGGTCAAGTCGTCAGAAGTTGAGGTAAGTAGTCAGGATCTGACTACCATGCTGCGGTGACCACCAAAGCGCCAACCAAGCGGCAGGGAGCTCGAAGGATTTTCGGCTTTTCGATCCTGGTGCTCCTCACGGTCAGCACCATTGCGTGTGGTTCCTCAACGACATCGTCAACGGCATCGGACACTTCCGTGTCGGGATCACTCACCGTTTCCGCCGCTTCTTCATTACAAGGTGCCTTCACCGACATGAAGACTGCATTCGAGAAGGCAAACCGAGGAGTGAAGGTGACCGTCAATTTCGGAGCATCGTCAACCCTCGCGCAGCAAATCATCGATGGTGCACCTATTGACGTGCTCGCTTCCGCAGACGAAGCGAACATGACAAAAGTCTCCGACGCAAAGTTGCTCAGCGATACACCAACTCTTTTTGCAACAAACTCACTCGAGATCATCGTGCGGAAAGGCAATCCGTCAAAGATCGCATCACTTTCTGACATCTCGAAACCCCGACTCATCTATGTCACCTGTGCACCTCAGGTGCCAATTGGGAAGTACAGCGCGCAGGTTCTCCAAAAAGCGGGGGTAACTGTCACCCCAGCAAGCCTTGAACCAGATGTGAAAAGCATCGTTGCCAAAGTCACCGCCGGTGAAGCTGATGTTGGAATCGTGTACGTCACTGACGTCAGCGCAACGCAGGGCACGGCCGAAGGCGTCGAGATCCCCGCCGATGTCAACGTCACCGCCAACTACCCGATCGCCGCAGTTTCGACCTCTACAAATCGCGCTTTAGCCCAGGCATGGATTGCATTCGTTAGAGGCACAGAAGGTCAAGCAATTCTCAAGCGTTACGGGTTTGGCTCTCCATGAGCCAACTTCGCAGAACACGCAATCGTTCCGCAGGGCTCCAGCGCCCGCCGGCTGCGATTCTTGTCATCGCGTCGATTGCGGTTGCGTTTTTCGCGCTTCCGTTCATCGGACTTCTCTGGCGCATTCCTTGGAGTGATGCGTGGTCACTTCTCACAACAAAGTCTTCGCTCACTGCAATACGCCTCTCTCTAGAAACCTCATTGTGGGCAACCGCGTTGTCGATTGTCTTTGGCGTCCCACTTGCCTGGGTTCTTGCGCGATACGGCTTTCCCGGTCGTCGCATCGTCCGCGCTCTTTGCCTTCTCTCGTTGGTCTTACCTCCGGTTGTCGGTGGTGTCGCGTTGTTCGCGGCGTACGGCCGTCGTGGTCTGCTCGGCGATTCGTTGTTCGAATGGTTTGGCCTACGCCTACCGTTCAGTACTGCTGGCGTCGTCCTCGCTCAGACGTTCATCGCAATGCCGTTTCTCGTTCTCACTGTGGAGGCAGCCTTACGAGGCCTCGACCACCGATCAGAAGATGCAGCGCGGACACTCGGCGCGTCGCGATGGTATGCATTCCGCCGTGTGACATTGCCTGCGGTGCGACCTGCGCTCATCGCTGGAGCGGTATTGGCATGGGCTCGAGCCCTCGGCGAATTCGGCGCGACCATCACTTTCGCTGGCAACTTTCCCGGTCGCACGCAGACCATGCCACTCTCGGTGTACCTCGCTCTCGAATCCAATCCCGGACAAGCGCTCGTGCTCAGTGTCGTCATGATCGGGATTTCCTTTGGAGTTCTTCTCAGCCTGCGCGATCAGTGGCTCGGCGGTTCAAGTACAAGTGGTGGCTCACGATGAGCATCAATGCCCAATTCGATATTCAACTTCCCGAGTTTCATCTCGCCATTGAGTTGGCCCTCGCCGAAGGAGAAGTGCTCGCTGTCCTCGGACCAAACGGGTCCGGCAAATCAACACTGTTACGCGCGCTCTGTGGGCTCCAACCTGTCGATAACGGCAAGATTCTGCTCAACAACATCGTTGTCGACGACGCCGAACTCGCGACATTTGTTTTGCCCGAACAACGCCACGTTGGTGTGATGTTCCAAAACAGCACACTGTTCGAATATCTTTCCGTCCTCGAAAATGTTGCATTCGGACTTCGTGCTCGTGGAACCAAACGAGTAGTTGCTCGTGCAAACGCAACCGAGTGGCTTGAACGCTTTTCACTTGAGCAATTTGCGCAACGACGTCCGGCGAGTCTTTCTGGTGGTCAAGCCCAGCGCGTTGCGCTTGCTCGCGCACTCGCAACGAATCCGGATGTCTTGCTTCTCGACGAACCAACGTCAGCGCTAGATGTTCGTGCCAAAGCCGAAATCCGACGCGATCTACTTCGCCTTCGCCAACAACGACCCGTGACAACGTTGCTCGTCACCCACGATCCACTTGATGCGTTCGCGCTCGCCGACCGCGTCATCGTCCTTGAAGAAGGCCGCATCGTTCAAAGCGGCGCACTCGACGAAGTGGCAAGCCATCCTCGGTCTCGCCATATCGCCGACATGGTCGGACTCTCCCTCGTTCGTGGCGAGGTTCGCGACGGTGCTCTAACAACGGCATCCGGAGCACGACTCGTCGTTCCGGCCGACTCCCCGTCAGGCCCATCGGTCGCATCCATTCGCCCAGCAGCAGTGAGCCTTCATCGGGCCGAGCCCGAGGGAAGCGCCCGCAACGCGTGGAAGATGACAGTCAGTGACCTCGACCGGCATCCGGAGCGTGTCCGCGCTCGGCTGAATGGTCCGATTCCACTGTTGGCCGAACTCACGCCTGCTGGAGCCGAAGCCCTCGCCCTCAATGTTGGCGACAACATTTGGGCATCGGTAAAGGCCAGCGAAGTCACCGTGACTCCAGATCTGGGTTCCTAACCAACCTCACCTCGCTAATTGCCCCATCGGCCGATCCTCCCGATAGGGTGAGGAGACCGATCTGGGTCGCGAAGAAGCGTTCGCAGCCCGAGCGGGCGGATGACGACACCTAATGGCCGATGCAGGTCAGCAGAATTCTTCATCGCTCTGGACCTCCCCATTCTGTCCAGAGCCGTACGGCACGCAGCGGCCGATCTCCTCGTGGGTGAGGGGCGGAGCGTTGCGGAGCATCACCGGTGCCATCCGGGGAAACGGCACCACGAGCAGTCGCAACGCACGGTGACTGCACGAAACCACCAAGGACCTTTGTGCCTGAAGAACTCGAGATCGAACCGATCGAAACCTCCAAAGAACTCAATGTGCGCGCCGACGCGCCCACCATCGACGTTCACGGCGCGCGCTTTGAAACGATGGTCGAAGCCGCTGCCTGGGGCGAAGCTTCAGCGGAAGACCTCTCCATCCTCGAAGCACACAAAGCCGCATGGCAGCGCGTGCTCATCGAGCGACTCAACGACACCGACGAAGCACTCGATCGCTTGCGCGCTCGCCGTCAACCCGACGACCAGCAGGTCATCGCCGACCTCGACAACGAACAGCGCAAACTTGAACTCGCGCTCGACCGACTTTTGGGAATCGAGCCCGAACCAGGCGAGCTCGCCGTTGGAGTCAATGCACTTCAGCTTTCATGGGCCAACGGTCGACTCGTTGCATGGCTTGGCGGGCCCGAGGCTCCGCCAACCACCGTCGAAGAACTGCGCACAGTCCTCGCTGCAACCGACGCGCCAGAAATGTGGGGTGGACGTTCACCAGTCACACTTCCCAGCGGAGAGAAGACCGTTGCGCTCGAAGCCAATACCAGCGATGTTCTCGGCTGGCTCCTCGCCCTTTCTTCTGACCCACCCGAAGACGAAATCGGCCCCTCGGCCCGTTGGCTGTCAATCGTCGCTGCGTGGGCGGTGTCGCTTGCTGCTCGTGGCGCGATGACCCCGACGCTGCGACGGTCACGTGTAGGCCGACGTAATCAAAACCGCAGTGCATTCGGTGTCACCTGGCAGCCCGCGCTTATCGATGCCGATCGCCTTCGCATCATTGGCGATGCCATGCCGGGCGCTGTCGCTGCACTTTCGCCCTCGGTCGACGGCGGCACCATGGCCCGCTCGGTACTCGGCGAAGTTGTCAACGTCATCTGTCACGACGCTGCGCGACGCGTCGAGGTTCCTGCCGCTCCCGATGATCCCAAGACCATCGCAGCAGCGGCCGAATCGTTCCTCGCTCGGCTCGACGGAGCCCCATTCGACATTCCCGCAGGTCTTGCTGGCGAACTCACCAACGCACTCGAACGGTGGGCGACCCCAGTCATGTCGCGCAACTACCGACCACTCATCGTTCAACTCAACCCACCCGATTCTGGCGATGCTTGGCATCTCGCAGTCTTTGCACCGGGAAAGGGTGAACAACTCGTTCCTGTCGAAGTTGCCCTGGTGAACGCCGGCAATCAGCGCCGCGAACTCGAGGGCAATCTCGTTCGACTTGAACGTCTTTACCCACCGCTCTTGCGACCAGGCAGCCTTCGTCGCGGCGAGGTCGTGCTGAGCCAAGAAGAAGCATGGGAACTGATGTCCAAAATCGGACCCGTTCTTGCCGATTCCGGTTTTGAAATGCGCGTGCCGGCGTTGTCGCGCCGCAAGCCCACGCCATCACTTCGCATCTTCGCCGAATCCAACGGTGAAACCTCGGTTGGCGCGCACCAACTCGCGAACGTGAGCTGGACAGCAGTATTCGACGACATCGAACTCACCGCTGCCGATATCGCACGACTGGCCAAAGAAGCACGTCCACTTGTTCGAGCCAACGGCCGCTGGGTAGCACTCGACCACGCCGATCTTGCTGCTGCCGCAGAAGCGCTTTCAGAACGCGCGAAGAAGCCACAGATGACTGGCGCGGAAATGTTGCGCCAAGCACTCGGTCTCGATGGTTCGCCCTTGGCTGGAGGTGTTTCGATCGACGGTTCCGGTTGGGCCGCCGACCTCATGGCCAAGGCTTCCACCGCCTCGCTTGCGCCAGCCTCGAACCCTGAAGGCTTCAAGGGTGAGCTGCGCAGTTATCAGGCCGACGCACTTGCATGGCTCAAGTTCCTCGATACGACCAACCTCGGCGGCTGTCTCGCACTCGATATGGGTCTTGGCAAGACACCAACCATCCTCGCCCATCTCGTCGACAGCATCGGCGACGCACCGTCGTTGGTTATTGCACCGCCTGCGGTTGTCGGTAACTGGGCAGCAGAAGCTCGTCGTTTCACTCCTGAGCTTTCCGTCGTCGTGCATCACGGTGCCGGTCGCTCTGACCACGAGGACATCGCCGCCGAAGTTGAACGCGCCGATGTCGTCATCACCACCTACGGCACCGCGGTTCGCGATATCGAAGCACTTGAAAAGATCTCGTGGGGCCGCATCGTTCTCGATGAAGCACAGGCAATCAAGAACCCCGCCAATGAAACTGCTCAACAATTACGTCGTCTCAACGCGTCGTCGCGACTCGCGCTTACGGGAACGCCAATCGAAAATGGACTCGGCGACCTTTGGGCCATCCTCGATTTCACCAACCCTGGTCTCGTTGGTCCTCGTCCCCATTTCATTGCGCAACTTTCTGTAACAGGCACGACCGGACGCGACCAAGGCGAAACTGCATTGCGTGCGCTGAACGGCATCCTCGTGTTCCGTCGCACAAAGTCAGAGCCTGCAATTGCCGCCGAACTTCCCGACCGCATCGACGAACTCGATCATTGTTCGATGACTCCCGAACAAATCGGTCTTTACCAAGCAGTGCTCGACAGTCTCGTTACTGGTGCTGCCCTTGAATCAGGCGCCGACAATCGCAATGGGCGAATCCTGGCTGCGATCACGGCTCTCAAGCAGATCTGCAATCACCCGGTTGCCTACCGCCACGACGACGGACCACTCGATGGCCGTTCCGGCAAACTGGCCCGCCTCGAAGAAATCATCGAGCAGGTCTACGCCGCTGGCGAACGGGCCCTCGTCTTCACACACTTCGCCGAATGGGGCCAGAAACTCGCGGAGCATCTCTCCACCCGTTTCGATACCCCTGTTGGCTGCTACCACGGCGGTCAATCACGCGGCGCACGCGATCAACTTGTTGCCGACTTCCAGGCGCTTGAAGGCCCCGGCACCCTCGTACTGTCGCTCAAGGCAGGAGGCACAGGTCTCAACCTCACCAACGCCAACCACGTCATCTTGTATGACCGTTGGTGGAACCCTGCGGTGGAAGATCAGGCTCGCGATCGCGCATGGCGTATCGGCCAGGACAAAACCGTGATCGCTCATCGTCTCGTGTGCCCTGGCACCGTCGACGAACGTGTCGAAGAAGTTGTTGCTGGCAAGCGCCATATCGCCGATCTCGTCCTTCCCAAATCCAGTTCTCTGGGCGATCTCGATTCCACTCAGTTGCAAACGGCACTGGGTCTGCGCACCGATGAACTACTTACCGACGCTGACAATGAATTCGAAAGGAGCCTCGCATGAGCCGTACACGCCGCCGCCCTGCAGGCAACAACAAGAAGCAGAACGCCGATCGCGCCGCATCCAAGAAGTTCTGGGGCGAGGCATTCCCGGACGACCCCGCCCTTGTGCGCATGTCGACCGACCCCTCAGCCATGGTCATGTCACTTGGCGACCCGCCGCTTCGCACGATCGAGCCCACCGCCCAGCAAACCTTCGTTCTCGTGTATCACCGAGCCGCCCAAATGGCGATGCTCGCAGCCACCGCAGCGGGGCTCGATGACGACCCCTTGGGCGAACCGTACTGACGTCGCCTACCCTCTGCATACGTGCGCTTCCTTCACGACAGAACCCCAGAGGCCGACCTCACGTTCGATGACGTGTTCATGGTGCCGGCCCGTTCCGATGTTTCCTCTCGACTCGATGTCGATCTCACCACTAACGACGGAACCGGCACCACGATTCCCGTCGTAGTCGCCAACATGACGGCTGTTGCTGGTCGGCGTATGGCCGAAACCGTTGCGCGTCGAGGTGGCATCGCCGTCATACCGCAGGACATTCCGCTTGAAATCGTGAGCGATGTTGTTTCCTGGGTAAAGCGCCGGCATCTCGTCTTCGATACGCCCATCACGCTTTCTCCAGCCGGAACCGTTGGCGAGGCAATGAACCTCATCGCCAAGCGTGCTCACAACGCCGTCATTGTCGTCGATGGTGATCGTCCTATTGGCGTCGTCACCGATGCCGACTTCGTTGATGTCGATCGTTTCACCGGTGTCGACCGAGTGATGTCAACCGATCTCCTCACGCTCCCCGATTCACTCGATGCCGAGAAAGCCTTCGACCTTCTGCACGAAAGTCGTCGTCGCTCGGCGCCAGTTGTTGATGCATCTGGTGCGCTGGTCGGCATTCTCACTCGTACAGGTGCGCTTCGCTCGACGCTGTACAAACCAGCGGTCGATGCCAACAACAAGATGCGTATCGCCGCTGCCGTTGGCGTAAATGGCGACGTCGCCACCAAAGCCCGCTTGCTCGTTGAAGCCGGCGTCGACGTTCTCGTTCTCGATACCGCGCATGGTCACCAAGAAAAGATGATCGATGCCATCCGCACAATCCAAGCACTCGATCTTGGCGTTCCACTTTGTGCCGGCAACATTGTTTCTGCTGGCGGTGTCCGCGATCTCGTGAACGCCGGCGCCGACATCGTCAAGGTTGGTGTTGGGCCCGGTGCGATGTGCACCACACGAATGATGACCGGAATGGGACGCCCACAGTTTTCTGCAGTTCTTGAATGTGCAACCGAAGCACGCTCACTCGGTCGACACGTTTGGGCCGACGGCGGTATTCGTCACCCACGAGATGTTGCGCTTTCGCTCGCTGCGGGTGCAAGCAACGTCATGATCGGTTCATGGTTCGCCGGAACCCACGAATCACCTGGCGATCTTCGCCAAGATGCCGACGGACGCTTCTACAAAGAGAACTTCGGCATGGCATCAGCTCGTGCTGTTGTAAATCGCACCGCTCAGGACGAAGCTCCAATCGAAGCAGCGCGCCGAGCACTCTTCGAAGAGGGCATTAGCTCCGGTCGCCTGTACCTCGAAGCAGACCGCCCCGGCGTTGAAGACCTCATCGACACGATCGTCGCTGGCGTCCGCAGTTCATGCACCTACGCCGGCGCTCGCACCATCGAAGAATTCCATGAACGTGCGGTCGTTGGCATCCAAACCGCCTCTGGCTTCGCCGAGGGTCGTCCGCTCCATCAAGGCTGGTAGCCCCCGATCCCTTGTGTGACAAGGGTCATTGTGACTGCTGACCGGTATTTCCGCGGGCTGGGAATGTTTTTTGTCCCGTAACGTTTCAACTATCGGCTCTGGGAATCCCCCCTCCCATTGAGCCGTCTGGCCGAAACAGGATCCCCCCTCCTGACGGCCTTGCGACACCCCCGCCATCCCCCCGGCTGGGGGTGTTTGCGTTTTGCTACC
>CALEHQ010000026.1 GCA_937876315.1 uncultured Actinomycetes bacterium | reverse complement strand
AGGAGCTGCACGACAATAAATCAGTCAAAACGACGTTGACACGTCGCATTGAATCCTGCGATCAGTACGGGCATGCCAGATGCCGAACTGATCGATACGATTCACCGCAAGTTTACTGCGGTTCTGATGGATCTTGATGAACGTGGCACGCGCCGCTGGGCGGCTGCTGAGGCCATGGCAATCGGGCGAGGAGGCATCACCGTCGTTGCCGCGGCGACAGGTCTTGCTCGCTCCACGATTCAGAACGGCGTCAAGGAGCTGAAGTCTCCCCGGACACTCGATCCCGGTCGGCAACGTCGGCCTGGCGCGGGAAGGAAGCCTCGGGAGCGCGAGCAGCCGGAACTCAGTAAGGCGCTCGAAGAGTTGGTGGCCGCCGGCACACGGGGCGATCCGATGTCGCCCCTGAAGTGGACGATTAAGAGCACTCGAGTTCTGGCCCGAGAACTCAAGCAGCAAGGGTTCGCGGTCGGCAGCACCAAAGTCGGCGAGTTGCTCAAGGCCATGGGCTACAGTCTCCAGTCCAACCGCAAGACCGTCGAAGGCAAACAGCACCCAGATCGCAACGCTCAGTTCGAGTTCATCGCCCGCCGTGTCAAGCGGCAATGCAAACGGGGCGAGCCCTCGATCTCGGTCGACACGAAAAAGAAAGAAGTTCTCGGAAATCTGAAGAATTCCGGCCGTGTCTATCGACGCTCGAAAGATCCAATCAAAGTCGAAACGCACGACTTCCCGAACGCTGAACTCGGCAAAGCGATTCCGTATGGCGTGTACGACCTGCAGCACAACGAAGCGTTTGTCAGTGTCGGAGTCAGTCACGACACGGCGCAGTTCGCGGTCGCTACGATTCTGCTGTGGTGGAAGCGGTTGGGGCAGAAGCGATTCCCGAACGCCACGCGGCTTCTGGTTACCGCTGACTGCGGCGGGAGCAACAGCCCAAGAACACGGCTGTGGCGTCTCGAACTCCAACGACTTGCCAACGAGACTGGCCTCACTGTCGAGGTCTGCCACTATCCGCCGGGCACCAGCAAATGGAACAAGATCGAACACAGCCTGTTCTGCCACATCACCAGAAACTGGCGGGGCGTTCCTCTCGAGTCGCTCGAGATTGTGGTGAACCTGATCGCGGCAACGCGAACCACGACAGGCCTTGAAGTTCACGCCTGGCTCGACGAGAAAGACTACCCACCGAAGATCAAGGTGAGCGACGAAGAGTTGGCCTCTGTTAACATCTTCAGAAACAGGTTTCACGGGGAATGGAACTACGAAATAAGGCCTCAGTCCTGACGGGCTCAAACGACTGACTAAATGTCGTGCGACTCCTAAAGGTACGCATCAGGAGTCGTCGCATCGATCCGATCGAGGTCCAGCCATTGATCCAGAAAATCGTGAACGAAGCGTTCGCTGCGCTGGTCAGACAGCATGCGGCTGACCTGTTCGTCGAGTGTTTGATCGTAGCGGAAGTCGTCAAGACTTTCGGTTGGCTGCGATGAATCAACGGACCGAGAGTCTTGACGACTTCCGCTACCACCGGTTCTTGTGTCGGAGAGTCTTCCTTCATGGGCAAGTTGAAGCAATTGTTCATCGGGCGGGCTGCGCCACAGGAAATAGGATAACCGGCTGACGAGTGCGAGTTGTGTGAGCGTTGATGCCTCGTGACGACTTCCGCTACCGATTGTTTCGTTGGTGAGAAACAATGTCTCTGGCGACACAAGAACCGCCCGCAATGGCACGCGTGCACTGGCGATGAACCCTCGTTCGGCTTTCAGGCTGGGGAGGGCGAGTTGAGTGAAGCCTTCAACTTCTTCATCGGTCACGGGACGTCGAAAAACTTTCGAAGCGAGCGATCTCACTGCGTCGCGAATGTGCTCGTAGTGAGACTTCGTGGTGACCGGCTTGTAGTGATGCCCGTTCGCGGCAAGTTCCCACTGGACGCCAGGGAATAGATCGCGCGTACGCTCCGGCGGCCAGGTGGCTTCCAACGGGCCCTCAACGAGCACTTTGCGGACTCGCACTCCTTCGCCTTGGAATTTGCTCGCCGGCTGTGAATTGTAGATCACACGGCCATCAGGTGCCGGATCAAGTTCATCAGCGCTGACATAGAAGTAATCGTCGGGGCGAAAATACTTGATGGTTGAAACCGTGCGAAGTTCCTCGTCGACGTCCCAGGCAGCAAACAGTTCACTCTCTCCCTGAATGTCGTTTTGCCGTTTGAGACTCATCGTGACGGAGGATCGCGGCTGGTAGGCCGAACCGGTCACAGTGATGCGATATCGCCCTGCAACAGGGAATCTCAGTCCGTTGAGATCAGAACGCAGGTTGAAGTTCTCACCTCGAAACGTGATTAGGTCATCTCCGTCGCGGAACACGGTTCCACCGCCGCGGCGGACGGGGCGATCAAACCACATTTGCATATAGCGCGAGTTGACGTAGTCGAGTTCGCGTTCCTTCCTTGGGTCGGGGCCAAGTTGAATCGCTTCGTCCAGTGCGAGGTCTGCCGCTTCGAGGAGGTTCCTGACGTGCACACTCGACA
>CALEHQ010000025.1 GCA_937876315.1 uncultured Actinomycetes bacterium | reverse complement strand
GAACAAGAACATGTTCACTCTGCTGGCTAGGCACAAGGTTGAAGATTTTGACAAGCGGATGGCTCTCTACGAGACGAACCGCAACCGAACCGCGCACCTCTGGCGACATCATTGACACCGAGGCCGCTCGTCGAGGTCTGGCCGGTCCTGACGTTCTAGCGACCATGTACCGGGACGAGGTGGCCGGGGAGATGCTTGACCACCTCAGCCGGTGAGAATCCACAGGCAAACCACACGCGTGTCATTCGCGGGCGGTAGTGTTTACACCCATGAACTCGCCAGTCGTTGCTACCCGCCTCAACCCTGAGGACTATGACGCTCTGACGACCCTCGCCCAGCGTGAAGGGCTGAGCCGTTCGGACCTCATGAGGCAGGCCGTCGCTGACCTCTTGGCCTCTATTGAGACCGACAGAGCCGACCACGGGGACAAGGGCTAGGCCATGCTCGTCGAGGGCCTGAGGGCTTTCCCTGTCATGCCTACGGGCGTAGAGGGGCTATCCGGCGACTCGGCTGTTGCGATGGCGCAAGTTTGCGTCCTGGGGCTTTCAGCAGCCACATCTCTTCCGGGTACACAAGCCTCATGGTGTTCCGCCGAGGACTAGCCGCCAAGCAGTGAAGGAATTGCTGCACATCATGCGACACATTGCGGGCGACCTGCTCTGCCACCGTCCGATCTCTGATTACGCGGTAAACCGCTCCGCCCGGGCTGCTGGAAGGCTCTGGGGGTCGATCTACTGGCGAGTCTGGTATCCCTGAGCGCCGAACTGGCAGCCCTCAAGCCACCTTTGATTGCCCCTGATGGGCCGGTTGGGGCGCCCGGCGCGAAGAGTTTCGACTCGCACGGACTCGAGCCCCGGGGCCTGAGGAACCAACAGCATCTTCAGGATGGGTTCCTCGCATGACATCAGCTTCGACGGCAGCCCACATCACTGTGCGAGCTGCGCCCGCTGTCGGACCACTGAGAGCGTTGGCAACAAGCACGCCGTCGATCATGTCGGCCAGGACCAAGACCCACGGCCGACCTTTGATGCGCACCGACACGGTGACAGCCTCGACCCCAGCAGCGTCGACCTGGCGCTTCATGGTGCGATCAACGCCCTCGAGCCGCGGCGGACTGCGGAAACTTGGCACCACCAGCCCTGCGGCGCGCGCCACCTCGCCAAGTGATCGGGCGGCGGCTGCGAACCGCAGCGAAGAAGCTTCCATGGCCGTGATGATGCCGGAGAGGTGTGACAGTCCCTGCCCGTGTCGGACCCGCTCCGTACGATGCAATGAAATGACTGACGCTGAGACTCCGCTCAATCCTGCGCAACAAGAAGTCCTCGACCTTCTTGGCGCCGCCCCCGAGGATCGTCCGTCATTCCCACCCACCCTCAAGGCCACCCTGCGCACCGACCTCGAAGACGCGCTCGCCGACCTCGCAAGCGAGATCAGCCCCGAGGCGCCCCTCTTCGTCAACAAGCACGATCTCTCGATGGTGCATGGCTGCGAACTTCGCCACCTAACCGAGAAGGAAACGCCGTTTGAATGGAGCCCTCCACTGGCCCGCGGAACCATCGCCCATAAAGCCATCGAACTTTCGATGCATCAGCGGCGGCGACCCATTCCGCTTGAACTCGTCGACGAGGCGATGGACCGTCTTGAACGCTCAGACGATTCCATCTCGGACTGGCTCGCAACCTGTTCTGAGACCGATCGGGCCGAGTTGCGAGCCTTTGCCAATGAACGCGTCGCAACGTTTCTTGAGTGCTTCCCACCGATCAAGCCCGGCTGGTCGCCGGTCACCGAAGCGCGCATGCGCCTTGAGCTTCTTGAGCACCGCATCGTGATTTCAGGCCGATCAGACCTCACGTTGGGCCGCGCCGATGGCCTCACCGCTGGCAAAGTCATTATCGATTTCAAGACTGGCTCAATGTCGCCATCACATCTCGACGATTTACGCCTGTACTCCCTACTCGAAACGATGCGCATCGGAACGCCACCTCGGCTCGCCGCTTCGTACTACCTCGACGCGGGCGTCGCTCAAGCCGAAGCAATCACCGAAGGAGTCCTGCACTCGGCCGTGGCGCGCACTGTCGACGGCATTCGAAAACTGCACGAACTTTCTGTCGGTACTCGCGCTCCGGTCGTGCGCCCCAGTTGGGGATGTCGCTGGTGCCCAATTCGAACCACATGCGTGCAAGGAAAGGCGCATCTCGGCGAACTCGACGAAGATAATGATCGTTTCGACGAGGATTGAATTTCGAATGAAGAGGCCTAGATCGGATCGATTGCCGCTTCGGTTGCTTCCGCTTCAGCAATATGCAGGGCATCTTCAGCGCCGAATTCATGATCAACGGCATCCATTGTTGAAAGTCGGTTGAGAACAAAGCGCATCACAACAAAAACGGCCAAGAACAGTGCACCTGCACCGGCGACGGTCTTTTGAACGCCGATGACATCGACCAGCCAACCTTGGATGAGCGCACCAAACGGAACAGCAGCGGTGAGAACCATTAGATACAGCGCCATCGTGCGCCCGCGCATCTCTTCTTTCACTTGCAACTGCACGGTGGTGTTGAGACTGGCGGTGATGCCGAGGTAACCAGCACCCGCGACCAACAACGCTGCTGCACCAACGAGGACCACGGGAGCTGCCCCAAGCGCCGCAAGAGCCGCTCCATACGCGACCATCGCGATTGTCAATACCCGACTACGACTGACTCGACTACCGCGTCCCGCAACAATCGGCGCAACAATGATTGCACCAGCACCCATGCACCCGGCAAGAAGGCCATACGCGCCGTCTCCGATTTTGTACACATCGGTCGCAAATACAACGAGCAAGTTGAACAGCGGACCACCAAGCATTCCCAACGAGCACACAACGATAAGGCAGGTGACGATGCCCGGCACAGTGCGGACATATCGCATGGCTTCACGCATTTCCGCAATGGGCCGCGGCTTGCCAACCTTTACCGCACGCACAAGGGGCGGAACGGAAACAATAAGCAAACCACCGACCATTGCGAGGAATGACAACGCGTTGATAAAGAAACACCAACTCACGCCCAACGTTGCGAGCACGATGCCCCCAAGCGCAGGTCCGAATGCTCGGGCTGCGTTGAACTGTGCTGAATTCAATGTCACTGCATTCAAGAGGTGTTCACGTGGAACTAATTCGGTGACGAACGATTGCCACGCGGCAACGGTGAAACCTCCTGCGAATGCACCAAGCGTGAGGATCACCAAGAAAAAAGCAATATTTCGCACACCTTCAATCCATACGATCCAGAGCACCAACGTAATTGCCGCTTGGACCAAGCCACCGATGATCAGAACCTTCCGACGATCAAAACGATCTGCAACTGATCCCGCATATGGCCCAGTGATCACCATCGGGGCGTAGGCGAGGAATCCTGCGAAGCCCAGCCAAGCACCACTTCCGGTAATTGTGTAGACCACATAGGGAACAGCAACCATCTGCAACCAGGAACCGCTGCTTGAAAGCAGCGACGCGCTCCACATCCAGCGAAAGTTGCGATGGCGAAACGCAACAAACGCCCCATCAGGTTTGACTTGGGGGCGACCCATCGCCGCATCACTCACGAGAGCCAGGCCTCACACAGTGAAGGACCGCGTTCGAGCCAGTCTTCGAACGTGATGCCATAACGAACGTGGTCTTCCCAGTTCCCGTTGATCTCAAGAAATCCCTTTGCGAGACCTTCATCGCGAAGTTCTAACTTCTCGACGACGCGACGACTCGCTCCATTGCGAGGAACAATCGCGATTTCGAGTCGGTGCAAGTGCAGATCATCGAAGCAGTACTTCGCCAGCACAACAACGGCTTCGGGGGTATAGCCCTGACCTGCGCGCGCTTCGTCGATCCAGTACCCAATGCTTCCGGCTTGAAATGGGCCCCGCTGCACCGCCGACAAATTGATCTCACCGGAAAATTCGCCGTCGACGAATATGCCGAATCCATAGCCAGAGCCCAATTGCCGTTCCCGTTGGCGTGCGTTGCAACGGATCGTGAACGCCTCTCGGTCCTCAATGACATCGGGGGCACCAGGAGGCCGAGTTGGCTCCCACTTTGTGAGCCACTCACTATTTCGTCGTCGGACTTCACGCCATGCGGGAAAATCAGCCGCCACAAGCGGACGAAGCAGTACTCGACGTCCGAACAAGGTGGTCATGAGAGGCGATCCTAGCGACCAACCCCGCACCGACGATTCGTCCCCGTCACCGACTCAGAGGGGTTATTCGTCAGGTTTCAGCGAGGAGAGACATGGCCAGCCCGTCAAGTATGTCTGACTCAGAAACCAGACATTCGTCAAGACCAAAACGTCGCATCGTCGCTACCAAAACACAGAGGCCACCAACAATGACGTCGGCCCGTTGCTCCTCAAGTCCGGGATTCTCTTTGCGCTCTTCGATCGACTCGGTGGCCAAGGTGCGGAACACATCTTCGACCGCCGCACGGGTGAGAACCAGATGATGAATCTGTTCTCGGTTGTACTCAGCCAAACCCAGTTCTACTGACGCAGTATTGCTCACCGTTCCAGCAAGACCCACGAATGTCTGGGCCTCGCTCAAACCCGGAATCTCGCGCAGCACATCGTCGAGATGAATATCAATGACGGAAAGTGCCTGTGATAGTTCTTCAGCCGTGGGTGGATCATGATGGAGCCACGCTTCAGTCATCCGCACGCAACCCATGTCCGTTGAAATGGTTGATTCAGCTTCGGTGGTCCCCAAAACAAACTCGGTCGAACCACCGCCAATGTCGCAAACAAGGAATGGCCCGAGTGCTGGATCAAGATCAGCAGTTGCGCCGAGAAACGAAAGACGCCCTTCTTCTTCGCCGGAGATGACTTCCGGCATGACCCCCAAAATATCCTTCGCTGCGTGAAAGAATTCATCACGGTTTGATGCATCACGAGACGCGGAAGTCGCGGCCATACGAATGCGAGTCACACCATGCCGGTCGATGACTTCGCGGTACTCGCGCAGCACTGCAAGTGTTCGTTCGATTGCCGCTGGGTCGAGACGTCCGGTCGCATCGACGCCCTGACCAAGCCGCGTGATGCGCATCAATCGCTCAATTTGTGTCCGACCATCGGCGGTGATGAGCAATCGAACTGAATTCGTTCCACAATCAATTGCTGCGACTGGTGCAGTCATCGTTCCACTCGCTTCGGGGCATCGATTGGCAGTAATCCGCGTTCGATGAGTTGTGTGTTCGTCCATTCACCCACTGGGTCATCGCCACCTGCAAGCCAATGTGCGTAATGCGCGTGCAAACACTTCAGGCCTTCACGAGTGCCGCCCACGCCACCATACGGTGCCGGGCCTTGATGGCCAGCGGGCATGGCCTGGTCACGCTCAGCCGCATAGGCAGCATGCGCCGCCGCAATCGCTTCAAGACCCAGTTCCGCTTCTGCGGCGCGCACGCCGCCGTCGGACTCAATAGTTCCGATTGCAGACCGAACACTTGGGTCACATAACCAATAGAGCGTTGGCATTGGCGTTCCATCAGGAAGGATCGGATCGTTACGAAGGACAGCGGGGTCTCCGTTGCTCCGACGCACGACAACTTCGAACTCTCCCATTGGCGCACGACCGAGAAGCTCGGCAACCCGGGCTCGATCGTCGGCCACTGTGGTCACTTCCGACGACGACGAATGAGTCCGTACACAATCAACGCGCCGACTGCGACACCAAGAACCGGAACCGCACGCTTGAGAACTGGCGAACCAGCCTGCTCAAGCAGATTGATGGCTTCAGGTTCGGGCTGATCGATCTTGCGGATTGTTGGAGCCTCTTCGGCTGAAGCTGCAGCCGGCACGTCTGATGCAACAGGTGCAGCGGCAGGTGCTTCAGTTACCGGAGCAGTAATGGAGTCGTCGACGAGCACGGTCTGTTCAAGGTTGTCGACAAACTGAGTGAGAATTTTTGCGCTGACATCAGCCAAGACGCCGCGCCCGAACTGCGCGACTTTTCCAGTGACCGTGAGGTCGGTGGTGACGGTGACGAGAGTGCTCTCGCCGGCTGCTTCGAGTTGAGCAGTGATGATGGCGCTTGCGTTGCCCTGACCGCGCGTATCGCGACCGGCTGCGTCGAGAACGGCTTTGAAGTTGACGTCGTCGCGCTCGAGGAACGTGGCCTTGCCCTTGTACTGAGCCTGGATCGGACCGACCTTGACCTTGACGATGCCGCGGTATTCCTCGCCTTCGATTTCTTGAAGTTGTGCGCCGGGCAGACACGGAGCGATGCGCTCGACGTCAGTCAGCACCTTCCATGCCGTTTCAATCGGCACGCTCACTTCGAAGGTGTTTATGAGTTCCATCGGTCGAGATCCTCCAGGGTGTCGACGTCCGACGCGTCGCCACGGCAGGCTACTGCCGTCACGAGGTCGGACCTTCTTCGCAAGAGCACCCGGGCCCCTTCATCGCCCTCTTTTGGCAGTTCGTCCCAAATCTCAGACCCAAGTCGAACAGGATTTCCCCGGACCCCTCCATAAGTGGCCACAACGATGGGCAACTGCGTCTCGGCCTGTGAAATCAGCCGCCAGTCCTCGGCCGTTACCCCCGGCTGATCCGCCAGCCCAACGACCACTGCCCCCGCACCGGCACTCCGAGCCGCCTCAATCGCCGCCTGCAGAGAGCTGGCCTGCCCCGAGGCCCAATCCGGGTTCTCGACGATCCGCACACCCTCTGGGACCACCGAGGCAAGCGAAACTGCACCCGCCACGACAATGACCTCTGCGAAACATCCAGCGCTGACCGCCGCTTGCACAGCGATCGCCACCAGAGGTGTTCCGTCGACGATGGCGAGTTGCTTTGCTCCCGCAGCAAAGCGCGTTGAACCACCAGCTGCCAACACCACTGCGATCTGCGGTTGGGGGACGCTCACCAGAACAGTCAAGCATCCGACGAGCCAATCCGCTCCCCTGCTCGGCTAGTCTGCAATCCGTTCGCCGGTGCAGTTCCGGCGGGTTCGCGCCGAGGGGGAACATGCAGATCACGGTGACGGTCAATGGCGAGCAGCAGTCCGGCGACGTCGAACCACGCACGCTTCTCGTGCACTTTCTTCGCGATGAACTGGGCCTCACGGGCACCAACGTCGGCTGCGACACCTCTTCGTGTGGCGCGTGCACCATCCATGTTGAAGGCCAGTCAGCGAAGTCGTGCACGATGCTCGCCGCTCAGATCGACGGTCTTTCTGTAACCACGATCGAAGGACTTGCCGACGGCGACACCCTTCACCCGATGCAGCGCTGTTTCCAAGAGAACCATGGACTCCAGTGTGGATACTGCACCCCTGGCATGGTGATGGCAGCAGTGTCGCTTCTCGACGAAAATCCCAACCCTTCCGAAACCGATGTTCGCATCGGACTTGAAGGCAATCTCTGCCGATGCACCGGCTATCACAACATTGTGAAGTCCGTTCTTGCGTGCGCTGCTGAATCACATGGGGCATCAAAGTGATCCCCGCATCGTTTGACTACGTCCGTGCCGACTCCGTCGATGCCGCTCTCGCCGCACTCGCCGAACATGGCGACGAAGCCAAGCTCCTTGCTGGTGGACATTCCCTGCTCCCACTTATGAAGCTGCGCCTCGCGGCTCCTTCGGTCCTTGTCGATGTTGGCCGCCTCGATGACCTTCGCTACATCAACGATGCCGGCGATCACATCGCCATTGGAGCACTCACACGTCACCGCGATCTCGAAATCAGCACGATGTTGGCCGCAGATGCACCACTGCTTGCACACGCAGCCGGCCATGTCGGCGATCCGCAGGTTCGCCATCGTGGCACCATCGGCGGTTCTCTCGCCCACGCCGATCCCGCATCTGATCTTCCGGCAGTCATCCTTGCGATGGGCGGCACACTTGTGGCCACCGGCCCCAACGGATCCCGAGAAATAGCGGCATCAGACTTCTTCACCGGTTTCCTCGAATCTGCACTTGCTCCCGATGAGTTGCTCACCGAGGTCCGCGTCCCAAAGCTCGACACACAAGGTTGGTCGTTTCAGAAATTCAACCGTCGCGCTCAGGACTGGGCCATTGTCGGAGTCGCTACTGTTCGCGCCAATGGCTCCACCGGCGTCGCACTCGTCAACATGGGCTCGACACCTCTGCTTGCAAGTGCGGTAATGGACGCGGTGAAGTCCGGCGCAAACGCTGCCGACGCTGCCGCGTTTGCCAATGAGGGCACCGAAGCACAAAGCGACATCAACGCATCTTCTGAGTACCGCGAGCATCTTGCCCGCGTTCTTGTACGCCGCTCACTTGAAGAATCCGGCCTGGCGTAACACTGGTCGCCTGTGGCGATCAGAAACCAGCGGTGTTGTCAGTGGATGCTGCCGGTCGTATCGCTAAGTGACGCGCTTACACGTCCAGTGCGTGCTGCGATGACTTCGGCACAAATAGCGATTGCCGTTTCTTCTGGCGTTCGCCCTCCAAGATCAAGCCCGATCGGCGCGTGCAATCGCTTCTCGACCTGCGCCATGTCGGCGCCAGCCTCGGCGAGACGCTCAAGCCGCTCGGCACACGTACGGCGACTTCCCATAGCGCCGAGATACCCAACGTCGGTCGCAAGAGCAGCCTGAATAGCGGGAACGTCGAACTTGTGGTCGTGGGTAAGCACACAGACCGCGTCTCGCTGACCTAAACGATCGCCAACCTTTTCAAGATATCGATGGGGCCAATCGACAACGACTTCGTCGGCCGAAGGGAACCGACGCTTGGTGGCGAAAACCTCTCGCGCGTCACAGACCGTGACTCGGTAGCCCATGACCTTGGCGACCTTCACGAGCGATCCAGTGAAATCCACCGCTCCGAAAATCAACATCTGTGGAGGTGGAGCAAACGATTCAATGAAAATCGAAACCGCGTCTTCACGGGCCTCACCATGAGGGCCGTAGTGGCGCACTCCGCTTCGGCCACCAGCGAGTTCGCCAATGGTGTCTCGAATGACAACTCGATCAAGATCGGCGTCACCAAGAGTGCCTGTCGGCTCAATCCCGTCGCCGACGATGACTTTGGAACCCACGTGATCGCCTTCAATCACTGTCGCTATAGCGATAGGTCGATGGTCGTTGACCGCTGCACGCCAAAGTTCATAGATCGATTCGGACATTTCGTTCACCAATCCAAAGGTTCGATGAACAGATGGATGGTCCCACCACAAGTAAGACCGACGGCGAATGCCTCGTCATCGCTATAACCAAAGGTGACGACGCGACGATCACCCGTTGCGAGAATGTCAAGAGCTTCGGAAACCACCGCACCTTCGACACAGCCACCTGAAACGGAACCAGCAACCTCACCAGTATCGGCAACAGCCATCGACGCGCCGGGAAGCCTTGGACCCGAACCTTCGATGTCCACGACACGAGCGAGTGCAACACGATGACCAGCGCGACGCCAGCGATCAATGTCGTCCATGATTTCCTTCATCGGGTCACCTCCGCGGGACTAGACGCGGATCTTGATCGTACGGGTCCTGAACGGCCACTTGAGAGTATGGATGAGAGACGATCAAGTGCACCAAGAGAATGGCCCTCGATGAAATCGTCGACGTGTGGCAATGCGGCTGCCATGCCTCGAGCCAACGGCGCGTAGCCATCAGAAGCCTTCAACGGATTCACCCAAACAATCCGGTGAGCCACGCGCGACAGCCGGGCCATTTCGCTTGCTAAGCGTTCCGGTTCTCCGCGATCCCAACCATCGGACAGGATGACGACGACTGCGCCGCGAGCCATGCCGCGCGTACCCCAATCATCGTTGAACTGCTGAAGACCTTCACCGAGGCGCGTGCCACCCGACCAGTCCTCGACCGAATCAGCCGCGCGCTGCAGTGCTTGATCGGGATCGCGGATATCGAGTTCCCGAGTCAGTCGAGTCAGACGTGTGCCCAACGCAAATGCCTCAACTCGACTGCGAGCCGACACCGCTGCATGTGCGTAGCGAATCAGTGAGCGGCTGTAGGCAGCCATCGAACCACTGATGTCAGCAATAATCACGACCCGGCGGGCCACACGGGTGCGCTGCAATGTTCGTCGATTGATGGGTTCCCCTCCGGTGCGGAGCGACTCGCGAACGGTACGGCGAAGATCAGGGGCACCAGAGGATCGTTTCGATGGACGCCGCCGACGCGACCGGCGCATCGTCGCAGTCAGACGCATGTCTGCGATAAGACGATCAACCTCCAAGCGTTCTTCGTCGTCAAGATCGGCGAAATCCATAGAACGAAGCGTTTCCGTTCGACTGAAACGAAGGACAGCGCCGTCGTTGGTCTCGATCTCTGCGAAGTCAGCCTGCTCGCCATCGAGCCTCTCGTCATCGTCGACGAGGAGCGGTTCGGGCGAACGTGACACCGCCTCGGTTAGCCCAACTTCGGTGCCAAGTATCCAATGCCGGAAAACGCGGTCGTACAACTCGATATCGATTGGCGAATGCGTCAACGTCGCTCGGCCACACCAATACAGGGATCGAAGATCGCTACCGACAATCGCCACTGCCTCAGTGAACGTAATCAGGTTTCCGACTGGCACCGAGAGACCTGCCGTTCGCAGCAACTCAACGAGTCCCAGGATTCCGTCTTCGTCCATTGCGGTCACTCAGTCGGCATTCGTGGCGGATTCGACCAACGTGTCGATCCCACGGGCACGAACTCGATCAGCGTCTTCGCGATATTTCACTACTGCACCAAGAGATGCTTCAACAGATGCTGCATCAAGCTCAGTGCGACCCAACGCCGTGAGAGCCATTACCCAATCGATTGTCTCGGCAACACCAGGCGGCTTGAACAAACCAATTGACCTGAGTTCAGAGACCAACCGCGAGACCTGACGAGAGAGAAGTTCGTTTGCTCCAGGAACGCGCGATTGAACAATCGCTATCTCGCGCTCAAGATCGGGATGCTCAACCCAGTGGTACAAGCAACGGCGCTTGAGCGCATCGTGCACATCACGGGTGCGGTTTGAGGTGATGATCACAATTGGCGGAACTGTTGCTCGAAAGGTACCGAGCTCGGGGATCGTCACCGCGTTGTCGGCAAGAACTTCCAGCAGAAATGCCTCGAACTCGTCATCAGCTCGATCAAGCTCATCGATGAGCAGAACTGGCGCAATGTGGTGACGATCAGAGATCGCATCGAGGAGAGGACGGCGCACCAGAAACCGTTCGCTGTAGAGCTCATTTTCGATAACAGCAACATCGGAGCTAATTGTTCCGGCCGCCTCAGCAGCACGAAGATGGAGCAGCTGTCGGGGGTAATCCCACTCGTACAGCGCTTGCGATGCGTCGAGCCCTTCGTAGCACTGGAGTCGAAGTAACTCGCCTCCGGTGAGCGCGCTAAGCGCCTTTGCCACTTCGGTCTTCCCAACACCGGGTTCCCCTTCGAGCAACAGGGGGCGCCCCATCGTCAGAGAAAGGAAGATTGCGGTCGCCAAACCCTCGTCGGCCAGGTATCCGTTGGCGGCAAGACCGGAGACAACGTCAGCGACAGATGCGGGGGTAGCGGAACTCACAATCGGCAGGCTACCGGTGGTCGCCTCGTACCTTCGAAGTGAACCTCAGGCGGTGGCCCAGACAATGACTTCGGCGCCTTCTGGGCCCGCCATGATCGTGTGGGAGCCCTCATTGGTCAGGCGAAGGGCATCACCCTCACCAAGTTCTTCGGACTCGTTCAGCATTGCCGAGCCGAGTGCCACGAAGAGGTGAACATGGGGCGCAACGGGGATCGATGCGGATTCACCCGCCTTGAGCCGTCCCGCGTACATCACGGCATCACGCTGATTGATGACAATGACCGCGCCACTGCCTGGACCACCAGCGATCGCAACAAGACCGCCCGCATCCAACAAGTGGCCGACCTCTTGCTGTTCGTATCCCGGCTCGATGCCCTGTGTGTCCGGCGGTACCCACATCTGCACAAAATGTGCCTCGACGTCGGGGCTGGGATTGTGTTCCGAATGACGAATACCGGTGCCTGCAGACATGCGCTGGGCAAGTCCGGGGCGAATGATGCCGTGGTTGCCGAGGGTGTCGGAATGTTCAACTTCACCTGAAAGCACCCAAGTGATGATCTCCATGTCGGCGTGACCATGCGTACCGAAGCCCGTTGCGGGTGCAACTCGATCGTCATTACTTACGAGCAAGAGTCCATGACCAGTGTTTGCGTGATCGACATAGGAGCCGAAACTGAAACTGTGCTTTGAATCAAGCCAACCGATCTGAGTTTCGCCTCGACTTGCTGCGGTACGGATCTCGATTGTCACGATTCGCTCAGCCTCTCAGAAACAAAAAATAGAAGAAGAGAAACATCCCAACAGTTACCCCTACCGACGCGACGAGGGTCCATTTCGCTGAACTTTGCCAACGTTGCTTGGCTGCAGGTTCTTGGCGTGGTTTGGGGTTGATTGGTTGCGTCATCGTCTTGAATTCAGCTCACAGTCCGGTGACGGCGCGCCAGACGCGCTCGGCGGTATACGGCATATCGAGGTGCGTGACACCAAACGGTGACAGTGCGTCGATAACCGCACTCTGAACTGCAGGGGTGCCGCCAATTGCACCCGATTCGCCGATGCCCTTTGCGCCAAGAGGATTCACCGGCGAAGGGGTTTCGAGAGGAACGAGATCGAAACTCGGGAACTCGGCTGCCGAACCAAACGCATAATCAGCAAAGTTCGAGGTCTGCGGATTTCCGTCTTCGTCGTACATCATGTGTTCAAACAGCGCCTGTCCCACACCTTGCGCAATACCACCGTGACGCTGACCTTCGACAATAAGAGGGTTCAAGATGCGTCCCGCATCGTCACAGGTCACGATGCGACGCAATGTGACCTTGCCGGTTTCAGTATCGACCTCAACCTCGGCCACATGTGCACCAAACGGGAACGTTGCATTCTCGGCACTGAAGGTAAGTGAGGCTTCGATTGGTAGCCCCATCGCACCAGCACCGATGGGGTCAACAATGTCGCCAGCTGTTCCGACCTCGGCCCAAGTTTTGGAAACACTCGGAGTGCCAGCGACGTGAAACACCCCACGATCCATATCGAGTTCGATGTCGGCCACATTCGCTTCGAGAAGTTCGGCTGCAACCTGGCGAGCTTTGTCGACAACCTGCTCAGTTGCGGTCCAGACCGCCGAACCACCCAACTGCAACGAGCGGGAGCCCATCGTGCCCACACCTTCGGCAACGCGGTCGGTATCGCCGGCAACAACTTCGATGGCATCCATCGGAATTCCAGTGAGATCGCTGGCAAGCATCGCCCACGCGGTGTTGTGACCCTGGCCGTGCGATGAGGAGCCGGTGTACACCGTGAGTCCACCGTTCTTGCCGAGGACAACCTTGGCGAATTCACCATGGCTACCGGCCGGACCAGCAGTGATCTCGACATACACACAAACACCAATGCCAAGTTGCACCGGATCGCCTGCTGCACGACGAGCAGCTTGTTCGGCACGTAATCCTTCGTAGTTAGATTCGGCAAGTGCGAGATCGAGCGCGGCCTGGTAGTTGCCACTGTCGTAGATGGCGCCGGTTGGCGTGGTGAAGGGAAATGCATCGGCAGCGATGAGGTTGCGTCGACGCACCTCAACCGGGTCCATGCCGATTTCGGCAGCGAAGAGGTCGAATGCTCGTTCGATGGCCGCAGTCGCTTCGGGACGACCTGCACCGCGATAGGCCTCAATCGGCGTGGTGTTTGTCATCACCGACTTGGTATTGCATTCGACCTTCGGGATGTCATAGGTGCCCGGAGCCATTGTGCGAGTCATGAACGGGAGGAATGTGCCCATACCCGGATACGCGCCGACGTCCTGCAGGACGGTGAGCCGATAGGCCTCGACCTTGCCGTCTTTCGAGCCCCCGATTTCGATCTTGTGAACCTGGCCGCGGCCATGCGGCATCGACACCATTGACTCGCTACGTGACTCGGCCCAGCGGATTGGTCGGTTGACTTTGCGCGAAACCCACGGCAGCAAAAGTTCATCGGTCTGAAGATTGATCTTGGCGCCAAACCCGCCACCAACAGCAGGAGCAATCACATGGACCTGCTGCGGCTCGAGTTCATAAACGCCAGCAAGTTTGCCCTTGACCGAATGTGGAGCTTGGGTGGACACCCACGCGATCAGGCGACCTTCGTGCCACACGACCGCGACACCGCGAGGTTCAAGTGGGGCAACGGCCACGCGCTGATTGACGATGTCGCGCGTGACGACAACTTCGCAACCGTCGAATAACTCTTCGGTAAAGCCAAACGGAACTTCGAGCGCCGTGTTTGAACCGTGCTCAGGATGAAGCAGTACCTGATCGGTCGCGGCAAACACCGGATCGACAACTGCGTCGAGTGGATCGAAATCGACAATCACGAGTTCAGAGGCATCCTCGGCGGCGGCCGCAGATTCAGCAACGATGACCGCAATTGCTTCACCGACGTAACGGACAACATCGGTTGCGAGCCATGGCCGGGCGAGGATGTCCGGAATCATGCCGGGAATAGCAGGAGGTGGTGCAGAAAGGTCACCGGACTCAGCGACATCGGCAGCGGTGAACACGGCAACGACCCCTGGCGCAGCGAGTGCTTCAGAAACATCAAGTTCGGTAATGCGCGCATGAGCGATTGTCGATCGAACAAAATGCGCATGGAGCGCTCCTTCAAGCAGTGGCTCTTGAAGATCGGCGGTGTACTGGGCGCCGCCAGTCAGAAACAGCGGGTCTTCCCGACGCTGTACACGGGTTCCCATCACGCTCATGTGGTTCACTCCCCCTCGAGGTGCCGTTGCGGCAATGAGAGGTTAGTGGACGTCTGTTGGAAACCTTCTCAGCGGGTGAGCGAGGAACCCAAACCCTCGAACGGCCATGCGTCGGGGACTCGGACCGGATCTTGAGCCTCGGGAAGAATGTGGTACACCTCTTCACCGGCCTTGGCGTAGCCATACTGCTCACGGGCGATGCGTTCAATCTCCGCATCGGTCTTGAGAGCATCGGCTTGGGCCTGCGCATCAGCATTGGCCTGATCGATTTCTGCCAATCGCTGCTCAACTGTCGCAGCAGTTCGGCGCTGATCAAGCAACGTGCGTGTTGGAGCAAGAAAGGCAACCACGGCAACCGTCAGGATCACCAAAATGATCGGCGTGACAACCCATGTGGATCGGGCCAGCAACGAACGCTGCGGTTTGGCGTGTTTGGGCCCCGAAGACTTCGCGGGCGCGTTGGAGCGCTTCCGCGACGCGGACGACTCCGCGCGTGATCGACGGGGAAGACGAGCCATGGCTAGCGGCCAACCTGCTTGATGGCTGCAGCACCCCAGTAGGCCGCAGCATCGCCGAGATCGTCTTCAATGCGCAGCAGCTGGTTGTACTTGGCCACACGATCGCTTCGAGCCGGAGCACCGGTCTTGATCTGCCCGCAATTGGTTGCAACAGCAAGATCAGCGATTGTGGTGTCTTCGGTTTCACCCGAACGATGTGACATAACGGCGGTGTAGCCCGCACGGGTCGCCATAGCAACAGATTCGAGGGTTTCTGTGAGCGAACCGATTTGGTTGACCTTTACCAGAATCGAGTTTGCGACACCTGCTTCGATGCCCCGAGACAACCGCTCGACATTCGTGACGAACAGATCGTCCCCTACCAACTGGACCTTGTCGCCGATTGCTGCAGTCAGTTTGGACCAGCCATCCCAGTCTTCTTCCGCCATACCGTCTTCGATCGAGACAATTGGGTACTTCGAGACGAGTTCTTGGAGATAGCCAACCATTTCCGCCGGAGCCAGTGATCGGCCTTCGCCGGCGAGGACGTAGTTGCCGTCCTTGTAGAACTCGGTGGAAGCAGCATCGAGGGCAATGGCAATATCAGTGCCAGGCGTGAATCCAGCTTTCTCGATCGCTTCAAGCAATAACTTCACCGCGTCTTCATTTGAGGCGAGATTCGGAGCGAATCCGCCTTCGTCGCCGATCGCAGTAGAGAGATCGCGGTCGTGGAGAACCTTCTTGAGCACGTGGTAGGTCTCGGCGCCCCAGCGCAGTGCCTCGGAGAACGACGCTGCGCCCACAGGCATGATCATGAATTCTTGGATATCGACGTTGTTGTCGGCATGCTCACCGCCATTGAGCACGTTCATCATCGGGACGGGAAGCACATGTGCATTCACGCCACCGACATAGCGGTAGAGCGGCACAGCAAGTTCATCGGCAGCGGCTCGCGCTACGGCAAGCGATACACCAAGGATCGCGTTCGCGCCAAGGCGGCTCTTGTTATCAGTGCCATCAAGTTCGAGAAGGACTCGATCAATATCACGCTGATCAAGGGCATCGAAACCGACGAGGGCGTCGTAGATCTCGTCGTCGACATGGGCAACAGCATCAAGCACACCTTTACCCATGTAGCGGCCTTCGCCATCGCGCAGTTCAACGGCCTCAAACGCGCCGGTCGATGCACCAGAGGGAACTATCGCTCGACCATTCGCACCAGATTCGAGGATGACTTCAACCTCGACGGTCGGGTTACCGCGGCTGTCGAGGACCTCGCGGCCAGCGATGTGTTCGATGATGCTCATGGGATCGGGGGCTCCTCGTCAATGGGGCTTGGGTGGAAGTTTTCCACGTCGACGCGCGAGCAGTGGGGACGGTCAGAGATCCGCGCGCACACCTAGTTCAGCACTCCGAGCGGCATCGCGGTAGTTCACCGCTGCTGCGCGCAGTGCCGTCTCGGGATCAATCCCAGCACGCCGGGCCTCATCGACGATAGCGAACAGCAGCGCGCCGGTGGTTTGATCATCGATCGACGCCCCAAATTCCCGAAGTGTCGCCTCGATCGACTCCGGGACAGGCAAAGCGCTCGGATCAAGGCCCGTAAGCGATCCAGCCTTCTTTTGAATCTTGAGTGCGTAGAGCAATGCGGGAATCGCGTCGGGAACGCCATCGAAGACGCTCTCGCGACCCTTTTCTTCCTTCTTGATCTGTTCCCAGTTACTCACCACTGCGTCAGCGTCCTCAGCCTCGACGTCACCAAAAACATGCGGGTGACGAGACCGCAATTTGTCGTGAACGTTGAGAGCGACATCAGCAATCGTGAACTGACCTTCTTCCGATGCCAACTGACTATGGAAGAGCACCTGGAAAAGCAGATCCCCAAGTTCTTCTTCCAAATGTTCATAGCCAGTGCCGGCGTCGACATCGAGATGATCGATGGCTTCAAGGAGTTCGTAGGACTCTTCAAGGAGATGACGACGAAGAGACTCATGAGTTTGCTCACGGTCCCAAGGACATTCGGAGCGCAATACCGCGACCAGTTCTGCGAAACGAACCAATTCTTGGGCGACCGGGGCAGAGAGTTCGGGAAGAAAAATCGAGGTGAGATGGTCAGCCGCTATTCGATCGATTTCTGTCCAAGGAATTTCTTCGACAACTTCATCAGGTAGCCCTAGTCGTTGCAGCACCGTCACGGTGGCATCGGCCCCAAGACACGAATTGATTCCGGCATCGAGCGCGAGTTTCACGTCGGAGAGCACCTCGGCCGAGTCGCATTGCGCCACCAAGAGTGGGCCGCGCTCCCCCGCTGCTTCGACGGCGAATCGATGACCATCGATGATGCGCACGCCAACGGAGACAGGATCGATTCCCAAACGAGCCCATGTGAGATCGAGGAACGAAAGCGCGGGAATGATTTCAACCTCGCAACGAGAATCAGCCAGGAGGAGCTCCACCGTGTGCTCGGCCACAATCGGCGAACCAGGAACGGCATAAAGGACTTCACCTGTCTCGGTCGCAGCCGCGATCAATCGTTCGACGATCTCGGGGTAGACCTCGTCGATAGAAGCCGCTGTTTCATAGACATCGTCGAATGACGTCGCCGCTTCCATCACGACCGCAGCTGGGTGTCGACGTGTTCGAACGAATTGCGTTGCGATCGTGTCGATCGACTCACGAGTACCGAGAGTCAGGAGTTCAACATCGCCAGGCCCGAGCCCAACGATGACAACTCGAGGCATCATCGGCGAGTGCAGATCACTGCAACGGAAGTCCGGCGACCGTGGTGGAGGTGGCGCCTGAGGGAGCAATGATTTTCGCTGTCGCTGCGTCAAACTGACCGTACCGAGGGTTAACCGACACGTTTACCGTTGAGGCGATACGCATCAGTTCAGCGCCGACAATCGCGTCGGCATTGTCAACAACAGACTGCTTCAGCGAATCCTTCAGTTGTTCAAACGTCAACTTGCCACGAGCCGTTACGAGAAGAATGTGATACCCAAACCTCGTCTTCACCGGTTCACCCACAACCCCAACTGGCTGCGCCCAAGCTGCGTCATCGAATTCCGTCACATAGGAACCCTTTGGGCTGCACGGAAGCGCTCCACCTGAGGTCGCTGATCCGGGATCTTGCGACTTCGCTGCAGCGATCTCGGCAAAGTTTGATGTTCCATTGATCTGCGACTGGATGTCTTTGATCGATGTCAGAGCGGTCGCGTACTGAGCGTCGGTCGGAACTGCGTTTCCTGAACCCGAACCCGCGAGTACAAGGATGTGGCTCGCGCATACGAGATCCTCTTGATACTGATCCTTCGTTGCCTCATAAAGACTACGAAGACCATCGTCGGTTTGGGCTTCAGCAATAACTGCTGCTCCCAGCACGCTCTGAGCGGCCACACCATCGATAAGCGTCTGCTGGTAACTCACCGGAAGTTCATTGAACACTGAGGTGCCAGAGCCGTTGGTGAAGTTCTGCTCGAGCAGTTTCCTTGCATCCGCTCGATCAGCATCGGTCACGGTGAGGCCGCGTTCGTCGACACCAACCTGGGCGAGCTGGAGACTCAACTGATCGTTTAGGAAGGCAGACGTGTAGGAGGTCGCCCACGAGTTGCCATCGGCCGACTTGAGCTCACTGGCTCCACCTGAGGTCGAGTACACCTTTGCAAATGCCTCTATCTGCGACTGGAATTCTGAATCGGAAAGTATCCAGTCGTTCACGGTCAGTGCGGTTGGGTTTACCGCCGAACATGAACTGCCCACGAGGGAAAGCACGAGGGCGAGGAGGATGGCGGTGATGGAGATAGTGCGCGTCGTCTTCACAAGGTTGCTCACACTAACGGAGCCAGCAGAGGGCCTGAGAGTCAGCCCTCGTCCTCAGGTACGAGGTCGGCCAGCGCCGAGACGAGGTCGTCAAGGATCGACACTGCCGAGTTCAGGTGAAGCTGCAATTGCTGCGGCTCGGGCTTATACACCGACCCTTTGTAGAGGCGATCAAGACGGATCGTGGCGGAAGTCCGAAGGGCCAACGGTGAGATCCGGGCCACAAACTTCGGCCCGCCAAATCCTGGCCCCTTGGTCACGGTGACGTCGGTAACCCCGGTTCTGACGCACTCCGCCCGAAGGCGGGCAACCTCAAGGAGCGCTTCGGCATCTTCGGGCACCGGTCCGTAGCGGTCTTCCCACTCGGTCCGAATATCGGCAACTTCAGCAGCCGAGATCACCGCGGCAAGACGCCGATAGGCCTCGAGCCGTAAGTCTTCACGTTCGACATAGGAAGCAGGTAACGAAGCATCGACCGGTAACTCGAGCTTGATTTCGGCCGGTTCGGGAATCGGCTCGCCCTTTAACTCCGCCACTGCTTCGGTAACCATCTGGCAATAGAGGTCGTATCCGACAGACGAGATGTGGCCACTTTGTCCGCTGCCAAGCAAATTGCCCGCCCCTCGAATTTCGAGGTCGCGCATCGCGATACGGAAACCAGAGCCGAGCTCGGTCGCTTCTCCGATCGTGCGCAGTCTCTCGAAGGCTTGTTCGGTAAGCGCTCGCTCCGGAGGAAAGAACAAATAGGCATACGCGCGACTTCCTGAACGTCCGACGCGCCCACGAAGCTGGTGAAGTTGGCCAAGCCCAAGGAGATCGGCACGATCAACTACCAAGGTGTTGACCGTTGGCATATCAATACCTGATTCGATGATGGTGGTACAGACGAGTACATCGAATGCGCCTTCCCAAAAATCGAGAACAACTTTCTCGAGCGTTCCTTCGTCCATCTGTCCATGAGCAACAGCTATCCGCGCTTCAGGTACGAGCTCACTAAGGTGCGCCGCAACGCGCTCGATGTCCTGCACACGATTGTGCACAAAGAAGACTTGACCTTCGCGGAGCAACTCACGCCGTATTGCTTCGACCACTGCGCGCTCGTCGTATTCACCGACATACGTGAGAATCGGCTGACGTTCGCTCGGCGGCGTATTCAATAAGGTGAGATCGCGAATACCCGTGAGACTCATCTCAAGTGTTCTCGGAATTGGCGTGGCCGTAAGCGTGAGTACATCGACACCAACTTTGAGTCCTTTGATGGATTCTTTGTGTGAAACGCCGAATCGCTGTTCTTCATCGACAACTAAGAGCCCGAGATCTTTGAAGGCCAACCCATCAGCAAGGAGCCGGTGCGTTCCAATCACAACATCGACATCGCCGGTTTCGAGATCGGCAATCACTTTTTTGGCCTGCGCATTCGTCAAGAAGCGGCTGAGCATTTCGACTCGAACCGGATAACCAGCGAATCGTTCACTAAACGTCTGTAAATGCTGTTGCGCAAGAAGTGTTGTCGGCACCAGCACTGCTGCTTGTTTTCCGTCCTGGACCGCCTTGAAGACTGCTCGCACTGCGACTTCAGTCTTTCCGAAACCAACATCGCCGCAAACGAGTCGATCCATCGGAGACTCACCTTCCATATCCGCTTTCACATCGGCGATAGCAATCTTCTGATCGGGGGTGAGTTCGTAGGGGAAGGACTCTTCGAGTTCATGCTGCCATGGGGTATCAGGAGCGAACGCGTGACCGGGAGCGTGAATCCGCTTTTGGTAGAGAACCACGAGTTCCTGCGCGATCTCGGTGACCGCTTCGCGCACCCGAGCTTTGTTTTTTTGCCATTCACCTCCGCCGAGGCGACTCAGGCTGGGAGAATCGCTACCAGTGAAAGGCCGCACCGCATCGACTTGATCGCTTGGAACATACAGACGGTCGTCACCTCGATATTCAAGAAGGAGATAGTCGCGCTCGACTCCACCGATTGCGCGCTTGACCATTCCCCCGTACCGACCTACCCCGTGCTGATAATGCACGACAAAGTCTCCGGGTGCGAGGTCGTCGAAATGCCCTTGAGCTACAGCCTTACGCGGCCGTGCACGGCGATGAGCGCGACGACGGCCGGTGACATCAGATTCAGCGAGAAGTGCAAGTCCGATCTGCGGCAACCGAACCCCACGCTCGAGTGGCGCAACAACAACGTGTCCACCTGGGGTCGAAAGGTCTTCACGTCCGCGTTCATCAAATGAAAGGTGAATTCCTTGATCGCCGAGCAACGTCACTAACCGATCGGCTGAACCGCTTCCGTCAGCAGCTACGACAACCGTTGCACCATCAGACAGCATCGAACGTAATTGTTCGACGAGGAGGTTTCCGTCGCCGACAACGGGATCCCAACCCGATGCTCCGACGACCGGCGTACTGGGCGCATCGGGAACATCAAGCACTGTCCACATTGGTGCTCCCGTGCGGCCAAGAAGACGTTCAAACGGAACATGCAACTGAGGAAAGGATCCTTCCGCCCCCCATGTTCGCGAGAGCGACTGCTCGAGGTCTTGCTCCTCAGCGAGGATGTCTCCAGCGCGATCGCGCATGCGTCGCGGTTCGATCAGCAGAATTTGTGCGTCATCTCGAAGTAGATCAAAAAGAACATCCGGGTCATCCGCGTTGTCATCGACCAACCATGGCAACCAACTCTCCATACCATCGAACATCTGGCCCTCAGAAAGTCGCTCCCACTGCTCCCGCCCCCAGGGCTGGGCTCCGACGAGGGCTGCAGCACGTTCACGCACTTCCTCGGTGGGAAGGAGTTCTCGACAGGGAAAAAAGGTTGCTTCCGCCACTGAAACGGTTGCTCGCTGATCGGCAATCGAAAACTCGGTGAGGCGGTCAACTTCATCGCCCCACAGATCAATACGAATGGGTGCATCAGCCGTGCTTGGGTAGATGTCGACGATTGAGCCGCGCACCGCAACCTCGCCACGATGTTCCACCTGGACTTCGCGTCGATAGCCGAATCTCACAAGTTGCTCGATGAGTTCAACAGGATCAGCAACGTCGCCAACACCAATTGTGATGGGTTCGATTTCACCGACGTGAGGGCCTAGACGCTGGACAAGCGCGCGGACCGGAGCCACGATCACTGCTGGGGCTCGTTCGGGTTCGTGGAGTCGCCACAGCACCCGTGAGCGCCGGCCCATCGTGTCGATCGCGGGACTCACCCGTTCGAATGGGAGTGTTTCCCATGCGGGGAATAGCTCCACCTCATCGGGACCTAGAAACGCAGCGAGGTCACGCACGAGACGCTCAGCTTCTGCGGTTGTAGGTACGCCCACCACCACTGGTCGACGCTCAGCCCGCTCAACCAGTGAGGAAATCGTGATGGCTCGGGCTGGTTCCGGGATGACGATGGAGCCTTCACGACGTCCCAAGATCGAGATGAGCGCAGGCTCATCGGCCATCATCGGGATCAGATCGGACAGAGCCATGGGACCTCAGGACACGCGCGTACGCCCGGCACAGAGTGTGCCGGGGGTGAGGGTTGAAGGCTAGCCACCCGCTCGGCTGACACCTTGCTCACCCGCCTGGCCTCACCCGTCACTTGACCTGTTCAGGTTTCGGCACTGGGATTCGGGTCACCGGTGATTGCGCTTAGTGACCCTGCGGGTGTCAACTACATAGGCCATGACAACTCCAACTGCGAGTCCCTCCCCCGACGGCCCGGTGCCACTACCGCCCTCTTCTCGAACACCGATCCCTGAAAGTCGGATGTTTCGATTGAAGAACCGAATGCTTGGTCGCCCACTGAACACCGACCAACTCGAACACGAACGACTCGGCAAACCGACGGCGCTCGCAGTCTTTGCCTCGGACAACCTTTCATCAGCTGCGTACGCAACAGAAGAGATCCTCCATACCTTGCTGCTCGCAGGCATTGGCCTTGTTGCATTCCAATTCGTAATGCCAATCACTTTCGCAATGATCGGTGTATTGATCATCCTGATTTTGAGCTATCGGCAAACGATCAAGGCCTATCCGTCCGCCGGCGGCGCCTACATCGTTACCAAAGACAATCTTGGCGTGCTTCCTGCTCAAGTGGCCGGCGTTTCTCTGCTTACCGATTACATCTTGGTGGTTGCCGTTTCGGCGTCGGCCGGAACCGCTGCCCTCTACTCCGTTTTCTCAGAGCTCTATCCCTACCGAATCTTCATCGCTCTCTCCTTCATCACAATTGTTGCGCTCGGCAACCTCCGAGGTGCGAAGGAATCAGGACGCATTTTTGCCGTCCCGACCTACGCGTTCGTCGTCGCTATGGCCCTCATGATCGGCTACGGGCTGTTTAAGGCAGGATTCGGTGGCGGCCTTGATCAGATTTCTATCGAGGAGATGAACCCTGAACAGGCGCACGAAGCAGTCGGCATGAGTGCGGTTGGATGGTTCCTCATCCTGCACGCGTTCGCCTCGGGTGGCGCCGCTGTTACGGGCGTTGAGGCTATTTCCAATGGCGTTCCCGCCTTTCGTGAACCATCGTGGAAAAACGCGGCACAGACACTTGTCATCATGGGAACGATGCTCGGACTCATGTTCGTCGGCATTTCGTGGCTCGCCTCGGAACTCCACACCATTCCTGTGGCGGGCAAGACCGTCATTGCCCAGATCGCCGAGGGCGTGTACGGCAGTTCTGGACTTGGCCGACTGATGTTCGTCTTTACGCAGTTCGCGACGATGTTTATCCTGATCATGGCCGCCAATACAGGGTTTGCCGACTTCCCTCGGCTCGCCAGCTTTCAAGCCGAAGATTCATTCATGCCGCGACAGTTGACTAAACGCGGTCATCGACTGGTGTACAGCAACGGAATTTTGACGCTCGCCGCTATGGCTGCCGTACTCGTCATCATTCTTGGCGCCAGCGTGAGTCGCCTCATCCCGCTTTATGCAATCGGCGTATTCCTCAGTTTCACCTTGTCCCAGGCGGGCATGGCCCGTCGCCACATCCGCTTGAAGGAGCAAGGATGGAGGACCGGGCTCTTGATTAATGGGGTTGGAGCGGTAGTGACTGCGGTCGTTACGGTGGTCATTAGCGCAACCAAATTCCTTGACGGCGCGTGGGTAATCCTTGTGATGATACCAATCTTCGTATGGGTCGTCGTCCGCCTCAATCACCAATACGAGGCGGAAAAGACCGAACTCGCAGAAGACGCGACCCTTGCTGCCACCGCCCCCATCCTCAAGCGTCATGCCGTCGTTGTACTCATCGACAAAATCGATCGCACCTCTGCTCGCGCAATTCAGTACGCCCGCACGCTGCATCCAGATCGACTTGATGCCGTTCACATCGCCGTCGATGAACAACACGCACAAGAACTTTTAAAAGAGTGGAGCAATTTACCGCTCAAGCAAATTTCTCTTGATATTCGCGAATGCCCCGATCGAAGAATCAACCGAACCGTCCTTGAGGTTGTTACCGAACTGGCGGCCGATGGCGAAACCGAAGTGACGGTTCTCATCCCCCGTCGTGAGTACCGCTCGGCATGGCATCGACTCCTTCATGATCACTCCGCCGACGGCATTGCCAAAGCGCTTGCCGACGTTCCGCATGCAAACGTGACCTTTGTTCCCTACCACTTGACGAGAACATCGAAAGGTCAGCACATCCATAAGGTCGAGACCGGTTCGATGTCGGGCACAACAGGCATTCGCCACTGAGATGGGGCTTTTCTCCGGTAGCGCAAAGCGTCTCGAGAAAGAGCGCATTGATCAGACCAAACGACAGTTCGCTGACCTCGGGGCTCGCTCTCTCGCTGGCGTTATGCCGATTGCCGATGTGAAGTGGCGAGAAAAGGTCAAAGTTGCGGGCCGAGTCAAAGCGCTTCGGGTGCAACCGTGGGCTGATCAGGTCGCGAGCCTTGAACTTACGCTTGCCGACGAAACTGGCGGCATCACCGTGGTGTTCCTCGGCCGTCGCACCTTGGGTGGTGTCCACCTCGGCACTCACCTCATCGTCGAAGGCATGACAAGTGAGCACCATCGACTACTTACGATTCTCAATCCTGCCTACCAACTCCTACCTCGTCAGGTTGAGTTGCCGTACTAGGTCCGCCAGGAGCCTACGACGCTCGAGCATTTACGCGGTTCATCGCCGAATCGGGACCATCGCTCACGATGAGTTCAACTGCATCGGCCGCTACTTCAATTGCGACGTCGAGTGCTTCACGATCGGCTTTCCCTACACGTTTCAAGACGTGATCAGCGCCACCTTCTTTGCTCGGCGGTTTCCCCACACCAATCCGGACTCGCACAAACGCGTCATCATGGAGATGAGCTTTGATCGACCGAAGCCCGTTATGGCCTGCCAGCCCACCGCCGATCTTCACGCGAACAATTCCAGTCGGCAGATCGAGTTCGTCGTGAACAATTACCAGTCTTGACGCTTCCTCAATACCGAAACGACGCACAAGTGGTGAGACTGACTCGCCCGAAAGATTCATGAACGTTGTCGGCTTCGCCAGAGCGACACGCTTTTGACCAATATGAACCTCGTCAACAAGCGCGCGTTCCTTGCCCGACTTCAAGCGGCCGTTATGGCGCCGCTCAAGAAGGTCGATAACGGCAAAGCCCACGTTGTGGCGCGTCCCGTCGTATTCGCTTCCTGGATTGCCGAGACCTACGACAAGAACGTCGGCCGGCGTGCCGCGTCGGGGACGAATGCCGCCCCTGCCGCCAAATGCCACTTACTCGGCGTCGCCCTCGGCAGCACCCTCGGCGTCGCCCTCGGCAGCACCCTCGGCCGGCGCGCCTTCGCCAGCTTCACCCTCGGTCGCGCCGTCTTCCACTGAGAAGCGAGTAGCAAGGCCAAGAACCAGCTGGATGCTGTCTTCGATGTCGGTTGTCACGCCGGCTGGAAGGGTGAGCGTCGCAACGGTGATCGAGTCGCCGACGTCGAGGTCGGTGATGTCGATTTCGATAAGGCTCGGAATGTCGGCCGGCTTTGCGGTGACGGTGAGGGACTTGAGCGGCTGATCAACAATGCCTCGACGGCCTTCAACCTTCTTGGCTTCGCCAACGAGGACAAGCGGAACTTCAACGGAAACGCCTGCGTCGGGATCAACACGAAGGAAATCAACGTGCAGGACATTGCGACGAATCGGATGTCGCTGAAGATCTTTGATGATGGCGAGGTCCTTCTGGCCATCAACGTCGAGAGTGATAAGAGCGTTGAGACCAGCTTCGGTCTTAAGCGCACGACGAAGATCGGGCCACGGAACCGAAACAGCAACCGAATCGCGGCCAAGGCCGTAAACGACCGCAGGCACGAGACCGTCGGTCCGCATGCGGGTCGAAGAACGAGAACCGGCACTACGTCCGGTTGAGGCGGTGAGGGTGATGGCCATAATTCGGTGCTCCTGGAGGCAGCGCTGAGGCGCGCCGTCGGCTGACGTTCGTGAAACGGGTGGCAATCCTACCGATCCGCCCCCGAGAAGGCGAACTCGCTCCGAACGAGGGCTCCATCGGTCCACCTACTCCCCTGAGAGATGCGGCCATCGCCCATCATCTTCGCCCGAGAGAACTGATCATCCCTCGTTTCTGGATGCTCAGCTTTGGTTGTGCCCGTCGAAGATTTCGCTGACCGAGGTGTCTTCAAAGACCGCATCGATCGCATCGGCGATGATTCCGGCAACGGAAAGCACTTCGATCTTGTCCGACTGCTTCTCGGGCGGCAGCGGCAAGGTGTTGGTCATCACAACCTTCGAGATACACGAATCGTTCAGCCGCTGAATTGCCGGACCACTAAAGACGCCGTGGGTACAGGCTGCATAGATTTCAGTCGCACCGCGCGCTTTGAGTTGCTCAGCTGCAGCAACGATGGTTCCGCCGGTATCGATCATGTCGTCGATAAGTACGCAAATACGACCATCGACCTCGCCAACCACATCACGAGCTTCGACAGTGTTCTTCAGACCCTTGACGCGCCGCTTGTGCACGATGGCGAGATCGGCATGCAATTGGTTGGCGTATCGCTCAGCGACTTTCACACGGCCAGCATCAGGCGAAACGATCACGAGGTCCTCGCCAAGACCCGCCATGTAATCGACAAGTACGGGCATTGCCGTGAGATGGTCGACCGGACCATCGAAGAATCCTTGGATCTGGCCTGAGTGCAGATCGACAGAAATCAGCCGCTTTGCACCGGCAGCCTTGAACATGTTGGCGATCAACTTTGCCGTGATGGGTTCGCGACCTTCGGACTTTCGGTCCTGACGGGCGTAGCCATAGAAGGGGGCAACCGCAGTAATGCGTTTGGCTGAGGCACGTTTTGCTGCATCGACCATGATCAGTTGTTCCATGATCGCGTCGTTCACGCTCATTCGCCCGGAGCTGACATGCGATTGGATGATGAATACGTCTGTACCGCGGACTGATTCTCCGAATCGAGTATGAAGTTCGCCGTTCGCGAATTCGGCAAGATTCGCATCGCCCAGTTCAACACCGAGGCGTTCGGCAATCTCTTCTGCGAGCGGAAGGTTGGCCCGACCGGAGACGATATGCAGCCGCTTCTTGGTGACGAGTTCCATTCGGTTTCTTTCGCCGGCTCTTTGATTGGTCATTCTGATGTCGAAGTGTAGAACGGTCCGGGACTCGCCCCGTCAGAAATCACGGCGCCTTCCTCGATGACAGCAAATGGTCCGAGGCGAACGTCGTTTCCAATCTCAGCGCCTCGACCAACAGAATTCTCGACAACTGATCGAGCCCCAACCCGACAATCGACAAGTCGAGTGTTTGGTCCGATCTCGGTTCCGGCGCCAATCACACAGGAACCTTGAAGGATCGTGTCGGGGAAAAGAGTGACATCGGCCGCGAGTTCGACTGTTGTGTCGACGTAGGTCCGGCCAGGGTCGACCATTGTGACGCCTTTGCGCATCCAGGCTTCGTTGGTCCGCCGGCGTAATTCCGCTTCTGCTGCGGCCAACTGAAGGCGATCATTGACGCCATTGGTATCTGCAGGATCGGCCGCAATCACTGCTGAGACCCTGTAGCCCGCGCCGGCAAGCACCTCGACGACATCGGTGAGGTAGTACTCGCCCTGCGCATTTTCAGGCGTAATGCGTCGAAGCGCTGGGCCAAGCACGCTGGCCCGGAAGCAGTAGATCGACGTGTTGACCTCGGTGATGGCCAATTCAGCCTCGGAGGCATCGGACTGTTCGACGACTCGTTCGACGCGATCATCACGACCGCGCACAACTCGGCCATAGCCGGTTGGATCGGCGACTCGGGCAGTGAGGAGTGTGCACGCCGCATCAGTTTGTTGATGCATGTCGAGAAGCGAGGTGATTGTTTCGCTGCGAAGCAAGGGCGTATCGCCGGGCAGCACGATGATGTCGGCATCGAGGTCATCGAGTTCCTCGGGACTAAATGCGGTCAGAGCAACGCCCACTGCATCGCCAGTACCCCGCTGCACTTCCTGCTCCACGAATTCGAGCGGGACATCGGGAGCAGCGTCAAGAAGTTTCTTGGTCACCCGCTCGGCACCGTGACCGACGACAACCACCGCACGGCGGACCTGAGCGCCAGCCAGTGAATCCAAGACGTAGAGCACCATTGCGCGTCCGCACAACAGATGGAGTGGCTTGGGGCGAGCCGAGCGCATACGTGTGCCTTCACCGGCGGCAAGCACAATCGCAGACAGCGGCCTCGGAGACATGCAGACTTTCTAGTACGGTCTGCCTCGCCTTCCGGGGCCTCATCTTCCGGGGCCTCACCTTTCGGGGGTGGTGTAATTGGCAACACGGCTGGTTTTGGTCCAGTCATTCGGGGTTCGAGTCCCTGCCCCCGAGCTTTCCTTTCCTGCCGGGATTCCGATCATCTCCTGATCGGAATCCCGAGCCCTTTCCCGACAGACCCAGCGTGGGTTGTGTCGTTTCGCACCGGAGCACGCCTTACCGCTACAGTCGCTCCGCCATGGGATCTCTCATTAAGAAGCGCCGCAAGCGCATGCGTAAAAAGAAGCACAAGAAGATGCTGAAGCGAACTCGCTTCCAGCGTCGAGCTGCCGGTAAGTGAGCTCAGGCGTCTCTGACGCCCGCTGTGCCATAACGATTCTCGTTGACTCCACCCGGCCCGAGAGCCGGGTGGGTCCGCGTACGGGCCCATATGGCGATGAGACGGCCCGCACCTGCGGGAGCTAGCGAGCAGGGCTGGTGCGTGCAACGACTCGCCCTGGCCCCGGGAACGCTCCCTCGACAAACCAGGTTGATCCTGATCCAGCGAGGCGAGGCTGACGGCCACTGACCGCCGCGAGTTCGTCGCGCCAGCGAACAAGCTCCGGCGCTACCAGCAGCGCCGCTGGTTCCAGATCGTTGCCGTTGGCTCCGGTGGGGCCACCGAGATCGTCCCATGCCTTGTAGACCGCAGGGGTTGAACACATGACTGGTGGTGTGAGCAATGTGAAGGTTCGCTCTTCAAAAGGCAACGGATCGATCTGCTCGCCGATTCCCTGCACCCGCGCTCTGCCGCCCAAAAGACAGAACGCCACATCGGCACCAAGCGTTACCGCCTGAACGAGATCAGTCATGCCCGCCCAATAGAGGATGGCAGCGGCATCGGCCGATCCCCCGCCCAGCCCCGCACCCGCAGCGATCGACTTTTCCACACGCACCTTTGCGTCGCGACCCACCATGTCCAACGCGCGAGTGACGAGGTTGTCGGCACCGAGATCAATGATTTTGCCATCGACGCCAGCGAAGGTCACCGAGGATGGTCCGGCGCTTTCACAATCGACGAAGAGTGAATCACCAAAATCAAGCGACACCATCTCGGCATCGATGAGGTGATAGCCGTCATCGCGCACACCGACCACGCGAAGCGACGTCGTGAGTTTGGCGGGAGCAAAGAGGCGGACCGATTCGGCAGGCACGTCCCCCATCGAATCACGCCCCAGCCAGTACCGCTGCAGTGAGTGCTCCCCATTGGACAACGTCGAGGCGCTCGGGCCGCTCGGATGGGTCGACGCCCGCGGCTTCGAACTGCTCGGTCGTGACCTTGGACGACAGCGACCGGCGAAGCATTTTGCGCCGCTGACCAAACGCGGTGCGAACGAGATCCATCAGGGAATCGTGATCGACGCTGACCACAGGTGCCGACCGGCGCTCAATACGAACCATCACCGATTCCACCCGCGGTTGCGGAATGAAAACCGTTGCCGGGATCCGAGCCGCGATTGAAGCGGTCGCCCAAAGCGACAACTTCACCGAGGGAATGCCATAGGCGCGATCACCGGCGGATGCAGCAAGCCGTTCGCCGACCTCGCGCTGCACCATCACGAGCATGGTTTCGATTTGTGGGACATCGTCAAGAAGATCAAGAACGATGGTCGTTGCAACGTTGTAAGGGAGATTCGCGACGAGGTGCCACTGCTTGTCAGCCGACAAAACCTGTCCCCAATCAATTTCAAGCGCATCGCCGTGGACAACACGAACGCCCAGAGGCTCAACCGTTTCAGCCAACACCGGCAGCAAATGCCGATCGAGTTCGACAGCGACAACGTTTGCTCCAGTCGCTGCAAGTTCGGTTGTCAACGAACCGACGCCAGGACCAATCTCGACAACATTCGAACTTGCGTCGATGCACGCCAACCGCACAATGCGACGGACAGTGTTTGGGTCGGCGAGAAAATTCTGGCCGAGTGCGCGACTTGGCTCGAGGCCATGACGCGCGAGCAACTCCGTGATGTCGCGACGTGTGAGTGTCATGCGATCACCGCGAACCTTCTGCGGAAATCTTCACCGGCAGATACTGCGTGGAGATGGTGAGATTCGCCGAATCGAAAACACACCGAGAACGCCTGGTCTTACTTAGAAGCCCGAGCACCCAGGCCACGCGCTCCACCCGGAGCTGGCGAGAACACGTTCGGCGATAACGATCTGCTGCTCGCGTGTCGCTTCCCACGGGTGAGCGGTGAATTCCTCGCCACCAAAGGCGCGCCATGTCGACCATCCGGGACCGTGGGCGAACTGGAGTCCGCCGCCGTATCCGTTACCGGTATTCGCTGCCCAGTTTCCGCCGGTTTCACACTGCGCAAGGCGATCCCACTGGCTCGGCGACGCTGTGGCGTTACCGGTTGGTGCCGGTGATGTCGTGGCGCGCCTCAGAGTTGTTGTGGTGGTCGGCGCCCGGCGAGGAGCGACTGTTGTCGGAGGGGCCACCGTCGTTACTGGAGCTGGAACCGTGACTGTGACCGGCACAGTGACGGCCACGGTTGTCGTGGTCGAATCTTCCGTAGAGATGGAGGAAACAACGAGGCTCGGATCGGTTGAGCTCGCTGTTTGGGTTGCACCGCTGCTCGGGGAGCGCTGGAACATGTCGATCACCAGCAACGGCAAGCACGCGAGTGTGACCACGAGTGCGATCATCAGTCGGCGTTGCGTCGGGTGCACGGTGGTGTTCAGAACTGCGTCCTTCGTCGAGCAATAGATCCTGGCCACGGCGGAAGGACGCCCTGCGCGATCGCACAGTGCAAACTCCGCCCGGAGCCATCAGATGAACCTAGGAGGGTCATCCGGGACCCGCAACTATCTCCGAGCCCTGGACACTCACTGTTCAACTGCGCGTAACCCCTGCTCAGACCGCCATAGAGGCTTGTCCACAGCTTTGTGCGCTAGAGAAAAACTCGCGAATCCCCTGCTACGGGAGCCGGTACACCATCGCGGCATTTTTCCAGGTGACATTGGCCACATCTTCAATGTCAATTCCTTTGGCAGCGGCAATTGCCGCCCCCACAACGGGAACCAGGGCAGGCCGGTTCGGTTTCCCACGATGGGGTACCGGTGCCAAAAACGGCGAATCAGTCTCGACGAGCAGTCGATCGAGGGGGCAAAGGATGGCCGCGGAGAGCACTTCGGGCGCCCCCGGAAATGTGACGATGCCACTGAACGAGAGCCAAGCGCCGAGTTCAAGACATTTCTGCGCTTCTTCAGGGCCACCAGTGAAGCAATGAATCACCGTGCGAGATGGGACGCCTTCACTCTCAAGGATCGCAAAGGTGTCCTCCCACGCCTCTCGGGTGTGCACCACCAATGCAAGGTCATAGTCATGAGCCAATGCGATCTGCTGGACGAAAACCTCTCGTTGCACCTCACGAGGCGAGTTGTCGTAGTGGTAGTCGAGTCCACACTCCCCCACGGCAACCACGTTGGGGTCGGCAAGCAGTTCAGCGATGCCCTCAATGCCACCGCTCGCGTCGTGCGGGTGGACACCAGCTGTCGCCCAAACATCATCGAACGCGCTCGCAACCTCAATCGCAAGCTTCGATGACACAAGGTCGCAACCGACAGTGATCATTCGCATCACGCCCGCCTCGTGAGCGTCCGCGATGGTGGCTTCGGCCTCGGGCCAACGGTCGGTTCCATCGCCCAAATGACAGTGATCATCAATCCAACGCATTTTGGCTCCGTCAGTCGGCGGCGGGTTTAGCGATACGAGGGAAGAGCCCATCGCCCTTCACGACCGGCAACCCGCCGGGATACCCGCCCCAGGTCGCGCCAGCGACGCCAGCATCGGTAGGCGAACCGGCAAGACCAATGCGTTGCCAGATCTGCACACAGGTTTCCGGCATGGCTGGAGTTGCGAGAATTGAAACGATGCGCAGCACTTCAAGCGCGTCACCCATCACCGCATCAAGAGCGGGACTTGGCTCCATCTTCCACGGTTCATTCGCTTCAAGGTGAGCGTTGGCCGCACCGACAAGGCGCCAAGTTGCTTCAAGGGCGATGCTGGGCGTGATGTTGTTCCAACCAGTGATCGTGTCGGCCAGCGATTGTGCAGCGATATCGGCAAGTGGCGAATCACCGGCAGGAGCGGGTCCAATGCCATCACACTTTTTCCCGACGACTGTCGCGACGCGAGACAACAGGTTTCCGAGATTGTTCGCGAGGTCGGCGTTGTACCGCGTGACCATCGACTCGTAGGAGAAATCACCATCGGGACCGAACGGATTGTCTCGCAGGAAGTGGTAGCGGAAACCGTCGACGCCGAAATCGGCGACAAGGTCGGCCGGGAAAATCTGATTGAGACGAGTCTTTGACATCTTCTCGCCACCTACCAACAAGAAGCCATGCACTCCGAGCTTCTTCGGCGGTTCGATACCGGCCGCAAGACACATTGCCGGCCAATACACGCAATGAAAACGAAGGATGTCTTTGCCCAGAAGATGGTGAACCTGGGGCCACCACTGCGCAAACCGCTCGGAGTCGGCGCCATATCCGACTGCTGTCGCATAGTTAATGAGGGCGTCGTACCAGACGTAGAAGACATGGCCTTCGTCCCATGGAACCGGAACACCCCAAGAGATCGAGGTGCGCGATACCGAGACGTCTTCAAGACCTTGCTTGATGATTCCCAGCGCTTCATTGCGCTTGCCTTCGGGCTGCACGCATCCGGGATTCGCGGCATACCAATCGAGCAACGGCTGTTCAAACTTCGACAACTCAAAGAACCAGTTGTCTTCTTCAAGCCATTCCACTGGTCGTCCGTGGATCGGACAGTTGCCATCGACGAGATCGGCCTCGTTGTAATAGGCCTCGCAGGGCACGCAATAGTGACCGGAATACGAGCCCTTGCGAATCCAGCCATTGTCGAAGATGGCTTGCATGAAGGCCTGCACCGAAGTGATATGTCGTGGTTCGGTGGTGCGAATAAAATCGTCGTTACTGATATTTAGTAATTCCCACACCTCGCGAAAACGCGCGCTTGTGCGGTCGGCTTGTTCTAGAGGGGTAATGCCATTGGCCTCGGCCGAACGTTGAATCTTGAGACCGTGTTCGTCGGTACCCGTGAGAAAGAACGTCGGGTCTCCCGCCAGCCGATGCCAACGGGCCAATGCGTCTGCCGTCACCGTCGTATAGGCGTGCCCGATATGAGGCACATCGTTCACGTAATAGATAGGAGTGGTGACGTAGAAGGGTTGAGGCACAGCGCAAGGCTACGGGGCCGCAGCAATGCCGACGAACCACGAGGACGGAACCTTGCCGCTCGGCCTACAAACGGGTAGCGAGTTACGCGTGTCAGGATTAACTCAGCGGGCCGACTGGCCGATTCGATTGGGGAACTCATGGGACAGCTTGGCGGTCGCGTTGCAGTCATCACTGGCGGCGGTCGAGGAATCGGCGCGGCAATTGCACTTCGCTACGCGGCCGAAGGAGCAACCGTGGTTGTTTCGTCACGCACGGCCTCGGACCTCGAGAACACGCTCAGTATTGCTGGTCTAGGCCCCGACCGAGGCCTGGCAGTGGTGGCCGATGCCACCGATCGCAACGATGCCCGTCGACCAGTGAGCGAAGCACTTGAGCGATTTGGCCGTGTTGACATTCTGGTGAACAACGTCGGCGGGAATGTCGGAAACAATGATCCGTTCCTCGCCAACGACGAAGCGTTTGAGTCAACGCTCGTTCTCTGCCTTACTTCCGCGTGGTGGACCACGAGCGCGGTATTGCCGAGCATGCGAGATCAAGGGTTCGGGCGAATTATCAGCATTGGTTCCGGAACATCGAAGACAACCGGGGCTTCACTCCCCTACACAACGGCAAAGCACGCGCTCGTTGGCTTCACCAAAGAACTCGCGAAGACCGGAGCCCCCTTCGGCATTAACGCGAATCTGCTCTGCCCGGGTTGGACCAGAACCTCACTCGTTGATTTCGAGCGCATCGCAACTGCTCGCGGCACCACTGTTGCGATCGAGGAGGAACGAGCGGCTGCTGACAGCCTTCAGCATCGAGTCCTTGATGCCTCGGAACTCACAGGCATGGCTTCGTTACTCGCGAGCGATGACGGTCGCGGGATCACCGGTCAGGTCATCAGCGTCGACGGCGGTTACAAGGTCTGACCGCTCACCCGAACTGCACTTCACCACGCTGGTCCAGCACATCGAGCGCGCGTTCGTGAAATCCCATTGCACCGGCTCCAACATCGACTAAGTCGGGCCTTGTCGCGTCGTGCAGCGACCGTTGGTAGATGCCTTCGAGCAACACCGCCATGCGGAAGTTGTAGAGCACTTCGTAATAGGAAAGATCTGAGGGAAGTTCCAGATCGCGCTGTTCTCGATAGCGGGCGATCAGTTCAGTCCGGCGCGGCCAACCCGGGCCCACTGTTGCCTTCCCCCAGATTTCGCAGAACCCGATGAGGTCAAGCAGCGGATCACCAATCGTTGCGGTCTCCCAATCGATGATCGCTGCCACCTTGCCCGGGGGTTCTGAAGAAATCAGAGCGTTGAACATATGGAAATCGCCGTGCATCAGTGACGGTTCAAACGATCCAGGCAGGTTTTCCGAAAGAAACTTCGTGACACGGTCAAGCCCCGGAAGCTCTCGGCCGTTGTAGGACGCCAACTGCGTTGTCCATCGCTCAACCTGACGTTCGTGGAATCCATCGGGCTTACCGAAATCGGACAATGAACCCTGCCGCCAATCAAAGTCATGCAGAGCGGCGAGTGCATCGACCATCGCAAATGCGACGCCTGGTTGATCTGCAACCGTGAATGGATCGGGAAGCGGAGGAGCAGGGTTCACTCCGTCAACCTGCTGCATCAAGAAAAACGTGCAACCAAGAACATCGTGATCCTCACACAATGCGACAGTCTCAGGGTGCGGAACTTTGGAACCAGTAAGCGCGTCAAGAATTTGATATTCGCGACGCATCCCTTCATCCGCTCGTTCAATTGCGACAGCAGCAGGGCGACGAAGCACCCAGCGCGATGCTCCGCGATGAACGCTAAACATCGCGTTTGATCGACCTGATGTCAGCGGAGCCACAGTTATCGGCAGACCGACTTCAAGGCCGCAACCGTCGAGCCATGCACCAAGACGTTCAACGTCGACGAGCTCGGAGCCGACGAGGCCTTCGCTCACGAACCGCCACCATCGAGATTGAGAAGTGCTCCCGTCATGTAGGACGACGCGTCCGAGGCGAGAAGCAACGCTGTCCCCAAAATTTCTTCGGGCTGGCCGATATGCCCCACCGAAATCAATTTTGCGACGTGTTCGGCCGCTTCGGGAGTTGGGATCGCTTTACTGAAACTGTCGGTAATGAACGGACCGCACACGATCGCGTTCACACGGATACCTCGCGGACCAAACTCCTGGGCCGTCGCTTGCGTTATCGCGTTGAGGGCCGCTTTCGAAGCGGCATACACAACCGTGAAAGGTGAAGGTCGCTGCGACGCCTTCGTACTGATGTTGATGATGGATCCGCCCGCAGGCATGTAATCGGCTGCCATTGCCATCAGTCGCAGCGGACCCTTGACGTTCACCCCGAAGGTCTTGTCGAACAATTCTTCGGTGACGCCTGCGAGAGATGGCGGAACCGGAGCGATGCCAGCGTTGTTCACCAGAATGTCGATCTCGCCGAACTCTACGACAGCAGCAGCAATGAGCGCGTCACATTGCGCCCAGTCCGCGACATGACAAGCGACTGCGAGAGCCCGGCGCCCTTTTGCTCGGATCTCATCCGCGACCTCTTCACACGCGTCAACGCGTCGACTCGACACAACAACATCGGCACCCGCGTCAGCAAAGCCAAGGGCCATCGCACGGCCAAGCCCTTTACTTGCTCCCGTTATGACCGCCACTTTGCCGGTGAGATCAAACAGCGACGACATCAACTCAGAACTCCGTCTCGGTAGTTGCGTGAAATTGCCATTCACCACCAACGCTCACAATGTATCCAGCACTTGGGGCGGCGTAATGCGTACCCAGAATCAGCGTTCCCGTGTCGCCATGTTCAGCGCGCATCTCACGCCGAGAATCAGCCGCTTCTACTCCATCCCAATCCCCGCTCATACCCCAATCAGTTTCGGCCCACTGCACCGGATGATGCGTGGCATCACCCGTAATGAGTGCCCGAGCGCCATTCGACTCGATGAGAACGGACATGTGGCCCGGCGAATGACCGGGGGTAGGAATGAAACGAACCTCGCTCGTTATTCGGTGATCGGGATCGACAAGGTCGACCAGCCCCGCTTCCACGACCGGCGCGACCGTGTCAGGAAGGTTCCATGCATAGCCACCGGGTTCGGCTATCCATGCGTCGTACTCTGCGCGACCGAACAAGTAGCGAGCATTCGGAAATGTAGGAACCCATTTGCCGTCTTCGAGTTTCGTGTTCCAACCCACATGATCGAAGTGCAAGTGCGTGCAACACACGATATCGATCGACTCAGGCGGAAATCCCGCTGCCGTGAGCCGCTTCAAGAACGCGGGGTCGCCAGTGAACCCCGGCAGACCGGCCATGTTGCGATCGCCCACACAGGTGTCGACGATGATGCGCAGCCCACTGCTTTCGATCAGAAACGCATGGATCGAAAGATCAGTCATGCCTTCGTCATCGATGAAATACGGCATGAGCCATGCCTGGTGTGGGGCAAGCGCTTCTTCGCTCGCCCGAGGGAGCAACCCGCGTAGAGGGAGTTCTTGCTCAAGCTCCACAACTTTCGTGACCGCTACTTCACCGATTTTCCAGCGCATAGATCCCCCTTTGTTTCATCAAGTGTGGCCCACCAACTCAATGATGGCGATCTGTTCGACCACCTGTGGCGATTCGGCAAGACTGCAGCGAGGCTCACTTCAGCAGGGGGAACCATGAGTGGACAGGTCCGACTCGAGATCGATGGCCCGATTGCCGTCATCACGAATGACAACCAAGAGAAGCGCAACGCCTTTTCCGATGAGATGGACAAGCAGTTGTTCGACATTCTCGGCGAACTTCGAGCGACTCCTTCAATTCGCGCCGTCATTTGGCGGGGCGAAGGTCACTCTTGGTCATCAGGCCGAGATGTCGGATCAATCGGCAATGACACGACTGGGCTTACACACCACGAACTCATGGCACGCGGCCATAAGGGAATCCAGCAACTCTTTGATCTTGATGCACCCGTCATCGTCCCAATCCAGGGCTGGGCTATCGGTGGTTCGTTCCAGCGAGCGCTGCTGTGCGATATCCGTGTCGCCGCCGATGACGCGAAGTTCATGCTCCCCGAAGCCGGACATGGCGTCATTCCCGATACTGGCGGCGTTGGTCGCCTCTTCCAAATGTGTGGGCATGGCGTTGTGAGCGACATGGTGCTCACCGGCCGCTCACTCAATGCACAAGAAGCGCTTTCTCTCGGAATCGTTTCCCGCATCGTCACTCGTGAGGAACTCGACAACACCGCGATGGAGATGGCTCTGAAGATCGCCGCCGCACCGGCCGTCACGATCAAGTTGGCTCGTCGCGTCATTTCCCACCTTGCACAACCGGAAATCACGACATCGATGGCAGACGAGCTGATCTACCAAACCTTCCTCAACAAGTCCGAGGATTACGCCGAATTCCGCGCTGCTCGCGCTGAAGATCGCACACCCAACTACCGAGGGAGCTGACATGTCGACTTCGGAACCCATCGGCCTTCCAGACGCGCCAGAACTTGGCGCCCACGCCCTCCCTGCCGGAACCTACGACGGCAAAGTCGTATTCATCACCGGCGGCGGAACAGGTCTTGGCCGCGCTATCGCGACGGAGTTCGCGCGACTTGGCGCAAGCATCGTCGTGGCAAGTCGCAAGCCAGAACACCTCGAACAAGCCGACGAAGCGATGGCCGATCTTGGGGCCCCAGCGCTCACCGTGCAGTGCGATATTCGCGAGCCCGATTCCGTCGCTGCTGCATTTGATGCAGCCGTCGCAGCGTTCGGCCTTCCGGATGTCCTAATCAATAACGCGGCAGCAAACTTCCCTATACCCGCCGAAGACATGTCGCCGAACGCGTGGCGCACAGTCGTCGACATCACCCTCAATGGCACCTACTTCTGCGCCCGCGAGTTCGCACGTCGACATCTTGACGCCAACACCCCGGGGTCAATTGTCAACGTTGGCGCGACCTATGCATGGACAGGCGGACCTGGCTTCGCCCATTCCGCCGCAGCAAAGGCCGGTGTGAAGAACATGGTCGAAACCCTTGCCGTCGAGTGGGGCCCCTACGGCATTCAGGTGAACGGACTTGTTCCTGGCCTGATGCCACATGAGGACATGACTGATGACATCAAGGGCAACCTTGCTCGCACCAACGACAAAGACGCATGCCAACCGGCACTACGTGTCGGGCGGCCTCGCGAACTCGGTTGGGCCGCAACATTCCTTGCCTCCCCCTACGCGCGATTCATCAGTGGCCACACGCTTGTTGTCGATGGCGCGAACTGGCAACGACGCTCTCTCACGCAACCCGAAATCGTTACTGTGCGCGATCAAATGGGTAAAGGACCGTTCGAACTGTGAAGTTTTCACTTTCGCTTCCGCTTCTCAAGGACTTCACATCCAGTGACCCGTTCCGCGAAACCTTCGATCTCGCGCGCATCGCAGAGGAGTCCGGTTTCGACACTGTCACGATTGGGCACCATCACTTCATGCCCGGAAATCTGAGCGATCCGCTCACGTTCCTTGCCGCAGTTGCTGCACGAACATCTACCGTGCGAGTCGGAACGGGGATCTTCCAACTCCCAATTCACAACCCGGTGCGCGTTGCCGAACAGGTCGCGACCATCGATCAGATTTCTGGTGGTCGAGTCACACTCGGCGTGGGCATGGGTTGGTGGCCGCTCGAATACGACGTTCATGGTTCGAATTTCAAAGAACGCGGCGCACGCATGGAAGAAGCCCTCACGATCATGCGTCTTGTGTGGCAGAACGAGAACACGGCCTTCGATGGTCGATTCCACTCGTTCCCCGAGCTCACCGTTCATCCGCGGCCGCTGCAATCGCCCAACCCTCCGCTTTGGGTCGCTGGTGTCGCACCTGCTGCGGTTGACCGTGCTGCGCGCCTTGGCGATTCTTGGATCTGCGGACCAGTGCAATCGCTCGCCGCTGCGCTTCACTGCCTCGACATCTACCGACCGGCGTGCGCTGCACTCAACAAGCCCGCCGATTGGGTTCTGCGTCGATACGCCTGGGTAGGCGAAAGCGATGAACAGGTCCGCACTGAAGTTCTCCCTGTCTACGTTGATGGGCTCATGATTCATTGGCGCGAGTCGGCCGAGGAAAAAGAAGAGAAGGAACTCTTCGCCCGTATTGATGCCGGCGAGGACATCACTGCCGAGGACATTGCCGCCGACCGGCTTTTATGGGGCGACCCCGAACGCGTCATCGGGCAGATCCGCAGTTACGAGGCAGCCACGCAATGCGACCACGTTCACACCGCCTTTGGTGCGGGACTTCCGGCCGACACCGGCCAGGCTTCGTTGGGGAACTTCGAGGACATCGCCGCAATGATTCGCCTGTTCGGGCGTGAGGTCATTCCTGCTTTCGAATGAACATTCTTTGACCTAAAGTTTCGTCGGTCACCTGACAAGAAAAGGACACCATGAAGACTCAGTTCTCTCCGAAGCACGCTCTCGGTGCCGTCGTTGTCGCTGCGGCGCTCCTCTTGGGCGCATGCGGTAGCTCCAGCAGCGACTCGGCGAAGTCCGATGCAAGCACCACCACTGCAGCGCCCAAGACCCTCAAAATCGTCGTGACCAACGACGATGGCTACGACTCAGATGGCCTCAACGCAATCACCGAAGCACTGCGCGCCCAGCCCAATGTCGAGGTCACTGTTGTTGCTCCCGCCACACAACAAAGCGGAAAGGGTGGCACCGTCACTGGCGGCACGCTGAGCGCCACCGATCTCAAGACCAAGGGTGGCTACCCCGTCAAGGCCGTTACTGGAACGCCAGCTGATGCGATGATTTGGGCGATTGAACAAAAGGGTATCGATTTCACACCCGATTTTGTTGTCTCCGGAATTAACGCCGGCGCCAACCTCGGGCCCGTTGTTGACATTTCAGGGACGGTTGGAGCCGCTCGCGCCGCAGTGCAGCGTGGAATTCCGGCGATGGCAACGAGCAATGGCGCGATCGCAGGACCATTTGCATTTACCGAATCAGCCAAGATCGTTATTGAATGGTTCACGAAGAACCGCGACGCAATCGCAAACGGAACCATCGACAAAACCCAGGTGTTCAACCTGAACATCCCGACCTGCGCAACCGGTGCAGTCCGAGGAGAAGTTGTCGTTCCGATCTCGACAACTGACACCTCCTTCTTGTCGAAGCAGCCCGACTGCATGTCAACCGTTGCCGCGCCGAACAACGATGTCGGTGCATACATGGTTGGATTCGCAGCGCTGTCGATGCTGAACGCCCGACCAGCTGCGTAATTCACTCCGGCGTAATTCACTGCTGATTGCTATCGCGCTCTGACCTTCAGAGCGCGATAGCAATCTCGTACACGCGGTTACGAGCAACCGCAAAGAGTTCCGCCACTTCCGCGGCGGCGTCTTTCTTCGAAAGGCCCCGGCCAAGCGCGAGTTCCACCGCTTCTCGAATCTCCACCTCAGTAGGTTCTGTTGCAGGCGGAGCACCATCGAGCACCAGTACATATTCTCCGCGTGGATCGATCTCGGTGCATCTCTCGATCGCCCCAGAAACGGTGCCACGCCAGATTTCTTCATGGAGTTTGGTCAATTCACGCGCAAGCACGATGCGACGTTCGCCACCGCACGCATCGGCAAGATCATTGAGGGTCTTTTCAAGCCGATGCGGGGCCTCGAATAAAATCGCCGTTCGATGCTCTTCTGAAAGTTCCCGAAGTCGCAGCGCTCGCCCAGATCCTTTTCGAGGGAGAAATCCCTCGAAAAGGAATCGGGAAGTTGTGAGGCCACTAACAACCAGTGCATGGAGCAGCGCCGATGGGCCAGGAACCACTTCGACGGTGACGCCCGCTGCAATTGCTTGCGCCACCAAGTACTCGCCTGGGTCGGAAACGCCTGGCATCCCTGCGTCACTCACCAAAACCACAACATCGCCGCGCTGTACATGCCCTAGAACTCGTTCTGCAGCATCACCCTCGGTATGTTCGTTCACGACGATGTAGGTCGGCGACGAAATCCCAAAGTGTGACAACAAGCGACCGGTTCGACGCGTGTCCTCACACGCAACCACTGCTGCTTGGCCAAGTGCTTCAAGCGCTCTGGGTGAGAGATCTCCAAGATTGCCTATCGGAGTTCCAACGAGAACCAAGCGGCCGGACATCGAAGAACTCATCGAATCTCCAGTCGGTCGCCTTTGACAACACCCCAACGGGCGAGTGCGCCAGCTTCGGTTTCAATGACAGAGCGCGAGTGCATAATGAACGCTCCGAGACGACGCGGCTTCATTGTTGTGAGTCGAAGTACGACACCGTCACTGTCGAGATGGGCCACATCGATGGCAAACCTCATGCCAAGTGTGTGCACCGATTTCGCTCGCGTGAGGAGCATCGCCCCTTCTAGGCCATCTCGGCCGAGTAATCCCCGTCGACGATCACGTCGGGTTGCTGCGATCTCAAGCGTGGCAAGTACGCGTCCGTCGAGAACCAACCAATTGCCCGAAGATTCACTCGACGACATATCGCCGATGCTACGAGCCTCAGACGTTGAAGCGGAACTCCATCACGTCACCATCGGCAGGTTGGTACTCCTTACCTTCAACTCGGAGAATCCCCGCATCGCGAGCTTTCGACCAGGCCCCGACCTCGAGCAGCTCATCCCAATGGATGACTTCGGCCCGAATGAACCCGCGCTCAAAATCGGTGTGGATGACACCTGCGCACTGAGGGGCCTTGTAGCCAGCACGGAACGTCCATGCCCGTGATTCTTTCTCGCCGGTGGTGAAGTACGTGCGGAGCCCGAGCATTCGGTAGGCGGCGTGAAGGAACCTCGGCAACGCTCCTTCACCAAGCCCGAGTCCTTCGAGCATCTCTACCCGTTCATCGGCGTCGAGCATTGCTGCTTCCGCTTCAAGCTGAACACACATGCCGATGACTTCGCCGTGACCACCGAATTCTTCGATCACGGGTGCGGTCTTTTCATCGATACGGTCAAGGTCGCTCTCGCTGACATTGACGATTGCGAGCACTGGCTTATTGGTCAGCAGGAAATAGCTCTTGATGAGATCGCGAGATTCCGCATCGAGATCGCTGCGGTAAAGCGGTGTGCCTTCCGAAAGGATCTCGAGAGCTTTGCCAAGTGCTTCAACCTCATCGGCAATGAATCGATCCTGCTTGGCTGCTTTGCGACGCTTCTCGATTTGGTTCTCGACAGTTTCGAGATCGGCAAGTGCAAGTTCGATTTCAACGATGCGGAGATGTTCCAACGGATCCGAAGGGCCGGGAACGTCATCGTCTTCGAACGCGCGCAGCACAAAAACAATTGCGTCAGATTCGCGGATGTTGGCGAGGAACTTATTACCGAGGCCTTCCCCGGTACTGGCGCCTTCGACGAGGCCACCAATGTCGACGAACTGCACGCTGGCAGGGATGACCGACTTGGCATTGCTCATGATCGCGAGCTTCTCCAAGCGATGATCAGGCACCTTGGCCACACCAACGTTGGGATCCTTCGTGGCGAAGGCGTAGGGCGCAGCGAGAGCGCCGCCTCCGGCGAGAGCGTTGTAGAGCGAGGACTTGCCTGCGTTTGGCAGACCGACAAAACCGAACTTTTCCATGAGGCGCCGAGGCTACATGGCCCCCACCATCCGGAATCGCTGTCTCACTCGTCCAAGATGCTCGCCACATGCCAGCTACTTCCGAACAACGCACTGGTCCCGAACAACGCACTGGTCCCGA
>CALEHQ010000024.1 GCA_937876315.1 uncultured Actinomycetes bacterium | reverse complement strand
ATGTCGAAAACCAGATGGTCGAAGCCGAACCGTTCTTCCGGTTTGTGGTGCACGATGGATTGGCGCGAGCCGGTCGTGCCGATCTCATTGCTGATTTGTGCCGTGACTGGAACGTTTTTCTCGACGCGGGCGAAACCACCTGGCCGGAATGTTGGACCGGCGGCACGCGCTGTCACGGTTGGTCGTCAACGCCAACGCGAGATCTCATTCAACATGTGCTCGGCATTACGCCAGCCGAACCGGGTTACGCAGCAGTCCGAGTGGTCCCGAACCTGGGCGATCTTGAATGGGCGCGCGCAACGGTTCCGAGTCCGCATGGTTTCATCACCGTTGAAGCACGGGCCGACGGAAGTGTGACCATCGATAGCCCCGTGCCGGTTGTGCGCGACTGATCGGCTCGCTCAGGTCCCGAGCGCAGAAGCGATCGCGTAGTAGAGCGGGATACCGATCGTGATGTTGATCGGGAACGTGATACCGAGCGCGAGGGTGAGATATCGACTCGGCGCTGCTTCAGGAATGGCATAGCGCACCACCGCGGGCACAACGATGTAGCTACCGCTCGCTGCTAACACTGCAAGAAGAGTGAGGTCGCCGACGGGAAGACGAAGCGCCCAGCCAAGAGCGAGTGCAAGTGCTGCGTTGATGAAGGGCACGATGACGCCGAAGGCAATGAGAAACGGCCCGACATCGCGCACTTCGCGAAGTCGACGCGCGACAAGCAAGCCCATCTCGAGCAAGAAGAAGGCAAGGAGTCCCTTGAACAGACCGTTGATGAACGGGGCCATTGCTTCACCGCCGGCGGGACCACTGATGAATCCGACAACCATTGAACCGATCAAGAGGAAATTCACGCCATCGGTGAACGCTTCGCGAAACACCTCTTTGATGGAGATCGGTGGTTCGGCGTCGACTCCACCTTCCTCGGGTCCGCGTGCACCTGCGGGATGTGGAGCCTCGGGCACGATCGTGCTCGAATCGGCGCTGGCGAGTTTGTCGCTGAGGATCGAGGCGACTGGTGTGGCTGACATGGCAACGCCCGCGTTCGAGGTCTTCAACTTTGCCCGCACCCAAGTGGCGAGCAGCACCGCCATGATGATGGCGGGGGATTCCATCAAGACCATCGCAACGGTCATGTGGCCGCCGGCCTCGTCGCCGCGAGAGATCAGGAACTGCGACGCTGTCACGAAGGTGACGGCGCTCACCGATCCGTAGGTAGCGGCGATTGCTGCAGCGTCGAACGCGTCGATGCGCTTGCGCAGGGCCAAAAACCAGATCACCGGGATGACGAGGGCCAGAACGATCGCCGCCCCAATGACCTTTACGCCATCACCCGAGAGGCCGGCATCGGCGAGCGCCTGGCCCCCTTTGAAGCCCAGAGCCATAAGTAAGTAGAGCGATAGGAACTTGGCGATGGCGGCGGGGATTTCCAGATTCGAGCGAATCAGGCCGATGGTGACTCCGAGAAAGAAGAAGAGAATCGCAGGATCGGTCAGATTTTTTAGGATGTCGGCGTCCATAGTGATTCCCCGTCGAAATCGATCTGCTATTTGTTTCCTGAATACTAACACCGGAAATACATTACCGCTAATTATCCCCGATGGCAGACGCAGACCATGGTCTTGGACTGGAAATTTCTTCTCTCGCCTACGCTTGACCCAATGGCACCTGGGCATCGCGTAGGCATTGTTGGCGGCGGGCAGTTGGCCGTGATGATGGCCGATGCAGCAGACGCCCTGGGTCTGGGGATCACGTCGCTCGCGCAAGTCGCAGATGATCCGATTTTCAGTTTCGGGCGACAAGGGTTTGTCGGCGATGCACTCGATCTCGGCGACCTTCGGAGACTCGCGTCTGACAATGACGTACTGACCTTTGATCATGAACTCGTTGATTATCGAGTGCTTGCGCAGCTCGAAACCGAAGGAGTGATTGTCCGGCCAGGGTCGACAACGATGGCAATTGCCACCGATAAGGAGCGGCAATACGAGCTCTTCGAACGCCTTGAGATTGCACAACCCGAAACGGTTGTCGTCAGCGACCTTGATTCAGCGTTCGAAGCGATTTCTCGATTCGATGGCGCCGCCGTTTTGAAAACAGCGAGAGGTGGCTACGACGGTCGAGGGGTATTGCTCGATTCGAGTGAAGCAGTCGTACGCGAATGGTTTCCACCCGGTCAGACGACAGTTCTCGTTCAACGTCGCGTCGATGTTGAGATCGAAATTGCCGTTCAAGTTGTGAGAGCGCAAGACGGCACCATGGTTACCTACTCTCCGGTTCGAACAGTTCAGTCCGATGGTATGTGCAGCATTGTTCACATTCCCGCCGAAATTGCACCGGCGCTTCAAGACGAAGCAATGGAGATCGCTCGCAAGATTGCTGAAGCGATTGAAGTGGTCGGCATCCTTGCCGTGGAGTTTTTTGTTCTTGATGGCGAACTGTTGGTCAATGAACTTGCTGCCCGACCTCATAATTCAGGACATCTCACTATTGAGGCGTCGGCGACCTCACAGTTCGAAAATCATCTGAGGGCCGTTACCGGTCTTCCCTTGGGGCCGACTGACCGAATTGTTTCCGCTGCGGCAATGGCAAATATCGTGGGCCAGACCCGCGGGGAACTGCAGGATCACTCATTCAGCCCAGATGTTTTTATTCATATGTATGGCAAGACGCCGCGACCTGGGCGCAAACTTGGTCATGTGACTGCAATTGCGGATACGACAGACCAAGCAATCGAACGTGCACTGGATACAGCGAAAGAACTCGAACAAGAATCGGAGATGTCATGAGCGTTGCAATAGTGATGGGAAGCGATTCTGATCTGAGCGCTATGCAAGGCGCGATTGACATTCTCAATCGGTTTGGAGTCGATCACACCGTTCGTTGTGTTTCGGCCCATCGTGATCCCCACGGGATGCTCGAATTTGCATCTCAAGCCGCATCGAACGGTATTGATGTCATCATCGCTGGTGCTGGGGGAGCGGCGCACTTACCCGGAATGATTGCGTCGGCCACCGAACTTCCGGTAATCGGTGTTCCCGTGCGACGCCCAGCATTTGATGGTCTCGACGCGTTGCTTTCGATCGTGCAAATGCCAGCGGGAATTCCCGTTGCAACCATGGCAGTCGACGGAAGTGCAAACGCTGCGTTGTTCGCTGTTCGGATTCTCGCCCGCAGCGACGAGGGGCTTCGCACACAACTGCGGAACTATGCCGCTGAGCTTAAAGATGTCGTTGCTAAAAAGAACGCCAAGATCGCGATCTCGCCCACAGATTGATGATCAATAACTCGGTCTATGCTCGATGTTTCAGGAAATACATCTCATAAGAGGGAGCGGCCGTGAGTAGTTCAGACAAGCCTCAGTGGACTTTTTTCACTAATCACGGCCATGTCATGATCTGTCTCGCTGGCGATCCTGACCTCCGAACCCGAGATGTGGCTGAACTCGTCGGTATTACCGAGCGCTCTGCCCAAGCCATCATTAGTGACCTTGTCGATGCTGGGTATGTCACCCGCATAAAGGAAGGCCGACGCAATCGTTATGAAGTCCATGGCGATATTCCGTTGCGCCACCCTCTCGAGCAAGATCACACTGTGGGCGAAGTGCTTGTGGCGTTGGGTCGACTGAGCCAGCCGAAGCGCCGTTCGTCTTAGAACTTCTCCCGCTACGAAATCTGCGGGAGAAAAGATCGATTCTTTTCCGTGTTTCGTGGCGAGTGCAGCCCGGGTGATCTCGGGACTCACCGTTCGATGAGGGCCTTGGATCAGTACCGTCATGTAGAAGATTCATCAGTAGCAGAATACCTGTAATAAATTTCAGTAATCAAGTTTCCTATGTATCAGTGCCCTACTTAGAGGAGAACTCGTGTCGACAACGCCTGAATCATCATCAACGCAAGGTTCGGAAGGACTTTCGGCAGAAGACGCACGAATGAAACCGCGGTCGGTGGATGTCACCGAAGGCGCCCAACGAGCGCCGTCTCGAGCGATGCTGCGCGCCGTAGGCCTGACTGATGATGATTGGCGCAAACCACAAATTGGTATCGCGTCGTCGTGGAACGAGATCACGCCGTGCAACCTGTCGCTTGACCGACTGAGCGCGAAAGCAAAAGAAGGTGTGCGCGACGCCGGGGGAGTCGGAATGCGTTTTGGAACCATCACGGTTTCTGACGGCATTTCGATGGGGCATGAAGGAATGCGCGCTTCGCTTGTTTCCCGAGAAGTGATTTGCGATTCGGTGGAAACGGTGATTCATGCTGAACGTCTCGATGGCATGGTGCTGACCTGCGGTTGCGATAAGTCGATTCCCGGCATGATGATGGCCGCAGCCAGACTCGATCTTCCTGCGGTGGTCGTCTACAACGGTTCGATTCTTCCTGGTGAGCACAATGGTGCCGCGATCGACATCACAACCGTGTTTGAAGCAGTCGGAGCGTGTGCTGCAGGAACGATGACCCTTGACGAGCTTGGTCAGATCGAGCGCAAGGCCTGTCCAAGTGAGGGCGCCTGCGGTGGAATGTTCACCGCCAACACGATGGCTTCGATTTGCGAAGCGATGGGACTTTCGTTGCCGGGGTCGGCTTCGCCGCCAGCGATCGACCCCCGACGCGAAGACGATGCCTACCGTTCCGGAGAAGCGGTTGTCGAAATGTTGCGATTGGGCCTTCGCACCCACGACATCCTGACTCGCAAAGCGTTTGAGAATGGGATCACGATGTTGAACGCTCTTGGCGGTTCAACCAATGCCGTACTTCATCTTCTGGCAATCGCAAATGAAGCAGGAGTCGAACTTGATCTCGAAGACTTCAACCGCATCGCGGCGCGAGTTCCGCTCATTGCCGACATGAAGCCGGGTGGAAGATTCCACATGACCGATCTTGATCGCGTGGGAGGGGTGCCGATGGTGCTCCAACATCTTCTCGACAACGGACTTCTCCATGGCGACTGTCTGACGGTTACTGGTCGCACGATGGCGGAAAATCTTGAAGCACTTCAGCCGCCAGCGCCCGATGGCGTGGTTACTCGTTCTGTACAAAACCCGATCCATGCCGACGGCGGAATTGTTGTGCTCAGTGGTTCTCTTGCCCCGAACGGTTCGGTCGTGAAAGTGGCTGGGCTTACCGAAGATCAGCGCAGTTTCACCGGTCGTGCCCGGGTGTTCGATGGTGAAGCCGAGGCAATGGACGCGATCGTTGCTGGAACCATTGACCCGGAAACAGTTTTGGTGATTCGTTACGAAGGGCCCAAGGGTGGGCCGGGAATGCGCGAGATGCTCGCGGTCACCGGTGCCCTCAAAGGTGTGGGGCGTGGTGCGGATTGCGCGCTTGTTACCGACGGTCGATTCTCAGGAGGTACCTGGGGGTTCTGCATTGGCCATGTAGCGCCTGAAGCAGTTGACGGTGGTCCGATCGCATTTGTAAACGACGGCGACGTCATCGAAATCGATGTGTTGACGAAACGACTTGATGTGTTGGTATCGACTGAGGAACTCGAAAAGCGAAAGATCGGGTGGTCGCCGCGTGCGAATGACTATCCGTCCGGAGTTTTGGGCAAGTACGCGCGATTGGTATCGGGAGCCGATCGGGGAGCGATCACCAACCCGCTCTAAGTCCAGGCCCAATCAGATTGCGTCGATGATTGCGTTGAACGTCGCACTCGGACGCATCGCAGCAATGACCTTCGCATCGTCGGGCATGTAGTAGCCACCGATGTCGACGGGCTTGCCCTGCACGGCGTTGAGTTCGCCAACGATCTCGGCCTGCTTCGAGGTAAGCGCTTCGGCAATCGGAGCGAACTTCGCGGCGAGTGCGGGATCGTCGGTTTGCTTGGCCAGTTCTTGTGCCCAGTAGAGAGCAAGGAAGAAGTGGCTGCCTCGGTTATCGAGTTCGTTCACCTTGCGTGAGGGCGAACGGTTTTCGTTGAGCACCGAACCGGTTGCACGGTCGAGGGTGTCAGCAAGAATCTGCGCGGTGTTGTTGTCCGACACCTGTGCGAGATGTTCAAGCGACGCAGCCAACGCAAGGAACTCGCCGAGCGAATCCCAACGAAGGTGATTTTCCTTTACGAACTGCTGCACATGCTTCGGGGCAGAACCACCGGCGCCGGTTTCAAACAAACCACCACCGTTCATAAGCGGAACAATCGAAAGCATCTTGGCGCTGGTACCGAGTTCCATGATCGGGAACAAGTCGGTGAGGTAATCGCGCAACACGTTGCCGGTGACGGAAATGGTGTCTTCGCCCTTGCGGGCACGAGCAAGTGAGTAGAGGCACGCAGCCTCGGGCGCCATGATCTCGATTGTGAGGCCGGTGGTGTCGTGCTCGGGGAGGTACTGCTTCACCTTGGCGATGATCTGTGCGTCGTGCGCACGGTTCTCGTCGAGCCAGAACACTGCGGGCGTGTTGGAAAGACGCGAGCGAGAAACGGCGAGCTTCACCCAGTCGCGAATCGGCGCGTCTTTGGCCTGACATGCACGCCAAATGTCGCCGGCTTCAACAACGTGTTCCATAACGACGTTGCCGTTGCTGTCGGTGATGCGCACGGTGCCAGCTGTTGCGATCTCAAATGTTTTGTCGTGCGAACCGTATTCCTCGGCCTTTTGGGCCATGAGACCCACGTTGGGAATAGTTCCCATCGTGGTCGGGTCGAACGCGCCGTTGGCCTTGCAGTCGGCGATGACAGCTGTGTACACGCCGGCATAGGAAGAGTCGGGAATGACGGCCTTGCAGTCCTGACGTTCGCCTTCTGGGTTCCACATCTTGCCGCTGTCACGAATCATTGCGGGCATCGAAGCGTCAACGATGACATCGCTCGGTACGTGCAGGTTGGTAATGCCCTTATCGGAATCGACCATTGCCAGTTCGGGGCCATTCAACATGGCGATTGAGATATCGGCTTCGATGGCGGTCTGCTGTGTGTCGGAAAGCGTTTCGATGCGGGAAAGCACATCGGCCATGCCGTCGTTGACGTTGACGCCGAGACCTTCGAATGCCGCCGGGTGCTTGGTGAACACGTCACCGAAGTACGCGTTCACTGCGTGACCGAAAATGATTGGGTCGGAGACCTTCATCATCGTGGCCTTGAGGTGAATTGAGAACAGCACGTTCTGTGCTTTGGCATCGGCAATTTGCGCAGCAAGGAACGCGTCGAGCGCTTTTGCGCTCATGAATGTTGCGTCAACAATTTCGCCAGCAAGAACTGGAAGGTTTTCCTTCAGGACGGTGGTGGTGCCGTCGGTGCCCACGAGTTCGATCTTGAGCGTGTCGGCTTTTTCGAACGTGACTGACTTTTCGTTTGAAAAGAAGTCGTTAGCGCCCATTGTGGAAACGTGCGTCTTTGAATCGGCAGCCCAGGCGCCCATGGAATGCGAGTGGGACTTGGCGTAGTTCTTCACCGACAGTGGCGCGCGACGATCGGAGTTTCCTTCGCGCAGCACCGGGTTTACGGCTGATCCCTTGATCTTGTCGTACTTCGACTGGATGTCTTTTTCGGCCGCGGTTTGCGGATCCTCCGGGTAGTTCGGAACGTCGTAGCCCTTGGACTGCAGTTCTTCGATCGCAGCCTTGAGCTGTGGAAGCGAAGCAGAAACGTTCGGAAGTTTGATGACGTTGGCTTCGGGACGGGTGACCAGTTCACCGAGTTCGCCAAGGTCGTCGCTAATGCGCTGATCGGCGGTGAGGGCCTCGGGGAAGGTGGCCAGGATACGGCCAGCCACAGAAATGTCTCGGAGTTCGACCTCGACACCGGCAACGTTGGTGAACGCATTGACCACCGGCAACAGCGACTTGGTCGCCAGAGCGGGAGCTTCATCGGTGTGGGTGTAAATGATCGTGTGACTGTCGGTCGCCATGGCCTTTTCCGGTGTCGTCGAACTACTGCGAATGGCCCATGACGCTAGTTCCCCCAAGTGATTCAGTTCCCATTTGGTCTGGACGCAAGGGGTCTGGGAGCGAAGTGGGGAGCGAAAAATGATTGACCATTGTGACGAGTGCCTGCAAAATGCATGCATGCCTTCGATCTCAATCAGGAACGTGCCTCAAGAGACCCGAGATGCCTTGGCCGCGAAGGCAGCACAGGCGGGTCAGTCGCTGCAGGAATATCTGCTGGCGAGGCTGATTGAGATCGGGAGAACGCGAGATATCGAAGTCTTGCTGGGCGAAATGAAGGAAATCCGCAAACGTTGGCCGAAGCAGATCACTCGCGAGCAGATTCTTGAAGCGCTTGATGAAGGTCGCCGCGAGGCCGATGAGAAGTGGGATCGCTTGTGGGGATGATCGTGATCGACGCGTCAGCGGCGATTGAGGGGTATCGAGATTCGCTTTCCCCGAGCGATTTCGACCAGATACTCAGGGACAACACGGTGATGGCGCCTCAGTCACTCTGGGTGGAAGTCGTGCAAGGGTTCCGACGGATGGTTCGAAACGGCGAGATTGAAGAGGCGCTCGCAATTGAGGCCATAAAGCACCTCGGCGAATTGCCGATCGTGAAGTTGCCGTTCGAACCCTTCGTTGAACGCATTTGGGAACTGCGCCACAACGTTTCCGCGCACGACGCTTGGTATGTCGCAATTGCCGAAACCTTCGGCGTTCCACTTGCAACGACCGATCGTCGTTTGGCGAACGCCACCGGGCCGCTCTGCGAATTCCTGGTGCTCTGAACGCGCTTTCGTGCGCTGGAGCAAAAAGAGTGATGGGTCCCGCCGAAGCGAGACCCATCACTGCGAGCGGAGAGGGTGGGATTCGAACCCACGGGCGGTGTTACCCGCCACCTCCTTAGCAGGGAGGCCCGATCGGCCGGACTCTGGCACCTCTCCATATGCAGGGTTGCAACATACAGGGCAAACCCCTGCGATTTCGAATGGCGGAAGGAGGGGGATTCGAACCCCCGGAGGCTTTCACCTCGACGGTTTTCAAGACCGTTGCATTCGTCCGCTCTGCCACCCTTCCGCCCGAGATAGTAGCGAGTCGGTCGTGGCCGGCCCCAATGGGCGGGCTGGTGTTCGGCCGTTGGTGGTCAGTCGACGCGATTGCGAAGTTCGGTGATCCAGTCCGAGGCCTTGGACTGGGCATCGGCCACTTCCTGGCGCAGGGCATGGCCGTGTTCGCCGGCGGCGGGGTAAGAGCCCATGAACTTCACTTCGGCATGCTTCGACTTGAGTGAACGCAGCGCGTCGGCCACAACCTCGTCGGCGATATGGCCTTCGAGATCGATGAGGAAGCAGTAGTCGCCAAGCCCACGCCGAGTTGGGCGTGACTCGAGCTTGGTGAGGTTGATGCCACGGGCGGCGAATTCTTGAAGGATCGACAACAACGAACCGGGTTCGTCAGCGCGCTGGAAAACGACGATGGAAGTTTTGTCATGCCCGGTTGGTGCGGGAATCGTTTTCGGTGCAACGAGAACAAAGCGTGTTGCGTTGTCGTCGTGATCTTCAATGGCCGAAGCAAGAACGTTGAGTCCGTACACCTCGGCGGCGCGCGCCGGTGCAATGGCGGCACCGTTTGTGGCGAGTGCATCGGTCGCCTCGGCCAACATGCGCGCGGCTTCGGCAGTGGAGTTCGATGCTTCAGACGCAGCGTTCGGGAGATTTGCGTTGATGTACTTCCGACTCTGCGCGAGTGCGTGCGGGTATGACCAGATCTGCGTGACGTCTTCGATCTTCACGCCAGGTCGGGCCATGAGTTCAAGATGAATGGGAAGCACGATCTCACGCTGAATGAGCAGATCGGAATCGAAGGCCAGAGCATCTTGGGTGATGTTGACTGTTCCTTCAATGGCATTCTCGAGGGCAAGGAAGGCGTAATCGACCTTGCCATCTTCAGCGGCACTCAGGACATTGGCAAAGGTGTCGAGGGGGCGCAGGTTGGCCGTGGCGAGATCGGCCTGGCTCAACAAGGCCTGCTCGGAGAACGTGCCGATGGGGCCGAGGAAGGCGATCGTGCGGCGGGTCCAGTCGATGCCGGATTCTGGTGCTGAGGATGAAGTCACGATGTGAGAGAGGATAGGGGAATGGACGCCCAAGCTTTGAGTGAGTTGTTGGAAGAGGTTCGCACCGGGGCGGTTAGCCCTGATGATGCCGTTACTGCTCTGCGACGATTGCCGTTTGCTGATATCGGTTTCGCGAAGGTTGATCATCACCGAACCTTGCGCCAAGGCCTAGCTGAAACGGTGTTCGCACCGGGTAAGACGCCTGAACAATGCGCGGCGATCGTGTCGGAATTGTTATCTCAGCCGGGTTCGGCACCGGTGCTGTTGTCTCGGGCTTCGGCCGAACAGGTTGCTGCTGCGCTCTCTGGTGCCGAAGACGGCCAAGTAATCGAAGCCGGTGGCGGCGATCCCTTGAACGCTCGACTTCATACCGTGGTGTGGCGCCCAGCAGCCGAGAGACGCGAACGCGTCGCGGTCGTGACTGCCGGAACTGCAGATCTTCCGGTTGCCGATGAATGTGCGGCCACCCTTACAGCCCATGGCTTTCGGCCGCTCCGCATTACCGATGTTGGCGTGGCGGGTCTGCATCGCATTCTTGATGCGGCCGAAGAACTTGCCGCTGTCGACGCACTTGTTGTTGTAGCGGGTATGGAAGGCGCACTTGCCAGTGTTGTTGGCGGACTTTCGTCGGCGCCGGTTGTGGCCGTGCCGACGTCGGTTGGCTACGGGTCTTCTTTGGATGGCATCACCGCGTTGTTGGGAATGTTGGCATCGTGTGCGTCGGGCCTGACCGTGGTGGGCATCGATAATGGATTCGGTGCTGCCATTGCAATTATCCGTATGTTGAATACTCGAGTCTTGGAGCGCGACGCTGTCTGAGCATTTGAACGATCACGATCATTCGCACGAACACACGCACGACCACGTTCATGATGATGCGGTAGTCGAAGGAACCGTCGCGTGGGAAGGCGTCACAGTTCCGGCCGCGCCGAGTTCGAACAGCACGGTTGCGTGGTTTCACTGCTTCTCGGGAATCGCTGGCGATATGGCGCTGGGTGCACTGATCGATGCGGGCGCTGATGTCGACGAGATTCGTTCCATGTTGGAGCGACTTCCGGTTAGTGGATGGACGTTAGAAACAGAAACTGTGCTGCGCTCAGGTATTGCCGGCACGAAAGTTCATGTGCACACAGAAGCAACGCCACCGGCTCGTTCGGCCGCGGTGGTTGCGCAGATAGTTGCCGATGCGAAGTTGCCCGACCGTGTGCATCGCCGCGCGCTGGCAACATTCCGTGCGCTGGCCGAGGCCGAAGGTCAATTACATCGTCAGCCGCCCGAAACGGTGCACTTCCACGAGGTCGGCGCGCTCGACGCAATCATCGATGTTGTTGGTACGTGCATTGCGCTCGAGTTACTTGGTGTCGATGAAGTTGCATCGTCACCAGTGGCCGATGGATTAGGTACGGTGCGCGCCGCTCATGGGGTCTTGCCGGTTCCGGTTCCTGCAGTCGTTTCGTTGCTGGCCAATGCGCCCACCTATGGCCTCGACATTCCTCGCGAACTCACCACACCAACCGGCGCAGCGTTGCTGGCCGCGAACGTTGTGCAGTGGGGTCCAATGCCGACTATGACCATCACGTCGGCTGGTTTCGGTGCAGGCACAGCCGACCTTGGCGATCGACCGAATCTCACGCGTGTGGTGATCGGTACGCGTTCCGATTCGCCGTCGGTCGAGGGTCAGCCGGTTGTGCTGCTCGAGGCAAACGTCGACGATGTCACGGGCGAAACGTTGGCGTATGCCATCGACGCGTTGCTCGATGCTGGAGCGCACGACGCGTGGCTTACGCCGATCATCATGAAGAAGGGTCGACCTGCTCACACGGTGAGCGCGCTAGTTGATCCGGCCGAGGCGGCTGCGGTGCGCGAGGTACTCGTACGCGAAACCGGAACGATGGGCGTGCGCGGAACGCAGCTTGAACGTTGGCCACAATCGCGTGCGTTCGACACGGTTGATATCGATGGTCAGCCGGTGAAGGTGAAAGTCACGGCTGGTCGGGTGAAGGCCGAACACGACGATGCCGCCCAGGCCGCCCGGGCGTTGGGTCTGCCACTCCGAGAGGTCACCCGCCGAGCCGAACAGGCCTGGCGCGACGCTCAGTAGTGCAAGCGAATATCAGTTCGTGTGAAGAATTACTTCGGCGCGATTGACACCGGCGATCACGTTGCTGGCCGACATGCCCGCAGGTGAGAGAAGTTCGATACGAGTGACACCGCGATCGAGCAAGTGTTGGAGCACCGCAGCAACTTCAAGGCGAGCAAGTGCAGCGCCGAGACAGAAGTGCGCACCGAATCCAAACGCAACGTGATGGTTGGGTGAGCGGCCGACGTCGAACTGGTCAGCGGTGGGGCCGAACTCGGCTTCGTCGCGGTTGGCCGACGCGTAGACCATTACAACCGGATCGCCGGCGCTGATCTGCTTTCCACCGAGCACGGTGTCGACCGCAGCGGTCCGCATGAAATAAATGACGGCGGTGGTCCAGCGCAGGATCTCGTCGACCGCGCTTGGAATGAGTGAACGGTCGGCCACAAGACGCGACCACTGGTCGGGATTCTCGGCCAATGCAACGAGTCCGCCACTGATGGTGTTACGGGTGGTTTCGTTGCCGGCGACAAGGATCTGATTGAGGAACATTGCGATTTCGTCGTCGGTTAACCGATCACCGTCGATCTCAACACTTGACAACATCGAAATGACGTCATCGCGAGGTTCGGTGCGAGAGGTTGAAACGAGACGCATGAGTTCAGTCATCATCTCGGCGCTAAGGCGCGCTTTGCGTTCCGGATCGTTGAAGATTTCGGTGCCAGGAATGGAAGCTTCCGACCAGTCCCACACTTTGTCCCATTCGCTTTCAGGAAGACCGAGAAGCTGTGCAATGACCTGAACGGGAAGCGGCACGGCAAGTGGCGCAACAATTTCAATCTGCTCATTGAGCGGCAATTTGTCGACAAGAACCTTTGCAGCTGCGTGCACGGAATCTTCAAGCGTGCGCACGACCTTGCGACCGAATGCTGGCTGCACGAGGTTGCGATAGCGAGTGTGATCCGGTGGATCGGTGTGCATCATCGTCGGGGGTGTGGCGTAGTCCGCACCGATCTCAAAGGTGAGAATGCCCTTGGCCGAACAGAATGTTGCGGGGGCGGTGGAAACCGTCATGCATTCGGCATGGCGACTGGCAACCCAGAAACCCTGCGTGGCATTCCATGCAACCGGGTTCTCGGCCCGGAGCTGCGCGTAGAGGGGAAAGGGGTCTTCGACGTCGAGGGTGAACCCCATAAACAAGTCAGTCAGTGGTTCGTGGACTTTGTCGGTGTTCGTCATATCGATTCCCCCAAAAGTGATGATCGGAGTGTGGCCGTTGCGCCTGCCTTCCGCAAGACTGTCCCAATGACTGATGCCGCCGCAACCGATCGCCTCTATTTCCGCCAGCTGCTTGCGGGGCGTGACATTGCCACCAACGATCCCTTGGCCCGCCAGATGGTCAATTTCGTCTATCTCATTGGCGATCGCGAGACGGGCGAGGCCGTGGCTATCGATCCGGCCTACGACGTTCAGGGAATCGTCGATGTGCTCGCGGCCGACGACATGAAACTCACCGGTGTGCTGGCCACCCACTATCACCCCGACCATGTCGGCGGAGAAATGATGGGCTATTCCATCGAAGGGGTACATGAGCTGCTCGACATTGTGTCGGTTCCGATTCATGTGCAGACCGAAGAAGCCGAATACGTCAGCAAAGTCACGAACCTCACGGCTGCCGATCTCGTCACTCACAGCAGTGGCGATGTTGTGATGGTCGGCGATATCCCGATTGAGCTCATTCACACGCCAGGTCATACTCCGGGTAGTCAATGCTTCATGCTCGATGGCGCATTGGTTTCGGGTGACACGTTGTTTCTTGAAGGATGCGGTCGCACCGACCTTCCGGGTGGCGATCCGCTCGCGCTGTACGAAAGCCTCACGCAGAAACTGGCGAAGGTGCCCGATGATTCGATTCTGTTCCCGGGACATCTGTATTCCGCGGCGCCTTGTGCCTCAATGGGCGAAACCCGTCATGCGAATTTTGTGTTCCGTCCCAAGACTCCGGAGCAATGGTTGGCTATGTTTGGGTCCTGAGCGGACCGTTCACGAATCGGGGGATTCAATGCGTAACTCAACTCGTCCATCAACGTCGCTTCTGGGCGTGCTTGCACTGTGCTTCGTGCTCATTGCAGGAGCGGCGGCTTGCGGGAGTTCTTCATCTTCTTCTTCGAAGTCATCAGAGCCGATCGACTTTTCGAAGCCAGGCCCGTATTCGGTGGGAATCACCACCTTTGATTTGGGTGACCGCATTGCGTACATCTTCTATCCCGCCGATCCGGCGCGGTTGAACGAGGGCACGAAGGTCACCTCTTACAGCTCTGGCGACGCGTTCCCGCCGGCGCTTCGAGCCGCGATTCCCAAGGAACTGGTGCAAGAAGTTCCGATCAATGCAACGAAGGATGCACCGGTTGCCACTGATGGTCCGTTCCCTGTGCTGATTCATAGCCATGGTTTTGGCGGCTATCCCCAATATGCATCGCAGCATTTGATCCAAGTTGCGTCCTGGGGCTTTGTTGCCGCTGCTCCCGATCACATTGAACGCGACCTCGCGGCCAACTCGTTGGGCAAGGTCGTCCGTGGCGAACAAGACGTTGAAGACCTTCGCAATGTCTTGAAGCGACTTGAGAAAGAAAACAGTTCTGGAATCTTCAAGGGCGCGTTGAATCTTGATCAGGTTGGCGCAGAAGGTCATTCCGCTGGCGGCGGTGCGGCGGGCAAGTTCGCCTACGACCCCGCGGTGAAGACATTCATCGGCCAAGCGCCGGTCCCACCTTTGTCACTCGCTTCAGGGGCAACGGCTGCTGACCGATCGGCTGCTTATGCAGCGACTCCGCCGCCCAATAAGCCAACGATGATCATCGCGGGCGAAGTAGATCTAACCATTCCGTTGGCCGGTGTGAAGCAGGAATTTGAATGGCTTGCTCCGCCGAAGCGGCTTGCCGTTCTGGCCAAGGCTGGGCACAACGCGTTCACCGATATCTGTGAGCCGATTCGCGCCCAAGGTGGGCTCATGCAGTATTCAGGAAAGCTTCCAGCGCCCGACAATCTTCTGAAGCTGGGTGAAGACGGTTGCACCAACGACAACCTCGATACTGCTACTGGCTACGCCATCATCAATCAGCTGACGATTGCGCAGTTGCGGTTTGTGTTCGGCATCGACAAGACCGATGCGTCATTGTCTGCTGATTACCTGAATTCGATGTACCCCGGAGTTCTTGCCGAGTACACCTACGTCAGCTGATTTTCGGCATCCGTTTACGGATATCGGCCTGAAGTGATGCGTCGAACTCAGCGACGATCATTGTGTCGTCGCTGGGTCCGGCGTCGGCCAACACTCGGCCCCACGCATCAATGATGAGCGAGTGTCCGTAGCGGTCAATGCCGTCGGGGCTAGTTCCCCATTGAGCGGCGGCAATGACCATCGTTTGATTTTCCACTGCGCGTGCTCGCAGCAACAGTTCCCAGTGGTCCCGCCCGGTAGTGGCGGTGAACGCTGCGGGCACGACGATGAGATCGGCGCCTTGCAACGTTTCGTTGCGGAAAAGTTCTGGGAACCGCAGGTCATAACAAATTGTCAGACCAACACGAATGCTGGACTCGCTCGTCACGATGTGAACAACCGTCGGTGCTGTTCCGGCGCGAAACGTGTCGGACTCCTTTGAGCGGGCACCTTCAACATCGACATCGAACAAATGGATCTTGCGGTAACTGCCGAGAAGCGAACCGTCGGAACCGACGGCGATCGAGGTGTTGTAGAGAGCCTGGGCATCGTTGGGATCGCGCTCGATAAACGAGCCAGTAATAAGCGCGCAGTGGTTGTGGACGGCAGTTTGTTGAGCCCATGCAAGGGTTGGTCCGTCGAGAGGCTCAGCGGCATCACGCATTGCCGATGTGCGGCCAAGCGACGCAAAAAGTTCCGGAAGTACAACCAGGCCAGCGCCTTCATGGGCCGCAGACTGAACAGCGGCCGTTGCCCGCGCGAAATTGTCAGACTTGTCGGGCGAACACTGGAGTTGCACCGCCGCAACGTTCATTTCGCCCGCCATTCCTCTCGCCCGGCTCGAACGTCGGTGGCTGACACCGGGTGATGAGAAGGGTCGGTGTCGAGGATGACGACATCGACGCCAGCCGGAGGATCAGCGGCGGAGTCTTCGCCCGGCATTGTCCACGGGGGTCGCGCTGCGAGCGCAACGAGTGGAAGCCGTTGAAGGGCTTCGTTGCGGGCGTTGACATCTGCGTACCAAACCGGATCGAGCACTTGGTGCCACTTATCGGCACCGAGAATGATGACCTCGTAGCCCTCGGCGATATCGGCGACGAGACTGTGCGGAGTCGTGGTCACGCCAATGCGAGCGTTGCCGCTTGAGATGGCAGTCAGTTCCGCCACACGATCGTCGATCGGCCCGAGCTGGGAGTCGTCCTTGCCCAACGTCCGGGCGGATAGTGCGAAATCGACGCGAACGAGGCCGAGTTGTGCAATCGCAGTTTCGGCCAGATGCACATGGGCAATGGTGGGCGGATCAAAGGAGCCCGGGTACACGGCTTGGCGCGGTAGTGGCGGTGTTGTGTGATCAGAACCCACAGGTTGAGGCTAGCGATCGTGGGAGACTCACACCTATGAGAAGCCCGTTTCTTCATCCCTTCGCCCGTCCGGGAGCCGGAGCTGAGGAGTTCATCACCATTGCACGTGGTGAAGGCGCGTTGGTGTGGGACAACGAGGAGAACGAGTACATCGATGCGATAGCCAGCCTTTGGTATTGCAACGTAGGTCATGGTCGGTGGGAGATCGTCGACCAAGTTGCGTCGCAAATGGCGGTGCTCGAGAACTACAACACTTTCGACATTTTCACGAACGAGACAGTTGAAACCTTTGCTGCATTTGTTGCTGCAGCGGCGCCGATGGATGACAGTCGCATCTTTTTCACATCATCAGGTTCTGAGGCCGTCGAAACTGCACTCAAACTGGCGCGGCTTACGCACTCGTTAAAGGGCGATGTGCAACGCACGGAGTTCGTGGGACGCGTGAACTCGTATCACGGAGTCGCGTACGGCGGCGTGTCGGTGCAAGGTCTGCCACTTAATCAGCAGGGGTTCGGTCCGTTGCTCGACACGGTGCATCAGGTGTCAGCTCACGACATTGAAGACATCGAGAAACTGTTCGAACGTTCGGGCTCCACGATCGCTGCCGTCATCACCGAACCAGTGCAAGGTGCTGGCGGTGTGTATCCGCCAGTTGATGGCTATCTCGTTCGCTTACGCGAGCTCTGTGACGAGTACGGCGTGCTGTTGATTTTCGATGAGGTCATTACCGGGTTCGGTCGCTTGGGTTCTTGGTTTGCCGCATCACACTTTGGCGTGGTGCCCGACATGATTACGTTCGCAAAGGGCTGCACGTCTGGGTACTTGCCACTTGGCGGCGTTGTGGTGGGCGAAGCAGTGCTCGATGTGCTCGAAGCCGATCCCACCTTCATCCTTCGACACGGTTACACCTACAGCGGCCATCCGTCGGCATGTGCTGCTGCTCTCGCAAACACGGCAATCTTGTTGGAAGAGAACTTGTTTGACCGCGTTCCGGTTATCGCGGAGCGAATCGGAGGGGGGCTCACCGCGTTAGCGGCAACCGGTGCGATTGTTGAAGCCCGCGGTATGGGTGGCATTTGGAGTGCCGAACTTCAGCCCGGTCTTGCCGCTCCGGCAGTGCGCAATGAAATGTTGAAGCGTGGTGTGATTGCAAGACCTATCGGGCTCTCGGTGATTGCGTTCTGCCCACCGTTTGTGACAACTGATGCACAACTCGACCAATGTGTGGTTGCCCTCCGCGAAGCAATCGCTGCGTTGGCGTGATGTGGCATGGGTTGATTTGAGTCAGAGAGCCGGGAGCGCTGTTTCCGGTTCGACGAACGATTTTCCGAGTGCTTCAGCGACTGCAGCGTTGGTAACGCATCCGGCCGCAGTGTTGAGACCTTTCGCCAGTGCTGAATCGCGTCGCACGGCTTCAGCAGCACCGAAGCGCGCCAGTTCGGCGAGATAGGGGAGCGTTGCATTCGTAAGTGCGTTTGTCGAGGTGTGCGGTACCGCTCCGGGCATGTTGCCAACGGCGTAATGCACAACACCGTGCTTCACGAATGTGGGGTCGGAATGCGTGGTCTCGTGAGAGGTTTCTATGCAGCCACCTTGATCGATGGCGATATCGATCACGACTGCCCCAGGTTTCATTGATCGGATCATGTCTTCGCTTACGACGATTGGCGCACGGCCACCGGGAACAAGCACGGCGCCGATGACAAGGTCGGCGTCGGCTACCGATCGTTCTACCGCCCCACGGTTCGAGGTGATGGTGGTGATGCGACCCATCTGAATCTGGTCAACATGACGAAGGCGGTCGATGTTCTTGTCGAGTAGGTCGACCTCGGCTTCAAGGCCAGCGGCCATCCAAGCTGCATTCCAGCCAACGTTGCCAGCCCCGAGTACAACAACGCGCGCCGGCCGAACCCCAGGAGCGCCGCCAAGCAGCACGCCGCGACCGCCGTTATGGCGTTCGAGGAAATGAGCACCGATCTGCACGCTCATACGACCAGCGACTTCGCTCATCGGGGCGAGAAGGGGAAGCGAACCGTCGGCGAGTTGCACTGTCTCGTACGCAATGGACGTGACACTGCTGGTAAGAAGCGCGTCGGCGACTTTGGGATACGCGGCAAGGTGTAAGTAGGTGAAGAGGATGAGGCCAGGTCGGAAATACGGAAACTCGGATGCGAGTGGTTCTTTCACTTTGCAGATAAGTTCGGCCCGTTCCCACACTTCACCTGCAGTATCGACGATGACAGCCCCCGCACGTTGATAGTCCTCATCTGGGATTGATGAATCGATACCAGCATCTTTTTCGACAAGGACTGTGGCCCCGGCATGGAGAAGTTCACGAACTCCATCGGGAGTGATGGCGACGCGATGTTCTTCTTTTTTGGTTTCGCGGGGTACTCCAACGGTGAGCGAGACCGAAGTGGGGTTCATGTCAGTGCCACCGGGGTTCCCGCCGAGGCAAGGATGTCGATTGCTTCAACGAGTGCGATTCGCACAATGCGCTCGATTTCGTCGAACTCGGTCTGGCTCGCGATGAGTGGTGGAGACAACTGAATAACGGGATCGCCTCGATCGTCGGCTCGGCAAACGAGTCCGAGTTCAAGGAGTCGCTTCGACAAGTGGCCCCGTAACAACAACTCCGCTTCGGCGGCGGTGAAGGTTTCACGTGTAGTGGCGTTCTTTACGAGCTCGATGCCATAGAAGTACCCCATGCCACGAATATCGCCCACGATGGGAAGGTCGCGAAGTTTCTCGAGTGTGGATCGGAACGCGGTTTCGTTTTCGAGAACGTGGTCAATGAGATGTTCGTTTTCGATGACATCGAGATTGGCCATGGCGACGGCACAACTCACCGGGTGGCCACCGAAAGTAAAGCCATGCAGAAACGACACACCTTCGGCCGCGAATGGTTCAGCGATGCGATCGCTCACGATCATTGTCCCGAGGGGCGAATAGCCAGAGGTGAGTCCTTTGGCCGAGGTGATGATGTCGGGCACGTAGCCGAGACGATCGCAGGCGAACATCGAGCCAAGACGACCCCATGCACAAATGGTTTCATCGCTGATCATGAGAATGCGGTAGCGATCACAGATCTCACGCACACGCGCGAAGTAGTCATTGGGGGCGGTGAAACAGCCACCGGCGTTCTGTACTGGTTCAACAAAGACGCACGCCACGGTGTCGGGGCCTTCGCGCAGAATCATTGTTTCGATGTCGTCAGCGCAGGCGAGATTGCAGGCGCTTTCGTTCGAACACATCGTGCAGCGGTACCGGTTGGTGTTTGCGGCGCGACCAACACCAGGTACGAGTGGTTCGAACATCTGACGGAATGCGGGCACGCCAGTAAGCGAAAGCGCACCCATGGTGGTGCCGTGGTAGGAGAGATATCGAGTGATGGCTTTTGTGCGTAACGGCTGCTCGCGCAACTTGAAGTACTGGCGTGCGAGCTTCCATGCTGACTCCACTGCTTCGCCACCGCCCGTGGTGAAGAACACGCGGTTGAGGTCGCCAGGGGCAAGGTTCGCTAGGTGCGCCGCAAGTTCGATCGCGTTCGGGTGGGCATAGGTCCAGACGGGGAAGAACTCAAGCGTTGCTGCTTGTTTTGCTGCAGCTTCACCAAGTTCGGCGCGCCCGTGACCGATTTGCACGGTGAACAATCCGGCGAGACCGTCGAGATAACGCTTGCCGTCGACGTCCCATACCCAGCAGCCTTCGCCGCGTTCCATGATGGGAGCGCCGCCGTCGCCGGGGTCAAGCCTGCTGAAGTGTCCCCAAAGGTGGGACTGGGCGAGCTGTCGGAGTTCCGCAGGGGTCCGGCTCATTGAGTGCTCCCGAGAGAGGCCGGCCGAGAATCGGACGTGCCATTGATCGTGTGCTGATTCTTGCCGGACGAAAGCGATTCAGCAACGAAGTTTGGTCAGGAAGCGGTCAGGAATTGCTCAGGCCAGCGAGCTTTTGTGCTCGGCGGTTGTTGAAGACCACCAAAAGCGCCGCCAGAACAATGCTGATGATGAGAAGGGCGGTCGAGAATACGTTGATCTGCACCGGGATCTTTGAGCGCTTCATATTCCAAATCTGGATGGGGAAGGTGTTGTCTAGGCCCGAATTCAGATACGTGATGATGAAGTCATCGAGCGACAGCGCAAAGGTGAGCATTGCGGCGGCGACGACGCCGGGAGCGATGAGCGGCAGAGTCACTTTGTAGAAGGTGCGCAACGCTGAAGCACCGAGGTCTAGGGAGGCTTCTTCTAGTCGCCAATCGAATCCGCGAATACGAGCGCGCACGGTGGTGGCCACGTAACTGACTGAGAACATCACCTGAGCGATGACGATGGTGATGAACCCTCGTGACCAGTTGATGGAAACGAACAAGGTGAGGAGCGAAAAGCCGAGGACGATCTCGGGCATCGTGAGCGGGAGGATGAGAATCGCACCGATCGTTCCTTTGGCCCGGAACTTGTACTTCACCATGGCTAAGCCCATGAGTGTGCCCAGCACGGTGGCAATGGCAGTGACGACAACGGCGATCTTGAGACTGAAGATAAGTGCATCAGTCAGTTCGGGGTACTTGAACGGATCTGTCCAACCGGAAAGCGAAAACTTGTTCCAGACGTAGTTGTATTTCCTGGTGGGTTCGTTGAATGAATAGATGACTGTGACGAGGATCGGCGTGAAGAGAAATAGCAGGCCGAGCACTGCCCATACCCACAGCGAGACGCGTCCGATCGCGCGCAACCAATTGGGCGGATTCATGCGATTTCCTCGGTACCCAATAAACGCGCATACACAATGACGCCGACAAGGATCATCGCCATAAGCATGAACGACAAGGCAGAGAGTTCAGGTCGGAAGAATTCTTTGCCAAAGTTCTTTTCGATGATCTGGCCGATCATGACGGTTCGGTCGGAACCTAAGAGTTCCGAGTTCACGAAGTCGCCAGCCGCGGGAATGAACGTGAGGAGTGTTCCGGCGAAAAGCCCAGGTAGTGAGAGGCGAAGAGTGATCTTTCGAAATGCTCTTGCTGGTGACGAGTAGAGATCAGCAGCGGCATCGAGCAGGCGGCGGTCCAACTTTTCGAGACTCACGTAAATGGGCAGCACCATGAACGGCAAGAAGTTGTAGGTGAGCGCGGCCACTACTGCGAAAGGTGAGCCAAGAATGCCTTGGTTGTCGTTCAAGATGCCGATTGATTGCAAAATGCCAACAACGGGGCCGTTATCGAACAACAGGATCTTCCACGACAGCGTACGCACGAGGTAGGTCACGAAGAACGGAAGAATGACTAATGCAAGAAACAAGTTCTTGTACTTCCCGCCTTTCGTGGCAATGACGTAGGCCAACGGATAGCCGATGATGATCGCGGCGAGGGTTGAGATTGTTGCGTAGACGAACGTGCGGATGATCACCGTTGAGTTGTCAGAGATCACCGTCGAGTAATTCGATAACCCGCCGTCTTGTAGCGATAAGCGCCCGAGACTGAAAAGCGGAAAGACGAAAAAGATCAGCAGCCATAAACCGCCGGGAGCAATAAGCAGCCAGGGCGTGAACCACCGCCGTGCCG
>CALEHQ010000023.1 GCA_937876315.1 uncultured Actinomycetes bacterium | reverse complement strand
AAAGATGTTTCTTAGCACCATCAGATTCTTGCCGCCCGATCCTGCGAGGTTTTTTTACTGATGACGACTTGCCGGTACCGATTCGCTCGCGACCGTACACTCACTGCACAAACGGTAGGTAACTGGGCGGGTTCAAGCGCCGAATGCACGACACAGACAGCAGGTATTCCTGCAGCCTCAAGATCGAGTGCATCACGCATGCTCCGCGTACTGCAGCTTCCGCAACCACCAAACCCTGTTACTGCGACGGTGGCATTGGCAAGAAGTTCCGCCCACTGTTCGGGCTGCGGAGGAACAGCAACAGAGTGCTTCACGACTTTGCAAACCCCAGCCAGACCGTCCGCGTCTGTTAACGCAGAAGCAATCGCATCGAACATCGCTTCGGAATCACCGAGACCATTCGCGACTACCCCGAGGACTTGCCCCTTCAGTGTTTCTGGACGTAAAGCGAGAGGGAACTCCTCACCGCTTCCAAAACCCGTCGTTGGATCGAGCGTCACGATGGTCATGGCACAACCTCCCCCATGAAAAAGAAACTTTCTCAACGGTAGTTCTTGCCTAGCCATCAGCGCTGAAAATCCCTAGCTGAATCGCATCCGATACACCGTCAGGTGGCGCTCCAAGTCATTCAATTGAGAAGTACTTTTCGCAGCAGCCGGCGGCATGAGTATCTGCCCCATCTCGTCTTCCCTACGATCAATGACGTTGGCTTGGGTCGAACACCACCCACCTACTCGTCCTCAAACCCGTTTCCAGAGATGTGATCCCGAACGGGGGGTGGGGAACGCCTTCCACTAACCTACCTCCGTGTCTTCTCCAGCAAGAATTACCCTCGCTTCCAACCTGAGTCCCCAAGAACTGGCTGGCCTGGGCCTCGAAGCGGGTGACATTCTCCCGATCGGCGAGTGGTTCGTCCGACCGGACGCTGCGAGGCCCGAAGCGGCCCGTCTGCGACGCGAGACCCCAGTCGTCGGCGAGTTCGAAACGCTCGTGGTCACCGACCCATCGATCGCGACAGTCGTGGCTACCACGAGCATTCACTTCAACGACGTTCCTTCAATCATTGAATGTCAGACCTCTAGTGGCCGGGTCCTGGTGTGCGCGATCGCACCCGAGCGTTTGGCAACGGCACCCGAGATCGGGCGCTACCTCGAACGGCTGGCAGCCGGCGGTTCCGCGCCTACGAACACAATCGGCGTCGGCATCGTCGGTTACGGCCCGTTTGGTGGCATGGGCTACACCCATGGGCTCGCGGCAACCGAAACCGATGGACTCGCATTCGTCGGCGTCTGCGATTCAAGCGACGAACGTCGCGAGGCCGCAATGGTCGACTTTCCAACCGTGCAAGGTCACGTTGATCTCGCCTCGTTAAGCAAGGCTGACGATGTCGATGTCGTCATCGTCGCCACACCGCCGCTCTTCCATGCGCCGATCGCTCTTGAACTTCTTCGGGCCGGCAAGCATGTTGTCGTAGAGAAACCAATGTGCCTCACCGTCGCCGATGCCGAGGAGTTGCTTGCCGTTTCTGCCGAAGTCGGTAAGACAATCACGGTTCATCAGAACCGACGCTGGGATGGAGACTTCCTCGCGCTTCGTCGCGCAATCGACACGGGACTACTTGGTGACGTCTTCAATATGGAGACATTCGTCGGATCCTTCGAACATCCCTGCCGCTGGTGGCACAGCGACGAGACGTTCTCTGGCGGCGCGGTCTATGACTGGGGATCGCATCACATTGACTGGATCCTGCGCATCTTCGGAAGCCGACCGCAACGCGTGCGAGCGATTTCGCATAAGCGTGTCTGGCGCGACGTAACGAATGCCGATCAGATTGACGTGCACATGCGTTGGGATGACGGGCGCGAAGCGCGATTCATCCAGAGCGATGTTGCCGGAATCAGAAAGCCCAAGTTCTATGTGCAGGGCACGTCGGGCACTGCTGCGGCCGAGTACGCGCCGGTAACAATCGATCAACTTGTCGATGGTCGCGGCCATGTTGCCCACGAGTGGCACCATGCCGAGGTTGCAGCCGATCTTCATTTGAGCCGCTATGAGCCCGGTTACGGAACTGTCGACATGGTGTTGCCGCCGGTTGCACGAGTGGGCTGGCCGTTCCATCGGGCGCTGGCCGATCACCTTCTGCTCGGCGAACCGGTTCCGGTTCCCCCGGAAGAATCCCGCGATGTCGTTTCCGTTCTTGAAGCTGCGCATGCATCGGGTGCCGACGGTGGCGTGGAACTCACCTGTGAGTGAACCACTCACTCTCGGGATCCTCGGAGCCAACTCTTGGATCGCGAACGCCGCCGTCATCCCGGCAATTAACGAATGCCCAAACGCGATTCTCGGCGCGAGTGGCGCGCGGTCGGGACCAATCGGCTATCTCGATGTGCTGTCTGATCCCGATGTCGATGCGGTGTACATCGCTCTCGCCAACGGCGACCATCTCGAGTGGGTGGAACGAGCGGCAGAAGCAGGCAAGCATGTTCTGTGCGAAAAGCCGCTGGCAATTTCATCGAGTGATGCTCGCCGCATGTTCGAGGCCTGCGATGCTGCCGGCGTCCTGCTTGCCGAGGCGTACATGACGCCGTTCCATCCGCTTTCCATCGCGCTCGCAGCGCTGATCGACAATGAAGATCTCGGCGAGATCCGCCATGTGGCTTCACAGTTCACTTTTCCGCTCGCTCTCCCCGAGGCCGGGACGGAAATCAATTACCGATGGCTCACCGACCAAGGTGGCGGGGCTCTTCTCGATGTCGGTATTTACTGCCTCGACCCCGTGCAGCGGATTCTCGGTTCTGGGCAACTTGAGATCGAAGCGCAAGTCACTACCGCCGATACGGGAATTGATCTGACTACTTCGGCATGGCTGCGCAATTCTGCAGGAATCACTGCCTCGGTATTGACGTCATTTGAACTCCCCGAGAATCAGTCGCTGCAGATCGACGGAACAGCCGGATCGCTTCGGGTTGATCGTCCGTTCACTCCCGGTACCGACGGTTCGGTCTTCCCGATCACGCGCTCTGACGGAAGCGTTGAGGAGCATCGGATCGAAGGAGCGAACTGTTACGCGCTCATGATCGGCGCTTTTGTCGACGCGGTCCGCGGCTCGACCCCGTGGCCGCGAACAAGTGCCGATGTGTTGTCGACTATCGGACTGTGTGAGTCGATTGCCGATGCGGGACGGAACCAGAAATGACGACCGAAGAACTTCGGATAACGGTTGCACCCGGCGTCGAATTGCGGGCGCTAGCCAGCGGTCTTGATCAGACGGCAAGACCGTTCGTACTGGTTCATGGTTTGGCCTCGAACGCGCGCATGTGGGACGGCGTCGCGGCGGAACTGGCGGCGGCTGGTCATCCGGTTGTGTGGATCGATCAGCGCGGACACGGTCAATCGGGTAAACCCGACGATGGCTATGACTTCACAACGATCGTGAACGATCTTGTCGTTCTGATCAGTGAACTTGGATTCCACCGACCGGTAGTCGTCGGCCAATCCTGGGGCGGAAACGTCGTTCTTGAACTCGCAGCAACACACCCGGACATTCCTGGCGCAGTCGTCGCAGTCGACGGCGGGTTCATCGAATTGGCGAGCCGGTTCGATGACTGGGCCGCGTGCAAGGAAATGCTTACGCCGCCGCATCTTGTCGGAACGCCGGCAACATCAATGGAACGCTTTATGCGCGATGGCTATGCCGACTGGCCCGAAACCGGGATTGTGGGCGCGATGGCGAATTTCGAGATTCGCCCGGACGGCACGATCGCTCCTTGGCTGACACTCGAGCGACACCTTGCGATTCTCGAAGCGCTCTATGGCCATCAACCGTCGACGCGCTATGCACTCATCACCGTTCCCACTTTGTTGGTGCCGGCCGACAGTGGCGATGTTGCATGGACCACCGACAAGCGAGTCGCCGTGGACACGGCACTCGAACTTCTTCCGAATGGCCGGGCGCACTGGTTCGCGCCCGGCCATCACGATATTCATGCCCAGCATCCGGTCCGATTGGCCGAAGTGCTTGTGGAATTTGCTCAGGAGGCTGTACCCGAATGACCCGTTTACTTACGATCATGGGAAGCGGTGAGACATCGCCCACGATGGTGAAGCCTCATCGCGAGGTGTTTGAGCAACTCTCGGCGTCGTCACCTGCTGCTGGTGCGCCTGTTCCGTCCATCTTTCTCGACACGCCATTTGGCTTTCAGGAGAACGCCGACGAACTCTCGGCGAAAACAGTCGAGTACTTCAAGGTGTCACTCAACCGCGTCGTCGATGTTGCCGGCCTCCGTGATGTCGCCGCCGAAACAACATTCGAGCGCGAAGTCGCATTCAACGCGATCAGGCAGGCCCGATTCGTTTTTGCCGGCCCTGGTAGTCCCACCTATGCATTGCGGCAGTGGGCCGGAACACCGCTGCCCGAACTACTTGCCGAAAAATTGCAGACCGGCGGCGCAGTGACATTCTCGAGTGCGGCTGCACTCACACTCGGGATCAGCACGGTGCCGGTGTACGAGATCTACAAGTCAGGAGCCGATCCGTACTGGCTCGAAGGTCTTGATCTATTGACGCCAATCGGTCTGCCTGTTGCAGTCATTCCGCATTACAACAACACCGAGGGTGGCCATCACGACACTCGGTTCTGTTATCTCGGGGAACGACGACTCCAGATGATGGAGGCACTTCTCCCCGACGGCGCATTCGTGCTCGGTGTCGATGAACACACGGGCGTGATCATGGATCTCGACGCGGACACCGCGAAAATTGTGGGACTCGGCGTCGTCACCATTCGTCGCAACGGCGTCTCGATGGAAATTCCGACCGGCGAAACCGTCTCGATTGATGTGTTGCGAGAAGGCCCGAAGAGTTCTTCAGCAAAAGCAACCGGTCAAAGCGTGCCGTCGTCCGAGCCCGCAGTCACCGAAAGTTCAGTTGCGGCCACTGCGTCGAAAAAAATCGAAGCTTCGTTGGCGGCAGACGTCGACCGCTGCAGCGCCGAGTTCGATCGTTCAATGGAACAACGCGATGCTGCTGGAGCGGTTGCCGCCACTCTCGACCTTGATGATGCGATTCGCGGCTGGTCGGCTGACACGCTTCAGAGCGATGAGATGGACAAAGCACGAGCGCTCTTGCGATCGATGATCGTTCGACTGGGCGAGGCGTCCAAGGGCGGACTCACTGATCCGCGAGAGGTAGTAGGCCCGCTCGTCGAGATTGCGCTTTCGGCTCGTTCGGAGGTTCGTCTGGCGAAGCTCTACGACCTGTCCGATCAGATTCGCGACGGTCTCGCAGAAGCTGGAGTCGAGGTTCGCGATACGGCCGATGGCCAGGTGTGGGAACTGATTACGCCCGAGTGATCAGTGGATCATGCCGCCGGCATTGCCGCGGCCGCGGGCACCAGTAACCGTATAGACGACGATGAAAACGAATGCGGCGAGCAGGATGATCGAAGCTCCCGACGAAATGTCGGCGTGGTAACTGATGACCATACCGACAGCCCCACAGGCCGCTCCGACGAGAGGGGCGATCACGAGCATGCGGGCAAACGAGTCCGTCACCATGCGGGCGATAACCGCTGGGGTCACGAGAAGTGCGCTGATGAGCAGAACACCGACGATCTTCATTGTGAAGAGAATCGTGACGGCAAGCATGAGCATGAGCAGCGCTTCCATGCGGCCAACATTGACGCCGGTGACATCGGCAACTTCCGGATCGAACGTTGCGAAAAGAAGCTTGCGATAAAAGGCCCAAATGATGGCAACCGCAAGCAAACCAACGCACGCGACGGCGAGGACTTCAAGCGACGTGACACCGAGGATGGAGCCGAAAAGGACCGCCTCGATAGATCGCCTTGCCTGACCAAAAACATTCGAGAGTGCGAGACCGAGCGCGAACGAAGCAGTCGTGATCACGCCAATGGCGGCGTCGGCACCGATCTTTCCGCGGCGAGCAACTCGACCGATCATGAGTGCAGAGAGAAGACCCCACATTCCGGCGCCGAGGTAAAAGTTCACGCCGAGAACGGCGCTGGCCGCTGCGCCGCCGAAAATGGAATGCGAAAGCCCGTGACCGATGTAGCTCATGCTGCGCAAGACGACGTAGACACCTACGAGACCGCAGATGGCCCCGGCGAGTGTCGCAACCATGAATCCGTTGCGAAAGAACTCGAACTGGAACGGTTCGAACAGTGTCATTCGATTCCCATCGGGCTGTCGGTGACGAGGAGCATGCCGCCGTGTTCGAGAACTTCCATCGGCGCTCCGTAGGTTCGTTCGAGAACCGACGAGGTGAGAACTTCGGCGGGAGTACCAACGGCGATGAGCTCGCGATTGACGCAAGCAATTAACGGCAGATGCGCGGCAAGACCGTTGATGTCATGAGTGGAGAGCACAACAGACGTGCCATTGCGATGAAGATCGGTAAGTAGATGAACAACTTCATGACGGGTGCGCACATCGACACCCGAGGTTGGCTCGTCGAGAACGAGAAGTTCGGGATCGCGATGAAGGGCGCGGGCGAGAAACACCCGCTGTTGCTGGCCACCGGAGAGTTCGCGGATATGCCGGTGTTCGAAACCGCCGAGTCCGAGTTGCTCGAGTAATTCAGCCACACGTTTGCGCTCTGATTCGGTGGCACGCGGTCGGTACCACTTGGCCGCGGCCGCCATCAGGACGACCTCGCTCACCGTGATGGGGAAGTTCCAGTTGACCGTTTCGACCTGAGGAACATACGCGATCCGCAGATCAGCCCGACGCCGCACTACGCCCTCGGTCGGTCGGAGATTTCCGAGCACCAAACGCAACAGCGTGGTCTTTCCCGATCCGGATGGGCCGATAACCCCGAGGAACGAGCCTTCATCGATCGTCAGATGGACATGCTCGAGCACGGTTGGTCCGCCATAGGAATGCGAAATTCCGTCGAGCTCGATCAGACGTGTCACTGCGGGTAATTGGCCGTGTCAGGTACAACGTCAGTGATGTCGAGATTGCGGAGAGCCGTAGCGTCGCCACCTAGGGCTTCAACCATGGTGATGTAATCGAATTGCATGAGGCCGAGAAAAGAATGCTCAGGATCTCCAGGTTCACCAAGAAGATCGTCGTCACGAAGAACATCGATGTAAGTGACACCGGTCTCGCGTCCGATCTGTTCAAGCACCGGACTCGGGAACACCTCGGAGCCGAAGATGGCCTTCACTTTGGAGTCCCGTACCTGAGCGATCAGGTCACCGACTTCGCGCGCGGTCGGTTCGTTGAAATCAGAAGGTTGAATAGCGCCCACAACTACCCATCCGTAGTCGGCGGCAAAGTAGGCGTACGCGTCGTGATAGGTGAGGAGTCTGCGATCTTCAGCCGGCAGAGTTGCGCTCGCTGTTGTAACGGCTGCATCAAGTGCATCAAGTTTGCTTGTGTAGGCGGCCGCATTTGAGGTGTACGCCGCAGCATTCGCCGGGTCCATCTTCACGAGAACATCACGGATGAGCGCGACGTACTTAATGGCGAGTTTCGGATTCGTCCAAAGATGGGGATTCGGCTTACCGCCATCTTCGGGAAAAGAGAAGTCATAGATATAGTCGGAAACGGGCAATACGGCCGTTCCGAGTTCACAAAGAGCACCCGATTTGGGGAGGTTGCTATCGGCAAGTTCTTTCGTCGGTTCCTCAAGAACAAGACCGTTCGCAAAGAGCACATTGGTTTTGGCCAGCGTTACGGCCACGTTCGGCGAGGGTTCAAACGTGTGGGAGTTGGTTCCTTCGGGAACGATTCCCGTGATCTTCGCCAGTCCCCCGGCCACATTCGCAACGATCGACGTAATTGGGGCGACAGTGGTTGAGATGTTGAGTGTCGAGCCCGCGGGAATGGGCTGACCAGACAGGCATTCCGCCAGCGCCTCGGCCTGGACGTCGCCAGATTGGCCAGTTGCGTCGTTTCCGGATGTCGAGGAGCAACCCCCGATGATCGCAATCGCCAAAACAGCGGCCAGTACACGAGGGGAGGTATTTCGCAAGAAAGTCACCGCAGGACTCTACCGAACTGCCCGCAGATGCCCCGGTCGGCCTGTCGATAAACCCAAACATCTCGCGGGTTCTTGCTCTGTCCCAGTTAGTACAGACCTACGAGCGAGAAAACCACTCCGACCAGGGCAAAGAATCCAACAAAGGCGACGACTGCCAAGACCGGTCGCCCCTTGAATTTCGGGTCGATGCGAGGGCGTAAGAGGTTGTAGAGAGCGAAGATCACACAAAAAATTATGGCGGTAACGAGGTACCTCAACATCGGGCGAGGCTACTGCCAGCCCGGTAGGAGCTGGAGGTTTGAGCCTCCGAGCCTGCTCGACCGATCAGCTAATTAGCCAGTGAACGCCGGAACGACCGGGTGCGCGAGTTATCCCACTCCTTCACCCAGCAAACGCCGCAGACCCGAGATCTGTCGCTCCGCTTTCGATTGCATCGCAAATCACGCGCGCCACAGTCGCTGGTTCTAGTCCCTCGCCCATCTTCGGCGCGGTGCCCGCAATCGCCCGACCCGCAAGCCCGGTTTCGGTATGCGGTGGTCGAGCATCAATCACGCGCACGCCTTTGCGTCGCGCTTCACGGGCTAAACCTTCGTCGAACGCGCGCACCGCGGCTTTCGATGCGCCATAGGCAACCATGCCGGGCAGATTCTGTTCGGCAATGACACCGGAAATGTTCACGATCACGCCGCCGGTCGGAAGTGTGTTCATCGCTTCGGTGGCAACCATGATGGGAATGAACGTGTTGGTCATGAACAGGTCTTCCATCACGTCGGTCGACAGCGTCGCAACGTCGCCGAAGGCCACGACTCCAACAGCGTTGATCACAACATCAAGATTTCCGTGCTGTTCAACCGCGGTTCGCATGGCCGTGGCGCACGCAACGGGTGATCGCAGATCGAGTGCCACCCGCGGGCCAGCCGCCGTCAGTTGCTCGAGACGTTGTTGGTCGCGCCCCACCAAGGTGAGAGCGGCACCGCGTGCGGCAAGTTCCTCGCCGAGCGCCCGACCAAGTCCCCCGGTGGCGCCCAGCAAAAGAACCGATGCGCCGTTGAGTGATGTAGCTGTCATAGCCCGAGTTCTACCGCATCACGAGTCGATTGCTCTGATGCGGGTGAAAATCGGTGACGGCCTCGGGCGCGGCTGCGACCCGGAATAGCTGTCGCCTTCACCCGAGCGTCGCCCAAAACCTGCCATCTGGCCTTTGACTTCGACCTGCTGCTCAACTGCCGAAGAGTCCTCATACAGCAATACGACCCTGCAAACTTGCCCGTGTGCCCTCGGTCCGGCCTAATCGCACATCACAACTCCGAAGTCGCCTGAATCCATGTGACAAAGTCAGTCTGTGTATTTCAACTGGTTGACTCCCAAGGCGCAGGCACGAAACGCCGGCGGCAAGGGCATGGGTTCCTATGCGCTCGAGCCGATAGCCGCGGGCGAGTCGGTCGCTGCGTTTGGCGGTTGGGTAGCCGACGAGACCGAGTTGCGTTCGCTTCCAGCCGAACGCATTTCGCGCACGATGCAGATCGACGAACACCTCTATTTGGTGTCGGGCGAAACCGCTGATCCTGGCGATTACGTCAACCACTCGTGCACGCCCAACTGCGGGTTGGCTGGCAACATGCTTGTGGTCGCCATGCGCGACATCGCGACCGGCGAAGAGCTCACATTCGACTACGCCATGAGCGATGGCGGTGACTACGACGAGTTCGATTGCCTGTGCGGATCGAATGACTGTCGAGGTGTTGTAACCGGCCGAGATTGGCGCCTTCCCGAACTGCAGTCCCGTTATGCGGGTTGGTTCTCGCCGTATCTCGCGAAGAAGATTTAACGGCCGACGAGACCTGCATCAATCTTCATCTGCATGCCCGTTACGTAACGAGCCTCGTCGCTGGCGAGGTAGATGACTGCGTTCGATACATCGACCGAGTCAATCATCTCAACCGGCATGGTGTTCATGAATACCGGACCAACGGTGAACGCACGCTCTTCGATCAGTGCTCCAAGACCGGGAACATCACCCATCGGCGTGGTGACACCGGCTTGATGAATTGAGTTGGCGCGAATGTTGTACTCGCCGTATTCGATAGCAAGCGCGTTGACGATACCAACAAGGCCGTGCTTCGCGGCGGTGTACGACAATGTAAACGGCTGACCCTTGAGACCCGCCGCCGAGCTGATCACGATGAAGCAACCGCCTTCGCCGCGCTCAAGAAAATGTGGGAGCACTGCCTGCACGGTGTTAAACGCGCCAGTGAGGTTGACGTCGATGACGTCCTGCCACTGATCCTGTGTGAGTTCGTGGGTCCGGGCCCAGTTGAGAATGCCTGCGTTGGCAACAACGGTGGTGATGTGACCGAGTTCGTCGATGCCTCGCTGTGCAAGTGCCTTCAGCTGCGCAGGCTCACGCACGTCGACGTGGTCCCAGATGACGCGTTGGCCGGTGGCCTCAACAAGACGAACGGTTTCAGCGAGATCTTCGGGTGTCGCAGGCACGACGCCGCTGGTACCAACGGGCCCGCAGATGTCGCTGATGATGACATCGGCGCCCTCTTCGGCCATGCACACTGCGTGCGAACGACCCTGTCCGCGAGCGGCTCCGGTGATGAATGCGACCTTGCCAGCGAGACGACCCACAACATTCCCCTTGCACAATGAATGACTCGGTCGGGCGACCGATCAGACAGGCAAGAGTAGCCACTGCCGAAGGGAACCATCTCTAGACTCGGTTAATGACCTTCAGCCAACGCAACGTCCCTCGAAACATACTGATCGCCCTCACCATCACCGTGGGTGTCTTGGCGGCGGGGTGCTCAAGCGACAGTTCGACCTCAGGTTCAAGCACCACCACCTCCACCGTCGCAGCGTCCCCAGGCAAGCCCGAATCATCAGTCGTACTCAACAAACAAGCGCAAACTGTTCTTGACCAATTACTGCAGTACCCAAGTGGATCCCAAGCACAGGTGTCGTCGGCGATTCTCACCATTGCCCCGGGAGTTTCCACAGGGCTCCACAAGCACGACGCTCCGATGTACGCGTACATCCTTGAAGGCACCCTCACCGTCACCTACGAGGGCGGCATCGTGAAGCAGTTCTCTGCAGGTTCCGCGATTCTTGAAGCGGTCGGCACTCCGCACAACGGCGAGAATAAGACCGACAAGCCAGTGAAGATTTTGGTCGTGAATATGGGCGCTGAAGGCGTCGCGAATTCGGTGACGCTGTAACGCACTTGGCGCTTACAACGCAGGTTCGCTCCAGCGAGCAAGCTCAGTGCGAAGCCACCCGTTTTCCCAGAAGCTCACATCGCCACCATTGTCGAGCAGGTGCTGATGTGCGTTTGCCATCAGCGATCGAAGGCGAGGATTCTCTGATTCGGTCTGCGCGATCGCTTCGCCGAGCGTGAGCGCGAGAGGTGCGTTGCCTCGTGCGAGTGCTGCCTCCGCTCGATCAAGCGCTGCGTCAGTTCCTGTGAGCACAAGAAGTTCCGCGAGCGCTGCCGGAGCGCTGTCGGGATAGAACTCGGTGGTTGATTCAAGTTTGAACCAACCGACATATTCCTCCCAGAACGTACGAACGGCCCACGAGACTTTGCCGTAACCCTGACCGACACGAAGTTCGGGTGGAAGCTGGATCTTGTCCATAAGAGTCCAGACATCGACCCCAGCGTTGAAACCCTTTAGTGATTCCTCGTGCACGTAGACAACCGCGTCGTGGAGTCGTTCGAGGGAAGCTTCGATCAAGTCTGCGCCGACGATCGGTTCATGGCGACCAGTCACCAGCATTTCTGGTCGGAGTTCGCGAACGAAACGATTCGTTGCGAGTTGTGGTTCGACGAACCGGTACTTGTCGCCACGAATGGTGTTGACATTCGGAAAGTGCGGGAACAGCGGACCAAAAAGGTTGCTGACGAGCGCGATCTTGTGATCGGGAAGCCAAACGATCAAGCAATCTGTCGTCTCACCAACGGCGGCAAAGAGGTCGACGCGAAGACCATCGATCGTGAGCGAGAGTCGATCTTCGAAGAGGATGTCGGGCATTGGCTCTGACTGCGCCATTGAAACGCCGGGGTTTTCTTTGTAAATGCGCTGAGCGTCGGTGCCGAGCATGTCGAACCAAATGCCCGCAGTGCGCATACGCAAACCCTGGATGCGCTTGTCGTCACGCTGGTGTGCTGGGTTGTTGGCCTGAGCGACATATTTGGTGTTCGCCTCTTTAAACAGATCGACACCACCTACGTGATCCACGTGACCCTGGGTCGTGAAGATGTAGTGCGTCGGCCCGGGGCAGATCGCGTCGAACACACGCTTGTGATGCGGCGCCTCATACCCCATGCCGGTGTTCACGATGATTCGACCGTTATCGGTGAGGATCATGTAGGTGGCAGTGGTTCCACCTGATCGATAGATGAGTCCGTCGACAACTGGATACGCCGGATCGTCATAGACCGGGGTGAGCAACTCTTTGCCCGGCCGGGTGTCAATGAGATGGTCGACCTGCTCTTGGATATTCATTTGACCTCGATTTGTACAGGGAACGTGTTCATGTAGTCGGTGTAACGGGTACGAACTTCTTCAGGGGTTACAGAGAAATCACCTCGAAGGTCATACACAACTCGACCTTCCTTGCCACGGGGATGTGCGTCTTGGTAGGCAGCGACCTCGGCCTTGGCCTCGTCGGTGAACTCAATACCGGCGGCGTCGTAGATGCGCTGCAAGGTACCCACCTCATCGGCCATGTATTCATGGAAGAACACATCGACCGTGCGATCGGCAGGAAGCAGATGCCGGTCACGGAGCGAAGAATCGAGAAGTCGACCAATGCGGTCTGTCCAGTAGTCGCGATACCACTCGGGCTTTGTCGACTTGTACGCCGTACGCGCTCCGTAGGTGAGCATCGTGATTGTCGATTGCACAACCGCAACTGGATCGCGGTGCGTGACAACAATCGTTGCGTCGGGGAAGACCGACATCAACGGCCCGATCTGCTCGAGGTGCTGCGGAGACTTCAGTACCCAACGCTCACGAGGCCGGTACCACTGCAGAATCTGCAGCACCGTCTTCATGTACTCATAGTGCGGGGTTTGATCCTGCGCGAGGTAGTAGTCACGCCATTCGGGGACTCTCGCGACCCACTCAATGTTGTAGTTCGAGAAGTCCGGAGCCATAAGTTCGTTCTCTTCATGAACGTGATCCGGATTCATCGGATGCATTGCTGCGATGAACGGAGCGCCAGCCTGCATTGCTTCCCACTGACCCTGACAACGAGTCCAGCGAGGGTCAACGCCGTCGGCAGGAATTTCCTCACGGGGATCGGGAACCGGTTCGTACGATTCCCACAGAGGCATCGAACGGAACCGGCTGTCGGCCGCAAGCAGGTTCACCAGGTTTGTGGTGCCCGAGCGCGGAAGACCGATCACGATCACCGGCTTTTCGATCTTGATGTCGAGAATCTCGGGATGCTGCTTCAGAAGGTCGCGAATACGCAGTCGGTTCACGGCGTACTTCAGGTCATCTCCGAAGGCGAGCATGCGGCCGAGGCCCGTTCGGTCAGGATCAGCGTTGATGGAGTCGAGCTGAACTTGAAGTCGCTCGCGGAAATCCTCAGGCCCAAAGTCACTCAGGCCAGTGGCTGCAATCGCTGCCTCGCAGACAGCCTCAACCGACAGTTCAGTATGAACCGTTTCTCCATAGTCAATGCCCATCTTCTGAATGTCATTGAGCACTGGCGATGCAAGGTCATCGATTCGAATTTCATTTCCCATGGAATCTGTCCTTGTTACAGCGCGAGGTATCCGCCGTCGACGGCGAATGCGGTTCCGGTGGTGAATGACGATGCTTCTGACGACAGGAAAAGAACTGCTGCCGCAACCTCTTCGGGCGTCCCCATACGGCGCATCATCTGCTTGGCGAGTTCACCATCGAGCATTTCCTGAAACGGTTTCATTGGTGCGGTCATGGGGGTATCAATGAGACCGGGTGCGACCGCGTTCACCCGAATGCCGTCATTCACCCAATGCAGAGCCAAGTTCCGAGTGAGGGCGAGTAGCGCGGCTTTTGAGGACGAGTAGCCAGGGACAATCGTTGTGGCTCGGTAGGTCATCATCGAAATGATGTTGACCACACTCGCGCCGCCGGGCATCTTGCTCTTTGCCAGTGCTTCACGAGAGCGAACGCTGAGGCGTTGCGCTCCTTCCACGTTCATCGCGAGCGAGGCTTGAAAACCCTCGGGGCTCCATTCATCGAGCCCATCAGGAAAGTTCGCGCCGGCGTTATTCACCAAAACATCGAGTGAACCAAGGCTCGCTGCAAGCGCATCGACAGCATCGCCATCACGCATTTCCAGCTGCTTGTACGCGAACCGTGAGAGTTCTGTGTCGTAGTCAGCGGCCGATGCATGAGTACCAGTCACTGTGACAGATGCTCCAGCGTCAGCAAAGGCCGACGAAATGGCATAACCAATGCCGCTTGTTCCGCCAGTTACAAGTACCGAGACTCCGGTGAAATCAAATGAAACCTTGTTGCTCATCATGCACCTTCCATCGTGATCATGACCTTGCCGCAGTCTTTTGAACCTTCGAGGACCGCAAGCCCGTCACCGAATTCCTCAAGCGACAACTTGTGGCTAATGACTGCAGACAAATCGCGACGTTCAAGCAACTCAATCGCGTCCTCGAACCGTTCGGGATATTCCATTGATCCACGAACCGTGAACTGCTTCATGAGCAGGTTGACGTAATTGGTGGAAACAGGGCGATAGTGCAGAGCCACGATCACGAGGCAACCATCGACTCGACCGTTCTGCAGCACATCGCCGATAACGCTGTCGGCACCAGAGGCTTCGATGAAGACATCGGTCGCCGCTGTCGGACCAAACATGAACGGCACTTCACCATGGATGCGCTTGAGTTCCGCCCACACATCAACCTCGGATGGGTCAAGCACATGTGAGGCTCCGAGTTGCTTTGCCAAATCGAGTCGGGCATGACTGAAGTCAATAGCGACGACATCGGTCACCCCACGATCGGCAAGTGTGGCGATTGCGAAAAGTCCGATTGGGCCGCAACCAAAGACTGCGACCTTGTCCCCCGGCTTCGCTTCGGACTGGTTTACCGACTGCATGCCGACGGCCAACGGCTCTGCAAGGGCGGCCGTCGTCAATGCCAAACCTTCGGGGACTTTGAAGAGTCTCTTTCCATTTGCCGCATCGGGCACAAAGAGAATTGGGGTGAGGCCACCTTGCGGACCGCCAGTTCCCATCGGGCCGTGTCCGGCATCGGAGGGACACACCACAACGCGATCGCCAACCGTCAGACCGGTCACTTCGCTACCAAGCCATTCAATAACACCAGCCATTTCATGGCCCAGCGGTATGGGATGTCCAGGGGTCATGCCCATGTGGATGTAGGAAACATCGGTGCCGCAAATACCGCATGCGGCAATGCGCACAAGAGCATCGCGTGGGCCAGGAGTTGGTTCGTCGATATCATCGAGTCGCCAGTCATTGGCGCCGTGCAACATGATCTGCTTCATGGCGAAGTGACCTTTCGTGTTTTCGGAGTTGTATGGGTTCGAGATTTCGGCTGACGAGTCGTCGGAGATATGCGAGGCGCCTCTGCGCGAGCCCCGTTGAGCACGACCTGGACAAGTTGCGCAGTCCATGCATCGTCAATCGGCGTCGTCATGCCACAATGGCCGGGGCAAGCAGTGCCCCGGCCAACAACGCGATCAATGACTTCGAAAGACGACGAACACCCACCACGAGACCTCCAGAAGGAACGAACGAACATTATCTGTTCGCTCTACTCCCCTCCTTCGAATCCTTGTGCGAAATCGCTCCTGAACTCAGCCTCAGTAGGTAAAGCCGGTTGCCGTGATCCAGGCCGGGTCAACCTGAAACACCCCGTCGCTGGTCACCGTATTGACGGTCACTGGCGCAGGAATGCGGTTTCCGGTTGTCGCGTCGAACGCAACGGTGCCGGTCCAGCCCTTCCAGCCGCTGGTGGCTGCGAGTGCGCTCTTGAGTGCTGCAGCAGACGTACCACCGGCGCGGCCAATGGCGTCGGCGAGAACGAGCACCGAGTCGTAGGTATAAGGCGACCATGAACCCGGTGCCGAATTGAATTGCTTGGCGTAGTTGGCGTAGGGATCAACCAGCTGAAAGCTAAAATATCTGTCGCTGGCGTCGACGACCGAAAAGGGGACAGGGGAATCTCTCGGTGCGGGCACGCCAACCACCGGGCACTTTTGCGCGGCCGGGATTCCGGCTGCAGTGATGTAGCCATTGTCGTAGGCGCCATAGTCAGCGAGGCAATTCACCGAGGTGTTTGTCGCGAGCATCGCTTGCGCAATCAGCCCAGCTTCGGGGTAGTACGTGATGACATAGACAGCCGACGGATTCGTTGCGAGAACTTTGGTGACCGTGTCGGCGTAGGACGTTGCTCCGGGTGTGATCGACTCGGCTGTTGTGATCCGGATGCCGGCGTTGCCCAACGATGCGGTCATGGCTTGGGCAGCAGACTTGGTGTAGTCGGTCGTGGAATCAACGATGAGCGCAACTGATGAGGCCTTGAGTTGCTTCACAAGTGCATCAGTTGCAACAGGTGCAATCTGCGAGGTCATCGGCTGCAAGGTGAAGCCCATCCCTGCGGTTTGGTCTGACGAGGTCAAACGCAATGGCACAAGTCCGGCATCCATATAGATGGGAAGCGTCTTCAGGCCAACACCTGAGTTATAGGGACCAACGACAGCGTCGAGTCCAGCCTTCACGGCGCTGTTTGCAGCAGCCACGCCGGCATCGGGGTCGCCCTTATCGTCGATGGCAACAATTTCGATCTTCTTGCCGCCGACACCACCGTTTGCGTTGACGTAGGTCGCGGCTTGCTTGGCACCGTTCAACATCCCTTGACCGAGTTCCGCGAGCGATCCGGTGATGGGCGCTTCGAGACCAATACGAATTGTGTCGGAGGACTTTGACGAAGATGAGGACGAACACCCCGCCGCCAGTGTCATAACTGCAACAAGTGCAGCAAGTGCGGAAAGGCCTGCGATTTTCAACTTCATTTGAGCTCCTTTGTAGACCGCCAAAGAATAGTCAGGCGTAGTGTTCATAGGTGCGATCCGAGGCAGTCGCGCTTTGAGTGAAAGCCCAGGGTTTAGACGCCAACGAGGTCCATGGCCTCTGCGGTGAGTTCGATCGATCGCAAACGCTCATCAACTGTGGGCGACTGATGACACACCATGAGTTCATCGGCCTCGGCATACGCCGTGAACTCGAGCAATTGTTCGCGGACTGCAGCCGGTGTTCCCACAGCGGTGTGCTTCATCATCGCTGCGATCTGCGCGCCTTGAGGAGACGCCAAGATTCGGTCGACTTCGGCATCGGGGACATCGACATTCGGCTTCAACAAGAACCGGCGCAGACGCGCGCGGCGCGTCGTGGTGAATTGCGACTGCGCGTCGTCCTCAGAATCAGAAGCGATCACGTTCACGCCAGCAATGACATGCGGATGTTCGAGTTGCTCGGACGGACGGAAGTTTGATCGATACAACGCAACCGCTTCACGCAGTTGATGCGGAGCGAAATGCGAAGCGAATCCGAATGGCAAACCAAGGACTGCAGCCAGTTCAGCACCAAAAAGTGAAGATCCGAGGATGTAGATCGGAATATGGGTTCCGCGACCTGGGGTTGCATGAACACCCGGTACTCGAGTCGTATCACCGAGGAAGGCCTGAAGTTCAAGAACGTCTTGGGGGAAATGCTCCGATGCACGCGGGTCACGACGAAGCGCTTGCACGGTGACCTGATCGGTTCCTGGAGCACGACCCAGTCCGAGATCGATTCGATTGGGATGCAACGTCGCAAGTGTGCCGAATTGTTCAGCAATGGTGAGCGGCGAGTGATTCGGGAGCATGATGCCGCCCGAACCCAAACGGATTGACTCGGTGTTTGCTGCCACGTGGGCGATGAGGACCGCCGTTGCCGACGAAGCAACTGCGTCCATGTTGTGATGTTCGGCGTACCAAACCCGGCTATAGCCATTCGCTTCTGCGGTCTTCGCTACCTCGACACATGCGTTGAGCCCATCGGCAACAGAATCTCCAGAACCGACGATGGCGAGATCAAGAATCGCAAGAGGAACACCCATTCGCTAAGCCTAGGACGACTGCGCAGAGTCGAGTCAGGCGCAGCTGCGAGCAGCGGGCCACAATGGGACATGCCCGCTGTTCCGATCGTTGACATTTCCAATCCCAGTGCCACTGCACGAGAGGATCTCGACGCTGCGTGTCGTGATCATGGATTCTTCCTCCTCGTTGGCCACGGTCTTGATTCGGTCATCGCCAATACATGGAGCGAGACCGAGCGATTCTTCGACGCTCCCCGGTCAACCCGCACCGCAATTGGGCGCACCGAACAGAACCCCCTCGGCTGGTTCGATCGGGAACTCACCAAACGAGTTCGAGACCATAAAGAGGTCTTCGACTTCGTTGACCCTTCTGTTGGCGAGGCCATGAATCGCTGGCCAGAACTTCCCGGCTTTCGCGATGCAATGGTGCAGCATTTCGAGGCAATGAGCGACCTCGCTCATCGGACGACAGTGCTACTTCATTCGATCCTCAAACTTGGCCCTTCCTCAAGCAGTGCTCTCACCTGCGCCCGCCAAGGAAGCACCGTTCGCCTCAACCTCTACACGCTTGGCGATCCCGTTCCCGACGATGAACGAGATGGGCTGGCCGAACTTGGTGAGGTTGCCCTTGGCCATCACACCGACCCCGGCACTCTCACACTTCTTCTTCAAGACAACACCGGCGGCCTTCAGGCGCTCGCATCTGACGGCAACTGGATCGATGTCCCGCCCGAACCAGGCACGATTGTGGTCAATCTTGGCGATTGCACCCAAGCCTGGACGAACGATCTCTATCGCGCCGCGATCCATCGCGTTCTCCCAATGACTGAACGGCGTCGGTTCTCGATCCCTTACTTTGGCAATCCGCCGCGCGAATCCATCATTGAACCTGTCCCCGAACTCTCAACATCGGGCCCGCGCTATCGGCCATTTGCGTGGCGTGAGTTCATGGCTGCGCGGGCCTATGACAATTTCTCTGACCTCGGTACCGACGACACACAGGTCACCGACTACCGAATCGAAGGATCGGATCGCATTTCATGAGCAGTCGCAAGAACGTGGCCATCGTTGGCGCCGCTGGATCCTGTGGTCGGCAGTTAGCAGTGCAACTTCTTGATCGAGAAATTCTTTCTCCTGATGCTCGGCTGCAACTCGTTGCTCATCACGGTGGCGCAAGCGAGTACGAAACTCATGGACTTCGCGCTGATCTGCGGGACGCATTTGCTGACACCGCCCCAACAATCGAACTCATCGATCAGCCGGAAAAACTCGACGCTGACATCCTTGTGATGCTGGCTGGGTCAACTGTCCCCACTGATCCCACACAGAACGTTGACCGCATTGCACTGGCCCGAACCAACCTGCGGATCTTTACGACGTTTGCTGAGGAACTCGCAAGGCGAGATGGCACTCCTCCACTTGTCATTGTTCAGTCCAATCCGGTTGAACTGGGTGTTGAAGTTTTCTCTCGCGTCATCGACCGCCACCTGGTTGTAGGAGCGGGTGCCTATTCCGATTCCATCCGCTTTCGCCGTGAAATCGCTGATTCTCTTGGAGTCCGCCGCACCGATGTGAATGCGGTGATGCTCGGACAGCACGGAGACAACCTCATCCCCGCATGGAGTCAGGTTGCCGTTGACGGAGTTTCCTCCGATGTGTTGGCCTCATGGATTACCGAGCAGCGAAATGGCCGCTCACTCGAACAACTCCCCGAGGAAATACTCGCCCATCGAGGCGAACTTCTTTCAATCGTTGCCAACCGCGATGTGCATGGCGCATTCGAACATGTCGCGCAGTTACCACCTGAAATTCGCGCCGCGGTGAAACCATTCCTTATTCACACCACAGCGGGACACACAACCGAAATCGTTACCGCCCATTCCGTTGCCCACATCATCGACACAGTCATCAACGGAAAGCCCACGGTGTTCCCGCTCCAGGTGATGCTCGACAACGACTACTTGGAACTCGCCGGTGTTGGCGGAGTTCCGGTACGACTCAGTTCACAAGGGTGGACTGAAGTTATTGACTTGGGACTCGCTGAGGATGAAGTCGCCGCGCTTCGACGAGCATTCGAAGCCGTGGCAGCCGTTTCAGCAGCCGTTCAGACTTCCTGACCTCGCCCCCATCGGTTGCTGCTGCAACAACACTCCGCCTGCGCTGAACCGTCGTAGATTGATAACCGGGCCAGTGGACAGGGGGGGTGCAATGTCGGCTTCGCGACATTCGTTGCGGTGGATCGCCATTACCGGATCCATCGTCGCTGCTCTTGTCATCATCCCGATCATCGTGCTTGTTTCGATGTTCGTCTTTCGTGACAATCCCGGCGCGAAGTCTTTCGATGAAGCACTTCAGGCCTTTCGCGAAGGCGATCCCTCGGAAATTGAATCCATCGGCGCTGTTGTTGTCCGCCCACCAGCCGGGGTGTATCAATCTGACGCTTCCGGAAAAGCTTCAATCAGTTTTCCGCCGACAAGTCAGAACTACGGGGCCTCTGCTCCCGTGACTGTGGCCCACCAAGGCGACAACTGCTGGACAACAAGTGTGGATTTCAATGCTGCCTTCCAGCAGCGTTGGAAGTACTGCATCGATAATGACGTCCTAACCGAACACAGCAATCAAACGACAACCAGCTGGGATCTCGGAGCAGCCTCGATCACCAATATCTCTAAGTTCATCTGCTCCCCTCCCGGCGAGATCATCAAGAACGGTGAACGTCGTGAGGAAGTTTCGACCTCCACCTGCACGGGAATTAGCGACAGCATTAGCGGAACTACCACCTCTGCCGTCACCTTCGAATCGCTCGGCGCTGAGTCTCTCGACATCAATTCAGTCGCTACTCCGACTTTTCACTACCGCGAGACCGACCTCCTCACCGGCCCGCAAAAGGGTACGACCACCATCGAGTACTGGTATTCCCTGCAGGACATGCTGCTCGTGCGGATGGAACGGCATATCAACTTGCGGACCGATTCACCCGTAGGGGAAATCACCTACAAAGAAGATGGCGAGTGGCAGTTGTCCTCACTGACGCCTGTTCGGTGACGCTACGGCCAGGCAAGAGGACAGGCATCGTTCAAAAGCTCGCCTTCGACAAGCGAACTGTGATGGTCCTTCATTGGTGAACCAGGCACAAACTTGAAGCGCGTGTTGTCGCCTGTATAGCGAACGCTGATCGCTCGCCGGCGCTGGGTGCGACTCAGATTTCCACTCGCGGCGTGAATTGTGCGCGCATGGTGAACGGTGAGGTCACCGGGTGCGGTATCGAAACTAATGATTCGCGCCTTGCCGACCTGCTTGTCATAGTCGGGGACTTCTGCACCTTCAGTTCCAGGCATCGCCAGTTCCGAAACGAACATGCTCGGCCGATACTTCGTGGCGTCGAGATGGGAGCCAACGACAAACCGAACTGCTCCCATTTCCGCAGTGACAACATCGAGTGGCACCCACGTCGTGCAAACGAGATCACCATCGAGATGGAAATACGCCATGTCCTGATGGAATCCGGTCTTCTCCTGCGTTCCCGGTTCTTTCACCAACACACTGTCTTCATAGAAACGCACCTCGTCGCTTTGAAGAAGCGACGCAACAATTTCAGGAAGCGGAGATCGAAGTGCGAATACCTTGAACTCTTCTTGAATGAGCCAATGGTCAGTGCCTGCCTTGAACTGGCCGCGAGGCGCACCGGACGAGGCGACGGAGTCATCAACAAGACGGGCGATGCCCCCGGATTCAAGGGCGTCGGCCATCTCGGAGAGATTGGTCGTTGCGGTACTCGAGAGCGCATCCTCGATGGGCGCTTCCATTGAAGCAACAAGATCAAGGGGAAGGATCGACCTTAGACATACAACACCGTCGCCCCAAAAGGTGTCGATCTCTTCTTTGGTGACTGCTCGTGTAGGAGAAATCCGATCCATCTCCTCATCCTGCCTCAACAAAAAGGGCTCTGCGCAAATGATCTATGCGATGAACTCGCGAAGCGCATCGGCATCGGCCGCTGCTTGACGCTTGGCCATGGCAATGGCTTCGGGAACCGACTTGGGATCCATGAGTTTGTTGATGTCCATTGTTTCCGGGCTACGCAGAAACACCTTTGTGCCCGAAGCTTCAAGCGCCGACACATCTTTGGCAAAGTTCCCTGGAGCCTGGGTCATCGCCCCAATCGGAGTTGGAGTGGTTGTCGTGAGACTCAGGACGACAGCGCGATCGCATCCAGCGAGAAGGTCGAGGTGGGTCCCAGATCCACTGACTCCCCCATCCATACAACGACGATCGCCGATGGGCTGCGGGCTGAAAATTCCAGGGACAGCGCTACTCGCCGCAACCGCGCGTTCGATACGAACTCCGGCATCGCGCGTGACCACACAACGTTCACCTGTGAGCGTGTCGACACAGGTGATGTGCAGTGCATCGGCAGGCCACGAACGCGAGAGCAGCATCGCAGAGATGCTTCGGGTCATCTTGCTTGCCGAAGGAGTAAGTGCGGCCAGCGCTTCATGTCCGATGGAACGAATCAGTTCAGGCTCTGCGGTTTGCGCCGCAACAAAGAAATCGAGTGCACGCTGTTGGCTTGGCTTCAACGAACCTGAGGGCGCCAACATGCTGACAAGCGCTGGGGTCTTGGCGAAAAGAGAAACCTCGCGTTCGAATCGCCGCAGATTTCCCGCCTCAAGGATTGATGCGACCAATGAACCTGCCGATGTGCCAACAACACGACCGGCCCCTTTGAGGTTCACCCCCAACTGCGCCAATTGCTCGAGATAAGTCACCTGCCAAGCAACGAAGAAGATTCCTCCTCCGCCTAACGACACACCAAGGTGAATGCCTTGAGCAGAACGTGCAGAAAAGTCAATTGGTCGAGCTAGTCCGTCCGAGGTCATCATGAAAGCCTACCGAGGCTCTTTTGGCTTCGCCGTGAGCGACAAGTGCTAACGGAGAAAGACGATTGCACCACTCGTTGCGAGGACAACCAGCAACGCACAACCCAAAAGCGCGAATTTCACGTCCCGAGTTCTGGTCCAATCCACGACCAGCCATGTCACCCGCAGAACTGGCGCAGCAATCAAGATGATGATGCACGCAGTTCCGCTCCAAACGCCCGCCGTTCCTGGGAGAAATGCGCCACCGAGTGCGCAGGCAAATGTCACAACAAGCGCGACCATCAGAATCTTTGAAAGAACTCCGAAATCGTTCATCGGCGCACAATTAGTAAGACGCCGATGACGGCAAGGGTAAAGGAAAGACCTCGGCGCACCAACGGAGGCGGCAGGAGATGTTGAAGCCGAACGCCGACAGTGCCACCAACTAAGCCAGCAGCCGCAACAAGCGCGGCGTCAGAAACCACAATGCGTCCCTGTGATTCGTAGACAAGAAGACCAACCGCAGCAGTCACACCAACCGTAAAGGTCGAGGTAGCCGCAGCGACCTTTACCGGAATATGCATAACTTCCGACGCGGTCGGTGTCTTCACCCACCCGCCCCCAACTCCGGACAGGCCTGAAATCAACCCGGCCATGCCCATTCCCAAGAGTCCGAGAGGAAGATGCTTCGCGCGATACGGAACGAACTCGTTACCCAATGGGTAAACCCCTGCGAGCGTTCCCGGTGTTTCACCAACATCGACTGCGGTGAGCGATGGATCAGGAAGATTGCGAATTCCTTTGCGTCGGCCACCAAAGAACGCGGCCACCAATGCCACGACGCCAAGCAAGACAGCAAGCAACGACTGGCCAATGAAACCGGAGACCAGCGCGCCTACGAGTGCTGCTGACGAAGCAACAATCTCTGTAGCGACCCCAAGACGATGGTTCACAACGCGAGCCCTGAGTTGCTGAGGGGCTGCGGCGAGAGAGCCCGCAGCAACCGAAACCAATCCAAGAGGAGCGGCGAACTTCGCTTCCATCCCCGACAAGACGAGGATGGGAACGAGAAGGATTGCCCCGCCCAAACCACCCAGCGTTCCGATTGCTGCAGTGAGAAAGGCAGCAAATGCGAGGGCGGCTGGATTCATAGATCGAACCTAGCAAACCGGTTGTCGAAAGAACTTGGGACGAACTGTTTCTCAGCGCTTGATTGTGATTGTGATGTCAGGAGCGCTGATAGTCGACGTTTCTCCGGAGAACCAGGAAGCATCGGGCGTGCCAGCGAGGAATTCGTTGAGGAACGCAACCGTCAGTCCGGTACTGAGTTCCATGTCACGGGCATAGGACATGAATTCGGGGCCGCAACCTTCGGTGGCTTGCACCTTGATCGCGGTTGCAACCAACGCTGGCGCATCGGGCAACTTTGGAATCTCGTCGAGGTACATACACACATCGGTATAGGACTGATGTGCAGCATCGGTCATAACCGCAAGTACGACGGGCGGACCGGTAATGAGGTCGAACGGACGCTGTGAGTCAAGTTCCAGCGGCGTGGTGGTGTCCTTTGTTCCGACCATCAACATCACCGGAATCTTGATGCCGGTGAGTTCAGCGTCGGAAAGTCGACGGGTATACGGAGCCTGGCCAACAACGGCTTTGATGCGCGGGTCGGGCGCAATGGTTCCGGCTGGACCAGAGTGTCCGCCAGCAGTCGCCAATGCGGTGTACCCGCCATAGCTGTGACCAACAAGACCGATACGCGCTTCGTCAATTGCGCCCTTCAATGCCGGATAGGCGGAGTCTTTACCGGAAGACTGCGCAAGAGCCCAGTCGATCTCAGCCTTTACGACATTGGGACGAAGGAAATCATTCACATCCTGAGAAACTGAGTTCCCGACAAGTTGATCAGCGGCGGTGTTGCCATCGTGATTTGCGGACAACACGACATAGCCGTGACTCGCAAGGTCTTCCGTGAGGAACGACGCGACAAAACTTTGGCCGCCACTTCCGTGGGAATAGACAACGAATGGAAATCCGCCATCGCCATGTAACGGAGCGTCTTCAATTGCCACCTTTGAATCAAAATAGGCGGTGGGCAGCAGCGAGTAGCGGGCGAAACTGCCTTGCGCTCCGTCGGCCGCCGGATACCAAAGATCAGCAGTAATCGTCTTTCCCGTAGCTGGATCGGGAATCGAGATGGTGTCGTGGCCGACCGCATAGGTGCCTGATCGAGCAGGCATCGGAGTCGGTGTCGCTGCCTTCGAGCTGCTACCTCCACCACAGGCCGCCAAAAGGAGCGAGCCGACAATGACAACGAGGGCAGGCAGAGAAAGAGTGCGAGTGCGCTTTGACATAGGCGCCACACTTTCACATCCAGCCCCGAGCTCATGACCAACCGATCTTCGGGGCAGGAAACCCGTCGGGTGACTACGTTGCTTGGAGCACAAGGGGGAACCTCATGGAACACACGCACGATCTTCCCGACGGAATGGTCGAATGGATTGCTGAAACCGGTGGCGGTGAGATCACCGCATTGCACCGACATGTCGCAAGGCGTGAAGCATGGGTCGTCGACGTCACTCGACCAGATGGGTCAGTTCTCAAAGGGTTTCTGCGACTGGAACGGACCCCCGCTGGCCCAAAGTCATCGACCTCGCTGACACGAGAAACCCGCATCATCCAAGCGCTTGCACAGACCGATATTCCCGTTCCTGAGGTTTACGGAGTCAGCCAAGAACTCAACTGCACGCTCTTTGAACGGGTTCGGGGACGCTCAGACATCGACAAGCTCGATGATCCTGTGCAACAGCGCGCAGTCTTGGAGGACTTCATTCGAGTGATCGCCCGCCTCCACACGCTTGACCTTTCCGATCTTGGTCTCGACGATGTGATGCCATATCTGCCGACGACTCCGCAGGAAGCGGCACTCAACGATGTCGACCTTGCGCTTGAGCAGTGGTCAGCGTTTCTTTCGAGCTACTCCGACCCGCTCATTACCTATGGCGTTCGTTGGCTCCGCCAGAACGCACCCTCGACCATCGCCCGCCTATCGCTCGTTCAAGGCGATACCGGCCCTGTGAATTTCATGTTCGACGGTAATGAAGTCAGTGCGATCATTGACCTGGAGTGGGGCCACTACGGAGATCCGCTAGAGGACCTTGGCAACATCTGCACTCGCGAGTTCTGGAACCCAAGTGGCGGACTCACAGGCTTGTTTCATCTTTACCAAGAAGTTTCGGGTATTCCGTATACAAAGTTCGCGGCGCAGTACTACCGGGTGCAACAAAACGTTCGCGGCATGATTCCGATTCACGCGATTTCGGTCAACGCTCACCCGAGAGAATCGCTGGCCTGGTTTCTCTGTTACCGGTACCTCGGCGATCGTGCCACCTGTGAATCACTCTCGGAAGCGGCAGGCATCACAGTTGAAGTCCCGCCGATGCCAGATGAAATTTTCGGTCCCGGCGGAAAAGACGTGTTTGCTGATGCTGTGATTTGGTCGCTCGAAAAAGACGTTGCACCCCATCTTTCTGATGCGTTTGCAAAGTCCCGTGCTGGCGATGCCGCAATTCTCATAAAGATCATGGACCGCAAACGTCGATTTGGGGCCCAACTCGATGCAATTGAATGCGACGAGCTTGAGCCGTTACTTGGATTTCGTCCTGCCTCCAGGCAGGAGGGAATGGAAGCGCTCAACGAACAGATCCTCGGTGACGAAATCGATGACACCGCTGTCATTGCCTACCTCACACGCCGTGCGTATCGAGATGAATGGCTCTACGAGCCTGCCGTCTCTCTCTACCCGACACGTACCTGGTCAAAGCTCGACGACTAGTTATGAAAGTGGCGTAAGTAGAACTTCGATTTCGGAAGGATGCGCAACGAGTTCCCTTGCGCCAGCTTCTCGGAGTTCAAGGTCAGTTCCGAAACCCCAAGAAACGCCGATGAAATCGGTACCGGTGGCAGCAGCGCCGTAACCGTCGTGTTCCCGATCGCCGATCATCACAACAGTTGATGGATCATCGATTCTGAGTTGTTCAAGTACCGACCGCATGACCACTGGTTTCTCGGCGCCAGCGCCATCGCGTTCTGAACCCACCACCATTTCGAACTGCGAAGCGATGCCGGCATGGTCAATAACTGGTCGGGCAAACGCGGTGCGTTTCGAAGTAGCGACCGCGAGACGAAATCCCGCGTCGTTCAAACGCGTAAGGAGTTCAGGAATCCCGTCGTACATCGAGTACTCGAACATTCCGCCCGCGCCGTAGTGCTCGCGATACACGGTGATGAGCGATTCGATCAGCGTTTCATCGGAAACCATGAATCCAAATCCCGTGGTCAACGGAGGGCCAATGAACGAAGAAAACTGTTCATCGGTAATCGCGGGAAATCCGTGATGCGCGAGTGATTCATCGACACAACGGCGAATCCCCGGGCTGCTGTCGATCAGTGTTCCATCAAGATCGAACAACACCGTCGTGATTCCCATGCGTTCATTCTGACTCAACACGCAGCGAGCAAAACGCAAACGGGCCCCGATCGAAGCCGGGGCCCGTTGCAGAAACTGTCGTTTAGGAAATGAACACCGGATTGATCGGCGAGCCAGTTGCGCCCGTGACCTTGAGCGGCGACACCGCGATGACGCCCTCGTAATTGCCGTCCTCGCATGGTTGACGAAGGTCAAGGTGCTCAAGCATGTAGATGCCCGCCTGCACGAGAAGCATCTTGTGCACGATGAGGAAGTCGTTGTTGTCGAACGGAATGACTTCGACCGCAGCGTTGTCAGAACCGACCGCAGTGACGTCTTTCTCGGCAAGCCACGCCGCTGCATCGGAGCCAATACCGGCCTGCAAGAAACCTTCGGGCTCACCTGCAGCGTTTCCAGCCCACCACATGTCGAGATGCCCGGTGCGAATAAGGACAACGTCGCCAGCGCGAACTTCGGTGCCCTGCGCGTCGGCTGCAGCCTGAAGATCGGCAGCCATGATCATGGTGCCGGGTTCGAGCCACTTATCGGCGCCCTTGAGCTTCACGATGTCGAGAATGACTGCGCGTGCCGCAAAGCTGTCGACCTTTTCGATGCCGAGCTTGGCGGCGCCACCAAGCGCCCGCATTTCGCTGAAAGGCACGCCGTTGTAATGCTTGTGATCCTCATACACATGAATGAGTGCATCCATATGTGAGGTCGTGTGCGAGGCCATGACGAGCACGTCCTCGTGTGCGCCGGTGCCATCCTGCGCTCCGTAGACAGCGAACATGCCGTCGTCGGTGCCATCCTGCAACGTGAGTCGCATCGGCGTGCCGCGATAATCAAGCAACGGAACACCATGGCCCTGGATCGGGATGCCAAGGCTGTACACCTTGCCGGTGGTGATTGCGGCTGCGGCTGCCTTGATGACCTCAGGAGTGAGGTGGTTGAGCGCACCGCGCTCATCGTCGGCGCCCCAACGGCCCCAGTTGTTCTTGCTCATGGTTTCCCCCGGTGGATCGACATATCAGTTCCTGAAAGGTACAACTCCGGCGGCATCGCTGCCGCCGGAATCACCTAGGCCAGTGCGGGAAGGATCTCGTTGCGAAGCAGGTCGATCTGCTTCCAACTTTCCGAAATCGGCATGCCACCACAGAGGGGGTGCATCGCGAAGACAGCAAAATCGCCAGCGGCCTTGGCCTCTTCAACTGCTTGGGCCGGCGAAACGACTTGGTAGAGACCCTCTTCACGAAGTTCGGCAACAGTCTTGGCGTGTGAGTGCGCCGAGGACTTGATGTCGGAGGTCTGCCATGAGGAGTACGTCGTTGCTTCGTGAAGGATGTGCTCGCCCATGGCGGCCCAACCAGCATCGACGTCTTCAGCAAAAAAGACATGGTGGAAATCTTCAGGCGGAGCCATGGCAAAACCTTGGGTGCCGTATTCAGCGCACTTTTCGTAATAGTGCGCCTCGATCTCGGGAACCGGAGCCGCCCACATGATCGGAAGTCCAAAGCGAGCGGCACGACG
>CALEHQ010000022.1 GCA_937876315.1 uncultured Actinomycetes bacterium | reverse complement strand
GCTCAGGCGGGCCGTCACGGCGCTGGCGATCGGCAACGTCGGCAAGCAACGCGAGGCCGTGACCAGCGGGCATGGCGGCGGCGGTCACGCCACGGGACGCTGCTGCGACGCGACTCACGCGACCCAAAAGCCCCGCTCGCACGACACCTCACGGATCACCTGGGCGAAGCTCATGGCCCGGGTGGGGGAGGAGTTTCCGCTGGAGTGCCCAGCGTGCGGCGGCGATATCCGGCTGATCGCGTTCATCACGGAGCCGGGGCCGATTCGGAAGATTCTCACACACCTCGACGAACCGCTGGAGCCTCCACCCGTCTCGCCGGCCCGGGGCCCGCCCACCGACTGGGTTGAGCTCGTGCAGGCCCATGACGACCGGGCAATCTTTCAAGCATCGCCCGACGAGCTGCCCGCGATCGATATTCACAGCCTCTGAGCGGCGTCGGATACGAGGTGTTGAAGCCCCGGGAACGGGGAACTGGGACGCGGTCTGCGCCGACGCACGAAAACCACAGCCGCAGGGGGGCACGCGGCATTTCGGCGAACCGACACCGGACGCCCGACACGCCCGATCTCGCTGCTCACGGGCAGTCCGTCAGCCGGAAGACCATTGCAGAAGTGCCATTGACCGGGCTATCCTCCTCTGCCATTTCGATTACCATAGTGTCATGAAGACTACCATTGACTCAGCCGGCCGGTTGGTTGTCCCCAAAACGCTTCGCGATCAGTTTCATCTGGTCCCGGGGAGCGAGCTCGAGCTCGAGGCCGTAGGTGACGGGGTGATGATCCGTCCTGCCGACCGCGGACCAACGCTCGTCAGCAGGAAAGGCGTGCTCGTGCATCATGGGCCGCACAAGGCCGAGATCGACATCGCCGCGTTCATCCGGCACGAGCGGGAGTCGCAGGCTCGCCTCGCGGGCCGGTCGCGACCATGAAGGTCTTGTTCGACACGTCTGCGCTTGTCACCGCAGTCGTCGACCAACTGCCGAATCATGAAACCGCGCTGGCCTGCTACAGGCGGTTCGCCCAACCCCGTCGGGGGGCTGCCCGAGCTGTGTGCTCGACCCATGCGATTGCCGAGTGTTATGCCACGCTCACCGCCCTGCCACTGGCCTGCCGCGTTCAGCCCGCGGAGGCAGCCAGGTTGATCGAAGAGAATTTTCTCACGCATCTTGATGCCGTACCGCTTTCGGTCACCGATTATCAGGCAGCCCTCGCCCGCGTCGCATCGCTTGGACTGCGGAGTGGCGTGATCTACGACGCCCTGCACGTCCGCTGTGCCGAGCGTTCCGGTTGCCGTCGGATCATTACCTACAACACGGTCGACTTCGAGCGGCTGGCTCCTTCTGCCATCGAGATCGTGACCCCGTAACGCCGCCGGGGCGATCATCGGCACCTCCACCCCGTTTCTCGTGGCCTACCTCCCCTCGGCATGGACCTCGCCCGTGCTGGTGCCGCTCTGGAGAGCGGCCGCCACTCCTTCGCGATTTTCTCATTCGTCGCGTAGCCCGGCCCGGCGAGTGCGGGCCCTTATGTCGACTTTTGCAGGTTTTGGAGGCATGAGAAGTCGCCCGTCGCGTAGGTCGGGGATGCCCATGCCCCGTCGCCGGCCGTTCGCTGGTGGCGAGGGTCATCAGCAAGGTCGAGGATGCGGACTGTGAGAGCGGCTCATTGGTACTGGGCCCGGTATCGGCGGGCGAATTGCTAAGAAGCAGCTGATGATCAAATAATCAATCGCCCCGCGAGATACTGCAGACAACAGACGAATCAACACGAAGAGAATCAATAAACATGGCCGGATCGACATTCCAGACAAATCCATACGATCTCAATAAACTCCTGGAAGACTGCCACCGAGGCGTGCTTCAGTTGCCGGACTTTCAGCGGAGTTGGGTGTGGGACGAGGATCGAATTAAGAGCTTGATCGCCTCCGTGTCCCGGGCATTTCCAGTCGGCGCTTTGATGTCGCTCGATACCGGGGGCCCGGTCAACTTCAAGCCTCGCCCTGTCGAAGGAGCGCCAAACGAGGCGAAGCAAGTCGATCCGCAATCGTTGCTGCTCGACGGACAGCAGCGAATGACATCGCTTTATCAGGTCACCCTGCGAGGAAAGGTCGTCGCGACCGTCACGCCAAAGAAGAAAAAGGTCAAACGTTGGTTCTACATCGACATTAGCAAAGCACTTGATCCAACCATCGATCGAGAAGAGGCAATCATAGGCGTTCCAGAGGATCGCTGCGTTCGCGCCGATTTCGGTCGCGAAGTTGTCTTGGATCTTTCCTCGGCCGAACATGAATACGTAGCGCTCATGTACCCGGTCTCCCAAGTCTTTGACTGGGACAGATGGCAGGACGGCTTCGACCAGCACTGGCGCGGCGACCAACACGAGGCCATTCGCGAGGAATTTCGGGCGTTCAAGCGGCAGGTGCTGGAGAACTTCAAGTACTACCGTGTCCCGGTTATTGCCCTGGATCGATCAACCTCGAAGGAAGCTGTGTGCGTCGTCTTCGAGAAAGTGAACACCGGTGGCAAGCCGTTGGACGCGTTCGAGTTGGTCACTGCGATGTACGCCGCCTCCGGCCATGAATTGCGAAAGGACTGGTACGGCGATGATGGCACAAAAGGACGGCATCGCCGCTTGGCTGAAGCGTTACGGCCAGCCGGAGCAGAAACGGGCATCCTCGCTGGCGTCGCCAACACGGATTTTCTTCAAGCCATCTCGCTTTTCTCCACCCGGGACAGACGTCGATCGGCAGAGGCAGCCGGAAAGCAGGGCAAGGAACTGCCAGCCGTTTCCGGTAATCGGCAGGCACTGTTGAACCTGCCTCTTGAGGAATACAAGCGGTTTGAAGTCCAGGTGGAACGCGGCTTTGTCCAGGCCGCGAAGTTCCTGCACATGCTGCAGATCTACCGCATCTTTGACCTGCCGTACCAATCCCAGATTGTTCCATTGGCAGCGATTCTCGCTGACATTGGGGACGCATGGGAGCACGAGGCGAACCGGGCCAAACTCATCCGTTGGTATTGGAACGGCGTCTTCGGGGAGTTGTATGGCTCAGCAGTCGAGACGCGAATCGCCCGCGACTTCATGGAAGTCCCGTTATGGCTGAGTGGAGGACCTGAGCCATCAACAGTCAGCGAAACGATGTTTCGTGCCGACCGATTGAAGACCATGCGAATGCGTCTGTCGGCAGCCTACAAAGGTGTCAACGCGCTGTTGATGAAAG
>CALEHQ010000021.1 GCA_937876315.1 uncultured Actinomycetes bacterium | reverse complement strand
CTGTAAACGGCGGCGGAAAAGTGTGGCGCTTGGCGGGGTTGGAATGGCGGTGAGATTGTGTAGCGCTCAAATGTTCAGATGTTGAGTCTGGATAGTGCCTGGAAATGCGTCATTTTGGCGTATTTCCGGTACTTCCGGGTGAGGCGGATGGGCGGAGTGATTACCAACATGGAACTTTGGAGTGAAGTTCGTCGTCGCGTTTTGACGGGCGAACTGACGAAGCGGGCGGCGTGCCGCGAGTATGGGATTCACTGGCAGACTCTGGCGAAAATGCTGCAACATGCGGAGCCGCCGGGGTATCGTCAGACGAAGGCTCGGCCGTCGAAGCTGGATGTTTTTCTGCCAGTCATTCATGAGATCCTAATCAGCGATCGGCAGATTCACCGGAAGCAGCGGCATACGTCGAAGCGAATCTTCGAGCGGCTGCGCGACGAACACGGTTACGACGGCGGCTGGACTCTGGTGAAGGACGCGGTGCGAGCGTGGCGGCAGAAGCATCAGGAGGTGTTTCTACCGCTGTCTCATCCGCCGGGTGAAGCCCAGGTGGACTTTGGCTATGCCGATGTGTGGCTGGAAGGCGAGCTCACGAAGGTGGCGTTGTTTGTGATGACGCTGCCATATTCGGATACCGTTTTCATGCAGGCCTTTCCGCGCGAATGTACGGAATCGTTTCTGGAAGGCCACAAGCGAGCGTTCGAATTCTTTGGCGGCGTTCCGATTCGCATCAGCTATGACAATTCGAAGATTGCCGTTGGCAGGATTACTGGTTTGCGAGAACGCGCAGTCACTCGCGACTTTCTGCGATTGAAGAGTCACTACCTGTTCGACGATCATTTCTGCCTTGTGCGTCGTCCGAATGAGAAGGGTCATGTCGAACGTTTGCTGGATTACGCTCGACGGAACTTCATGGTGCCGGTGCCGCGAACCGATTCGCTTGAGATGCTGAATGAACATTTGACGACATGTTGCCGCGCCGATCTGCAGCGGCAGTTGCGCGGTAAACCGGCATCGAAGCAAGAGTTGCTGCACGAAGAACAAACTCATTTTCTGCAGCCATTGCCGACTCAGGTTTTTGAATCACATCGAGTTGAGTCGGCGACAGCGAATTCGCTGTCATTGGTTCGCTTCGATGGCAACGACTACTCCGTGCCGACGCAGTACGCTCATCGCAAGGTGATCGTTGTGGCGACCGTCGATGAGGTGCGCATTGTCTTCGAAGATCGCCTGGCCGCTCGACACCGGCGCTGCTGGAAGAAACAGCAGTCACTGTTCGAACCTGTGCATTATCTGGCTCTTTTAGAGCGAAAACCGGGCGGTTTCGATCACGCTCGGCCTCTGGAAGACTGGGATCTGCCCGTGTCGTTCGGCATTCTGCGGCGACGTTTGGAAGCTGAGTTCGGCGGCCAGGGAACTCGCGAATTCATCAAGGTGCTCAGGCTTCTGGAAACGCATTCTATGAAGTCGCTGCAGCGAGCTGTGGAACATGGTCTCGAGATCGGTGCGACGGGCAGCGATGCCATTCGCCTCATCATCGATTACCAGCAGGAAGAACCGATCGCGTTGTTCAGTCTGGATGGCCGACCGCATCTGAAGCTGGTGCGAGTCGCTCAGACGGATGTCTCTGTTTATCAATCTCTGCTACTTCAAGGAGGAACGCCCTGATGGCAATTTGTTTTCAAAACTTAGTGGAGCGGAAGCTCCGAATCAACCGCCAATGGCGGCTCGTGGAAGGAACCACATCATGAAGAAGATCGAAACAAAAAGTACCGTTCTGCTGGCTCATCACCTAAAGGCACTGCGGCTGCCGACGATTCTGGCCGAGTGCGAGAAAGTGGCGGCGAGATGTGCAACCGACAACATCGATCACCTGGCGTTTCTGCTGCAGCTGTGCGAACTCGAACTGCTGGACCGTGAACGTCGCGCGTCGGATCGTCGGCTCAAAGATGCGAAGTTTCCGAATCACAAAACGCTGGATTCGTTCGACTTCAAGTCGCAACCCTCGATCAACAAAGTTCTGATCACGGAACTGATGAAGTGCGAGTACATCGACAAAAAGGAAAACTTGCTGCTGGTTGGGAATTCGGGAACGGGGAAGACTCATCTGGCGACCGCGATGGGTATCGCCGCGTGTGCTCTGGGAAAGCGAGTTCGCTTCTTTCGCGTGACAGAGATCATCACGCAACTGATGGAAGCCCGTGAAGAGCGAGACCTGTTGCGATTCCGCAAGCAGCTTTCGAAACTGGATCTGCTGATCCTCGACGAACTGGGTTACGTGCCGGCCAGCAAGGTCGGGTCGGAGCTGCTGTTCGACGTGATCAGTACGGCCTACGAACGCCAGAGCCTGATCGTGACGACCAATCTTCCCTTCGAAAACTGGACCGAGGTTCTGAGCAGCGAACGTCTGACCGGCGCCACTCTGGACCGCCTGACTCACCGCTGCCACATCCTCGAAGCGTCGGGAGAAAGCTACCGACTTCAGGATGCCAAACGGCGAAAACGAGTTCCTCGTTCAAGCGACGAGGCCACGAAGACGAAGTAATTAACAGAGGGCCCGGAAAGCCTCATTAACACCTCGTCGCGAGCCGCCAACCACGCTCCCACGAGGACCTTCCACAAACCGAGCGCTGCACTTTTCGCCCGCCAAGCGCCACACTTTCCCGCCGCCGTTTACAGACTTACGCCTCGACCCCACGGTTGAGGCGTTTTTCGTTTGAGGCCACTGTTACCAGACGACGCCATATCTGACACTAATCGACGTTTTCAGGATGCTGGTGTTGGGTATGAATACACTTCGGGCGAGATTTCCGTATCGACTCCAAGTTGATCCATGCGGAGATCATAAAGCCGGCTCTGCAGCT
>CALEHQ010000020.1 GCA_937876315.1 uncultured Actinomycetes bacterium | reverse complement strand
CCCTCTTCGGCTACATACCGAGCTACAAGCGCAGTGAGTGAATAGGTCTTGCCAGTACCAGCACTGGCCTCAAGCAACAGCCATTTGCGAGACGGCAGGGCATGTGTGAGATCGAAGACGTCGGTGGAATTCATCGCTTCACCGTCGTTTCCTTGAAGCAGTCCTGTAACGCACGGGCATAGGCCTGGAAGCGCGTGCCAGTTTTCGCGAATCCTTCATCAATAGTTGGATGCAAGTCATTGAACACATCGGCGGGGTTGGTGAAATCGGCGAATGTGCGGCCACCAAAGATCGCTGCGGCGGAAGGGTTCTTGAGGTCCGAATTCAGTCCGGTGTTGACGTGGGACGACTTTGTGAGATCAGCCCATGACGCGTACTCAAACAACGGCAACGGCGAGCACAGCGCTCGTTGATGAACACCAAGTGCAAAAGTCAGCACCTTTGTCGCCGATGCGAGTCGATCCGCTTCGGATTCTCCAGCGAGAACGAAGCGATCTACCGCAACCGTTTCATTCTTCTTCTCTGAACGCGCAATCACGATTGCCTCGCGAACTCTGCCTGGCTCGGCCATTGCCAATGCGGCTAACTGCAACCACGGGCGCACAAAATGACGACCGCTCGCTTTCGAAAACGCGATTTCGAGCACCTGCTTTGCGCCGACATCGATGGTGTCGAAAATGCCTGCATCACCAATCGAAAGTTCGATCGGAACCGCAACCTCAGCGGAGAAGTCGACGCCCTCAACGGCGAGCATCGCATCGACCTCGTCTCCGATCGTCGCCCAGAATCGGTCGCCCACAGCACCGATAGGCACGCCACCCATGAGTTGGCGTAGATCGCGCTGATCGCTCAGATCGGCGCCAGAACGGGCTGCTTTCACGAGATCGGAACCGATGATTGAGTACTCGCGCTTGTCGGGCCACAAACCAACCTGATCATCGGAGCTGCGCTCTTCGCTAGGTAACGAAATCTGCATGCGCTCACGCAGGTACAACTCCGCTGGCTTCTTGAGGGCGTTCACCAGCGTTTGGATCGACAGCGAACTGCGATCGAATTCGGTGGGGTCCCATTCGTAATCGGGCCACAGCATTTCGACCGGCGGTTCCCCCGCGACATCGATGATGCGACGGGCCACGACTGCGGCAACTGGATCGAACGTGAACGCGCCATCGACCGCCTTCACAACGTTCTTGTTGGGGTTCTCGGAAACAACACCGAAGTTCACTGGATCGGTGAGTTGCCGAGCATGGCGAATGAGCACTGGCTTAGGCGCCGCTACTTCGGGGCCGGTGGCGATAACGCCGGCAACAGCGTCGGTGAGTTCGGCCAACGGAACCGCCATAGGCAGTTCTTTGTTATTGGTCACGTCGAAGCCATTGCAGGTAAGAAGCACTGCGTCGCTTGCCGCAGACAACAGATTCAGAAGACCAAGTCGTTCTTCAGCGTGGAAGTCGCGCTCGGCAATGCGGGGTGCATCGAGAAGGATGTCGTCGCCATTGCCCCGACCAGAGGTGAATGCGCGGTCATCGAAACCGAGAATGGCAACGATGCGAGCGGGCACTCCACGCAGGCGAGATAGAGATGCAACGCGCACAACATCGCCCCACACCTTTGAGCGTGAACGAATGCCGTCGAGTTCTTCAGCAAAAAGCGCCGAAATTTCTCGGAAGCCCAGTTGGGCTGATTCTGCTGATGTTGCCGCATGCAGACGAAGCTCACGAGCGACATCGAGGGCGTCGGCGAGTTGATTGCGATCTTCGAAGGGAACCTCGAACAGTGCGCTGAAAAGAGCCTCGAGCGTGTCGGCCCATTCGGACGCGTAACGGGGCTCACTGCAGAACAGGGTGAAGTCGCTTAGTTCATCGACGAACGATGCAAGGTTGCCAACAAGTTCAATAGAACTTCCGCCAATGTCGTCGTAACCAACAACGCCTGGAAGCGTTTCTCGGTCCTCGGGTGACTGCACGAGAATGCCGTTGATCAAGCGATCGATCGCAATGAGCCAGGTGCCCGCTTCGATACCGGCCGGATAGTTCCAAGGGGCGCCAGCGCGATAGGTGTCGTCGATTCCCCAATGCACCTGCAGATCAGTCAGCCAACGTTCAACCGTTGCGAATCCGCCTTCATCGATGTCGAACTTTCGGCGCACCGGCTCGAGGGCAAGCAGTTCGAGCACCTTGCTGAGTTCAAGTCGATTGCCCACCGCATCAAACAACGCAGCAATTGCATCGGCAACCGGTGTTGAGGTGCTGGTGGTTTTGTCGATGATGGCGATGGGAAGTTGCAAACGCGCGCCAACAGCTTCGCCTTCCACGCTTTCGCGGAACTCGGCACCCATGACTGGGCCAACAAGCGGCGCATAGGTTTCGATATCGGGGCAGATCACGATGATGTCGCGCGGGTGCAATGTTGGGTCGGCTGCAAGACGATGCAAGAGCGCGTCGCGCAGTACTTCGACCTGGCGCGTGGGCCCGTGGCACAGATGAACCTCGAACGAGCCGTCGCCGTTTTCAAGCACAGACTTTTTGTGCGGCGGAATAGCGAGTGGTTCATCGTGCGCGATTGATTGCTGCAAGCGGCCAAGCACCGTCGGTGCTGCCACCGCTTCAAGCGATTGCATCTTCGGAAACGCACGAGACAACAACGCCATGGATTCAAGGCCGGCACGCGACCACGAACGCAACAACGGATTGCGCATGTCGTTCGCAAGGTCGAGGTGGCTGCGCAGTTGATCGCCAAGATCGACCGAACGAAGATCGGCAATGCAATCGGAGGTGGGAAATACCGTGTACACCGCAAGGTCGAGCAGCGTGGAAAGTTCCGCGAGTAGCGACACCTTTGCCGGCGAGTAGGCGTCGATACCGAAGATGGACAATCGGCCATGGAGCGCACGTTGCACCGCAGTTGGGTCGAGATGACCGCGAGCCGCGATGAATCGTTCACCCGTCGACACACCGATGACGCTGTGCACCGCGTGCCACAGCGCGTATTGCCACTGCTTGTCGGGACGAAGGGGCGTTACCGGATCGGCTTCGGTGCCGACCCCCCAGGTTGCTGGCATTTCCGGCCGGTAGACTGAATAGCGATCAAAGAGTTCAGCGATGCGCTGAGCGGTGGCCATGGGGCTCTTGGCATCGGTGAACCCAGGAGCCAACGAAGGGTTGGCAGTGAGGAGGCCGAGCAGCGTCCAGCGCAGGCGTTTGACCGACCACGGGTCGTCGGCGGCCCGTTCGGTGCCGATGGCATGGAGGTTGAACTCGTTGGGAAACCAGAAATGAACGTTGGTGAGGATGGCCTCGCTAGTGCCATTGGGATCGAGCTGATGGCCGAGCTGTTCAATAAGCCAATCGCGCGTACCGGCGGTGGGCACGACCACGATGTCGGGCAGGAAGGGGTCGGCCAGCGGCGCGCGCAAACGTTCGGCCAGGAGCGGCAGCAATTGCTGCGCTGATTGCGCTGAAAAAACCTGGGAACTAGGTGTCATGAACTCCGCCGCGTCGTCACTTCAGTGACGATAGACGGCCCCTGTGACAGTCGCTGGTGCGCAGCGTCTCGCCACTGAGACTGTGTCAGTCCGACGCAACGAACATCGATGCAGCCACAACCCGTCGATTCATCGCAGCGTTATCGCCCAGTCCCAACTTGGCGAAGATCTTGCGCACATGAACTTCCACCGTGCGTTCCGAAAGGAAGAGCTCATCGGCAATTCCGCTGTTTGATCGCCCATTTGCGAGCAATGCATACATCCGGAGTTCGGCCGGGGTCAGTTGCGCCCGAGCCTGGTCGCCAGTCGACTCAATAAAGAGAGGGTCGATGACCTGTCCACCTTCAAGCGACATACGCAATGCCGAGGACACCGCTCCCACGGTTGAAGGACGACCAGCATCAAACAACGCCACCCCGCTCTTGCGCAGATTCAGTTGTAAGGCTGACCGCACCGGCACATTGGGACGAGCCAGCACCACCATGGGCACATCAAGCGGAACCGACCGCAACCGAACATCCCAACCGCTACCCAAATAGTCGGCGTAAGTCGGTGGCGGCAGCAGCACGAGCGGCGCCGCAGCCTCGGCGGTCTCGCCTCCAACGACGTGGGTCGTTCCCAGGAAGCCTTCTGCCTCGAGGTGGCCCCGAAGAAGCTCACCTGCCAAAGGATCCCAACTAATTACTGTCGGCGGAGCCGAGGCCATAGTGGCCTCGACCCGCCCAAATTCCCGCTCCATGGCACCCGCCGCCGTAGGTAGGGCGTCATCTTGGCCGCTCGTAGTCCGCCTACGTAACAAGATTGACGCTTCTGACTGACTTTACGGGGTAACGCATCTTTTAATACGTAGTGTCACTTAACTATTTTTAAGAGAGTTGTTATCTGTGCTGCTGTCTTCGCGCAGTGGCGGTTTCCCTTCGAATCCTCGGCTCAAGTTGTGGCAAATGCGGTGTGATCGCGGCCTCCCCCGTAACATCGATACAGGGGGGTGTTCGAGTGAACCGGCTCATGCGCAGCTATTTGCTGCCATACAAAAAGTTGCTGTGGGCGGTGCTGATCTTTCAGGTCGTGGCGGTTACCGCCACCATGACGTTGCCGACCCTCAACGCCATGCTCATCGACCAGGGCATCCTCAAAGCCAATACCAATTACATCTTGAAGATTGGCGCCGTGATGTTGGCGCTCTCTGTAGTGCAAGCCGTCTTCGGCATCGCCGCCACCTGGTTTGGTTCAAGGGCCGGCATGGGATTTGGGCGCGATGTTCGCGACCGTCTCTTTCATACCGTCACCGGGTTCTCCACCCGAGAGGTCGACAGTTTTGGAGCGCCATCGCTGATCACCCGCATTACCAACGATGTGCAACAAGTGCAGACCCTGGTCGTGATGTTGTGCACCTCGTTTATCTCTGCGCCCATCACCATCGTTGTCGGCGTCTTCCTTGCCGTGCGCGAAGACGGGCCGCTCTCGCTCATTCTCGTGGCCTCAATTCCTGTGTTGCTGCTCACGATCGGCACCATCGTTATTCGCGTCATCCCGCAGTTCCGTGCCATGCAGGAACGCATCGACAATGTCAGCAAGGTTCTGCGCGAGCAGATCGTTGGCATGCGCGTTGTCCGAGCTTTTGTTCGTGAACCTCTCGAAACCGAACGATTCGACAAAGCAAATCAATTGCTTTCGCGCACCTCGATTCTCACGAGTCGATATATGTCGTCACTCTTCCCGACCGTCATGCTTGTGATGAATGTTTCGAGCGCTGCCGCTGTGTGGGTTGCTGCCGATCGCATTCAATCCGGCGATATGCAGATCGGCGCACTCATCGCGTTCCTCACCTATCTCGTGCAGATCCTCATGGCCGTCATGATGGCCACGTTCGTCGCAGTGATGTGGCCCCGGGCTTCAGTGTGCGCCGATCGCATCAACGAAGTCCTTAACACCGATTCTTCGATTGTCACGTCAGCGAATCCGACTACCGAACTTTCCGGACGCGGAACACTTCAGTTCCGCAACGTTGGGTTCTCCTACCCCGGCGCAGAAATTCCTGTTCTTTCCAACATTTCGTTCACCACACGACCGGGACAGACAACCGCCATCATCGGATCAACAGGTTCAGGCAAAACCACATTGGTCAATCTCATTGCTCGTCTCGTCGATAGCAGCGAAGGCGAAATCCTCGTCGACGATGTCAATGTACGAAACCTTGAACCGGAAACGCTGTGGAAGCGCGTGTCTGTGGTTCCGCAGCGCCCGTATCTTTTCTCGGGCACGATTCGATCGAACCTTCTCTTTGCCAATAAAGACGCATCCGAAGACGATCTTTGGAAAGCACTCGAGATCGCTCAAGCGGCTGACTTCGTCAACGCAATGCCCGAGAAACTCGACGCACCGATTTCTCAGGGCGGAACCAATGTTTCTGGCGGACAGCGTCAGCGTCTTGCCATTGCCCGAGCGCTCGTTCGCGATCCGGGTATCTATGTGTTCGACGATTCATTTTCAGCGCTCGACCTTGCCACCGATGCACGTCTGCGCACTGCACTTCTGCCTGTCACCACCGACGCGGCGCTCATCATCGTTGCCCAGCGAGTCACAACGATTAAGCACGCCGACCAGATCCTCGTTCTTGATGAGGGCCGATGTGTCGGTCTCGGGACGCACTACGAGTTGCTCGAAACCTGCCCAACCTACGCCGAGATCGTGGAATCGCAGATGACTGCCGAGGAAGCAGCATGAGCGAGTCCACTGAAGAGGAAGTCGAAGAAACGCCTCAGCATCAGGTGACTGTTGGCCCCCGCATGATGGGCGCGACGGTTCCGGTCGAACGATCAAAAGACTTCCGCAACTCAACCTTGCGACTTATCTCGTGGATGCGGCCAGAGCGATTCCGTCTCATCCTCGTGCTGAGCTCCGCCGTCATCAGCGTCATGATGTCGGTTGTCGGCCCCAAGATCCTCGGTGACGCAACCAACGTCATCATCAGCGGAATTCAGGCACCCACCGGCATCGACTTCCCTGAATTGCACCGGACACTTTTGATCGTTGTCGGTCTGTATCTCGGATCGGCCGCAATGGCCTATTTCCAGGGCTTCTTACTTGCTGGAGTTATTCACCGAACCATGCGGCGACTGCGTTCAGCGGTTGAAAACAAGATCAATAGATTGCCGCTCGGATACATCGATCGCACACCTCGCGGAGATCTTCTCAGTCGTGTCACCAACGACATCGACAACATCGCCCAAAGCCTTGCCCAGAGCTTGAGCATGTTGTTTATTTCGTTGCTCACCGTTGTCGGCGTGCTCATCATGATGCTGACAATTTCACCGTTGCTTTCACTCGTTGCGGTGGCAACCGTTCCGGTCACGCTGATCACGATTAAGTACATCGCCGGCAAGTCAAAGAAGCGGTTCATCGCACAGTGGTCACATACCGGCGCACTGAACGGCATTGTTGAAGAGACCTTCGCTGGTCACTCGTTGGTGAAGGTGTTCGGCCAGCAGCAAGCAACCGAAGATCGATTCGAAGCCACAAACCAGAAGTTGTTTGAAGCGGCATTTGGCGCTCAGTTCATTTCCGGAATGATCCAGCCCGCAATGATGCTGGTGAGCAACCTCAACTACGTAGCCATCGCCGTCATTGGTGGATTGCGGGTGGCCTCCGGCAATCTGAGCATCGGCGACATTCAGGCATTCATTCAGTACTCACGACAGTTCACCCAACCAATCAACCAGTTGGCATCGCTGGCCAACATGCTGCAGTCAGGCATCGCTTCGGCAGAACGAGTCTTTGAGTTCCTTGATGTCGATGAACAATCCCCTGATCCAGTCGATGCGCAAACAGTCGTGTCGCCGAAGGGACGAGTTGCGTTTGAAGCCGCCACCTTCTCCTATTCCTCAAACAAGCCCCTCATCACTGACCTCTCACTGGTCGCCGAGCCAGGACAAACCATTGCCATCGTTGGTCCCACGGGTGCGGGCAAGACCACATTGGTCAATCTGCTGATGCGTTTCTACGAACTCAATGGCGGCGCGATCACGCTCGATGGTGTCGATATCGCAAAGATGCGCCGCGACGACCTGCGTTCGAGCATGGGCATGGTGCTGCAAGACACTTGGCTGTTTGGGGGCACGATTCGCGACAACATCGCGTATGGCCGGCTCGATGCAACCGAAGAGGAAATCGTTCAGGCGGCCAAGGCAACGCATGTTGATCACTTCGTCCGAGCAATGCCCGATGGCTACAACACCATCCTTGATGACGAAGCCAGCAATCTCAGTGCTGGCGAAAAGCAGTTGCTCACGATCGCTCGCGCGTTCCTTGCTGAACCCACGATTCTGATCCTCGACGAAGCAACGAGTTCGGTCGATACCCGAACCGAAGTGCTCATTCAGCATGCAATGGCGGCATTGCGATCGAATCGCACCAGTTTCGTGATCGCCCATCGCCTCTCCACAATCCGCGATGCCGACATCATCTTGGTGATGGAGAACGGCAGCATCGTCGAGCAGGGCAATCACGAGGAACTTCTGGCAGCAGGTGGGGCCTATTACAACCTCTATAACGCCCAGTTCGTCGCTGCGGCGATTGATCTCGATGCCAACTGACGCCCAAGACTCTCCGGCGCCCGTGTCGCTCCGCAACAGCGTCTTTATTGTCGTTATCGCTTTGCAGTTCGTTCTGGTGTTGGTGAATGGCTCCACCACCATGGCGTTGCCCGGTATCCGCGATGGGCTTGGCGCGACAAATAGCGAATTGCAGTGGTACGCCTCGCTGTTCGCGCTCACGTTCTCGCTGGTTCTGGTTCTCTCAGGACGTCTCGGCGATCTGTTTGGAACCCGCCGCCTGCTCATGATTGGCTTCGGTGCCCTTCTTGCATCGTGGGTCCTCAGCGCGGCCTCACCGAATATCTATTTCCTTCTTGTTGCTCGCGCGCTCCAGGGAATCGCCGGCGGAGTGACTGCGCCCCAACTCTCGGCGATGATCCAGCGCACGTTCAACGGCCATACCCGCACCCGCGCGTTCTCAATTTTCCTCATGTTTGCTGGTGCCGGTTTCATGGTCGGACAGCTCAGTGCAGGTGCGCTTACGAACGCTGATCTGTTCGGTGCCGGGTGGCGCTGGGCGTATTTGCCGTTCATTCCGATTGGTCTGGTGGCGTGGCTCATCGCTGCAAAGGTCTTGCCCGCGACGCAACCTGGAACTGCAGGCCGACTCGACGTCACGGGTGCAGCAGTTCTTGCCGTTGTTGCGTTCTTCTTGATGTTCCCGCTCATCCAAGGACGAAATGCCGGATGGCCGGTATGGATCTTGCTCATGTTGGCCTGCTCGTTGCCGCTGTTCTTTGCGTTTATTCGCTACGAGCAGAGACTTGTTCGAAACGGCGGCGACCCGCTCGTTAATCCGATCCTCTTTGCTATTCGCAGTTTTCGTATTGGCAACATCATGACGTTGCTCGTTGGTCTGCTTTCAGCAGCCGGACCGATTTATCTCATCCTCACGATTCAGCTCGGTTTCGACATTGACCCCCTGCGGGCGGCGATCCTCACCTGCCCCATGCCGTTCGCCAACATGTTTGGTTCGATGGCTGCAGCGCCGCTTCTGCGTCGTTATGGACGCGGTGCACTGATCATCGGGGCCGTACTGAGCGCGCTTTCCGCTGTTGCCGTTCTCTACGCCGCGCGTGTCGGTTCTGCCCAGTTTGAAGCGATTCACTTGGTGCCGGCAGTTGCACTCCTTGGCTTTGCGCTAGGAATTTCTATCGCCGCAACAATCGCATTCGTCTTGTCTGAAGTTCCACATGAGTACGCCGGAGCGGCATCGGGTGTACAAGCGACTGGCCTTCAGTTGGCCGGCGCAATCGGCATCGCCGTCATTGGTTTGGCCTATTGGGGTCGCATCGGAGGTTCGGAAACCGAGAGCGCCTATACCGATGGAATTAACGCCGTTATGTGGATCACCATCGGACTTGCCGCAGTCCAGGCCCTGTTGGTGGTGTTGCTTCCGAAACACACGTCGGTGCCAGACGAGGAGTTTCCCCTCGCCGACCCCGAATTACTTGTGATGCCCGATCTTCACGGCGACAAGTTGTAATTCGTTATTCCTCAGCCGGTGAAGGTTGGGACTGCAACAAACCTGTTCGCGACGAGCATCTCTGGGCCACTGTGCCTATCGTTAGCCACGCATGAGCGACGTTCCCCACAGCCCCGGATGGTGGCAAGCCGGCGATGGCCGTTGGTATCCGCCACCTCCTGGCCTCACCGACGAAATGCCGTCGCGAGCGCCAACTCCCGCTCCCGATCATCCTCCGTACCCGTTTGACCCAAGTACGCAAGGCCCGCTCGCACCCGTCCCGAGACCTCAACGTTCATCGCGACGTTCGCTCTTCCTCGCAGTCCTCGCGATCTTCGTCATTGGTGCTCTCTTGTTCGGAGTTGGCGTTTCGATCGTGCCCGACTCGTCAAAGACCGCGAAAGCAAGCGATGCCGAGTACCAAATGGCAATCGACGATCTGCTGGATTCGGAACTGATCAACCTCATCTTCATCGAAACCTTCTGGGACAGTTACGGCAGGTACCGAGAGGAGTGGACCGCATCGACCGAGGCCGAGCGGCCAGAAGTTACTGACCGTTGGCTTACCGAGATCGATTCCGAAGTTGCGCAATTTCAACTCGACCTTGAGCGGATCCAGGCTGACTACGCAGCGCGTGACTACCCCGATGGATCAATACCAGATTCGGTTCGCGACCTTGCGATGATCCATTACAACGCCTGGCAACGATGGGCCGACGAAATTCTCGCGGTCGCCAACGAATGGCTTCAAGATCGCACGTCGACACTCAGCCTGTACGGCTACACAACTGAGGTGCGGCCCGAACTTGATACAAACATCGAGACCACATTCAACGCTTTGTGCGCAACGCTCCGCGAGACCCAGCCAACAGATGGTTCGTACATGCTCACGATCAATGACATCTGTGCCGAATCATGAGTGAACAACGGTCTCCTGAGCCGTCGAGCGACAGCTCGCAATCTGGCGGAGCAGCACTCGATGCAAATAGCCCCTGCATGTCTTGTGGTTCACCGAACGCGCGCGACTGGCAAACACCCGATGGCCCAGCTCGCTTGTGTCCGCCGTGTGCAACCCTCAACGGAATTGGTTGCCCGTAATGACAAGTGTGCGGTCAGTTCTTTCATTGCGTCCCCGCACTGGATCCGAGGCTGACTTCGATGACTTGGCCAGTCATGCTGCTCGCCGCATCGGCGGCGACGAACAACACCGCGCGTGAAACTTCCTCGGGATCCATCCACGCGACACCGAGGCGGTTCATGGCTTGATAGCGCGGCGTGACGTCTTCTCGAGTTGGTGCGTCCATATCGGGACAAAAGAGTTTGTACATCGCATCGTTATGCAACATTGCGGTGTCGACTGCGGCGGGGGCAATGGCGTTGACGGTGATGCCCTTGTTCGCGACCTCCATCGCGAGTGACTTCACCATGCCAATGACGCCCCACTTGGCCGCGACGTAATGGGCGAGGTTTGCGTTGCCCATGCGACCCGCCATTGATGACGTCGCGATGATTCGTCCGTATCGGCGATCGAGCATGTGGGGAAGGACAGCGCGGATGGTCTTGAACGTTCCGGTGAGATCGACATCGATCATGTCGTTCCAGGTGTCGTCGTCGAGTTCGTGAAACTTCCCGTACCCGGTGACACCCGCATTCGCGACACAAATGTCGATCTGGCCGAAGGCTTCAATGCCGGCCTCGACCACAAGGCCGATACCGGCGGTGTCACGGATATCGGCGGGCATCGACAGGCATCGCTGTCCGGTGGCTTCGACCAGGGCAACGGTTTCGGCCAACTCCGCAGCTGTCCCTAATGAATAGGGAACGGTGGCGATATCGGCACAGAGATCGGTGACGATGATGTCGGCCCCTTCAGCGGCCAAGGCAAGGGCATGCGCCCGACCCTGACCCCTTGCTGCTCCCGTCACCAGAGCGACTCTTCCCTCAACGGCCCCCATGGATCCCCTTCTCCCCTGAACTTCGACCCTCGCTGACGACGCTAGTAGTCGACGGCCTAGCATCTCTCCCGCAGCAGCAGGCCAACAGCCTGTTCAGATCGAGGGGAAGAACATGCCAGTTGCAGGTCAGCGTGATCCAGATCAGATTCGAGACGTACTTACCGAATGGATGGCGCGGCAGATGCCCGAAGCCACCGAGGTCACCATCACCAACTTGGTGGTTCCCCAGTCGAGTGGTTTCTCAAACGAAACGTTCCTGCTCGACGCCAGTTGGGTCGAGAACGGCGAGAAGGTCGACGCCGAACTTGTTCTGCGCAGTCAGCCAGTCATGAGTTTGCTGTTTCCCGAGATTGATCTCGTGACCCAGCAGTACCTGTCAATGAAGTTGCTTGGCGAACATTCGAATGTTCCGGTTCCCAACACCCGTTGGGCCGAGCGCGATACCTCCATCATCGGTGGACCGTTCTTCATGATGGATCGCTTGGATGGCCTTGTTCCTGGCGATGCACCGCCGTATACCGAGACTGGTTTCGTCGTCGATATGACCGACGAACAGCGCGCTCGTTGGGCCTACAACGGCGTTGAAGCATTGACGCGAGTTGCCAAGGTTGATTGGAAGGCGGCCGGCTTCGAACACCTTGATCAAAAACACCACGGCAAGCTCGGTCCCGAACAACGCCGCGGGTATTTCCAGAACTACAAGAACTGGGCAATGAAGGGTGAAGCCCACCCGGTCATTGATCCGGCCTGGGACTGGCTCGTTGCGAACTGGCCCGAAGACGGTGAATTCATCGAACTGTGCTGGGGCGATTCACGACCTGGCAATCAGATGTACGGCGGCGCCGACAACACTGAAGTCATTGGTGTGTTCGATTGGGAAATGGTGTCGCTGGGCAATAGCGAAAGCGACCTTGGTTGGTGGGTGTTCCTCCAGCAATTCTCGATTGAAAGCGCGGGCGCAACATTGCTGCCCGGCATGCTTGATCGCGCGCAAACCATTGCGCTGTGGGAAAAGCTCATGGGCCGCCCTGCAACGCATGTCGATTTCTACGAGATCCTCGCTGGCTTCCAGTTCTGCCTCGTCATGGTGAAACTGGCCGAGATGTTCGTCGCTGAATCTGGGGATCCAGCTGTCGGCCTCATGGCGACCTACAACCCCGTAGCGGCAATTACTGCTCGGCTTCTTGGTATTGAGGTTCCGGGCCTCGCCGACGTACTCAAGCGCTCATAAGCCTGAGCAACTCAGTCTTCAGCGACAACACGAACCGCGATGCCGTCATATTCGACGATGTCACCGGCGCGCAATTGACGGCCACGACGAATTTCAACCTCGTCGTTGACCATGACCTCGCCTTCGGCGAGCAGGAATTTCGCGTCCGAACCTGAATCAACAAGGTTCGACAACTTCAGGAACTGGCCGAGCCGAATGGTGTCGGTGCTGATTTCGATCTCGTGCATGTCTTTAGTTTCGCCGAATTTTCCGTGCCAATGAACCAAGGAATCGCAACGGACGAGTTACACGCATTGAACGGCTCTTCATGAGTCGCGAGATGGCTTCTTGTGAGTCCAGCTTGCACTGCTCAATCTCAAGATCGCGCTCGTTCACTTGGGCTTCAAGGGCTAAGGCTTGACTCTGTACATCCAAAAAATGTTGATAGTGCTCTGCGGCAGACGCTTCGAGCGCGGAAATCATGTCTCTCGTGCCATCGATATAGCGCTCGGCGTACTGCGCGAAGTCGACGACCATCACACTGGCCTCACGGCTTGCGATCTCTGTGATCGACTCTGACTTGTCCTCGGATTCCGCCGAGTGCGGCGTTCCATGCTTTGCTTCGAAGCGTTCTGCATTTCGCTCGTAGAGAAAATGGGCAAAGAGACTTGGCGTCGAGCCATTTCGCTCATGGAAAATAACTACGTGTGGTTCGAGGACCACAGTCATTCCCTTGCGTGTCACCCGATATCCGAAGTCAACATCTGAATGCATAAGTGGGTAGAACGCCGGGTCCATTCCGCCAACGGCATCCCACGCATCGCACCGCACCAGTGCGCCACTTAGCGACACCCAATCGAGACGAACATCGGAGTCGAACGCCTCCGGAGAAAGATCTTCAAACGGATACCACTGGTCCAAAACTCCGCCTGGCAGCACTGTTCCTGCTCGGCTCTTCGCAGGAACAAGTCCTTGATCATTCAAAATGACCGGCGAAACAACCGCTGGATTATCAGCCTGATTCTGGCGCTCCATAAGTAAGCGCAAACAATTCGACGCAACGGTCATGTCGTCTTGAACGATCCACATTCGCGGCGCAGTTATGAACTCGCGAGCGAAGTTCATGCCGCCGGGCAAACCGAGATTCATTCCGGGCTCAACAATTGTGACCGGTCCGAGGTCAACAGGTTCGACCCGTGGATCGTTCCAGACAACCACTACGGCAAGGCGTCCTTCGATCTCGGACGCACACACCGAATCAATGCACGATCGAAGCCTGGGCATATTCCCAGCAAGCGTCGGCACGACAGCGACGACGTCGGGAACGTCCTCAAGCGCAACAATCATCGTCAGTCGGTTCTCGACCGACGCAATTGCTGACGAGGGAAGTACTTCTCAACATCAACGGGGATGTTGTCTGAGTACCAGGGCAGCGTGAGGCGATCAGGAGCGTCGTAGTTGTAGGGCTGCGATGGGAAATTGACCAGCACGGTTTCCTCAGGCGCAACATTGACACTGAGATGCCATACGCCGGCGGGAATGAGCAGCTGGCGAATCCCCTGAGGTGAAAGCGACACTTCCTGCACCTGCTGATAGGTCGGCGAATCGAATCGCGCGTCATACAGCACTGTCATTGTCTCGCCCGATATCAGGTTGTAGCGGTCCTCTTTGTGTTCGTGGACACCCCAACCCTTCATCGTGCCTTCACGAATGGTGAAGACATAACTGGCAATTACGGGATCGTTCCAAAATTCAGGATCGCGTTCGATGTTGATGAGTTCATACACACGCCCGCGATGGTCGACATGGGAAACAACCGATCGTGTGAGGACGCCGTCGATTCCTCCGCGCAGGCTGACACCAGACGAATTGACGGTTGGGCCGTCGGCAACGGCGCCGAATTTTTCAAACTCAGTCATTTCCGTCACTCCAGTTTTCGTTCCCCACTCGTGAGGAGGACTGTGGGAAAGAAACTACTCCTGTTCTGATTCGAGTGATTCTTGAATCCTCGGCTCTGTGCCTCAAGCCCCAGCCCTCTCGGCCTACGCTGCTGACCTCAGATCGCATTTCAGGGGGAGTCCATGGACAGCACCGAAGCCCGCAACAAAGAGGTCGTCGAGAACTACTGGTACGCCCACTTCGAGCGGGACTGGGAAGCCATGGCCACTTTCTTCACCGACGATTGCCACTACACCGACGTCGGCATGGACCCAGTGGGTGCGGTTGGCGGCACCGACATTGTTCGACGCCTCAAGATCGGCATCGAACCACTGTCGGGCTACTACCACTTCCCCAAACACATCGTCGCCCAGGGCAACATCGTGATTTGGGAACACATGGAGCGCTGGATGTTCCATACCGGTGAAGTCATCGACCATCCGTTTGTCACGGTGATGGAAGTTCGTGACGGCAAGATCAGCCGTTGGCATGACTATTCACATATCGGTCACCTGATCGACAACGCACCGCAGTGGTGGCTTGATCACATCATCACCGCATCGGCCGAACCGGCGTAATTGCTAGCCGTTTGGTCGAATGGTGAGGGTTGAGCCTTTGCCATTGGGAAGTCGATCAACACGAATTCCCATCGCAAGGTTTTCCTTCATTGCCTCGACGTGGGTGATGACGCCAACAGTGCGACCGCTTGCCTGAATATGCGTCAGCGCGTCGACGGCTTGATCGAGAGAGTCGGGATCAAGTGAGCCGAATCCTTCATCGACAAACAGGGCCTCAAAGACGCGACCGTTTGCGTTGCCACCATGGCCGATGACGTCGGCGAGCCCAAGAGCCAGCGCTAATGAAGCCTGAAACTGTTCGCCGCCACTGAGCGAGCCCGGTCGGCGTGACGCACCCGTATGTGCATCGAGTACACGAAGGTCAAGACCCGATTGCTTCGCGGCATGACCCGCGTCATCGGAGCGCTCGATTCGGTATCGTCCGTTCGTCATTTTCTGAAGGTGATGGTTTGCTGCAGCAGCAACACGTTCAAGTTCGCCAGCGAGAATCCATGTTTCAAGCGCGATCTTCTTCGGACCTTGGCCGTCACATGTTTTTGCAAGTGATTGAAGCGAACTCAATCGTTCAAACGCGTCGCCTGATCCGCTGTCGATTGCTTGTGCAGCGGTCAGATTGCTCATCGCAAAATCGAGATGGCCAGTGATCTGGCTCACTGCCTCTGAAGCTTCCTCGGCTGCAGTACGCGCCGCTTGTACTGACACATCAAGTTCCGTGGCATCTGGTCGTTCTTCGGGAAGTTCGAGTTTGAGGTTTTCGGACAGAAGTGTCTGATTCGCTGTGTCACGGGTATCGAAGTCAACGATTGTCGCCTCAAGTCGTGCCAGTTCATCGGAATCGAGCGCAACGGCTTTCGCCTCGTCGACTGACGTAAACGGCGATGCAGCAAGCGCTTCTGCAAGTGTTGAAGACGATGCCTTCGCCGTTGCCTGAGCTGTCGTGAGTGTTTGCGCTGCGTCTCGGCAGTTCACAATGCATCGCTCCACTCGACTGAGCGCAGCGGCAAGGACGTCCAACGCATCGATGGCCATTTGAGGGTCGGCATCCCAAGATGCTGCGAGTTCCCCGACCTCGGCGCGAAGAGCGTCTCGCTGCACGACAGCCGCGCTGATCTGAGGTTCGATTCCGGCGAGTTCAAGATCAATCTCGGAGCGTCGAGTGGCAATCGCTGTTTTCTCAGCCTCCGCCGTCTCGATCTCGACGATGAGCGCTTTCACCTTTGTTCCAGCTTCAAGGGCAGCCGCATGTTCAGCAGTTACGAGTTCGTGATGCGCGGCAACCTCATCCAACGGTTTCGTCGCAACATCGCCGAGCGAAGAGACGAGTTCTGCTTGACGATTGCCAAGCCGGAGAAGTTCCTGCGTGGCATCCATGACGGCTTGGGCTGCCGCATCGCGACGTTCACTATCGACCTGTTGATCGCCTGCAGACGTGGCCGGAGCCGGGTGTTCCTGCGAACCGCAAACCGGGCACGCCTCGCCAGAAACCAGTGATTCTGCGAGTCGTGGCGCCGCAGAATCGTCGAATGCCTTGATCGCAACTCGCTGAACAGCGAGGGCTTCGTCCTGCACCGACTGAGCCTTAGGGATCAACGTGCCAAGCGTGACAAGTTCCTCGCGCTGACGGAGCAGGTCCTGGGCCTTGTCAACCTTGATTCTGCATTCCAGTTCTGTAGCGGCAAGAGTTTCAAGCGCGATCTTGTCGCTCTGACGTGGAACAAGAGATTCACTGATGTCATCGGTTCGCTGCGTTCCCATTGCGCGCTCGGCCTCGAGATTCGCCTTTTTCTCCTCGAATTGAACAAGCAATGTCGATGCAGCAGCCAGATCGGCGAGCGCCGTTCGCTGCCCATCGTTCTTTGAACGGGCCGACACCAGCGCATCGGCGGCCGCATCGGGGTCAGAGTGCTCACCGATCTGGGCCTCAATCGACGCGACTCTCAGCTGCACCGCGCATTCGTTCAATGCTGACTGCGCTGTAGCACTCGCCATTGCATCGCGATCTTGAGTCGCTGCGGCGGTGAGAACGGGCTCGGCCTTACGCGCTGCGTCTCGCTTGCTGCGGGATTCAGCCAACTGACTGGCTTGCTCATCGAGTAGCCGTCGGTCTTCGCGTAGTTCGACGCGCTTGTCCCAAGAATCGATGATCGCTACGGCTTCGGCGTGTGCTGAGATCGCAGCATTCGCCTCGTCTTTCAGTTGGCGTTCGTGCTCACGTAACGGAGCAGTCCTCTCAGCCAGGCCCTCCAAGCGCGAGGCCAATTCATCAAGTGATTGTTCGTCAGCAGACTCGCCATCGAGAGACTCCTCCTCGGCACCCGCCTCGTTTGGATCCTCGGCGTTCGGCAACAAGTCATCGGCCGCCTGCAACGCGCCGACGATCGCAAACTGATGCTCGCGAAGTTGCGCTTCAATCTCTGCGACGACACTCTTCGCGTCGCTTGCCTTTGATTTCAGTTCCTCGACAACAGTGAGCCACTTGCCTGTTCCGAAGAGCTGTCGAAGAAGTGGCAAGCGCGTTGTGGTGTTCGCAAGCAAGAACTCTTGAAATTGACCCTGGGGAAGCAGGACAACACGTTCAAATTGTTCAGCATCGAGCCCGATGAGTTCGACACAAGCGGCAGTGACCTTCCTTGATTGGTTTGCGAGTGGAACATTGTCGCTTTCTCGAACCAACACGGCCTTCGGAGCGACCTTTACTGGGTCACTGCCACCGCGAAGCCGAGGCCGGAACTGCTCAGGCGTGCGTTCGACTCGATACGCAACTTCATCGACCGCGAAGTGGAACACCACAGAACACGTGGCGTCGGCATGAGCGTGCTGAGAGCGAACATCGCCCTTATCGCGCGCGCCGGGAACCTCGCCATAGAGCGCGTAGGCCATCGCGTCGAAGATTGTGGTTTTGCCTGAACCGGTAGGACCAGTAACGACATAGAGACCAAGTTCGGTCAATGTTCCGAAGTCCACTGTTTCGGTCCCGGGATAGGAGCCGAATGCCGTGAACTCAAGTTTCAAGGGCTTCATTTCGTCACCTCATTGGTGATGAAGACCTTGTCGATCGCCGCGACCACGGTGTCGCGCTGCAGTTCGCTCAGTGGTTCATTGACGATGTCTTCCCAGAACTTCTCCGCTGCATCTCGAGGTGCAAGCGCGGAGCGGATTTCATCATTTGGGCCAATGGCTGTTGATGTGCCTGCCATCTTCATGACGACATCGGTGCAATACGGATACACCTCGAGCAGTCGCGACTTTGCATCGACCACATACGCGTTGTCGGTGAGGACAGCCTTTACGTACTTCTCAGCCGCCTCGGGATACGCGCCCGGCGCAAGCAGTTCGTCGATCGTGCCGGTGAGAGTGATGACGCCGCGACCAACAGGAACCGGAATTGCTTCGATCGAACTGGTGCCATCGGCATTCATGTCGATGAGGACCACCGACTTCGGAGCAGTTTCAGAAAACGAATACGCAATCGGTGTGCCCGAGTAGCGAACGTTTTCGGCCCCACCGATGACTTGTGGAGTGTGCAGATGACCGAGAGCCACATAGGAAAAGCCCTCGAGCACCGAGGCCGCGACTTGGTCTGTGCCGCCTACCGTCAGTTGTCGTTCAGATTCGGCGGTGGTGGAACCACCCACGAATGCATGCACAACCGCAAAGGAACGAGGAGATGTTGAACCGGCCCGAGCTTGGTCCATCGCCCTCAGAAGAACGGACTCGTGAGTGGGCTTGACCTCGGCCTCGGCCAACTCGGCCTTCCACTCAGGCGAGGCCAACTGGGGATCGAGAAAGGGAACAAGGGCAATATCGAGCGGGCCATCAGAGAACTGAAGGGTGAGGATCTCGCCCGCCCGACCATAACCACCGCGCACGAAGATTCGGGCGCCATCGGTGAGCCCATCGAAGGCGGCCACCCGATCGGCACCGTCGTGATTGCCCGCAATGGCCACTACAGCGATGCCCGCCTTGTGGAAAGCGGTGAGGGTCTCGCGCCAGAGGACCACGGACTCCTGAGGCGGAATCGAGCGGTCGTAGAGATCGCCCGCCACCACAAGCAGTTCAACCTTCTCAGAGACCGCAACCTCGAGGAGCCACTCGCAGAACTGTGTCTGGGCGTCGTGCAGCGATACCGAGCCAAAGCTGCGGCCCAGGTGCCAGTCGGAGGTGTGGAGGATCTTCATCGCCGTCGCCGATCGTAGAGGTCGCCACCGACAGGTGTGCCGGGTCCCAGTGAAACGCACCAAACGGCCGGAAAGGTGCACATTCGGACCATTTTTTCTCCCCGATGTGCAATCCGGGTCCCGACCGAACTAAGAACCATGTCGGACATGCGAGGGGGCCGTCGGTGGACGACCGGGCTTCCTTATCGACGGGCGGTTCTGTTTCCGTCATGTCCTGACAATTCGCCTCAACCTTTCCGGAGAGTCACACTCCATGACAACGACGACCGAAGAAGAAGAACTGCTCGGTGTTGTACTCACACCCCGACAGATCTGGGAACTTCTTGATCTTCTCAACGATGCACCCGGCGATGCCGATGAAGACGTGCTCGACGCAGTTGCCAACAAGCTGCGTTCACCTCGCGTGTTCACCCGGGTAAGTGCCGCTCGCTATCAGGGCCGCCTTCTTGCCCTCACCCCCGACGAGCACCGTGCACTCGTCGACCTTGTCGAGAACGACAACACACCATCTGACGAGGTCATCAGTGTGGTCGGCGCTCGTCTTGTCGGCCTCGTGCCCGACCGCACCCGCACCGGCAAGATCCGCGACTGATCCGTTCGTTCATCGAACGAACAACCAACACTCCGGGGGGAACGATGGCTACTGCGCCGCTTGACGATCACCGCCAACGTACTTTCGACGTCGTACTACGGGCGTTTGCTGCAGTCGGTGCTGGCGATGCCGATTCACAGGTCGCGAATTACACCGAAGACATCGTCCTCGAGTTCCCGTTTACCGATCCGCCTACCGTCGTCTCCGGGCGCACCGCTGTGCATGAACGCCTTACGAATGCGTTCAAGGTGTTTCAGTTCGAACTGACGATTAGCGAAGTACACGCGTGTCTCGACCCCGACGAGCTCATCGTTGAGTTCACCGGCTCTGGTTCGTACTTGCCGAATGACGCGCCGTATGAGAACCGCTACATCGCGGTGTTCAACTTTCGCGACGGAAAGATCTGTCGTCAACGCGAGTACTTCGACCCCACCCAAGCGGCGAAGTCTGCAAACGCGTAGACGTTTGCGGGCCTACTTCTCAGCAGGTTCCCAGTACGACGGACGGAACGGGTACTGCACTGCGTTTCCGATTGACTTGGCACGGAACATCTTCTTGATCATTGAAACGTTCTCGTGGAACATGATCGGCACAATGCGGAAGGTTCCGACAGGAATCGTGAGTCCATACAGAGGATTGACTTTCTCAACTTCGGCATAGGTACCGAAGATTCGATCCCACAGAATGAAAACACCGGAGAAGTTCTTGTCGATTCAGAGCTTCTGGCGCGCGTGGTGAGCCTGATGATGCTCAGGCGTGTTGAACACATATTCGATTGGTCGTGGAAAGCGACCACGCCAGCTGACATGCAGCGGCAACTGGTAAAGCATCACAAAGCCATAAATCCCAAACAGGGCAACCGGCGAAAATCCGAGCAGTGCCCAAAGCGACACAAGAACGAGATCCCAGGCTTCATCAAGAAATGAAATTCGCACGGCTGTGGTCGGGTTGTAGTGCTCGCTTGAGTGGTGAACCGAATGGTTCGCCCAAAACAGTTCCACCCTGTGACCTAAGCGATGAGCCCAGTAGTAACTGAAGTCCACGACAATGAAAAGGAGGATCGCAATGACCACGGTCGATGCGCCTCCAAAGATGTCCTTGAGTCGTTCATTGATCTGGAAGATGGCGTGACTATGCACCCATTGCGCAAACGCGTAGAGCAGAGGAATCACGATCAACGCGGAGCCAATGCCATAAATCAGGGCAATACAAAACGATGAAGCGCCGTCGACAAATGTTGTGCTGTCCAACTTCTCACCGGTCTGCGAACGAGACCGGCGCCAGCGAAGGAATTCAACACCGAGAAGGAGAACAACACCGACTGCAAAAATGACAGCCTGCAATTTGTGAGTTCGGAGTTTTGAGACCACCCAAAAGGCGCCGATGAGCAGCGCAATAACGAGCGGAAGCCACGAATACCGTTCGAAAATTTTCGCTTCGGCTTTCGTTGGATGCGGATTTTCATTCGTGGTCATGGACCAAATCCTCGTTCTATTTCTTCGTCTTGCGGTCAGGTCGTTCATCGCGTGGAAGCCCAAGCGAGAAAATCAATCCGATTGCCACAAGGCCCGCCGCACTGAAGGCGGTGTAGCGAGCGGCATCGGTGTAGGACTGTTTTGCGTCAGTGACAACTGCTGAGTCATCAGGAATCTTCTCGTAGGCGATGATCGCTTGACCCGAGGTGTTCACCACCGTGTCAACAATTTGCTGCTGCTGCTCAGCGCTGAACTGCGTTTCTTTCGAAATGTCTCGAGTCAAAGTGCCACTGAACGTAGAGAACAACACCGCACCGAGCATCGCCGCACCCAGCGCCGAACCGACCTGCCGGAACGTTGACGTCACCGAGGATGCACTTCCGGACTGATCCACCGGCACATCTTCAAGCGCAACGTTCGTGAGCTGCGCGGCATCGAAGCCCAGACCGAGTCCGTACAGAATCAGCGGCGGCGCCAACCACCAGGGCGACCACGAGGTCGACATCGCGCATCCAACGCCAATGACGCCGATGATTTCGAAAATCATGCCGGCACGAACCAAACGGGTCGCGCCCAATGCCGCAGCAGCCTTGCGTGCAAGACCCCCCGAAATGAATGTGCCCACGGCGAGCACCGCAAGGATCGCACCGGTCTCAAGCGGCCCGTATCCGTGGACAGCCTCAATCCAAAGCGGCAAGACGAACAACACGCCGAACTCGCCAAGTGCAACAACAAGCGCCGTGAGACTGCCGAAGGTGAATCGGCGGATCTTGAACAGACCAGTGTTCACCAACGCAACCTTGTTCTGGCGATTGCGGTGTGCTTCCCAGAACCCGAACGCAATAAGCAACACGATGCCGAAGGCAATCGCAATGGGCGCAACGGAAAGACCAGGCGGATTAAAAGAGATCGGACCGATTGAGGTTGCCTCAAGCGCCTTCCACCAGCCGTACTGCTGGCCGTCAATGAGACCAAGAATCAGTGAACCAAGACCGAGAGCCGACAAGAACACACCGACCGGATCGAGGCCGTCCATCTTCTCTTTGGCCGAAACCGGGATGTACTTGAACATCAGCGCAAGGCTGATGAGTCCCACAGGAATGTTGACGTAGAACGCCCATCGCCAGGAAAAGTCCTGCGTGAGCCATCCACCAAGTACCGGACCAAGCGCGGCCATTCCGCCGAACACCGCGCCGAACATGCCAAACGCAATCGCTCGGCGTTCTCCGGTGAATTCAACATTGATGATGGCGGTCGAGGTCGGCAGCATCATTGCGCCGCCCACCGCAGCGATCACGCGAGCGAGGATCAGAATCCCTGGATTCGGCGCCGCGCCGGCAATCACGCTGCCGAACATGAAGATGACGGTGCCGATCATGAAGAAGCGTCGGCGACCAATTCGGTCGCCTAAACGACCAGCGGTGATGAGCAATCCTGCGAACACCAGTGCATAGGCCGAGTTACACCACAACACTTGGCTGCGGTTGAGGTTCAGGTCGCTCACCATGGATGGGATGAGAATGTTCACCAGCGAACCGTCGAGCACGATGAGTGAGACACCACTCAAAAGTGCAAAAAGACCCGCCCACGGACGCGTGAGTCGCCCGCTTTCTTGCGCGGCGAATTCTCCCGCTGCCGTTGCTGTTGTCATTTCATCAGTTCCTTGTGAAAAGCGCGTAAGTCGGTGATGAACGCTTCCGGTCGTTCGAACGCCGCAAAGTGTCCGCCGCGTTCTTGTTCCGACCAATACACAACGTTGTATTTCTTCTCCGCCCAAGCGCGCGGTGTTTGCAACAACTCATACGGATACTGCGCGTGCCCGGTAGGAACTTCAACACGCCCCGACCAACCTTGTGCTGCGCCGTTATTGGCGCGCTGCGATTCGGCATACAGACGTGCAGCGGAACCAACAGTGTTCGTCACCCAGTACACCATGATGTTGTCGAGCACTCGGTCCCAGGAATAGGTATCGGCAATGCTGTTGTTATCGAGATCGCTCCAGCCGTTGAACTTCTCGAGGATCCACGCCGCTAAACCAGTAGGTGAATCGGTCAGTCCATACGCAAGCGTTTGCGGCTTCGTGCTTTGAATTGCCATGTAGCCCGTGCCATCGGCAATGCGCTCACCGGCTGCAGCAAATCGTTCATTATCAGCATCGGTGAGGCCGGCCATCGGGTCGGGATCGTCCGCGCCGGGGAAGGCGAAAATCATGTTGAGGTGAATGCCAAGAAGGCGATCGCCATACGCCTCACCTAGACGACGAGTCACGATCGCTCCCCAGTCGCCACCTTGGGCGATGTAACGGTCGTAACCGAGTTGTTGCATCACTTCGGCAATCGCATCAGCAATTCGGTTGACATGAAATTCCGGTTGAACGGTTGGTCCTGAAAATCCATAACCAGGCATGGACGGAACCACGACATGAAACGCGTCGGCAGCAGTGCCGCCATAGGACTCTGGATCAGTGAGCGGACCGATGACATCGAGGAACTCAACAAATGAGCCCGGCCAACCATGGGTAAGCACGATCGGCGTTGCGTCTGCGTGCTTTGAACGAGCGTGAATGAAGTGCACCTGCTCGCCGGCGGCAGTGGTCATGAAGTTTGGCCACGCGTTCATGCGGGCTTCGCGCGCGCGCCAGTCGTACTGGTTGCGCCAGTAGTCGACCGCGGCCTTCACTTCAGAGACAGGAATACCGAGCGACCACGGTTCACCGGGGGCCTGATCAGGCCAGCGGGCGTTGTCGAGGCGGCGGTTGAGATCCTCAAGGACCTCATCAGGGATTGCGATAGTGAATGGTTCAGGAGCCATTCCGAGACGCTAGGTCAACCGCCAAAGGTGACGGTTCCTTGACTCATCTCACGGCCATCAACAAGCGCCGACACCCTTGAGACGCGACCTTCCTCGATTCCACCCAATGTCACCGCTACTCCTGGAAGGAACGATCGCTTCATCGCAAGGTCGACCCCAACGATTCGTTCGGTAGGTCGGTGCCGTTGCGCCGCGCCCGCCAAACGAGCAACCTGCGATGAGGTGTCGAGGATGATGTCGGCCAGTCCGGCCCTCTGGGCCGCGTCGGTGTGGTGATGGGCTGGGGCCCACACATGGTTCGCCGCCGCCTCGCGCCTAATCGACTCTGTGGTCACCGAAAAACGCTCTTCCCAAGCGAACGGCGAGGGCTCTTGGGCCTTACGCGGTTGCGCAGTAGCCGGTTCCCCGGGCCGGTAGCCCAGCATCCGGAATCGTTCGACGCCGACAGGTGAGCCAGCAACAGTCGAGGTTGCGACCTCAATGGTCCAATCTCGGCCCGGGCCGAACTTTGTCGACCGCTCCTCGCCGAGGTCGGCGATGCGTTCTGCAGAAATCAACTGATCACCAATGTGAACGACGCCGCTCAGTTCGAGTTCATAGCCAACTGCGATCGCAACGGGAAGGTCGAGCAAGGCCTTCAGTTGGTCATGCAGCGCGAGACCTGTTGGTGCCACCTCTCCCGCGGCCGGCGGCGCTGGGGGCCGAGCGAAGGTGGTGTACATCAACGAAGGAACAACATCGCCCTCGCATTCGGCCCAGTGCGCGCCGAACTCGGCGGTCCAGGCCGAAACAACTTCTTGGGTGACCACCGAAGACGGATCGCGCTGCACGCGCTGTTCAAGCAATTGCTTGAGCGCGTCGTTCGTCATTAGCGCTTCATTGCTCCGGCGGTAATCGCGCCGTCGACGTAAATGACCTGACCACTCACGTAACGCGAATCATTGCTGCACAGGAATGACACGACGTCGGCGATGTCTGCAGGTGCCCCAACGCGTTTCATGGGAACACCCTGCGCGCGCTCATTCGCTCGATCGCCTTGGAAGTTTCCGGCGGTTCCATCACTCACGATGAGACCTGGGCCGATCGCGTTTGATCGAATGTTGTCGACACCGAGTTCAAGTGCCAGCGTTTTCGTCAGCGATTCAACCGCTGCTTTCGTGGCTGGGTAGATACCGACGTCTGGCGAATTCGTCCAGGCGGCGCCCGAGGACATGTTCACGATGCTTCCGCCGCCACCAGCGCGCATCTTGGGAACAAAGGCTTGGCAACACCAAACGATGCCCTTGATGTTGACTTCAATCACTGACTGCATTTGCTGTTCAGTGACATCAAGAATCGACGGGAAGTTCCAAATTCCCGCGTTGTTTACAAGCGCAAAGCATTCAGGAATCTGATCGGCAACTGCGAACACCGCAGCGCGATCGGTGACATCGAGTTGAAACGCGGTGCCGCCGCAAAGTTCGGCGGTTTCGCGAGCGGCGTCGAGATTGAGATCAAGACACATCACGTCGAATCCGTCTTCGGCCAAACGCAAACAATCAGCGCGACCAAGTCCTTGACCGGCTCCAGTAACAGCGGCGACTGGCATCAGGGAACTCCATCCATCTTGAACAACTTCATGGCGTTCTCACGCAAGAACTTCGGCCATACCGAATCTTTCAGAGGAACGTTCTTCATTTCGGTGAAGATACGCTCGAGCGTAAGACCTGCCGGGAAGTAACCGGCGTACATGATCTTGTCCGAACCACGCGAGTTCGCGTAGTCAAGAATCGCTTTCGGATAATGCTTCGGTGCGAACGCGCTCGGCATGTAATAGAGACCTGGCCACTTGAGCATGAGCTTCACCGCAAGCGCTTCCCACGGCTCAGCGCCATGACGCATCACGATCTTCAATTCAGGAAAGTCGTAACAAACCTGATCGAAGTGCATGACGTGCTGGCATTCAGCGGGAAAGCGCGGACCGGGAATACCTGCATTCGAAATAATCGGAATGTCGAGGTCGATACAGGTTTGATAGATCGGGTAGTAACGACGATCGCTCACCGGCACCTGCGGAAGACAACCAGCGGGGAAAGTCGTCACTGCGCTGAGACCATCGGACTCGTTCGCGTCACGAATCTTGCGCACCGCGCCAGTGATGTCGTTGGGATCAACTTCAAGGCTGAAGAACACGCGACCGGGGTGACGCTTCTTTGCTTCGCGACTTGTATCGGTCAGACCAAAGAGACCAGCAGACACGCCGTATTTATCCATCTCGGTGAAGGTGAAGTCGATGGGATCAACTTCTTCAGCCGCTTCTTCGGGAACGTCTTTAAACATGTAACCCGCGGGCATAGCGAGGTCGTCGGAACCCTTGTCCTTGATGCCGCCCTGCAGGTATTCGTAGACAGCCTTCTTGTCGCGGAAGGGAAAGCCGATCATTAGATCGATTGCGCCAATGCCTTCGGGATACGCCATTAGGAGCCTTTCGCAGGGGTTCCGGGCGTCGCTCGTCCGGACTGTGGGCATCGTAGGACCCCTACACGGATCTGCCGGAAAGGCGGTCGCGCGCTGATTTCATTAGGGTTTGACCCCCATGGCCGAGCGACGCACCCGAGAGGGCACCGCCACCTCCGAATTTGGAGTGTCTAAGCGCGAGAACCACGACTCGACGTCGTTCTATGAGCGGTTCCCGGCCCCCACGTTGCTCGACGACGACACGGTTGTGCCGTGCCCGGTGAAGGACACCATCTTCTGCGGCGACTCGCGCGACCTTTCGGCGATTCCCGATAATTCCATCGCACTCGTTGTGACCTCACCCCCCTACTTCGCCGGCAAGGCCTACGAAACCGAGTTAGGCCAAGGCGCAGTTCCCGCCTCGTACCTCGATTACCTCGTGATGTTGCGCGACGTATTCGCCGAATGCTGGCGAGTCCTTGAACCGGGCGGCCGTATTGCAGTGAACATCGCGAACCTCGGTCGTAAGCCCTTCCGTTCACTGACCAGCGATGTCACAACAATTCTGCAGAACGATCTTGGTTTCCTGCTTCGCGGCGAAATCGTGTGGATCAAGGCCGAAGGTGCCAGTGGCAATTGCGCGTGGGGTTCCTATGCCTCAGCCGCCAACCCTGTTCTGCGTGATCTCACCGAACGAGTCGTGATCGCGTCGAAGGGTCGATTCGATCGAGCGCAGAAACGTTCGGTGCGAGAGAAGAACGGTCTGCCATTCGAAAATTCCATCGATCCCGACGATTTCATGGCCTGGACCCTTGATACGTGGAAGATTGCGCCGGAATCAGCAAAGCGTGTTGGTCACCCAGCTCCGTTCCCGGCCGAACTCCCCCGTCGCTGCATCGAACTGTTCACCTACGTCGGCGACACGGTGCTCGACCCGTTCATGGGTGCAGGCCAAACCGCCATTGCCGCGATGCGCACCGGTCGTCATTACGTAGGCATGGAACTCGACCCCGAGTACGTCGCCCTCGCCGAACGCCGTGTGGAAGAAGCTCGCAACGCTGGTTGACTAGTCCCATGCTCACCAAGGGAATCAACCACGTTGCCTTCATCACCGCTGACCTCGATCGACTGATCGCGTTCTACACCGAGGTCTTCGACGCCGAGCTCGTACGTGACGGTTCTGAGTTTCCCGATGGCAAAGGTCCCCGACTCGCTGTTCTCAAGCTGAGCGACTGGTCAGAAGTGAACGTGTTCGAGATCGAAGGCAATACCGAACACGAACGCCAGACCCCAATGTTTGGCCGCGGCCGCGTCGACCACTTCGCCATCCAAGCCGAGTCCCTTGAAGCATTTGAGACCATCCGTGAGCGACTGATGGCCAAGGGCTCAACCGACGATTTCGTCACCGATTTCGGCCCGTTTCTCAGTCTTTTCTGGCGCGACCCCGACGGCCTTGAAGGCGAAGTGTGCGTCGAGAACCCCGACGCAACGTCCGGCGTGATGAATCCGCCCGGTACTCGCGCTGCTCGCTATAGCTGAGTCCGAAACGGTCCCTCCACCTGTTCCTCGCCCCCAAGCCCGGATAGGGTGAGCAGCACTCATTTCATCCGGAGGGGACCATGGAGCAGACGCTCGAAATCACCGAAACCGAGGCCGTCGACACCGACGAGGCCATCGAAGAAGAAATGCTCGTCGAGGAGATCTCCATCGACGGCATGTGCGGCGTCTACTAAGACCCGCCTGAATGCCCTCGGGCATTCGCTCTTCATGACCGCCGTTGCCTTCGATGCCAACCGCCCTTGGCGGCTCCACGAACGGGTCGCGCTGCGGCCCGAGCCCTTCGGCGCGCTTGCCTATCACTACGGCAATCGCCGACTCACCTTCTTGCGTTCGCCTGATCTGGTGACGCTTGTTGAGTCTCTCAATGACCAGCCTTCAGCTCGCGCTGCGTTCGATGCCGCTGGCCTCGATGCCAAGCGTTGGCCCTCGTTTGAAAAAGCTCTGACCTCACTCGCCGCTGGCGACTTTCTTGTCCTTGAAAACGCCGCGTAGGAAGACACGACATGACCGCGCTTACTGATCAACTCGCCGAGGGACTCAACTCCCCCATCTGTCTCACGTGGGAATGGACCTACGCATGCGACCTCGCCTGCGTGCATTGCCTGTCGTCATCGGGTCGTCGCGACCCCAACGAGTTGTCGACCGAACAGATGAAGGCCGTTGTTGACCAACTCGCCGAGATGCAGGTGTTCTACGTGAACATCGGCGGTGGCGAACCAATGCTGCGCCCCGACTTCTTCGAGATCGTCGAATACTGCGTGGAAAAGGGCGTTGGTGTGAAGTTCTCCACCAACGGTGGTCGCATCAATGCCGAGAACGCGAAGCGCCTTGCCTCGATGGACTACGTCGACATTCAGATCTCTCTCGACGGCGTCGATGCGATTACGAACGATGCAGTTCGCGGCGAAGGCACTTACGAACGAGTTCGCACCGCAATGGACCACTTGCGCGATGCCAACTTCGGTCAGTTCAAGTTGTCCGTTGTAATGACTCGCGAAAACGTTGAGCAGGTCGACGCCTACGAAGCGCTCGCCGCCGAATACGGTGCCGAACTTCGTCTCACGCGTTTCCGTCCATCTGGTCGCGGCATCGATACCTGGCATGAACTGCATCCCACGCAGGCACAACAGATCGAGCTGTACAACTGGTTGCTCGCACGCCCGCAGGTTCTCACCGGCGATTCGTTCTTCCATCTCTCTGCACTCGGCGAACCGCTTCCTGGTCTCAACCTTTGTGGTGCTGGTCGCGTTGTGTGTCTGATTGATCCGGTTGGCGATGTCTACGCCTGCCCATTCGTTCTGCACGACAACTTCAAGGCCGGCTCGATTCACGGTGAAGGTGGCTTCGCTGCGGTGTGGCAGTCATCCGATCTGTTCACCGAACTGCGCGAGCCCACTAATCCCGGCGCGTGCGGATCATGCGGCAGTTACGACGCCTGCGGTGGCGGTTGTATGGCCACGAAGTTCTTCACCGGACTTCCGCTCGACGCTCCCGATCCGGAATGTGTGTTCGGACATGGCGAAACAGCACTTGCCGAACTCGAAGCCAACGGCGGCGCGATTCGCCCGACCGTCAGCGTTGATCACTCGAAGCCAGTAGGCGTCGGCAAAAAGCGCATTCCCGTTTCAATCCTCTGACGCCACCGCAGTCGCGTTGGATTACTTGTCGCCAAGAGTGACGAAGAAATCGCGCGGAGCAATGACGTCGTCGGGCGTGAGTTCGCTGATGTGCGACTTGCCGAGGCCAAGAAGACAGGAATCGATACCGCCGTGCAGGATGTCGAGAACGTTTTCGACACCGGCTTGGCCATTGGCTGCAAGGCCCCACAGATACGCACGGCCGATCATGACGGCCTTCGCGCCGAGCGCAACGGCCTTCACAACATCGCTACCGCGACGGATACCGCCGTCGAGCACAACGTCGATCTCACTACCAACGGCAGCGGCAATTGCCGGGAGCGCACGAATCGGTGATGGCGTTCCGTCGAGGTTGTTGCCGCCGTGATTTGAAACCGAAAGACCAGTGGCCCCGAGATCGCGCACGCGCTTGGCGTCGTCGACACGACACACACCCTTGACAACAAACGGTCCGTCCCACTGCGAACGCAACCATGCGATGTCTTCCCAACTCGGAGGCGGCATGGTCATCCACTCGTAGTACGCACCAAAGAACGCCGGAGGCTTCTGACCGGGATGGGCCATGTTCGGCGCGCTGAGATCGGGAAGTTTGCCGGTCTTGAGATACGCAAGGAGCCACTTCGGCTTTGAAAGCGCCTGCGGAGAAAGCTTGATCATCGTTTTGAGATCGAGCTTCTCTGGGATCCAGGGGCTGCCCCAGTCGCGACCGTTGGAGAAGGTCCAGTCGAGCGTGAGGATGATGCCCTTCGCGCCAGCGGCCTTGGCGCGCTCGAGACGCTGCACCATGACGTCGCGGCCACCGCTCCAATACATCTGGAACAGCAGTTGCGAATTCACCGCAGCAACATCTTCCATCGAGCGACTACCGAACGAACTGAGGCCCATCGGAATGCCCCGGTTTGTCGCAGCGCGAGCAACAGCAACTTCGCCTTCGGGATGCACAGCCTGCACGCCAGTAGGCGAAATGATGACGGGCATCGAGATGTCGAGACCGAAGACCGAGGTGTTCATTGAACGTTCGGCCTGAAGGCCAGCCACATGGGGAGCGAGTCCGAGCTGATCGAACGAGGTCAGGTTGCCGTTGAGCGACAGTCCCTTCTCGGCGCCACCGATGATGGCCCCATAGACCGACTTCGGCAGACGCTTTTCGGCCCGGCGCTGTGCCACGGCAACGGTTTCAAACCACTTGTTGGCCATCTCAACCCTCCCAGAACGAAGGGGAACTCTACCGGGAGGCCCGTATCAGGCCCCATTCGGCGGGTTGGTCACCAGAACAGGTGGTGGCCATCGTCGGTGTTGGCTGGGGTGAGGACCCCGAACTCGGCACGGATCTCGGCTAGCGGCCTTTCTGCCATGGCGAAGTGATCGACGCGGGAGAAATCGGCGATGCACTCGCCGCCCCGGGCGATCTCGGCGGCCAGGAGTTCGGCAGCACCTGGTCGGGCGAGGATGCCCTGCTCGGCTTTGACCTTGTTCGAGTCGCCAAAGCCCGCTTCATGCACGATGAGCGAAGCGAGCAGCGCTGAACGATTCACCGAGTCGTCGGCCATCGCCATGAGAAAGGCACTGAGCGCGACTTCGGCTTCGGCCGTTGTGCCGATGCCAGAAATCACGTGGGTCATGTCGTGACCCACGTAGAAGTGGTTCATCGGGGTGGCCTCGACGCCAGGGAAGGGAAGGCCGGCGATGTCGTAGAACTCGACGTATGCGTGGCCGAGTGTGCCGGGGGCATAGGAGCGCATTTTTTCGATACGGGCGACGAGTTCGGGTTCAGCAGAGCCATCGGGAACTGCGACGTCGCGCAGAGAAGGTTCCACTCGCGCTTTAACACTGCCGTCGAGGAATCGAGCGAAGTCAGCCTTTGCTCGCTCGGTTCCTTCGTCGACCATCGTGCGGAAAAGCGCGGCGTCGGGACCAACGATTCCGATTGCTGCTTCATACGCTTCGGCGCGTTCGAGTTGTGCGTCGGTGAGTGGATGACGACAGGCCTCAAGGGTGACGATCATTTCTTGGAAATGCCGGCGATCGGTTGATGACTGAATCGCGGCAGCGAGTTGGTCAGGAGTGAGCGGCGTTTGCGCGCGCAAGTCCAGATCGCGACGCCGCCACACCTGCGTCGCGATGGCTTGCAAAACAACGAGTTGTTCCTCGGTGGGCCCACCTTCGACATCGCAGACGCCAAGAAGCCCAGCAACAAAAGGTTCTACGAGTTCAGGGGCAAGCGAGAGTGACACAACGTCTCCAAGAGTGAACGACGGTCGCTATCCAATCACAGACCCGACATTCACCGCGGGCGACCCGTAGGATCGGCACAGCATTCCGAGGGGGAACAGTGGAATCAACACTCGCTATGGCCGAACTGGCCGAACTCATTGCGGCCATTAACACTGATGCAGACGACCCTCGGTGGAACTTTGTGTCCGACCTTGATCGCGCGTCGTATCGAGAGTTTGCAATGCATTCTCTGCACCATTCGTTGCAGTTCTGGCTCGAGGCTGATCCGTTGCGCCCCCGTTGGAACCGTTGGTTTATGCCCAACAAGAAGCTGCTGGGCGATAACCCCGACACTGTCTATTACGGAACCGTCATCGACCCCACGAAGTCGTATCGAATTCGCGGCAACATCGAGAACGCGTGTTACACATCATTCACTGTTGAAATCGGCACGGCCGGTGGAGCGATGTCGCAAAAGCTCGGCCACACGCTGAACGACAGCGAGTTTGAGGTCGACGCGGCGGGCAACTACGAACTGATCGCTGCGCCGACAGGAAGCGGCCCGAACTGGTTGCGCCTTGATCCTGAGGCTGGGTCGATCACGACTCGCCACTATTTCGAATGGCAGCGTTGCGCCGCACTCGACCCGAGCCTGCAGATTCCACTGACGATCGAACCGTTGGAAGATTCTGGTCCTCCGCCAGTGCCCGATGATGCTGCGGTGGCTGCGAACATTCGCCGAGCCATCACGTTCTTGCGTTCGGTCACGGTCGATTGGGGTCACACTCCGATGCCGCCGGGTGCGATTCCGTGGTTGTCGGCCGAACCAAATGTGTTCACCAACCCTGCCGATCACGACGGCAACCTCGGAATTGGTTACGCAGCCACCGACAACATCTATCGCTCAGCGCGTTGGAAATTGGCACCCGACGAAGCGTTGGAGATTCGTGGACGTTGGCCGCGGTGCACGTTCGCAAACATCGTGTTGTTCAACAACCACATGCAAACGCCCAACTACGACCGGCGTTTGGTCTCGCTCAATCGAGTACAGACCGAGGTTGAGAACGACGGTTCGTGGCGAATGATTCTCGCCCACTCTGATCCCGGTCTTCCCAACTGGCTCGATACTCGCGGTCTCGAACACGGAACGATGTTCTGGCGGTTCTTGTTGCCAACCGAGCCGCTGACACAACTCGAAACGCGCGTCGTGAAATTCAGCGACCTTTCCTGAGATTGCGCGGGCAAACTGTGGGCATGACCCACGCGCTTGAAGGAACCGTCACCAGCCTGCATTCCGATGGCGGCCATAACTTCTCAAAGCCATCAATTTCTGAGGCCGTCTTCCTTGCTGGGGTTGGCATTGAGGGCGACGCCCATTCCGGCCCAACCACCCAACACCTCAGCCGCCAGAAGAAGGACGCCAGCCGCCCCAACCTTCGCCAGGTCCACCTTGTGGCCAGTGAGATCCATGAGGGCCTGCGTACCGAGGGATTCGAGGTTCCTTTCGGTGGTTTCGGCGAGAACCTCACCACCAAAGGTATTGAACTCGGTCAACTACCTGTGGGCACCACATTGCGGCTTGGCGAGGACGTCATCGTTGCGCTCACTGGCTTTCGTGACCCCTGTTCGCAAATCGACAAGTTTCAAGAGGGCTTGCGCGCCGCGGTGTCGTTCAAGCCTGAAGTTGGCCCGCAGCTGTTTCGCAACGGCGTGATGTCGGTTGTGGTTCGCGGAGGAACGGTTCGTGTTGGCGACACCATCAAAGTTGCGTTGCCGGCCGAACCGCATCAGCCAATGCAAAAAGTTTGATCAGACAAGATCAGGCGTGAGGTCAGCGAACTTCACGACTTCACACGTGGGCTTTTCAATCTCGCCCTCGGGCAGGAAGAAGCGGAAGAACATCGTGCCGAGGTTGCGGCCTTCGGTGTCGATCCAGTTCGCGTGTCCCGGGTCGGAATGAGCGAGCACCATCGTGAATGAACCATCCGCGTTCAACGTGGTGTTGGCGCGATTGCGGCTGACCTGACGGTTCACGTAGTCGTACATCTGCGACCAACGATTCCAAAGGCAGATGTTGCCGAACACGCACTCCGGCCAACGGCCGCGAATCACAAGCGCTTCATCGTCACCGATGAGATACGGGGCCATTGCGTAGGCAGCGTCGAACGCAGCAAAGGCCATGTTGCCGGGCACGACGGGCTGAGGAAGCTCGTTCGGAATTCGCGACACAAACGGAATGGGTGTGTCTTCCGATGGCGCAACCGAATCAACGGTCTTGGTGCGGACGTGGTTGATCACACGTTGCAGTGCGGCTGAGACCCGCTCGTCGTTCCAACGCGGAGGCGCCGGAACCTTGGTGACCGCTTCAATGCTGATCGGCACATGCAGTGTCTGCGAAGCCGATGATGACCACGGAAATTCGAAGTAATGGCGAGTCGTGATGCGTCCACCGTCGACCGGGATCTCGAGCCAGTTGCGATCGGCAGTCGGGCCACCGAGACGAATCTCGTAACTCCCGTCGGCAGCGATATCCATTTCCGTGTCGTTCAGAACACCCGAGGTGTGCGTGGCATACGAACCATCGGACGCACCCGCTTCCATCGTGAACGAGGTGTAAACCGCGCCCGCGATATTGCCGCGAACGATGTATTCGTTGCCCGGGGCAACTGGTGTTTCGAAATAGACAGCGTCGGAGTTGTCGCCGGTGAACGAACGGGTCGGCGACACGATGCGGTTGAAAACGGGGCGCTGCGGATCGAACTCTTGGTGTGAGTACAGCGCGCTCTGGAGAATGTGGGTGAGGTTGCGGAATCCCTCGGCGACATCGTCATCGCTCATGACTGGTCCAGGTACGACCCATTCATCGCCGGCCTGCTGAAGCAGTGCCACTAACTCGTTGTACTTCTCGCGCGACTTGAGTTCGCCCATAACTTCCCCCTTGAAAACGTCAGGGATGCATCCTCGCGAAGATCAACCGGCTCTGCACACAAAGACGCTCAGGGCGTCGGGCGGCTACGGTCGGCACATTCAAGGGGGGCCTGATGAAGACCAACGAAGAACGACTGGCTGAAGCGCTGGATTATCTCGACATTCGTCGGCTGCAGAATCGTTACGCCGACATCGTGACCCGCAGGGCATGGGCCGAGCTCCACGAGATCATGCGACCGGGCTGCAAGCTCGAGCTCAACCTCGGCGACAACCAGATGGTGTTCGATGGTCCCCAAGCCATCGGCGACTTCATCGGTGAACAGCTCGAGGCGTTCGAATTTTTTGAGTTCGTCATCCTCAACACAGTGATCGAGGTCGACGTTGAAGCGGGCGTGGCCGGCGGACGTATGTACATGCAAGAACTGCGACAGAACGTGAGCGATGGTCGCCGCACCAACGCGTACGGCGTGTACCACGACCGTTTCGAACGGCACGACGGCACCTGGTGGCTGGCTCGTCGTCGCTACGGCTCCTTCTCCCGCACCATCGCGCCGGGGCCGGAACACGAACAGGTCGTCTTCCCCCTTCCCCTGCACGATCTCGGCATGCTGTAATCAGAAACCCGCAGTCCCTCGGCCAAGCGCCCAGAAATTCAGCCGAGAATGCTGGTGTATAAATGGTGTATTCTGTGTGTATGGCGCGTACAAACATTGATATAGATGAGGAAGCCTGCGCTCTGGTTATGGCCCAGCACGGGTTCACAACCAAACGACAAGCGGTCAACTACGCCCTGCGTAAAGCCGTCATCATCCCCATGACCATTGAAGAAGCCAAAGCCATGCGCGGCACCGGATGGGACGGCGATCTCGACGAAATGCGACGGTTTGAGCCTTGGAGTTGATCGTCGACTCGTCGGCTTGGATCGACTTTCTGCGTAACTCAAACATCGCGATCGCCGACCTCGTAGAAGAAGCACTGGTCGATGGAGCCGCGGTCACTGGAACAATTGTGATGGAACTTCTTGCCGGTGCACGCACCGAAAAGCAGCTCACCGATCTCGAACACCTTCTCGGCCGCGCGAAGTTGTTGCCCACTGAACCCGAGGATTTCGAAGACGCTGCACTGCTCTATCGAACCTGTCGGCTAAACGGCGTCACGATCCGGACAATGTCTGACTGCCTCATTGCAGCCACAGCAATCCGATGTGGCCAACCGGTGTTGCATAACGATCGCGACTTTGCGCTTCTGTCGCAGTACACCGAGTTGAGCGTCATCAATCCCACTCAGGGGTGAAGGTCGACCTCGTTGCCGTTACCGTCGCGGGCAACAACAGTTCGCGAATCAGTTGGTGCGCCGCCAATGCCGATCGCCGAAAGCACCTCAAACGCTGAATCGGTCGCGGTCGTGCCCGGAGGCTGCCGAAGCGTTGCCCCTTCACGATCCTCATCAAGGTGCCAGCCTCGCTTGCTCAACGCATCGGCGACGTTGCGAAGGCGAGACGACGAAAGCTCATTGAACCGAACGATCAGAATGCTGCTTCCACCCTGTTTGGCATTGATTACGAGCGGGTGCCATCCCTCCGGAGCGCTCACGGTGGCAGAAGCATCGACCTCGCTGATCAGCACATGAGCCCGCAACGACACGATGGCCTCGGTCAGAACACCAACGGCATCGAAATCAGTGGGGTCGATCACGACAGGTTCAGCCATCTGCCCAGCCTCGCGCAGTCCAACCAGGCCTGGGAATGTCCACGACCGAGCCACACCCGTAGGATTCCCCCTCTGGGGAGGAACAGTTATGGCTCGTGAAAATCCCGTTGCCGTTGTCACCGGTGCCGCTCGCGGTATCGGCGCGGCCAGTGCCGCCCGGCTTGCTGCTCGTGGCTTCACCGTTGCTCTCATCGACCTTCCGCTTGAGTCACCGGGTCGCCTTGGCGAGATCCCCGGCCCGTACCGCCCTGCACACGGCCAAGACCTCGACGAGGCTGCTGCCGCTTGTGGAGGACGGGGCCACGCCCATGCCGCCGATGTTCGTGATCCCCAAGCATTGGCCAAGGTGATCGAGACCGTCGTCGCGCATCATGGTTCGATCGATGTTGTTGTTGCCGCTGCTGGCGCCGTCGCTGGAGGCGCGCCACTGTGGCAAACCGACGATGACACGTGGCGTTCGATGATCGACATCAATCTCACCGGTGTGTTCAACATCGCACGCGCCGCTTTGCCATCGATGCTTGATGCTCCGGCACCGCGCAATGGTCGCTTCGTTGCCGTTGCATCTGCTGCCGCTCATCACGGCCTTCCTCAACTCGCGGCGTACTCCGCAGCCAAACACGGTGTTGCCGGATTGGTGAAAGCGCTTTCGGCCGAACTCACTAACAGCGGCGTTACCGCCAACGCGGTATGTCCCGGCTCAACAGCCACCGGCATGCTCGATACCAGTGCTGCCCTCTACGGCATGGAAAACCGTGAAGAGTTCGCCGTCCAGGCCCGCATTGGTCGACTCATTAACCCGGACGAAATCGCCGCAACCATCGAATGGTTGTGCGTCGACGCTCCCGCTGCGCTCACTGGTTCACTCATAGACGTCGATGGCGGGTTCCGAGCATGAGTTCGTTTAATCGTGCTGCAGTCGACGCAATCTGCGCCGATGTCGTTGGCCGTCACAATGAAATCGATGTCGTTGTCGCTGCGCTTGCTGCGGAACGCCATGTTTTGCTTGAAGGCCCGCCAGGTACCGGTAAATCCTCGCTGCTTCGTGCGCTTGCTCACGCCTCTGGCGTTGAACTTGTTTTCGTTGAAGGAAACGCTGAACTGACACCTGCTCGTTTGGTCGGAACCTTCGACCCCGCTCGTGTCCTTACCGACGGCTACAGCGCCGATGTATTCCTCGACGGGCCTCTCGTCGATGCGCTTCGCACAGGCTCGCTGCTGTACATCGAAGAAATCAATCGTGTTCCTGAAGAAACACTCAACGTCATCATCACGGCAATGAGCGAACGAGAACTAAACATTCCACGCCTCGGCCGTGTTGTTGCCGAACCGGGTTTCCGAGTTGTTGCCGCCATGAATCCGTTCGATGCAATTGGCACAGCACGCATTTCTTCGGCGGTGTACGACCGTGTTTCGCGAGTTGCGATGGGCTACCAGTCTGAAGCGGAAGAAACTGAAATCGTTGGACGCGAAGCCAAGGGCCCCGGCGCTGGGCCTGTAGGCCGGCGCGCGGTTCGCGTTGTTCGTGCCACGCGCGACCATTCCGATCTACGGGTCGGCTCCTCGGTTCGTGGCGCGATCGATCTTTCACTTATCGCTGAACAACTCGCGTCGCTGCGTGAACTCGATGTCACCGATGAAGAACTTGGTCTCGATGCGGCACTCGCTGCGCTTTCGGGTCGCATTCGCGTTCGTGAAGGTTCCGGTCGCACTCCTGAAGCGATTGTTCGCGACCTCTGGGCCGCCAATCCGCTTGAAACTGATGATCCCGACACGGAGACCGACCCGGGAAAAGCCTGAACCCGCCGCCTCAGCAGGGTGGCGGGGGTAGCAAACCCCCACAGGCGCCCGACGAAGAGCGCGTGCTGGAAGGCGAAGAGGCCGAACAAGCGTTGGCCGAAGCTGGTCGTCAGTCGACCTCACGCCGACAAATGGAACAGCACGAATCGTTCCAAGAGATTTCGCCGGAGGTTGGCGTCCTCGATGAAGAGGCATTTGCCGACGCACTTCGCGACGATCCCGACGAGACACTTACGTTGCTCGCAGAGCTCGTTGGTGCAACCGATGAAAAGTTGCGCGAACTCGCACGCTCCCTTGCGGGTCGAGTCGTCGTCGACGTTGTTCGCACCGGTGCACCAAAGCGAAACGGCATTGGTCGACTGCGTCATCGACGTGCCGATCATGGCGGAGAGCTCGACATCGATCGCAGTCTCGAAACGATTGCCGCAGCTCGCGCTCGTGGCGATGCGCCATCGCTGGAGGATCTCACGGCCCGCGACTGGTCGAAACCCGATCTTGCACTGTGTCTCTTGATCGACCGCAGCGGTTCAATGGGTGGCGAGCGTTTAGCGACTGCCGCTGTTGCCGCAGCCGCATCGTTATGGCGAGCGCCGATCGACACCAGCGTTGTTGCCTTCTCTGACGATGCAATCGTGATTGCGTCACAGGGTTCAGGGCGAGACGCCGAAGATGTCGTGAATCAGCTCTTTCGCTTACGAGGTTTTGGTACGACCGACCTTGCGTTCGCCTTTCGCACCGCCGCAGCACAGCTTTCGCGATCCTCGGCCTCGCGTCGCATCACGCTGTTGCTCTCCGACGGTCGGGCCACCGCTGGTGATGATCCTGTTGAAGCAGCAGCCATGCTTGATGAACTCGTGATCCTTGCCCCCGCTGACGACCTCGAGAGCGCCGTCGAACTCGCTGGGGACGTAGGCGGACGATACGTTGGCGTCACCGGGCCTTCCGCCGTACCTGATGCGTTGGCGGAAGCACTCCTTGGCTAACGAGTGGGCAGACCCAGCCATCGGTGCGACGATGTCGACCATGAATTCAACGCACGCTCTCGGTGATCTCACGTGGACTGATGTCCGCGACACCCCGCGCATTGTGTTGATTCCCGTGGGCAGCCTCGAACAACACGGCCCCCACCTTCCGCTCGACACCGACACGCGCATTGCCACTGCGATTGCGGAACATGTGTGTGAATTGCGAGAGGATCTGGTTGTGGGGCCGGCAGTTGGTCTTGGCGCCTCAGGCGAACACGCGGGGTTCGAGGGCACGCTGTCGATCGGTACCGACGCTCTCACCACTGTGCTGGTGGAACTGGCTCGGTCCGCCGATGCATTTGCCGGGGTTGTGTTCGTGAATGGTCACGGCGGAAACCGCGACGCACTTTTGGCTGCGCGCGCCATCCTGCGCCTGGAGGCTCGCACAGTTGTTGCGTGGTCGCCTTCGATTCCCGGCGGCGATGCCCACGCCGGCCGCAGCGAAACTTCGATCCTCCTGGCCATTGACCCCGAGTGCGTACGCACCGACAAGTTGGAAGCGGGCGCGACTGCTCCACTTGGTGAACTTCTCGACGAACTTCAGTCCGGCGGTGTGAAGTCCGTCAGTGAAAATGGCGTACTTGGCGATCCGACCACTGCGACGGCCGAACACGGGAATGAACTCTTTCTTGGTCTCATCGCCGACCTTGCTCTCACTATCGACAAAGTGTTTCCTCGATGACCAGCGAACTTGCTGGTCTCTTCGTTGTTGCTGACCCTTCAATGCAACGCAAGGAGCGCGGCACAGTGCTGCTGGGCGGTTCCCCGCTTCGCATTGTGCGCATCAGCGATAAGGGCGCCGACCTTGTCGATGACTTATTGAATGGCAACCCGGTTTCGCCCGGTAAGGGGGCGACATCACTTGTGCGTCGTCTCCTCGACGGCGGCCTTCTGCAACCAGTTCCAGCGACAACACCGTTCACAACTACCGATGTCACAGTCGTTGTTCCTGTACGCGGCGAACTTGAACCGGGTTTGCTTGATGGCGTTGGTCACGTCGCTCGCATCATCGTCGTCGATGACGAGAGTCCTGAACTACTTGTTGTTCCATCGAAAACAGTCCATGGCGTAGAGGTCGAATGCATTCGTCGATCAACAAACGGTGGCCCAGCTGCAGCTCGAAACACCGGTCTTGCCGAGGTCGACACATCGCTTGTTGCGTTTCTCGACGCCGATTGCCTTCCTCGACCGGGCTGGCTTGAACCACTGCTTGAACAATTCGGTGACCCTGCGGTTGCAGTTGTTGCGCCACGCATCACCTCGATTGAACCGCTCGGTGCTCCTGACCACCCTTTGCTTTCCCGCTACGAGCGGGTGAATGCCTCACTTGATCGCGGCACGCAACGCGGTCGAGTACGAGCCCGCACTCGCATTTCATATGTTCCATCCGCTGCGCTTGTTTGCCGCGCCGATGCCCTCAATGCAGTTGGTGGTTTCGACGCGGAGATGCCCGTTGGTGAAGACGTTGATCTTGTTTGGAAACTCGATGAAGCAGGCCACACCGTTCGCTATGAACCGAGCGTGACGGTGGGCCATCGTCACCGCACGACACCGTGGGCCTGGCTTCGTCGTCGATTCGATTACGGCACCTCTGCCGGACCACTCGCAAAGCGACACCCGGGTGCGTTGGCGCCGATCGAAGCTTCCGGCTGGAGCATTGCCGCATGGGGTCTTGTCGCTACAGGCCATCCCATTACGGCCGGCGCAGTTGTTGGCGCCACGGCGGGAATGCTCAGCGGAAAACTTGGTGCGCTCTCCCAACCAATGCCGGTTGCTGCACAACTCGCAGGACGCGGGCATCTCAGCGCTGGTCGCACGATTGCCCAAGGACTTGTGCGCCCATTGTGGCCGCTCACCGCACTCGCCATCGTGTTTGTGCCGTGGAAGCGGCTCAAGTTGGCGCTGGTTGCAGGAGTGCTCGCGCCGTCAATCATCGATTGGATCCGCACCCGACCCGACATCGCGCCACTCCCCTACGTTGCGCTCCGACTAGCCGACGATGTCGCCTACGGAACCGGCGTATGGGTGGGTTCGTTGCGCGCCGGAACCCTCGAGCCGCTTCTGCCCGAGGTCACCAGTTGGCCGAAGCCCAGCCGCTATTCGCGCTGGCGTTCAGCGGTTTCGTAGTTCGGCGATCAGCCGACGTTGAGAAGATCGACGACGAACACGAGGGTTTCGCCGCCCTTGATGACGCCACCGGCGCCACGATCGCCGTAACCGAGGTGCGACGGAATCGTGATGCTGCGACGGCCACCGACCTTCATGCCGGCAACACCTTGGTCCCAACCAGCGATGACCTGGCCAGCACCGAGACGGAATTCAAAGGTGTCGTTGCGGTCCCATGACGCGTCGAACTGCTGGCCATCGCTCCAGGCCACACCCACGTAGTGCACGGTGACGTTGGCGCCGGCAACGGCTTCGGTGCCGGTTCCAACTTCGATGTCCTCAAGAACGAGGTCAGCCGGAGGGGCGGTGTCGGGAATGGTCACGGTTGGTTTGGTGTCAGCCATGAGCGAAACCTAGTGCCAGTCGGGAACCTTTTCGTGACGCAGCGCGCCGTTTGTCAGCGCGGTCGTTTCATGAGAACGGTTCGCCACTCGCCATCCGCACGAACCTCGGTTCGAAGAGCACCGGTCTGCTCGAACGACTCGATGACGGTCTCGGCCTGTTCCGCGAGGATTCCACTGAGCACCAGAACACCCTCGGGTTTGGTTACCTGCACCAATGCAGCTGCCATCGAACACAACGTGGCCGCCCCAATGTTCGCGAAAACAACATCGAAATTCGTTGGTTCGAGTTCATCAATCGTTGCTGTCGACACCTCAACAAGATCAGCAACATTGTTCGTGAGTGCGTTGTCGAGGGTCGCAACGATCGCGTCGGCAGCAATGTCCGTAGCCACAACCGTGGTTGCACCATGACGCGCTGCAGCAATCGCCAGCACTCCACTTCCGCAGCCGATGTCGGCAACGGCGCATCCCGGAGTCACAAGTTCGACTACTGCTTCGAGACACATCCGGGTGGTTTCGTGCGACGCGCTTCCAAATGCATGTCCCGGGTCAATCACCAACACCAAGTCGGTCTCAGCAACATCGCTCGGCGTCGCTAACCACGGTGGCACGATCGCGATCGAACCGATTCGCCACACCTGCGCATGATCACGCCATGCATCGAGACCCTCGTCGGCAGCAACGGGTTCGGCGGTTGGTGCCCATCGCTCGGCCAGCACCTCAAGTGCTTGTTGCGCAATGGTTCTCTCACAACCAATGCGGAGTTCAACAGCACCGTCAGGCAGCGGTTGTTCCTCGATGCCGCTTACGCCCAAGTCCCACACAAGTCCAGAAACGAGATCGACATCGGCAGGGTCGACGACGACAACGATCGACATCCATTCAGTCACCGACCGAGGTACTCGTCGCGGATCTGTTGCTTGTAGAGCTTGCCGGTTGGCAATCTCGGAAGTTCATCACGGAAATCAATCACTCGTGGCACCTTGAAACCGGCGAGATTCTCACGCGCATAGTTCCGGAGACGCTCCACCGTTGCCTCGTCACCACTCACCCCGGCTTCAAGCTGCACAACCGCGTGCACGTACTCGCCGAACTCGGGATCGGGAAGACCGAAGACGGCGACGTCGACCACTTCCGGATGCATGATCAGCGCCGATTCAATTTCCGCCGGATAAATGTTCACACCGCCGGAGATAATTGTGAACGCGCGCCGGTCGGTGAGATACAGAAAGCCGTCTTCGTCGAGATACCCAATATCACCAAGCGTCATCCAGTTATCACGCTGCGGATGGCGACTGTCCTTCGTCTTTTCCGGATCCCCGTGATATTCGAAATTGGCTTGGGGTTGTTCGAAATAGACGAGACCAGTTCCACCGGCTTCGAGTTCGTTCCCTTCATCGTCACAAATGTGCGGGATGCCATTAATTGGCTTACCGACCGAACCCGGATGCGCCAGCCACTCCTCAGACGTGAGGAATGTCATTCCGGTGCCTTCGGTACCCGCGTAGTACTCGCTCACGATCGGGCCAAGCCATTCGATCATTTGCCGTTTGGCCTCGGGCGGACACGGTGCCGCGGCATGAACCATCAACTGAAGGCTCGACAAGTCGTATCGAGACTTGACCTCATCGGGAAGACCCAACATTCGCACCATCATCGTGGGAACAACCTGCGCGTGTGTCACTGAATCGCGTTCGACGACGCGCAGGAATTCTTCGGCGTCGAACTTTTCGAGTACGACAACAGTGCCGCCAATTTCGTGAACACCACACGACCAAATAATTGCCGCTGAATGATAGAGCGGCGCTGGACACAAGTAGATCGACTCAGAGTTCATCCCCAACATGAACTGCAAGAGCAACGAGATCGTTCCGCCCTGGCCATCGTCAATCGTTCGATCGGGAAGCTCGCGTTTAATTCCCTTTGGCCGGCCGGTTGTGCCTGAGGAATAAAGCATGAAGTCGCCACGGGGTTGTTCGGCAAAGACTTCATCGCTCGCTACAGCAATCGCGTCTTCGTAGGACTCGAAACCGTCAACGGTTCCGTCCATCATCAACCGCACCTGACAATCAGGAATGAACTCCAACATCTCGGTCGCAACCTTCGACTGGTACGCCGTCGAGATGAATGCTTTCGCGCCTGAGTCGGTGATGAGGTACGCAGCTTCTTCGGCCTGCAGATAGCGATTCACGGTGACGAGGTACATACCCGAACGCAGCGCGGCCCACGCAACTTCGAAGTAACGGGGATGGTTCTCGGCAAACAACGCCACCATGTCGCCGGCGACAAGACCGCGCTCGTGAAGTAAGCGAGACAGTCGCCGCGAACGTTCATCGAGTTCGGCGTAGGTCACGACCGTTCCCGAAGATCCCATGATCACTGCGGGTTTATTCGGCGTTGTACGCCCGTACTCTCCCGGATACATAACTCCCCCTCGCCCGAACTGTTCTCGGCTTCAACGAAACGGACCCTAGCCCCGGAGATCGGTGAATGAGCATCGACCCGATTGAGTTAGTCGCTGCCGTTCATCATCGTGAGTGCGGCACGACAGCCCTCGCAAACGGGGTATTGATAGGGGTCGCGAGTGGGGATGAACTTCTCGCCGCATAGTGCAGTGATTTCCTCGCCAAGCACATAGCCGCGCATTTGGTCGTCCTTACGAATGATGTGCGCGACTTTTCCCTCTTCAAGACCAGGATCAGACGGCCGAGTGTCTTGGCGTTCACTAACGTCGGATTCGGTAATCGAGAAACGAACTGCGGTGTTACTCACACGATCAGCGTACCGCTCCGTGCAGAAGGTGCCAAAGGTCAGGTGCCCCGAGTGTCCCAGTGCCACGGCTCGCTGGGGAGGTTATAGAACCCAAACCGACCCGCATTTGCCGCAAGCCATACAAATCCAGGGTTGCTCCGAGAATTGATGAACCGGCCATTGGCCATGAAATCAATGGCTAAACCGCGCTCGTGATAGGAGTACCCGGGTCGGGCCGTTGGGGGTGAGCACGCGTCGGGGGGCATCTCCCAAATGGCGTACTGAGTCGTTCCACAGTTCTGACGACGCAACGAAATCTGCGTGTTGAAGTCTCGGTAGCCATAACCACTCAGATTGATGCCGTCTGCGGATGCAGCGTTCAGCAACCCACGAACACGGTCGGCAATGCTCGAAGCAACAGTGATTCCATTCACCGTCGTGAGGGCTGGAGTGGGATACGGATTGTTGCCACTTGGGGGTGGAGTGGTGTTGTTCGAAGAACCAGAACCCGAACCAGAACCAGAACTGGGAACACCGACGACTGCTCTGGCAAGCGCAGCTGCTTCGGCGGCGATCTGTCGGCCTAATTCCGCATCCATGCGTGAAAGGAAGGCGGCGTCAGACAACGTCTCATCAAGTCGCTGGCGCACTTGACTCGCGTATGCCTGTTGCTGGGACTGCGCAACCGACAACGACTGCAGCGCGCCCTCGGCTTCTGCTGCATGGGTTTCGGCGGCACTCTTGGCCGCTTGAGCACGAGCAAGTTCCTCTTCGAGGCGCGCCTTCGTCGACCGAAGTTGATCGATGACGTCAGAATCGCTGCGCGATTGCATGTTCAGCAGCGCGTTCCGAGTTGCGTCCTCTTGTGCCGATGCTGCCTCGAATCGGCGCATCAGTTCTTCGCCCGGGGGCTCCACATAGGCCTTGACGGCGTAGCGCGCGACTCGAGCCCGAAGCGCATCGAGGTCGCGCGAAGTCTGCGCTGCATCTTTTTCGGCTTGCGCTGCCTCGGCCGCGCTGACCTCGGCTTGACGGCGGGCTTCGGAAAGCACTGCCTGCTGGCCGCGGACGTTTTCCTCCATGGCCTTGAGCGCCGACATGACCGCGTCCTGCGAACTTTCGAGCGCGTTTACTTTGGCCGCAATCTTTGCCTGTTCTGATCGAACATTCGCCCGTTGTGTCCGTGGGTTGGTTGCGACTGCCCCGACGTCGATCGACGAACCAATGGCCGTTCCAAAGATGCCAGCAAGCGCCAGCGCGGCGAACGCGGTCCAACGCCAAGATCGCTTGGGCAACCTTCTTGGACTCACACTGCGGGGGGATGTCATGGCCATGGTTCCTCGTCTGATCACGTCAATGACGCAATCGTGGAAGGCCCGGTATCCGCCCGAGGACTCGTTACCTTACCCCAGGTCTGCGCGCATTGGTCAACCCCTGTGGAAAAACTTGTGGATAGATCTGGGGAAACTCAATACCCCATGCCCGTCTGATCTGTTGAGAGTCGGCGGTACTGTCCTAAGAATGACCGACCCGTCCGGATCCGTGGATCCACTTTCCTCCTTCGAGACCATTGCCTCACTCCGGCGATCCTCGCTACGGGTTGACCCTGACCGAGCTATTCCTGACGAACTCATCGACCGCCTCATTGCGGTTTCAGCCACGGCCCCTAATCACAAACGGACCTTTCCTTGGCGGTTTCGCATCATCACGGGCGAAGGTCGGGCTGAACTCGGCGAAGCGCTCGCTCTTGATCTCATCGAGACAGCTCAACCCGAGGCAAAGATCGAAAAAGCGCGATCAAAATATCTCCGAGCACCGGTGCTCATCGCGGTGGCGTCGATTGCCGGCGAAGATCCCACGATGACTGCCGAAAATCGCGATGCCGTAGCGGCTGCCATCCAAACGCTGCTGCTTGGAGCCACCGCCGCTGATCTCGCTTCGTATTGGTCCACCGGCGCGGCGATGACCTCGGTTCGATTGCGCGAGTTCTGCGGCTTCGACGAAACCGACACGATCGTGGGGCTGCTCTATCTCGGCTGGCCCATTGGCGATCCTCCCCCGATTGATCGACCAGCGCCTGAATCACTGCGCATCGGAACTTCTACCCAAACGCCGTAGGGTCTCGCCGATGGCTACCGCAAAGAAGAACGCAAAGCGATTCGGACCCAACCGACCCGAGGCTCCAGCATTGGTTCGTCGGCAGCGGGTGTGGTCGGTGATTGGTACCTGGCTATTCATCCTCGTCTTCTTTGTTGTACCAATCGGATTTGGAAACCCGCTGTTCGTCCTTCCCACTGTGGTGTTCACAGTTCTTCTCCTCGCAACAATTCGATTGTCTCGTCGACCCGACGGCCCCGACGCTGAAACCCTTGCAAAAGGCGAACTTCGAGCAGCAACAACCGGTGATCCTGTCTCGGTAAATGGCGTGTGGTCCCCTGGTGCCCGAGTTCGCGGCGAACCTCCCCAGCGCGGCTTTCTGATTTGCGATGGAAAACGACTTCGTTTCGAGTGCCTCAAAGACCAGGTGCGCTTCGATGCCGCAATCGATCATGTTGAAGTCATCACCGTTCCGAGCTTCATGCGTCCGCAACTCGATCTGTCAATTGATGGCGTCAATCATTCCGTAAGGTTCTTCCCGTCCTGGGATCTCGGCGCAACCTTTGTTGGGCCGACCATTGCCGGTGAGTGGTACGCGCAGTTGCGAGAACTCGGAGCCTCCTGACGTGGCTCGCATCAATCACACTCCCGATCCAAATCCGACACGCGCCAAGGCGCGTGCTCGTCGAAACATCAATCTGGTTCTGTGGTGGGGCATTGCCCTCGTGCTGCTTTTCGCACTTTCTGCCGGTGCGCCTTGGATTTTGATTCTTCCGTTGCTCGTCATCGGCGCACTCGTCGTCACGAACACGATTCAGGTTGTACGCGGCGACGGCGCGGAACAACACGCGATTGAACCCGGACGACTTGTCCGAGCAACAGCCGACAATGACCCCGTCTCGGTTCCTGTTACCCGAGCGCCCAACCGTCGCGAGAACGGTCGTCGACGCGGAACGCTTCACTACGCCGGCGGCAAACTTTCGTTCACTTTCGGTACGAACCCGAAATCTCGTGCGAAGAAGGCTGACGAAAACCTCGAGGGGACGACAATCTTTGATTCGTGGCCCAGCGACATTGCTATTGGCCCTCGGCCAACAATGATGCGCCCCCAACTCACGATGACGATCGATGGCGTCAACCACGTCATCGAATTCACCATGCCCGAGGATCTCGCAGCTGGAATGCTCGGGAAAGTCGTGGCCGGTGCATGGTTCGACCAGTTAGTCGATCTCGGCGCAACGTCCCGAGAGGCAAAGCAGTAAAGGCGGCACCGATTCGCGTTGCTGTCGTGTCAGCATTGACTCGTGGCTCTTCTCCCCCCGGGTCCGCCCGCTGACCAAACAATGCTCGCCAACGCGGTCAACATCCTGCGCGCCGCTGGCACCTTCACCATGCAGTGGTTCGATAACCCCGCATTGGATGTCAGTACCAAAAGCGATGGCACACCAGTAACTGAAGCCGATCGCGGAGCCGAACAAATCGTTCGAGATCGTCTCGCCGCCCTTCATCCCGAGGATTCCGTGCTCGGCGAGGAACTCGATGATCACATCGGCACCAGCACAAGAACGTGGATCGTCGACCCTATTGATGGCACCAAAGCGTTTACGCGCGGAGTGCCGTTGTATTCGAACCTTCTTGCCGTGGTCGATGAATACGGACCGCTCATCGGTGTCATCAATCTCCCAGCACTCAACACCACTGTGTACGCCGGTCGCGGTCTCGGGTGTTTTCGCGACGGCCGTTCAGTGCGCGTCAGCGACAGAAACACTCCCTCGAGTTGCGTGCTTTCCACCAGTGGCTTCGGAACTTGGAGCGAAGATTCTTTGCTCGGCGTGAAGCGAGCAGGATTTGAGTTGCGAACTTGGGGCGACGGCTACGGCTACGCCATGGTTGCGTGTGGCGCCCTCGACGCGATGGTCGATCCTCAGGTTTCGCTGTGGGATATCGCGCCAATGCCTGTGATCTTCGATGAAGCCGGCGGAAAATTCACCGGCACCGACGGCAAAGAAGTTCCACTGGTCCCAGGATCCAATGTTTCAGGCGTGGCATCAAACGGCGTTGTTCACGACGCGGTCATTGCCGCATTCAATAACCGCTAACGCTCGTCGTCGTCCTCACACACCGTGTGGTCATGTCCATGCGCGTGATGATGCGGATCGTCAATAAGCACGATTCCATCAGCCAAACGCAGTAGGCGGCCGCCATAGGCCTCGGCGAGATTCGCTGCAGTGAGGACTTCGTCGGCGGTACCGCTCGCAACAACTCGGCCGGCCAGCAACATCACGTGATCAGTCTCAGCTGCTTCAGCGAGATCGTGCGTCGTCATCACAATGGTGCGACCTGCGTCTCGCTCTTGGTCGACGACGTCGAGGATGTGTTGACGACTCACGACATCGAGGCCGGTCACCGGTTCGTCGAGGAGGAGGATGTCACCTCCTTGCGCCAGACCCTGAGCGACAAAAACACGTTGACGTTGTCCACCGGAAAGTTCGTGAAGATGGCGCCGAGAGAGATCGCCTAACTCAAGGCGATCCATTGCCTCGTCAACGAAGCGGCGATCATCATCTGTCATCCGGCCAAAGGCGCCGCGCGTTGCGAATCGTCCCATCGAAACAACTTCACGAACCGTGACTGGTAATTGATCATTGACCTTTACCGATTGCATCACGTACGCAACCCGGCGACGCATGTCGGTTGGTGCTCCACCCGCGACCGTAAGCGTTCCAGACTCAACCGGCAGCAAACCCACAATCGCGTTCAACAAACTGGATTTCCCAGCACCGTTGGGACCAACCAACGAAGTGACCGCACCGGTCGGCAACGCGAAAGACGCGTCGCGCAGGACCGGGTGACGCCCATACGCGAGCACCACGTTGTGCCCTTCGACAGCAATCGCTGACTCGCTCTCAGACATTGGGATAACCGCGCCGTGATGGTTCGGGGATGGGAATACGATTGGACACTCCGACAGTCTTGCCCAACCCGCCACACAGTCTTGCCAACTCGCGGAAAACGAGTACACATGTTCCGTATTGCCCGACAACTCGTTGCCGCACTCGCGATTCTGGTTGGAGTTCTCGCTCTCGGTACGACCGCCGCGTCGGCTCACGCCACGTTGGAGAGCTCTTCTCCCGCCGATGGGCAATCGGTTCTCACCTCGCCGAGCGAGATCCGAATCACCTTCAGTGAAGCAGTGACAACCATTTCGGGCGGACTCAGTGTTCTCGATGCCGATGGCAAGACTATCGATACCGGAAACAGTGAAATCGTCGATGGTCGGACACTTGTTGCACCAATCAGCGAGTCCTTGTCCGACGGCACCTACGTCGCGACCTATCGCGTTCTTTCCGCTGATGGTCACCCAGTAAGCGGTTCGCTGCTCTTCGGTGTGGGCGAAGGAGCACTTGACCGAAGCGCGCTACCCAGTTCGAACGGTGATCGACTTTGGGAAATCATCGGCGGAATTTCTCGCTTCATCATCTACCTCGCTGCGCTCGTCGCTGCAGGTGTCGCGTTTTTCTTGGCTTTCATTCATGATCGCGCCGAAGATCGTTGGCGGATTGTTCCGTTTGTTCGCATTGGTTCGATCCTTGCTCTGTTCAGTGCTATCGGCATCGTGATGAGTCAGGCTGCGCTTCTTACAGGCAAGGGAGCCGGCGCCGTCACTGACTCCACTGTGCTTCGTGATGTTCTCAATCAAAACCTTGGTTGGTCGCTTGCGTTGTTGATGATTGGCTTGGCTGCAGTCCACCTCTCAACCGATATCGCCAAAAAGATGGTGTCGCAGTCACTTGCCCTTTCTGGCGGTCTTGCTGTCACCGTCTCGTTCGCCGTGTGGGGCCACGCGACCGAACTTTCCCCCACAGCCATCTCGCTGGCGGCCAATGCCATCCATGCCACTGCGGCTGCGCTCTGGCTTGGCGGACTCGTTGGCTTGGTAATGGTCCTTTCGCTACGCGCGCCCGAAACGGTTCGCTCAACCGCAGGCATCATCGGTCGATTTTCGCTTGTGGCCTTTTGGTCGGTCATTGCACTCACCATTGCCGGGCTGACTCTCACCATCACCGGCTCCGACGCGAGTCTGAACTCAATCCTCACCACTACTTGGGGTCAGCTCATTCTCGCCAAAATCGGCCTCACCCTCATCGTCGTACTCATCGCTGCATGGAATCGACGCAAGCTCGTACCTTCGCTCATCACCCCAACCGAGGACACCAGCGAACTGGCGGTTCGCTGGGCGACTCTCCTCCGAACGATCCGGGCCGAAGCGGTACTTCTCGTCGCGGTGATCGCGCTCACCGCAATCGTTGTCAACGTTCCGCCCGCTCGAACGGCTGTCGTAGCAACGACCGACCGAGTCGACACCACCCAACGGGTCGATACCGGCACCGTCCAACTTTCTGTTGATCCAGCGATTGTTGGGCCAAATACCGTTGCCGTCCGATACGCCGACGAGACCGGACAACCAGTCAATGTGGCCAACAGTATGAGTATTGAATTCTCGCAACCATCGGCCGGACTTGAGCCGATCACCCGACAGGTGCCAGCCTCAGAGCCCGGAGTGTTTGTGATTCAAGGAAACGAACTCTCGATTCCTGGCACCTGGACCATCACGATCGCAGTTCGAACCGGTGACTTCACTGAACAACGCACATCGTTCGAAGTTTCCGTCCGTCGCTAACCACAGTCAAGGATGCACATGGCCCTCCCCCGACGCTTTCTCATCGCTTCCGCTGCATCGCTTACCGCGCTTGTGGCGTTAGCGGGCCCCGCATTTGCCCACGCGAACGCAAGCGCAAAAGCCGAACAAGCTGGCCGCACCGCAATCACCGTTTCGATTGAACACGGTTGCAACGGCAATCCCGTCACTGGCGTTCGAGTTGCACTTCCGAGCGGAGCAACTGCTGTCACCGGCACCAATTCGGGGGACTGGACCTCGGCCGTAACAGCAACAGAAATCTCATGGACTGGTGGCTCAATGCCAGCAAACTCCTCTGCCGACTTCGACTTCAGTCTCGTGTTGGCGCAACCGGCTGGTGAGACCGTCAGGCTTCCCACCATCCAAACCTGCACGAACAACACCGAAATCGCGTGGATTCAATCCGACGGTGGCGAGAAATCAGAAGCAACCCAGCCCGCACCAAAAATTGTGGTGCCCACCAACAGCACCTCGGCGAGCACGTCAACAACTGCCGTCGCCGCCGCAAGTGGTTCGTCAACCACCGCAGTCGCTCGGATGGCAACAGAATCAAACGCGGTAACCGATGCGGGGAGTGAGACCAACGCTTCGGGTCGCTATGTCTTTCTCGGTGTCTGTGCCGTCATTGTGATCGGCGCTGGAGTTCTGTTCCTCAAATATCGCAAGCATCCGACAAAGAGTTAGCTCGCTCAAAGGTCATTCCGCATCGTTATCGATGTCGCTGTAGCGATCATTGTCAGCGGAGGCTTTACCGAAAGCGATATCGCTCATTACGCAGTTGTCGATAGCGGGAAGGTCGCAGGCTCCGTTGGAATCGTTCGGTCTTTGTGCAACGGAACTGGTCCGTAGTGTCCGGCGATGGAGCGACGAAGTTCATGTAAGGCGTCGGTGCGAAGTTGGCTCACGCGTGAACGAGTGACTCCTAGTTCGCTTGCTAATTCCGCCGTTGTCTGGCCATCGACAAAATGGCCGAGGATCACCCGACGCTGGCGCTGAGGCAGTTCGTCAAGCGCCTGGCGGAGATAGGTAAGAAGTTCAGCGTGCTCAAGTAGTGCAACAACGTCTCGTTGCCCTCGATCAACCAGTTCTTCAGTGCGGAATCCCGATGCGGTCTCGTCGTTCTGGCCTTGATCAAGCCGACCAACAACACTGGTTTCGAGAAGCGCTTTGACCTTCCTGACCTGCTCGGTGGATGTCCCTGCTTCCGCAGCGAGCTCCTCGATCGTCGGTCGGCGTCCATAACGAGCCGTAAGCGAGTTCTCAACCATTTCAATTCGACGAGCTGCAGCGCGCAATGATCGCGGCGCCCAGTCATCGGCGCGCACGGCATCGAGCACAGCACCACGAATGCGCATTGCGACGAATCGTTCGAATGGAACTCCGCGCGTCGAATCGAACCTCCATGCCGCTTCGACGACTCCGAGTGCTCCGGCCCGAATCAGTTCTGCCCGTTCAACATGTCGAGGAAAGTTTGCGGCGATTGAGGCGACCACTTTGGGGACGACCTCAAGCCCTCTCTCGACCAACGCTGCAACTTCGGGATCCATCGATTGCCCGTTCATGTGACTCCCCCTTCGTGCGTGCGCACGCTCCTGCTCCCAGAGGTCGGCGAAACCTCCCCTTTCGCCGCCCACCCCGCAACCGGTTGATTGCCGGATCGACACCCTAGGAACGCGCGCCAGCAGATTTCTGGTCACCCCGGCCCCTTTTTTTGAGTCATCCGGCCCAGATTTCCTGGTGACCGGATCACCGAAGGGCCTTAGGCCCCGGCTTCGCCCTCAAACACCGCAGCCCGAACGCCCCGGCGAGCCAATTCGGCAAGGAACGCGAGTGAATCAACGGATTCAGCCAAACCCGCCGCTCCGAACCTCCGGAGAGAGCCGTTGACTATGAATCGGCTCGCAACTGCGGCAACCGCGCCGGCGGCAACCGCCGGCCGATCCATTGCCCCATAGACGAGTACCGAACCACGGCCATTGCTACGGCCTCGAACCTCGACGCGCACGGCGCCAGGCCCGCCTTCAGGATCAGTGGGCCACAGCATCGGGAGTCGAGCCGTGAGGCGGTCGCGGCGGGTCGCCGACACTCGAGATGTCACACGGCGCACGCCCGGAAATGCAGGAACCAAAACAAGTGCATCGGGAAGTTCTGCTCGGTAGCAGTCCTGCGGACCAATGGGGTCAGGGAACCAACACAGTTCTCGGCCAGATCCACCCGGTCGTGCATCCCAAGACCCATCGCGCCAGTCAACAGCACCGCGACCGAGTGCACGATGATGTTGACGCGCGCACGAGGGACCACCGGTGCCTGACTTCGCGACGTGAACCTCGTCGACCTGTTCAAATTTTTTTGCAGCATGCGCCGCCAACACGCAGGTCAATCCTGGGGCAAAGCCGGCACCAATCACCACATGCACATTGCGTTCGCGCGCTTGCTGATCAAGTGCCAAAAGCGCCCTCACGTCGGTCAGATCATCGCTTGTGCTGACGACATGAATACCTCGACGAACAAACTGTTCTGCAACCTGCGTTTGGGTTCGAGCTGGCCCGGCCAACACGACGACATCAACATCGAGCGGATCATCTAAGGACCCTCGATCAATGCTTGCGCGATCGCCAAGACTGTTGGCAACCAGTTCAACGCGATTACGTCGCTCGTCACGAAGCACCACATCGTCATCATCGGTGGACACAAGTTGCCGAGCGAGACGCGCGCCGACTGCACCAACGCCCAGAATTCCGATACGAGCCATGTCAGTCCAGACCGGGTCCGGTGAGCTCGCGCCATCCGCCAGAGCGAGGCGGAGCAACACCCGATCCGCGGAGCCGAACGGCGGCGGCGACGAGCGCCCCCATGCCGATGGCAATCATGGCCCGTCGGAACATTTTCATCGTGGGGCTAGCTGGAATCGAACCAGCGACCTCACCCTTATCAGGGGTGCGCTCTAACCAACTGAGCTATAGCCCCGAACTGGCCGGGGCGTCACCATACCGGACCCCCCTGCAGCCGGGAAAACCGGTTCAGGATCGTTGGTCGGGGGCCGCCTGTGCCGTCTCGAGTTCGACCACCGTAAACCGAAGCCCGCCAAAGACTCCGGCAATGAGGTTGAACAGCACGCTGGTCACGACGGCGAAGAGCGCCCCGCCTACAAAAAGCACAAACCCGGCGACCGCCGCACCCTGGAAGACCTTGATTCCGTCGATAGAGAAGGAACTTTCGGCCAACAACTGGGCCAGAAAGTCCTCGACCCTGCCGATGCTGCCTGTGACGACCGCCCCCTGCCACATCAGCACGCCAGCAACCACGATGATCATCCAGAGACAGAAGGCGAACGACAGCGAGACCCGCAACATTGACCATGGATCGAGTCGGGTGACTACCCGTTGCACCTGACGGGCCTTCACTGGCTTGCTCTGTGCCCGTCGGGCTCTGTTCGGCGGTGGTGGCGGGGCAGAGGCAGTCAGGGGTGCCAAGAAGTTCACTCCGGGCGTCTCGTCGACGGTCATCGTCGAAGTGTACGCATCACGACCCTTCGTGACCGACAGGGTCACCATTGTCGCCGGGCCCGAGCGGTGGCTCGTTCTTCGCCATATCGGACCACAACCTCGACCTCCGAGCCGCGGACCACGAAGGATTCGAGTTCGGCCCCGTTGGCCTCGGAAACTGATCCGGCGACGTCCTCACCCTCGGTGGCGCCCGCAAGCGCAGCAGCGTCGGCCGCTGACTGTGCTCGAGCCCGCTCATCAACCTGGAGACCAAGGCCCACCACAAGTAGTCCGATGAGCATCACGATGGCGAGGATGAGCGCGGCCATTGGAACGATCTGTCCCGCCTCTTGTCGACAACGCAGCGCTGAGTCGTGCCGAACTGAGCCACATCGAAACATGGCGAACTCCCCTGCTGTGAATCACCGGTCCGATCCGTTACGCGGACGACAAGATCGGTGAGGAACTGTCAGTGGGAGAAGTAATGGGAACGGCCAGAGCCGCCGTTTTGTTCCTGCGCTGGAAAAAGCGGATCAGTCGTCGTCGGTGCCGAGCACCGGAGCAACAGAGGCAACTGTTTCGCCGTCGGCGACGTTCATGACTTTGACACCGGTGGCATCGCGACCCTGCGAGGAGATTTCGCGGACCTCCATGCGAATGACTGTTCCGACGCTGTTGATCACGAAGATTTCATCGTCGATGCCAACCATGAAGGCCGCAACGACAGAACCCTTCTTTTCGTTGATCTTGATGCCACGAACACCCTGACCGCCGCGGCCCTGACGATTGAACTTGTCGAGCTGCGTGCGCTTTCCGTAACCACCATCGGTGACAAGCAAGATTGCGGCATCGTCACGTGTGACATCGCAAGAAACAACTTCGTCGCCAACGCGCATCTTCATGCCGCGAACACCAGCAGCGGCCCGGCCCATAGCCCGAACTTCGTCCTCGGCAAACCGAATTGCCCGGCCGGCCTTGGTGACTACGAGGATGTCGTCGCCACCATTGGTGGGAATAACGCGCACGAGTTCGTCGCCGTCTTTGAGGTTGATGGCGATGATGCCCGCACGAAGCGAAGAGTCGTACTCGGTGAACTTGGTCTTCTTGACCTGACCATTCTTGGTGCAGAAGAAGAGGAATTTGTTCGATTCGTAATCGCGCGTATCGATGATTGCTTGGATCTTCTCATCGGGCTGCAACGGAAGGAGGTTGACTACCGCGGTGCCGCGCGCAGTGCGTTCCTTCATTGGGATTTCATGCGCCTTGAGGCGATAGACGCGGCCGCGGGTTGAGAAGAACAACAGGTAGGAGTGTGCAGTGGTGTGGATGATGTGCTGGACGTAGTCCTCGTCCTTGAGTTTCGTGCCGGCGACTCCACGCCCACCGCGACCCTGAACCTTGAACGCATCGGAGGAAACGGTCTTGATGTAACCCTTGGCCGACATCGTGACAACGAGGTCTTCATCGTCGATGAGATCTTCGATATCGAGATCGCCAATATCGAAAGTGATTTGGCTGCGTCGTGGCTGTCCGTAGGTCTCACGAACCTTGCCCATTTCTTCGGCGATCACTGAGCGCTTTTTGCCCTCATCGCCAAGAATGGCTTCAAGGTCAGCGATGGTTTCGCGCAGCTTCGCCATTTCTTCTTCGAGTTGCGAGCGGCCCAGTCGGGTGAGACGAGACAACTGCATGTCGAGAATGTGTTCGGCCTGTTCGGTCGAGAATTCGAACGGAGCAGCCATAAGTGCTTCGCGAGCAGCTTGCTTGTCGGCCGATGCACGGATGGCGGCGATAATTTCGTCGATGAGATCGAGGGCCTTGAGAAGGCCTTCAACGATGTGGGCTCGACGCTGCGCTTCGTCGAGACGGTATTGCGAGCGGCGCGTGATGACTTCGATCTGATGATCGATGTAGGCAACAAGCGCGTCGCGAAGGTTGAGTGTTCGGGGAATGCCGTCGACCAGCGCCACGGTGTTCACCGCAAAGTTCGTTTGCAGCGGCGTGCGCTTGTAGAGGTTGTTGAGAATGACGAGCGCCGGCGCATCGCGCTTCAAGCGAAGCACTAAGCGCATCTTGCCCTTGGCCGATTCGTCGTTGAGTTCGGCGATTCCTTCGAGTTCGCGATTGTCGACCAGTTCCTTCACCTTGACGATGAACTGGTTCGGGCTCACCTGGTACGGGAGCTCAGTAATCACGATGAAATCGGATCGTGTTCCTTCTTCGATTTCAGCTTTACCGCGAAGTTTGATTGAGCCTCGACCAGTTCGGTACGCGTCGATGATTCCTTGACGACCCATGATGAGCGCGCCGGTTGGGAAGTCGGGGCCCTTGACGAATTCCATGAGGTCGTCAGGAGTTGCTTCCGGATTTTGCAGAAGGTGATTCACCGCGTCGATGACTTCACCAAGATTGTGCGGTGGAATGTTGGTGGCCATACCAACAGCGATGCCCTGCGAACCATTTACCAACAGGTTGGGGAAACGGCTGGGGAGAACTACTGGTTCCTGGAACTCACCCGAGTAGTTGTCGATGAAGTCGACAGTGTTTTCGTCGATGTCAGCAAGCATGTCGAGAGCCATCGGCGCGAGACGACATTCGGTATAACGCGCTGCAGCCGGTGGTTCATCGAGTGAACCGAAGTTTCCCTTCGGATGCACGAGTGGATGGCGCAACGAGAACGATTGGCCCATACGAACCAATGCGTCGTAAATCGCAGAGTCGCCATGAGGGTGGTACTTGCCCATGACTTCGCCCGTGACTCGCGCGCACTTCATCGTTGGACGATCGGGAAGGGCACGAAGGTCGTACATGCCCCAAAGAATTCGCCGATGAACCGGCTTCAATCCATCGCGAGCGTCGGGAAGGGCACGAGAGACGATGACGGACATGGCGTAATCGAGGAAGGAGCGCTCCATCTCCTCTTGGATCTCGATTGGCTCAATGGTGCCGAAGGTTGCCGGCGGAGCGTCACCTGAACCGGTGTCGTCTCCTCCGGTGTTTTCGCCGTCGTCCGATGCCTTGGTCTTCGCCATCTGATGCCTGTGGTTCCTGTCGTCGGGCGGCTTCCTCAGATATCGAGGAAGCGCACGTCCTTCGCGTTTGTCTGAATGAAGTGCTTGCGGGATTCAACGTCGTCACCCATGAGCACCGAGAAAATTTCATCGGCAATTGCCGCTTGTTCGACGGTGACCTGCAGAAGGGTGCGCTTGGTGGCATCCATTGTGGTGTCGCCGAGTTCGTCGTAGTCCATTTCGCCGAGGCCCTTGAGTCGCTGGAACTCTTTTTTGTGGTCTGGCTTTTCGGACAAGAACGCCGCTTTCGCGGTGTCGTCCTTGAGGTAGATCTTTTCTTTACCGACCACCGTTGAATAAAGCGGTGGCTGGGCGATGTACACATGCTGCTGCTCAACGAGTTCTTTCATGTGACGGAAGAAGAACGTAAGCAGAAGTGTGCGGATGTGTGAGCCGTCGACATCGGCATCACACATAAGAATGACTTTGTTGTAGCGAATCTTTTCGACATCGAATTCCGCACTAACACCAGCTCCGATGGCGGTAATTAGCGTTTGGACCTCGTTGTTCTTGAGCATTTTGTCGAGGCGAGCACGCTCGACGTTGAGGATCTTGCCTCGGATCGGGAGAATCGCCTGTGTGCGTGGCTCGCGAGCAGCAACTGCGGAACCGCCAGCGGAATCACCTTCGACAATGAACAGTTCGCACTCGTCTGGATTGCGACTCGCGCAATCTTTGAGTTTGTCGGGCATGCCCGCACCCTCGAGAGCGGACTTTCGACGAGTTGCATCGCGAGCGTTTCGAGCGGCGAGTCGGGCGCGGGACGCAAGCGTCGCCTTCCCGACAATTTTGCGAGCTTCGGCGGGGTTTTCTTCGAGCCAATCAGCCAGACGTTCGTTCGTGGCTTTTTCAACGAGCGAACGCATGGAGACGTTACCGAGTTTGCCTTTGGTCTGGCCTTCGAACTGCGGTTCGCGCAACTTCACTGAGATGATTGCAGTGAGGCCTTCGCGAATGTCGTCGCCGGTGAGGTTTTCTTCCTTCTCTTTAAGAAGAGACTTTGCTCGGGCGTACTTATTGACGACGTTCGTAATGGACTTCTTGAAGCCTTCTTCGTGCATGCCGCCTTCGATGGTGGCAATGCCGTTGGCGAAGGAATGCATACCGTCGGCGTTGAAGCCCGTATTCCACTGGAAGGCGATTTCGACTTCCTGGTCTTCTTCGGCCTGCTCGTAGTAGCCAACCTTTTTGAAGAGCGCTTCTTTCGAAGTATTCAAATGGCGAACAAAGTCGATGATGCCGCCGTCGTACTTAAAGATGATGAGTTCGGAATTGGTCGCCTCGGGGCGCTTGTCTTGGAAACGAATCTCGAGTCCCTTGTTGAGGAACGCCATCATCTGGAATCGCTCAAGCAGGGTTTGGGCTCGAAAGACGGTTTCGTCGAAAATTGTGGGATCTGGCCAAAAGCGAACGGTTGTGCCTGTGCGGCCCTTCGGAGCCTTTCCACGAACCTCGAGCTTGGTGGTGAGCCTTCCGCCGTTGGTGAAGTCCATGTAGTGGTGGTCGCCAGAGTGGTCGATTTCGACTTCGACTCGCGCTGAAAGCGCGTTGACGACGGAAATACCCACGCCGTGCAGACCGCCTGAGACTTTGTAGCCACCGCCGCCAAACTTGCCACCGGCGTGGAGAACGGTGAGCACAACCTCGGCCGCGCTCATGCCCTTCATCTTGGGGTCGGGATGCTTATCGACCGGAATGCCTCGACCGTCATCGGCAACTTCACAGCTGCCATCGGGCATCAAGGTGACTTCGATGCGCGTTGCGTGACCGGCCATTGCTTCATCAACGGAGTTATCGACGACTTCGTACACCAGGTGATGCAAACCAGCGGGACCAGTCGAACCGATATACATGCCGGGTCGTTTGCGCACCGCCTCGAGACCCTCGAGGATCGTGATGTCTTTTGCGCCGTACTCTTCGGTGGTTTTCGCCACGCTTTGGGCTTCCCCTTACCGGTACTTCGCCGGTGTCTTGATTGAGCGAACAACAGGTACAAACTGCGAATTCGACGCTCGAACTGCGTCTGTCACAGCCGAACAATCCTACCAGTGACACGAGTGTTTTCCGGGTATTACGACGCGCAAATCATGATCGGCGCGTTCGTCGTGGCGAAAGGGTCAACCGGCCTGTTCGGGTCGAACACGAACCTCGATGGTGTCGATCGCGTCTTGGCCGAGCTCGGCTCGAAGTCGTTCAATGAGATCATGTTCCAGAAATCGCAATTGCGTTGCCCACGCCGGATCGGAGACTGCAACAACAAGAGTTGTTCCCTTCATTGCAACCGGTCGACTTTGTGCCGCAACCGCGTCACCAACGAGTTCCGACCACCTGCCGAAAATCCCAGTCGTGACATCCGCAGAAGGTCCACCGAGGTGACGCACAATGCGGTCGAGGCTTGCATGCATCGAAACGGGATCACCGGTTGAGGCATCTGGCAATGGTTCCCACGGCATGAGAGCAGTGTAGGGAACATGCATCGAAACACCCCGGGAGGGTGAGGTTGCGTTTGCTGCCCTACTCCGCGCGAACTGTTGCGTTCGAGACCCTCAACACCAATTCCGGTGAGGCCCCAGGCGGCAACCCTGCCGCGCTCGAAAGCACGGTTTGGCCTGGTGGCAAATGTTCGAGGAGCGCTGCGCTCCGATCAGGATCAAGTTCGGAAAAAACGTCATCGAGCAACAAAATCGGCGGTGATCCAGTCGCGTCAGTCACAACTCGGTGGGCACCGAGACGAAGTGACAATGCGAGTGAACGTTGTTCACCCTGCGAGGCATGGGTTCGCGACGGCAATTGATCGAGATGTAAGACGAGGTCGTCGCGGTGGGGACCAACCAGAGAAACACCTCGCCGAAGTTCGTCGCGTCGCGCGGCCTCAAGGGCTGCTGCCAAACCTTGTTCGCGCCATGGTGCGTCGTAGGAAACGGTCACTGGTACTGGCCGACCAGCAACTTGCGAATAGGCGAGGTCGAGCGCTGGGCCAAGTTCCTGCACGAGTTCGTATCGAGCATCGGCGAGAGCTTCACCAGTTTCAATGAACTTCGCGTCCCACACCATGAGCGTTGCTTCGACCTCTGGGCTGAGACGCCCACCAGCCTGCTTAAGTAAGGCATTCCGTTGTCGCAGGATGCGGTCGAGATCCGAGCGCAATGAATCGAACGCTGGGCGCCGAGCAACTAACGCGTCGTCGAGATAACGGCGTCGTTCCGCCGGGCCACCTTTGACTAACTCCAGATCATCAGGAGCAAAGACTGAAATGCGTAACGCTCCGAGTAGGTCGCGGGTTCGTGCCAATTTCTGTTTATTGACCTGAACTCGTCCTCGTCCGGTTGATGAGATCTCTGCCTCTATAAGAAGTTGTCGACCTTCGCGTTCGCCTTCAGCTCTTACGATTGCCGAAGACGCACCCGATCGAACGAGAGCATCGCTTGGCGCTCCACGAAATGACGACAACGTCGCCAGGTAGCCAATGGCTTCCATGACGTTGGTTTTGCCTTCGCCGTTTTGGCCAAGAAGAGCGGTGAGCCCCGGTGCAAAAGCAATATCCGCGCTGGCGTAGGACCGGAAGTCGGTGAGCCAGAGACGAGCGAGACGCACGTCAGTTGCGGATCGGCATCAACAGATACAGGAAATCGTCGGTCTCGTTGCCGCGAATGAGGACCGGGCTTGTCGGCCGGGCGATTTCGATCGTGATTTCATCGGAAGGCGCAGCCTCGATGCCAGCGCGCAGATATTCGGGATTAAACGAAATCTCAAGTTCTTCACCCACGTGACGAGCATCGATGACTTCGTCGGCCTTGCCAACATCGAAACTTTCCGCAATGAGTTCCACGGAATCGTTCTTGATGTCGAGACGAATCTTGGTGTTTTCCTTCGACAGCAAACCAACGCGTTTGAGCGCTTCAAGAAACGTTTCGCGTTCAATCGTGAGTCGGTTCGGATGTGAATCAGTGGACTTCGGAAGAAGATTCTCGTAGTCCGGGAAGCTTCCGTCGAGAAGTTGACTCACCAGGCGGACGCCATCGACTTCAAACGAGACATGTCGTTCCGCGAGTCGGATCGTGACGTTCTCGGCAGTTGTAAGAAGTCGGTTGAGTTCTTTAAGTGCCGACGAAGGAACAAGAACCTTTTGGCCTTCAGTGAGAATTGACGTGCCTGGAAGATCACGGATGGCCAAACGATACGTATCGGTGGCAACCAAACGGATGCCGGTTCCGTGAGCAGCAATTGAAACACCCGTGAGTTCAAACTTCCGGGACTCGTCGGTACTCGCAGCGGAAACCACTTGTGAGATGGCATCGCGTAACAACGCTGCGTCGATCGTGACTGCAGATTCGGGAGCTTCTGGCATTGGGGGATAGTCGACAGCGATGGTTTTCACAGCGAACTGTGACCGGCCTGAACCGATACGGACTTCGTTCTCGTCGGCTTCAAACGTGACCGCACCTTCGGGAAGGTTGCGAACAATCTCGGTGAGGAGCTTCGACGGAACAAGAACGGTTCCATCGCGGGAACCAGAAACAGATGCTGTTGCGATGATGGTGAGATCGAGATCACTTCCGGTGACCTGAAGTTGATCGCCAACCAAAACCAGGTTGAGGCCCATGAGGGCTTGGCGGCCAGAGCTGCGCGTGGTGACACCACGAGACGCTACGGAGATGGCTTCGACGAGTGGATCTCGCTCACAACGGAACTTCACGTCGGCTCACTTTCCTGACAGACGGTGGTGCTTGTTGTAGTTGTAAAAAAGAATGGGAATTTGGTAGTAGTTGTAATAAGGGCTGTGGATTGTGGACAAACTGCGAAAGACCCAGCGTGGCTGCAGTTTTGTTGTCCCTGTGTCATCCACAGTGATCCACAGTTTGAACGGTGGGAGTGACAGCGCGGGGGATCACCCACGGGTCGTCCACTTTTCATGCAGTACCGCGCGCGCCATGGTCCACCGGGTTGTCCACCGCGCGCGCGTTCGAAACTGCGCGCGGGCGTTCGGGTCAAGTGGTGGTTGAGGGTCACGGGCGTCAACTGTTCCTGATTCGCTGCGTGAGCTCGGTGACTTGGTCGTAAATCTGTCGGCGCTCTTTCATAAGACCACTGATTTTCTCGACAGCGTGAATGACCGTGGTGTGATCTCGGCCGCCGAACTCGCGAGCAATGGCCGGATAACTGAGGTCGGTCATTTCTCGCATGACGTACATGCCGATCTGGCGAGCGGTCACCAGGGGTCGGCGACGACTCTGGCCTCGGATCTCGTCGATCGTGAAATCAAACATTTCTGAGGTCTTCTCGAGAATAAGTGCCGGCGTAATTGGACGCGGCTGGGTGTTGGTGAGGATGTCGCTGAGGACACCTTCGGCCAATTCCACTGTGAGTGGGTTGCCAGTGAGGCTGGCAAAGGCGCAAACACGAATGAGGGCGCCTTCGAGTTCACGGATGTTGTTGGTGATATTCGAGGCAATGAATTCAAGGACATCTGCGGGCGGAGCGATGGGTTCGCTTTCGGCCTTCTTGCGAAGAATGGCGAGACGAGTCTCGAGTTCCGGGGGGTTGATCTCGGTGATGAGCCCCATTTTGAAGCGGCTCCGCAAGCGGTCCTCGAGGGTGGAGATGGCATCGGGCGGGCGATCGGAGGAAAGCACGATCTGGGCGTTGGCTTGATAGAGGGATTCAAAAGTGTGGAAGAGCTCTTCCTGGAGTCCCTCTTTGCCCTCAATGATTTGGATGTCATCAAGGAGAAGTACATCGATTTCGCGGTAGCGCTTCTTGAAATCCGGCATGGTGTTCTGGCGGATCGCATCGACGTATTGATTGAGGAACTGTTCGGTTGAGACGTAGCGAACCTGATGGCCTGGGTAGATCTCGCCGACGTAATTGGCAATGGCTTGGAGAAGGTGGGTTTTGCCAAGCCCTGCGTCGCCATAGATAAAGAGTGGGTTGTAGGACTTGGCCGGTGTCTCGGCCACGCTCAGCGCGGCGGCATGGGCGAATCGATTCGAGGTGCCAGTGACGAATGCGTCAAAGGTGTAGCGAGGATTGACGGGCAGACCAAGTTCCTGCTCCGGAGCAGCGGTTGTCCCCAGATTTGGCGGAGTTGTCAACAGATTCTCTGTGTCGCTGGGGACATCCCCGGAAAAACCTGTGGACGGTGCTGGGGAGAAGTTTGAGGAGGCCGGAGCGACGTCGGTTTGGACTTTGATGGACAGGCGGACGCCGCTCTGTCCGATATCGGCCAAGGCCCCGTTGACCAGAGTGAGGTAACGAGTTTCGATCCGTTCTTTCACGACAGAACTTGGGACCGCAACCGAAAGAGCCGTGCCCTGAAGGTCAAGGGGGGTCACCATTGAAAACGTTGTGAGCCACACGGCCGCGGACACCTGCTCGCGCAGCGCCACCGTGCACTTCATCCACAACTGTTCGGCTTGGTCCACCTGCACGAAGGCCCCTGACAATGGGTTTGGTTCCAAAACAACCTCCACACTTGTGGAAAACCCGACGTCTGTCCACACGAAGTGGTCCGCCACTGTTCTGCACAGGCATGCCCCGCTCAAGAGCGCCGGTGTCGAGGCCCTGTGGACGGGCGTGGGACCGTAGCACTTCGCCGGTGTTGCCGCATTAGGCCTCCACGCTCTAGCGTTGTCCCCCGAACAGGTGTCGGGCTCCTTGCGCACGCGTCAGGCCGGGCCCGTTTCCACACCACAACCGTTGTCTATGAAGCAACGATCTGTGGACCCCTTCTGGGTTCAGTAGATCGCGGAGGCCCCTCGTGAAGCGTACGTTCCAGCCCAATAACCGCCGCCGGGCGAAGAAGCATGGCTTCCGTTCCCGCATGTCCACTCGCGCCGGACGCAATGTTCTGCGGTCGCGCCGGCTCAAGGGCCGTCGACGTCTGTCGGCCTGATCTGGCGAGTTCGTGACCGCCGCACGTTCCAAGAACTGCGGCGCCGCGGCCGTCGGGTCCGCAGTGGCACCGTATCGGTGACCATGTTGGCTCCATCTCCACTGAGCGGCGAGGAGCCGCCGCGCGTCGCGTTCGCAGTGTCCCGCACGGTCGGAACTGCGGTGGTGCGCAATCGCTTGCGCCGTCAGGTGCGCGCGTATCTGAGCGAGGTTCGGGCCCAGGATCCGACCCGATTCCCCTCCGGCGCTTGGCTTTTTGCAATCCAGCCCAGTGCCGCGTCCGCTGAGCGCGAGGTCCTCTTGCGAGACGTCGACAGCTGCCTCGAACGCCTTGTCGGGAGCTCCCGATGAGCGGGGCCTGTCAGCACAATCACGATTCTTTGCCCGCAACTGACCCGCCGCGTCGCCTTTCCCTCCCTGCGCGTCTGACGGCACGGGGTGTGCGCGGCTATCAATGGGTGTTCGCAGGCAGGGTTTCGCCCTGCCGTTATGTCCCCTCCTGTTCGTCCTACGCCCTCGAAGCTCTCGAGGTCCACGGGTTCGTGCGGGGGTCCTGGTTGTCCGTTCGACGGCTGGGTCGGTGCCATCCTTGGGGTGGTTCCGGATGGGATCCCGTTCCCGATAGGAAGGCCGCTTAGTTAATGGAAGCGTTTGAAGCGTTTTTTAAAGCCTTCGCGTCAGTGTTGGCGTTCTTCTACGACACCACCGGGAACTATGCCGTTGCGATCATCCTGTTGACGTTGGTCGTGATGATCATCGTGACGCCGTTGACCCTCAAGGGCACGCGCTCGATGATGGTGATGCAGCAACTTCAGCCGGAAATGAAGAAGATTCAGACCCGGTACAAAGACGATCGGCAGAAGCTCAACGAAGAACTTCTGAAGTTTTATAAGGAAAACAGCATCAATCCTCTGGGTGGCTGCTTGCCGCTCCTGGTGCAGATGCCCGTTTTCCTCGTGCTCTACCAAGTACTGAGCGGCCTTACGCGCCGAGCCAGTGACCTCGGTGCCAACGCTGGGTGGGTGTCGAGCCAGTTCGGTCTCGGCGAAACACCCACCAAGGCCCCGGCATTCGAACGGGTGTTCGATCCGAATTGGATCAACCCGTCGACGAAGATGTACCAAGATCTCTCAAGCTCCTATCAGATGGAGGCCTTTGGCCTTGATCTCTCGGAGAGTGCGAGCAAAGCAATGAACCAGGGCATTGCGCATGCACTGCCATTCCTGGTTCTGATTGTGATCGTTGCAATCACGGGCTTCATCCAGCAACGCCAGATTCAAGGGCGTACGACTGGAGCGCAGACCAATAGCCAGCAGCAGATGATCATGAAGATCATGCCGTTCTTCTTGCCGGTGATTTCGTTTGGTCTGCCTGCAGGCCTTGTCCTGTACTTCGCGGTGTCGAATATCTACCGAATCGGTCAGCAGGCATTCATCTCGAAGAGCATCTATGGCATCAGTGCCCCTGACGGCACTAAGTCCTGGAAGCATCTGTTTGGTTTCGGTGTGCAGCCCAAGGCTGCCCCGAAGGCCAAAAAGTCAAAGTCGAAGTCGATCAGTGCGACCTCACGTCCGGCGAAGAATGCCGGCGCAAAGGGTGGCGCTGCAAAGGGCTCGACGAAGGCACCAGCCAAAGCTGGCGCCTCCAAGGGCGGCCGGACCACCGGTCGCACCACCACCAGTTCCCGAGACACCAAGGGCAGCGATTCTTCCAAAGGACCCGATACGGGTTCTGATCGCGCTGCGTCGACACCGTCGACCCCCTCGACCGACGCCAGCGATGCATCACCGTCGCAGCCGTTGCAGCCTCGGGTGCGCAAAAAGAAGAGGTAGCACCACATGGAGTGGGTGGAAATCACCGGCCGCAGCGTTGAAGAAGCGAAAGACGCGGCACTTGATCAATTGGGCGTCGATACAGTCGATGCCGAATTTGAAATCCTCGAAGAACCATCTCGGGGTCTGTTTGGGAAGATGAAGGGTCAGGCTCGAGTTCGCGCTCGTATTGCCCCGACGAGTCCCCGACCGAAGGTTGAGCGACGAGATCGTCGCAAGAAGGGCAGTGGCAACGGTGGCGGACGCAAGCAGTCGCAGCGTCCCGCAACCCCTGCCGCTGACGAAACTCCGGCAGCACCAGCATCCAACGGCAAACGCCCTGATCGCCGCCGTGGCGCTCAGAAGGCTGCGCCCACTGAGAAGGAAAACACCACTTTGACTGACACTGTTGATGTCGATCTTGCTGAACACACTCGCATCGTTACCGAGTTCCTTGATGGCCTCGTCGATGCATTTGACCTCGAAGGCCGCGTGGAAGCGGTTTCGATTGATGACGACACCAGCGAAGTTCGCGTCGAAGGACGTGATCTGGGAATCCTGGTTGGACCCAAGGGCAACACCCTTACTGCTATCCAGGAACTCTCCCGGACGGTCATCCACCGCAAGGTTTCTGGCACCGCTGCTGGCCGAGTTCGTCTCGACGTCGCTGGTTACCGCCAACGCCGCCGCGAGGCGCTTGAGCGCTTCACCCAGGGTGTCGCCGAGGAAGTCCGCTCCTCTGGCGTACAGAAGGCCCTAGAGCCCATGGGCTCGGCTGACCGCAAGGTCGTGCATGACACCGTCAATGCCCTCGAGGGCGTGTCGACGACTTCTGAAGGCGACGAACCCCGTCGCCGAGTGGTGATCATTCCTTCCTGATCATCATCCCCGTTTGTTCCAATGGCCCCGCCTCGTGCGGGGCCATTGTTGTTTTTGGACGCAGGGAAGCCTGGAGTCTCGGTCATGCCTGATACCTCCATGTGCGGATGCGACAATGGCCGGGTGCAGCCTTCTCCCCCACTTCTCGAGGTTCTTGAGCGAGCTCGGCGCCTCGGCGTTCTTGGCCCAGGCCCGGTGCTTGATCATGTGTCCCATGCGGAAGGGTTCATCGCTGCCCTCGAGGACCTCCCCGAGGGCTCGCTATTGATTGATCTGGGCTCGGGTGGCGGTGTCCCAGGCTTGGTGATTGCCGAGGCCCGACCCGACCTCAGGGTTGTTCTGCTTGATTCTCTTGAGCGCAGGGTGGCTCTGCTGGCCGAGGCGGTTGTGGCATTGAACTGGGAGGGCCGTGTCGTCGCTGAATTGGCTCGCGCCGAGGACACTGGCCGCTCACCGCAGTGGCGAGCGCAGGCCGATGCGGTGACTGCCCGTTCGTTTGGCCCCCCGGCCACGGTTGCCGAATGTGCCGCCCCACTGTTGCGAGTCGACGGCATCCTCGTCGTAAGCGAACCCCCGGAAGACACTGACCGCTGGCCCGCTGATGGCCTGGCCCCGCTTGGAATGGTTGACGAAGGCTCCCCCGTGCCAGGAATGCGGCGGCTCCGACAGACCAGCCTTTGCCCTGAGACCTATCCCCGTCGTGTGGGGATGCCAGCGAAGCGACCATTGTTCTAGGCCCTCGGTCTAGGTCCATCTGTTTCACGTGAAACAGATCTGGAAGTGGTCGAGGGTGATTCCGGCACTGTTTCACGTGGAACAGTGCAGCCGGTTCCGACCCGCATGGGCGGAGAATGCAGGGAATCGGGCGGTAGTCGTGGGAATCCTTGACCCGAGGGGCCGGGACGGGCAGGATGGCAGTTGCTTCATCGCTCATAGCGATTGTTGCTCTCCGACTGCGGTGTGTGCCGCCAAATCCGAGTTGGGACGCATGGAATCTGACGAAACTGCTAGCGCGACGGACGGGGGAGAGCGCGGCGTGAAGATGACGCCGAACCTCTCTGCTGCCGAAGCGGTTGTCGATGGAGCTCGACCAATCTCCGCGGAGCGAACCCTGCCCCGCATCATCGCTGTCGCCAACCAAAAGGGCGGCGTGGGCAAGACCACAACCTCGATCAATCTGAGCGCCTGTCTCGCTGAGTTGGGCTACCGGACCCTTGTGGTCGATCTCGACCCTCAGGGCAACGCCTCAACGGGCTTAGGGGTCGATATCCGGTCTCTTGAGTCCTCCATGTACGACGTAATCCTCCATGACGTTCCCCTTGAGGACTGCATCGAAGGGACCGTGGTCCGCAATCTATTTGTGGCCCCGGCCAGTCTGGACTTGGCGGGAGCCGAAATCGAACTGGTCCCGGCCTTTAGTCGTGAGATGCGCCTCAAGATGGCGATCGATTCGGTTAAGGACGATTATGACTTTGTGCTCATCGACTGTCCCCCGTCGCTGGGTCTCCTGACGGTGAATGCGATGGCCGCAGCCACCGAGGTGCTCGTTCCCATTCAGTGTGAGTACTTCGCCCTCGAGGGCTTAACGCAGCTCACCAAGAACGTGGCGCTTATCCAGAAGAGCCTGAACCCGGCGCTGGAGATCAGCGCAATCGTGCTCGTGATGTACGCCCGCACAAATCTTTCCGACGGCGTTGTGGCTGACGTGCGCGAGCACTTCGGCGACAAGGTCTGCCGGGAAGTCGTCCCTCGTTCGGTGCGCCTCTCGGAGGCCCCCGGATTCGGACAACCAATCATCACGTTCGATCCAAGTAGCCGGGGGGCAACTGCCTACCGGAAGTTGGCCAAGGAGGTCAGTGGTGGCACGCCGCAGCGGACTCGGTAAAGGTCTCGGATCCCTCATCCCGACCACGGAACGATTGCAGGACAGCGACGCGATCCTGCGAGAACTCCCCATTTCGGAAATCGTGGCCAATACCTACCAGCCACGAAGCCATTTCGACGAAGAGGCGCTCGTCAGCCTTTCGGCCTCGATTCGGTCGGTCGGTGTTCTTCAGCCGATTCTTGTTCGCGAGCTTGGGGAGGACTCCTACGAACTGATCGCGGGGGAGCGGCGCTGGCGCGCGGCCAAGCGTGCTGGTCTTCAGACCATTCCCGCCATCGTTCGTACCGCCGAGGACGAAGGATCACTTGAACAGGCCCTCGTCGAGAACCTCCACCGAGAGGATCTAGGCGCCCTCGAGGAAGCGGCGGCGTATCAGCAGCTCATTGAAGAGTTCAAGCTCACCCAAGATCAGGTGGCGACCCGTGTTGGCAAGAGCCGCTCAGCGGTTGCCAACACCATGCGTCTCCTTCAGTTGCCCACCAGCATTCAGCGCCTCTTGGGTGAAGGACAGTTGTCGGCCGGTCATGCCCGCGCGTTGCTCGGAACCCCAGATCGGGCCTTCCAGGAGAAGCTGGCCAAGGCCATCGTCGCGGAGAAGCTCACCGTTCGCGAGGTCGAGGACCGGGTGCGTGAGCATGGGGGTGCGACCGAGCCTGAAACCGGAGGCCCGACCGCTACCGGGACAAAGCCACCGACGCTCGTTCGACCCGCCCCCCTGCTTGAACTCGAGGAAATGCTTTCCGATCACCTTGATACCCGGGTTGCAGTCTCGATGGGTCAACGCAAGGGACGCATCGTCATCGACTTCTCAACCCTCGAGGACCTTGAGCGCGTCTACCGAGTCATCGTCGACGGCAAAGAGCCGATGGACTGACAAACCTCCACCAAAACCTTTGGTGAAGGGTTCTGCACAGCCTGTGGATGAGGCTGTGGTCAACCCAAACGGGGCGCTTGGTTGTCGTAGCGCCCTCGAATCTGAAAATGCAGAAGGCCCCGGTCGAAACCGGGGCCTTCGTCGTTCTTGAATCTGGGAGTCGACAGTTGTCGACGAGTGCAGCGCCTTAGATGAACGGCTTGAAATCGTCGAGGAGTTGTGACTTGCCCTTGGCGCCCACGATACGAGCAGCCTCTTGACCGTCCTTGAAGACGATCATGGTGGGAATGCTCATGACGCCGAAGCGACGAGCAACATCGGGATTGTCATCCACGTTGAGTTTGGCAATGGCCAGGCTGCCGGCCTGCTCTTCAGCGATCTCTTCAAGGATGGGGGCGACCATCTTGCAAGGACCACACCATTCGGCCCAGAAGTCAACGACAACGGGTACGGCCGATGAGCCAATCTGCTCATCGAATGTGGCATCGGTATAGGTGGCGATGTTTTCGGACATGGTTCCTCGTTCACGTCGTGGCCAGCGAGTGCCGACCAATTGGATGAGATCTGTTTTTATCGAACAAATGTTCGAATAAGTGCTCGCTAACTGAGAACATCAGATCGTTGTGCATCTCCGGAAAGAGCTGCGCTGGTGATGACAACGCTACAGCGGGTCGGTTTGATTCCCGGGCAGCGCGATCGCTACCCAGACAGGGATTAGTGAACGTTGGCCTCGAGCCAACGTTCACAGTCGATTGCTGCCATACAGCCGGATCCGGCAGCGGTAATGGCCTGGCGATAGACGTGGTCCTGTACGTCGCCACAGGCAAACACACCCTCAATGTTGGTGAGAGAGCCATTGTGGGTCACGAGGTAACCGTTTTCGTCGGTGGTGAGTTGACCGGCGAACAGGTCCGTATTTGGCCGATGACCGATGGCCACGAAGACACCGGTGACGGCAAGCGGACGTTCTTCACCGGTAATGGTGTCGGTGAGCGTGACCCCCTCGACCGTTTGTTGGCCCTGAATGGCGGTCACCGTTGAGTTCCACGCGAAACGAATTTTTTCGTTGGCAAAGAGACGGTCTTGCATGATCTTCGAGGCGCGCAGTTCGTCGCGGCGGTGAACAAGCGTGACGGTCTTGGCAAATTTCGTCAGAAAAAGCGCTTCTTCTATGGCCGAATCGCCACCGCCAACGACTGCGATGTCGTGATCACGGAAAAAGAATCCATCGCAGGTGGCACAGGTCGAGAGGCCATGACCGAGAAGACGCGTTTCCTCTTCAAGCCCGAGCATGAGTGAACGTGCACCGGTCGAAACGATGATGGACTGCGCGAGGTGCGTTGGTTCGGGTGCGTCGGTATCGCCGATCCAGACCTTGAAGGGACGAGCGGAAAGATCGACCTTGCTCACTTTACGGGTGACGATTTCGGTACCGAAGCGCAGTGCCTGTTCACGGAACTTCATCATGAGTTCGGGACCCATGATGCCGTCGGGCCAACCAGGAAAATTCTCGACTTCGGTGGTGAGCATGAGCTGACCGCCGGGCTGATCGCTGGTTGAGGATGGTTCGCCCTCGATGAGCAGGGGGGCCAAGTTGGCGCGGGAGGTATAGATCGCGCTGGTCAAGCCAGCGGGACCGGAACCGATGATGATGACGTTACGAATCTCAGGCACGAGGAACTCCAGAAGTCAATGATCAACGCGGATCATGTCAGGTGATGGGGGATGAGGTGAGCGGCAAAACCACTTAGCGTTTTGTGGTCTTGCCGACAGCAGGTGACGGGGCAGGTGCGTTGCGACGGCGGAACAAAAGGGCTCCGACCACGGTAAACAGCACCCCGAGAATGAGATAGGGCAACCAAACGCCTGAGGGCAGGACTTCGTCGAGAAGTCGAATGGCGCCGATGATTGCCAGGATCACGATGACGACGATGATCGTTCCGGCGAAGACACCGAAAACCAAACCCCGAGCGATCTTCATGATCGGCGTGGTCGTTCGGTCGCGTACGGTTTCGACGGCGTTGACGATGGCGTCGGCGGCTTGGGCCGGCCAGTCGCCGCCAATCAGCGAAGATGCCGCCCCAACCGTAGGAATCGAACGCGGTGGTGTTGGCGCGGTTGATTCAGTGCTTCCGTTGGTTGACGCGTCCGAGCCCGTGTCCATAGATGCGATCCTACCCACGAAGCATGGGGTTTAGGAGGTGACAATCACGTCGGTGATGGTGACCTGCCACGGTGGTGTGTCTTTGAGTTCGGTGATCCACAGCAGAATCGCGTTGCCCTGCGCCTTGCGGAGGTTGAGAGTTACCGAACCCCTGATGTCTGTTGCCGAGGTAACGATTGGACCCCAACCGGCAAGCGTGGTCGGTGCACCAGTAGCGACATAGGCCTCAACCGACCAACCATTCGAAGGCGAGTCGATTGCAATCGAGCCAACGACACCTTCGGCAGCGAGATCAATCACAAGACCGACCCCGGCTTTGAGGTTTCCAAACCTGCGTGAGGTGTACGTCTCGGTTGACCAAGACGTAAGCGCGTCCGCATCGACGGCGTTCATGGCGGCCGACTCGTTTTCAAAGCCGGTTCTGTCGGAGGGGTCAAACGAATGCGCGGTCGAGATTGCTAGTTGTCGCGGTGTTGTGGTCGTGGTTGTTGGTTGATTGGAAAGAAAAGTCCGGCCGGCATCGGTGTTTGCAACGAGCAACGCAATAAGCAGGAGGACTCCGACAACAATGAGTGTGACAAAAACTCCAGACCGTCCTCGCTTTGCTCGGGGAGGGCGAGGGGGAAGGTCGGCTGCCGCGGAATCTGTTTCAGGATCGGCGGGCACATCAAGCCGCGTCGATAGGAGAGCGGCTCGCATGTCATTTGCAGAAGCGAAGCGATCACCAGGGGCGCGAGACATTGCGCGCATCACTGCGGTTTCGAGGTCTACAGGAATTTCCGTGAGGACGAGTGATGGCCTCGTGGGATCTCGGTGCATGCGAGCAAGCGCAAGCGCTGCGGGAGTTTCGGCGCGAAATGGTGCCTCACCGCACACCGCTTCGTAGAGAACGGCGCCTAGTGCATAGAGGTCAGTTCGCCCATCGACTGGACCACCCTCAACCTGTTCGGGGGCGAGGTACTTCACAGTTCCGAGAACTTGAGCGGTACGAGTGAGGTCGGGTTCATCGAGAACCTTGGCGATGCCGAAATCGGTTACCAGAACGCGACCGTCATCGGAAAGGAGAATGTTCGCGGGCTTGATGTCGCGATGAATGACGCCTGCTTTGTGAGCAACTGCGAGCGCTCCGGCAACTTCTGCGCCAATGTGAACGACTTCGATCGGATCAAGTGCACCGCGCTCGTCGAGAAAGTCGCGCAGCGTGCGACCACGAACAAGTTCCATGACGATCACGTCGCAACCGTCAAGGTCGACAGTGTCATAAATTGCAACAATTGATGGGTCAACGAGCCTTGCGGCTGCGACTGCTTCGATGTGAAAGCGTTGCCGCACCACGGGATCATTCGCGAACTGGGGATGTAGAATTTTCACTGCGACAGCGCGACCGAGCACGAGGTCGTTGGCTTCCCACACTTCTGCCATTCCGCCAACGGCTAATTGGGATTGCAATTGATATCGCTGTGCGAGAACGCGTCCCGCGAGTGCGCGGCCAGATTGTTGAGCGGGTGGTTGCCCAGTGTCGTCCGCGTTCACGCGGTGTCAGAGCAGCGTTGAATCACGGACGCAGGTAGCACATGCCGATGACGCCGGGACCGCCATGGGTTCCAATGACGGCGCCGATCGTGCCCAAACGAATCTGCTCACGGGGATAACGCTCGGAGATCATGTCGAGGAACGCGTCGATGTCGGGAGCTTGACCGTGGAGGATCGAAAGTTTTTCGACGGTCCCTTCGGAAAAGAGTTGATCGCGCATCCATTCGAGCGAGCGCTTACGGGTGCGTTGTTTGCCTGCTTCTTCCACTGCGCCATCGGCGATGTGAATGATTGGTTTCATAGACAACATTGATCCGAGAAGGGCCTTCGCGCTGCCGATGCGGCCACCTTTTTTCAAATTCTCAAGGGTGTCGAGCCCGCCATAGATCTCGGTGCGCGGAATCATGGACTCGACAAGTGCGACAACGGCCTCGACATCGGCACCGTTGCGGGCGGCCGCAGCCGCTTCGAGCACCATTGTTCCGAGACCACCGGTAAGGGATCGACTGTCGATGACGCGAACATCGATGTCTCCGGCAACGGCGGTGGCGGCATTGCGCGCCGACTGCACAGTCGCGGAAAGTTCACCGGAAAGATTGATACACACCACAGCGTTCGCGCCGACAGCGGCAGCACCGCGAAAGGCTTGCTCAAAGCGACCGGGTGAAGGGGCAGCAGTTTCCGGAAGCAATCCGGTGCTCGCCATTTTTGCGTAGAAAGCGTCGGCGCTGAGCTCTTCGCGGTCGATGAACTCTTCGTCGCCAAAGCGAATGCTCAGTGGTACGACCCCAATGCTGTTGGTTGTCGTTTCAATTTCGGTTAAGTCACACGAACTATCGGTGACGATGTGGACGCCGGTCATGGTGCTCCCGTTGGATCGGTGACTCTACGACGCTAGTCATCCACCCGGGCTCGGTGATGGTTCGTCGGCGGCGACCAGGGCGCGGGCTCGGCGTGTATGGCGGAAATGGCGGGCCCACCACACCAGCAAGAAGAGTCCGGCAACTACAGAGACGAAGAGTCCGAACCCGGAAATCGCCGTTGAGCGGACATCGATTCGGCTGGATGCGACGAGTAACCCTCCACCCGACGAGGCGACTTCCACAACGAGGGGGAAGGCACCTGAGGCTCGGGTGGTGACGGAGATATCGGTCCGTGTGGTGCTGGATGGAGAAAGGGCGATTTCGTAGGAGGTGCCCTCGGGGAATTCGAGTTTGGGGCTACTCACGGTGATCTGTACCAATGCCTCAACGGGCAATGCGTTGGTAATCACCAATGGAATCTTCCCGCTACTCGAGGTCAGGGTGACCTTCTGAGAGGTCGGGAGGCTGATTGCTGCACTCAGTGCCTGGAGTTGCGAGTCGGCATTGTTGAGGATGGCGACGCGGTCAGAGGGATTCAGTGTCGTCTCGGCCGAAGCAAGAATCGTTCGCTCAATGGGAGCGATCAGTTCGCCACCTTCGGGAAGCATTGACTGCAGCCCAAGCAGGTTCCATTGGGCTTGTTCGAGTTCGATGCCATACACCCCGAGTTCGGTCGGTTCGGTGCTCGTCCACTCTCGAACGATTGGTTTCTGCGAAGCGGTGGCGACTGCGGTGCGAGCGAAGAGGTCGTCGAGGGTGACCGGTTGGATCACGGCGTTTCCGGTGGAACCACTTGCCGCACCAGTTGTTGTCGAGAGTCCGGCCAGAAACGCCTTGAATGCCGCTATGTCAGTGCCGGCCGGAATTGTGAGAGCGGCGCCTCGGTTTGCGCCGGTTTGTTCTTGGTGAAGCATCATGATCTCGGCGAGGGCATGGTGGGCGCCAAGAACAGGATCCTTTGTAAGGACCAAGCGCGAAGAGGCTGTGTCGTCATTCGCCATGGCTGTGAATGAGGTTCCATTTTCGCCCTCGATGACGAATCGGTTTGTGAGAACTGATGATTCATCGTTGATGACTGCGGATCGAAGTTGCGAGGACTGGAGCACCACTGAGCGGGTGCCTAAGGCGGCCAACCGATCAATTGCCGCGGGAGTGACAGATGGGTCGATCACCTGTGTCCGATGGTCGGGAGCAGCGGCAAAGGCTGCAGAGAGGACGCTGTCGCCGGCGGCGTATTCGGTTTCGATGACCGATCCGCGACCGCCGGCCATGAGGGAGCCGGAATCAATTGAAACGAATGGGCGACTGAGGGTCTGGCGAGACTGGCTTTCGGGCCGAACCGAAGAATCACCAGCATCAGTGAGGGCTTGAACAACAAAAGGTGTCGCAGCGAGGGTGAGCGGCGTTGACGTCGAGCCCCCCAGAATGCGGAATTGTTCGCCAGCCCGAGCGAGTTGTGTGTCAGAGAGTCGCGGGAAACCATCTGGACTCACTTCGAGCGGCGCGTCGATAACGACAGTTGTTGCAAGAGAAATAGGAGTCGTTGGAGTGGTTTCTGAAGGTAAGCGCAACAAATGCGTAACGATGCTGTCGAGTCGAGAACCGTTTGGTGCAGTTGCCTCAATACGCACGGGATAAATCCCACTTTTGCTCAGTACGGTGCCACCTTCTCGCGCGGGCCACTGTTCATCTATGGGAAGTGAAAGCGTTGTTGTGGAACGGTCTGCGCTGAGAACTGTTTCCGGCGTTGTGAACAACGCGCTACCGAGCTGCTCACCTGCAATTGTTCGATTCAGTCGACTTCGAGTCGTAATGGCGTTGTAAATGACGAGATCAAGTTTCGTATTTGCGGGGAGATTGCCAGTTGAGACTTCTGCAGTAAATGTTCCATTCGGTCCGACAAAGGCGGTTTGGCGCACCAGGGTGAGTTGATGAGGTGCCGGCGTGGTTTGTGCGCTTACGCCACGAGGACACATCACCAAGAACAGCGCAGCAACTCCGAGTAGGGAAAGAACGCGGCGCATCAAGAGCCGTCACTCTTCGCGAAAGTGAAGTCCAAGACCGCTAATCCGTTGGGTTCATCGGTGAATCCGAGGTGTCGATACAACAAGTGTGCTCGTTCATTGATTTCCTGTGTATTGACGAGCACGGATTCACATCCACGACGACGACACCAACCGAGTGCATCGCCAATAAGCGCGGTGCCGATACCGCGACCGTGAAAATCTGGATGGACGGCGAGTCGTTGGAGGTACCCAAGACGTCGGGCGACTCCGGTGATGTGATAACCCACAACGCAGTTATTCATGCATGCAACGCGGAAACGAGAACGCGGTGTCGCGTGCCGGGCGTCGAGGAAACCGTTGAGGTCGAAGCGCCAAAAGCCATCGAAGGCGAGACCGTCGAGATTGAGCACGGCCTCAATGTCGCGAGAGCGGCCTCGACGAAGGTGGGTATGTGGCGCTGTGGCGCTGGGGAGATTGAACAATTCGTGACGGAGAAGGTGCAGCCGTTCGTGTACGGAAAACCCGTAGTCGAGGAAGACGGGTTGTTCCGGGAAGGTCAGCGCCGGCGTTAGCACAGAGCGATATCCGGCATCGGCGATCGAGACGACGGCACGATGTAAGGCTTCGGGAGAGGGAGGAGCACCCGGGGTCGGGCTGAGCAGGGCCAGCGCGGGGTCGCCCCTCCACGGGCCGATCCGCATGCGGTCGGAATGTCCGGTGATGGTGTCTGTGCGTCGCATGGTCTCGTCTCAAGCCTAGGACCCATGACCGCTTTGCTCCTTTGCCCGGTGACTCGGCCGCTCCCTCTGTGCCAGTTGTCCAACCCGATGGGCCAGCCAACGGGGATTGCCCCGGTAGCCTCCGCCCGGTGATTCCCGAACGTCTTCTTCCTGTTCTTGAGCGAACGAGCCCGCTGGCTGAGCGCTTTGCCGCGTCGGGATACAAGCTCTATTTGGTCGGTGGGGTTGTCCGCGACCTGCTTCTGGGCCGGGATATGAGCAATGGTCGGGATATCGATCTGACCACCGACGCCCTTCCGGCGGAAACCAAGCGATTGGTCAATGGCTGGGCTGATTCAGTGTGGAGCCAGGGAGAGCGATTCGGCACGATTGGCTGTCAGAAAGATGGCTGGACGTTCGAAATCACCACCCACCGGGCCGAGGCGTACGACCCTGAATCTCGCAAACCCGAAGTCGTGTTCTCCGACGTGATCGACGCCGATCTGTCTCGTCGGGATTTCACGGTAAACGCGATGGCGTTGTCCTTGCCCGACCCCGTACTCATTGATCCCTTTGGTGGAGCCGAAGACCTGGCTGCCGGCCGATTGCGAACGCCGCTGTCACCGGAAGAGTCGTTCTCTGACGATCCGTTGCGCATGTTGCGCGCTGCTCGATTCCTTTCGGGTTACGGACTTACTCCCGATGATGAATTGCGCGCAGCAGCAATGTCGATGTGCGAGCGACTGTCGATCGTTTCGGCGGAACGTATTCGCGACGAGTTCGACAAGTTGATGGTTGTTGAAGATCCAACGCCGGGTTTGTGGTTCCTTGCCGATACCGGATTGATGGATCAATTCCTTCCCGAATTTTCTCGTATGCGTCTGGAACAAGATCCGATTCACCGACACAAAGACGTGTTGACACACACGATTGCCGTCATCGGTAAGACGAGCACGAACCGTTTGGTGCGTTTGTCGGCGCTGTATCACGATGTTGGAAAGCCGCGCACGCGAGCAATCGGCGAAGCGGGAGTGTCGTTCCATCATCACGAAGTTGTCGGCGCGCGCATGACGAGAGAGCGTATGAAGGCGCTGAAGTATTCAAGCGAAGACGTTGAAGCAGTCAGCCGTTTGGTGTTTCTTCACCTTCGTTTCCATACCTACAAGATGGGTTGGACCGACTCGGCGGTTCGCCGATTCGTCCGTGATGCAGGCGATTTATTGCCTGAATTGATTGAACTCACTCGTTGCGATTGCACCACGCGCAACGAACGCAAAGCGCAAGAACTTGCGAAACGTATGGATGAACTCGAAGCGCGTATTGACGATCTGCTTACGCGTGAAGAACTTGCGTCTATGCGACCCGATCTCGACGGCAATGCCGTGATGAATTACCTCGGGCTTACGCCGGGTCGCGATGTCGGCGACGCTCTTGACTTTCTTTTGGAACTTCGTTTGGAAGAAGGTCCGTTAGGCGAAGATGAAGCGAAGAAACGCCTCGACGCCTGGTGGGCGGAACGTCAGTCGAACTGAGCTAGCTCGAATTTGGTCAGACGCCGTCTTTGCGACCGCGAATGATCACGGTGCTCGGCACAATGGCGCGACCGGAACGAGCTTCAGGTTCGATTAAAGCATCGACGCGGAAGTTTGCCCGCATAAACGAGCTGAACAGTTCCCCGACAGAACGCGAATACACCTCGACCCCGTCGAGATCTCGCGGCATGTCCTCCCCGTAGCGATGAGCAAGGCGCGGCGAGTTCATTGGATCGTGGTCAAGCATGAGCCAGGCCGGATGGGGGAGCGACACGCTGAAGGACCCGCCGGTGCGAAGAACTCGATTGACTTGTCGCAGCACGCGGTCGAGATCGTCGGTCCGAGCAAGTGCATACACAGACAGCGCGAGATCGATTTGGTCGGCGCGAACAAAGGCCAGATCGGCAAGATCGCCATGGTGAAGTTCGACCTTGACCTCGTTGACCTCTGCGAGTTGTCGGGCGGCGTCGATGCGGGCGATGTCATGGTCGACGGCAATGACATGAGCGCCGGCAAGGGCAAGGCTCACGGCGTTGTGCCCGAGTCCCACGCCAAGTTGAAGGATCTTTTTGCCCTTTGGGGCGGTGAGGAGTTTCAGCGAATCGTCGCCGGGGAGATCGGGACCCCAAGTGACCGTGTCGAGCGGGAGTTCTGCCCGACCGGGGAAGGAAGTCGATGGGTTGGCCGAGGGGCGGGAGGATCCGTAGTCAGTCACGGGGGCAGTCTCCCGCAGGCAACGGTGTGGTCGGTGGACCGCGCGACAGCGCTTGCACCGCGAGTGGGGCAGCCCGTCGCTAGCCTCGGCCCTTATGGGTTCCGCCTCACGACCCTTTCGCGGTGCCCCGAGCGGCAACGGCGGCGAGATTGACTACCGGCTCGCGCGTCAGCACCTCATTTCGGAATACAAAAAGGGTCGGTTGGCCCAGCACGAAGTCTGCGATGCCCACCCCGAATTGGTGCGTGCCGCCCGTGAAGTGGGCCAGCCCACCAGTGAGGACTGCCCGATCTGTCAGGACCACACATTGGTCTTGGTGTCCTATGTCTTTGGGCCTCGATTGCCGGCCTTTGGCCGCTGCATCACCACGGCCAAGGAACTGAAGGCCTTCACGAAGCGCTCAAAAGAGGGCGATTTCGCCTGTTATGTCGTCGAAGTCTGCCCCGCGTGCCATTGGAACCATTTGGCCCGTACCTTCTTATTGAATCCGGCCCGTTCCGCCTGATCACCCTCCACCATGTCCCCCTCCACCCAAGGTTCAGCCACTTCCGGACGTCGTTCGACGCGTGCCGCCCGCAAGGTCGGGCCTGACGGCGTGCGCCGAAGCATCTTTTGGCGCTGGCGTCGAGCGTTTTTCGGCGTTGGTCTGGTCGGGGTCTTGTTACTCGCTGGCGCGGGGTATTTGTTCACCCAAGTTCCCCTGCCAGACAAAGATCCGCCCCTTCTCCAGACCACCTTCATGTGTTCTTCCGAAGTGACCTCTGGCTGTGTTGCAGACAATTCCATTGCTCAGCTGTCTGGCGGGGTGAACCGAACCTCGGTGGATTGGAACGAGATTCCTCAGGTTGTGGTCGATGCGGTACTCGCGGCCGAAGACCGAACGTTCTTTGAGCATGGTGGTGTTGATCCGGCCGGCATCCTGCGCGCCGTATGGACGAACCTCCAAGCCGGTGGTGTTTCTCAGGGTGGGTCAACCATCACGCAGCAATATGTGAAGAACGTTTACCTCACGCAAGAACGCACGATCACTCGAAAGATCAAAGAAGCGTCGCTGGCGGTGAAGGTTGAACGTGAACTTCCGAAACAGGAAATTCTCACTCGATACCTCAACACGATTTATCTCGGCCGTGGTGCCTACGGAATCGAGGCAGCCACTCGTGTCTATTTTGGCAAGAACCTTGATCAAATTACGTTGCCCGAAGCCGCGTATCTCGCTGGACTGATTCGTTCCCCTGAAACCGCCGATGCGAAGTTGCCAGAGAACGATGCGAAAGCTCAGCGCAGCCGCCAAACCGCGATTGAGCGTCGCGCTTCAGTGCTTGACGCAATGGTTCTGACCGGCGCAATTACAACAGAGGAAGCAATTGCGGCGAAGGCGAACGACTGGAGCGATGTGCTGGTTCGCAGCACGATGAACAGTTACGGAAATGTCGCCCGCACCGAGTGGGGCACGGAGTACTTCGTCGATTACGTGCGTCATTGGCTGATTACCGAGGGCGGGTTCACCGACGCGCAGGTCTATGGCGGTGGACTTCGTGTGTACACGACACTGGATTTAGAAGATCAGGGTGCTGCGGCACTGGCCATTACGTCAACGCTGAATCGACCAAACGATCCGGCCGCCGCGTTGGTATCGATTGATGACATTGGTGCGGTTCGGGCAATGATCGGGGGCCTTGATTTCAGTGGAACAGGTAAGTACTCGAAGGTGAATCTTGCTGTCGGCGTTGAAGGTGGTGGGGCTGGCCGTCAGGCAGGATCAGCGTTTAAAGCGTTCACACTGGCCGAAGCAATAAACCAAGACATGCCAATGTCGAAGTCATACAACGCTCCGTCGCGAATTTCGATTCCGAAGGCTGATGGTGGACGCGATTGGAGCGTCGGTAATTACGCCGATGCCGGACTTGGTCAACTCGATCTCATCGCCGCCACGATGCAGTCTTCGAATACGGCCTATGCCCAATTGATGTTGGATGTTGGTCCGAAGAATGTCGCTGATCTCGCAACGCAAATGGGAATCACGAGCCCACTTAAAGCGGTACCGGCGCTGACACTGGGTACGAGCGAGGTGTCGGTTTTGGACATGGCTTCGGGTTATTCGACATTGGCCGACAACGGTGAGCACATCAAGCCAACGGTTGTCACCAAAGTTACTGATGCAAAAGGCAACGTTCTTTATGAGAACAAAGTCATTCGCAAACGGGTCCTTGATGCCAAAGACGTGGCCAAGGTCAATTACATCCTCAATCAGGTCGTCGAAGGTGGCACCGGCACGGGCGCCCGCATCGGTCAGCCTGCTGCGGGCAAAACGGGAACGACGGAAAACAATCGTGATGCCTGGTTTGTGGGTTTCACCTGCAAACTGACCACAGCGGTGTGGGTTGGTTATCCCGATGGCACATTCATGAAATCGGTGCACGGAATCTCTGTGACCGGTGGCTCGTTCCCGGCCACGATTTGGAAGAAGTACATGACGGTGGCCACGAAAGGGACCTCGTCATGTCCGTTCCCCTATCCCACCGATGACGGCACCAACCTGGGATCGACGTCATCAACCAGTTCGACATCCAGTTCGACGAGTAGCTCTAGTTCTTCAACGTCATCAACGGTGAAGCCGTCGACCACCACCACAACTACCCCCATTCGCCCAACCACCACAACCGCCCCTGCAACCACCACAACCGCCCCTGCAACCACCACAACCACCCCCGCCCCTACAACCACCACGGCGGTTACGCCGTAGGCAAATAATTTCGCACCATCTTTGTGGTGAGTGTGATGGCCCGATAGCGTCGGGGACATCCGCCGGTAGCCGAGGGGCACTGGACGGTCAGGAGGCTCCAATGAGCGCGCGAATCACTGTTCCATCGGTGCAGGGCCGCAAGGTTCGACGTGGTGATGTCCCTTTGGTGATGGTCACTGCGTACGACGCGCCTAGTGCGCGGATGGCCGATGCTGCAGGCATCGACATGATTCTTGTTGGTGATTCCGTTGCGATGGTTGTTCTTGGTTATGAAGACACGTTGCAGGTCACCGTTGCCGACATGGCCCATCACACCGCCGCGGTTGCTCGGGCAACGCCGGCTTCGCTGATTGTCGCCGATATGCCCTGGATGAGCTACCACGTGTCGGTGGCCGACACAGTGACAAACGCAGCCTCACTGATTCGTGCCGGCGCGCAGGCCGTGAAACTCGAAGGTGGACGTAAGCGTCTTCCCATGATCGAAGCGCTCATCGACGCCGAGATTCCGGTGATGGGTCACATCGGACTTACCCCGCAATCGGTCAACACGATGGGCGGTTTCAAAGTTCAGGGTCGCAAGCACGAAGCGGCGCTGGCGCTCGTTGAAGATGCAAAAGCCCTTGCGCATGCTGGATGTTTTGCGATTGTTATCGAGGGTGTGCCCGACGAGGTCGGCCGCATGATTACTGAATCGATCGACGTCCCCACCGTTGGTATCGGCGCAGGCGCCGGTTGCGACGGACAGGTCCTCGTCTTTCACGATGTGCTTGGCATTGAAGACCGCGTGCTTCCCAAGTTTGTTCGTCGTTACGCCGACCTCGGGGCCGAAGGTGTTCGCGCTCTTGGCGCCTATGCCGACGATGTGCGGACCGGACGATTCCCGTCCGCTGCGGAGAGCTATTCGCTTGAAACTCGTGCGGCCGAAACACTCGGTTTGTACGGCACGCCGATTTCTCCGGTCTGACCAATGAAGCGGCGAGCGGTCATTGCCGTCGTCGCGTTTGTTGTGACTGCAGCATTGCTCAGCGGATGCGGTTCAAATGTTTCGTCAACGGAGCAATCGCCGCAGCAGTCGGTCGTGACCGCCGAGGCGTCGCTTCGCTCGCAGGGGTTCACCAAAGTCACGCTGCGCATTCGCCATGCTGATGGCACGGTTGAAGAGCATTGCGTGTGGTTGGCCGATAGCGAATTGGAACGACAGCAGGGTCTTTCGGAAAGTAACGAGCTGTTGATTGCTCGTGGCGAGGCGATGGCGTTCTCGTTCGATGCCGACTCCGACCGAACGTTCTGGATGAAGGACACATTGCTGCCGCTTTCGATCGCATGGATTGATGCGGAAGGCGCCGTGATTGGCTCGGCCGATATGGATCCGTGCCCGGCTAACGCCACAAGTTGCCCAAAGTTTTCGCCGGTCCGCCCCTATCGATTGGCTATCGAAATGGCCCAAGGGCGGCTCCAGGACTGGGGAATCAAGCCCGGCGCCACCGTCTCACTGGCCGCTTCCTGCTGAACGGGCCGAACCGCTCTTGGGAGTTCGGGGCCCCCTCCGGTAGGGTTCCAACTCCAATTGAAGCCCTGCCCTGAGCTTTCGGGGCTCCGGTTCCCGTCCTGCGGCCCGGATCCAGAGGGAGGTGATGCGCTCATGCGAGCGTATGAACTCATGGTTATTTTCGACGGAGACGTCGAAGACACTGCAGTCAACGCGATCCTCGCCAACGTCAACACGCTTGTTGAGGCTGGTGGCGGCAACGTCAAGAAGACAGATCGTTGGGGTCGTCGGCGTTTCGCTTACGAAATCAACCACAAGTGGGAAGGCATCTACGTCGTGCTTGAGATCTCGACCGAGGGTCGCGATCTTCACGAGGTTGAGCGCGTCCTACACCTCGCGGACGAAGTTGTTCGCCACAAGGTCATGCGTCTGCCCGAGAACGAAGCCGTCCGACGCGGTCTACTCGGCGACGCCGCCCCGGCTACCGCCGGTTGAGTGGAAGGTCACGACAATGGCAGCAGATAACAATGTTGTACTCGTAGGAAACTGCACCCGCGATCCGGAACTTCGTTTCACTGCAAGCGGTCAAGCAGTCGCAGCTTTCGGGCTCGCTGTGAACCGTCGCTGGCAGAACCGCCAGACCAATGAGTGGGAAGAGCAAGTTTCGTTCTTTGATGTCACCGTCTGGCAACAGATGGCGGAGAACGTTGCGGAAACGATCACAAAGGGCACTCGTGTCGTGGTGAGTGGTCGTTTGCAGCAGAGTTCGTGGCAGACCCAAGACGGCGACAAGCGCACCAAAGTTGAAATCGTCGCCGACGAGGTTGCTCCGAGCCTCCGCTACGCCACCGCACAGGTTGTGCGCAACGAACGCCGTGAAGGCTTCGATGGTGGCGCCAATTCCGGTAGTGGTAGCGCAAGCCGCCCCGCTCCTAATGATCCCCCCACTGGTTATGACAATGATGAGGAACCGTTCTAATGGCTAAGGCAGCACCGAAGCGCGGCAAGAATAAAGACAACGCTCGCCGCAGCAAAAAGAAGATCAGCCTGCTCACGCAGGAAAAGGTCGAGTTCGTTGATTACAAGGACATCAACATGCTTCGTCGGTTTATGTCCGACCGAGCAAAGATTCGTGCCCGTCGTGTTAGCGGCAATGACTCACAGCAGCAGAAGGAAATCGCACGGGCAATCAAGAATGCTCGTGAAATGGCCCTGCTTCCGTACACCAACCGCGTCACCACTCAGCGTGGCGGCGGTCGTGACCGTGGTGAACGCGGTGACCGTGGCGATCGCGGCGATCGCGGGCTCAAGCTCGAGAACGCCGAGATTCGCGAAACCGTCACTGACGACGCCGTGATCGAGGAGCTCGAGGCAACGTTTATCGACGCCGAAGGCACCGAGGTCGATGTCGTTGTGGAAGACGTGGAGGTTTCCGAATGAAGCTCCTCCTCCGTTCCGACGTCAATGGTGTTGGCAAGAAGGGCGATGTGGTTGAGGTGGCCGATGGTTTCGGTCGCAACTACCTGCTCCCCAAGGGTTTCGCCGTTCTCGCCACTGGCGGAGTCGAAGCCCAGGCCGCAGCGATGCGCCGCTCACGCGATCAGCGTGACGCCGCCGATCGTTCAGCAGCATCCGACATCGCCGCCAAGCTCGTGCCCGCGGTGATCGCCGTGTCGGCCCGAGCCAAGGCCGAAGGCGATCTCTTCGGTTCCGTTTCGGTAACCGATGTGGTCGAGGCAGTTGCCGCACAGACCGGTATCGAACTCGATCGTCACTCGATTCACATCAATGAAGCGATCAAGACGGTTGGGACCCACTCGGTGTCCGCCCGCCTGCACCCCGAGGTGCAGTTCCAGATCACCGTTGAGGTGTCGCCGGCCTGAGCCGCAGACATCAATGAGTATCGACACAAAGGGGCCGGTTCGCCGGCTCCTTTGTACGTTTTCCCAGCGTGTGGGAGTGGTCTCAATGACCGAGTCAAGAGTTCGTTGTCCACACTGTGGGACCTGTAGTGCTGTCACAGGTCCTATCTAGAGTGATCCCATGGTGCGTAAGGGTTTCCGAGGTTCATTTCTTCCACAGGGAGTAAAGGTTGTCCACACTCGGTCCACAGGGTCGTCCCCCGAAAAAACCGGGGTTGTCCCTCTAGCGATCCCCAACCAAAGCGGGGGAGGCTTGAGCCCTCATGAGTGAGTACGACGAACCCCGATCCGCCAACCGCCCTGCCGGGGCTGGTCGGGTCCCTCCCCACAATCTCCAGGCCGAAGAGTCGCTTCTTGGCGCCATGCTGCTTTCGAAAGAAGCGGTCTCGATCGCGTCCGAAGTGCTGTCGGCCGACAACTTCTATAAGCCGGCCCACGCGCACATCTTCGACGCCATTACGTCGTTGTCCGCTGCAGGCGAACCAGCCGACCCTGTCACCGTGGCCGAAGAACTCAGCCGTGCAGGTTTGCTCGATGCCATTGGTGGCCCGGCCACGCTTGTCACGCTCCAGGCTGCAACCCCTGCAGTGTCGAGCGCGTCTCGCTACGCCCGCATTATCGAAGAGCACGCGTTGTTGCGCCGTCTTATTGGTGTCGCTGGCGAAATCGCCGAGATGTCCTACGGCCTTCCCGAAGATGTCACGAAGACGGTCGATCAGGCCGAAACCATGGTGTTTGAAGTCGCGCAGCGTCGCGCTACCGACACGCTTGCGCCGCTGTCCGATCTTCTCGGTACCAATCTTGACCACCTCGAAGATGTCGTCAGTCGTGGCGAAACAATTACTGGTATGCCCACAGGCTTCCTTGACCTCGACGACCTGCTCTCGGGTCTGCAACCAAACGCGCTCTATGTCGTTGGCGCGCGTCCTTCAATGGGCAAGACCGCGCTCGCCCTCGGCATGGCCTGCAACGCAGCAATCGAATCGCATCGACCTGTGTTGTTGTTCTCGCTCGAAATGGGCCAGCTTGAACTCACCCAACGTTTGTTGTGTGCCGAGGCGCGCGTTGATTCACGCAAAGTGCGCACCGGTCAACTCACCGAATCCGACTGGGGCAAGATCGCCCACGCCACCGGCCGTCTCGCCGATGCACCTATTTGGATCGACGACAACCCCAACGTCACCATCATGGAAATTCGCGCCAAGGCACGGCGTTTGCGCAGCCGCCTCGGCGATCTGGGTTTGATCGTGGTCGACTATTTGCAGCTCATGAGCGGTCGTTCCAATGCCGAGAACCGTCAGGTGGAAATCTCGGAAATCTCCCGAGGGCTCAAGATCCTCGCTCGTGAACTCGAGTGCCCAGTTGTGGCGCTGTCACAGCTTTCACGACAACTCGAAATGCGGGCCGATAAGCGCCCGATGCTGGCCGACCTTCGTGAATCGGGTGCAATCGAACAGGACGCCGACGTCGTCATGTTCATCTACCGAGACGACGTGTACAACCTCGATTCACCCGATCGCGGTACCGCTGAAATCCTCATCAGCAAGCACCGAAACGGCCCCACGGGCATGGTGCGCCTTGCGTTCCTCGATCACTACACAAAGTTCGCCAACATGGCGCGAGGTACCTAAGCGACTGCTCTCACGAATTTCGTCGTAGTGGGCTATGCGGCATGAAGAAGTGAATCGGTCGCCCCATCATCGTCTGGCTCTACCTCGTTGTGATGGTTCGATTTGCGGCGCCAAACGAGATAGATCAGCGAGCCTGTGGCAATCGGGAGTGCGAAGGTAACTGCGCGATAGACGATGACTGCCGAGATTGCGACGGATGGTTCGACTCCGGCGCTCATGAGCCCAGCAGTGATCGCGCCGTCGAGAACACCGACTCCGCCAGGGGTCGGGATAAATGACGTCGCAACTCTGGCAATCAGATAGGCGCGTAGAACATCAAGTACGGAAATGGCGGATGGCGAAAGATCGTCGATCACAACGACAAGTATCAGCGCGCCAAACAATGTGGAAAGTGCGCCGGCGCTGATGAGTTTTGGTGCGCGATCGCGAACAAGTTCGTTTGCTCCCGACCGAAAGCGGTGCACGGAGGCCCGGAACCTGGCTCTGCGAAACGCCCCTTGCGTCTTACTCGTCCGGGTAATGGTGTTTTCGATGAAATGCAGGAGGGCTTGACTTGCTCGAGAGTCACTGCTGAGAACCATCCAGATGATGCAGGAAAGCAGGAGCGCGATCAGCGCACTCCCTAGTTCCAACAGGTCGACGGTGTTGGTCCCGCGCAGAATCATTGAGGCTCCAATGATGACGACGAGACAAACCCAACGACCAATTGCGAAGGCTTGTCCGCTCGCGAACACGGTGAGGGCGGCTTGTTCGGATCCATGGCCAAGGTGTCGACAGATCTTCATTCGAGCTGCGATTCCAACGACCGATCCGCCCGGGAGTCCATTGGCCGCAGCAAGGTTGACTTGATCGAGGACGATCCCGTGATGGAATCGAAGGTGTGGATGTGTGAGTCGGTAGACGATTCCTCGGGAGACGAGCATTGTGAACCAACACGCAGCAACGAGAGCAAGCGCCGGAAGGGTGAGTGAGCCGAGTTGGGCGAATGCGGAACTGAGAAGCTCGCGAAGTCTCACCCCCGCAACTCCAAGTGCAAGAACCACCACAACGAAACCAATTGGATACGACCAACGACGGAGCTTCTGGCTCGACCAGCACCGGCTGAGGGTGTTTCTTTCCACCGCCTGATGCGGTGTACACATCAACGGAGAAACTGCGGCCGGGTCCGGTCCGATGACCGACCTTCTGGTCACAAGCTCGACGGTACAGAGACAGGATCGTCGTGAATAGAGCGAACGGAGTGTGTTCGCCACGAAATCACACGGTGCTCACCATGGCGTCACCTGAGCGTCACTAACGATTGGGTTCTAGGCTGATTTCATGAAAATGGGCGATGAAGTCACCGTGCACATGAATGCTTCACCGGATCAGGTGTGGGCGCTGGTCAGCGATGTGACACAGATCGGTCGCTACAGCCCCGAAACCTTTGAAGGCGAATGGCTCGACGGAGCTACGGGTCCTGCAGTCGGTGCGCGCTTTCGCGGCCACGTGAAGCGGAACCAAAAAGGACCGACCTATTGGACCAAGTGTTATGTGACTGCATGCGAACCCGGTAAGGAATTCGCATTCGGTGTTGGTGAGCCTGGCAAAGCGGCAATCAATTGGGGCTACCGACTCGCGCCGGGGGCAAACGGCGGCACTGATGTCACCGAGTACTTCCAACTAGCTCCGAAACTTCCTATGAAGATCTACTGGGGATTGTTGGGTTGGAGTCGGGGCAAGACCAACCGCAATGGAATGAAGGCCACCCTCGACCGCATCAAAGCCGCAGTCGAGGGCAGTCCCTCTTCCTAACCGCTAACGCCAGCCGCACTGTGGCGTGAGGCCGAACCTCTTCAGCACAATCGACGCAGGGCATGCACCGAATGCGACGTATAGCCACTGGTTGATTCCTACGAATGCCGTGAGGAGCAGGAACCATGGGCTCACGAATGCCGCAAGGCCTGCGCTCACAAGGGCTACGGTTCCCGCCATTGCGAACAGGATGCGCTCAAGTGGCCATTTGGTCTGAGGATGGGTTGTTGTCATGTCGTCGCCTCGCTTTGGTTGCGTTCTTGATCAGTGACTGAAGTTCACGACGGGCAGGATCTTCGCCATCCACTTGGGCACGTACCAGCTCTTGTCGCCGAGGAGCGCCATCGTTGCGGGAACGAGCATCACCCGAACAACAGTGGCATCAAGCAGAACTGCCATGGCGAGCGTAAGGCCGAGTTCGGTGGGAGGAATGGGGCCGGTGATGCCAAAAGCAACAAACACGATGATCATGATGATTGCGGCATTCGTGATTGGTCGGCCGGTCCTTGCGATTCCTTCGCCAATGGCACGCCGCGTATCACCGGTTGCTTGATAACGCTCTCTAATCGCTGCAAGCAAGAACAATTGGTAGTCCATCGACAAGCCGAACAGCAGGGCAAAGAAGAACAGCGGCGCCCAGGCATCGACGAACCCTTGATGTTCGATCCCGATCAGGTTTGTGCCGACACCGTGCTGGAAGACAATGGTGGCAAACCCGAATGCAGCACCAACCGTGATGAGGTTCATCACGACAGAGAACAGCGCAATTGCCAGACTACGGAACACCACGAGTAACAGGATGAACGCGACCACCAAGATGATGGCGATGGCGTATGGAGCTCGGTTGATCAGAGTGTCAGTGAGATCAGTGTTCTGCCCCGCTGGTCCACCAACATCAGCGTTTGTGACTTGCTGATCGAGTTCCTGACGCAGGTTGTGGACCATTTCTTGTGTCCTCGAATCATCAATCGCTGTGCCTGGTGTGACACGAACAACAACTCGACCCGTTTCAGCTGGGGGCGTGACGACGCGTGCATCGACAACATTGGGCGTTGCCGTTGCAATCGTGACGACTTTGTTTGCGTCTGCTGCATCAACGGTGACGTAGGCCGGAGCAGCAGCTCCGGGTCCGTAGGCATCGACGAGCAAGTCGTACCCGTCGCGGCTTGTGTAGCCCTGGTCGACCACGGTTGCGCCGGGCATGCCGAGCTTCATTCCGAATGCCGGCACGATGAGCGCTCCGAGAACGATGAGGCCAATCGCCAGGACCATTCCGGGGCGTTTGAGCGCAACACCTGTCCACTTTGCCCAACGGCCTTCGGCGGCAATATCGGGGTCTTTCTTCCCACGAGAGACAAGAACTTTGTCTCCCATCGCAACAAGTACAGCGGGAAGCAGGGTAAGGGCGGCAAGGGCAACAGCAATGACCGAAAGGATCATGCCGAGTGCCATTGTTTGGAAAACCATGACCGGAACCAAGAAGACCGCTGCAAGTGAAAGGACCACAGTGAGAGCGGAGAGGAACACGGCCTTGCCCGAGGTGGACATGGCGTTCTCGATTGCTTTGATCGCGTCTTTTCCTTCAGCGCGTTCTTCTCGATAGCGGCTCACGATGAAGAGGCTGTAGTCAATGCCGACGGCAAGACCGATCATCATTGAGAAGTTCATTGACCACACCGACATCGGCGTCACCCAGGTCAACATGTGCAATACCGCAAAGCCAATGGCGATACCCGCGACTGCAAGGATGAGAGGAATTCCTGCCGCAAGTAATGCGCCGAAGGCAATAAACAACATGATGAGGGTGGGGATGCCGGCCACGAGCTCTGCCTTATGCAGGGCGTCTGCATTCATCTCGTTGAAGTCGCTCCACATCGACCATTCGCCAGCAACGTCGGCTTGTGCTCCATCAGCAATAGTCAGTGTTCCGACGTATGCACCAAGTTCGCCCGCAGCAACCGGGCGCTGAGCATCTTCGGAAATTTCTTGTCCCACCGGAATGATGGCGGTCATGCCATCTCGGGAAATCATTCCTGAACCGGGTGGCATCGAAAGCGGATCAACGACCATGGTGACCCGAGGCCCATCGGCAAGTTCTGCAACTAGGGCGGTCACTCCGGAGGAGTCTGAGGTGATTGGGGTGTTCTGGTGGTAGACGACCACCGGGAATTCGGCTCCGAGTTGAGGGAAGTCGGTGCGCAGTTCGGAACGAACCTTTTCGGCGGGGGACCCTTTGGCGTCCCATCCAGCTCCGGACAGCGCACCCGTAAGCGAGAGAGCAAGAGGGGCAGATGCGATAGTCACCACGAGCCAAATAGCAATAACGATTCGGCGGTGCTTGGCCATTGTCGCTGCGAGGCGGGAAAAAAGCGCACGCTCGTCGGGGTCATGCGACGGTTCGTGACTCGTGGGAATGGATTCGGTGGTGCTCACGGCTTCTCCTAAGACGATTGCGGTCTCGGTACCATACCCCCTAGGGTATCAAGACGCAAACACCGAAGACCTTGGATCCAAAAACCTTCTGGAAGGACCGGTATCGAATGGCGGCGCCCAAGGTTCTTTCAACAGGGTGGTTTTGTGTCGAACATCATGACAACGCTGCGTAACTACAAAATCGCGTTAAGCGATTGCCCGGCGGTGTAGAGCGCGACTCCGACAAGTAGGTACACAAACCAAATCTGCAGCACTTTGGAATCTCGTGTGCTGGCGAGACGAGTCCCTACGCCGAGACCTAACAGACTCGAAAAGAGGAAAGGCAGGATGACTGCCGACTCGATGCTTCCGCTTTGAAGTCGCGACCCGAGAGCGGTGGCCGAATTGATTGCGATGACGAGGAGCGAGGTTCCGACGGCCTCAGGCATCGTGAAGCCGAGTGCCAAAACAAGTGCCGGAACAATGATGAATCCACCGCCGACGCCAAAGAAGCCGGTGAGCAGACCGACGAAGGATCCCGCGATCGCAACTTTGAAAACAGTGAGCGGGGTAACGCGAATCGAAGTAACGGTGTTCGTTGCGGCTGCGGAAACAGACACCACTTCAGGGTCAGCGAACTCGGGCATGAGCAGGTCGACTTCGGCGAGTTCTTCAACGGGACCGACTGAAGCAGCGCATGTTCGACGCCACATCGCAAATGCAGCGATCAACATGAGCCCGGAAAAAGCAAGAAGAAGGACGTCGGGATCGACTGCCTTGTTCCAACGTGATCCGAGGAGCGAGCCACCAATACCAGCGAGGCCAAAGATGGTACCGGCAAAAAGGCGAACTCGGCCGGCGTGCCAATGCGGAATGATCCCGATGATTGCAGTGATTCCAACCAGGATGAGCGAGGTAGTTGTGGCTTGTTTCGAGGTTTGACCGGCGCCATACACCAGTGCGGGAACGGCAAGGATCGAACCGCCCCCTCCCAGCGCGCCAAGTGACAGTCCAATCAGGAAGCCAAGTGGCGACGCCAGAAGGGCGCGGACATTGATCACTTCAGATCACTGCGCCGACGGTGTCAGCCGAGGTGACGACAGGGAGGCCTTCGCGTTCCCATACCTGCATTCCTCCAGTCAGGTTCACTGCGTCAATGCCGTGGTTGATGAGCCACGCAGTGACCTTGCCCGAACGATTGCCTGATCGACAGATCACGACGATGCGGCGGCCATCACGGAGTTGGTCAAGTCGGTCAGGAAGATCGCTCATTGCAATGTGGATAGCGGCGGGTGCGTGACCCGCTTCCCACTCGTCGTTCTCACGAACATCAAGCCAAAGGGCATCCGCGTCGGCGGCAGCGGTTTCAACATCAACTGCGGGAAGCGTGGCCGGAATGTTGCCGGTCGACCACGCGGTGTAGCCGCCGATGAGATCGGAAACATCGGTGAATCCGTGTGAACACAGAAGACTCGAAGCGATTGCTGAGCGGTAGCCGCCAGCGCAGAACACGACGGTTGGGGCGTTCGGGTCAAGGTCGCCCAGGTTGCGAAGGAGCGAAGGCAGGCCGATGTGTTTCGCGCCAGGAACGGAGCCGAGGGCCACTTCCCCAGGATTACGAACGTCAACCAGAACAAGATCTTTCACGGATGCGATTCGTTCTGCGAGATCGTCAACTGAGAGTCGTGACAAGCGTTCGACATGTTGGGGATTGGCAACGAAGGTGGCGATCGGTTCTGTGAGGGCACCGATGACGTTGTCGAAACCAATACGAGCGAGCCGCATCTTCGCTTCAGGCTCGTGGCCAGGATCGGTCACCAAGATGATGGGTGTTCCTGGCTCCATAACCTCGCCGGTGTATTCGGCGAATCGACCGCCAAGTCCGATGTTGATCGAGCCGCGTAGATGTCCTTGGGAAAAGGCAAGGTCATCACGTGCGTCGATAACAACCGCGCCGCCGGCTTGATGCTTGAGAACCGTCGCAAGGTCGAGTCCCTTGACGGTGACATCGTGATCAAGAAGTGCACGTGACTCGCGGTTCTTGTTTGCAGCAAAGGCGAAATACAACGGAGCCACTGACTGACCTTGAGTGACGACGTCGACGAAGTCTTCAGCAACCATTGGCTGCAGCGCATAATTCATGCGTCGTTGCTCGCCAATAGTCGACACAGTTTCGGTAGACAGATTCTTTCCGCAGGCTGATCCGGCACCGTGCGCGGGATAAACCTTCGTCTCGTCGGGCAGGGTCATCAACTTGTCGTGCAGTGAGCGATAGAGCTGGAAGCCAAGTTCCTCTGCGGTGACACCAACCGATGCAAGAAGGTCAGGACGACCAACATCACCAATGAAAAGGGTGTCTCCGGTGAGCACGGCTGCTGGTGTGCTGTCGGGACCATTGGGGCGAACGACAACGCAAATGGATTCAGGCGTATGTCCAGGAGTTTCAAGGATTTCAAGGTCAACACTGCCGAGACTGATGCGGTCGCCGTTGGAATGAGTCTCAATGGGGAAGCCCACGCGTCCAGCAGCTGCGGCTCCGTAGACGATGTCGGCATCAGTGCGGGCCGCAAGTTCAAGGTGGCCAGAAAGAAAGTCGGCGTGGAAATGAGTCTCAATGACTTTTGTGATCGTGAAGCCGTGAGCTTCAGCATCGGCGAGGTACTGGTTGACATCGCGCTGTGGATCGACGATCACAGCGTGGCCAGTGGATTCGTCGGCGATGAGGTAGCTCGCGTGGGACAAACAGTCGAGGTAGTACTGCTTGAGGAACATGGGTGTCTCCTTTGCCTTGCATTGCGGTGAGATCATGATACCCTATGGGGTATGTGTAAACAAACAACATGCAAAAAATGTGGTCGTCCGTCGTGGGCTGGATGTGGAGCTCACGTCGAACAGGTACTTGGAAACGTGCCGAAAGCCGAGCGCTGCCAGTGCAATGCAAAGAGCAGCGTGAGCGGTTCAAAGCGCACGACACCCAAGAAGGAATCAGTCTCCGTCGGGGCGTCACCCGAGAAAAAGCGCTGGTTCCGTCGCTAAATGTTGCCAACTCGCACAGAACCAGTGCGTTGGACTCAACTCATGGGAGTACCCAGGGGAGAATGACTATGGAAATCAATCCAGATGTGAAGACCGACCTGCAAAAGCGACTTCGTCGTATCGAGGGTCAGGTTCGAGGTATTCAAGGAATGCTTGAAGAAGACCGAGAGTGTCGCGACATCGTCACGCAGATCGCGGCGGTGACGAAGGCGATGGAACAGGTCGGCTTCAAGATGCTTGCGTCCGGACTCGTGTCTTGTCTGCAGGACCCTGAGCGGTCGGCTGCAGAGGGCTACCCCGTTGAAGAGGTAGAGCGCCTCTTCCTCAAACTGACCTAAGTCGTTCGCCAACCAAAGCGAGGAGAAGCATGTGACTGAACACACCCATGGCAAAGAGGTGCTGCGGCCACTCGCGATGGAGGGCCGAGCACTTCGCCAGATGATCCCGGATGTGTATGCAGGCTTTGCTGAACTCAGCAAAGCGGCGATGGCGCCGGGTGCTCTTGAACTGAAGACAAAAGAACTCTTGGCTTTAGTGATGGGGATAACGCTTCGTTGCGACGGTTGTATTGCCACTCATGCTCGAGGTGCAGCTTCGGCTGGAGCTACTCGTGAAGAAGTTGCGGAAGCAATCGGCGTCACGTTGTTGATGAACGGTGGACCAGGAACGGTCTACGGACCGCGTGCCTACGACGCGTTTATTGAATACATCGAAGTGATCGAGGCCAAGGACGCCCCAACCGCGGGCTAACTCCAGTACCCGTCATTGCATCCACAACGTCGCTAGGGTCACGTCATGGCGAGTGACTTTCAAATGAAGGCAATGAACAAGGTGCATAGCGCGACGCTGAAGTTGAGTGGCGGTCGGCTCGGTTGGCACATGTATGGAATGCCGGTTGTAGAACTCACAACCATCGGCCGAAAGTCCGGGCAACCGCGCACGTCGTTGCTGACCTCACCGGTGCAGAACGGTGAAGCATTTGTGATTGTCGCGTCACGTGGCGGCGACGACATCAACCCCGCATGGTTTTTGAATCTGAAGACGAACCCTGAAGTCACGGTGAAGTCGGGGCGCAAACCTGCAGTGAAGATGCACGCGCGTATTGCTGAAGATGCTGAGCGCGATGAACTGTGGAAGCGCATCATGGACTACAAGCCGCACTACGGCGGCTACCAGAAGAAGACCGAGCGACTGATTCCGCTCGTCGTTCTTGAACCAATTCACTGAATTCGTTTGTTTGGTGAAGTCAGGCCTGGAAGGGCCGTAATTGCTCCATGTGAATGCCTTGGATGCGTTGAGGCCCTTGGCATCGCGTGATTTCGATGTGTTTCGGGCGACGAGCGTGTCACCGAGGTCAAACGAACCGAATAGCAACGCGATGGGGCTTTTGCGCGCTTTTGTGGTTAGCGTTGCCTTCACATCGCAGTTCAAACGGAACGCGATGAAATGAAAAGTTGAGAAATGACTACAGGTACCGTGAAGTTCTTCAATGCCGAAAAGGGTTTCGGCTTCATCTCACGTGAGGGTGGCGACGATGTGTTCGTTCACTTCTCCAACATCCAGGCCGAGGGCTACAAGTCCCTCGACGAAGGACAGACCGTCGAGTTCGACATCACCAAGGGTCAGAAGGGCGATCAGGCCGAGAACGTTCGCGTCATCTGATTGCACTCCCCTTCGGGGAACCATTTGTGTTACTGCCGGCCCGCAAGGGCCGGCAGTTTCTGTTTTGGAGCGCAACGCAATAGTGCCCTCCACCGCAACAACGAGAAAACGACAAAGGCCCCGGCTTAAGCCGAGGCCTTTGTTTCGTTCGCTCGAAAGAGTGGCTGGTTCAGCCGACCTTCTTGAGAGTGTTGCGATCACGGTGAACGATGGTGAGGCCCTTGGCCTTGACCTCGTAGGTCGTGGTCTCGTCGTAGCTCCACTCGCCGTCACCAATGGTGAGCGTGCAGGTGTAGGACGGCGTGCTGGCGTTGGCTTCGAGGTGCTTGTTGGAAAGCAGACCGTAGGAGGTTGAACCGCGTTCGGCGCGAAGTTCAATGACCTTGGAATCGGCCTTGGCGGAACCACCGGCAATCACGGTCTGGCCACGCGGGACCATGAATTGGCGCATGAATTCGCCGTTGGCGGCATCCCAGAGCCAGTAGCCGACCTCGGTGTGGAACGGCTCATCTTCGCCCTGCTTGTAAGCAGCCATGCGGTAGTCAAGGCCGAACATCTGCTGGACACCATTGTCAACGGGGCCGAACGGCTTGAGTTCAACCTTTTCGCGGTACGGAGTCTCGACGATTTCGCCAACATCGTGGTGGTAGGAAATGTCGATGCCCTGATCGCCTTCCCATGAGCCAGCAAGGCCGGCAAGGGGGCCGAGTTCAGCGGTTGTGGGGACTGGCATGTTGATTCTCCGGAAGTTGAGATGGGCCGGACTGCCGGCCGATTCGTTTGCGAACCCGGACCTTAGCGGTAACGGGAGTTGGTTGTCTCAGTGAGTCTCCGCAAAAAGAGCGAAGGACCGGCGCCAGTGGAATGCCACCAACGCCGGTCCCCGCAAAGTCCGAGATCAGCCGGCTTCGGAGTGGGTGACGGGCTGTTCGCCCATCCACTCGCGCAATGTGTTCTTGAGCTTGGTCTGCTGGATGAACAGATCATGCTCGGCCGGGATCGGCGTGGCCGCCTGCGGAGCCTTGAAATAGAAGCTCAGCCATTCCTGTACGCCACTTTGGCCAGCACGAGCAGCGAGATCCATGAACAGCGCGAGGTCGAGAACGATCGGCGCAGCAAGGATTGAGTCGCGGCACAAGAAGTTGACCTTGATCTGCATCGGGTAACCCATCCATCCGAAGATGTCGATGTTGTCCCAACCTTCTTTGTTGTCACCGCGCGGTGGGTAGTAGTTGATGCGCACAACGTGATCGACGTTGCCGTAGAGCTCGGGGTAGACCTCGGGCTGAAGCACTGAATCGATTACACCAAGCTTCGACATCTCTTTCGTCTTGAAGTTGTCCGGATCGTCGAGCACTTCGCCATCGCGGTTGCCGAGAATGTTGGTGGAGTACCAACCACGGAGACCGAGCATGCGGGCCTTGAGGCCAGGAGCAAGAAGGGTCTTGAGCCAGGTCTGACCAGTCTTGAAGTCCTTGCCGGCGATCGGCACGTTCTCACGAGCGGCGAGTTCACGCATGCAGGGAAGATCGACGGAAAGGTTTGGTGCACCGTTCGCAAAGGGAACATGGGACATGAGTGCGGCATACGCGTAGATCTGGCTCGGCGAGATGTTCTCGTCGTTGTTGCGCAGGCCTTCTTCAAAGGACTCGATGGTCATGTGGACGGCGCTGGCCTCTTGGTATGCCTCGGTCGAACCACACCACACCATGACGAGGCGGTCGCAGTTGTTTTCGGTGCGGAAGTTTTCGATGTCGGCGATGAGGGCCTCGGCTTGGGCCATCTTGTCGGTGATGGTCTTGATGCGGGTGCCGTCGAGGCGCTTTACCCATCGCTGATCGAAGACGGCATCCATAGCAACAACGCCTTCGAGCTCGGCCGAGATGGGGCCGAGGTCGCGGTCTTCAAGCACGCCGGCGGTGCGGGCGGCCTCAAGAGCATTCGGACTGATGGGATCCCAGCCGCCGAACACAAGGTCGCCGAGATCGGCCAGCGGCACGAACTCGCGGATGAGTGGGTTGCGGTTCTCGTCACGCTTACCCAAACGGATGTGGGCGAGCTGGCTGAGTGAGCCGACGGGGACGGAATGGCCGTTGCGGGCGGAGATAACGCCAGCAATGAAGGTGGACGCGACGGCGCCCATGCCGGGAGTCAGAACCCCAAGGCGGCCGGTGGCAGGAGCAATGGATACGGGTGTGTTCATGCCTGAAACGATAGGTGAGTCTTGACAGTTGAGAATTTCATTACAGAAAGACTTAACAGTAGGGTGGCGGGATGCCGACCTCAGACCGCCGTTCACCTGTTGAGGGCCCACTGCTCAATCTCACGGTGCAGCAATTGGCCTACCTCGTCGCCGTGGCCGATCACGAAACGTTCTCCGAAGCCGCGTCATCGCTCGGGGTGACGACCTCGGCGTTGTCGCAGGGACTCGCGGAACTTGAGCGACGGCTCGGACTTTCGCTGTTCGAACGACAGGGAAGGCGTCAGCTTTTGCGAGAAGAGACGAACGAGGTCCTTGCCTATGCCCAGCGCGTCGTTGCCGACACTCGTGATCTGGGCCGGTGGGTAGGTGCTGCTCAAGACGGTGGAGTCGGTCGTGTGCGGGTTGGAATGATTGACGCTGCGGCGGTCCATCACTTGCATGACGAGATGACCTCATTTCGTGGGCAGCATCCCGAAGTGGATCTCCGACTCGTCGTTGCTCCTTCAGGTGAATTGCTTGATCAGGTACGTCGCGGGGATCTTGATCTCGCGGTGATCGTTGATCCCGAACATGTCGAAGGACTCGATGTGAGTCCGGTCGTGACCGAATCGCTTGTTGTCGTTGCACCTGCTGGGCACGACATCGGTGCGCCAAGCACTTGGGGACCTTGGGTGTTGTTCCCAAGAGGATCAAGGACTCGCCAACTCATTGAGCGCGCACTTGTCACGCGCGGCGCGGTCGTTGATGTTGTCGCCGAATCCCATCAGCCCGATGTGCTGCGCGAGATGACGCGACTTGGAATGGGATGGTCAGTCTTACCCGACTCCCAATCTGGTCAAGAGGACGGAGACGAAAAGGTCGTCGTTGCCGAACGTCATCTCGTGCTCGTAAGGCCTTCTGCCCGCAGCGCGAATCCGGCGGCGGATCAGTTCGTTCAGACGTTGGTGGACTGACGATTCCTACGGACTTCGGTGTTGTGGTGGTGGACACCTACGATTGCATCACTCGGAGCGTCCGGGCTGTTGGAGGAATGACATGTTTCTCGGTGAGGATATTTTGCCCTGGATGGTGTTGGCCATCGGTGGTGCACTCGCGGTCGGAACCATCGTTGCTCTCGTTCGTCCTCCGAAAGAACACGAAAGCGGCGATCTTGATCGCCCACCGATGGCCCGAAGCGTTGTGATGATTGCCGTTGGCTCAATCGCTGCAATCTGGGGAATCGCATCGCTGGTGAGTTGAGATCTCATGACAACTGATACTCACTCCATCCTCACGATGCAATGTCCTGATCAATCAGGCATCGTGGCTGCAGTCGCCAATCTCATTGCTGATGTGGGTGGAAACATCATGAACGCTGATCAGCACACCGATCGCGATTCTCAAGTATTCCTTCAGCGCATTGAAATCGATGGAAATGTCGATTGGGCGGCGTTCGATCTCGGATTGGCCCAACTCATTAAGCGTTTTTCGATGCAACACAGCTTGCATCGACCGGGAACGCGCGACCGAGTAGTGATTGCGTGTTCGGCGGAGTTGTACTGCGCGGCCGATCTTCTCACCCGAGCCTCACTTGGTGAACTTGATGTTGACGTTGTTGCGATCGTTTCGGACAAACCTGCGGCTGGCGAACTCGCCGCTCAGCATGGCGTTCCTTTTCGTTTGGTCGATGGTGGTCTCGCTGGAGATTCACGCGCAGCACAAGAGGCCGCGTTTGCCGCGGTACTCGATGAGCTCGAACCCGATCTTGTGGTGCTGGCCCGCTACATGCGGATTCTTCCTGAAGCGATCACGCAGCGTTGGAACGGACGGATGATCAACATCCATCATTCGTTCCTTCCGGCCTTTGCCGGTGCGAAGCCGTATCACCGTGCGCATCAGCGCGGCGTCAAGCTCATTGGTGCCACGGCGCATTACGTCACTGCCGAACTCGACGCGGGCCCGATCATTGCCCAAGGCATCACGCCCGTGAGTCATCGCGACGAAGTCGAAGACCTTGTTCGTAAAGGACGGGATGTGGAACGCACGACCCTCGCTAATGCAGTTCGATTGCACCTCGAGCATCGAGTACTTGTATGGGACAACCGCACCTGTGTCTTTGCTTGAATCACACTTCGGCCGACTTTGAATTGGGGGCCAGCGCTCGCTCGTTGGTCTAGAGACTGCGGGCGAAGATGGCCACAAAGTCTCGTGCATCCGGTGAAAGGTACCGGTTCGCGCTCTTGAATGATTCGGGGAGCAACTTTGTCCCTTGTACTGATGTTGGATCGAGGTAGCGGGTGGCGCTGTAAAAGTTGAACGTGGTCCACACGGTATTGATGTCCAACTGCATTGCTCGAACACATCCGGCTCGCAACATCAGGTTGGCGAGTGAGAGCGATGAGAGTCCGTCGCCATAGCCGTAGACAATCGCTCCGGTGGCTGTGACGCCGACGGCGGAACGCCATGCGTAGACCTTGTTACCGAACGTTGCGCCCCATTTCCCGTCAACGTTGTCAACCAGACCAGGTACTAGTGCACCCGGCGCAGCAGTTGCGGTTGGCACGCCGCCAGGATTAGGCGGGCCACCACCGTTGTCAATAATGAGATCAAGGTTTTGGCGAACAGCAGCGACTTCGGAGGTCATCACAGCATCGCGACCCCATTGACCGACTGTGGCTGTTCCGTCTTTGTAGGTAACGAATGACGCGGCACCATCACGAAGGGGACGTTGTGTAACGCCGTCCATGTAGAAGCCGCCTTTGGCATCGTCCATGCGGAAGCCGCCGTTAAATGCGGCGATGAGTGACAGGCGACGGTCCATCGGAACCTGAGGGGCTTCGCCCACTTTCCGCCAGGTTCCTCGGACCCGGGGAATACCTCAAAGGACGCAAGCTTCGGATCGATCCAAACGAGTCCATCGAGGATTGATGTGTGGACAGAGTCGGGGCGAACCTGGGTTGTGTACATCGTCTGCGCGCCGCCAACCAGCGGTCCGACGGGTTGCCACACACCTTCATTCGCTACGGGGGTGACACCTTCGGGGACTTGAACATTGGTCGGAGCGGGAAGGTGCGGTGCAACGACCTTGACCGTCGTTGCGGGACCAACATCACCAGAGACAGGTACCTCAATAGCGCGATCGGGTTCTCCGCCTTCTTTCGGCTTGTTATTGCGAAGCCACCAACTTTCGACAGTGTTGAGCACTCCTCCGAGGTGATTGTCGCGCATCCACTCAGCACCGCGTTCAGCGAATGAAAGGTTTTGTGTGGTGACCATCGCGTTGACAAACGAGACCGTTGGAAGGATGAGAAGAACTGCGACAACAAGCGCAGCGATCTTCAACCAACGCGGCTTGGGTTTGCGAACTTACTTGCGGCGCTTGCCCTTTGATTGGTTGGGAGAAAGCGCAATGCCCGAATCGGGGGAGTCTGCGCCAGTGGTAGTTGCTGAGGTTCCCTCAACTTCTCGCAAGAGCGCGGTGAGCGGATCAAGGGCACCAGAACTCGTCGAGTTGGATGTTTCCGCGCCTTCGGAGTCGGAGCCGGGAGGAGTTTTTGAAGACATAACCACCGCCGGCTGAGGAATGAATAGACGAAAGGACGATTGTGGATCCTATGGCAGGAGCGGCCTGATGTCGGGACAGCGAAAGGTATGGCGATGTTCGGGAAGTTGAGGGGATTGGCACAAAGCTGTGGCTTGGTCCAAAGAGAGGGCGGACTGCGGGTCGTCATGAGGGCAGCACAGCTGCACCGGTCACGTCGTACCATCGCGACGACAAACATTCCTTGGGGGCACAGATGGCGTTTTTTGGAATCCGGTTCGACATGCGTATGCCGGCGACGGCGCCCGGAACCCGTGCTGATCGCTATGCCGCGTCGGTCGACATGGTCGAGTGGGCCGATTCCCTCGGTTTCGTGACAGCAATCCTTTCCGAGCATCACGGATCACCTGACGGATACCTCCCGTCGCCGCTCCCACTTGCTGCAGCGATGGCCGCGCGTTCTTCGAATATCCGTATCGGCATTTCGGCCATGGTCAGTTCGTTCCATGATCCACTTCGCCTGGCGGAAGACGTTGCCGTCGTCGATCTCATTAGCGGTGGCCGACTCGATCTCACACTCACCAATGGGTATGTGGGTTCAGAGTTCGAAATGTTCGATGTTCCGCTTTCGAAGCGAGCGGCGCGTACAACAGAAGCAGTCGCAACGTTGAAGCAGGCCTGGACAGGTGAACCATTCGAGTTCCGCGGTCGCACCGTGCAGGTGTTGCCGACGCCGGCTCAGGCCGGTGGTCCCCCGATTTCACTTGGTGGCTCGGTGGAAGCAGCGGCTCGTCGCGCTGCGCGCATTGGCGATGGTTTCATTCCGTCGACTCCCGATATTTGGGAGTTCTATGTCGATGAATGCGCAAAGTTGGGTAAACCCGACCCGGGTCCGTATCTGGGCGGCGACACTTCCGTCATTCATGTCGCGACCGATGTCGATCAAGGGTGGGACGAACTTGCCCCGTATGCGATGCACGAAGTCAACGCATACGGTGATTGGGCTGCAAGCGCTGGAATCGAAGGCGCAACCGGTTTTGTGCGCGTGAATGATTCCGATGCATTGCGCGCAACGGGTCAATACCGCGTGGTCACTCCGGAAGAACTCGTTGCGGAGTTAACCGAGAAGGGCCCGTTTGCCTTTTGCATGCTGCACCCATTGGTCGGTGGTCTTCCGCCGGAGTTCGCATGGAAGAGTCTCAAATTGATTGAGACTCAGGTGATTCCAAACCTGTAATGCCAGGTTTGGTCAGACGATTTCGCTGATCTGCATTGCCGGCACGATGGTCGTGTAGTTCGCGACATCGGCCTGCACATCGGCAGTGCCCGGTGCGCCAAGAGCGGCGCCGAAGGCTTCCATCGAGTCGAAGGTGAAGTGCACGGCAGCTTCGTAAGGGCCATCGATGCCTTTGTCGATCTCGGCGGAGTCGAGACCCCATGTCTTGAGCGCCAGCGGAACGTGGCTGTCGCGGTAGTAGTCATGGTCGAACGACGCGCCGTCGGTCTTTGGGTAGAGCACGCTCAGTCGGATCATCGGATTCCCCCTCTGTGATGGTCGAAGAGTTGTAGCACGAAAACGATTGGTGCCGCCCCGAAGGACGGCACCAATCCAATGACTGTGGTGCTCGTTACTTCGTAATGACAAGGGTGTAGGTGCCGAGGAAGTTCTCGACGCCAGCGCCGCCTGCACCGAGGCTCACCTGAGTTGTTCCGACGGCGATGGCCTTGCCACCAGCATTCATCGACACCGTGCCGTCGTTTGATCCCTTCGATGTCACTTCGAAGACCGACGGGTTGGTGTTGGGAGCAATAGAGATAGTGACGCCCTTTTCGATCGTTCCCATGTTGAAGACGACCGTGTCACCGACCTTGATGGGAGGAACCGGCTGAGTGCCGCCTTCATTGGCGTTCACCATCTGCGGAGTGATGATGATTGGCGGGAGCACGTTTCCAACTGTGGACGACGAGGACTTGGCGGTGGTTGTGGGGGCAGCAGTCGTGGTGGACGAGGAGTCCTTCTCGTCCGAACTGCAACCAGCGACGGCGAGGCCGGCGAGGGCGAGCACTGCAATACCAGCGACGACGAGACGATTTTTCAATGGTTTCTCCATGTTCCTGAGGCAGATGTGCCTAAGGGGAATGTACTGGTGGGAACTTCGCTGAGGGGTGCAGGCATGCGGGCTCGTTACGCTTGAGGGATGGAACGCACAGCAAAAGGCGTGAAATCTTCGACAACTTCGATTGCGTCCATTGGCTCCTTTGGATCAATCGCGTCGATTGGTTGTGCAGGTTCGATTGCCTCAATTGGTTCCGCTGGCTCAATTGCATCCATCGGTAGCGCCGGTTCGATAGCGAGCATTGGTTCTGCTGGGTCAATCCTTTCGATTGGTTCCGCTGGCTCGATCCTGTCCATCGGGAGTTCAGGATCAGTGCTGTCGGTCAACGCTCGAGGTGCGTGGCGATCTCTTCCAGCACGATCGCCAGCGATCACCGCAATTGCATTGACTGCGCTTGTTGCACTTGGCGGTCTCCTTCTCAGGCGAGGTAGGGGGTTGTCGCCCTAGGTCCGAGCAGGGGACCCCACTCGGCGACGGATGGTCTTAACCGCTTGTTACCTCGACCTATTAGACATGGAGGCCATGGTTTCGCGACGCTCTCGTTGGCCTCTTGTCGCTTTCATTGCGTCACTGATGCTCATCGGGGCGTGTACTGGATCAGTCGATCCAGAGTCGTCCGGCGTCGGTTCGCCGACTACGACGTCGCCGTGCCGGACCTCGGCGTCGGGGCCTGTCACCTACCAGTACGCCGAGCGGCAGGGAACGGATCCCGATCGCATCAGTCTCGACCTCTACATCCCAGCGGGATGCGGCCCGGTACCGGTCGTGGTGTGGGTCCACGGTGGGGGTTGGCAAAGAGGAGACAAGGAGGCGGGCCAGATCGAGCGGAAGGTGGCGTGGGCTGAGTCGATTGGGGCGGCGCTCGCTGCCGTCAACTACCGGCTCTCAACCCCGGACTCTGGAGTCATGTGGCCCGACCACGGCGCAGATGTCGCCGCCGCAGTTGCATTCATTCAGCAGGAAGGGGCCTCGCTCGGACTGGATACCGACCGGATGGTGCTTCTCGGACACTCTGCCGGTGCGCATCTCGTCTCCATCGTCGGCACGCACCCGTCACTGCTCACCGTTGCGGGCGGTGACCCTGGTCGGATTGCATGCGTCATTCCCCTCGACTTCTCTTTCGATCTCCAGACAGCACCTGCGCGGGCACTAATTGCCAACGCCTTCGGTATCGACCCGGAGGTTCTCGAAGATGCCTCGCCGAACATTCAGATCGAGAGCAACGGCGCACCGGGGGCGAAGTTTCTGGTGGGCACGCGCGGAGGGCGGATTCGGGTCGCGGAGGCGCAAATCTTCGTCGATCTCATCAATGAAAGAGGCGGGACGGCCGCATTGCTCGACGCGAATCCTTACACGCACGACCAGATCAGTTCGCAACTCGGCGCTCCGGAGGAGGAGATCGTGACTCCGGTTGTGTCCGCGTTTGTCGCGTCTTGCTTCGCGAACCCGGCACCGTGACCCTCCGAGTTCCTCAGACAAGTCAGCGGCGGAGCGCTCCTGGGGCCCCACGACGTTTGGTGAACGGGCGAGCCCCGCGAGCAAGTTTTGACCTCGGGGCTCGTTCATTTACATGTGGTTGTGCACCCAAACAGCATT
>CALEHQ010000019.1 GCA_937876315.1 uncultured Actinomycetes bacterium | reverse complement strand
CGCGCTTCTTGGCCGGAGCCTTCTTCGCTACGCGCTTCTTGGTTGCGCGCTTCTTGGCCGGAGCCTTCTTCGCTACGCGCTTCTTGGTTGCGCGCTTCTTGGTTGCACGCTTCTTGGCCGGAGCCGCCTTCTTCGCCGTGCGCTTCTTTGCGGGTGCCTTCTTGGCCGCCCGCTTCTTCACTGCTGCCATCTTCGCCTCCTCGGCGTCTTCATGATTTTGTGTAGTGGTACCAACAACAGCTGCATGAATCGCTACTGAAGTGCACGCCGCACGTGGTTCGTGACGACGTTGCACAAAAAACGGTACTCACATCGCGCACGTAAATGGTGAATCCGTGGATGCACGCGTTGTTTGCGCGTTTTTTCCGTTCAGAACATTGACTGGGTTACGCGTGAGCGCGAACGCGTTTGTTGAATGCGTTTTGCGCGTCTGATCGTTGTAATCGAGTCCATAGACGACACTTGAAATAGTTTTCCACAGGCTATTTCCTCAAGTGCCACAAGGTTTTTTTGAAATCCAGACCTTTTTGTGTCGCGGGCAACTTCCTACCTCCTGCAACGTTTCTTTGTCGCAGATTTTGCGCATCACGCACTCGTTTTTGGATGATTCAACGCTTGAGAGAGGTGCGCGACGTACTGTTCGCGTTATGAGCGGAAAAACGCAAAATGGTGAAGAAGAATGCACGGAACTTCTGCAGACGCTGATTCGTAACACTTGCGTCAACGACGGAACGGTTGAGTCGGGCGGCGAAATTCGAAGTGCATCGGTGCTCGAAAACTTTCTCGAGGGCCCCGGACTCGAACTCGAAAGTTACGACGCGGCGCCTGGGCGACGAAGCCTTGTCGCTCGCATTGAGGGTTCCGATCCGACTGCACCGACGCTGTTACTTATGGGTCACACCGACGTTGTTCCAGCTAACCCTGATCATTGGTCACGAGATCCATTTGGTGGTGATCTCGTCAATGGCGAAGTGTGGGGACGCGGCGCTATCGACATGCTCAACATCACCTCATCGATGGCAGTTGCATTCAAACGCTTGGCACGTTCTGGGTTCACGCCACGCGGAACGCTTGTGTACCTCGCCGTGGCCGACGAGGAATCAAGTGGCGTGTACGGCGCCGATCACCTCATTAACCATGAGCCTGATGCGGTCATGGCCGACTACGTCATCACCGAATCTGGTGGTATCCCACTGCCCAGCCCGAACGGCCTGAAACTGCCGGTCATTGTGGGCGAAAAGGGCCTCTTCGGGGTACGGATCAGAGTGGGGGGAACCGCGGGGCATGGCTCGCAGCCCTATAAGACCGACAACGCATTGCTCACCGCTGCTGAGGTCGTTCGGCGTATCGGCGAGTTCCAGCCCGAAACGCACATTCACGACATCTGGCGACGTTTCATCGAGTCGATGGGATATCCCGAAGAGATCACGGGACCGTTGCTTTCGAAAGGCGGACTCGACGACATCCTCGAGCATCTTCCTGTTGGCATGGCCCGGCAGTTCCACGCATGCACGCACACGACCTTTGCCCCCACGGTGATTCACGGCGGTTCCAAGCTCAACATCATCCCTGACTCTGTCGAACTCGATGTCGACATTCGAACGCTGCCTGGGCACGACGCCGAAATGGTCATGGCCGAACTCCGTTTGGCTCTCGGCGACTTGGCTGACGCCGTCACCTTCGAGCAACTCAACTACGACCCTTCGAGTGCGTCGCCAACCGAGACACCTCTTTGGGATTCGCTGTCGCGTGTCACGCAACAGTGGTACCCGGGGTCAGAGACTGTTCCGTTCCTCACCGTTGGCGCAACTGATGCACGGTTCTTCCGTCGTGCCGACAAGGTGGCCTACGGGTTTGGTCTTTTCAGCGAAAACCTGTCGTTCGAAGACTTCGGCCGCATGTTCCACGGCGACGACGAACGCATCGATACGCGGTCTCTCGGACTTTCCACCGAGATGTGGGAAGCGGTCGCAAACGATCTGTTGTTGAGCCGAGAAGGCTGAAAGACGGGGCGAAGATGCCCCGATCGATCAGATTCCGCCGAGCGCTGATTCCATGAGGTCGTGGACCTCGGCTTGGTGGATGGCGTGAGAACCGGTGGCTGGGCTTGCAGATTCCTGGCGGCTGACGCGGCGGATCTCGTGGGTGTCGTCATGGGCTTCGTACAAGCGGCCCTTGATGTGGTTCCACGCACCCATATTCTCGGGCTCTTCCTGAAGCCAAACGATTTCGTCGGCGTTCGCGTACTTCTCGACGATCCGGGCGACAGCGGCGTAGGGCCATGGGTAGAGCTGCTCGACGCGAACGACGGCGACCGGAGCGCCCATTTCATCGCGAACTGCCTGCGCTTCGACGCCGACCTTGCCGGAGGCGAAAACGATGCGACGTACGGACGCGGGATCGGCAATGCCCTTGTCGTCGAGGACCTCTTCGAATGAGCCGTGGATGAACTCGCTGACGGGCGAACGAGTGGTCTTGGCTCGAAGGAGCGACTTCGGGGTGAACACAACAAGCGGCTTGCGTACATCACGACGAACCTGGCGACGCAGGAGATGGAAGAACTGGGCTGCGGTCGTTGCGTTGCAGACCTGAATGTTGTCGCCTGCTGCAAGTGTGAGGAATCGCTCGATGCGGGCCGAGGAATGCTCTGGCCCCTGGCCTTCGTAACCGTGGGGAAGAAGCATGACGAGCCCTGACGTTTGGCCCCACTTGTCTTCAGCGGCAACGAGGAAGTTATCGATGATGACCTGAGCGCCGTTCATGAAATCGCCGAACTGAGCTTCCCAAACAACAAGGGCGTCTTTGTTAACGACGGAGTAGCCGTATTCGAATCCGAGAACTGCGAACTCAGAAAGCAGTGAGTCATAGATCCAGAAGCGAGCATCGTTACGGGCTGCACCGGCAAGTGGGATGTAGACGCCGGCGGTGTCGTAGTCAATGAGAGCGGCATGTCGGTGCGAGAAGGTTCCGCGACGAGAGTCCTCGCCTGACACACGAACTGAAGTTCCCTCGTAAAGAAGCGTGCCGAAGGCAAATGCTTCGCCGAGGGCCCAATCGACTTCGCCATCCTCAACGAACATCTTGTGGCGGCCCTCAAATTGCTTGGCCAACTTGGGATGAACGGTAAAGCCCTCGGGCACGTTCTCAATCGCAGCGAACACCGCGTCGAGTTCGTCTTTGGAGACGCCAGTATCGACATGAGGAAGAACACCACTGAAGACACGCTCGGGGGCATGATCGAGGGGCGGAGGTGCGTCGTGCGAACGGGTCTCGTCGAGTGCGACCTGCAGCTGTGCTTGGAAATTGTCGAGCGCGGCCTCGGCTTCTTCAAGTGAGATGTCGCCGCGACGCATAAGTGCTTCGGTGTAAAGCTTGCGTACCGAACGGGTTTCGTCGATGCGCTTATACATGAGCGGTTGCGTGTAGCTCGGGTCATCGCCCTCGTTGTGGCCGTGGCGGCGGTAACACACCATGTCGATGACGACATCGCGATTGAATGTTCGGCGGTAGTTGAACGCAAGCCGAGCGACGCGAATGACGGCTTCGGGATCGTCACCGTTCACGTGAAAGATCGGGGCCTGGACCATCTTGGCGACATCGGTTGAATAGAGCGAAGAACGTGCTTCAGTTGGCGAGGTGGTGAAGCCGACCTGATTGTTGATGATCACGTGGATGGTTCCGCCAACTCGGTAGCCAGTGATCTCTGAGAGGTTGAGTGTTTCGGCGACGACGCCTTGTCCGGCGAATGCTGCATCGCCGTGCACAAGGATCGGCAACACCGGGTAGTCGCCCGGAGGTTCGATTCGGTCCATCTTGGCGCGGGCCATACCCACGACAACGGGGTCGACAGCTTCGAGGTGTGAAGGATTGGCTGCGAGTTCAACCTCGATGGTGTTGCCGGCGGGGCTCGTGAAGATGCCGTTCTGTCCGAGGTGGTACTTCACGTCGCCCGAACCTTGAATCGATTCAGGATCGATAGTGCCTTCGAATTCAGTGAAGAGCTGTTCGTACTTCTTGCCGACAATATTTACGAGAACATTGAGGCGGCCACGATGAGCCATGCCGATGACTGCCGACTGCATCGATGTGTCGGCTGCCGATGACAGCAGTGAATCAAGAAGCGGAATCGCCGATCCGGCGCCTTCGATGCCGAATCGCTTCTGGCCGAGGTATTTGGTGCCGAGGAAACGTTCGAGCGCTTCAGCTGCGTTCAGCCGTTCAAGAATATGGCGCTTCTCTTCGATGGAAAGCTCAAATTTCACGCCTTCGACCTGTTGCTGGATCCACGTCTTCTGCACGGGGTCCTGAATATGCATGTACTCGATGCCAATCGTGCGGCAATAGGCCGAACGGAGCACGTCGAGAATCGACGCCAGGGTCATGCGGTCGCGACCGGCAAGTCCACCGGTGAGAAATTCGCGATCGAAATCCCAGATAGTGAGGCCATAGGCCACGGGGTCGAGTTCGGGATGCAGGCTGTGTTCTGTGAGGTCGAGTGGATCGAGATCGGTTTCGAGGTGACCACGCACCCTGTACATATTGATGAGCGCACGAACCTGAAGGTTCTTTTCGAGCATCAACTGTTCGTGATCGTTGGGGTTGACGTCGCGAGCCCAGTCGACTGGTTCGTAAGGAAGACCAAGTGATTCGAAGATTTCTTCGTAGAACTCGTGCTCACCCATGAGTAGTTCTTGAATGCGCTTCAGGAAAAGACCTGACTCGGCACCTTGAATGATGCGATGGTCATAGGTCGAGGTCATGGTCATGACCTTGGACATTCCGAGAGAAGCGATTGTGGCCGGATCGGCGCCACGGAACGCGACTGGGTAGTCGAGCGAGCCGACACCGACGATGACGCCTTGTCCTGGCATCAGTCGCGGAACCGACTGGAGGGTTCCGATAGTGCCCGGGTTGGTAAGCGTGACCGTTACCCCGGCGAAGTCGTCGGGGCTCAGCTTGTTTGAACGCACCTTACGAACGAGTTCTTCGTAGGAATCAAGGAACTGGGCAAAGCTCAGCGAGTTAGCGTTTTTGATGCAGGGAACAAGGAGCGAACGGCTTCCATCGTTCTTTTCCACGTCGACGGCGAGACCGAGCCCGACGGTTTCGTTCCGAACGACGTAGGGCTTGCCTTCAGCGTCGGTCGTGAACGATGAGTTCATCACTGGTGCGGCATCGACGATTGCACGAACGATTGCGTAACCGATGATGTGGGTGAATGAGACTTTGCCACTTCGGCTGCGCGACAAATAGCCATTGATCGACTTGCGATTGACCTCGAGGAGTTTGGTAGGGATCTCGCGGAACGAGGTTGCCGTCGGAACTTCGAGGCTTGCTTCCATGTTCGAAACGATGCGGGCCGCGGCGCCGCGCAACGGTGTGCCTTCGGGCGCGGCTGCAGGTGTCGTTGGTGCTGCCGTAGGTGTCGCGGGTGCCGCGGGTGCCGCGGGTGCCGCGGGTGCAACTGCAGCTGGCGGAGATGCGACGGGCGCCGTGGGGGCAGATGCTGCCGTCAGGGTTCCCACGCCGGGGGAGTACCCGGCAAAGAATTCGCGCCAGCTTTCGCTCACAGACGAAGGGTCGGTGCGGAACTGTTCGAACATCTCGTCGACGAGCCACGCGTTGGGTCCTGCGATGGGGGAAGCAGAGTCATCAGCCACGTTGGTCGACTCTATCGGCGACGCCGGAGCCCGGTGGCAGTGGGCCCTCAGACTCCGTGGCCGATAGATTCAGCGACCGTGCTCCGAATCGTGACGTGGAATGTGAATTCGCTCAAGGCCCGGCTCCCCCGAGTGGAGCAATGGCTCTCCGAGAATGGCCCTGAGGTCATCTGTCTCCAAGAGACCAAGATGAAAGATGCGGCATTTCCCGCCGAGGTCTTCACCGCAATGGGCTACGAAACCGCTCACCATGGGCAAGGCCAATGGAACGGGGTGGCAATCCTCTCGAAGGTGGGCCTCACCGACGTTGTGGCTGGTTGGGACGACGACGGCCCCGAGGACGCCGACGCCCGCATCCTCTGGGCAACCTGCGGTGGGGTTCGGGTTGCCAGCGCTTATGTGCCCAATGGTCGGGCCCTCGACGACCCCCACTACACCTACAAACTTGGGTGGCTTGAGCGTCTCCGACAGACGCTCCTGCGTCGTGAAGACCCCAGCAGCGAACTCGCCGTGTGTGGCGACTTCAACATCTGTCCCGACGACCGTGATGTCTGGAGCCCGGAAGCCTGGGTGGGCAATACCCATGTGAGCGAGCCCGAGCGCGAGGCCCTGCGATCCCTTGAGGCGTGGGGTCTCGAGGATGTCTACCGCCGCCACCACAAAGAGGGCGGTCTCTATTCCTTCTGGGACTACCGCGGCGGCGACTTTCACCAGGGTCGTGGCCTCCGAATCGACTTCATCATGGCGACGGCGTCGCTGGCTGACCGGTCGGTGGATGCTCGCGTTGATCGCGATGCTCGTAAGGGTGAAAAGCCCAGCGACCATGCGCCGGTGATTGCGCAGTTCGACTGATGAGTGAGGAACCCATCATCGATATCGCAAATGTGTTCGGCGTGGGCCAGATCGGCCGAACCATTGGCCTCGAGGATGCAATTTTGCTTGAGCCCCGGCTTCGTGAAGTCACGCCGGCCCAACAGGCTGCGCGCGAAACGGCGGAATCAGTGCGGCGACTTGTGCGGGAACTCGAGACGACGTCAGCTTCGATCGAGGATTTGGGTTCGATCGCACGTCAACTTGATGAACTTTCAGAGTCCCTCGGTCGCGGAAATCATGATTCCGCGACCGCAGGTGATACTCCGAACGCGGCGTATCAGGCCCACCGACTGCGGGAGCGAAGTCCGTTTATCGGACGAGCCAATCCCGTCGCGCTGCCCCTCATCATTGAATTTGTCGACGGTGGCGTCGATGCGGTGGCGAATTTCGGAACTCTGTATGAAGGGCCACCGGGTTGTTTGCACGGTGGCTACATCGCAGGAATTTTCGATGAAGTGTTGGGTGCGGCGCAGACTTTCTCTGGCCACGCGGGGATGACGGGACGTCTTACGATTCATTACCGCAGCCCAACGCCGCTCAACACTGACCTGCATCTGAAGGCTCGCCTCGAGTCGGTGAGTGGCCGCAAAATTCTCTGCAAGGGAACGCTGCATGCCGGCGATCGACTTTGCGCCGAGGCCGAAGGTCTGTTCATTGCTGTTGATCCCAAGAAACTGATGGGGCTCGCTGACTCCTGAACGACTTGAAGTTACGAGTCGGTGGCATCGGAAATGACGGTGAGGATTTCGTCGCCAAACTTCGAGACTTTGATTTCGCCCATTCCGTTGACGCGTAAGAGTTCGACGGGCGTTGTTGGTTTCAGGCGAGTGATTTCGGCCAGCGTGTGGTCGTTGCAGACGACGAACGCGGGAACGTCGGCAGACTTAGAACGTTCGGACCGCCAGGCTCGAAGTGCATCGAACAGCGGATGGTCGGCAGAGTCGAGTGAATCGGGATATTTGCCGGGGCGCTGGCGGGGGCCCTTCGAACTGCTTGATTTCGCCTTGGGCTTCGATGAACGAGTTGTGGTGCTCGATGGCTGACTTGGCGCGGTTGCACCGTTGCCGACAGCAATCGGGTCGAGTCCTGCTTCGAGTGCTTCGCAAGCCGCTGCGTAGGTGTCGAGAAATTCCGAACGGTCGCGAGGGATCGACCGCTCGCCAAAGGTGCGTGACTTGGCCCAAGTGCACAGGAGCTCTCGTTCCGCACGAGTTGCAGCGACATAGAAGAGGCGACGTTCTTCGGCCCAGGCGCCAGGCGTTTTGGCGTGACCAATGGGGACATAGCCCTGTTCGATGCCGGCCAAATGAACGATGGGCCACTCCAGGCCTTTGGCGGCATGGAACGTGAGAAGTTCGATGGCCTCGCCGTTGGGATCGGGTTGATCGGCGCGAGTGGTGGCGGTGAGCCACAAGAAAAATCCGTTGGCCGTTGGTGGCGATTCGATGGCCATGTAGTCGCGAGCCATTTGCACGAGTGCATCGAGATTGGCACGGCGTTCGGCGTCGCGATCGCTTTCGGATTCATCGTCGACGACAACCGAAAGTGCGAGGTCGTGTATGGCATCGGAGAATGGACGAGGCGTGCGGCGAAGGTCGCCCAGTGCCGCTTTGATTTCGGGATTGTCGAGTAGTGGCGTTGCGCCGCGCACACGGAACGGAATGCCTGCTGATTTCATTGCTTCTTCGATGATGGGCAGCTGAGCGTTCGTGCGCACGAGCACTGCTTGATTCGACCAACGCGCCCCAGGGCCATGGCGGTCACGTGCGGCGCGCGCGATGGCGGCCGCTTCAGAGCGTTCGTCAGGCAATTCGCGAACCGATGGAACGCCACCATCGGGACGAGTGGCTGACTGGGTGCCGTCGTGGTCGACGCCGCGGCCGCCAACGAGCAACGAATTTGCTGCGGCAAGAATCTGAGGGCTTGATCGGTAGTTGTCGAGAAGGCGAATGGTTTCGCCGGCGGGGAAGCGTTGCGGGAAGGTGCGGAGAAGATTGGGATCGGCGCCATTCCATGAGTAGATGGCCTGATTTGGATCGCCGACGATGCAGAGGTCGTTGCGATCACCCCGCCATGCTTCGAGCAGTGCGTGTTGCAGTGGGTTGACGTCCTGAAACTCGTCGACAAAGAGATGGGCGAATCGCCATCGTTGTGATGCCGCGAACCCATCGTCGGAAAGGAGGTCGCGGTGACAGACACGCAACATGTCGTCGAAATCGATGAGACGCTTCTGGCGACGCTGATCTTCGTAGCGGGCATAGACCGCGGCGGTGGCCTCGTAAGAGATTGGTGGTTTGCGCCCGGCATTTTTTGCCGCCTCGGGGTAGGCCTCGGGTTCAACCATGCGGGCTTTGGCCCATTCGATTTCGGCGACGAAGTCGATACCGGGCGTGGACTTTTCAGCACCGGTGAGCAAACCGATGACAAACCCCGCTTTGCGAGTCATGAGTTGTGGGGGAGTGATGTTGCGTTCTGCCCAGCGGGTGCGCAACTGCGCGTAGGCAACGGAGTGGAAGGTGCCGGCCGCTACTTGCTCGCGGAGCCCAAGTGAACGGAGGCGAGCGGTGAGTTCGCCAGCAGCTTTGCGAGTGAATGTGAGGGCAAGAACATGGCGCGGGTCGAGATCGCCAGTGGCGGCGCGATAGGCGATACGGCGAGTGAGGACGCGGGTCTTTCCCGACCCGGCGCCAGCAAGGATGCATAGCGGTGAGGTCGGCGACGTGACCGCAAGGCGTTGCGCGTTATTCAGGCCGTCGAGAAGGGCGTCGGGATCCACCCGTCAGACCGTACTCACCGCCAGCGACAGTGCCGGGGGTACGGTTTGGAATGCCGTATCCCGAAGATGAACTGCACTCAACTGAACAACTCATCCTTGACCTTCACCCGCATTGGTGGTTCTTTGCCAAGTCAGCGGCGATGCTGGCGCTGGCAGTGATCTTGGCCATTGCCACGCTCAGCGTCTCGTGGCTTTCGTGGGCAACGGTCCCGGTCGCCGTGGCCGTTTTCGCCACACTGGTGTGGTTCGTGCAGCGCTACATCCGCTGGGTGAGCACCCATTTCGTGCTCACGTCTGATCGCGTGATTTTCCGCACGGGGATCATCGCCAAGCACGGCATCGAAATCCCTCTCGAACGAATCAACACGATCTTCTTCCATCAGCGAATTTTCGAGCGCATGCTCGGCTTGGGAAATCTTGAGATCGAATCAGCATCGAAAGATGGTGCGCAGCGATTCGAAGACATCCGCAATCCCAGCGCGGTGCAGAACGAGATCTACAAACAGATGGAAGCGAATGAGATCAAGGCCGCCGATCGAATTTCAGGTGGAATCAATCGTGCCCAGGCAGCGGCTGGGTCCGAATCCATCCCCGATCAGATCGCGAAACTCAGTGCGTTGCGCGACCAGGGCGTGTTGACCGAAGACGAGTTCCAAATGAAGAAGCAGGAACTGCTCGGCCGTATGTGACGGGTCGGCGCTTAGTCCTCGATGCGCCGCGCTCCATCGGAAGGTCGAACAATCCAGCCCCGACCGCTGATCGCATTCGGGTTGTCGACAGCTCCGCGCTCGCACAGAGCAACGACGCATCCGCCGAATCCGGCACCAGTGAGTCGAGCCCCGAAAACTCCGGGCAGTGCTACGAGTCGCTCGACGAGTTCGTCGAGTACTGGTGTTGAAACGTTGAAGTCATCGCGTAGCGACGCGTGGCTCTCGATCATTAATTGACCAACGTGAATCGGATCGTTCGACTGAAGGGCGATCGCCGCCTGCCGTACGCGTTCGCATTCGGTCGATACATGACGAGCTCGTCGACGTAACTCGCTATCGAGCATTGCGATATCGCGACCGGACGCAGTGGCCAGTGGACCGATTCGCTGAGCCGCCAGTTCGCATGCTGCTCGCCGTTCCGCATAGGCGGAGTCGGCGAGTTGACGTTCCTGTCCCGAATGGACGATCCAGATGTCGAGCTCTTCAGGAAAGGGGACGTAGTCGGTGGCGTTCTCGGCAAAGTCGATGACTATTGCGTGCCCGGCCCGTCCGAGGACAATGCTCAATTGATCAAGAAGCCCGCACGGCACCCCGACCGCACGCAGTTCGGCGCGCTGACTGAGCAGAGCGAGGTTCATCGGCGATCCTGAAAATCCCAACGCCAGAGCGAGGGCGATCTCGAAGGCAGCGCTTGATGACAACCCGGCGCCAGTGGGGAGGGTGGAACTGATGTCACCGATGAATCCAGTCGTCCAGCCACATTCCTCAACGACTGCTGCGACGTAACGGCCCCAGAAGGGCTCAAGCGATCTGATGTTGATCGATGTCCCGAGATCAAACGACGTGAGTCCATCCATGGATTCCGATCGAAGTTCGATCAGCTCATGGTTTTGCTGGCCGTGAATCGTGATGCCGAGGTCGATGGCACAGGGCAGCGCAAGACCACCGGCGTAGTCGGTGTGATCGCCAATGAGGTTGACCCGACCGGGAGCGAACACCGTGGTTTCGTTCATTGTCATTTCGCAGAGCGCAGTTGAGCGGCGGCAGTGATCGGCTCGATTGGGTTGAACCACACGCCACTTCCAAGTTCACCAGCCGCTACGAATCGTTGCGTGCCGGCCGAGCGAAGCATTGGTGCGATATGCACATGTAGGCGAAGCGGTGTGCGCACAACGTTGTCGAATGGCCGCTGGTGGAACCACATCATGAACGGCATCGGCGCGTCGAACAACGCGTCGAGACGTCCAATGCAATCAATGAGTAGCGACGCGAGATCGCTGCGCTCGTTGTTATTTAACGATGGGAGGTCGGGGACATCGTTTGAAGGGGCGAGCAAAAGCTCGTACGGCCACGACGCAGCGAGTGGGACCCATGCCGACCACTCGCCATGGTTCGCAACAATGACGTCGTCGGACGGGGCATCGAACGTTGCTTCCGATGCAAAGGCATATTCGGTCGCAACAACCGGCGGAACAATGTCGAACGCATAGATCTGTCCGTGGGGGTGAGCAATCGTTGCGCCCACTTCGGGACCTCGGTTTTCGAAAATCAAGACATAGGCAACGTCGTCGCGCGCGCCAAGCGCTGCAGAACGTTCGGCCCACAGATCGACAACTCGGCGAGCGTGGTCAAGGGAAAGCTCGGCGAATGAAGCGTCGTGGTCTGAGGTGTAGAGAACGATTTCTGCTCGATCTTTTTCGAACGGGGGCCACCGGTTCGGGAAGGCGAGAACCTCGTAGGGCTCGGGTGCCTCAATGCCGCCAACGCAGAACGGACAGGCTTCAGAAGGAAGGTTGGGGCGACCCTGACGAGAAGGGACCATCCAGGCGGGCGCGCCACTGAGTGGGTCGATTCGATAGCCGGCCATGGCGGCCAGCTCACTCTCGAAGGGCTCACTTCCGCTCATGGATCGAACGGTAGTCGTGGTCGCTTGACCGCATCCCGGGTGGGGGCGAGGATTCTCCCCATGCGTGCACAGGCCAATGGCATCGAAATCGAATACGAAACCCTCGGCGACCCGTCCGATCCGCCGCTCTTGGTCGTTGCTGGACTGGGTTGCCAACTCAAATGGTGGAATCCGGATTTCCTGCAGGGTTTCGTCGACCGTGGCTTCTTTGTCGTCACCTTCGACAACCGCGACGTTGGCCTGTCAACGAAGATCGACACGCATACCAATCTCATCGAAGCTGTTGCTGGGTATTTGCAGGGCATGCCGATTGAGGCTCCGTATCAACTTTCTGACATGGCCGCCGATGCGTGGGGCCTTTGCGATGCGCTTGGTCTCGATCGGGTCAATCTCATTGGTGCCTCGATGGGCGGCATGATCGTCCAGCAGATGGCCATTGATCACCCCGAGCGTGTTGTTTCACTGACGTCAGTCATGTCGACCACGGGTGATCCCGATGTCGGCCAACCCACAGCGGAGGCCGTCGGCGTTTTGCTCGAGCCGGCGCCGACTGAGCGTGAAGCAAACTTGGCGAAGTCTCTTGAAGCAGGCCGCTTGCTTGCTGGCCCGGTCTATTGCGACGAAGACTGGATTCTTGAGCGCAACGCATTGCAGTTCGATCGTTGCTTCCATCCAGAAGGACAGGTGGCGCAGTTGCTCGCCATCGTGACCTCACCGCCGCGGTCCGAACGGTTGCGCCAGATCGATGTTCCTGCTCTTGTTGTTCACGGAACTATCGACCCGTTGGTGACATTCAGTGGAGGAGAACGCACTGCTGAATCATTGCGGGGTAGTGAGTTTCTTGTCCTTGAAGACATGGGTCACGATGTGCCCCGTCAGTACTGGGCAACCATTATTGAGCACGTCACTGCGCTCGCCGCTCGGGCCAACGCGTAGCCACCTCTCTTTCCACCTTTAGGAGCACAGTTATGGGACCTCTCGCGGGCGTTCGCATCGTTGAGATTGCAGGAATCGGGCCAGGGCCTTTTGCGGCGATGATGCTGGCCGATATGGGCGCCGACATCATTCGTGTCGATCGCGCTGGGCAGGTGTACGGCGGCGATCCCGCCACGCCGCCGAAGGACGTCATGAACCGTGGACGTCGGTCCATCGGTGTCGATCTCAAGAACCCCGAGGGCGTTGAGACGGTGCTTGGTCTTGTCGAGAAAGCCGATGCACTTATTGAAGGTTTCCGTCCCGGTGTCACCGAACGTCTCGGTATCGGTCCCGATGCGTGTTTGGCTCGCAATCCGAAACTTGTTTACGGACGCATGACCGGTTGGGGTCAGGACGGCCCTATGGCGCAAATGGCTGGCCACGACATGAACTACATCGCCATTGGTGGCGCGCTTGGGGCCATTGGCCGTCCGAATGAACGCCCGCAGCCCCCGCTCAATCTTGTTGGCGATTTTGGCGGCGGCGGCATGCTGCTTGCTTTCGGTATCGCGTGCGGAATCATCGAAGCTCGCATGTCGGGCAAGGGCCAGGTTGTTGACGCGGCCATGGTCGATGGCACTGCAGTGCTCACGACATTCATGCACGGCTTTATGGCGATGGGGCTTTGGAGCGATGAGCGCGGCGTCAACATGCTTGACACGGGTGCTCACTACTACGAGGTCTACGAATGTTCGGACGGCAAGTTCCTTTCCGTTGGTGCAATCGAACCGCAGTTCTATGCCGAACTTCTTGAGAAGACTGGTCTGGCTGGCGACGAAGAATTCGCAAAGCAGAACGATCGCTCGATGTGGCCACATCTGAAGGAGCGTCTTGCTGCGGTGATCGCGACCAAGACTCGCGATGAATGGGCCGCCATCTTCGACGGCTCCGATGCGTGTGTTGCTCCGATCCTTTCTCTCGTTGAATCAACGACGAACGCACACACCGTGGCTCGTAAAACGTTTGTCGAAAATGCCGGAGTGGTTCAGCCTGCGCCGGCACCGCGCTTCTCGCGCACCGAAGGCAGCATTCAGCGCCCGCCATCGCATCCTGGCCAATACACTGATGAGGTGCTGAAGGAATGGGGAGTTGCTGACGACGCCCGATTGGCGGCACTCCGAGCCGAAGGGGCAATCGCCTAATGGCAACGCTCTTGTGTTTCCATGCTCACCCTGACGATGAATCAATCGCCACTGGCGGTTTGATGACCATTGCGAAGCGAGATGGTCATCAGGTCGTTCTCGTTGTGGCCACTCGTGGCGAACAAGGCGAACCGGAGCCCGGCGTTCTGAACGATGGGGAGCCATTGTGGGAGCGCCGTGTCGTCGAAACTCATCAGGCCGCTGAGATCATGGGTCTCGATCGTGTTGAGTTCCTTGGCTATGAAGACAGCGGAATGATTGGTGAACCCACGAACGAGAATCCGTTGTGTTTCTGGCAGGCAGATGTCGAAGAGGCCTCACAGCGTCTTGCCGCGATTCTGCGAGAGGTCGATGCAGACGTTCTCACTATCTACGACTCACATGGCGGTTACGGCCATCCCGATCACATTCAGGTGCATCGCGTGGGAAAGCGCGCTGCTGAAATCGCTGGCGTCGATCGTGTCTTTCAATCAACGATGAATCGCGATCGCATCATGAAACAAATGGCAGAGAACGCGTCGCTCTTTGAAAATGAAGTTGAAGGCGAACTCGAGGGCGAGACCGCTGAACAGATGCGTCGGCGTGCTGAAGCTGCCGACCGCGGAGAATTCGGTTCACCCGAAGCGGTCATCACTCACGCAGTTGATGTCGCCCATGTTGTCGATGTGAAGAAAGCCGCTATGGCAGCCCATCGCAGTCAGATCGGACCTGATTCCTTTTTCTTCAAAATGCCAGACGAGGTTTTCGCTGCAGCTTTTGGCACGGAATGGTTCATCGCCCTTGAAAGCAGTCGCGCCGAGGGCGAGCCCTTCGGCACATCACTTTTCGCCTGAGCAATCAGTCGTTGAAGTCGAACTGCACCACGGTGCGTGAATCGAGATACGGAGCGATGTGCGTCTGAATGATTCGGGCGTGTTCATCGTTGTCGCGATAAACGAGGTAGCCCTCCGCATTGTCGAACTCGGCCATAACGGCGAAGTCATAGTTTCCTTCGTTGATGCCAGCATCGCTGCCGTAGGCATAGCGCCGAAGGCCAGGAAGTAGTGCGGGCAAACCAGAAAGCGCATCTTCGAGGGCGGAAACGTGTTCAGGTGAGGACTGGGAATTCCAACGAAAGTTCACGACGTGACGAAACATGGCGCCACGATATCGCTGTGCTCGAAGGTCGTGGTTGTGTTACTGGTTTGGTTCGAGTCCGTCTTCGGGCAAGAGGCCGCTTAGGTCGTCGCCGCCACGAAAGACATGTCGATTTTGATCTGATCGCACAACGAGTGCATCGCCGGAAAGGGTCCGACTTTCGACGACGTCAACCATCTCCAAGAACACTGGTTCTTGCGGGAATGGATCCATCAAGAGCGTGAAGGCGACGCACTCCCAATCGAGGCGATCGGTTTCGGGCCGACGTACCACCACAAGGTCGGCGGAGAGCAATGGCACTTCTTCGCCGTTCACGGTCATCGACTCGAGTGTGACGTTGATTGATTTCATGTCAGGCAGTAGTCGTAAGAATCTCAACACCAGTGTTGGTCACCACGATCGTGTGCTCGAACTGTGCGGTGCGGCTGCCGTCGGCAGTGACTGCCGTCCAGTCGTCATCCCAAATCTTGTGCTGGCCCGTGCCCATCGAAATCATCGGTTCAATCGTGAAGATCATGCCCGGTTCCATGATCGTGGTCATGCGGGGTTCGTAATAGTGAGGGATCTGAAGATCGGTGTGAAATTGCTCGCCGATTCCGTGCCCCACAAACGCTCGCACAACTTCATAACCGTTGGCGACAGCGTGAGTTTCAATTGCTCGGCCAATATCAGAGAACGGACGACCGGGTGCAACAGCGGCGATCGCGCGATCGAGGCATTGGCGAGTGACGTCGATGAGGCGCTTTGAGGCGTCGTCGACATTGCCGACGCAATAGGTGGCATTGGTATCGCCATGCACGCCGTCTAGCCAGATGGTGACGTCGAGATTCACGATGTCACCATCGCGTAGCGGCCGGTCATCAGGGATGCCGTGACAAATAACTTCATTCACCGAGGTGCAGAGCGATTTTGGATAGCCCCGGTAATTGAGCGTGCTCGGGTAACCGCCGCGATCGATATAGGCCTGATGCACAACGGCATCGATTTCGTCGGTGGTCACGCCGGGAGCGATGACGGCCGCGCCAATTTCGAGGACCTCGGCGGCAGCGTGGCCAGCTCGACGCATGCGCTCGATGAAGGCAGCGTCTTTGATGCGCTCCTCGGGACGACGAGTGACGTTCCCGGTCTCTGCGTACTCGGGGCGGGGGATCTCAGCCGGAACGGTGCGCATGGGGCTGATGAGCCCCGGTTGGAGTTGTTCCTTGGCATCGCGGTGGCAGCGCTTGAATTTCTGCCCACTGCCACACCAACACGGATCGTTTGCCTTCAGCACGGGATGAGTCTAGGGCGGGGTGGACTGGCGCGACCGGCTCGGGGCGGCAACCATGAGGACCCATGTCGATCATTCGCATCAATGCCATCACCGTGCCGGCCCAGGCCGGCGACGAACTTGCTCATCGGTTCGCTGCCCGCGCTGGCGCAGTTGATGGCGCCGATGGTTTCGAGGGTTTCGAACTGCTCAAGCCCACCGATGGCCGGAACCAGTGGCTCGTCATCACTCGCTGGCGTGACGAAGGCGCGTTCAACGCGTGGGTTGCATCGCCGTCATTCGCCGATGGTCACCGCGGAACCGAGGGGGCCCCAGCTGCAGGGGGACATCCTGGTGGTCACCCGGGTGCCTCCGGTGGCGAACGGCCGGTTGGAATGGGTGCTGAAATTTGGGCCTACGAACCCGTCATCTCTGTCGATCCGTCAAAGTAACGCGAGAATCTCCCAATGCTTCGAAGCATTCATGAGTCCTTTACGTGGTTCGTCATCATCGGCAACGCTCTTGCCGGTAGTTGGGCGTTAGCGGCTAACTGGATTCAGCCACTGCGCACGCGAGCACTTTGGTGGTTCATCGTCATTGTCGAGTTGAGCATCTTTGTGCAGGTCGGTCTCGGCGTCGCCATGGTCGCGGGCCAGGGAATTAAGGCGCCGAAGTTCCACATGTTCTATGGCTTTGTTGCCATCATCGTTGTTGGCCTCATCTACAGCTACCGCCATCAGATGTCGCAGAAGAAATATCTGCTTTACGGACTGGGCGGTTTGTTCCTGATGGGTCTCGGTATCCGCGCCCTGCTCGTCGGCGCAGCCAGCTGAGATTCAGTTCGGCTGCTCTTTTTGTAAATGCCATTGCAATTCAATCACTTGGCCAAGTCGAAGTGGACCTGACGAGATCACGTTCGTCCAGATGAATGCTTGATCCATGTTCGTGGCGGTGGCATCAGGTGCATCGTGAGGAAAGAGCCCGAGCATTTCGATGCGACCACGCAGTTCGGGGTCGTTTATCGACGCATGACGAATGTTGTCGATGATGGCTCGGTGTTCTTCAACCGTGCCGACTCGCACACCAAAGTGCGGTGACTTCTGCGGCGCAGCACGCACCATCTCAACCCATTCGTCAACCGAATCAGCCATTGCTGCTTCGATGGCCAACTGTTCCGCCGGTGCTTCAGAGGCATAGAACGAATTGTTGGCGTAATCGCGAAGGTTGGTGTCGATAAAGGCCGTGAACCAGTGACGACCGCTATCGGACACCGTGCAGCCAAGAAGTTCGAAGACTCGAGCGGCCAGCGCGCGCTCACCGGGTGCATGCAACAACTCCACATGTGTCAGACGACGATCAACGTCCACGAGGCCCCCTTCGACAACATGACTGTGATCGTTGCCGACAAAGCGAAAGGCCGCCACTCGTAAAGCGGGACGCGAAAAGGGCGGGACCGAAGCCCCGCCCTCGTTCAGTTCGTGAAATGAATCGGAATTAGCCGAGACGCTTTTCGAGTTCGCGCAGTTCGTCACGAAGCTCGGATGGAAGTTCCGCACCGAAGGAGTCGAGGTGCGCTTCGATCTGTGGGATTTCGGCGCTCCATGCCGCGTTGTCAACCGACAGCAACGTGGCCATGGTGGCGTCGTCGATATCGAGGCCGGCAAGGTCGAGGTCGGATGCGCTCGGAACGCGGCCGATGGCGGTGTCGTTAGCGCCTGCAGTGCCTTCAAGGCGCTCGACGATCCACTTAAGAACTCGGGAGTTCTCGCCAAAGCCAGGCCACAGGAACGAACCGTCGTCGCCCTTACGGAACCAGTTGACCCAGAACAGTTTGGGAAGGTTCGACGCGTCAGTTGCTTCGCCGATCTCTAGCCAATGCTTGAAGTAATCGCCCATGTTGTAGCCACAGAACGGAAGCATGGCGAAGGGGTCGAAACGAAGTTCGCCCACGGTGCCAGCAGCCGCTGCGGTCTTTTCCGAGCTCATGATCGAGCCGAGGAACACGCCGTGGCGCCAATCGAATGATTCGGTCACCAACGGAACATTGGTGGCACGACGGCCGCCGAAAAGGATGGCCGAGATCGGCACACCGGCGGGGTCCTGCCATTCGGGTGCGATCGACGGGCACTGTGCTGCCGGAGCAGTGAAGCGCGCGTTCGGATGAGCAGCGGGGGAGTCCGAGGCCGGAGTCCAGTCGTTGCCCTTCCAGTCGATGAGGTGCGCAGGCGCTTCATCGGAAAGGTCTTCCCACCAGATGTCGCCATCGTCGGTGAGTGCACAGTTGGTGAAGATGGAATTGCCCTTCACTGATTCAAGAGCGTTGAAGTTCGACTTGGCTGAGGTGCCAGGAGCAACGCCAAAGAAACCAGCTTCGGGGTTGATGGCATAGAGACGGCCATCGGCACCGAACTTCATCCATGCAATGTCGTCACCAACGGTTTCGACCTTCCAACCCGGAAGGGTGGGGATGAGCATGGCCATGTTCGTCTTGCCACACGCTGACGGGAAGGCCGCGGCGACGTACTTCTTCACACCTTCAGGTGAGGTGAGGCCAAGGATGAGCATGTGCTCGGCCATCCAGCCATTGTCGCGAGCCATCGTTGAAGCGATGCGCAGCGCAAAGCACTTCTTGCCGAGCAGTGCGTTGCCGCCGTAGCCCGAGCCATAGGACCAGATCTCGCTGGTTTCAGGGAAGTGCACGATGTACTTGTTCTCGGCATCGCACGGCCACGGCACATCGGCCTGACCAGCAGCGAGCGGCATGCCAACGGAATGCACGCACGGAACCCATTCACCATTGCCAAGAACGTCGAGCGCGCCCTGACCCATGCGGGTCATGATGCGCATGTTCACTGCGACATAGGCAGAGTCGCTGAGCTGCACGCCGATGTGTGCGATCGGCGAACCAAGCGGGCCCATCGAGAACGGCACGACGTACATCGTGCGGCCTTTCATTGCGCCGGCGTAGAGCTTGTTCATCTCGGCACGCATCTCTGCGGGCGGACGCCAGTTGTTCGTCGGGCCTGCATCGACTTCGCGTTCGGAGCAGATGTAGGTGCGGTCTTCAACGCGAGCAACATCGCCCGGGTCGGAGAGTGCGAGGTAACTATTCGGACGCTTCGCTTCGTTCAGTGTTCGGAACGTTCCGCCTTCAACAAGCTGTGCACACAGACGCTCGTACTCTTCAGCAGAGCCGTCGCACCAATAGACGTCGTCGGGTTGCAAGATTTCGCGCCACTGTTCGACCCAGTCGATCAGCTTTTGGTTTTTTGTCTGCCCGGCCATGTTTCCTCCGACATCGTTGTCGAATGCGCGTTGCGCCTGAGTGGGGGGTTGTTCTCGGGAAGCGGTTGCTGCCGAGTGAACCTTTGGTGAATCTGAGAAGCGTAGAGGATTCACCGACGCTCTCCATCGCTGAAACCATTGGTGTGCCGTGTGGCACTCAGCCTTCGGTGCCGCCCTGAGGGTGCTGCACATTGTCGGCGTTCGGTTGTTCGAACCCCGGAGTACCCATATCGGCCTCAGAGCCCATACGAAGACGAATGGCTAAGGAGCCACCGTCGAGATCGAAGACCACTCGCTGGCCCTGACGCAGGGAACGGAAAACCGAACCCACGAGGGCGCTGCGGGTGAATTCGTAATCGTTCAGGTCCGTGTCGCAGATGATGGTGCCGACGCCGGAGACCGGGTCGTAGGACTTGACGACTCCCTGCAAAGGACCAGCAGACACGGTCAGCGGACTGCCTTGACGACCTTGCCGGCCTTGAGGCACGACGTGCACACATTGACGCGCTTGGTCGAACCGTTGACTACGGCTCGAACCCGCTGAATGTTCGGATTCCAACGGCGCTTGGTGCGGCGATGGGAGTGGCTTACCGCCATACCGAACGATGGGTGCTTTCCGCACACCTCGCATACAGCTGCCATGAGAACACACTCCGGGACGTCAGAAGAATCGAACGGCGGATGGTAGCAGTGAGCCCTCTCAGGCCCAATTCGGCCGATGACCGGCCTGAATCGGGCCGATTTGGGCCGCCTCAGCCGGACGCCGGTCACATCGGTAGTCTCTCCGCCGATGTCGATCGCCACCAGCCTGACCGCCGATGACCTCCGGACTCTCATCCGGGGCTACGCCGATGCCTTGGCCGCTCATCGAGAGACCATCAACCGGCTGAATGTCTATCCGGTTCCCGATGGGGACACCGGAACGAACATGGCCCTCACCCTGGCCTCGGTCGTGGCTGAGCTCGATGGCGCCGAGTCCGATCTTGACTCCACATGTCAGGCCATTTCTCACGGATCGCTCATGGGCGCTCGCGGGAATTCGGGCGTGATCCTTTCGCAGATTCTGCGCGGGTTGTCCGCCGAGTTCCGCGCTGCTCCAGCGATTGATGGCGCAGCGTTCGCTACTGCGCTTGATGCCGCAGCCACTGCTGCCTATGGCGCAGTAATGAAGCCAGTCGAAGGAACGATCCTCACAGTAGTGCGCGTCGCGGCCGAAGGTGGCCGCGTGGCCGCCGACACTGGTGCTGATCTTCTCGGGGTTCTCGAAGCAGCACATGCGTCAGGAACCGAAGCGCTCGCACGTACTCCCGAGATGTTGCAGGTGTTGGCCGACGCTGGTGTTGTTGATTCCGGCGGGACTGGCCTCATGTTGATGTTCGATGTCGCGCTCAACATTGTGAGTGGTCGCCCGATTCCTGAAGCGGCGGAAGATCCGGCTGGAGCATCGGCAGAATTTCTCGATGCTTTCGATGCTGCTCATGGCGATGGCTCCCACGACGGATCACTCGCAAGTCTTCGTTATGAAGTCATGTACTTCCTCGAAGCTCCCGATGAAGCGGTGCCCGGTTTCAAAGATGTGTGGTCAACGCTGGGCGATTCAATCGTTGTCGTAGGTGGCGACGGAATTTGGAATTGCCACATTCATACCGACGACATCGGCGCAACGATCGACGCCGCCGTTGACATTGGTCGACCGCGTTCTATCCGGGTCACCGACCTTCTCGAAGAAGTTGAAGAGGAGCGTTGGGTGCGCGAGGCGGTACCAATGGTTCCTGAACCAGCGACAACGCATGACCCGGTGCCGTGCGCGGTTGTTGCGGTATCGGTTGGCGACGGCGTTCGTCGCATCTTCCATTCCCTTGGGGTGCAGGTGATCGTCACTGGCGGCCAAACCATGAACCCGTCAACTGCGCAACTGCTTGAGGCAGTTGAAGCGGCGCCGGCCGACGACGTTGTGTTGTTGCCAAACAACAAGAACATCATCCCGGTGGCCGAACAGGTCGACGCGATGACGACCAAGAACGTTCGTGTTGTACCCACGCGTGGTGTCGCCGAAGGTTTCGCTTCATTGCTGGCCTATGACCCCGAAGGCACTGCTGCTTCGAATGCCGACGCAATGTCCGAAGCTGCTGCGCACGTAGTTGCCGGCGAACTCACTCGGGCCGTTCGTGATTCAAGCAGCGATGCTGGTCCAATCGGTGAAGGCGACTGGCTCGGTATCGCTCGCGACGGAATCATTTCGATCAACCCTGATCTTTCCGAAGCTGCTGCTGCCCTACTTGCCCGCATCGTGGGTGACGATCATGAAATTGTGACGATCATTGAGGGTGAGGGTGCAACGCCAGCTATTACTCGACATCTTGAAGTGTGGGTGCACGACAACCGTCCTGGTTGCGAGGTTGAAGTGCATCACGGCGGACAGCCGCTCTATCCCTATCTTTTCGGTATCGAGTGAGCGAGATCGTGGGACGTCGGTTGGCGCAACTCGCCAACCTGCCGGCAAGCGAGCTCAAAGGTGTTGGCGCGACAAAGGCGGCCTCGCTCGGAAAGATGGGCATTCGTTCTGTTCTCGATGTGCTGACGCATTACCCACGCCGCTATATCGATCGCACGAAAGAAGCGAAGATCGCCGATCTTGAAGTAGGCGAAGAGGCAGCGATTCTGGTCAACGTGAAACGTTCGACGCAGCGCCGCACTGGCAAGGGCAAGTCGATGGTCATCGTGACCGTTACCGACGGCACTGCTTCGATGGATGTCACGTTCTTTGGACAACCATTTCGAGAGAAGCAATTGCAGCCTGGTCTCGATGCTGTCTTTTTCGGGAAGCTCGAGCTCTATGGCGGAAAGCGCAAGATGACGAACCCGGTTGTCGATCTGATCGGCAACCGCACCGGAAGAATTCTCCCTGTCTACGGACAGTCCGAGAAGGTGGGAATCGCTTCGTGGGATATCGCACGCTTTTGTGAAGAGACGTTGCGCCGCGCGGGTGACTTCGCCGAGCCGCTTGATGAAGCTTTGCTCGACCGACTTGATCTCGTAGCGAGGACTGAAGCGTTTCGTGCCATTCATATGCCTGAGTCGATGGCCGAAGCTGCTGCGGCTCGTCGACGCTTAGTGTTCGACGAACTACTGCGCGTGCAGGTGGAACTGGTTCGTCGCAAACGAGAGCTCGAACGCACAGCGGTGGGCATTGCCCACGCAGTCGGCGAGGGCGGCGGGGCGTTAGTGAAGCGTTTTCACGACGTACTTCCTTACGACCTCACCGGTGCTCAGGCTCGAACGATTGGCGAGATCAATGAAGACCTCGCCAAAGGTCATCCCATGCATCGCTTGTTGCAGGGCGACGTTGGTGCGGGAAAGACCGTGGTTGCGGTGAGTGCGATGTTGGTTGCGGTGCAGGGCGGTCATCAGGCTGCGCTGATGGCACCGACCGAAGTTCTGGCCGAACAGCATCATCTCGGTATCAAACATCTTCTTGAAGGGTTCACTGTTCCCGATACCGACGAAGGCAATTTGTTCGGCGGCGCGGGAATGGATCGCTCGTTGCGGGTTGCATTGCTCACGAATCGAACTTCGGCGCCCGATCGCCGCAAGATTCTCGAAGACATGGCAACAGGAAATCTCGACATCGTGATCGGCACGCATTCATTGATCTCTGAAGGCATTGCGTTCAAGTCTCTTGGCGTTGTGGTGATCGATGAGCAGCATCGCTTTGGCGTTGAACAACGAGCGGCATTGCGCGACAAGGGCGCAGGCGACGCCATGCCGGATGTGTTGGTGATGACCGCAACACCGATTCCGCGCACTGCAGCAATGACGGTCTACGGCGATCTCGATGTTTCGGTTCTCGATGAACTCCCTCCAGGCCGCACGCCGATTGTTACGCGTTGGGCGCAGAACGATATGGACGAACTCGAGGTGTGGCAGCAGGTTCGGGACGAAATCGCCGCTGGTCGCCAGGCATATGTGGTGTGTCCGTTGATCGAAGAGAGTGAAAAACTCGAAGTTCGGTCTGCTCAAGAAATGTATGAAGAACTGAGCCACGGAGAACTGTCCGGACTGCGGGTAGGCCTTCTGCATGGCCGGCTGAAGTCTGACGAGAAGGACGCCGTGATGACGCAGTTCCGCGCCGGCGAACTCGATGCACTGGTTTCAACGACGGTTATTGAAGTTGGTGTGGACGTCCCTAATGCCACCGTCATGGTCATTCTTGATGCCACGCGCTTTGGAATCGCCCAGTTGCATCAGTTGCGTGGTCGTGTCGGACGAGGCGCAGCGAAGTCGTTTTGCTGGCTTGTTGGAGAATCGAAAACTCCTGATGGCGAAGCACGACTCGAAGCGCTCGTTCGAAGCACCGATGGGTTCGAGCTTGCTGAAGTGGATCTCGATCTTCGTGGCGAAGGCACGATCATGGGGGAGAGGCAGAAGGGTCAGAATGATCTGAAGTTGGCATCGCTCCGTCGGGATCGTGAGTGGGTGGTGACAGCGCGGGAAATCGCGATCGAGATTCTCGATGCCGATCCCAAACTTGTGAATCATGAACTGTTGGCCGAAGAAGTGGATCTATTTCTCAAAGCTGACGACATCGACTTTCTGATGAAAAGTTGATCGCTCGGCCCTAATGTGCGGCCATGACGACAATCGTTCTGACGCATGGTGCATTTCACGGCAGTTGGTGTTTCGAGCCGCTGGTCGCCGAACTTGAGGGACGTGGGGTCACTACCGCTCTTGTCGATCTTCCGCTCACTGACCTCACTGAAGACGCAGCGGCGGTAACCGCAGTTCTTGACTCCATCGATGGTCCAGTCATTCTTCTTGGACATTCCTACGGCGGTGCAGTCGTCACGGTTGCTGGAAATCATCGGTCGGTTGAACGATTGGTGTATCTCGCCGCACTCGGTCCGGACGCGGGTGAGCTGGGCAGCGGCGGGCCAATGACGATCGGCGAGCAATTCCTCACCACCATGCGAGTTGACGACAATGGACTGCCGTTTATCGACCCAGAATTTGCGGCCCAGGTCTTCTACCCAGATATCGATCCGGCAGATGCTGCACGCTGGGCAACGAAGCTCCGATCGGGAAACGCTGGCGGCACTGTCATTGTTGAAAAGGCGGCATGGCGTTCAACGCCGAGCACCTATGTCGTATGCACCGACGATCCAATTCTTCTTGTCGACGGACAGCGTGCAGTCGCTGAACGCATGGGTGCCGATGTCGTTGAGATGCCTGGTGATCATTCGCCGATGGTTGCTCGTCCAGCAGAACTGGCCGACATCCTCGTCGCACTTCTTGACTGACCGCTTGATGTCGTTGGCCTACAACGAACGCGGTGGTCGCAACGTTCCGCTTCCGTCAATTGGACCGCTGTAGATCAACTCAAAATCTCGTTGAGTGAACCGCAGCACACCGTCGAGGTCGCGGGCCATGACATCGTGATACACGCCGATGAGTTCGCTGACCGTTCCGTCGTCACGCCATTGAAGTTCGCGAATCTGCCATCGCGCGCTTGCGTTGTCGCCATCGACATACGAAATCGTTCCATTGAGAACTTCTTGAACACATTGTTTGTATGTCGGTCGAATCTTTTCGAACGTTGCCGAAATACTGTTGCGGCCTTCGATGACACCGTCGCCGGGAATCAGCCACCGTGCGTCGTCGGCCCAAGTGTCGGAAAACTCTGCGACGTCAACGCGAAGCACCGCATCGCAATAGCGGCCAACAAGATTATGGACGTCAGCGTCGATACCCATGGTGTGACCTCGTGTCAGTAACGGTCGTCGTCGTCCGACGGATCACCAAGGACGATGTCGAATCGTTCGTTGCAATCGGGGCAGCGATAGGCCACAACATCACCTGGTTCCCAGCCGTCTTCGGGTGGGTAGGACAACGGGTGGAGGGTGCCTCCGCAGTCGACACACGTCATTCCGAGTTCGGCATCCATCGTCACAGGGTACGGTCGCCGGCATGAGGGTTGTTGCCGGCGAAGCAAGAGGACGCAGATTGGTGGCTCCTGAGGGGAGCGAAACCCGTCCGACACTCGATCGAGTTCGAGAGTCGATGTTCAATTCACTCGGCAGCCTTGATGCAGTCGAAGGCGCTCGTGTGCTTGATCTGTTTGCCGGTTCTGGTGCGCTGGGAATCGAAGCCCTGTCTCGCGGTGCGACATCGTGTGTCTTCGTTGACCATGGCCGTGACGCCCGTAAAGCGATCAGCACCAACCTCGAAATAACGGGATTTCTTGGTCGGTCCACCGTCGTGGCGCAAGATGCGCTGGCGTGGCTTCGAGATGCGTCCACAAGCTCGGCGAACCCTCAGTTTGATCTCGTGCTGATCGACCCGCCCTATGCCGCTGACGGCGAACTGTGGTCTGAGGTCCTGAACTTGGTCACCAACCTCGCTGCAGGTGGTGTCGTTGTTGCCGAATCAGCGCGAGAGATCGCACTTCCGGCTGGATGGGATACACGAAAGGAGAAGAGGTACGGGGGTACGCTCGTAAGCGTCCTGCAGCCCCCCGACAGTCCGGAGTCTCCGTGACCCGAGTGCTTTACCCGGGATCGTTCGACCCGATCCATAACGGTCACCTTGAGATCATCGCGACGGCGTCGCGTCTGTTCGACGAAGTCATCGTCGCTGCCATGCGCAACCCTCAGAAGGGCGAGCCCCTGTTCTCACTCGATGAGCGTCGAGAGATGCTCGAGGAATCAGTCGCCCATCTTCCCAATGTCAAGGTCACGATGTTCGCATCGCTCGTTGTGGATCTCGCAAAGGAAATGGGCGCCGACTTCATCGTGAAGGGCCTGCGGGCTGTTTCCGACTTTGAGAGCGAATTGCAAATGGCGCAGATGAACCAGAAGATTTCAGGCGTGGACACGTTGTTCATTCCGTCGGCCTCAGGGAATTCCTTCCTGGCGTCGAAGTTGCTTCGAGAGATCACCCGCTTCGGCGGCGATGTGACGCCCATGGTGCCGTCCGCCGTTGCCAAACGACTTCAGGAGAAGTACGGATCGTGAGCCAGTACGACAATCCCTCATTCGAAGATCACGACATCGAGATCGATCTCACGCCACCGTCGGTGGGCGCGCAGTATCACCCGGCCGAGACTGAAGACGTGTTGCTCACACTGCGCGACATGATCGAGAACGCTCGTGATGTGCCGTTGTCTGCTTCATCGATGATCGTGAAGGACGAGGTGCTTGTTCTTCTCGATGAAGCTCTCGAATCGTTGCCCGAGGAACTCCGTGCTGCTCGTTGGTTACTCAAGGAACGCGAAGAATTCCATGCTCGAACGCGCCACGAAGCTGATGACGTCATCGAACAAGCGCGTACCCGAGCCGAACGGATGGTGCAGCGCACCGAGGTCGTGAAAGCCGCCGAACAACGGGCGTACGACATTGTCGATGCTGCCCAAGCAGATGCTCGTCGACTGCGTCACGAGGTCGAAGACTTCTGCGATCAGAAACTTGCCAGTTTCGAAATCGTGTTGGAACGTACGCAGAAACTCGTTGGTGCTGGCCGAGCGAAGTTGCAGGGCACCAATCTCCTTGCCGAAGCAGCAGCTGCTGCCGGACACGGCGTCGAAGGTGTTTCCGAACAGGGAATCTACGACGAGCAAGGCGAAGACTTTTCGGCTCCGCCGACGCAACCATCGGTCTACGACGATCTTTCACAGCTCGATGACGCACCCGCTTTGTACGACGCCGAGGGCATGGTCAACACCGATTCATGGGACGACGGAGCACTTCCGTTCGACGAGGAATACGACGCCTACGACGATCGTCCGCGCCTCACCGTGGTCGACGACCGTTACTCGGACCTTCCGCCGCCCCCCTCTTCAAACCATCCGACCCAGACGATTCGCGACGCCGCTTCGAACTTCTTCGATCAGGATCTCGCGTAATCGATGACCTACCGACCATTGGTCGTGCCGATCGCCGACCTTCGTCGACATCCCGGAGCGCGGCGTCAGTTCACTGAATCGGTCGAGCTCCCCGGGTTAGCGATCACCTCGGCCACGGTGCCGGACGACGCGTCGATCGATCTTGATATTGAACTTGAGACTCTTAGCAATGGACTCGTTGCGACGGGCAGTATCACCACCCCGTGGGTGGGCGAATGTCGGCGGTGTCTGCGGCCCGTTGAGGGTCGATCAGTGGCCCAGATCCGGGAAATTTTCGAACCTCGTTCCGTTGAGGGGGAGACCTACGCGATGGCCGACGACATCGTGAATCTTGAGCCGATGGTGCGAGATGCAGTGCTGTTGGCGCTGCCCTTAGCTCCGCTGTGTGCCGCAGATTGCCGGGGTCCCGCCCCGGAATTGTTCCCTGCCAGGGTCGCAGGAGAGGGTGAGGAATCCGATGAAGCAGAGGGTCCCGGACCCATCTCTGACCCTCGCTGGGCTGCCCTCGCAGAACTGGACTTCGAACCGGGCGACCTCGGCGAGTAGAGTTCCCCGTCTGCCCGGGGCACCCCCCGGTCCCGCGAGCGGCTCAGTGTGCCGCCCCCCGAATCAGGAACGACCATGGCCGTACCCAAGAAGAAGACCTCGAAGTCCAAGAGCCGCAGCCGTCGTGCCTCAGCTTGGCGTATCGCCACTCCGGCTCGAAGCACCTGTCCACGTTGTGGCGCCGTGAAGCGTCCGCACGTTGTGTGTGGCAACTGCGGTTGGTACAACGGCCGCCAGGCTCTCGACGTCGACTGATCCCGAAAGGGCACTCATGCTTCCCATCGCTGTCGATGCCATGGGGGGCGACAACGCTCCCGACGCAATCGTTGCTGGCGCGCGTCGCGCCGTCGATGAACTTGGTATTCCCGTTGTATTGGTCGGGCGTGCCGCAGACCTTGGCGATACCGGTGGGCTTGAGGTCATCGAAGCATCGGAAGTTATTGCGATGGACGCCGATCCAGGATCAAGCGTTCGCAAAATGAAGGATTCATCGCTTGTGCGCGCTGCAGAAGCCGTTCGCGATGGCAAGGCTTCGGCAATGGTGAGCGCCGGAAACACCGGCGCCACAATGGCAAGTGCGTTGTTGCGTATGGGGCGCATTAAGGGCGTCCAAAGGCCAGCAATTGCAACGCCGATTCCTGTTCCTGGCGCTGACACTCCAACGGTTCTTCTCGATGCCGGAGCAAACTCTGAATGCAATGCCGACTGGCTCGTGCAGTTCGCGCAGATGGGCGCAGTGTTCGCGAAACAGCGTTTCGGAATCGCGTCGCCTCGCGTTGGTTTGTTATCGATTGGTGAAGAACCCACCAAGGGCAATCCGCTTGTGAAAGAAACTCACAAGTTGCTTGCTGAAGGAACGTGGATCGGTGAGACCGGTGCTCAGTTCATCGGAAACGTTGAGGGGCGCGACATCATGACCGACGACGTCGATGTCGTGGTGACCGATGGCTTCACTGGCAATGTCGCGTTGAAGACTCTCGAAGGATCGTTGAAGTCGATCATCAACTCACTTCTCGCCGCATTCGAATCATCTGACGAAGCCCGTGCTGCGGCGGCTGCCCTATGGCCGTCGCTCATGCCGCTGTATGACTCGCTCGATCCAGAGAACACTGGCGGCGCAATGCTTCTCGGTGTCGATGGTGTCTGCATCATCAGCCACGGCTCTTCTTCGGACCGGGCCATGGTGAACGCGGTGCGTGTTGCCGCCGACATGGTGAACGCCGATGTAGTTGGTCATATCGCCGCCACCGTTCGCCTCGCGGACTGAACCCGAGGTTCGGTCCCGTCTCAGCAGGGCGTTGAGCAGCAGTTTTCACAAGCGGGCAAAGTTTGACCCCGCTACGATCGGCCCGTTCCATCGCCGTCCGAGGAGACCGTTGTGCCCGCTGAGACCCATGTCGAACAAGGCCCTATCGACCGAGAGTTCGTCCTGAATCTGGTCCGTGACCGGTTGGCCGACATCCTCGAGACCGAGCCCACCGCCATCAACGAAGGCGATTCCTTCGCCGATGATCTCGATGCCGACAGCCTGGCCCTCATTGAATTGGTCGAGGCCCTCGAAGAGGAACTGGGCGAGCGCAGTGTTGGCTTCCGCATCGAAGACGAAGATCTCGCCGACCTCAAGACCGTCCGCGACGCCGTCGACTACGTCATGGCAAAGCTGGGCTGAGGTCCTGAGCTCCGACGCCGTCACCGCGCTGGTTGATCGCTTGGGTTACGGGTTCTCCGAGCCCGGGCCTCTCCTCCTCGCGCTTACGCATCGGTCGTGGTGTGCCGAAACAGGCCACACCGCCTCGAATGAACGGCTTGAATTTCTCGGCGATGCGGTGCTGGGTGTGATCGTCACTGATCACCTCTTCACTTCGCATCCGGAAATGCCCGAGGGTCTGCTGGCCAAGGTCCGGTCGGCAGTCGTAAGCGAACCAACGTTGGCCAAGGTGGCTGCTGATCTTGGTGTTGGTCCCGCTCTCCGTTTGGGTAAGGGCGAAGACGCCAGTGGTGGACGGTCGAAGGCCTCGATCCTGTCCGACGCGATGGAAGCCATCATCGGAGCCGTGTTTGTCGATGGCGGTATCGATGCCGCACGCGAACTTGTTCTCGGGCTCTTCGAGGCACCCATCGCTGCAGCAGCCGAAGAACCCGGTGATGGCGACTTCAAGTCACAACTTCAAGAACTCACAGCGCAACGTTTTTCGACGGCGCCGGTCTATGAACTCAGGGCCGAGGGCCCCGATCACGAGAAGCGATTCTTCGCACGCGTATCAGTCGATGGCAACGTCATCGGCGAAGGCGAAGGTCGCTCAAAGAAAGGCGCCGAACAGGCCGCAGCGCACGCCGCGCTCGACCACCTGTCCACGGTGACCGTTCCCAACCATGAGAGTGGGCAGCACAATGCCTGAATTGCCCGAAGTAGAAACCATCCGTCGCGAACTCGAAAAAGAGGTCGTCGGACGCAAGGTGAAGAGTGTCGACGTCACCGGGAAGAAGTCGATCAAACGACAGAGCCCCGAAGACTTCATCACCGGTCTTGTCGGCGCCAAGATCACTGGTTCGCAGCGCAAGGGGAAGTATCTCCTCATGCCGCTCGACAATGGACAGGTGCTCATCGTTCACCTGCGCATGTCGGGTCAGTTGCGTCGTGCAACGCCGAAGGACGAAGTTGAAAAGCACACACATGTAACCATCACGTTCACGCAGGGCGGCCAACTCCGTTTCATCGACCCGCGCACATTCGGCGAGATGTTCCTTGCCACTCCCGACGAAATCTCTTCCGAGATCGACGAACTTTCAAACCTCGGTGTCGATCCAGTGGAAACCCCAATGTCGTGGGTCGACTTCGGTCATCTTCTTCGTTCGAAGAGTCAGTCACTGAAGGCGTTCCTTACCGATCAGTCGATGATCGCTGGTATCGGCAATATCTACGCCGATGAAATCCTCTTCGACTCCGGTCTTCGTTACGACCGCGAAACAGGATCGCTCACGACCCAGGAAATTCGTCGCCTCTACCGTTCGCTCGTCGAGATTCTGCATGAAGCAATCAAGTACAACGGCTCAACGTTGGGCGACGGCCAGTACGTCGATCTTTTCGGTAAAGCCGGCGATTACCAAAGCCACCATCAGGTGTACGACCGTGAAAAGCAGCCATGTCGTCGTTGTCGTCGTAACAACATCGTGAAGACCAAGGTTGCCAGTCGGTCCACCTTCTACTGCGAGGTCTGTCAGGTCTGATGTATCTGAAACGACTCACGATGAAGGGCTTTAAGTCCTTCGCCGATACGACAGCTCTCGATCTCGAACCAGGTGTCACCGTTGTGGTGGGCCCCAACGGTTCGGGCAAGTCCAATGTGGTCGACGCGATCGGTTGGGTGCTTGGTGCCCAGGCGCCTTCCGCAGTGCGTTCGCAGAAGATGGACGACGTCATTTTTGCCGGCACCACAAAGCGATCAGCGCTCGGTCGCGCCGAAGTCAGCCTCACCATCGACAACACCTCGGGAATGCTTCCCATCGAATTCAACGAGGTGACCATCACTCGTACGTTGTTCCGCTCAGGCGACAGCGAATACGCGCTCAATGGCGTCCCGTGTCGTCTTCTCGACATTCAAGATCTGCTTTCCGACAGCGGTGTTGGTCGCCAGCAACATGTCATTATTTCGCAGGGCCAGATCGATGCGGTGCTCAACGCTCGTCCTGAAGAACGCCGTGCAATCATCGAAGAAGCAGCCGGCATCCTGAAATATCGCCGCCGCAAAGAAAAGTCTGAACGCCGCCTGACCGCAACCGAAGGCAACCTCACTCGCATGCAGGACCTGCTTCGCGAAGTGCGCCGTCAGTTGCGTCCACTTGAACGCCAAGCCGATGCCGCTCGTCGCCACGCCGGTGTTGTTTCTGAACTCACGGCATTACGCATCTTTATTGCTGGTCGCGAGCTTGCAGGCTTGCGTACCCGACTTGAGAACGGAATGCGCGGACGGGCTGAGCTTTCTGCCGAAGAAGAGCGCCTTCGTCGTTCACTCGCCGAACTCGATACGCAAATTATGTCGGTTGAGGTCGAACTCACCGCAATGGGTGGCGACGATTTGGGTGATGGTCTCGCATCGTACGAGTCGTTGTTCCAGCAAGCTCGCGGGCTATCCGCAGTGCTCACTGAACGTCGACGCGGTGTTGATCGCCTTCGTGGCGCGTCGATCGATCAGGGTGTTGTTGCTTCACTCGAAGCTGAAGCAGCACGACTGTCGGCTGAACTGGCCGAGGTCAAAGCGGAATCAGAGAAGTTCGAGCCTCTTGCTGCCGAATTAGTCGAGGCCGAAAAACTTCTGATGGCCGAACGGTTGGCCTTTGAAGAGCAGTGGGCGAGCGGTGTGCCGGCTCCCACAGGCGCTGCCGCCGAGGTTCGTGGGGAACTCGCAGCACTTCGCACCGCATCGGGACGTGCGCGCGAGGAACGCGATCGCATCGGAACCCGTGTAACCGCGCTGGCTGAAAAAGCTGCAACGCTTCTTTCTGAAACTGAGTTACTTCGGGCGCAACTCATCGAATTGGAATCGGCTGAACTCCCGTTGGTCGAAGCCATGGAATTGGCCGAAGCGCGTCGTTCGCAAGCACAATCCGCGGTTGAAGCGGCGGAATCGGTGCACCGTGCAGCCGAAAGCGAGCAGCATGCGTGGCGAGCTCGAGTCGAAGCGCTTGCTCTGGCCCTCGACGAAGCTCGTTCTCGTGCGGGTACCGAACGTCTTGCCGGTATCGACGGAGTCCTCGGCACGGTTCTCGATCTGGTTGAAATTGATGCGGGCTGGGAAGCAGCTTTCGAAGCTGCCGTCGGCGAAGCATTGGCTGCGGTTGTTGTTGATGGGGTCGATGCTGGTCGCCGTGCCCTTGAAGCGCTCAGCGCGGAATCGCTCAGCGGCGCCGTGCTTGCTCTGGGTGCGGGTCGCTCTACCCGCTCCGCTCCGCCCGTTGGTGCACCATTGCGCGGACACGTCCGAGCTCGTCGTCCCGATGTCGAACCACTTCTTGATGCGCTCATCGGTGCTGCAGTTGTTATCGATGGCGGCTGGGTGCAGGCGGTTGATGCATCGCTTGCTCACCCCGACGCCATTATTGTCACCAGCAGTGGCGATCGATTTGGCGTGAGCGGTTGGCGCGTCGGCTCATCGGGTGCTGGTGCAACTGGTGCCGCGCTTGACGAAGCGACTCGCCGTGCAGAGGAAGCTGTTCTTGTCGCCGCAGAAGCAGCGGCGGTTCTCGAGGCGGTACGAGCTGAACTGGCCGAAGCCGCAAGCGTTGAAGCTGGTCTTGCTCGCGATCTTGACGTAAACGATTCACGACTCACTGCAGCAGGAGACCGTTTGCAGCGAGCCGAAACCGACCGTCGCGATGCGGCCACTGAAGCCGAAGCACTTCGTGATCACCTTGGCGAACTTACAGACCGAGTGACTCGTGAAGATGCGCGTATCTCCGAACTCGAGGGGATGCTTCCCGATCTCGAAGCCGCCGACAATGAACTCGCTGCGTCGGCCCGACGCATGGCTGAATCTCGTGCTCGGCTCGAGGAGCAGGCAGCGGAAGTTGGTTCTCGGCGCAGTGATCTCGAAGTTCGAAGCGTTGCGGTGGTCGAGCGACGCCAGTTCCTCACCGGCCGACTGGCCGAGGTTGAAACTCGACTCGACGGTGCCGCTGCAGAACGCGAGGCTGCCGAAGCTCGCCGCCTTGAACTCGATCGTGCTCAAACTGCACTCGATCGTTTGTCGGCGCTCGTCCAGGATCGCTCAGCCCTTATTGAGGGTCGCCTTAGTGATTTCCGGGAGCGTCGTCGTCAACAGTCCGAGGCTGCTCGCGGTGTCGCTGGTCGACTCGATGGCCTTCGTCGTCAGCGCGCCGATCAGGAACGCGGTCTCAGCGAGGTACGCGAACGTCTGCAGCGCGCCGAAATTGATCACGCTGAAATCGAAATGCGTATCGAGGCAGCGGTTGAAGCGCTTCGACGCGACCTCGACTGCGAACCCGATGTCGCAATTGCCAGCGAATGTCCCGAACTCGCCGAAGGTGCGACCGCTGCCGGCCGAGCCCGCGAGCTTGAACGCGACCTCCGCCTCATGGGTCCAATCAATCCGTTGGCGCTCGAAGAATTCGATGCCCTGCAGGAACGTCACACGTTCCTTGAGCAGCAACTCGATGATGTTAAGGAAAGTCGTCGTGAACTCGCCAAGGTGATTCGTGCAATCGATGGTGAAATCGTTAGCGTGTTTGCTGCTGCATTCGCCGATGTCGCTGCCAACTTCGAAGCGCTGTTCCAGACTCTGTTCCCAGGCGGCGAGGGTCGACTGAAGCTCACCGAACCCGACAACTTGCTGCTAACCGGCATCGAGGTCGAGGCAAAGCCTTCCGGCAAAAACGTTCGAAAGCTTTCATTGCTCTCTGGTGGAGAGCGTTCGCTCACAGCCTTGGCCTACTTGTTTGCAGTCTTCCGCAGCCGTCCATCACCGTTCTACGTGATGGACGAAGTCGAGGCCGCCCTCGACGATATAAATCTCAGCCGGTTTCTTGGTCTCGTTGCGGAATTCCGTAACGATGCACAGCTCGTCATCGTGAGCCATCAAAAGCGCACGATGGAAGCCGCTGACTGCCTTTATGGCGTATCGATGCAACCAGGTGGTTCGTCACGAGTCGTTAGCGAAAAGGTGTCCTCGTAACGAGTTTTAACTCGCCGTTCGTTTTGCACCGCAAGTGCTACGGCAGTCGGTTCGACCAGGCCAGAGCGAGACCTGATGCCAGAACGAGCGTGAGGAACGAGGCTGCAACGAACCACTGCGTGAGCGATGACTCCACCTCGTCATATCCAATGGAGGATCCGATCTTCGAATAGACGTCAGTCAACTGGTTCTGGGTAGATGCCTCGTAAAAGTTGCCGCCAGACTGCTTTGCGATCGCCTCAAGCGAGGGTGCATCGACAGGCACACTGACAATCTGGCCGCTGGGCAGCGTGACAGTTCCGGTCGGCGTGCCAAAAGCGATCGTTGAAACGGGGACACCTTCATCGACTGCACGTTGGGTGGCAGCGATGTTCGGCGTCCCCATCGTTGTCGTGCCATCGGATAGCAGCACGATTGCTGCGGGAACCGCTGCGCCATCGGGGGCGGGCGGAACGTCTCCGAGCGCATCAAGGCTGGCATCGATTGCATCGCCTATTGCTGTTCCATCAGCGAGTTGAGCGTTTTGAATAGCGTTCGCAACTTGCTGACGATCGGTAGTGGGGGCAACGCGAATCTTTGCGCTTCCGGCAAAGGTCACGAGCCCAACGTTGAACTGAGCGGGAACATCATCAAGGAACGCGATTGCTGCTGCCTTTGCTGCCTCGATGCGGTCAGGCTTCACGTCGGTCGCTTCCATCGAGAGCGATACGTCGAGCGCGAGCATTACCGTTGCTCGTTCGCGAGGAACCTTCACGTCGTGCACGGGTTGAGCGAAGGCCAACACCAACGCAGAGAGCGCAACAAGTTGCACTGCTGCGGCGATGTGGCGTCGCCAGCCGGGGCGATTCGGCGCAATGGACTCGAGTAGTTCGAGGTTGGTAAATCGCACTGCGTATTTCGAGCGGCGCTTTTGGAACAAGGCATAGGTGATGCCGAGGGCAACGACGACGAAAAGCAGAAGCAATCGCCATGGGCTGAGAAATGAAATACCCATCATCGGGTGACTCCAGTGGTCATGGTCGCTCCCGCAATTGCTCCTACATTCCCAGATCCATGTGCAGCAGAGCGGGAAAGTGAATCAATGCGGTCGCGTCGACGAGAAACGAATCGGGCGAGGTCAAGCAACCAGTCGCGGTCAGTTCGAAGCACTAAATGATCAGCACTCGTTGCACGGATACGAACTGCGATTGTGGCCCGCTGATTGGCGGCCGCATGGGCGTAGCGCTCACGAAACTTTGCGTTACCTGTGGGCACTTCGATTTCGCGACCGGTGACGGCGTCGTGGAGCAACAGCATTCCGACGTTGGGAAGCTCCAGTTCGACGGGATCAACAACCTCGATACATAAGACGTCGTGTCGCAGGGCCAAGGTGCGAAGCGCTGCGTCCCACGGGCCCGGGTCGAGGAAGTCGGAGATCACAACAATGAGTCCGCGTCGCTTGGCCGTGCCAGCGATGCGTTGCAGGCCAACAGTGAGATCGGTGCGGCCAGGCTGGGGATCGTCGAGCGCAGTGAGTACCTGGCGGAGGAGCGCCTGCATGTGTACGCGCCCTGATCGTGCCGGAATGGGGGGTGATGCGCCGTTGGGGCCGATCGTCATTGCGCCGATTCGGTTGCCAGTCCGCGCCGTGAGAAAACCAGTAGCCGCAACCCCGGCAAGAGCGAGATCACGCTTTTCACAGGTTGCCGTGCCGAACGCGAGTGATGCAGATGCATCGACAAGGATCCATGTCTCAAGTTCGCGATCAGCAACGCTGTCGCGAACGTGAGTCTCACCGAGCCGTGCGGTCACGTTCCAATCGATCCGGCGAACGTCGTCGCCTGGTTGGTAGGCGCGAATTTCTCCGGGTTCGGAACCGTGCCCCGGCGTCAGCCCACGATGGTCGCCTTGGAGGAGTCCGTCGAGTCGACGAGTCACACTGATTTCAAGGCGGCGAAGTATCTCCGCGGCGGGGGTTCCATCTATTGAGGGGGCCGCGGTTTTTTTGGCGCTCAACGGCCGGTAACTGCGGTCGGGTTCTGCGACGGAGCAATGACGGGTGCATGCACGGTGGACAAGAGGCGGGCGAGGATCTGTTCAACGGAGAGTCCCTGCGCAAGCGCTTCGTAGGACGGCACAACGCGGTGACGCAACACATCGGGTGCGATATCGAAGATGTCTTGCGGCAGAACATAGGAACGTCCGCGCATGAGAGCGAGCGCACGACCGCCAGCGACAAGGCCAAGCGAAGCTCTTGGGCTCCCGCCCCATGAGATGAGTTCAGCGAGTTCAGGGAGTCCATAGGCCGCAGGTTCACGAGTGGCGAGAACGAGGCGAACGGCGTAATCGGCAACCGCGGGTGCAACGTGCACCGCATCGCAGGATGTCTGCAGTTCGACGAGTTGTTCGAGGCTGAGTACTTGCTGGGCCTTTGGTGCACCGACCGCCATGCGAGCAACGATTTGGGCTTCTTCAGCTGCGGTCGGATAACCGACGACAACCTTCATGAGAAAACGGTCTCGCTGGGCCTCGGGGAGTGGGTACACGCCTTCGCTCTCGATTGGGTTCTGGGTGGCGAGCACCAAGAACGGCTCGGGAACCTTTTTCGTGGTGCCAGCAATGGACACCTGATGCTCGGCCATCACTTCGAGGAGAGCGGACTGCACCTTGGCTGGAGCTCGATTGATTTCATCAGCCAGAACGATGTTGGCAAAGACTGGACCCCACTCGATATCGAAGGTCTCCTTCGATGCACGGAAGATTCGAGTGCCGATGAGATCGGCGGGGAGAAGGTCGGGAGTGAACTGCAGGCGGTTGTAATTGCCGCCGATCACCGTGGCGAGCGTTTCCACAGCAAGGGTTTTGGCGAGACCGGGTACACCTTCGAGCAGCACATGGCCGCGAGCGAGAAGGCCGACGAAGAGTCGCTCGATGGCACGGTCTTGGCCGACGATGACCTTCTTCATCTCCATTAGTGCCGCCTCGAGGAGCGCCGCATCGGCCGATGAGGCAGCGGTTGTGTCGGCGGGTTTCGGGGTTGGGGAGGAAGGGAACGACGGATCGGACATCAGGGGCTCCTGGAGGGGACGCGGGGAGGTTGGGAGGTTATGGGTCGCGGTCATGGAGAGAAGGGGACCACATCGGACCGAAGACCACCATAAAGCCGGGAACGATTTTTGTCGTTGGCAGTGCTCTTCCGGTTTTCGGTGGGGAGTGCAATGGGGAGAGGAGTCTGGGGCGGTACCGTCAACTCCGTGCGAGTCCTTGTCGTTGATGATGAAGTCGATTTGGCCGAAGCCGTGGCGAGGGGTTTGCGTCGCGAGGGGTACGCGGTCGACGTTTCTCACGATGGTGCCGATGCGCTCAACAAGGTCATGGTCACTACCTATGACCTGCTGTGCCTTGATATCACCATGCCCGGTATCGATGGTCGTGAGGTGTGCCGGCGGGTGCGGGCTGAAGCCGATCCTCAGCCCCGAATTCTGATGCTCACCGCTCGTGACGGACTCGAGGATCGTGTTGCCGGCCTCGACGATGGCGCCGATGACTATCTCGTGAAGCCATTCGCATTTCCAGAACTCTTGGCTCGGGTGCGTTCATTGCTGCGTCGCGATTCTCGAGCCGTTTCATCAGTCACGGTGGTTGGCGAACTCGAAGTCGACGACGCGCGACACGAGGCAAAGCGCGGATCGCGTCGACTCGATCTCACCGCCAAAGAGTTTGCACTCCTGCGCTATTTCATGTTGCACGCAGGTGAAGTCATATCGCAGGAGACATTGCTTGAACACGTATGGGATGAACATGCCGATCCTTTCACCAACACAGTTCGCGTAACGGTTGGCACACTTCGCCGCAAGGTCTCTATTGACGACGAAACGCCACTCATCGAAACCGTCATCGGTTCCGGATACCGATTGCTCGATCCATGATTGATCCGCACCTTTCCGGGGCAGACCAGGATCAGCCGGACTTGGCTGTGGAACCAACGCGCTCAAATAGCGCTGTGCGCACGCGATTTCATTCGCGGAGTTATCGGGCCTCGAAGCGTTTGCCTGCATGGATGGGCTCAATTCGCTTTCGTCTGACGGCGGTGTGGTCGATCCTCGTTTTTGGTCTTGCTGCACTTGTTGTTGGTGGCATCTATCTAGGTCTCCATAATTCGCTGAATAATCAGAAGATCTCAGCAACTGCATTCCAGGTTGGGGGCATCACATTCATTCAGCCCGATCAGGCACAATTAGTTCAGCGGTCAGTGAACGAACGGGCTCTTGACGCGTTACGGGTGTACTCGTTTTGGTCGTTGCTGGCGTTGTTCTTTACGAGTCTGGTGGTCGGCTGGATCGTGAGTGGCCGCATGCTCCGTCCGCTTGGCGAGATCTCAAATTCGGTGCGTGAAATTCAAGCAAGTGATCTCAAACAGCGCATTGATCTGGGCGGACCGAACGATGAATTGCGTCAACTCGCCGATACCTTCGACGACATGCTTGGTCGCCTCGACGAAGCGTTCGAAGGCCAACGTCAATTCATTCACCAGGCGAGCCACGAGCTTCGCAATCCACTTGCGGTGATTCGCACCAACCTTGAAGTCACACTTTCTGATCCTGACGCGAGTGCGGATGACCTCCGCCACACGGCGGAAGTTGTTGAACGTTCCTCAGAGCGCATGGCTCGACTTGTCGACGATCTACTCGTCTATGCGCGTAAAGGAACGCTGTCTCTCGAGCGCGATCCAGTCGATGTTGCGCAACTGATCGATGAAGCCGCCGAAGAGTTCAACGTTCCTGCAGTTGCTGCTGGCGTTCATCTCGTACATCACGCTGACTCTGGGCTTTGGGTTATCGGGGATCGTTTGGCGCTTCGCCAAGCGCTCGGGAATCTCTTGGCCAATGCCATTCGCTATTCGCCTGAAGGCAGCACGGTTCGACTTCGAGGTGGACTCGATGGCCCGTGGGTTTGGATGGCGGTCGAGGACCAAGGTCCGGGCATTGATCCGTCTGACCGAGATCGGGTTTTCCAGCGGTTCTGGCGTGGCGACCCCAGGGCAGGTCGCGAACAGGGACGAAGTGGGCTTGGCCTCACCATCGTCCGGCAGATCGCTGAGGCCCATGGTGGCGAAGTGAAGTTGGTGTCGCAGCTAGATCGCGGGTCAGCCTTTGCTTTGTGGCTACCGGCGTTAGCCCCGGCAGAACCACAGTCGCCTCTCCCGCCGCCCCCGATAGCGATGGCCTAGACATTTTGTCTCTCGCCGAAGATGTCTCGACTTTCGTTGGGCTTTCGCTGCCTCTCAGTACGTTGCAGTCACGTTCACCTCAAAGTGTCCGTACCATTCGATCCGAAACTGTTGCAGGAGCCGATTCGAAATGACCTGGGATAACCAGCCCCCCGCAATGCCACCTCAGCCCCCAACCCCGCCGACGCCTGCTGGCAGTTGGGAACCCCCGGTGCCCCCAGCGTGGGGGAGCGGTGGCCCCGGCGTGCCAGCACCACCAGCACCACCGGCACCTCCCGTGCCTCCCGTTTCAACGCCGGCTCCATGGGGTGGAGCGCCGACTCCGCCGCCAGAGCGTGCCGCAACACCGTCTGGGCCCCGTCGTTCGAATTCGTTCCTTCGCGTAGTTGTGGCCAGCGTCGTTGTCGTGGGTCTGTTCGGCCTTGGCTTCGGCCTTCGATCGCTTGTCGATGACAACACCACCACCGTTATTCGCAGTTCAGCAGGCAGCGGTCAGGTCACGACAACGGCAGTCACGATTGATCCGGGCTCCGAGCCGATTGCCTACGTCGCGGCAACAGTGAGCCCATCGGTGGTGCAGATTGAAACCACCGACGGCGTCGGATCTGGTGTTGCCTACGACACTGATCTCTTCATCACCAATGCTCACGTTGTTGGCAACGCGAGCACGGTGACCGTTCGCGATTCGCAAGGCACTGCAGTAACGGGACAGGTACTTGGTGCCGATACAGGAACAGACATCGCCGTTGTTCGCGCTGCTGGACTTGCTGCTCCCGCAGCAAAGCTGGCAACAGTGAAGCCAAATGTCGGGCAGATCGCCGTTGCTGTCGGGAGTCCCTACGGACTTGAGCAAACAGTGACCGCCGGCATCGTCTCTGCGGTGAATCGTCCGGTGCCGAACGAGAAGAGCGTCGTGATCAACATGATTCAGACCGATGCCTCCATCAATCCGGGCAACTCCGGTGGCGCTTTGGCCAATCGAAATGGCGAGATCATGGGCATTAACTCATCGATCTACAGCGAGACCGGCGAAAACACCGGTATTGGTTTCGCTATCCCGATCTCGACGGCCAAGCGAGTTGCCGACCAGCTTGTTGATGGCAAAACCGTTGCTCGAGCCGGACTCGGTCTGAGTGGCCCAAGCACGACCCCCTCAGGTAGCGCTGGCGCCTATGTCCAGAGCGTCACGAATGGCGGCGCCGCTGAGAAGGCCGGCATTAAGTCCGGAGACCTCATCGTTGCGGTCGACGGCGTTCCGGTTCGCAGCTTTGATGAACTTCGGGGAATGGCAAGTGGGTACAGCCCTGGCGACAAGGTTGTCGTTGAAGTCAACCGAGACAGCCAAATTCTTGAGGTCGAGGTCACCCTCGGCACGTTGAAGTAACGCAGTCCTTCCTTGTAGGTCGTTGTCAGTGGTCGCCCGCGAGGGCGGCCACTGACGCGTTTGGGCCCCGAGTGAAGGGTTCGAATGGGGGTCTGAGCGACCTCGCCCGGATGAGTCCGAAGGGTCGCCCACTAGGCTCATTTCTTCATGCCTGAGATCCTCATCATCGTTGCCGTCGTCGTCCTTCTTGGTCTGATAATCGGGTTCGGATTCATTGCTTCTCGGAATCGGCGTGGGTCGATCGAGCCGCCGTCGAAGCGACGCGCTCTGGTCGACGAACGCGTCGTGCCTGCTGAAGAAGCGGCTCACGCCGCGCTGGTTGAAGCCGAAGTTGCTGCTGATCTTGAGACGACCATTCCGACGGAGGAGCCTGGCGCTGAAGTTGTTGGCGTTGAGACGATCACGCCAGAGGGTAGTGAGGTTGACGAAGCGGAAGTCAGCGCCGAACGACCGCGCTTTCGCGACCGGTTGGGGAAGGCTCGTGCCGCGTTATCGGGCGCGATGGGTTCGATTGCTGGTCGTTCAAAGATCGATGCTGAGACTTGGGACGAACTAGAAGAAGCGCTCATCCTTGCCGACGTCGGCGTTGCCTCAACTCAAGATCTTCTCGATCATCTGCGGGCGCGAGTCAAAGCCGACGGACTTTCTAACGGCGAAGAACTGCTTGGTGCATTGAAGTCAGAGATGACCGATCGCCTGAGCGGATTCGATCGTGAACTCACTCAGTCGAGCGAGTCTGGGCCAACGGTATGGCTCTTTGTTGGCGTGAACGGTGTTGGAAAGACGACGACCATCGGAAAGTTGGGTGTGCGCGAGGTCCGCGAAGGGCGCACTGTTCTTATGGCTGCGGGCGATACGTTCCGCGCTGCGGCTGCTGAGCAGCTTGGAATGTGGGCCGATCGTGCTGGCGCGGAACTCGTCCGAGGCAGTGAAGGCGGGGATCCAAGCGCGGTGATCTTCGACGGTGTCGAAGCCGCAAACGCCCGAAACATTGATCTTGTTCTTGCTGATACCGCCGGTCGCTTGCATAACAAGGTGAACCTCATGGAGGAACTCAGCAAGGTTCGACGAGTCGCCGACAAGGGCGCCGGAACAGTCACAGAAGTCCTCCTTGTCATTGATGCAACCACGGGTCAGAACGGTTTGGTGCAAGCCAAGCAGTTCACCGAGGCTGTGGAACTCACAGGTGTTGTGCTCACGAAACTCGATGGATCCGCCAAAGGTGGCATCGTGATTGCTATTCACGATCAACTGGGTATTCCGGTGAAGTTGGTTGGCCTCGGTGAAGGTGCAGAAGATCTTGTTCCATTCGATGCTGCCGAATTTGTGGAGGCACTGTTCGCATGAAGAAACTCACCTATCACGACAATGTTCTTGCTGGTGACGACGGAACTGTTGAGGTCGCGGCCTGATGTTTGAATCACTTTCAGATCGGTTTGAGTCTGTCCTTGGAAAACTCAAGGGCAAAGGAAAGCTTTCCGAAGCCGATGTTGATGACGCACTGCGAGAGATTCGTCTCGCGCTACTCGAGGCCGACGTCAACTTCACCGTTGTCAAAAACTTCTGTGCACGGGTCCGAGATCGCGCCGTTGGCGAAGAGGTTTCCAAAGCGCTGAATCCTGGCCAACAAATGGTCAAGATTGTTAATGACGAACTCACCGCAACGCTCGGTGGCGAAACCATTCGTATTACGTATAACGCAAAGCCGCCGACTGTTGTCCTTATGGCTGGTTTGCAGGGTTCGGGTAAGACAACCAACTCAGCGAAACTGGCTCGCTGGTTCAAGAGCCAAGGTCGTCATCCACTTCTGGTTGGTGCTGATCTTCAGCGGCCCGCCGCTGTTGAGCAGTTGCGCACACTGGGTCGTCAGATCGAAGTACCGGTCTTTTCCGAAGATTCCGATCCTGTTCAGGTCGCGAAGAGCGCATTGCTTGAAGCGCGCAAAACCGGCCGCGACATTGTCATTGTCGATACTGCGGGTCGTCTTGCGATTGATGCCGAACTAATGGATGAGGTCCGTCGGATCTCCGAAGCTGTTGATCCCGATTACACGTTCCTTGTTATCGACGCGATGACTGGTCAGGACGCAGTCAATACCGCCGAGGCATTTCACGCGACTCTCGAACTCGACGGCGTCATCCTGACCAAACTCGATGGCGATGCTCGCGGCGGTGCTGCGCTCAGTGTCAAGGAAGTCGTGGGTCGTCCGATTGCGTTTGCGTCGACCGGTGAAAAACTTCGCGACTTCGATCTCTTCCATCCAGATCGTCTTGCCGGCCGGATCCTCGGCATGGGCGACATGCTCACGCTCATCGAGAAGGCCGAAGAGGTCTTTGAGAAAGATCAGGCCGAAGAAGCTGCCACTCGACTTCTCGAAGGGCAGTTCACGCTCGAAGATTTCCTCGACCAAATGCAGCAGCTGAAGAAAATGGGCCCTCTCTCGGGTGTCCTCGGCATGATGCCGGGCATTCCCAAAGAGGTGAAGAACGCGCAGATCGACGACCGCGAAATCGCGCGTGTCGAGGCCATCATTCGATCGATGACGCCGGCGGAACGAGTTGATCCCGACCTCATCGATCAGTCGCGTCGGGTGCGAATCGCAAACGGTTCTGGCACCGAAGCAGCTCGGGTCGGAGAGCTCATCAAGCAGTTCAAAGAGATGTCCAAGATGATGAAGCGCATGGGCGGGGCCGGAACCAAGCGTCTGAACAAGTCCCGACGTAAAGCGGCCAAGGGTAAGTCCAAGGGTCCCGGCGGCCGCACCTCCGGCGGCGGGCGCGTGGCCCCGAAAGGCAAGGCGCCCTTGAGATTGCCCGATTTTGAGGCCGACCTTGGTGGCGGTCGACCCGGCGGCGGACTCCGCCTTCCGGGCCTTCCCGGAGGGCCCAATAGCGACCCGCTCGGCCTCGGCTGAGTTCTGAACTTGCCCGCGGCTCCGTCGCGGGTCACGATTGAAGGCCGCTCAGCCGTCCCGATTGGTTCGGCCGATAACGTTCGTAGTCCGTTCTTGCACGACCAGCAGAAGAGAGAAACCTCGTGGTGAAGCTCCGCCTCATGCGGATGGGAAAGACCAAGCAGCCGACGTATCGCGTCGTTGCCGCCGATTCGCGCTCGCCGCGCAACGGCCGGTTCATCGAAATCGTGGGTCATTACAACCCGCGAACCGAGCCCTCCGAGATCACCATCGATAACGACAAAGCTGTCGCATGGCTTCAAAAGGGCGCACAGCCCACTGAGGTTGTCGAGAAGCTTCTGAAGATCTCTGGCGCTTGGGAGCAGTTCACCGGCGCAGCATCGTGAGCGACGCCGCTGACACCGTCGACGCGTCGGAAGCAACTCCCGACTTCACCACGGCAAAGGCCGTGTTGACCTACGTCGTTCAGCAATTGGTCGAGGATCCGGCGGCCGTCGAGATCGAACTTGACGATCGCGGTCGCAAGGCTGTCCTCAATGTGCATGTTGGTCCTGGCGACATGGGTCGCGTCATCGGCAAGCGCGGTCGTGTAGCGCAGTCGATCCGCACCGTCGTGCGCGCCGCCGCCGCTCGCGATGGTGGCGATGTCGAGGTCGAGTTCCTCGACTGATTCGGTGAACCTCCTCGAGGTCGGCCGCATCGACAAACCGCATGGTGTGCGCGGCGACGTCGTCGTCGCGCTGACAACCACCGAAACACATCGCGTCGCTCCGGGTACACATCTCTTCGCCGGTGAACGCGAATTCGTGATCACGGCTTCGCGTCCTCACCAGCATCGCTGGATCGTGACCTTCGAGGGCGTGTACGGCCGTGAAGGTGCTGAAGCAATTTCGGGACTGGTGCTTTCGGCAGAACCGCTTGACGACGATCCGGACGCTCTTTGGGTTCACGAACTCATTGGTTCAACCGTCGTCGAAACCGATGGCACCGAACGCGGCACCGTTCTTGCCGTGCAGGACAATCCTGCGAGCGATCTTCTTGTGCTCGACAGTGGCGCTCTCGTCCCACTGCGTTTCCTCGAAGGTCGTGACGAAGAAAATCGATTGGTCGTCGAGGTTCCTGACGGTTTATTCGAACTTCTTGACGAGGACTAACGGCTATGCGTATCGACGTCTTCACGATCTTCCCCGACATGGTGTCGGAGTTCGCAGGACAGAGCCTTCTGGGTCGTGCCTCGGCGAAGGGTTTGCTCGATGTGCGCGTGCACGATCTGCGCGAGCACACCACCGATGTGCACCGCACCGTGGACGATTCGCCGTTTGGTGGGGGAGCAGGGATGGTTCTGCGTCCCGAACCGATTTATGCCTCGGTCGAAGCGGCTGATCCGCCTCGGCCGCTCTTCTTGCTTGGGCCCGGGGGTCGCCGCCTCGATCAGGCGATGGCGCAGGAACTCGCCGAGTCCGGCGGATTCTCACTGTTGTGCGGTCGTTACGAAGGTGTCGACGATCGAGTCCGCACCGATTTGTGCGACGGCGAACTTTCAATCGGCGACTTCGTCCTCGGCGGCGGTGAGGTCGCCGCAATGGTGGTCCTAGAAGCCGTAGGGCGTCTCGTGCCGGGCGTGATGGGTAATTCCGCCTCTGCGGGTGATGAGTCCTTTAGCGACGGCCTGCTGGAGTATCCGCAGTTCACGAAGCCCGCCGAGTTTCGGGGAATGGCCGTGCCTGAGATCTTGAGGTCTGGCGATCACGGCCGAATCGCCCGTTGGCGCCGAGCCCGGGCTCTGCGCCGGACGCTTTCCTCACGGCCCGACCTGATCGAGGCCAGAGGTGGGCTATCTGACGCCGACGAGGCCCTCTTGGCCGACCCTGATTTCATCGATTGAGCGAAGGCCTTTTGGCGCTTTGCCGTTGGGCGACCGGTCCGCCTACGATGACGACTCCCTCGGGCAACCGCTCCCGGTCCCGATTTCGTTTCTTGCCCCGCCTTCCGGCGGGCATTGCAGCCAGGACATTTCAATGAACGCCATCGATCTGATCGACGCCCAAAGCCTCCGTGACGACGTGCCCGAGTTCGCCCCCGGCGACACGCTCAAGGTGCATGTCCGAGTTGTTGAAGGCAATCGCCAGCGCGTCCAGCTGTTCCAGGGCGCTGTCATCCGCCGTCAGGGTGGCGGTCTTCAGGAAACATTTACCGTCCGCAAGGTCAGTTTCGGTGTAGGCGTCGAGCGAACCTTCCCGGTTCATTCCCCGATCGTCTCCAAGATCGAAGTCGTGACCCGCGGCGATGTGCGTCGAGCCAAGCTCTATTACCTTCGCGATCGCGTTGGAAAGTCAGCCAAGATCAAGGAAAAGCGCGACTGATCGTCGCGTTCTCGCCGGCGTTTGTCGGCCCAAACTTTCTTGTCGCTCCTCGTCCCTTACAGTTGCGGCAAAGCAAAGTCGCTGTTGAGCGGAGCTGCGTGTGAGTTCTGAGGATCTCGAAGAATACGAGTCCGACGTCGAGTTGCAGCTTTATCGCGAGTACAAAGATGTCTGTCCAATGTTCCGGTTCGTTGTCGAAACCGAACGACGTTTCTATTTGGCCAACGAGGTCAACCAAAGCGTTGTGAACGAAAACGGGCGCACACGCGTTGAAATCGAACTTCGAGACGCTTGGGTCTGGGACATGTACCGGCAGAACCGATTCGTCTCTCACGTCCGAGTTGTCACATTCAAAGACGTCAACATTGAAGAGTTGCCTCGCGAAGAGCTGCGACTCCCGTGACGGCGCATCTCGGTTGACTGCCGGTCGTCGGGCTCTTGGGTCCTACGGCGAAAATCTGGCGGCAAGGTGGTACGAGGAACACGGCTACGTGGTTGTCGACCGCAATTGGCGTTGTCGTGAGGGCGAGATTGATCTCGTTCTGACTCGCGCTCGATTGCTCGTGTTTTGTGAAGTGAAGACGCGTTCGAGCAATGCCTATGGTTCGCCGGCTGCAGCGGTGACTCCGGCGAAACAGGCGCGGTTACGCAAATTGGGAATGCGTTGGATCGATGCTCACCAGATTCGACCTCGCGCTATCCGCTTTGATGTCGCGTGTGTGATTGGGCGTGAAGTGCGTGTTATCGAATCGGCGTTCTAGTTGGGTGTGTTATGGGCGAAGCGGTTGACTACGACCGAAGCATTTTGAAGATTGCCGAATACAACGCGTCGACACACTCGTCTGGCGAGAATTCTTCGAGAAGCATGCCAATGGGCCAGTGATTAAGCATCGAATTCAAGACGGACGCAAGCGAGGGATCAGTAGATGTGAGTTCTGGTTCAAGCCAGATGGTGATCTGCTGGCGTAAATGCTCAGCTCGCAGCGCAACGATGGTCCTTTGGAGGTCAGACGGCTTTTCATCGGATTCGACCCACTGCGCAATCTTCCCGGCAATTTGTGTGATCTCGACTCGTAACTTGAGTAGCTCACGAAGGCGAACCTCGGTGGGCCCCTTGGGTGGAAAGAGTGAGATGCAGTGAGCGACTTTCGGAAAGATCTCGACTGCGGCCGCGGTGTACATGGCTTCGCGGTCGGGGAAGTATCGGAAGACAGTGCGTTCGGAAACTCCAGCGCGTTCGGCAACCTGAGCGACTGTCGGGTGGTATCCCTCGTTCACGAGGTCAAAGAGTGCCTCGACGACCGCGGTTCGGCCTCGTTCGGTGCGCATTCGGCGTCCGTCGCTGAGTGCTTCGGCAGCCTCGGCATTGCGCTCGGCGATAATGGCAAGAAAACCATCGAGAGTTGGGTTTGGCCACTGCTGCATGGACTCGACGATAGTTGCCGAAGGTGTCGGTTCCGTGGCCTTGGCCGTATCGTCGGGCTATGGCTACAACATCAGATCTCGAATTCTTTTTCGATCCCATTTGTCCGTTTGCTTGGGTGACAAGTCGTTGGGTTGTCGAGGTCAGCGAACTGCGCGGGGTCACGATCGATTGGAAGTTCATCGCGTTGGCAATTGTCAATGAAGAGACCGACTACTCAAAGTTTCCTCCGGCCTATCCCGCACTTCACGGGCTTGGTCGTCGCATCCTTCGTGTCGCTGCGGCGGCTCGCGCTGCAGGGGGAAATGAAGCGGTAGGTGCGTTCTACACCGCTGCTGGTGAACGAATGCATCACGAAGGCGTTTCGGTTGCGGTCTTCGGTGGCGAACCAATCCCTGAGAACCTTGTCGCCGAGGTCGTTGCTGCTGCAGGCCTTGATGCTTCCCTTGCCGCTGCGGCCGACGACGAGTCCTGGGATGCACTTCTCCGCGAAGAAACCGATCAATCGCTCGGCCGCACGGGTCGTGATGTCGGCACGCCGATTCTCACGTTTGCGCCCGGAACAGACCGAGAAGCTTCGTTGTTCGGCCCCGTCATCTCTTCGATCCCTCGTGGCAACGCAGCGCTTGAACTTTGGGACGCTGTGCAAACGCTTGCTCGTACCCCAGGTTTCGCCGAACTTAAGCGCTCCATGCGCGATCCGCTCGCGTTCGATTGAGTTCAAAATGACAGACGCAATCACACCCGTCGTTCTTTGGCGTCCGCATTGTCCGTTTTGCCGAATCCTTTTTTCGGGAATTGAGCATCACGCTCTTGAAGTCGAAACCCGCAACATTTGGGAAGACGACGAGGCGCGCGAACTGCTCAATCGTCGTATCGGCTCCGAAACCGTTCCGAGTGTGTTGGTTGGTGACGAGATTCTCGTGAATCCGTCGATTACGCAGTTGATGGCCGTTTTGCGAGAAGCCAAGAAGTAACGGCGGGTAGGGCGCGTCAGGGTTCGAGGACGACCTTGATGGCGCCTGCTGAACGATCTGCAGCAACACCGAACGCTTCCACCGCTGCGTCGAGCGGGAAGCGATGGGTGACAATGATCTCGGGAAGTTCTGGACGCTGGGCGAGGATCGTCGCGGCAACATCGATATCGCGAGATGGTCCCACGCGGCCGTACATCACGGCAGGAACGATTGTGATTTCTTTCATACCGATCGCCAAACCTGGCATCTCGACCGAACCATCCCAGTAACTCCCAAGGAGCACGATCGTTCCGCCAGGGCGGCAGCGATCCGCAGCTTCGGCCAGTGCAGATGATGATCCAGCGGCTTCAATCACAATGTCGTAGCCGTGTCCATCGACGGATCCGGCTCCGAGGCGCGTTGCAGCTTCGATTTGGCGTTCATGGCGAGCGGAGAGGTCGACCTTTGCCCCGGTTTGCTGCGCAACGACGAGTGCGGTTTGGCCGATTGTTCCTCCGCCGATGACAGCGACACGGTCGGTGCCGCGAATGTTTCCGCGTCGAATTCCGTGCACAGCAACTGCAAGCGGTTCGACCAAACAGCCATTTGATGCGGCGACCCCGGCGGGGAGCCGAGCAATTGATGTTGCAGGAACGATGACCTTCTCGGCCATTCCGCCGTCGCGGCCAACGCCGAAAGCCATTGATGGACCGCGCACGCAGAGTTGCGTATTGCCATCGATGCATGCTTCGCAGACAAAACATGGATCGATAGGTTCGACCGCAACGGGCGTGCCATCGGCGAGAGTTCCTGCGAACTCGTGGCCGAATGTTGCCGGAAGGTCGAAATTCAAGAGGTGAAGGTCGGAGCCACAAATACCGGCGGATGCGACGGTGACGACGATGCCTTCACCCGAAGGTTCGGGGAGGTCGACAACAGTGGGCTTGCCTTCAGGACAACGGACAGCGCGCATGGGATTCCCTTGAGTGGGTGGGTTAGCGGTCGTATGAGAGATCGAGCAGCAATTGATACAGCGGATCGGTGCGATCCCGCTGTCCTACTGCTGAGTCAGGAGGTATTGGCCATTCGGAACCGGGCCCAGGCGCTCTCACCCATTCGGTGGTTGCGATGCGACGAGCGATTCGCCAAGGTCCTTCGTCTCGACGTTCAAGTCGGTCGAGATAGCGAAAGCCGACGGTGAGGTTGCGGCGAGGGTCGGAGTCGGTGGATCGGTGGTAGGCGATTCCGTAGGTTTCCGCAACGGCAGCAGAACCGTTCACGGTTGCGAGATGGTTGGCGACGAGATGCATGGTGGAGTCGTAACGCTGCAGAAGTCCGAATGCCCAGTCGATGAATTCGGCGATGGTGCCGTTGAACGAACCATGGGTGTCGGTCGCGTCAGCATGAAAGCAGCTGGCGACGAGGTCACGGTCTAGGCGGTCGATCCCTCTGCAATAGGTCAAGACCACGTCGCTAATCGCCTGTCGGTCGGCAAGAGATGCGGGAGTAGGGGTTCCGGGTCCGGTGTGTTCGGGGCTCACTCCCTTGGAGGTTAGGTGTCTGCCATCATCATGGGTGACCTCTGGGTGTCCCGGAGGTCGTCGGCCCGAACCCCCGGGTCTGCACAGGAGACATCTGTGACCACCTCAGTCGAACCCGACATCTCTCGATGGCGAACCCTTGTATGCCGTGTTGAGGATGTCGTCGTTGCCTTGCGCGGTCGTCTGTCTTGGGGTGCGTGGATGGCCATTGTCCTTGGACTCGCCACAGTGGTTTCGCGCTCTCCGGGTGTGATCTACAACGGAATGTTCGATCGAGACGAGTCCTATTTGGCAGTTACCGGAGACGTACTCCGGCAGGGCGGAACTCTCTATGTCGATGTGATTGATCGGAAGCCCCCGATTGTCCCGGTTTTGTATTCGATGATTCGAGAGTGGAGCGTCGACATGCGCGCCATCCGACTCGTTGTTGCGTTGCTCATCTTCCTTAATGGTGTGGTCGTAGCGGAGATTGTCCGACGTCTTGCAGGTTCGCGTCGTGCTGCATTGTTCGCTGGAGTTCTCTCCATTGTCGGAACTGCACTCTTTCTCCCTCCTGATGCGCAAGCGGCGAACTTTGAACTTTGGGGATTGCTTCCGGCTTCTGTGGCAATCCTGTGTGTCGTAGTCGCACGCTCTACCGACCATTCACCGCTGTTGTGGTTTGCCTTAGCGGGTCTCGCTGTCGTTGTTGCTGCCAATTGCAAGCAGCCGTACATTGCGGTCGCGATCCCGGTTTTGCTCGAGGCGCTCCGCCGAGTTGACGGAAAATGGCGTGCGGTTTCCGCCACGTCGGTCGGAGCCGTAGTCGGTGCGATTCCGCTTTTCTTTTTCTTTGATGGCGCACAGATGATCCGTTGGGTGTGGTCGGATAACGGCGACTATCTCAGCGGAGGCGTCTCAACAGGACGAGCCGCTGCGGTTGGGGTCGCTCTGACCGCTGTGTTCGTGGTGTTTCACCTGCCGCTTTTCTACGGCCTTTGGGCGGTCATTCATCGGCAGGTACGTGCCGACGTCACGATGCTGGTGTGGCTTGGCGCCTCGCTGCTGGTGATTCCAATCGGTCTTCGGTTCTTTGGTCACTACTTCCAGCAGTTGGTGCCGCCACTCGCGGTGCTCACTGGCTGCGCGCTTGTTTCGGCAAGCAGACGTGTTTGGCAAGTCTTGATGTGGCTCACCGTTGGGTTACTCGCGGTGATGTTGACACTCGCATTTGTACACCGACCCAAACTGACGAACTACACCGACTTGGGCCGCTATGTACAAAGCACGACAACTCCAGACGAGCGAATCCTCGTATGGGGAGCCCTGCCCGACGTGTACGTAGCATCACAACGGCTTCCTTCGGGCGTCTTTTTGCACGGTGGTTACCTCACGGGCAATTGGGCGAGTCGTGCTCATCCGCTCCCGGAGAGCGAGATTGCGGCGGAACCATTCCGGTCGCGTTGGGACATGTTTTTTGAAGATGTCACGGAGCATCCACCTGTAGTTGTGATTAATGCTGCGCGTCCCGATACCGATTGGGCGATGTATGGGCCTGAGTCATTCCCTATCGGAACTTGGCTTGACCGTTGTTACAACATCGACCGTGTCGTCGACGGGTTAGCCATCTGGCGTCGTGACGCTGCCGCGTGCCCAATATGACCAATGAGGTTGTTACGCCGTAGCGAGCACTCCACCATCGATGACGATCGATTGACCGGTGATGAACGATGCCTTATCGCTGAGTAGGAATGCGGCAGGTTCGCCGATTTCGCTCGGTTGTCCGATTCGCTTGAGCACGGAGCTTTCCTCGAATCGATTGCGCATTCCAGGGATATCGAGGGTGATGCCTAGCATTGGAGTCTCGATGAAGCCGGGGCAGATCGCGTTTACTCGGATGCCTTCGGGTCCGAGTTTGTCGGCCATTGATCGCACGGCTCCGAGCATTCCTGCCTTCGACGCGCAATAGGCGGGAATAGCGGCATTGCCGATCCATCCTTCGATCGATGCGATGCCTACGACAGCAGCCCCGTCGGCGGCGGCAAGATCAGAGTGCATTGCTTGAACCAGCATCGGAAATGCGCGCAGGTTTACGTTTAAAACGAAGTCCCAACCGGCATCATCGAGGTCTCCGACTGATTGGCTTCGCACAGTTCCTGCAGCATGAACAAGCCCGCCAAGTGGGCCAACCGCAGTTCGGCTTGCGTCGACGGCATTGGCAAGTTCAGCGGTTTTTGTGACATCGATGCCGAGTCCAAACGTCGAAACATTGTGTTTGCTGGCGATCTCTTGAGCGGCAGCGAGTACGCCGTCGGTATTGAGATCCCAGACGGCAACAGCGCGCCCCTGAGCTGCGATTGCCTCCGCACACGCGCGTCCAATTCCGGATGCACCACCGGTGACAATGACTGCAGATGTTGGGGCCATGTTGTTCCTTCGTTGTAGTCAGCGATTGTTTGCGAGTCGGTTGAGGTCAATCAGCATCGAGTCGGTGAGTTCGATTTCGCTTTCGATTCGACGGACCGCCCACGACGCGACAAGTGCTGGGTAGGCCCAGTCGGGTTGGGTGTCAGCCTGTTCTTGCGATTCCTTTGCGGCAGCGAGTTCTGCAAGGAGTCGGGTGCGGTGATCTGCAACCTGTTCGCGAAGGCGGTCTGGTTCTGCGAGGTGCCCCAGCCAGATTCGGAGAAGAACTCCATGTTTGAGAACAGGAGCTTCGGCGTCGACGGTTGCTTGCCAACTTCGAAGTGCCTCAGTCCCAATCGGAGTGATGGCGTAGACGGTCTTGTCTCGAACTTCATCTCGAGCAACGGTTCGGCTGCTCACGAGGCCAAGATCTTCTAGTCGGCGAAGCTCGGTATAGATCTGGCTCGTGGCAGGACTCCAGTAGAAGAAGTGGAGGATGGCATCGGACCAATTCTTGATGTCGTAGCCGGTGAGTTCGCGCCCAAAGCTGAGAATTCCGAGAACTGCCCATGCCGTTGCAGGGATTTTGGGCAACGCGATATCGGCTGCTTGTAGATCAGTATTCCCCCCGGACATGGCTCCGGTTCTAGCACGGCCGCGTCGTGAAGGACTCTTGCTTGAGGTCTAGGAACCCGGTGTTGGTGGCCACGGCGCGATTGTCGGCCACGGAGAAGCGGTTTCAATTTGAGCGGAAAGTTGAAGAAGTATTTCTTCGGAGCAATGGCGACCAACGATCTGAACGCCGATGGGAAGACCATTCGGATCGAACCCAGCAGGAATGGACGCGGCGGGTTGTCCGGTCACATTGAAGACCGCAGTGAGTTCAGCGAAGCGGCCCGCATGAGCAAAGACCGAATCAATGTCGGAGGTATTGATTACTCCGAGTTCGGGGACGAGTACGGGCAACGTTGAGGTCAGCCACACGTCGTAGGTGTCGTAGAAGCGCGCGATGTCTCGGCTGACGATTTCGATCTGCTGAAGAGCCTCGACGATGCGAAGCGGGTCGATGGCAAGCATTCGATCGTGGAGGAAACGGGTAAAGGGCTCGATGTCGTCATCGCGAAGTTCACGGCCCAGTTCAGCGAGACGGTCCTCGACAGCCTTTGCGCCCGACGCGCCCATGACCATTGCGAGAGAGTTCGCAGGCATCGCGACATCCCAGCGTGGTGCAGCTTCTTCAACATGGTGGCCAAGAGATTCGAGCAGCATCGCAGTGCGTTCGATTGCCTCTACCGCTGCGGGATGCATGTCTTTGCCCGCGGGCGAGACGGTACTGAAGCCGATGCGAAGTTTGGGAGTGTCCTGGTCAAGGGCGGCAAGAAATGAACCAGCGGTAGGCGCTGGAGGCGAGGGGTAGGGGTCGCCGGCAAGCGGGCCGGAAATTGCATCGAGAATCGCGGCACTGTCGCGAACGGTGCGCGTTACGGCGTGGCCGATTCCCATTGGGTAAGAGAACGCTGCGGCGGCAGGCCAGGTCGGCGTGCGGCCTCGTGTCGGCTTAAGGCCGTACAAGCCGCATTCCGACGCGGGGATTCGGATGGAACCGCCGCCGTCGTTGGCGTGTCCTGCAGTGACCATGCCGCCAATGACGGCTGCGGCCGAACCGCCCGATGAGCCACCGGTGGAATGGGTGAGTCGCCACGGATTATGTGCGGGGCCGAAGAGCAACGATTCGGTGACGGGGGCCTTTCCCATCTCGGGGGTATTGGTATTGCCGAGGATCAAAAGTCCCGCCGCCTTGAAGCGCTTCGTCAGTTCGCAGTCGTTCGTGGCGATGACATCAGCGAAAAGTCGACTGCCTTTTGTGGCGGGCAGTCCGGCAACATCGCAGTTGAGGTCTTTGACGAGGAATGGAACACCAGCAATGGGAGAGTTCGCAGTGACGTTCTTTGCTTCGGAACGCGCTTTTTCGTAACGCTTCGCGACGACAGCGTTGAGGGCGGGGTTACGAGATTCGATGCGGGCGATCGAAGCATCGACGAGTTCAAGACTGCTCACTTCGCCTGCAGCAACGAGTGCAGCCAGACCGATGGTGTCGTTCTCGTCGAGAAGGCGTTCGGTATCAGACATAGTTACTCCAGGAAGTCGGCGTATCGAGTGAGATAGGGCTGCACTCGCTCGGTGAGTTCGTCACGGTCAAGTCCCCATTCTTCTAGGGAGTAGGAGTGAGAGCCGAATCGGTCTTTCTTATGTTCTGCGCTATGGGTACGCATTGCTTGCTCTGCTTGAGGAGTAAGCGTCTCGCCGAGTTGCTCATAGAGGGCACCGATCGTGGAAAGCGGATCAGCCACGAAGTCTGAATAGGCAAGGTCAACAAAAGCATCAGCGCGTCCTGCGGCGATTTGAGAATCCCGGAACGCGTTCTGATTGTCGAGAAGTGTGCCGATGATCTCGGGCCATGTGTCGCGTATATACGTCGTCCAGTCGGCGTCAGTGAATGTGCCAGTGAGAACGCGAACGAGATTGCAGGCAGATGCGATGACGTTGACTGGATCACGGTGAGTCAAGACGAAACGCGCATCTGGGTAGACCGCTGCCAGCGCGAATGGATCAATGAGATGCACGGGTGATTTCAATTGCCATTGGCCAGGGCATTCCGATTGCAGAACTTGAAGAACTGCCTTGTGCCACTCGTAGGCCTGCGTGTGGTCATTTGCGCACACCCAGTCCATATAGGAAGGAAGATTGAATGTGGTGGATAAATGCAGGCTGGAAAAATGCTGGCCGAGAACTGTTGCGCATTCCAGCGGCATGTCGGGCGGATCATGATGGATGGCTTTGAATTCAGGATTGATCATGCTGAGCATGTCGGGAGCTTCCATGGCCGCAACAAAGCGAGGATCGGTCCGATACGAATCGGTTGTCGGTGGTGGGACCGATTCGTTGATTTCCCAACCGAGCAAGGAGCGATTTCCGGGGTCGACGGAAAGTAAGTGACTCAGCGCCGTCGTGCCTGTGCGGGGCAAGCCAATGAGAAAAATTGGGGAATCCACCTGCGTCGAAGCCAACTCAGGGTGGGTGCGATGCCACTCGACGACGTTGAGACGATTGACGAGATTTCCTAACGCCATGCCTTCGGCAGCCGCGATCCCGATGTCGGTGAGTTTGCCTTCGGTCTGTGCCGACTCGAGAAAGACCTCGAGTCCCTCGCGAAACGAGGAATCTCCAAAGTCGGTGAGTCCGTTTGTGAGTTGGCTGGCCTGAGCGAGTAGTGCGTCGATATCTGTTGACATTCGTCCCCCCTGGTGCCGTGCACGGTAGTCGGTGGTCACCGTTGTCAGTGCCGCGTTGTGTCGGTGTAATCGGCGATTTCTCCGTCCGGACTCAGGCTGGGAGACCGGACATCGTCTTGGGGTCGACCGGGGCCATACGCTTCTTGTCTGCCGGTGACGCGACCGTCCCGGCCTTGGTCGAATGGCAGTTGGAGATCCCGTGAGTCAGAGCGACAATTCACATTCATCCGAGGTTCCCGGAGGTTGGGGGCCGGCGCTCGAAGATCTCGCGCAGCGCCGGGAAGCAGCTCGGGCGATGGGAGGCGAAGAGCGCCTCGCGAAAAAGCACGCAAAGGGGCAACTCGATGCCCGCGGACGTATTGACTACTTGCTTGATCCAGGGTCATTCCGTGAACTTGGCACTCTGGTTGGTGAGGTGCCGAGCGATGGCATCGTTGCTGGTGCTGGCCGTATCGATGGTCGTCCCGTCATGGTCGGTGCCGAGGATTTCACTGTGTTGGCCGGTTCGATTGGTCCCGGGAGTACGTCCAAGCGTTACCGGATTGCCGAACTTGCACTTGCCGAGCGCATTCCGCTCATCATGTTGCTAGAGGGGGCGGGCCACCGCGGCGGTGGGGGCGGTGGTCGAGCGCCAACTGATCTACTCATTCAAGCGAAGTGTTCGGGCAAGGTTCCGGTGTTGAGCGCGGTGATGGGCCCTTCTGCTGGTCATGGCGCGCTCATCGTTCCGATGTCGGACTTCAGCGTCATGACTGCCGATGCTGCGGTCTTTACTGCCGGCCCTCCCGTCGTGCGCGAATCGCTTGGCGAAGACGTAACCAAAGAAGATCTTGGTGGTCCGTCGGTTGCAGTGCCGAGCGGACTTATCCATAACGTCGCGCCCGACGACGAAACCGCGCTTGACATGTTACGCGTCTATCTGTCGTTCTTCCCATCGAGTGCTTGGGGTTACGCACCACATCTCCCCGCCGAGCAGAGCAATGATCAAGGATTTCGATCCACAAACGAACTCCTTTCGGTGATTCCGAGCGACTCGCGTCGGGCCTATGACATGCGCGCCGTACTCGACGTCGTGGTCGACGATGGGTCGTGGTTTGAGGTGCAGCCCGGATTTGGTCCGTCGATGATTTGTGGGCTCGCTCGACTTGGTGGCGAATCAGTTGCTGTCATTGCGAACCAGCCGACAGTGATGGCTGGTTCCATTGACGCAGATGCTGCCGACAAGGCCGCGCATTTCATCATGGTCGCTGATTCGTTCCATCTTCCGTTGGTCTTCCTCGCTGATAACCCAGGGATGTTGCCGGGAAGCGAATCGGAACGCGCTGGGGTGCTTCGTTCTGGTGCTCGGATGTTTGCGGCACAAACGCAGGCATCGAGTCCAAAGCTTCATCTCACGCTGCGCAAGGCGTATGGCTTTGGTTCGATGGTCATGACACTGGTTGGGTTCGATAACCAATCGGCGACGTTTGCCTATCCGGGTGCAACCCTCGGAGCCATGGGGGCAAGCGCGATGAGTAGAGCCACCAATGCTGACGAGGACGAAGCAGCAATGCTTCGTGATGCCGAACTGCAGGCTTCCTATCGTTCTGCGGCAGCGCTGGGGTTTGATGAGTTGATCGACCCGCGTGAAACCAGAGATGTTTTGCTTGACTCGCTCCAGCGAGCGATGTTCCGGCGCCAGGTGGCAGCGGAGCCAGTCTCTCGGACGGCGATAACGCCATAAATGGCTGAGAGAATAAAATACGTTCATATGCGTCACGAACGCGTCAGTAATCGCTAGTCTCTCGGAGTCGCGAGAGACCGTCTCGCGCAGTCGACGTGTCAGCCTTGGCACACAGGAGGGAAAATGTTTGCAGCGACTTGGGGTCTCGGTGAAGCGGTTTTGGCCATGCTTTACTTCACCTGTTTCTTCATCTGGATCTGGTTGGCGATCAGTGTATTCATCGACGTCTTCCGCAGCCCTGACATGGGTGGCGTCCATAAGGCCATTTGGGTCGTAGCGATCTTTATCGTTCCGTTGTTCGGTGTGCTTGCGTACCTCATCGTTCGCGGCGGCAAGATGAACCAGCATGCGATCGAGGCCGCAAAGGCTCAGGACGCAGCAATGCAGGACTACATCCGCAATGCAGCTGGCACCACCCCGGCCGACGAACTTCACCGTCTCGCCGACCTTAAGGATCGTGGCGTTATTGATCAGGCCGAATTCGACAAGCTCAAGGGCAAGGTCGTTAGCTGATCCCGTTGCAGCGCTAAAGCGCTGTGAACGAGTTGTACCCGGTGCCCCGCTTCGGCGGGGCACGGGCGCGTTTAAGGCCATCCCATCAAGGAGACAGTCGTAGGATCTCTACGTGCCTCATCCCAAGCTTCTGACGCAGGGCCGTATCGGTCCGATCACTACTCGGAATCGCATCGTGTTGCCGGCGATGGATCAAAACAGTTGTGACGACGGTGCCATCACCGATCTCAATATTGCTCACTATGAGGCACGAGCTCGAGGCGGAGTGGGGCTTCTCATTCTCGAAACTTCGGCAGTGGCGTGGCCCGTCGGCGCGACCTCGTTGCACCAGCCAGCGCTCTCCAATGATCGGTTCATTCCGGGGCTGACCAGACTGGCCGATTCGGTGCATCGCCATGGTTCGAAAATGGTGGTGCAGATTTGCCACCACGGAAAGACTGCCGGTGTCGACGCGATGCAGGATCGTGAACAACTCGTTCCTTCGGTGCCGCTTCCCGACGATGAATCTGACATGAGCGCGATCACCATGGATGAGCTCATGAAGATGGCGGGCCTCACGGGTGGCAAGCGTGGCAAGCAACGAGCCGCTACCACTGATGACATTGTCTGGGTGATCGACCAGTTCGCCGATGCATCTGAGCGGGTCAAGAAGGCGGGCTTGGATGGCATTGAAATTCATGCCGCACACGGGTATCTGATCTCAACATTTCTTTCGCCCCACTACAACGTTCGCGACGATGAGTACGGCGGTTCGGTAGAAAATCGGGCCCGGTTGCTCGTCGAAATCATCACTGCAATTCGTAAGCGATGCGGCTCTGACTTCGGGATCATCGTCCGGCTCGATGGCCGGGAATATGTCGATGGTGGCATTACGCCAGAACTCTGTGCTGAGTATGCGGTTATTGCGGAAACTGCAGGTGCCGACGCGATTCACGTTTCGGCCTCTGGTCCCAACGCGATGGGTATCGGATTCACGAATGGTCCACTTCCGTGGCAGCCCGATCAGTACGTGGGCCTTGCAGCGGTTGTGAAGATGGCTGTGTCGATTCCAGTGATTGCTGTGGGCCGCATCCTTCCCGATGCCGCCGAGATTCATCTGAAAAACGGCGACTGCGATTTCGTTTCGATGGGCCGGCAACTTCTCGCCGACCCTGAACTGCCGGCGAAGTTGCTCTCAGGTACCCCCGAGCGAGTCCGCACCTGCATCAATTGCTTTGTGTGCGTGGCGCAGAACTTTTGGGACGGTGCCCCGGTCTGTGCAATTAACGCCGAACTCGGCCATTACGACGAAGGCCCACTGGTTCCGGCCGAGGTCCGTCGACGCGTCATTGTCGTTGGCGGCGGTCCCGGTGGCATGGAGGCAGCGCGGGTTGCAGCGATCCGCGGTCACTCGGTGACATTGCTCGAGAAATCTCCGCATCTCGGCGGCACGGCGCGGTTCTCTTCCCTTACAACCCCAATGAACGCGCAATTCGTTCGTTATCTCACGACCGAGATCTCTCGACTCGACGTCGACATCCGTACCTCAACTCCGGTAACGGCATCACTGTTGCGAGAACTGAATGCCGATGTTGTCATTGTTGCGACAGGTGCTCGACGCGAGCGTCCGGATGTGCCGGGCTCAGCGTTGCCACACGTATTCTCGGGTGATGATCTTCGTGCACTCCTGACTGGAGATGATCCGGCCGCTGCAGCTCGACTTCCGATTCACCGCCGGCTCATCGTTTCGATCGGTCGCTCGCTTGGCATGATGTCGAATATGGATCGGGTGAGGTCTATGTCGAAGCGGTGGATGCCGATCGGAAAGCGCGTTGTCGTTGTTGGCGGCGGTCTCGTCGGTGTTGAACTCGCCGAATACCTTGCCGAACGAGGTCGTAGCGTCACTGTCCTTGAATCGGGCGAGAAACTTGGTCTCGAAATGGCCCACCCCCGACGGGCTCGTGCCGTGCATGAGGCTCGCAACCATGGTGTTGAGTTCGTCACCGGTGCTGATCTCGTGTCGATCACGCAGAGCGATGTTTCCTATCGCATCGGCGAAGACACTCACACAGTGCGGGCTGATGCCGTTGTCATCGCTAGCGGTGTTCACACTGACCACTCGATTGCCGAACAACTCATCGCAGATGGATTCGAAGTGCAGGTGGTTGGTGACGCGGTTTCGGTTGGCTATATCGAGGGCGCTGTGCGAACTGGATACCTTGCTGGTCGTTCACTCTGAGCAAAAACGCAACTCAGGACTGGGTTGACCCCAGACCTGAGTGAGTACTGCGAGGATGGTTTGCGGCAGGAAAGGTTTAAAGGCGACCGATCACTGCAGAACATGGACTGACTTCAACGCCACCGTTTTCATCGACGTCGATATTGGTGATGACTCCGTTTTCGATGATCGCGGCGTAACGCTTTGAGCGCACGCCAAGCCCGAAACCGGTGCCGTCCATGACGAGTCCCATGGCTTGAGTGAATTCGCCGTTGCCGTCGGCAAGCATCGTGATTGAGTCGCCAACCTGCTGGTCGTCGCCCCAGGCTCCCATGACGAACGCGTCATTGACGGAGAGACAAGCGATGCGGTCGACACCTTTGCCGGTGAGTTCGCTGGCCTGCTGGACGAATCCAGGAAGGTGAACCTTTGAACAGCCAGGCGTGAATGCTCCGGGCACGGCGAATAGAACAACTTTTCCTGATCCGAGGACATCGGCGGTGTTGACCTTTTCAGGTCCGGCTGCGCCCATGACGAAGAGATCGACGGAAGGGATGGGGTCCCCAACGTTGAGTGTCATGGCGACACGATAGGCGTTCATGACCATTTTGCGCCCGCTCAGAAGTCGGAATTGCTACCTGCTGGAGAGTCGGCCTGCGCCTGAACTCAGGTGAAGAGCACGGGGCCGGCGTCGACCGCGGCGAGGACGGCGACATAAATAAGAACAATTGTTTGGGCGAGACATAACAGTCCCACGAGTTGGGCAGATTCCGAGACCTTGCTGTTCTCGGGGCCCCAGAGGGAACGGACGGCGATGATGCCGAGGAAGGCGGCCGAGGCGATCGTGATGATGACCAGCCAGCCCACGGGCGCCTGCATGCGCCACGCGATGAATGCACCAGCGCTCAGCGCTCCGGGGACGATTGCAGACCAGCGGCCAACAGTGGAAGTGCAACACAACGCCCGGCGGAGAAACTCAAAGAGTCCTGCTCCGCCGACCGCGAAGACGATGATTTGGACAATCGCGTCGGTCGCTGATTGTGTCGCGAACTGATTGAAGGCGAGGATGTCTGCGAGAACGAGAAGCAGAAGTGAAATCGAGAGAAGTACTGACTGAACTACTGACCGCAAAGAGCGTCGGGGCCGGGTGATTTCTGTTGTCATGATCGCCTCAGGATGTCGCGCCATGAGCGGCGCGGAGCGAGTTCGTGCTCTTGCGCTGCGTGAATTCGTTCGGCTCGAAGCGCGTTGACGTCGCCGTCGTCGAGCGGTGTCATTGCTGTCGGTCCAACAATCCATTCGAGCAGAGCATCGGCGAGGCGGGGATTGCGTGCGAGCGCTGGTCCGTGCAGGTAGGTGCCAACGACTGTTCCGGTCACCACACCTTCAGAGCTATCTCCGTTGCCCTCGCCCACTTCGACAGAACCGAGGGACACGCCATTGGACCCTGGAACGGTCCGACCAGCATGGTTTTCGAACCCGGTGAGTGGGCCGAGTTCAATGAGGCCGTGGGTAGTTGTGAGCCGGGCGTTGGTAGTGAGGAGTTCACCAACGGCGCGAGGGCGATTAACTCTGACGGTTTCACAGTCAAGTAAACCAAGCCCGCCACGGCTCGTGCCTGTTGCGTCGGGAAATCGATGACCAAGGATCTGCATGCCCGCGCAAATGGCGAGGACGACTGCTCCCTTGTCGACAGCCCGATGAAGTCCTTGACTGAGCTCAAGTTCTCGGGCGGCCTGCACTTGCGGGCCGTCTTCGCCGCCGCCAACGAGATAGAGGTCGGCGGAATCGGGAATGGGTGCTCCGGCATCGACGCTGATGTGCTCTACCGCAATCCCTCGCCACTCGAGACGACGCGAAAGAACGAGTGCGTTGCCCCCGTCGCCGTAGGTGCCGAGGAGGTCTGGATAGAGCGAAACGATCCGAACTGCAGAGTCAGCTCGATTGAAGTTGGGAGTACTTGTCACAGCACGCCGCCAACTTTTTCGAGGTGATCTTGGAATGCTGTGTAATTCGACGCGACATCGACGGGAACGGTTGGGTCGAAGTCAGGCGACTCGCGAACCAGGTTGAGGGCATCTTCGAGACTGTCGGCCACACAATGAGTGATGTTTCCATAGCGGAAACGCACGGCGAGGTCATGGCGTCGTTCGCCTATGGCGATTACAAGTCGATTGCCGACGCGCTCGTAGTCAACATCCCAAAGCCAAGAAGGATCGTGGCCATCGGCGATTCGGGCATTAATGGCGATAACCAGAGGTGTTGATGGTCCCTCGAGAAGTTCGAGTGCTTCATGCCAGCCTGCCGGATTCTTGGCCAGGAGGAGGCGAATATTCACGTCACCGAATTCAGTCACGCGATAGCGCCCTGCAACTTCGGCGACGTCATCAAGGGCGTCGAATGCCGCGTCGAGGTCAGTGCCCATTGCTGTGGATGCTGCAAGCGCAAAAGCAGCGTTCACGCGATTCACCCGGCCCGGGAGCGCTAATGGCGAATGAAAGTTGCGGCCATTAATGGAAATAGTTTCATCTTCGACAACGACATCAACCGGGGGACGCTTGAGATCACACGATGTGCAGGCCCACTCGGTGCCGACGAAGTCGATTCGGCCGGAACACGCAGGACATCCCGCTGCATCGGCGGTCCATTCCTGGCCCGTTGCGATCCAGGTGACGTTTGGTGCAGCGAGTGCGGCCCATGTCACGAGGGGATCATCGGCATTCGCAATGACGGTGCGTGGTGGGGTGGCAGCAAGCGCGGTGCGCCATTGTTCGGCAAGTTTGCGAACTTCCTGAGTCCGATCAAGTTGATCACGACTCAGATTTAGTAGTACCACGGTGCTGGCATTTGTGGCGCGAAGGACTGAATCGACCCAACGTTCGTCCACTTCGAGAACAGCAGTATCTGTCGCGTTCGAAGGGGCGAGAGCCGCAACGATTCCAGGAGTCATGTTGGCGCCAAGCCAATTAGAGACCACGGGTTGGCGAGAACCCAGTGCAACTGAGAGAAGTTTCGTTGTCGTGGTTTTTCCGTTGGTTGCGCTGATGACTGCGACATCGCGTGATCGAGTGAGTTCGGCAAGAAGATTTGGATCAATGAGTAGCGACACCCGGCCGCCAATGACCGATCCAGTTCCGAAATGCACTACACGAGAGGCCCAGGCAACGGTGCGCCCGGCAAGAACCGCGAGTCGTGCTCGGGGTCGGATCTTGACCGTTTGGCCAGATGCGGGAGCGGGGGCAGGAGCGGCGGTCACGACAACGAGATGCTAGTTCCGCCATCGATGAAGGCTTTGGTGCCAGGAGGGCTCTGAATTAACGAGGCGGGCCGTGATCGATGAAGACAGAAACGACCGGACCGTCGAGGAGCAATTTGAAGTACCGCTTGAAATCGGCGCTCGGAGATTTTGCTGCGAGTTCGACTTGTACCCATTTTTGGAGGAGCTCCTCTTGGGCGCGAAGTTGGTCGAGAGTCGACATTCCCGGTTGAGAATCGAAGGCAGCGTATTTGGTGACGAGCGCATTGAATTCGGTGCGCTGATCTGTTGTCAGCGGGTCGTAGCTGAAGATTTCTCGAAGGTTGGGATCGGCTTGTGCCTCGAGCCGCGCTGAATCGGTGAGGAAGAGCAGTTCTGATGCGGCCTGCGAACGTTCGATCGTTCGCTTGTCTCCGTAGATGTACGCCCAACTCGGGCTACGACGTACGTCGATTCCAGTTTCTTCGGCTTGAGCCAGGACATCGAGCCCTGCCGATCCGTCCAAGCCGTAGCCATCTACAAGAAAGATGGGCTCAGGCAATCCTTTGAGTGCCTCGAGGGTTGGAGGCGTTAACGCTGCGATCGCCCGAGTCCAACTGTCGGAGAGTCGAAGTGGTGTGAGGTTGACACCGCGAATGAGCATCGCCACCAGCACGAAAATCGTTGCGATGACGACAAGGTTGGTTGCATGGCGGCGTCCGAACGCGGTGAGTGCAATCTGTCGCAACGCGACGGCAGCTATTGCGAGCCATGTGAATGCTGCGATAGCCCACATCCAGCGCAGGAGGTATGGCGACGGTGCACCCACAATGCGCGAAGCCGCAATCGCGCCAACAACAATAAGTGAACCAGCAATGCCGCACAGCACCAGTTCGTTTCGCCAGCGCCTTCGCCACGCCCACCAAGTCGCAATACCTAATGCGATCAGCGCCCAAGGAATAGCCCAACCGGACGTGTCGATCGCGGAATTGATGAGTGACGGTTCTGCGCCACGAACCCAGTTGCCTGGAATGGAGAGAAACCGGAACATGATTTGAACTCCGGTTGCAAGCCCCGTTGTTTCGAGCGGCGGATTGCGCAGGAATCCATAGATGAGTCGGAGATTGCCCGGCGACTGTGTGAACTGTTCAATGATCGGGGGAATCCAACACACGAAGGCAACAACAGCAGCGATGAGTGTTGTTTGACGGTCGCGAGAACGGTTGGTTCCGCGTACTGATCGGATGATAAGAGCGAGTGCGCCAATGCCAACGAGTAGCGCAACGGGCAGTGCGCTACCGACATGGCATTGCACAGCAAATGAGGCGAGCAGAACGAGCGCTATTGCGGCGACTCGATCGCCGAAGACGCAGCGCCAACTAGCAACTGCTGTCGCAAACACGGCGAGGATGACGAATTCCGGATTCCATGGATCGGCAAGGCCAGCGGGGTTCATCCCGAAGCAAAGCAGCGTGAGAAAGAAGCCGACGAGTACGAAGGTTCGCCTGCCCGCTCGCGCTGCGATCCAAAGCGTTGAAGCGATGACCCCAAGATTGACGAGAAGTGCACCGATGAGAAGCCCGATTGGTGAGGAGCCACTTAATCGATAGGGGAGAGCGAGGACATAGAAAAGCAACGGGCCTGGATGGTTCCACTGATACCTGGAGTACACGCCGATGATGGGCGTCTCCGACCCGCCGACATCGGCGACACGCAGTTGGAGCGTTCGGTAGTCACCAATCGGCAACCACTCAGATGTCAAGAGTCGATACAGCAGCCATCCAAGGATGATGGTGATCAATGCGGCAACGATGATGACGAGACGGCGATCGATCGGTGGTTGTTGGTTGTCTTCGGAGACGCTCAGCGAGGATGACTTCGCGGTCTCTATGGCTGATGCCGTCACGAGATCGATACTACGGCTGAGGTCCTATGGATTGGGGGCGACAGCTCAGAGGAGTTGATTTTCTTGAATGTGAACGAGAAGACCACGGCATGCTGCTTCGATCAGGTCGTAGACCTCGACGAATCCGTCCTCGCCGCCCGCCCAAGGGTCGGGTACGTCCCCATCCCAAGGGTCGGTTGGTGTGAGGGCGGGGTCAAACCTGCGGAGGCGGACAATTCGGTCATGAAGTGCAGGTTCAGTCCGATCGCGTAGGTCGCGTTCGTTCGCATGGTCCATGGCCAGAACAAGGTCATAAAACGACGCATCGCCCGGCTGAAATGTGCTGGCTCTTGATGTCAGTTCGATTCCACGGCGACGGGCTTCAGCGCGTGCTCGATCGTCGGGTAGTTCGCCGCGGTGCCAGCCAGCAGTGCCAGCGCTGTGAACCTCGATGAATGAGGACAATCCCGCGTTTTCCACGAGCGAATGCATGACGCCTTCGGCGGTAGGAGAGCGGCAGATGTTTCCAAGACAGACAAAACAAAGTCGGAGGGGCTCGTCGTCAGATTGGATCATGTCGCGAGTTTGGCGCAGAGAGATGGGCGACGCGTTGAGCAAGGGGTGTTGACAGGTACGGTGTTCCCGCACGTCTCAACTGGGGAGCACTCGTGAACGATTTCGCAGGCCGTACTGGCGCGGCAGTGGTAACAGGTGGAAGCGGCGGCATTGGCGCGGCGATCGTGCGCATGTTGGCCGAGCGCGGCAGCGACGTGCTCTTCACCTACCGGTCGAACCGTGATGCTGCTGATGTGATTATCTCCGAACTCTCCGATCTCAAGGTTCGAGTCGTGGCGATGCCCGCTGATTTGGTCGACGAGTCCATCGCCGCATCAGTTGTGTCTGCTGCAGTCGCAGAGTTCGGAGGAATCCACACACTTGTTCATGCTGCCGGACCACACGTCACCCAAGTGCATCTGAGTCGTGTTGAACCTTCGGCGTACCGGGCGCAAATTGAAGGTGAAGCGGTTGCATTCTTCAATATCGTTCAACCTGCTCTTGAGCATCTTCGAAAAGTCGGCGGCAGCATCGTGGCGGTAACGACGGCAGCAACGCGTCGCTATCCGGTTCGCGACGGATTGTCTTCAGGTACGAAAGGCGCAGTCGAAGCGGTCGTGCGTGCTCTTGCCGCTGAAGAAGGTCGTTTTGGAGTTCGAGCCAACTGCGTTGGTCCAGGCATGCTTACCGACGGGATGGCGGCGCGGCTGATGGCTTCGGGCGATCTTGACGACGCTGCTCTCGAAGTCACGATGCGCAACATTCCGCTTCGCAAGTTTGGTGACGCAGTCGATATTGCCGAAGCTGTGTGTTTTCTCGCGTCAGATCGAGCCGATTTCATTACGGGTCAGATGCTTGATATCGATGGCGGGTACGGCGTCTAACCAAACAGAGGCTCACAAGCCGATTCTGATTAGGCGGCGTCGGCCTCGAACGCGCCCTCGATTGCCCACGTGAGGGTCCGAATAAGCGCGCGTGCAGCGGGTTGAACGATCAGGGGATCAAGCGCTGGAACAAGCGGAAGCTTCAGTTCCTCACGCATCCACGTCGGGAGCAAGCCAACTGCTGCTGGAGCGATCACGCCATAGGCAGGGCGGGCCGCAAGGGGAAGTGGGGCAAGCATGAGCCAGCGAGCTGCGTCTCGTGCCTGCTGACCTGCCTGCAGTTCGGGACGAATTGCGTGCATCCACTCGTCGAGTTCGGCAACCGAATGCGCTGCGTACTCGCCGCCGAGGCTGTCATTGATCACTGCCATTTCATTGACGTAGCGGTCGGCTTCAGGGGCACTCAACTTCGTGGCTCCGTAGCGCTGGTAGGTGCGCAAGAAGGAATCGACTTCGGCGTGATGAACCCAAGACAGCAGATGAGGATCGTTCGCCGAGTACTCGCGACCATCGGGGGCGGTGCCAACAACTCGTTGATGCACGCGGGTGACTAGTGCGAACGCGGCCTCGGCTTGTTCGGTTGTGCCGAAGGTCGTGGCTGCAACGAATTGACTGGTGTTGGCCAGGCGATCGAGTGGATGGCGTCGGTAGTCAGAGTGATCAGCAACGCCGGCCATTGCGAGCGGATGCATCGTTTGCAAGAGCAATGCTCGAACGCCGGCAATGAGCATTGAACCGTCGGAATGGACTCGCCAGGTGACGCTGTCGGGGCCAAAGAGGCCAGGATCGCCCTCGATGGGCTTGGTGAGATCGCGGACAGGAGGGTTGTCTCCAGCGATCAGGGTGCGCAATTCGCTGCCTAGGCGGCGACGAACGTTGCCCAATGCGGAACCGAGTGCTTCGGCGACGGTTGTCAGCCCGGGGGGCAACGTCGGTTCGGTAGTCATGCTTTGAGGATAGGGGCGGAGGTCGCGAAACCGCCGGTCGGGGGAGTTCGCCTGATGGTGATTGACGGGGGGCCACCTGTGTGGTGGGGTGGGGGCACAACTTGACCCACCGCAGTAGGGGAAGCCGGTCCGAATCCGGCGCTGACCCGCAACCGTAGGTGGCCTCCGGAGAGATTCTTCGGGCGGCTACGAGCCGGACTGCCTACTCGGGGGGAATTGCTCCACCATGAAACCGTCGTCGGATTACGGGAGGTGGGGCTCGGTTCGGTCGGCGGCCTTGGTCCGTGGTCCGGTCGGGTCTCGCACCCATTCCGGCACCAACGAACAACGAGTGGCCCCGCACCGTGAATCACCAACTTCCATCGATTGCATCCAAGCGTTTGCGCCGGACGCGCGCGCTTCGGGCGGTGGCCGTCGTGCTTTTGGGTGTCGTCGTTACTGCAAGCGTGCTGGTGGGTCTTACTGATCCTGCAAGCGCTTCAAGTTGTTCTGGCCCGATAAGCGAAGGGGAAATTCGGGTCGTGCTTGTTGTTGATTCGTCTGATCTCGGAGGAAGTTCCTCTGCGACATGTCTCGTCGTGCCCGCTGGCACCAATGGCCTTCAGCTCTTGGCGCGGCGAGGGACCGAACTCGGAACTGGGTCGCCACGGTACGGATCGAGCGGTTTGTTATGTGCAATCGATAACTTGCCCGCCGATAAAAGGGTGTGCGGCGAACAAAATTCAGACGGCTTTAGCTACTGGGCGTATTTTTTCGATAACGGTGGCAATTGGGCCTACGGAAGCAACAACCCATTTTCGAAGCGGCTTACTGACGGAGCTATCGAGGGGTGGAGATTTGTCGTAGGTGGATGTGGTTGCGGCCTAGACCCGTCGCCACGCATAGGTCCATCTCGTTCGTTGTTCCCGGCGCTTGCCCCTGCCCCTGGACTTGCCCCGCTTCCCGAACCCCCGTCAGCTTCTGTACCGATTCCGCAGAGTTCTGGCGGTGCAAACCTCGAGCAGCAAGTCGGAGCAGCCGAGACAGGTTCATTGCCGGTTACGACTGCTGTCGAGGGAGTCGTTGTTGGTGAGGTCGCACTCGCATCATCGAACTCAACCGAATCCAGTGCCGGTCGATGGGTCGGGATTGCAGTGGTTTTCGTTCTCATCGGAGTAATGGCCGGCGGGGCGTGGGTTCAGACGCGCAGGTCGCGATGACGGCGCCCCGGCTTCTTCATCCAGGTGCGTGGTGGCTGTGGGCGGTTGCGTTGTCGGCGTGTGCGTTGCGCACAACGAATCCAGTCCTCCTCTGTCTCATCATCGCTGTCTCCGGTTGGGTGGTTGTTTCTCGGCGGGCTGATGTTCCATGGTCCCGATCATTTGCCAGTTTTTTGCGACTCGGAATGATCGTGATCGCCGTGCGCGTCGTTTTCCAGATTTTCTTTGGTGTTCGTATTCCGGGAACCACACTGTTCACAATCCCGGAGGTAACGCTTCCAGATTGGGCTGCGGGAGTGAGTATCGGTGGCCCCGTCACCCTTGAATCCTTGATGGCTGCGTTCTACCAAGGCCTTCGGCTCGCGGCGGTGCTGGCGTGCTTTGGTGCAGCAACATCGTTGTGCAGCCCGTATCGGATGCTTCGAGCGCTTCCGACGGTCCTCTATGAAGCCGGCGTTGCGGTCACAATTGCATTCACATTTGCGCCTCAGGCAATTGTCGCATCGCGCCAGGTTCGCGAAGCCCGTCGACTTCGTGGTCGATCTGATCGGGGAGTCCGTGCTTGGAGCGCGTCGGCGTTGCCTGTGCTTGAAGGTGCACTCGATCGCGCCGTTGCGCTTGCCGCATCGATGGATAGTCGCGGTTACGGAAGACGTGGTTCGAGTTCTGTTTCGGTCCGTCGTGGTTCCGTCGGACTGGTTTTGCTGGGACTCGTAGCGATTGCCGTTGGCTCCTATGGGCTTCTTGATTCAAGTGCACCTGCACTATTTCGTATCCCGGCACTTGGTCTAGGTGCAGCGGCGCTAATCGGCGCGCTCGTCGCCGGCGGTAAATCGACGATGAGAACCCGGTATCGGCCAGATCCATGGATCGGGCCCGAATGGATGGTGTCGCTTGCTGGGGTTGTTGCCTTGGGATCATTCGTTCTTGTTGGACGAATGGGCGACGCGCTGAGCCCCTCAACGAATCCGCTTGAAGTTCCTGCGGTTCCATTCGTTGCTGTGGTTGGGCTTCTCATCGCAGCGCTACCTGCTTGGCTTGCTCCGCATCCCCCGACGCTCGCCTCAGCGTCTTCGCCCTTGGCGGTGGCGGCATGATCCGGTTTGAGCACGTCACGATCACCTATCCCGAAGCAACTACCCCCACGTTGGTTGATGTTTCGTTCGAAGTTCCCGAAGGTGAACTTTGCCTTGTTGTTGGTGTGACTGGTTCAGGTAAGTCGACGTTGCTTCGTGCAGTCAATGGATTAGTGCCGCGGTTTTCGGGCGGGATTCTTGCTGGGTCGGTTGTCATTGATGGTCGAACAACTTCTGATGTTGCTCCGCGCGATCTCGCTGACGTTGTTGGCGTCGTAGGTCAAGATCCGGCTGCCGGTTTCGTGACCGACTTCGTTGAAGATGAATTGGCCTACGCGATGGAAAACCTTGGTGTCGCGCCCGATCTGATGCGCCGACGGGTTGAAGACATTCTCGATTTGCTTGGTTTACACGAGCTTCGCCATCGTCCCCTTGCTTCACTGTCTGGCGGTCAGCAGCAACGGGTTGCTATTGGTTCGGTGCTCACAGCGGGCCCGAGGGTCCTCGTTCTCGATGAGCCCACCTCGGCGCTTGATCCAGCTGCAGCGGAAGAAGTTCTTGCCGCCCTGACGCGGTTGGTCCACGACCTCGGAATCACAGTGTTGATCGCCGAGCATCGACTCGAACGCGTCGTGCAGTACGCCGATCGAATCGTGTTGGTGCCTGGCGACGGTCGCCAGGTTGTCGTCGGAACACCGGCTGAAGTGTTTGGTGGATCAGTTGTGGCCCCTCCAGTGGTTGAACTTGGCCGTCTTGCCGGTTGGTCTCCACTTCCACTTTCAGTCCGAGATGCACGTCGAGTCGCTGGCCCACTTCGCGATCAACTCGCATCAATCGATACGGAGGTCTTCAGCCGCAAGGCCCGATCACTTGGCGAGGTCGTCGCCACAACAAACGGCCTCCAGGCTTCCTATGGCCCCATCACCGCGCTTCGTGGGGTTGATCTCGAGTTCCGAGCAGGTGAAGTGGTTGCGCTCATGGGTCGCAACGGCGCCGGTAAGTCGACGCTACTCAATCATCTTGTGGGACTACGAGAGCCTGTTTCGGGGGCTGTGCAGGTCATGGGGTCGGCTCCTCACCGCCTCTCGGCTCGTGACGTCGTTCGGGTAGCGGGATTGGTTCCCCAAGACAGCGGTGTGTTGCTCTACCACGACACGGTTTTGGCGGAATGCAATGCATCGGACCGCGATGCAGGTTTGGTACACGGAACTACTCGAACCGTGCTTGATCGCATCGTCCCCGGAGTCGACGCGTCGACTCATCCCCGTGATTTATCGGAAGGGCAACGTCTCGGCCTTGCGCTCTCAATCGTGTTGGCATCGGAACCACCATTGCTGTTGCTCGATGAGCCAACTCGAGGACTCGATTACGGAGCAAAACAACGGTTGGTTGAGGTTCTCGCCCAGCTTGCCGCCGATGGTCATGCCGTGGTCATCGCCACCCACGATGTTGAGGTTGTTGCGGCTGTTGCTGATCGGTGCATCGTTCTCGCCGAAGGTGAAGTCGTCGCCGATGGCCCTGCCCGCGATGTCGTCGTACATTCGCCAGTATTTGCTCCTCAGGTCGCGAAGGTCCTCGCTCCACTTGCTCTTCTGACAGTGAACGAGGTTCAGTTGGCGCTTGCTGCTGCAAGCGATAGTTCCTACTCATGACTGTCGCATCACCATCTCGAGTCGATGCAGTCCGTCTCGGGCTCACGTCTTGGGTGTTATTGGTTGCGGCATTTGCGCTAGGGATCGTGGCGTTTGGTTGGCCGCTCTTTGCCTCTGCGAGTTCTTCGCTTGATTCGTCGCACAGTAACGATGCGCCTTGGATCTTTGTCATCCTTATTCCGCTACTGATCGGAGTCATCCTCGCGGAATTGGCTGATGGTTCTCTTGACGCGAAATCGGTTGCCTTGCTCGGAGTCCTCGCTGCTAGCGGAGCAGCACTTCGATTGCCGAGCGGCGGTGTCGCTGGATTTGAGCCGGTCTTCTTCTTGCTGATCCCGGCGGGACGTGTCTTCGGTCGCGGATTTGGATTTGTGCTTGGGGCGCTCACACTTTTTGTGAGCGCGTTGATTACTGGTGGTGTTGGCCCCTGGTTGCCATTTCAAATGTTCGGCGCGGCATGGATTGGTTTCTTCGCTGGATGCCTTCCTCCTGCGCGCGGAAAAATCGAAATAGCGATGTTGGCCACGTACGCCGCCATTGCTGCACTGGCGTACGGGCTTGTGATGAATCTTTGGTTCTGGCCGTTCGTGAGCGCCGGTGACACCACTGTTTCGTATGTGGCGGGAGATTCGCTGGTGGAAAATCTCCGTCGATTCTGGGGATTCCACATCACGACATCATTCGGATTCGATATTCCTCGCGCTGTTTTCTCAGCGGTCTTCATCGTCGTTGCTGGTCGTCCTGTTCTGGGAGCCCTTCGCCGTGTTGCGCGGCGAGCGGCGTTCGAGGCCCCTGTCGTCTTTGTCGATCCACCGGTGAGTGCCACGAGCAACTGAGATATTTGTGTCACGGTTGGCTATGGCTCCTGTCGTCTTTGTGACCCGTCCATTGCCCGCTCCCGGTATCGACCTGCTGGTCGAATTGGGCTTCGAAGTTCGGGCGAACGATGAGGATCATCCGCTCTCACGAGCCGACCTAATCGCTGGGATCGAAGGAGCTGATGCTCTTTTGTGCATGTTGAGTGATCGGATCGACGAAGAGGTGCTCGACGCGGCCCCGTCATTGCGTGTTGTTTCAAATTACGCAGTTGGATTCGACAACATTGATGTTGCTGCTGCTCGTCAGCGAGGAATCGAAGTCACGACGACGCCTGGTGTCCTCACCGATGCGACCGCTGATCTTGCGTGGGCACTGCTGCTCTCTGCCGCCAGAAATATTGGGGCCGGAGAACGTCTGGTTCGAACGGGAGAGTGGACAGGGTGGGCGCCGACACAGTTGCTTGGCGAACCACTCCGCCATCAAACGCTGGGCATTGTTGGGATGGGGGCGATCGGACAAGCGGTTGCACGTCGCGCGCAGGGCTTCGGCATGAATGTTGTGTATTTCAATCGCACTCAGGTCTCTCCGGAGATTGAAACATCGCTTGGTGCGGAGTTCGTGTCACTCGATGACCTTCTCCGGCGGAGCGATTTCATTTCGCTCCATGCCCCGCTGAACGATCAGAGCCGACACATGTTCGACGCACGTGCTTTTCGTCTGATGAAGCCAACTGCTGTACTCGTCAACACAGGTCGCGGTGCATTGATCGACGAGGCAGAGTTGGTGAATGTTCTGCGGGAAGGGCGAATCGCTGCTGCTGGTCTCGACGTGTATGAATTCGAGCCGAAGATCACCGAGGGCCTGCTAACACTCGACAATGTTGTGCTGGCTCCGCACCTTGGTTCGGCATCAACGCTGGCTCGAGGGGACATGGTCCGACTGTGCTGCGAGAACATCGTTGAAGTCCTCGCTGGAAGGCCAGCCGTGACTCCGGCGCCTAGCTGATCAGCGGCTACTTCTCGTCTGCTGCTTTCGCAATGCGGTCGAATGCCTCGAGCATGTCATTGGCTGAACTCGTGATCGCATCGGCATGAGCGCGGCGCGCATCGTCTTCGATCCCATGTCCACCGATCACGATGGGGCAGCCGACCTGATCTCGAAGAGCGTTTGCAGTAGCGATCACGCTGTCATCAACGCCTGCAGTACTTGAGCTGATTCCTACAGCGAGAAGTCGATCAGCAGTGTTTGCGGCGTCCACGAATGTTTCGACTGGGGTATTGGCACCGAGGTCGATCACTGTGAAACCGCGTCCGCGAAGGAGGTCAGCAGCCATTGCGATCGGCACAGCGTGTTGGTCGCCGGCTACTGCGCCAATAACGATGGTGCCGCGTGTTTGGCCTGGGCGACTGAACTGCGGGCCTAAACGCCCGATGAGGCGATTTGTCACGGCTGTCGCTCGATGTTCCTCGGCGATTGACACTTCGCCGTTGGCCCATGCGGCTCCAATGGCTGCGAGTGCCGGTGCGAGCACATCGATGTACACCGACATCGGAGCGAGACCCGAAGCCATCGATGCTTCAATCACATTCCAAGACCCGGCTTCATCGCCTGCGGTCAAGCGATCTCTAAGCCTCGCCGACCAATCGACGCGCTCGCCGGTAGTGCGCGTGTCGGGAGTGGAAACGAACTCCTTGAACGCATCGCTTGAAATTCGCCAGCCTCCTCCAACCTTGGTGGCGGCCAGTCTTCCGGTTCGAACGTACTTGTAGGCCGTCATGTAATGAACGCCGAGTAGTTCGGCGGCTTCAGTGAGAGTGATATCGGTCGAAGCGGGCACTGGTCGTTCTGTCGCCTTGATCATCGCTTCGCCCCTCTCTCAATTGACCGCCGCTTGACCGGCCGACCGTACCGGAGGCCGACTCGGCGCGCCTGATCGGGCAGACACTCTCTAGTGGATTGCGAACGAAGTCGGGTCTAGCGGGGAGCGATCTTTGCCAGAACGGCTTGAACGCTTGAAAGAACCTCGACCTCAAGATGCTCAGTGAGCCAATCGCGGTTGCGCTTATGGAGATCGTCGGCGGGGTCGAAGCGATTGAGTACCACAACGGGTGTCGCAACATGAGCGCCACTATTGATGGCATCAAGGCTCAGGATGATCTGATTGATTGTCCCGAGTCCGGCATCGGCAATGAGCAACACGATGTCGGGTTGAAGAACTTCGATGAGGCTGATCGAATCGCCATCCGCCGCGAGCGGTGAACGAACTCCTCCAGCAGACTCGACGAACGCGACAGCGGGCGCGGGAAGTGGCCACTGGATTTCGGAGGCAAGGTCTTCGACAGTGAATTGCGGACGGGAGAGTGCATCGGCAGCCATGGGCGGTGCCATAGGGATCGGATACCAGCGGTGACGTGGACACACGTCGTTGGGGGATTCGCCCGAAGCATCGGCAAGAAAGTGGGCGTCGGTGAATTGGTCCTCGGGACCAAATGATTGAGCGGGCTTTCGTGCGGCGACATCAATGCCTTTGGAACGAAGATCACGCAAGAGCCGGGCGGTCACGTAGGTCTTGCCGATCTCGGTGCCAGTGCCGACAACAACGACAAGTCGCTGTGGCCGCAGTCCATCAAATGTCATTGTCCACCGTCCGTCTCCAACACACGCAGGGCATCAACAAGTGCAGCAATCTGTTCATCAGTATGGGCCGCAGAAAGCGCAATGCGCAGTCGGCTTGATCCCACTGCAACGGTGGGGGGTCGGATGGCGGGCACGAGAAGGCCCAGTTCAAGAAGTCGTTGCGAGGCCGCCAGCGCCGAAGCCTCGTCGCCCAAGATCACCGGGATGATCGGCGAGGGGTGCCCAGGAGCGACGCGCGCAATGTGTTGACGCAGTCGTTGCTGAAGAGCGTCGCCTTCCTCCGATTGCACAACCCTGATTGCGGCAAGTGCTGCGGCCGCATCGGCCGGGCTGGGGGCAGTAGTGAAGATGTAGGTGCGTGCTCGGTTGACGAGGAGGTCAATGAGCGAGCGGGGACCGGCAACGAACCCGCCAAGCGCCCCAAGAGTTTTCGACAGGGTTCCAACCTGCACAACGATTGCCCCATTCACGAGTGGCTCAGGTGGAGGTTCGAGGACTGCGTGGGCTTCATCGACAACAAGAAGGGCCTCGTGTTGTGCGCACAGCGACGCGAGTTTGTCGATGGGGGCGACATCGCCGTCCATCGAGAACACGGTGTCGGTGACGACAACCTGACGTGCTCCGGCGTTCGCAGCAAGGTTGGTTGCGAGATGGTCGAGATCAAGATGTCGGTACCGGTGCACGGCCGCGCCATTTGCGCGGGCCATGCGACAACCGTCGATGATTGATGCGTGATTCAGTTCATCTGAGTGCATCACGACACTTGGGCCGCCCAAGGTTGCAAGCAATCCGAGGTTGGCGGCGAACCCAGTGGGGAAGAGAACAGCGGCGTCGGCGCCGCGCCATTGTGCAATCGCGTCTTCGAGTTCATGGTGGATCGGACGCGATCCGACGACGAGGCGTGATGCGCCTGATCCAGAACCCCAACGAGTAGTTGCCTCAATGGCGGCTGCTTGCACGACGGGATGTGCCGTGAGCCCCAGGTAATCATTCGACGCGAACGAGATGACTGTGCGACCTTCAAGCTCGCCAACAGCTCCGTGAGCGTCAAAAGATCTCGGTGCGCGCCATCGACCGCTTTCCCTGATTTCGGTCTCTTGGGATTCGAACCACTCGGACCAGTGAGCGGAATGACTGTCGCTCACTGAGCGCAAACCTCTTCAATCGATGCGCCTAACGCGTCGACGATACGGTCGATCTCTTCGGCGGTGGAGGTGAGGATGGGCATGAGTACGACGACGTCGCCGAGAGGTCGTAAAAGCACGCCGCGGTTTACGGATGCGGCGCACACGCGTCGACCCCAACGCAGATCATCTTGAGGCGGAGCGAGTTCCACTCCGACCATGAGCCCATGCTGGCGGATCTCTTTGATCGCCGAGTTGCCATTGGCGAGCACTTCAAGCTGTTCGTGGAGTTGGGTAGCCCGCTCGCGGACGTTGGCGAGGACGTCAAGCTCTTCGAATAGCTGGAGGTGGCGAAGCGCGACTGCTGCCGCAAGGGGGTTTCCGGAAAAAGAATGACCGTGATACAGCGTCATTTCACTGAGGTCAGGACCGAGGAACGCGTCGTACACGCGTCGTGATGCGACTGTCGCGGCCATAGCGAGATAACCGCCGGTCAGTCCCTTGCCGATACACATGATGTCGGGGCGAACTCGACACTGTTCTGTGGCGAATAGCGTTCCGGTTCGGCCGAAACCGGTTGCGACCTCGTCGGCAATGAGCAAGACGTCATGTTCTCTGCAGGCATCGCCAACTCGTTCAACAGATTCGGGGTCGGTGATCCACATGCCAGCAGCGCCCTGGACGAGTGGTTCGATGACCACAGCAGCAAGTTCATGGGCGTGAGCTCTGATCATGGCCACTGCGGTATCTGCCCAACCTGGATCGTCGTAGCCAGGGGCGCGCAGCACGTCGAATCGGAGTGGATTAAAGACGTCAGTTCCGAAGCCGCCCGCTCCGATGGAGATCGCTCCGATCGTATCGCCGTGGTAGGCCCCGCCGAGTGTGAGGTAGCGGGTTCGTTCGGTAACCCCCTGATTTGTCCAAAACTGAAACGCGATCTTGATTGCTTGTTCTACGGCAGCTGCGCCATCTGAGGCGAAGAGGAAATGCGGTTCGCTCACGGGCACTCGAGGTGCAAGAGCTTCCGCGAGTTCGATGGTGATCCGGTTGCCGTTACCGAGCATGGTTGTGTGCGCGACGCGGTCGAGTTGTTCTCGCGCTGCTGCATCAAGTTCCGGTACTCGGTGTCCAAGTGTCGTAACCCAGAGCGAAGAGATTGCGTCGAGGTACCGTGAACCGTCGACGTCGATGAGCTCTCGGCCTTCGGCGTAGTCGACGATGATTGGCCGGTTCTGCGCGTAGGTCGACATTTGGGTGAAGCCATGCCACACCACAGCAGCATCCCGGTCCACCCATTGATCGTGGGCGCTTCTCAGGGATGTGGATTCTGAATCTTTCACCGGGACAGCATCGCACCCTTGGCATTGGGGTGGCGATCGCGTCGCCATTCTTCAATCCGGTGGGCCATGGGGGTTGACGGAGGACCGTCCACGAAGGGCCAAAGCTCCTCGGCAATCTTGCGCCAGTCACCCGTCGCATGAAGCTCGCCAAGGATTGCGTAGAGGCCCAAACTGATTCTCTGAATGATGACGAAACTTCCTGGAAGGTTGGCCGCCTTTTGCATGATGGCGTAGGGGCCACTGGTGTCGAAGAAACGGCGCACCGTTTCTGACGCGTACTCGGGGGTGATGGTGAAGTCGCCCTCGACGGCAACGAATTCGTAGAAGTGTCCGAGGTAGTCGATGACGTCGGCATCGGTGACGTCAAGACCTGCGGGAAGAAGCCCTAAACGTTCGACGGTTGCGCGAAATGCTGCGGCGTCATGATCGATCACCATGTGTTGGATCATTTCGCCAAACTCATCAAGTTCTTCGGCGGTGAAATACTTCACGAGGCCGAAGTCAAGAAATGTGACTCGTCCACCTGGGTGAAACAAATAATTGCCGGGATGGGGATCGCCGTTAAACGCTGCAAGTCGATACAAACCGCCAAAGGCGAAGCGGTAGAGGGTTTCGGCGGCAAGGTCCTTCTCTTCCTGGCTCCATGTCAGAAGTTCGTCCCATCGGACTCCATCGGAGAGTTCTGTTGTGAGAACCCTTCGGCTTGAGTAGTCGTCAATCACATGCGGAATGTGAATTGTCGGATGACCTTCGTAGTAACCAGCAAAGGCTCGTTGATTGGCCGCTTCGATTTCGTAATCAAGTTCCTCGACAACGCGTTCGCGCAGTTCAGCGACGAGCGCTTTATGGTCGAGTCCAGGGAACAGGACTCCGAGGCCAGCGAAGATGAATCCGGCATTGTTGAGATCGGACGCAACGGCCTCAGCAACGCCTGGATATTGAACCTTGACCGCCACAGCTTGCCCATCGCGAGTGAGGGCTCGGTGTACTTGACCGATTGACGCCGAAGCAATCGGCGTTGGATCCCATGTTTCAAAAAGATCGTCTGGATGTTTGCCGAACTCTTCGCGGATGACTTCCGCCGCGAGTTCTGCGCTCATCGGCGGCGCATTCTGCTGAAGGTCAGCAAGAGCGCCACGCACATGTTCGGGAAGTCCTTGGTCGATGTAGCTGGCCATTTGACCGACCTTCATGAGCGCGCCCTTCATCTGCCCGAGCGCTTCGCTGACCTGTTGAGTGGTTTGCATTTCAAACGCAAGGTCCAGCTCGCGACGTTTCCCGGCGTCGGCAAAAACTCGACGGGCACGATGTCGGGCATAGGACCCACCGGTCTTGGCGCCAAGCATCGCAAGGCGGAAGTTGCGGGCGCTTCGGCGACCGTTCTGAACTGGCCCAGTGGAATCGCGCTGAGAACGTCCGCTTTTCAGGACCACCACAAAGGCGGCTATGAGGCTAAGGGGCAGGAGAAATCGAAGGGCTCGGCGTCGCAGTGTCACAAGGCCCAACGTTAGGGGTCGGCCGCTTGGTTTCCCTCACCGGAGGAGGGCCACAGAACGGACAAGGCCGGTAGCGTTGCGCCGATCACTTGGACAGGGAGTACCCATGAGTTCTACGACAGTCACGGTCGCCCAAGGCGCCCTTCAGGGTAGTGAAAAGGACGGCATCGTCCAGTTTCGGGGTATTCCCTACGCTGCGCCGCCGGTCGGTGAACGCCGCTTCCTTGCCCCCGCTCCGCCAGAGTCATGGGACGGTGTTCGTGATGCCTCAATGTTTGGGCCCATGTCAGTTCAGGAGTCTGGTGGCATCACGGCATTTCTTGGCGATGCAGCAGATTCGTCAAGCGAAGACTGTTTGTTCCTCAACGTGTTCACGCCAGGGTGCGACGACGCTTCCCGTCCAGTCATGGTCTGGATTCACGGTGGCGGTTTCATCAATGGGTCGTCGTCCACTCCTTGGTACGACGGCACAACCTTGGCAACTCGTGGCGACGTTGTGGTTGTCACGCTGAATTATCGACTTGGTGCGCTCGGCTTCCTTTGGCTGGGCGATCTTGATGAGCGGTATCGCTCGAGTGGAGTGAACGGGCTGCTTGATCAGGCGGCTGCCCTTGCATGGGTGCACGACAACATCGCGGTGTTCGGTGGCGACCCAAACAACGTGACGATCTTCGGTGAGTCAGCTGGCGCCATGAGCGTGTCAACGCTTCTTGCGATTCCCGCAGCTCGCGGGCTTTTTCACAAAGCAATTGCGCAAAGTGGCGCGGCACACAACACGTTCACGCCAGCGATGGGTGCTGCCATGACTGAACAGTTCATGGAGAAGCTCGGAGTTTCCGGCCTCGATGGATTGTTGAGCGCAACGGCCGATGACATCGCGAAAGCGGCAACAAAAGTTGAAGCAAAGTTGTACGACGATCCTTCAGGGCTTGGTGGACCGACTGGCATTGCATTGGCGATGGCGTTTCAGCCAGTCGTCGACGGTGAGTTTTTGCCAATGAATCCGCTTGTGGCTGTTGCCAATGGTGAAGCAGTGGATGTTCCTTTCATGACCGGCACAAATCTTGATGAGTGGAATCTGTTTGCGCTCATGAGCCCGGGTGGTCTGGATGATCCGAAATTGCTTCAACGATTGGAACGAATCTTTGGTTCGGGGCATCCGGTGCGAGATGCCTACGTAGCCGATCGTCCCGACGCGTCGCCCGATGATCTTTGGAATGCTGTTCTCACCGATGCGACGTTCCGTATTCCTGCCATTCGCCTTGTAGAAGCACGAGCGAATGCATCGACGCCGACCTGGCAGTACCTCTTCACGTGGGCCACTCCTGCCTTTGGGGGAGTAGTGAAGTCCTGTCACGCACTTGAAATTCCTTTTGTCTTCGGTGTGCTCGGCAACCAAGGAGCCGAACTATTCCTCGGGGGCCCTGTGGGTGACGATCTCCGAGAACTCTCTGTTGCGATGCAGGACGCATGGTTGTCGTTCGCTCGCGATGGTGATCCCGGTTGGCCAGCGTGGAATGCACAGACACGACCGACGCAACGTTTCGATGTTGAACGAGAGTTACTGTCAGACCCGATGCCCCTTGAACGCTTGGTGTGGGACGGCGTTCTATGAACAAACCGAGCGCCATCGTGCTTTTGTCGGGTGGCCTTGATTCCACGACTTGTTTGGCAATTGCGGAAGGCGAGGGCTTCAACCCGATTGCCTTGAGTTTCCGTTACGGGCAACGTCACACAGGCGAACTCGAGTGTGCTGCGGAGATTGCGCGCGCTGCGGGTGTCGAACATCTCATTGCCGATATCGATCTTGCTGCTTTTGGTGGTTCTGCATTGCTTGATGAGTCACTAGAGGTTCCGAAGCACGAATCGGTTGACGATCTCTCGGCTGATTCGGTTCCGATTACTTATGTGCCAGCACGAAACACAATTTTCTTGAGCTTTGCTACCGCGGTTGCTGAAACCCGCGGCGTACACGATGTATTCATCGGAGTGAATGCGGTGGACTACTCGGGCTATCCCGACTGCCGACCGGAGTTCATCGCGGCGTTCGAAGACATGGCCAACCTCGCAACCCGAGAAGGGGTTGAGGGCGGGCGCTTGCGCATCCGTACGCCGTTGATCGATCTCACGAAGGCGGAGATCATCCAGTTGGGTCTCTCCCTAGGGGTCGACTACGGCGCCACGATGTCGTGTTACGACCCAGCCGTCGATGGGGGAGCCTGTGGCCACTGTGACGCGTGCTTGCTTCGCGCCCGCGGCTTCGCTGACGCTGCGGTGGACGATCCGACGCGGTATTCGAAATCTTTGAACAGTGATCTTTGAATAACTTCGACTTACGATTTACTGATTACTGCAAGCGCTTCGTCGATGTGCTTCTTTGGTTTGAACTGCGATGAGAACACCTTGCGCACGATGCCATCGGGGTCGATGACATAGGTGACACGACCAGGCAACAAGCCAAGTGTCTTGCTGGCACCGAACTGCTTGCGCACGGCGCTGTCTGTGTCGGCCAACAACGTGAATGGCAAGTTGTGCTTCTGGGCGAATGCCTTATGTGATTCCACCGAATCGGAACTGATTCCGATCACTTTTGCGCCGGCATCGGTGAAGGCTTCGAAATTGTCGCGGAACGAACATGACTCTGCGGTGCAGCCCGGCGTGTCGTCCTTTGGGTAGAAGTAGACGACAGCCCATCCTCCACGGAGTTGAGCCGATGTGACGGTGGTGCCGTCCTGGTCGGGGAGCGAGAACTCGGGGACGGTTTGGCCTTCAACGATGGTCATTCACCCTTTCAGCACCGATTCGACCGTTGTTATTCCGTCGCAACCAGCCTTTTTGGCCCCGGTATCGCCCGTCATGGGATCCTCGCCGCGTAGCGTTGGTCCATGCCGATCGTCGCCGTTGTGAACCAAAAGGGTGGAGTGGGTAAGACCACGGTCACCTTGGGCCTTGCTTCAGCTGCCGCCAACCGTGGCAAAAAAGTGCTTGTGGTCGACCTCGACCCACAGGCCAATGCCACTGCTGGCCTCGGAATCTGGGATGCCGCTACCACCGTCGATAGTGCTCTTGAAGCCGACCGCCCCGGATCTGCTGGTTCGCTCGCAGTGCCGACCGCGTGGGTTCTCGAAGGCGGTCGTGCCCCCGACGTGCTCGCCAGCACTCCAGCGCTTTCGTCTCGTGAGCCGCAACTCGCCAACGATCCAGTTGGAGCACAAGACCGTTTGCAGCTCGCGCTTGAAGGTCACGACTACGACCTCGTCGTGATCGACTGCCCGCCTTCTTTGGGTCTTCTCACTATCAACGGACTTTTCGCCGCAGATCGAGCGCTCATCGTCACTGAACCGGGTGCGTGGGCATCAGACGGTGTTGCCAACGTGCAACTCACCATCTCTCGCATTGCAGCGCGCCGCGGTGGCCGTCCCAAAGTGGCTGGCGTTGCCGTTAACCGTCTTGGGCGCACTCGCGACGCGCATTACTGGCACACGATGTTGCTTGAGCAGTATGGCGATCAGGTCTTCGCTCCGGTTCACATGCGCGCCGCTGTCGCCGAAGCCTCGGCACAGTCACTGCCTATCCACGGGCTCGGCACTCGCCAGGGTGCAAGCGATGCAGCCCAGGAATTCGACAACCTGCTTGATGCGGTGGTCCCCGAGATGGCACGGTCTGGTGTGCGTGCGTCTGCTCCTGCGGATGCGGCCCCCATCGAAACCTCCGGAGGAACTCATGGCGTATGACCCGCAAAAGACTCGGAACCGTCCGGTTCCCGCCGCTGACCGTCCAGCACCAGTCGACGCGTTCCTCGATGCAATGTCAGAGGTGACGGTTCCCCCCGAGGGCATCGATAGTGAAGTGACTTCGGGCGGCGATACTGCTGGCGAGGAAATGTTTGTCGATACTGCACCGCGTGCGCCGTCCGACCTCGCAGACTGGGCCAAAACTCCGGTTGTGCAGTCGAACGAGAGCGACCGTTCGAAACTAGTGATCGCAATTGTGGCAGCGGTTGCTGCGCTCGTCGCCGTACTCGTTGTTACTCGTAAGCGTCGCTGACGACACTTTCGCTAGCCGCGTCAATCAAGAAGTACTGACGCGAGTGCCTCGATGACGTCTGCATCAATGCCGATGCTTTTCACATAGCCGGTCATTGATCCGTATTCCGAGTTCACATGCGCAAGAAGGCGATCCATCGCTTCAGGAGGAGCCGCGAGATAGGCCGAAGGCTGGTCGTTCATCGCGGTGAGCGCTTCGAGTCGGTCATGCTTGAGGCGTTCGATGAGTTCTGCCATATTCGTCCCCGAAATCGCGTAGTCGGCGACGATCACGTGGTCGGCGACGCCGATCGTGGAGAGCACCATCGCTGCAAGGACGCCGGTTCGGTCTTTGCCTGCTGCGCAATGAAAAACGGCGGGGAGATTTTCCGACTGCGCCAGGGTTCGAAACGCTTCTGAAAGTGCGGGCGCTCCGATATCGAGCATGTGTACGTAAAGCTCGCTGAGCACAACGCGTGCATCTGCGTCGTCATCAAGATCACTCGGTTTCCAAACTTGTCCAAGAACATCGAGATGGACATGAGTAATTCCGCGATGAGGATCGTTAAGGTGACCCTCATCGACTTCGGTTCCGGTGCGTAAATCGACGACAGTTCGCAGTCCGATTTCCGCAAGTTGGTCTAACTCGGAATCAGGTAAACGGTGAACGGCGTCGGCGCGAAAGAGCGTGCGCCATTTGACCATCCGCCCGTCGACGGTGGTGTAGCCACCCAGATCCCGAAAGTTAAATGCGCCTTCGAAGGAAAGCTGACGGTCCGGATGGATAGTTGCACGTGCAAGATCTGTTTCGTTCACGTGAGTGAGGCTACGTGCAATAGGTGGGTTCACGTTGACTCCTAGCGACTGGGAATGCCTCAACACCTCTGGTAGGCAAAGTGTTGTGGCCTGCTAGGCAAACCCGAGATGAACCCGGTGAGCGGAACGTGAACCTTTGGGAAAGATTTCGGGTGCGTTATCTGACAGGTTTTTGCACGAGTAGGGGGCAATGGTGGGTGTGCACAGTGCGCATGGTGGTGCTTCCGAAAGCGTGAAGCGATCGTCTCCGAAGAAGTGATTCGGTAACGATTGATCAGGCTTCGGGAACCTTTACGACAAAGGTCGCAATATCAGCAGCGAGTCCGCTGCGGATGAGTTCAAGCGATGCTCCACGACAGTTGGTGCGAGTGAGAGCGAATGCATCAGAGTCGAGGCGCTCAGCAAGGTCGGCGGCATGGGCGAGCGCGGTTGTGAGCACCGCGTCGTGGGCGACAACCTGATCGAGATAGCCGGCAACGACTGCGCCAGCAGGGTCGTACACGGTTGCGTGATTGACCGCTGCGGTGAATGCAGCATTTGAGAGTGATGTGCGAGCGAGTTCAACGGCGAACTTGGGGACAGGCATCCCGATAGCGACCTCGTTGAGACCGATCTTGTAGTTGCCCTCTGCGCCGATGCGCACGTCGGCGGCCATGAGCAAGATTGCGCCCATCGCAAGTGCGTGGCCGGTCGACGCGATGATCACTGGCATTGGGAACTCGTGAATCTCAATAGCGATGTCAGCGCCCGCCTTCAGAAGGTTTCTCGCAGCTTCTGGGCTTGAGGTCATGACCGAAAGGTCAAAGCCTGCAGAGAATCGGCCGGAGCGACCAGCGAGCACAACTGCTCCCGCTTCCGAGCGAGCCCGTTCAAGGGCATCGTGGACACCTGCAGCGATGTCGTGGCTGATCGCGTTGGCTTTGCCGTCGTCGATCGCGATGAGGGCGACGCGGTCTTGGAGTTCGTAAGTCACGGCGGAATCGGTCATGGGAGGAACGCTACCCGTGGCAGCGGCGGCTGATTACGAAGGTTCAGTAACGAAGTCGATGAGTTGCTCAACTGCTCCCACGAGAGGTGGTTGTAGGTCGGCATAGGACGACACCGAATTCAGGATCTTCTTCCAGAACAACCGAGGGTCATCGACGCCAAGGGCTGCGCAGATGCCTTCTTTCCACGGTTGACCCTTGGGAATATCTGGCCATGCGACGATGCCGACAACAGAGGGTTTCACCGCAGCCCAAATATCGACATATGGGTGGCCAGTGACAAGGACATCGGGATGATCGATTCCTGCAGCGATTCGTGATTCCTTGGAATCGTCGACGAGATGATCAAGAAGGACGCCGAGGCGACGTCCGCTCCGTGGCCCGAACGACCGAACGATTTCTTGCAGATTGTCTGCGCCATCGAGAAGTTCGACAACGACACCTTCGACTCGGAGGTCATCGCCCCAAACCTTTTCCACGAGTTCCGCGTCGTGTACGCCTTCAACAAGCAGCCGACTTGCCCGTGCCACGCGAGCCGGTGCAGAAGGCATCGCAACGGAACCCGAAGCAGTGCGCGTTGCCGCTGCGGTGCTTGATGCTTTGGGTCGAGCCAAGGTGACCTGTCGACCCTTTACGTCGAACGCGCCATCTCGCAATCGAATCTTGTGATCGCGTCCTTGACGATCTCGGAGTGTGACGAACGATGAATCGCATTCAACGACGACACCCCAGAGGTGTGTGCCTCGGACTTCAACCTCTAGGCCGGGAGTTGCAGCAATGACCGCTGGTTTTTGGCGAGAACGGGGTGTGTCCCCGTCGAGATCGAGAGGCTCGGAAAGAATGCCTTTTCGATAGGGCGTTTCGGCCACGTTTTATTCGCCGCCGACGAGTTCGCGAATTTTTGCTGCAGTAGCGGGGCCGTCGTATGCGAGTTCTCCGTCGCGCAATCCGACACACCGCGTTGCGCTGGGAACGAGATCAAGTTGATGGGTCGAACAAATAATCGTTGCGCCCTGGTCAACGACATCGCTCATAATTTCCACCAGCGTTTCTTGGCCGGGGGTGTCAAGGCCAACAAATGGTTCGTCGACGAGCATCACGGTGAACGGACGGATAAGCCCGAGGATGAGACCAGTTTTCTGCTTGAGTCCGCGACTAAATCGTGACGGAAGATCGTCGATGCGGTCGCCAAGTCCGAACATGTCGACAAGGTCGTCGGCGTAGTCCTGCCAATCGACAGTTTTGTGAAGGCGAGCGATGTATTCGATGTGCTCACCGAGACTGAGGTCGTCGTACAACACCGGATTGTCAGGCAGGTACGAGAGCGCAGCGCGCGCATGGACGGTGCCGGCAGGGCTACCTGCGATGAACGCCCAACCGTTTGTTGGCTCGAGCATCCCGGCGGCGAGTCCGAGGAATGTTGACTTTCCGGCGCCGTTCGGGCCTACGAGCATGACGAGTTCACCCGTGCCGATGACGAGATCGAGTTCGGTCATGAGCCCCATGCCATCGCCGTAGTCCTTCGAAAGGTCGAGGGTCTGCAGGGCCGCGTCGGGTTTCAGGCGCGGCTCAGTGGCGGGAGTGGGTGGTTGTTTGGGTAATGCGAATGCTGAGGTCACAGGTGCTTCGGCTTCCGTGTGCGCAAGTAAAGGATGGCACCGCCGACGGCGAACAGTGAGTACACCGTTGCATTGCCGACTTTGGTGGTGTTGATGGCATTGGGATCAGATCCAGCGCTGAGCAGGGGCAGGAGGGCGATGATCGTGATGGCTGGAGGGATGACGAGGCGGGCGATCATGAGCCAGCCCATGACATCGGGACCAAGCCCCGCAAGACCGGCCATATTGGGTGCACCTTGAGCGGCGCTGATCATTGCCGAGACCGCGGCAGCGAGAGCGACAGGTACAAACATGATGAGTGCGAGTTTCCAAACCACAGCGAATGGGACGAGGATCAGCGCAGAGGCGGCGACGATCGCGCAGATGAATGTCATGACGACAAATGCCGCAGCAACGTGTTGCAGGATCAAGATGCCAGGCGCTTCAGGAAAACTTTCCCACCGAGTGGGGTGATCAACTTCCTGAGCTGTTGGTTCCGATGCGTCGTAGGCCACGAGGTAGAGCGCAAGGCCGGCAACGATGATCATTGGAATGGTGCCGCGCCACAATGCTCCGAGTGAAAGTCCGGCGATGACGCCGAACATCGCCATGCGAAGGAGTCGGGGTAGGGGGAAACGCAGGTAGCTCTGCCAATCGCGTTTCCACGTTGGTGGAATAAAACTCTTCTTTTTCGATCGGCCAATTCGAATCCAGGGACGAAGCCGAGCGTTCTCTTGAGACAGTTGACGGCGAAGAAGCACAACGGTTCGAACGTCTTGAAGTGTGACGGCGAAACGTAACTGCGAAACTAGTCCGGCGCGGCGCAATGCATGCTCAATCGAGAGATTGCCAATCCGGGAAAGTCCCAACCAGACAACTACAGCTACGACCACGATGCTGATGAGAGCAAATACTCGGAAGGTGATTGGCCAGAACGCAATTTCGGCAAGGAGCGTGAAGGGCGAGGTTGTCCTCTTGCCAAGAACATCAAGCGCAGACCACGCGATGAGGACGGCAGCGAGGATGTTGGCGGGCCACCAACGAAGACGTCGACCCGATGCAGCGAGTGCTGTTGCAGAAGCAAGTACCCCGACAAGAGCAAACGAGAGAGCTCCGCATGCAATTGCCGTAGCGGTATTGACGGGGAGTCGATACGCAGCGACTTCGCCGATGATTGCGCCAATTACGGCGCCGGCGAATGCCATAAATCGAAGTTGTTTGATGGCTGGACCACGAACAACCGATTCGCGCGGAACCGGTGCATTGAGCTCGTGCATGACGACTGGTGCTTCGAGCACGAGCGGTCCGCCGCGGCCTCCGGAGCGCAACCCAACGCCTATTGCAATCGCGAATCCGAGCCCGAGCCACATCGGTGCTTCATTGGCAAAGCGCAGGGCTTCTTCATTGGTGAGTCGATCATCCGGGAGTTGGCTGACTGCAAAAAGGATGAAGATCACCGCAGCGAGGCCAACGATGTAGACCCGATAGACCGCATCGATCCAGTGGACTTCGGAAAGTCGGTTGTGGCGTCGAGTTCGCCGCAGGTCCAGCAGCGCTTCGGTGGGAGTCTCGACGTCGGTCACGGCCTAGGAATCTACCGGCGATGCGGGATGGCTCAGTTCGACGCTCGTTCGGCCTCGTCGGTCAGTTCCAGCCATTGCTCCTCAGCGGCGTTCAGTTCGGCGAGAACTGCGGTCAATTCCCCACCTAGACGGGTGAGTTCGACGTGGTCGCCGCTGACGGCGAGGTCGGCCACTTTCAGTTCAAGTCGGTCTTTTGTCTTGGTGAGACGCTTGATCTCCTTCTCAAGATCCTTGATGAGGAACCGCAAGGTGCTTGGGGACCTTGTTGCTGGTTTCTCTGAGGTCTTTGCCTTTGAAGACTTCGAGGTTGGGGATCCTGACGATGAGCTTGGGGCTTTACGTGGATCTGCAATGCGTCCGCGAACTATTGAGGCTCGGCGCTGTTCTTCCCATGCGGCGTATCCGCCCGGGCGAGGTGATGGTCGGGCGTGGCCGTCCATCACGATGACATCGGCAACAGTTCGCTCAAGGAAGGCTCGATCGTGGCTTACGACAATAAGAGCACCGGGCCAGTCGTCGAGAAATTCCTCAAGAACGCGAAGTGTGTCGAGATCGAGGTCGTTGGTCGGTTCGTCGAGCAGCAGCACGTTTGGCTTCTGGGCGAGAACGAGCAGAAGTTGAAGCCGCCGGCGTTCTCCTCCCGAAAGAAGTTCGATCGGTGCCCATTGCGCATCACCATCAAACCAAAACGATTCAAGAAGGGCTGCGTCCTGCCAGTCCGGTTCGCGGCGACCACCGGTGATTGCTTCGCGAACGCGTTGGCGCGGATCAAGCTCCACTCCGATTTGGTCGTAGTACCCGATACGAACTGTTGAACCAACGTCGATTGTCCCTGCTGTGGGTGAACGTCGGCCAGCAATGAGGTCAAGGAGAGTCGACTTTCCGGCACCGTTCGGGCCAATGAGTCCGAGTCGTTCTCGATTATCGAGCATGAGTTCAACATCGCTGAACAACTGTGATGCTCCGTCGTGGTTGAACGACACGTCGGTGATTTCAACCACTTTGCCCCCAAGTCGCGGTGTCCCGAACCAAAGATCGGGAATGCCGGAACGCGCTGCGGGCTCTGCCCGTGTTTCAATCAACGTTGTTGCGGCGTCGATCCGCGCTTTCGGTTTGCTGGTTCGTGCCGGGGCGCCGCGTCGGAGCCACGCCAATTCCTTGCGAGCGAGATTCTTGCGAGTGGTTTCTTGCGAGACGGCTTGTTCTTCACGCAGAGCGCGACCTTCGAGGTAGCCGGCGTAGCCGCCGTCATGAAGATAGGAGCGGCCGCGGTCGAGCTCGAGCACTCGATTGGTCACGCGATCAAGCACGTGTCGATCGTGGGTCACCAGTACGAGTCCACCGCGGTAGCTGTCGAGTCGATCTTCGAGCCATGCGATCGCGTCAATGTCGAGGTGATTTGTGGGTTCGTCAAGAATGAGCAGGTCGCTAGGAGCGACGAGGGCGCGCGCGAGGGCAACTCGTTTGGCCTGGCCGCCTGACAATCGACCGGTATCAGCGTCAGTGAGTGAAGCCATGCCGAGATGGTCAAGCACGGCTGCGGCTTCCCAGTCGCGTTCTGCCACTGCTTCGACGGCGGAAAGGACACTGCCGGCTGGCAAAACCGGGCGCTGGGGGAGCGTGGCGATTCGAACGTCGCGACCTCGGCGGACAGAGCCCGATTCAGGAGCGACTTCGCCGGTGAGCACCGACAGCAGTGTGGACTTTCCTGTTCCGTTGAGGCCAACGATGCCTAATCGGTCTCCCGTCGAGAGGGTCAGCGACACATCAGTAAAGAGAGGGCGACCGGGGCGGGTCATTGTTGCTCGGTCGACGTCCACGCAGATCATTTGTCCGAGGCTACGGCGAGTTGGAGACCCACTGATCTCTTGTGATGCAGGGGGTGTTGAGGACTACCGTTCCACCCGGTCCATCGGGGGATGGATCACTCACCTCATGACCGATTCCTCTTCGACCACAATCGCTCAGATCGAGCCTTCGCGAACTGGTGCGCTCGCGCGCCTGCGCGGCCGAGTCTCTGGTCCATTCAATGAACGAGGAGGCTGGAGTGACAACTGGTGGTCACCTCTCGTCGTTTTTTTCGGCCGTAGGCATTCTCGTTTGGATTGCAATCTGGTTCGGCTACAACCATCTCACTCACGATGCATTCTTCCCGATGCGTCAAGGAGTTGGTGATACGTGGTTTGGTGGCTTCGCCCGCTGGGATGCCGAGTGGTACCGCACGATTGTTCGTGAGGGATACGTCTACTACCCAGGGGTGCAGTCTTCGGTTGCGTTCTGGCCGACCTATCCCACAGTCGTCAGCATCTTTAGTTGGGCTTTTCCCAGCATCTACATCACTGGAATAGTGGTGACGGTACTCAGCGGAGCAACGGCCGTTGTTGTACTTCGCCAGTGGGCGCGTGTTTTTGTTTCTCGCGAAATCGCCATCACTGCTGTGATTCTTCTCTGTGTGTTTCCGTACAGTTGGTACCTCTACGGAGTTGTGTATTCCGACGCATTATTTGTCGCAACAGCGATCGGTGCCTTCTATCTCGTTGAGAAGGATCGCTACTTCTGGGCAGGTCTTGTCGGAGTTCTCGCAACCGCTGGCCGTCCGGCCGGTCTTGTCGTTGCGGCTGCACTTGTTCTCCGAGTGACCGAGAAACGCAATATCTCGAACGGGGCGACTGGTATCCGAGGACTTTTCAACCCACGCACGTTGACCAGAGCCGATGCGCCCATCTTCTTGTCATGGCTCGGTGTCGGTAGTTGGTGTTTGTTCCTGTGGTTGAACTTCGGTCACCCGTTTCTTTTCGCGGCAACCCAAGCATCAAAGGGTTGGGACCAAGGCGCGGGTCCTGCGACGTGGCTGAAATTTCGACTCATCGAGGAGTTGCAGCATCGACCGTTCGAGTGGTCAACCATTGGCCACGTAGCGCATGGTCTTGTTGTTTTCGGAGCACTTGCTCTTGTACCAATGGTGAAACGGCGATTTGGTTGGGCCTATGCCCTGTACTGCCTTGGAATGATCGCTCTTCCTCTTCTAGGCACGAAAGATTTCTTCGGCGCTGGCCGCTATCTGCTCGGCACATTCCCGTGCATTGTGGTGGCTGCAGAACTTCTGGTTGCTCGCCCCAAAGTTCGAGCGGTCATCCTCCCGCTCTCACTCACAGTGATGCTTGCGTTCGCAGTTGCCTTCGGTCGAGGGTCCTATATCTCCTGAGGTTTGATTGGTTTGGTTGTCGGATCAAGGCATCTTCATCGCTGGCCGGTAACGTTCGGATCCGGTGCTGGGACAACCCGGCAATTCTCCCGCAGGGGTTTCGATGTCTGATCTCACTTCCACAGCGACCGACGACAGTTCGTCAACGAGCGAGTACGTCCTCGCTATCGCTCCCGATGCGCTTGAGCAGGTTCTTGGCATTCGTGACACTGAAGAAGACCCTGGTGCGATCGGTCTGCGCGTCGAGATCAAGGGCGTGAAGGGCACCGACTACGACTACGACCTTGGTTGGGCGACTATCGCCGAGCTCGATGCAGAAGATGATCTTTCAGTCCAAGGCGGACTCAGCGTGGTCGTTGCGGCGAACAGCATTGAGAACATGCGCGGTGCGGTACTCGATATTCCGCGGTCGGCCGGACAGGGCGGCTTCGTCATCAAGAACCCGAATCGTCCGGCACCGGTGAATCCTCTTGATGGCCGCGACATCGTGCTTACCGGCGAGATCCCCGACAAGGTGACGCAGCTCCTCGAAGAAGTGATCAATCCCGGTCTGGCCCAACACGGAGGTTTCGCTGCCCTTGTTGGTGTGGAAGACACCACCGTCTTTCTCACGATGGGTGGCGGTTGCCAGGGCTGCGCAATGAGTGCCGCCACATTGCGTGACGGGATTACGACCTCAATTCATGAGGCAATCCCTGAGGTCACCGAGGTCATCGATGTGACTGACCACAACGCTGGCGATAACCCCTTCTATACCTGAGCCTGACCCATCTGATTTCTTGACGCTTCCGCCGGCGAGAAATCCCTCGAATTGGTTGCTCAGCGGTGTTAAGTACCTCTAGGGTCGCGGCACCGATCGGAGGGGGATCGATTGTCTCCCTTTGTCGTCAGATCAATGATCTGCACAAGACCTTTACTAGGAAAGGGAGAAGATGGCTGACACTGTCCAAGAGTTCGTCTTCAATCTGACGTTCCCGTTTTCGCGGACGTTGGGTTCGACACTCAGCACGTTTAGCTCGGCGATTGCGCAGGGCCAGATCATCGGTGTTCGCACCGGTGGCCGGGTGATTGCACCGCCGCTTGAATACGACCCCGACACCGCAGCCGATTCGGGCACTGATTGGGTGTGTGTCGGTCCGAAGGGAACCGTTTCGACATGGACATGGGTGCCTGAACCAACCAACTTGCATCCGCTTGACCACGCGTTCGGTTTCGCGTTCATCACCCTCGATGGTGCTGACACGCCGATGATTCACATCGTCGACGCTGGCTCAGAAAGCGCGATGTCTGCGGGCATGCGCGTCGAAGCCAAGTTCAAGGCTCCGGCCGACTGCGATGGTCGTATTGACGACATCATTGCGTTCATTCCCGCTTCTGACCCCTCTCCCAGCGAAGGTGCTGGTGAACCGTTTGATGCCCCGGCGGAGAACGAGATCACGGAAATGGACGCGTTTAGCGATCTCCGTTACGTCGACAACGCATCTCCCACCACGATTATGTGGGCGAAAGCTCTTATGGAGGGTCGCATCATCGGACAGAAGTGTCCGCAGTGCGCTCGAACAATCGTGGGGCCACGAGGCATGTGCAGCGTGTGCGCCATTGAGCTTGATGAGAGTCACGTCGTCGAGGTTCCTGGCCGTGGTGTGATTTCGAACTTCACGATCGTGACGCCGACGCCGTATCCCGGTCAGACCGAGACCGAGCCGTTCGCACGTTGCTCGATCCTTCTTGACGATGCTGATGCCGTTATCGCTCAGCAGGAAATTCTCGATGTTCCGGTGAGCGAAATCCGCGTTGGCATTCACGTTGAAGTTGTGTGGGCGCCGGAGAACGAGCGTTCCGCAGTAGATATCGACAACCGCAGCCGAGGAAGCGGTGGCGACATCATCGTCGGCTGGCGTACCACTGGTGAGCCGGATGAACCGGCTGATCGCTACTTGGATCGGATGATGTGATGGCACCTTCAGAAAATGACATTGCAATCGTCGGGTTTGCGCAATTGCCGCCCGAACGGCGAACGAACCTGACGGAATCGGACTTGGTTCTGCGCTCCACCCGCGAGGTGATTGCGCAGGTCGGAATCGACAAGTCAGAGATTGGCTTCACGGTCTCGGGTTCTTGTGACTACCTGTCTGGTCAAGGGTTCTCATTTGTGCAGAACACTGACGCCTACGGCATGGTTCCTGCAATCAACGAGTCGCATGTCGAGATGGACGGCGCGTGGGCGATGTACGAGGCCTACGTTCGACTTCTTCAAGGCGACATTGACATCGCAATGGCCGTCGGTGTTGGCAAGAACTCCAATTCCGATCCATCGACGTTGTTCACGGTTGAATTCGATCCCTACTACCTCACTCCGTTGGGTACCGACACCTGGACATTGGCTGCACTGCAGGCACGTGCGCTCATCGATTCTGGTAAGGCCACCGAACGCGACTTCGCTGAGGTTGTCGCTCGAAACCGGTCCAACGCCAAGTCGAACCCGTTTGCACAGGTGAAGGGCGATTTTTCTATCGACGAGTTGCTCGCAGCTGATTACGTGCGCAACCCGTTGCGTCGTCACGACTTGCCGCCGACAACCGATCAGGCGGCCGCAGTCATTCTTGCTCGTGGCAAGCGGGCTTATGACCTGTGTGAGCGTCCAGCGTGGATCACCGGTATCGATCATCGCATCGAGGCACATTTGCCGACAGTTCGGAAAGACATCACCACTTCGGTCTCAACCCGCCTTGCTGCCGAGGCAGCCGGTGTTGGTAAGGGCCCGATCGATGTTGCCGAGCTCCATGCCCCGTTCAGTTTCCAAGAGTTGATTCTTCGTGATTCACTGGGTCTTGACGCTTCCACCGAGGTCAACCCCTCCGGTGGTGCGCTTGCGGCTCACTCTGTAATGACCGTCGGCCTCATCCGCGTGGGTGAAGCGGCAAATCAGATCATCAAGAATGGCAAGAACCGCACGTTGGCTCACACCACGTCCGGACCTTGCCTTCAGCAGAATCTCGTCTGCGTCCTGGAAGGTGACCAATGAGCCATCAGCCTGTAGCAATCGTCGGTATCGGTCAGACACATCACAAGCGCAAGCGTGCCGATGTTTCGATGGCCGGACTTGTCCGCGAAGCCGCTCAGCGCGCGCTTGAAGACGCCAACATGGACTGGGGCGATATCGACGCAGTCGTGCTCGGCAAAGCTCCTGACTTCTTCGAGGGAGTCATGAAGCCCGAGATGTATCTCGCCGATGCCCTTGGTGCGGTGAACAAGCCGATGTTCCGAGTACACACCGCTGGTTCAGTGGGTGGCTCAACGGGCATCGTTGGTTCACACCTCGTTTCAAGCGGTCGTCACAAGCGAGTGCTGTCGCTTGCCTTCGAAAAGCAGTCAGAGGGCAATGCCCAGTTCGCTCTGGGCGGCGGTAAGGGCGCTTCGATCGGAGCGGGCGGCGCGTTCGCTCCGTTTATCCGGGCCTATATCCAACGCTCAGGAGCACCTGAAGATATTGGTTGGATGGTTGCAGTGAAGGACCGTCTCAATGGTGCCAAGAACCCGTATGCCCATCTCAAGCTTGCCGATATCACCATCGACAAGGTGAAGGAATCTCCGATGATGTGGGATCCGCTCCGTTTCTTGGAGTCGTGTCCATCGTCCGACGGTGCATGCGCAGTCATCTTCACTGATGAAGATGGCGGCAAAGCGGCATCGAAGCCTCCGGCGTGGGTGCTCGCCACCGCGATGAAGTCCGAGCCAGGTTGGTACTCGGGTCGTGACCCGGTGAACCCGCAAGCGGCGCACGCGTGTGCACAGGAGATCTACAAGACGGTTGGTATTACCAACCCTCGCGAACAGATCGACTGCGCCGAGCTGTACGTACCGTTCTCTTGGTACGAGCCCATGTGGCTCGAAGCCCACGAGATCGCCGCTCCTGGTGAAGGTTGGAAGATGACGCAGTCTGGTGCCACGGCACTCGACGGCGACTTCCCCGTCAACATGTCCGGTGGTGTGCTTTCCTCGAATCCGATCGGTGCATCTGGTCTTCTGCGTTTCGCTGAAGCCGCGCTGCAGGTTCGTGGTCAGGCTGAAGACCATCAGGTCGGCGGAGCCAAGTTGGCAATCGCTCAGGCCTACGGCGCCAACGCCCAGTTCTTCGCAATGTGGGCAGTCGGTTCCTCGCTCAATCCACTGGGCTGAGCTGACGTCATGTCATGTGTCGGAGGCGACCCCATGGGGTCGCCTCCGTCGCGTGGCGGTTGTGTGGAGGGTTGACTGATGTCGACGGCGTTAGTTCTTGGCGGAGGTGGAGTGGCGGGGATTGCTTGGGAACTCGGTGTCCTCGACGCGCTCGCAAACGCTGGTGTCGATCTCAGGGCTGCTGATCGAATCATCGGAACCTCGGCTGGCGCAGCTGTCGGGGCGCAACTCCGGACTGACGAATCCCTTGAATCGTTATGTGCTCGTCAATTAGTGCCTGCGAGTCAGAGCGCAGAGTTGCAGGTCGAAAGTTCGCTAGATGCGTTGATTGAGCAATTTGCTGCGTGTTTCGATGGGGCCCCCGATGAGATCGAGGTGCGGCGTCGTCTTGGTGGGGTGGCATTAGCTGCACCCACCGTTGAAGAGAGCGCTCGTCTCGCAGTAATCGAATCGCGGCTTTCGTCACATGAGTGGTCGGATCGTGAATTACTCGTTACGGCAGTTGATGCATTCACCGGAGAATTCAAAGTCTTTGATCGCAATTCTGGTGTCGCACTTGTTTCCGCGGTTGCTGCAAGTTGTGCAGTCCCAGGAATTTGGCCGCCTGTCACGATCGGTGACTCTCGATTCATCGATGGTGGCGTGCGAAGTGGCACCAATGCTGATCTCGCAGAGGGCTGCGACATCGTTGTGGTTGTTGCACCATTTGCGGGTGGCTTCGGTCCAACGGTTGAGGTCGAAGCGGCAGCCTTGCGTGAGCAAGGAGCAATCGTTGAAGTGATCGCAGCTGACGGTGGATCCACGGAGGCATTCGGAACCAATGTTCTTGACCCGGCGACTCGGGGGCCATCCCTGCGGGAAGGTCGACGGCAGGGAACGATCGAGGTCGAAAGAATCGCGAAGGTGTGGTTATGAGTCGTAGTGAACCATCTGAGATGTCTGAGCTCCTTCGTCGTTTACGCAACGAAATGGGATCGTTGCGTCGCATCACAGGGAGCCAGCGTCTTGATCGTTTGATTGCGGTTCGTTCTGGTGTCGCAATTGGTGTGGCGGCCGTTGCTGTTCTGGGCAAGGTCATTGACGACGGTCCTATGCGCATGAGTGATCTCGCCGACGCCGTCAGAACTCACCCGGCAGCACTCACCCGACAGGTGCAAGCTCTTGAAGCCGAGGGATACGTGGAGCGGTCTGCCGATCCGCAAGATGGACGGGCATCTGTCGTCGCGGTCACCGCTGCGGGCCGGGTTGCTCATCGCCGGATTGAGGCAGCAAACGATGAATTGATGGCCGAACAACTCGGCGGTTGGTCAGTCGAGGAACTGTCGGCCCTCGTTGAGCAGCTTGATCGTTTGGTCTCAGACTTACGAGCCGTTCCCGCTTCTCGCCGATCGAAGGCAGCGGGTTGAGTTCGGTGGAGCTGTTCCGTGCTGATTCTGATGCAGCAGCCGAGTACCACGCGCGAGGTTGGTGGGGCGATGACACCGTTGGATCGATCGTTGCGGCTCGAGCATCTGTGCAACCTGATGGAATCGCTTTTGTTGCAGATGGGCGCCGTTACACCTGGGCGGAGTATCACGCAGATGCCGACGACATCGCCTTGGCGATCCTTGCCGCCGAACCTGAACGTGGAGAACGCATTGCCGTGATGATGCCTGATGGCCCGGCTGTTCATGCCGTCTTCGTCGGCATCGAGCGCGCCGGTTGCGTTGCAGTCGGCATTGGTGCGCGCGCTGGTGATCGCGAAGTGGCGCATTTACTTTCGCTCACCGGGGCTCGAACGCTGATTACGGCTCCTGAACAACACGGTCGAACTGCAGCGGCATTGCGTTCCGATGTGGCTGCGATGGGCGAATCAGTTGATCGCCACCTTCTTGTCGGGTTAGATGCGCGAGTTGTTGACGCTGCACTTTCTGACGGGGTTGAAGTCGATCCCGATTGTTCGTTTCGTCCGATTCATCCAGACGAGCTTTTTCTCCTGAACTCCACATCGGGAACTACGGGGTTGCCGAAATGTGTGATGCATACGCAAAACCGATGGTTCTATTTCCATCAATTGGCGGCTGAAGCTGGCGGATTTGGCTCCGATGAAGTGTTCTTTGGGGCTCTGCCTGCACCATTCGGATTTGGTTTGTGGACTGCACACTTCACGCCGACTGTTCTCGGTGTGCCCACGGTATTGATGGATCGATTTGATGCTCATGAAGCACTTGATCTCATCGAACGCGAACGCGTCACCGTGTTGTGCTGCGTCAGTACGCAATTCATCATGTTGCTGAATGCACAAGTTGAACGTCCACGTGATCTTTCATCGCTGCGTTCAATGTTCACTGGCGGTGAAGCGGTTCCGTACGAACGCGCAGCGGAGTTTGAAGAAGCAACCGGAGCGAAGGTGCTGCAGTTCTATGGCTCAAATGAAACGGGTGCGCTCAGTCACACCTCCTATGCCACCGACCGAGAGACTCGTCTTCGAACTGCGGGTCATGTGATTCCTGAAATGCATGTGCGTCTCCTTGACCCTGAGACCCACGCTGAGGTTCCAGCGGGTGTCGAGGAAGGTCAACCAGCCTGCAAAGGCCCGGCTACCGCACTTGGCTACTGGGGCGATGACGCTGCGAATACTGCGCTGTTCACCGACGACGGCTGGATGCTTATGGGTGACATTGTTCGGATTGATGCAGAAGGCGTACTAACAGTTGTTGGTCGCACTTCAGACTTCATCATCAGGGGTGGCAAGAACATCAGCGCTCCAGCAGTCGAAGCGGAGATTGCCACGCATTCGGCTGTTGCGATGGTGGCAGCAGTGGCATTTCCCGATCCGGTTTTCGGTGAACGAGTATGCGCGTATGTTGAGCTTCGCCCTGGGGCGGAACTCACACTCGATGACATTGTTGAACTCTTGCGCTCACGATCCGTGTCGCGCGAGTGGTGGCCCGAACATCTCGTGATTGTTGATGAGTTGCCGAGATCATCTGGCGGCAAGGTGGCGAAGGGCGATCTCAAGGCTGACGCAGCGAGGCGGTCCGCCGAACTTCATCGTTCCTGAGGTTGCTTAGGGGTAGGGAATGATTGTTCGGCAACCGAGATTAGGTTCACCCGGAAGCGCCTCGAAGGGGAGACAGCCGGTGAGTTCTCTTTGCCCAAGCGGAGCTGAGAGCACAACGTCGATCGACTCGAGTCGCATGTCCGAGGTGCAGGGGCCCGACTGTTTCGAACTCACCAGAACGGTGATCTCGACTCGTTCGTCATCTTCAGCCAACTCGAACGAGTCGAACGCGCTGCACGAACTACTGCCGATGTATCCGGAGATTCTGAGAGTCGTTGGCTCGATGATGGCATTGAGGTCCCAGTGCACCGGTGCGACCGTTCGTTGAGCCCCACTCGAACAGCCACCAGCAGTGAGCAACATGGCGAAGCAGACAGCCGCAATCGCCAGCAGTTTCATCGAGCGGTCCAACCGCCATCGACCATGACGATGGAACCGGTCATGAAGCTCCCCGCATCGGAAGCAAGTAGGAGGACGGCGCCGTCGATTTCGTTGACCTGTCCAACTCGCATCATGGGCGTGTTGGAGGTGATGAACGATGAGCCGTTCTCGGTTGAGGTCAGGTCTTCGATCATTTCGGTCTGAAACCAACCCGGACAGATTGCATTGACTCGAACGCCTTTTCGCGCCCACTGCAGTCCCATCTCGCGAGTGAGGTTTACCAGTCCGCCTTTGGCCGCTGAGTAACCGGAATCCTTCGCCGGCGTCGCCCCAACGACGCCCAGTATCGAAGCGATATTGACAATCGAACCCTGCTCACGCTCCACCATCGAAACGCCAACCAGTTTCATAAGGTGCCAGGCCGCTGTGAGATTGAGTTCGATCATCTTGGCGAAATCGTCAAGCGATTCGTTTTCGATCGACGTCGCGTTCACGGCGCCTGCGTTATTGACAAGGATGTCGACGGGCCCAATTCGGGATTCGATTTTGGTGACAAGTGCCTCGCGTTCGGCCGCACTTGTGAGATCGCAGGAGAACCCATGGATGTTGGGTACTTCGGACTCGAGTTCGACGAGTCGGTCGGCTCGCCGTGCGGTGACAGCGACGGTGGCGCCAGCAGTAGCAAGTACCAGAGCGATTCGTCGGCCGAGTCCAGACGACGCGCCGGTGACGAGCGCAACTCGACCAGTGAGATCGAAAAGTTCTGCCGGGGTCCTAACGGGTTCTGGCATCGTGCAGGCGCGAACGGCGACGAACTAGCTCGTCGCTGGGGTCGAGTTTCCGGTGCGGATCATGGCGAGTGCCGAAGCGGTGATGCCAGCGGCATCGAGACCAAGGTCGGCGAGGATCGCATCGGGCTTTCCGTGAGCGATGTACTGAGAGGGAATACCAAGCACGCGAACACGAGGTTCGGTGGCTCCGATTGTGCGCTCGCTTACGAGGTCAGAAACTGTCATCCCGACGCCGCCTTCTCGAAGGCCGTCCTCGACGGTGATCACGAAGGGGTGTCGAGCCGCATCGTCGATCATCGCGGGGTCCAGCGGCTTGACGACCCGCGCGTCCCAAACGGTGACCGAAATGCCTTGAGCCTCAAGCTGCTCGGCTGCGATCTCGGCCGCATCGAGCATCTTGCCCACGCTGACGATGCACAACTGTGTGCCGGTTCGGGTGCGACGAGCGTTGAGTCCGCTGCCGACTTCTTCCGGAGGCGCTTGCCGAGCGGCGGTCTTTGCCCAACGGATTGCGACGGGACCATCGGTGATGTCGAGAGCATCATGCAGCATCTGACCAATTTCCTGATACGAGGACGGGGCAAACACCGTCATGTTCGGAACTTTGGTGAGGAGCACCATGTCGAGAATCCCATGATGACTTGGCCCGTCGTCGCCAGTAATGCCGGCGCGGTCAAGGCAGAACACGACAGGTTGATCGTGCAGGCCGACGTCGAGATTGACCTGATCGAATGCACGAGTGAGGAAGGTTGAGTAAACAGCAACAACGGGACGAAGCCCGCCCATCGCCATGCCCGCTGCAGCAGTTACGGCATGTTGTTCCGCGATACCAACATCGAACATGCGGCCAGGGAATCGTTCTGCAAAGGGGAGAATGCCGGTGGAGTCCGGCATTGCGGCAGTAATGGCAACAAGTTCGGGACGAGCTTCGCCTTCTTTGACCAGTGCCTCGGTGAATGCAGCGGTGAAGCTGCCGGGTTTGGCCTCGGAGGTGTCGTGCAGGCGCTTAATGGGGTCGTTTTCGGCAGGCCCATAGCCACGACCCTTTTGGGTGAGGACGTGAATGACTTGTGGGCCGCCGGGCATCGCTGCGGCATTGCGCAGTGCTTCTTCAAGAAGGGCAATGTCGTGTCCGTCGAAGGGGCCGGAATAGCGAACACCGAGTGCTTCAAAGAACGCTGTTGGTTCGAATGCTTCGCGAATTGCGGCCTTTGTTGCGTCGAGGCCTGTCTTGGCAATGTTGCCGACGACGGGAAGGTCAGCAAGGACCTTCTCAAGCTTCGCTTGGCGGCGCATGTACACCGGGTTGTTGCGGATCTTGACGAGACTCTCGCCAAGTCTGGAGACGGTGGGCGCATACGAGCGGCCGTTGTCGTTGAGAATGATGATGCAGTCGCGCCCCGAATGGCCGAGGTTATTGAGACCTTCGAAAGCCATACCGCCAGTCATTGATCCATCGCCGATCACGGCAACGATGCGACGGGCATCGGCGCCCTTCGTGGCTTCCGCGACAGAAAGTCCGTAGGCCCAACTGAGAACGGTTGAAGCGTGGCTGTTCTCAATCCAGTCGTGCTCGGATTCGTCGCGTGAGGGGTAGCCGGAGAGGCCTTCTGCTTGACGAAGATCGACAAAGTCTTTGGCACGACCAGTGACGAGTTTGTGGGGGTAGGCCTGATGTCCGGTGTCCCACAGGATGATGTCGTCAGGGGAGTTGAATACGCGATGGAGCGCGAGGGTGAGCTCAACGACTCCGAGGTTGGAGCCGAGATGGCCGCCGTGGGTATTGACCGATTCAATGATGACGTCGCGCATCTCGGCCGCGAGCGTGGTGAGCTGCTCGGGGGTGAGGGCCTTGAGGTCGGCCGGCGACTCAATCGTCTCAATGATCATGGGCGGGGTCCTTGTCGGCGGCATTTGGAGAACGCGGCGACGGGAGACGGGGGAGTGGGCGCCGGGGCCGGCGTCCGTGGTGCAACGCTACCGTCCCTCAAGGGGTGAACCCCTATCTCTGGGACCATCTATTGGGGGAGATGCCCGGAGCGGTTCAGGTCGTTACCGGAACTCTGCGGCCACCGACCGCAAAGGTGGGGGCCCCGAAAAGGCTGGCAATGACGTTGATGGCGTAGAGAACGAGACCGAGGGCCACGGCTTTCTCGGCGGGAACGTCCAGGGGGACGAGGAAAAGGACAAAAGCACTTTCTCGGACCCCAAGACCGGCAATGCCGATGGGGAGCACCTGAAGAATCAGAACCGCCGGGTAGAACGCAAGAAGGGCGGTGAGTCCGAGCCAGCTGAAGCCAAGAGCCGCCGCAACCATCAAGGCTGCGAGGCAAAGCGCAACTTGGTAGGCGAGGCCGGCGGCGAGAATGGACATTGCGGCGAGGGGTTGACGAAGAAGTTCGGTGACGCCCCGATGGATGGCATCGACGAAGCGGCGCCATCCGTCGGTTGCTGCGAATCGACCGCCAAGTCGTGGGTGATTCGCAGCAAGAAGAACGACCAGGAGTGCAACAAGCGTGACGATTGCGACGGCAAGAGCAAGCAACGTTGCGCGACCGAGTTCACGGAGTCCTGGGTTGATGGCGAGCCCGAAGAATGTGATGAGCGGGAGTACTAACCAGCCGGTGAGTCGTTCAAGCGCAACAGATGCAAATGTTGTTTCGGGTTCACCATTGACTTTGGACAGTCGAGAGACGCGCAAAACGTCGCCACCGATGGTGGTGGGGAGAACATTTGAAACAAATTGTCCGGCGAAATAGAGGGGCACGAGAACGCGGAGCCGTTCGCGAAGGTGGAGTGCCCGAAGCACTGATTGCCAGCGAACAGCAGAAAGGACAATGCCCAAGAACGTCATGGCTGTGGCGGAGAGAAGCCAGAGCAACGTTGTGAGATCCCAAGTTGGGATGAGGTCAGACCACTTGATCTCAGGGAACCTCCACCACAGGACACTGAGCATGAGGAGGCTGACTGCGATTCGAAGCGGGAGCGCCCATCGATGTCGCCGCTCGGTTTTTGTCCCTGCAGATTCGACCGCGTCGATAAGTCCCTCAACGGAGACAGAGGCAAAATCGCCGAGTCCTGGTTCGGCCCCATCAGTGCCTTGTGGACCGAATGCGGTCGGTCGATGGGGACTATTCATCTGCTGAGTCTACGAATGGGCGCGGACTGGTTTGGGAACTCGGTTTCGGGCACTCAGATCAGCGCCGGCGCCGGTACGCTACGGCGCTCAGCGGGGCTTGTTTCCGCAGACACTTGCCCAGCCCAGGACCGGAGAAAGAACAAATGATCGAACAGTCGGTGCTCGAAGAAGTTCTCGGTGTCGCGATGCGCACGGGCGGAGAGTTTGCTGAAGTATTTGCCGAAGACCGCCGCAATGCCTCCGCCGTTCTTGACGATGGTCGTGTCGAAGAATTGACCTCTGGCCGCGACCGTGGCGCGGGTATCCGCGTCGTGGTTGGCGAGACCACTGGTTTTGCCCATACTGCCGATCTCTCCGAAGCCGGACTCATTGCTGCGGCACAAGCGGCCGCAGCAGCGGCTCGTGGCGGCGGCGGAGGGACAAATGTTGTCGCTCTTCACCGCGGAACGGCCTCGCGTGGCTACGACATCGAGACCTTCCCTGGCGATGTCCCGAAAGCCCGAAAAGTTGAATTGCTGACCCGTGCCGACGAAGCCGCTCGTTCGGTAGGCGATGCGATCTCGCAGGTGTCGGTGAGTTACGGCGACAACCGCCGTCGAATCCTTGTTGCCAACTCTGACGGAGTATTTGTCGAAGACGACACGGTGCGCACGTTCTTTGCTGTGAGCTGTGTTGCCACTGGCGATACCGGTATGCAAACGGGTCGTGAAAGTGTTGGGCACACAATCGGTTTTGAACTGTTCGACATGTACGACATCGATCAACTGGCGCGGAACGCAGCAGAGCGTGCGATCACAAAGTTGGCAGCCCGTCCCGCCCCGAGCGGTCAGATGCCGGTGGTCATTGGTAGCGGTGGCGGTGGCGTGTTGTTCCACGAGGCATGTGGTCACGGTCTTGAAGCAGATCTTGTTTCAAAGGGTGCTTCAGTTTTCCGGGGACGCGTTGGTCAGCAAGTGGCCTCGAAGGGAGTAACGGTCGTCGACGACGGCACAATGGCTCGCGAGTGGGGAAACATCGCCATCGATGATGAAGGCAACCCCGCCCAACGCAATGTGCTCATCGAGGACGGAATCCTCACCGATTACATGTGGGATCACCTGCGGGCCCGAAAGGAAGGACGTCGGAGCTCGGGTAACGGTCGTCGACAGAGCTACCAGAACCTTCCGATGGTTCGAATGACAAACACCTATCTCCTTGCCGGAGAGGAAGACCCGGAATCAATCATCGCCTCGACACCGAAGGGTGTCTATGTGAAACACCTCGGTGGCGGCCAGGTAAATACCGCGACCGGGGACTTTGTTTTCGGAATGACCGAGGCGTACCTCATCGAGGACGGCAAGGTGACTGAGCCATTGCGCGAAGGAAATCTCATCGGCAATGGCCCCGAGGTTCTGCAGCGCATCGATGCGCTTGGAAATGATTTCGCGATGGGTCCTCCGGGAACGTGCGGAAAAGACGGACAGGGCGTTCCTGTTGGTGACGGCGTGCCGACTCTTCGTGTGTCGTCGCTCACCATCGGTGGTACCGCCGCATGAGCGACGAACTTTTGGCCATTGCCGACCGTGTCGTTGCAATGGCCAAATCAGGGGAACAGGTCGAAGCGGTTGTTGTGCGCGGAACCGAAACTGAAATCAGAGTGTTCGGTGGTGACGTCGAGTCATTGTCTTCAGCCCAGTCGCAGGGCGTAGGGATTCGAGTTGTTGTCGACGGCCGTCAAGGTTTCGCCTATGCGGGAAGTCTTGATGAGTCCGCGATCGCGGAAACTCTCGCCGATGCTCGCGACAACGTGAGCTTTGCCACGTTCGATGAGTTCGCCGGCCTTGCCGAGCCCGACGGCACAGCAGTCCCTGTTCTCGATCTGCATCGTGACGCAATGGTGTCGTTTGCGACATCAGACAAAATTGCAATGGCGATTGAGCTCGAACGCGTCGTGATGGCTGCAGATCCGCGAATTTCAGGAATCGAATCAGCCGAATATGCCGATTCAATTTCCGAAGCAGCAATCGCGACGAGCATGGGTATCCGAACAGTTGGAAGCGAAACAAGTTGTTATGTCGCCACCTATGCCATGGCCGCCGATGGTGACGAAACCCAAACCGGCTTCGGATTCTCCGTAGGCCGTGAACCTTCTGATCTTGATCCATCACGCGCCGCGCTCGAAGCGGCGTCTCGTGCAACACGCATGCTTGGCGCTATTCAGCCCCCCAGCGGTCGCCTGACCGTTGTGCTCGACCCGTGGGTCACCGCGCAATTCTTGGGAATTTTGGGATACACACTCGATGGGGAGTCGGTGCTCAAGGGGCGGTCGCTGTTTGCCGACCGTTTGGGTGAGTCCGTTGGTTCCTCGCTGTTAACTCTCATCGACGATCCCACCGATGTGCGCTCGTTTACCGCGACCGATGCCGACGGCGAAGGTCTTGCTGCTCGACGCAATGTGCTGATCCAAAACGGTGTGTTGCAACAGTTCGTGCACAACGCCTACTCAGCTCGTCGGGCCGGAACAGTGAGTACTGGAAACGCAGTTCGCGGATTCAAGAGCACTCCCTCAGTCGGATGTTTGTCAGTGTCGCTTGTTCCTGGAACCTCTGATCCGGCGACGCTTATCGCGGGCATCGACGACGGGGTTCTCGTACAAGAAGTCTCTGGCCTCCATTCAGGAGTGAACCCGGTAAGCGGCGACTTTTCAACTGGCGCCGAAGGCCTACGTATTCGAAATGGCGAACTCGCTGAGCCCGTTCGTGAATTCACGATTGCGTCGACACTGCAAAAAATGCTTCGCGATGTTCAGGCAGTTGGCAACGATCTGGAGTTCCTTCCAATGAATGCGTCTGGCGTTTCTCTCGTCGTGGCCGACCTCACTGTTTCAGGCTCGTGACCTTCGATCCGCCTGACCAGGAATCTGCGGATCTCCTCGAGCTGGCACAGTCTGTTGCCAGCAACGTGCGATCCGGAGAGCAGCTTGAAGCTTTCGTGGCTCGATCCTCATACACGACCGTGCGCGCACACGGCGGCGAAGTCGAATCGTTTACGTCAGCAGTCAGCGCTGGTATTGGTGTTCGCGTTGTAAGCGATCATCGGCAAGGGTTTGCGTGGGCCGGAACGCTTGAGCCCGATGCAATCGCCGATGCGTTGGCCGATGCTCGGGACAATGCAACGTTCGCTGAACCCGATGAATGGGTAGGCCTTGCCGAGCCTGACGGGGTAGCCCCTGTTCCTTTCGACGCTTTTGATCCATCGGTAGCGACCATGGAGGCTTCGCGGAAAATCGACCTCGCACTAGAGCTCGAACGAATGGTTCGTGCTGGCGACCCGAGAATCACCGGTGTTCGTGTCGCAACATTCTCTGACTCCTCATCGCGTTTTGCAGTAGCGACAAGCACGGGTATCGCTGGGGCCGGACGCGGTGCATGGTGCTCGATGAGTGCGCTCGCGCTAGCGGAAGATGGTGACGAGACCTATACCGGCGGAGGCTCAACAGTTGGGTTTCGGCCCGATGATCTTGATCTCGCTGAAGCTGCCGACGACGCGGTGTTGCGTGCCACGCGGCTCTTTGGCGCAAAGCCGGTTCCGTCGCAGCGAGTCACGATCATCCTTGAGCCAAGGATGGCAGCCACGATTGCCGGCCTCCTTGGTTCCACGCTTACTGGCGAACGCGTGTTGAAAGGGCGCTCGCCCTTCGGCGATCGAGTAGGCGAGACCATTGCTTCGCCCATGCTCACCCTTGTTGACGATCCCACCGATCATCGTTCTTACGCTGCCGACATGTTCGACGGTGAAGGTTTGGCCTGTCGTCGAAACCAACTTGTGGTCGACGGCGTGTTGCAGGGTTTTCTCTACGACAGTGCGTCGGGTCGACGCGCTGGACAGCCCAGTACTGGCTCTGCAGTGCGAGGCGTTTCCTCAACACCGTCAGTTGGGTGCCAAGCCTTAGCAGTCGCGCCCGGGGCAGGTTCCTTCGAATCGTTGCTGGCCGACATCGATACTGGTGTCTATCTGCAGTCGATGACGGGACTTCACTCCGGGGTGAATCTTGTGAGCGGCGATATTTCCGTTGGGATCGAAGGGCTAATGGTCCGTAACGGTCAACTGGCTGAACCGGTTCGCGAGGTAACGATTGCTTCGACTTTGCAGCGAATGCTTTTAGACATCGTTGCAATTGGTGATGACATCGAATGGCTTCCAGGCGGTACCGGGTGTCCAACGATTGTGATCGCCGACCTTTCGCTTGGTGGATCCTGAGCGATTGTTCTAAATCGTTCCAGCGATAAGCAATCCGATGCTGGCAGATGCGACAGCAAGGCGTTCCCAGCCGAAGACAGCCAAGCTGCGCGTTTGTAGCCACGACACCATCCACTTCACCGCAAGCGCGGCGAAGATGAATGCGAAAATCAAACCAACAAGTGGGTTGAGCCATCCGTATGCATCGATGACCGTTGATCCGTTCGTGGCTGTTTCGTAGAGCGTTGCTGCCCCTAAGGTCATAAGGCCAAGAAGAAAACTGAACTCAACTGCTGCAGCGAGCGTCATTCCAACCGCAAGAGCAGCGAGAATTGTGACGAGGCTTCGACTGGTGCCGGGCCACATGGCGAGAACCTGCGCGCAGCCGATGATGAGCGCCTGTTTGGGCCGGATGTGAGTGATCGAGAGACCTGGTCGGTCAGCTTTGATTTTTGGCGCCAGATAGAGAAGTAAAAGCCCACCAACAATCCACGCGCCGATGACTGGTCCGACGTTGAGGAGGTTGCTCTTGATCGGCTTCTC
>CALEHQ010000018.1 GCA_937876315.1 uncultured Actinomycetes bacterium | reverse complement strand
GATTCAATGCGACGTGTCAACGTCGTTTTGACTGATTTATTGTCGTGCAGCTCCTTACCCCGAGTACGACGACGTATTGCGACGAGCCATGTTGGCGGAGACGCGCGCGTTCTTTGGTCACTTGGTAGAAGAGAACCTCAGCGTCACAAATCTCATCGATTCGGACTTCACGTTTCTTAATCGTCGACTTGCGGAACACTATGGGATTGAAGGCATTGAGGGCGAACAGATACGAAAGGTGAAGCTCAACCCGACAAGTGTTCGCGGCGGTATTCTGACTCAGGCATCGATTGCCAAAGTAACCGCCAATGGCACCGTGACAACTCCCGTGAAACGCGGAAATTTCGTGCTCACCAATCTACTTGGCCTCCCCCCCAACCCACCTCCACCCGGTGCCGGTTCGATTGAACCAGACACACGCGGTGCCACGACCGTTCGAGAAACGCTGGAAAAACATCAATCGGTCGAGGCGTGCGCGGCTTGTCACCGCCAGATCGATCCACCGGGATTTGCCTTGGAATGCTTCGATCCAGTTGGCAACTTTCGAACTCGTTATCGCAACAGTAAAGGTGTCACGCGAGAGATCAATGTGGGGCTGCGTTTTTTGCACAAGGATTACGAACTGGGGCGTCCGGTGGATTCATCCGGTGTGACAGCGGATGGCTTCAAGTTCGCTGACATTGGTGACTTCAAGCGACATTTGCGAAAACAGTCCACAGAGCAGGTCGCACGCAACGTCCTGTTCAAACTGATCGCGTTCTCAACCGGTGGGGAAGTCGAATTTGCTGACCGCGAGGAAGTTGAGAGAATCTTGAAAGCAACACAAGACGACGGCTATCCACTGCGCAGCCTGATTCATCAAGTCGTCGCGAGCCGTATGTTTAGGAATCGATAATGCATACTCCCATTTCACGCCGCGCGGCGCTCAAGGCGTCCGGAATTGCCATCGCACTTCCGCTGCTCGAATCGATGAATCCTGCGATCGGGCGAGAAGTGGCAACGGCGCCTCATCGAATGGTTCTGATCTGTACCACGCTCGGTTTGCACCCGCCATCGCTGTTTCCCAAGACGCCGGGCAGCGAATACGAAACCACAGAGTACCTCGACCTGTTAAACGAACACCGCGACAACTTCACCTTGTTCTCTGGGTTATCGCATCCCGATCAGAATGGAAAACAACCACACGATACTGAAATGACCTGGCTGACCGCCGCCCGAAATCCGGGACTTGGCGGGTTCACGAATTCCATCTCGGTCGATCAGTACGCCACCGCGAAACTCGGGCATGTGAGTCGTTTCCCATCAATTGCTCTCAGCAGCAATACGCGGAAGAGTCAGTCGTACACCAGTAACGGCGTCATGATTCCGGCTGAAGATAGACCTTCGGCACTGTTCTCGAAATTATTTCTGAAGGGAAGCCCCGAGGAGATTCGCACTCGCCGTCAGAGTCTGGCTGACGGATGCAGCATTCTGGATAGCGTCGCCGAGCAGACCCGCTCGCTCAATCGACGAACAAGCGCCAATGATCGACGACAGTTGGACGAATACTTCACGGCCATCCGGGCGGCTGAAGCTGAGCTCACCGAGACTGAGGCGTGGCTCGATCGCCCTAAGCCTCACGTTGATGTCGCCCCACCCGAAGACATCACTGACTCGGCAGATATGATTGGCCGGGCTCGGACGTTGCTCAAACTCATTCCACTCATTCTGAAAACAGATTCCTCGCGAATCATTACCATGGTGATTCAAGATCATCTCGTGGTCCCTAAGATCGACGGGGTACAGGCCGAGCACCATAACCTGTCGCACCATGGACAGGACCCCCAGAAGATCAAACAGCTCAAGATCATTGAAACCCAGATCATGAAATCTTTATCCGACTTTCTTTCCAGCATGTCCGAGTCATCGGAGGCTGATGGGAAACTGCTCGACCGCACGTCCGTGCTGTTTGGCAGCAACTTAGGGAATGCCAACTCGCACGACCCTCGCAACCTTCCAATCATCCTGGCCGGTGGTGGATTCCAGCATGGACGGTACATCGCGGGTGATCACACGAACAACACTCCCCTGTGCAACCTGTTCGTCCGTCTGCTCAACCAAATGGACATCCCGACGGACTCATTCGCGACAAGCACGGGGACGTTAACATGGTAGCACGTCGAACAGTTTCGGTTCCGGTTCACTCAGCTCAGTCAATCGAGTCACTCTCATGACACAATCAATGAATCTCATTTTCACCTGTCTCTTTCTGGGCATCCTGATTGGCAGTTCACAAATCTGCTCTGCTCAGCGGCCGGAAGATGCTGCCCGTAACTGGCATCAGTGGCGCGGACCTGATGTCACCGGAGTTTCGCCGACCGCCTCTCCACCACGTCAGTGGAGCGAGGACCAGAACATCCGCTGGAAGGTCGCGATCGATGGAAAAGGAGTCGCCAGTCCGATTGTCTGGGAGGACCAAGTCTTCATCCTCACGGCAATCAATACAGGCGAAGTCGATCCCACACTCCCGAAACCGGAAGATCAGCCGAAACGTGTCTTTGGCATCACCCATCCCAACACGAAATATCAGTTTGTCGTTCTCAGTCTCGATCGGGAGACAGGCAAAGAGAATTGGCGACAAATCGCGACTCAGGGTATTCCGCATGAGGGGCATCATGGGGACGCCAGCTTTGCTTCGGCCTCACCATACACCGACGGGGAGCGACTGTATTGCTGGTTCGGTTCTCAGGGACTGTTCTGTTATGACCTTGACGGTCAGAAACTGTGGGAACGCGACCTGGGACCGGCATACGTTGGTGCCAGCCTGGGTGAAGGCTCTTCACCGGTCGTCTACGATGGCAAACTCGTGCTGGTTCGCGACCACTCAAGGCAATCAACGATTCATGTTCTGGATGCCAAATCCGGTGAGACCATTTGGGAACAAGATCGAGATGAAGGGAATGCCTGGGCCACGCCTCGCGTGATTCAGCACAGCGGCCGCACACAGGTCATTACTGCGGCGTCAAAACATATTCGCAGTTACGATCTGGAAACCGGCGAGATCATTTGGCACTGCTCCGGTCTCACGGGCAACGTCACGCCCTGTCCTGTCGTGGAAAATGACCTCGTCTATTGCATGAGCGGCTACGAAGGGCACGCACTGCTGGCACTGCGACTGTCGGCTACCGGGGATCTCAAGGAGACAGAAGCAGTTGTCTGGTCGCGCGACAAGGGGACTCCGTACGTCCCATCACCGGTTCTCTACGATGGCCGACTCTATTTCACACAATCCAATCAGGGGATTCTCACCGTCGTGGATTCGACCACAGGCGAAACCGTCATTGACCGCACGCGGCTGCCAGGCATTTCGAACATCTACGCCTCTCCGATTGCCGCCGGGGGTCGCATTTACTTCACTGGCCGCGATGGCACGACCGTCGTCCTGAAGCAGTCCGACAAGTTTGAAATCGTGGCGACCAACAAGCTAAACGACCGCTTCGACGCGTCGCCAGCCCTGGCTGGAAGTCAACTGTTTCTCCGCGGTAATCAGTTTTTCTATTGCATTGGGGACTAGCTATTGGTTGCAGCGGTACGGTTAAGACATGCTACACTGGAGGACCTGCCGCTTGCCAAAAGCGGTATCCAAGCAACGAGGGCCCATGTTACATACAGAGTTTGAGTCTATTGGAGAATGCAATGACAGTTTCCCGACGAGGTTTCTTACGGGCTGGCGGTGTCACGCTGACGCTCCCTTTCCTCCACTCGCTCTCATGGGCGCATCAATCGCCAGTCATCTCACAGAAACCGAGCAAGAAGTTTGTGATCGTCTACCTTCCCAATGGGATTGTCAGACGATGCTTCTTTCCAGGTGAAGAGAACGCGGACATTCCGGACTTCATTGGCGGATTCGATGCGGACAAGGTGAAGGCAGAACGCCGGCTCAAGAGGAAGCCAGGCATTTACCCCATCGAGTTGACATCCACGATGCAACCGCTGGCGGAACATGCGGCGGACATCACGATGATTACCGGGCTGGACCGGACCTATCAGAACGGGCAAGATGTCCACGCCCAAGGGGCCTCGTGTTACCTGACGAGTGTTTCGCCGGAACAGGCCGAGGCGCGCAGGATGCCTCATCCAAACGGGCGATCATTGGATCACGTGATCGGTGATGCCGTCGGTCACTCGACCGTCTTTGACACTCTCGAAATCAGCTGCAACGGCTTTACCGCTCCAAAGGAACCGATCGAGTTCGACAACATCTCCTGGTACGGACCCGGCAAGATCGCCCCATCCATCCGCGAGCCGCAGAAGCTGTACGATCGACTCTTTCTTAAGGAAAGCTATCGTGAACACGTGGCGGACGTGACCGATCTGGTACTCGCCGATGCCAAGACGCTTTCGCGTCTACTGGCTCAAGATGACCGGAAGACGCTCGGCGAATTCATGGAGATGGTGCGTGGCATCGAAGTCCGAATTGCCAAGATGGACCAACTGCTATCGAATGTCGATGTTCGTATTCCCAAGAATGAAGTTCTGCCGCGCGGGGAGTATATCCGGTTGCAGATGGACCTGATGCTACTGGCCTTCCAAATGGGAATCACCAACGTCTGCACCTTCATGCTTGGCCCGGAACGCTGGGACGCCACGCTGATGTACGAGGGGGTGTTCGACAAGCCGGTGCAGCACCATAACATGACACACAATCAAAAAGGGGACGGCTATAAAGAACTGCAGAAGATCGACATCTTTCACATGGAGCAGTACGCCTATCTGATCCGTCGTATGAAAGAGATCCAGGAGTCCGATGGCAGTACGATGCTCGACAACTCCGTCATTTCGTTCGGAGCCGGTCTGGGTGACGGGGCAACTCACCAGTATTTCGATTTGCCAGTGATCGTCGCCGGCAAGGGGCAGGATCAAATCAAACAGGGGCGGCTCATCAAACTCCCCAGCGGGACGTTCAACTCCAATCTGTGGCTGACGTACGCTCAGTTGATGGGGCTGGAGATGGAATCGTATGCCGACAGTACCGGTGTCATCTCTGATCTTTGGACATAGGAACATCGCAGCTTCAATTCGCCAACCCGTAGAGTATCTGAATCTATGCAGGACATATTGAAACCAATCTACTGTCTGATCCTGATAGTGCTGAATGCAGTGATGGCGACTGCTCGTGCAGATGATTTCGAAGGGCGATTGTTGCCACTGCTCAATGATCATTGCGTGGGTTGCCATGGTGATGCCGATGCCAACGCGGGAATCAACTTTGAGCAGCTGGCTACGCGATCCAAGTGGCTCGACAGTCCCGAACACATTCAGCGAGTTCTCAAAGCCATCGACAACGGCGCCATGCCTCCCGAAGAGGAAGAGCCGCTGAACGACGCCCAGCGAGGCGCAGCCGTCGCGATACTGAAGACGATTCTGCGCGACGCAACCGCGGATGTCGCCCCCCCACAGCAACCACTGAATCGACTGAATCGCTTTCAGTACAACAATACAGTCCGCGATCTTTTTCAGCTCAATCGAGACGTGTTCGCCCTCCCGGAAAAGCTGATGACCAGGCACGACAATTATCTCCAATCGTCACTGCGAGATGCCAAACAGCACACACTTCCGGAACGAGTCCAGGTTGCCTGCAATGCGCTGTCTCCCTTACCCGGCCTCGAAGGTGTACGGCCGTTTCCCAAAGACTTACGAGCCGAGCATGGGTTCGACAATCAGGCCAATCAGTTGACACTCTCACCGCTGCTACTCGATGCGTTCTTACAACTGAGTGTGTCGATTGTTGAGAGTCCCGACTTCAACGCCGAGTCGGTGGGAATATGGAATGATTTGTTTGCGTCTCCCGCCAACGGGCAAGATCTGCCGGCGATCGTGCGGAAGAGACTTGAGCCGTTTCTGCGCCGAGCCTTTCGCGGGCATCTCGATGAAGCGACTATCGATCGTTACTCCAGCTATATGGATGCACAACTCGATGCCGGCGTTCCGTTTACCGATGCCATGAAGAAAGTCGCTGCTGCCGCACTTTCGTCTCCTCTGTTTTTGTACCGGTCGTCATTGATCGACGATGATCGGAGTCGTCAGCTGACACTCGGCTCGCGGCTCTCGTACTTTCTGTGGGGAAGTTGCCCCGATGACGAATTGCTCGATCTCGCCGGACGTGGTGAATTACTAGATTCGGAGAATCTTCGCCGTACGGTGGACCGCATGTTGGTCGACCCGAAGATCGAACGCTTCCTCGATTCTTTCCCATCCCAGTGGATGCAACTGGAAAACCTCATGGCGGCCACACCAGATCCGGCCATCAATCGGTACTTCTCTCTCGATCCGGAGACACCGGCGAGCTTGCAGATGGTCCTGGAGCCACTGCTACTGTTTGATGCCGTTTTTGTGGAAGACCGGCCTGTTACCGAAATGATCTCACCTTCGTTCAGCTATCAGAGCGAGTTTCTGACGACATGGTATCACAGTGAACTGCAGTCTCCCCAAGTCGATGAAGCGGCAATCGTCGCCAAGAATGAACAGCGCGCCGAGCGTCGTCGAGAGTTGCGGTCCAGGATCGAGATGCACCAGGAGGTGTTGAAAACGCTGGAGATGCCGGTGCGTGAGCAAATACTGGCTGTAAGACGCGGCAGCAAAGGGGTAGAGACGCAGCTCGAACTGAAACCGTTAGCCGCATGGGAGTTCAACGGCAATCTGCGAGACGCGATTGGCGATTTGCATCTGACCGCCCATGGAGAAGTCTCCTATGCCGATGGGATGGTACTGCTCGACAAATCGTACCTGCTCAGCGAACCTCTGCCAGTGGATTTAAGAGAGAAGTCGCTCGAAGTTCGCTTCCGCATCGCGAATCTCGATCAGCGCGGGGGTGGCCTGATGGGCATCCAGGGACAGGGGGACTTCTTTGATACCATTGTGATTGGAGAACGGAAGAACCGTCACTGGATCTCCGGCAGCAACGGCTTCAAACGAACTCTCGACTTCGATGACTCCTTTGAGGAGACCGTGACCGATGAGTCGTTGCACCTGTTGATGGTCTACGCCGAGGACGGCGTGACAACGCTCTATCGCAACGGTCAGCCTTACGGGGAGTCCTTTAACAAGGGGCGCGACACGTTCCCTAAAGATGCCTCGAAGGTCATCTTTGGGTTGCGGCATCTACCTCCCGGAGGCAACAGGTTTCTTTCGGTCAGAATCGATCAGGCCCGACTGTATGACCGCGCACTCTCGGCCGAAGAAGCAGCTGCCGCCGCTGCGGGAGATGCGAACTTCATTCTAACCTCCGAGCTTGTGGCGGCGATGACAGAGGAGCAGCGAAGCCAGCGAGAGGGATTACTGATGAGCATCCAGGAGACCCAGGAGGAACTAGCCTCCGTACCGGAAAACATTGACCTCACACAAGCAAGGGAGACGGCACGAAAGCAGTACGAAGAAGATCTACGTCGGCAGTTGCGGGGCCGAGAATTTCGACGTGTTGCACTCGACGATCTGCGTTATGGTGGAATTATCACAAACGCTGCGATGGCGAGTATGACATCTGGTCCCAGGCGAACGCACCCCGTTGCTCGGGGTGTCTGGATTACGGAAGTCATTCTCAACGACCCGCCTGCTCCACCCCCTAATGACGTTCCCCCGCTGAATGAAGAGGCTGGCGATCAAGGTCTCACGATTCGAGAGCGGTTCGCCGCACATCGCCAGAACCCGTCCTGTGCCGGCTGTCACTCCAAACTCGATCCACTCGGGTTTGCCCTGGAGAACTACGACATCACCGGCCGCTGGCGAGAGACATACGAGAATGGCCGAGACGTCGACGTCACCGGCATGCTCTTGCGAAAATATGAGTTTGACAACGTGGTGGAGTTCAAAGCCTCGCTGGTGAACGAAAAACGGCGTTTCGCCGAAGCATTCACTGCTCACCTCCTTCGTTTTGCCCTTGGGCGGGAACTGCACCTCAGAGATACTCTTGTCGTCGACACAATTCTTCAGCGGACAACCAACGATGACTACAAGCTCCGCACACTGATCCGTGAAGTCATCCTGAGCCCCGCATTCCAGTAACCTCTGCCCTTCCGATCCCTCGGCGATGGAACATTGATGAATCAATTCCTAACTGAGACAATTCTCTCGCAATGCGCATCCACAATTGAAGATCTGAAAAAGTTTTTACTGTTGAGATACAAACGATGAGTAGCTGGAAAAACTCCCTGATGCTTGCGTTTTGTGCACTTCTTTATTCGATATCCTGCACTGAGGCGCACGCGCAGCGAAAAAACAATGTGATCTTCTTTCTTGTCGACGATCTTGGCTGGCGGGACGTGGGATGCTACGGCAGCCAGTTCTATGAAACTCCGGCGATTGACCAGTTGGCAAGCGATGGCATGCTATTTGAGAATGCCTACTCGACATGCCACGTTTGCTCGCCGAGTCGCGCGAGTATCCTGACTGGGAAGTATCCGGCGCGTACGAATCTGACCGAGTGGCTGGGCGGGCGACCTGAACGCGATTATGAGAAGTTGCATCACGGAGTAAAGCTCACCGCTCTGCCTGATGAAGAGCAAACACTGGCAGAGACATTGCACCAGCACGGCTATGCGACCGCGAATTATGGCAAAGCACATTTGAACAAAGACCCAACGACCTACGGCTTTGATGAAGCCATCACGGGCTGGGTTCGATCCTACTATCATCCGTTCTCGCCAGCATATACAGAATCGCTGCCTGCAAATGAAGGCGACTACTACACCGATAAGCTGACCGATGCGGCCATTGATTTCATTCAACGGAACAAAGATCGGCCATTCTTCGTGCACCTTGAACACTTTTCTGTCCACGACCCGATCCAGGGGCGCAAGGATCTGGTTCTAAAGTACGAGCAGAAACTTACCACGATGCCGCATCAGCAAGGCCCCGATTACATCCTCGAACCGAACCCGGACGGCCCCGCGATCTCGGAGGAAATACTCAAAGCCCTGGAAGCAAACGACGACAGCGCATTGCACCAAAACGAGCGCGTGTGGTGGGTGAAGCAGAAGCAAGACAACGTCGAATTTGCTGCGATGGTTGAGGCGACGGACGAAAGTCTCGGTCGAATCCGCGCGAAGCTAAAAGAACTCGGCCTGGAAAAGAACACGATCATTATCTTCACGTCCGACAACGGCGGTATGGCAGCCTCGAATCAGTATCGTGGCATCAATCATCCCCGAGAGATGCTGAACTCGCATTTTGCAAGCTCGAACCTACCGCTGCGCGGGGCCAAAGGCTGGAACTACGAAGGCGGAATTCGAGTGCCGTTAATTGTCCACTGGCCCGGAGAAATCCAACCGAACTCGACTTCACAAGCGATCGTCATGGGAACGGATTACTACCCGACCCTGCTGGACATGTTGAACTTGCCCGCTGTGCCTGAGCAACATCTCGACGGCCAAAGTTTTGTCCCTGCTCTGAAAGCCGAAGGCTATGATCGTGGGCCGATCTATTGGCACTTTCCTCACTACAGCAATCATGGCTTCCAGAGTCCAGGTGGAGCCATTCGTTGGGGACGATACAAACTACTTGAATACTACGAAATACGTACAGTGCAACTGTTCGATCTCGAAGAGGATATCGGCGAACAGAACGACCTTGCGGAGTCGCATCCCGAGATTGCTCGAAAACTGCATGAGAGGCTCCATGCCTGGCGCGAGGAAGTCGACGCCAAGATGCCCTATCTCAAGACGGCAAATTCAAAGCCCGCGCCCGGAGCACGGATTGCCGAGCCCAAGAAATAGATCCACGACAGCAATTATTGATCCCTACCGAGATGCTTCTGGCAGAACTCCAACTGGAGTTCCAGCCACGTCTTTCCTTCCTCAACCGCAGGAAGTTTGTTGCGTCCTCCACCGAATGCAGCGCACGGGATGCCAATTTCCTGTGCCCTGTCTCGCAACATGATCGCTGCCCACGGAGGATGAATTCGATCGCTCGGTTTGGCATTCGAATAGATGAATATCGGTGCTTCACCTTTGTCCATGAAAGGCGTGATGAACTCCTTGGTCCCTAACGGTTGCATGATGCTCATCACGACGGCGGGGCGGGAACTTTGCTGGCTGATCGCGTCTTTGGCCGAAGGATCTGCGAAGTCGTCGTGGTAGGCCAAGAACTCGCTGATGAGAGCTCCGGCTGAAACTCCACAGCAACACAGCCTTGCAGGGTCAATGTTCCAATCCTTCGCCTTTGAACGGACAAATTGCACGGCCCTAGCGCAATGTTTGACGATCTCAAGATGGTCGATGTCGTCACTGAGAAAGGGATAGTTACAAGACACGACCGCGTAGCCTGCATTTCGGTAGGCCTGGAGCATTTCGCTTCGGTTCTTCTGCAGTTGGCTTTTGTCGCCATCTCGAAACCCACCAGGGTGGAACCAGACCAGAACTGGGGCAGGTTCTCCACTCGTCAGAGCAGGCCAGAAGTCAAGTACGTCTCGCTCATGCTTCGTGTCGTACTCGATGTCACGTTCCGGTTCAGCACCCTCCAGGAAACCGGGCGCGCTCAGCATACTGCTGAAAATGAGAATCGTGCAAAGCTTTAAGGTCATGATTGCAAGAACCAGGAATGACGGGGCAGTGCGTAAGGAATAGGCTCGGTGCCGATTCTAACTGCTACCCAACACCAGAGGCGAACGACTTTCGGCGAACTGTTCCATAGGTACACCCAAATGTTGAAGCATTGCCAGATGAAGTTCGGACATCGATGTGTCCTTTCGATCACCAAGTCGCCGACCTTGTCTAATTGAACCTCCGCCACCGGCCAACAGCACCGGGAGATCTTTCTCCCCATGCTCGTGGCCATCGGAAATGCTTGATCCATAGACAACCATTGTCTGGTCGAGCAACGATCCGTGTTGGTTCTTGATACTTTTTAGACGCCCAAGAAGGTAGGCAACCTGCTCCGTGTGCCATGCCGTGACGCGGTTATACATCGTCCGTTTCTCGTCTCGCGATGACCACGAAGTCTTGCCGTCGTCATCTTCCGTTCTGCCACTGATGTCTTTCCAGTGAGACAACGCATGCCATGTGCCGTTGACTCCATCAATAAAGTTGAAGTAACGATTGCTCTGTCCATGATCCATCATGAATGTGCAAACACGCGTCGCGTCAGCCCAAAATGCGAGAGCGATCATGTCCATCATCGTCCGCATGTACTCGCCGTGATCATCGGGGACGCCAGCACCTGGGCGAACAAGTGACTCCATTAGTCGGGGCGTTTGACTGGCCCGAAGTTTTTGCTTTTCCGCAAAGGCGATTCGTTTCTCGATGGCGTGGACGGAATCCAGATATTCGTCGATCTTCTTTCGATCGTCAGTACTCACGCGACGCTTCAAGCGCCTGGCATCATCCAGCACAAGATCCGTGACGCTGCGACTGCCCAAGCCTGATTCACCCGCGCGAAACATTCGATCAAAGACGGCTCGCGGTTCGATATCTCGCGGAGCAGGTGTGGAGGCATCTACCCATGAAATCGAATTTCGTGGCAGACTGCTGGTAAAAATCCCTTCGCCTCGTGACGACAGTTCGAGCGACGGCAGTAGAGTTTGATTTTGAAAATGGCGTGCGGCGATCTGGTCGACGGAGGCTCCGCCCGCGTCGAGTTTTTCCCCGTCGAAGGAACCTCCCGTAAGCCACGTCGCCGTCCCGGCAATGTGGCCGTTTCCGCGAGGCGTCCACAAGTTGCGGAACACCGTCAAGCTATCTCGATAGGGTTCCAGCGATGACATCCAACGATTCAGTTTCAACAATCGTCCCCGATCATCCACCTGCTCCGGTTGCCAGGCTCCTTCCGCGACTCCGTTTGGAATGTACAGATAGGCGAGTCGCATCGGAGGCCGCTCGACTTCCGTAGCCAGAAGGGCGGTTGCCGACATCACATCCAGGAGTGGAAGCGACACCGCAGCGCCCAGCCCTCGAAGCATCGTCCGTCGGGAGATATGCCATCTTTTAGTCATTGGGTTTCCTGTTCTGCGCTCAATTACTACCACGCTCACTGTTTTTTCTGAAACGAATCGCTGCGTACGATCGCGTGGATCAACGTTTGCAGCTTGCGGCCGTCTGCTTCTAACTCCATCGTTAATTCCCGCACAGTCGCTTCGTCGTAGTATTCTAATTGCCTTCCGAGTGCATACGCCAACATCTTGCGAGTTAACTGTTCTGCCAAGTCACTGCTGCGCTCGCTCACCAACGTCCTCGACAGCCCCGTAAGACCGCGAAACGAAGTTCCATCCGGGAGCTTGCCGACGGAATCAACGGGCCTGCCACGTCGCTCGGGGCGATATCTGCCGAACCACTCGAACTCTTCCAGTGCGAATCCCAGAGGATCGATCTGGCTGTGGCATGCGTAACAATTCGGATTGGTGCGGTGTAATTCCAGCTTTTTTCTTTGTGAGAGGCGTTCGTTTTCAGCTAAACGTTCATTGAACTCGCTGGCGTTCGGTGGCGGTGGCGGCGGTGGCGTTCCGAGCAGCGTCGTAAGAATCCAGTTGCCGCGCATGACGGGACTTGTGCGCCGTGGCAGAGACGTCGTGGCGAGGATGCTGCCATGACCAAGAACTCCACGCCGTGGGGTTTCACGCAAGCTCACTTCTCGCATCTCCGAACCGCTCACAGCTTCAATACGATAATGGTTTGCCAGTTCTTCGTTGACGAACGTGAAATCCGCGTCCAGCAGGCGATCGATCGAGGCGTTTCTCTGTACAAGCGAATGGAACAGTAGTGCCGATTCGCTTTTCATCGCTGCAACCAATGTGTCCGTGGCCCATGGATTATCGATTTGATCTCGCTGGACGCGATCCAGCTCCGCAAACCCCAGCCACTGAGCCGCGAACAAGGTGCCGAGTGATTCCGACTTGGAGTCCTTTAACATGCGTTCGACTTGCTGTGCGAGCACAGTCGGTTCATGCAATCGGCCAGAGCGTGCCAAATCGAACAGTTCGTCGTCAGGCATCGACGCCCAAAGAAAATACGACAGACGGCTGGCCAGTTCCCAGTCGGAAACGCGAACCGCTTCCGATTGTGAGCGGCGCGGCGCTAGCCGCCGGTTCTCTTGACGCTGGGAACCCGCGGCTAGCGCCGTCGGCTCAGGTGAAAATTCAGGAGCCACTTCAGAACGAATCAGGAAGTTGGGCGATATCAGGATCACTTGCAGCACTTCACGAATCGCAACCTCTGCCGAATCGCCTTGGCCACGGCGACGCCGATAGTGCATCACCAGGGAATCAACTTCATCCTGTTCCAGCGGTCGGCGGTATGCCCGCGTCGCGAACTGCGTAACAACACGCTTAGCGGCGTCTTCTTCATCCAAATCCGACACGCCCTCAAACAATCGTTTCAGTGACGCTTTCTGTTCGATCGATGTCGGCTCAAGTGGCCATGCTGCGTGCACGATCAACTCGGCAGCGCCAAGGTAACGCTCCAAAGTTACCGGCTGAATGAAGAGGCTGTTTGCGCTGTTCTCGAAACCGCTTGATGCCGTCAGGTCCGTCGGAAAGCGATCGGCCGGTCGAAGGTCAATGCCAACAAGATCCCGCACAGTATTGTTGTACTCATCGTGGGTTAATCGCTTGGCAGGGGCGACTCCTGCCCGCCTGACAGTTGTGTAGTCAAAGTTTTCGAGTTGATCAGTCAGCCATCCAAGCATTACACGACGATCGTTTTCCGATGGCTGTTTCGCATCGACGGGCGGCATCGATCGCACCTTGAGCTGTTCGATGATATTCAGCCAATGAAAACGATTCACGACGAACGGTTTCTGTGCCACAAGCTGCTCAAGATTAAGATCGCCATTTGCGTCACCGGAATCGTGGCAATCGAAGCATGCGGTTTTCAGACGTGGCAGGATTTCAGCGTCGAAATCGAGTTTCGCTGCAGCACTGATCTCGACGTTCGTCAATTGAACTGATGCCGGAAGGTTCAGTACTGCATTGTTCGGCTTCTTCTGCTCGTCGCGCCCGTCGGCGCCCATTTCCTCCAGCTCAACTTCTAACTCGCGAATCCATTCCTCGTCCCCTTCCTCGCGAGCTTCGAGGAGTTCAAAGCGAAGTTGCAGGATTTCTCGCCGACGCTCGAACACTCGCTCCATCTCTTCAAACTCGCCTTCAAGTTCCTCGGCCGTATCTTCGTCCTCTTCCAGCCACACTTTGGTGAATCTCTCTACCAGAAGATCACCGGCGTCGAGCATCTTGAGCAGCGTGTCCGCTTCGTCGGCTAACTCGTTCTGCTCCGGCGGAATCTCAAAGGAGAGTTCTTCCAAACCCATCCGCCGCTCCAGAATCTCGAGCCGGATGTTTGTAACCTCGATCCGTACTTCGGATTCGTGCAGCGTCGTTTCAAGACGTTCGATTATCCGTTCATCGTCCCCGGCGTCATCGATTCCCTTCTCAGCCGCGATGATCGTCACATGCAAATCCCGAATCTCACGCAGCATATTTATCTTCTGCTCAGTGAGAACATCGAGCCGTTTGAATCGCCGCTGTTCTCGTTGCGCTTCGTCAATCCGCTGATTAAGTTCCTGGGTTACTTTATCAACCTCTTGTGTCACACCTAGAAAATCAAGCAGCATTTCCTCGGGGATGCCGTGGACCGCGCCGTGCCCTTCGTTATTGACTTTGCAATGGACGACATCGCCGTCCAGGTAGCTGAAGACCTCGATCGGCCCATTAACTCTCGTCGGCTCTCCCAGTCTTTCTCCCTGATACCCCATATGACGAGCCCAGACAAATGTCGATTCTTCCGCGGACACAAAGGCAAGCTTACCGTCTTTGGCAGGAATCGCTTTTGAAGGTCCGCCCTGATACGGAACGAGGTTATCTTTGACGCCCGAGATGTTCATCAGCCGCTTTCCCTTGGCGGGAGTCACTGCGACTTTGTAATTGTTGTCCTCACCTTTGGCCTTGAAGGCCGTCCCATCGTACTGCCAAACGTTCAGCGGGCTGACGCCGCTGATGTAATTGCGAATATTCGGTAGGCTGCTTTCGATCATCAATTGATTAACCAACGCTGCTCCGTTCGATGCCCCCATGATCGTAAAACTGTCTGAATCGACATTTTCGAAAGCTGCTAATTTTCGAACAATGGCTTCGATGAAACCGCGATCGTCGGCTTTTGATCGCTCAGAAACGATGTTCCAGCTCTCGCGATAGCCCTGAGGAAACACCATGATGTATTGAGCAGCAATGGTCTTGCGGTGTCGACCGAATCCTCGCATCGCCTTTTCAGCATGACCGCCGTTGCCATGCAGGAAGATGAAGACGGGCAACTTCTGACCGTCAGAGTTCTCTGGTACGTTGACGTAGTACGGTCGCTGAAAGTTCTGTTCCTGCGACCACGACTGAGTGACGGCGTATTCGCCAGAGGACAACTCTTCGCTCATCGCAGCGCAGGGCATACTCACAATCAATGCGATCGTGAGCAGGAACAGCAGTGGTGCGAAGGTTTCGTTGCTGAGATACAGGGGTACTTTTTGATGGGGCATCAATGGTGTCAACTACTTGAGTGGCGAAAAGTCTAGTGGTTTTAAGAAGATGCGATCTGGCGGCTTTGCCAGAAACTTGCCGTCTTTTTTAGACTCCCTGGCCACGCTTTGCCATGCCGGATCGCTGAGAAACGACTTCCAGTTGGCGTCCGCTTGTTCGCGGCTTTCGTGGTGAATCAGGTAGATCAATGTGTTTTGGCTCTCGGGCAGATCGAACGGCGTCCAATAGCCGATGTTCTTCATTCCGTGTTTGCCAAACAGCGTGGTGGTGTGGTCGCGAAAGCGAGCATTGAGCGGGCCCAGTTTGCCTTCGTTGCACGTGTACGTCCGCAATTCATACACACCGCCGGCCTGCTGGATCGCACTGGCAACCTTTTCCGAATAGTCGTTCTCGGTCATGAAAACACTGGTCGGTTTCTCCGCCAGGAGGCCACTGAACTCGGGCATGTCCAACACTTTTTGCCACTCGTGGTCGTTCGTGAAGTGAATCCAGTTCGCGTAGGCTTCATAACGTGAGGGATGCTTCAGCACATAAACGATTCGCCGTTTCTGTCGTGGCGTGCCGTCCGTGGGCACCCAATAGCCCAGTGCTTTCATGTTGTGTCTGGCAAAGATGCGATCGGTATATTCACGAAAGCGAGTGATGAGTTGTGCAAGCCGGCGTTCGTTGGCTTCGTAAATCCGTAGTTCGTAAACCGGACCTTTCGTCAGGCGTTCATCCGGAACGGACTCACGCCGCTTTTCGGTCGCATCGAGTCCCGCGCGCAAACCCAAGGCGACGTCTAACGGCGCTTTGCAAATCCAGGCTATGTCGTCGGAAATCCGGTTGCTGGCGTCGTGTCCTCCAACGAACAGTTGATCGTCTCCAAACGGGGAAAGGCAAAACGCTCGCGGGGATACCAGCGCGAGCTTTCCAGACGCATAGGCGTTGTTGACTTCATGCACCGTGTAGCTCTGGTCGGCTTTGCGGATCGCGTAGAGCGCGCCGCCATATAACCGGCTGCCGGGCCAAAGCAGATGATTATTGCCGGCGAGATTCCCTTGAAAACCAAGCAGGTGTACCAGTTCTCCCGTCTTCGGGTGGCGAACTGGATACATCATGTTGTGCGCGCCCAACGTGTAAGTCACTTCGGCATCTAGGTGCTTCCTCATCAGGTCCATCATGCTGGCTTCGTCGTGCGTGGTGTACCCGCCCTTGCCGTCGGGATCGAGCCGTTTCACCTGGCTGGTCGAGCGTCCGCCCGGTGCCCACAGAAACAGAACCGACTCGCCGCGACCGTTGGGATTCTTGATGGTTGTCAGTCCGCGAATGCCGCCGACATCAGTATCGACGTCGTCAGCCAAACGCAATAGTTCGGTGTAGCTGGGACGCGGACCGTCGTTGCGGCGAAAGATGGCATCGTCTACGGAGAACAACAGCGAGCCATTGGCTTGAACGATGCCAAGCGGACGTGTCTTGACGCTGCCAACTTCCGGAAACGGATACTCCAGAATCGTTTCCCAGCGAATTTTTCCCGGCAGCGCTGGATCATAGACGCCTGAAACCACGCCCGGATTACCTAACAACAGAATGAGCCGCTCCACACCGGTCACCTTGTCCCGATAGACTTCCATGTCGCGCGGAACCCAACGGATGCCGCCTGCATTCGCTCCATGACGCACGATGGTGTGATTCCACTCTCCCTTCTCATCATCGCGCACCCAGGCGGAAACCGCACCGCCACGTTCAAAGGTCGCGCCCGCCGCCATGACCAGCAGATTAACCGGCTCAGGCAACCGCTTGCCGTCTGCGCCATAAGTGAACGTCACCGACTTGAGGATGTTGCCCTTCATGTAGCGCAGGTCGTAACCGTTCGACTTGCCCATCTCCAGATCGACTTGCCAGGTCCCGCCGGACGAATCGAGACGAAGCACCTGGGCCGATTGCTTCTCGGCGTCTGGAGGAATAACCCAATGCGCGTCCATCCAATATCCGTTGGCCGCATACAGTTTCCCGCGATGCGACACGATGTGCATGATCTCGCTGCCGCCCGCATAGGCACCGTTTTCATCCCGGTAACCGGCGTCGTAGCTCAGTGACCAGCGAGCCGGTTCACCTGCCAGAGAAACCGCCCCGATCAGGAAGATCGTAAGCACGAAAAGCCATTGGCAGGGAAATGGAGGCGTGGCGAACGGAGAAGAACATTTTCCCGCCGCGATCTTCCTGCCAATTCGGTTTGTAAACTTCATTGCTCTGCGATCCTCACTATTTATCTGTCAGTCGCATTTTGACTTGTGCCGCTGAGATTCGTTCATCGAAACGATACGACGAATATTGGGATGTAGTCAACGTGCGATGACTTTGCGGTTGAGATTCGGAGGCAATGACGCGTTTTGTTTCCGACCACGGTTCAATCGTAATCCTCAGCGGGCAGTCGGTGACGCGAATCGATTTGGTCATCTCCCCTCCGCTTTGTGAACGATCGTATCGAATCGTCGTCCATTGGGTTTCTGTCTTACCAGGCATCCGAATCGGCAGCCGGACTTCCATCCATTCCCAGTCTGTCGGCATGGTGTCATGCACGATAAGACGGTTGTCGGGAATCGAATACTCCAGCCCGGCGAGTCCTTCGAGGTAGAGCAACAGTTTTCCGGCGTTGAAATTTGAATACTGGTCGCCGAACAATTTGCCGCTGCGCGTATAGGCTTCCGGTGCGACCGGGATGTGCCACTCGGAATGGTAGTTGTAGTTCTCCAGGTGGTTGAGTGTCAGACGCCACGCGGGATCTCCCAGTCGCTGGCGAAACATGCCGTCAAGTGTGAAGTAAGCTGTATCGGGTGTGTGGCCGAACGAGTGGTCGACATCGGTGGCGAATTCCTTCATCGACTGTCGCGACATGGCGAGCGGGAAGGGATCGTCAAGAAAGCCCTTGTCTCGATCGAGTGCCCATGATTGGGTCATTTTCAGCGCGTACTCACGCGGAAAATGTTGCGATCGCATGTGCCAGAAACCGGTGGTCATCAGCATGCCGTTTGCTGGTCCAGCAAAGAAGTCTTGATGACCATTTGCCTGCCAGCGCTGGTTGAACCACGTTTGAATCTGTTCTAAATCGGCGGGAACGAGTTGTTCCCAGTGTTCGATATCCTCGACATGCCCTGTCAGTCGAGCCATCTCGCTGAGGGCTGCTGCGACCTCAAAGTGATTCGAGAAGAACGGGGAGATCCGTTCATAGAAGACCTCGCGAAAATAGCCCTCATAGCAGTCCTTCAGAAACGCGATGTCGCCCGTGTGCTGATAGATCTGCCACGCTCCGAGCACATGCTCCGAAAGCTCGTTTCCATAAACTCCGGAGTGCCACGTCGTCCCCTTGTTGTCGGCCAGCGCGATCACGCCGTCGGGCGATTTGCGATAATGGCCGTTGCGAAACAAGTGCTTCCACGTCAGCACGTTCCCGTAGGCATAGTGCGGTTTGTTGTTCGTCCACGCTCCCACTCGAATCTGGAATGTCGCATCGTAACGGTGCAGACCGAGGAAGTTGTTGACGGCGGTCTGCGTATGCGGTTCCATCTCCCAGCCATGCTGCACATCGATGTCGTACATCAAGTACAGCGACCACAGGTAATAGTAGATGTCCTCATGTTTTCGGTCCGAACAACGAAACCACGGGACTTCTTCGTTGAGCTGGCGATTCATCGCGCCCGTCTTCGCGAGCATCGCTTCAATTGCGTGGGCGACACTGCTTGATTCACTGGAAACCCGAGGCGTCAGCGAGGGACGCGAAGCTGGTGACTTCTGCCCCGTCCCTCGCTGACGCTTCGGGTTTCCATCAAGCACATTCATCGCGTTCTGTATCGCCTGACGTCCATCATCATGCATCGCCCAGACGAGCGCGACGCCCTTGGAATCGCAGGGCACTTCGAACTCGTATTGCCATTCGCCATGTTCCCCCTTGTTGAACCGATGGTTCCTAGCGAAGTTGCGTGAGGCAGCGAGAACCGTACTCATTCCCTCATACATGATCGGACCAACGTGCTCGGACCGATCGGTTTCTGGCCGACACTTCGTCGTCCCCCCTTCGACGATGCGTATCGCGTTGAACTCTGTGTCGTATTCAATCGTCGATGAACTCGTCACGCTGTGCCGTCCGAAGAAACTCTGGCCATCAAACCGCAGGGTGACGGGCTGCGAAGATGTCACTACGGAACACGCGATGTCGTTGGCAGAGATAAACTTCTCTTCCCTCAATTGGATGCCATCAACCTCGTACTCGCAAATCATGCGATCCGGTCGCCAGTACATCTTCGTGGGAACCGGGTGCCGATGCATCTTCTCACCGATCACGACGCTGCCATAGAGCACTCGCGTGTCCTTGTAGAACTCCCATCCCAAGTAGTCGTTGCCGCGACCGGTGTCGTTTGCCCCATCCTCGCGACTCTGAACCAAGCCAACCCCGCGGCTGCGCAGGTCATGATGGAATGGATGGGTCAGCCCGAGTGTCTCATGTTCTTTCAGTTCCCAGCTCGCATGAAACCCGCCGACGTAGTAGGAGACGTTACCCGCGAGGAATCCGTGCTTCCTCCCCTGGATCTGCTGCTGCAGTCGCTGACAGTAGTCCGTAAAGGGCGGAGCTTCCCCTTGCACAACACTCGTACCGAGCGTTGCAATGAAGACTGAGGCGATCACAACTGTCCAACATTTTTGCATTCGCATTGACTCTCTGAATGTACCTATCTGCTTGAAGGACTGCCCCCATTGTCTCGGATGAAAAACCTCCTGAAGGCTGCAAGCGACGACAGTTAGAGGCTCTCCACCTCATGAAATCATAGTGGCAGCTGTCTAAGAAGACACGACTGATCAATGAATGAAAGCTCATGGATTCGGAAGCCGGTCTAACCCACAGTCGCGCAGGACATCGAGGTTGATCGCTGACGCAGAAGATCGCGTGGTGACTTCGAGGCAACCATGACTTTGGTAGCGGGCCATGGTCCGGCGAGACGGGCGGCGGCTCGAGCGGAGCCGTTCCA
>CALEHQ010000017.1 GCA_937876315.1 uncultured Actinomycetes bacterium | reverse complement strand
CTTTGGGTGCGATGGTGAGTCGGTCTGTAAGCGGGGTTTTGTCCAGCGCCTCCCGGCGCCTGTGTGACCATCCATCTGTGCGGCCTACCAGCGGGTGTTGCCTCTTTCGAAACAACTGACGGGCAGCCAATCCCGACGCTCGGCCTTGCTCCAGGTGGGGTTTACATAGCCATCCGAATCGCTTCGAATGCTGGTGCGCTCTTACCGCACCGTTTCACCCTTGCCTGTGCCCGGTTGCCCGGGCCATCGGCGGTTTGCTTTCTGTTGCACTTTCCTGCGGATCACTCCGACTGGTTGTAAGCCAGCACCTTGCCCTTTGGAGCCCCGACTTTCCTCGAACCGGTCAAGCCGGCCCGCGGTCACCCAACCGGCTCACCATCGCCCGGTCAGTCTGTCACGGTGCGGGACGAACGACCACAGAGCCCTTCATGGAGTTATGGAAATCGCAGTAATAGTCGTAGTTTCCCGCCGAAGTGAAGGTTTGTGTCCAGATGGCAGCAGGCTTGATGATCCCGGAGTTGAACGTGCTGGGTTCCAAAAATTTCACGTTGTGTGAGGCCACGTCGTCGTTGATCCACGTGACTGATCCACCCACCGCAATGTCGATTTTTCGTGGTTCGAATTTTCCGTCTGCGATGTGGATCGTCGCAGCGACTGCTGGTGGGTTCTCACCTGATGACGATGTTGAATTCGTTCCGCAGGAAGTGGCAGCGAAGGCACCAAGTGCGAACAATGTGACAGCAAAGAATCGGCGTACCCGTATGCGGTTCATTGGGACACCAACTTAGAAGTCGAATGTTGAAAGGTCGGCATGCCAACCACTCGAGCGTTCGATTGCCGATGCCCAACGTTCTCGGTTTGCAGGTCCCGAAGGTTCCACGGTGCGCAGTGGGCGCCAGGTTGCTGCGATGTCGTTGAGTCCGCCCCATGTGCCGACCGAAAGTCCGGCGAGGAAGGCGGCGCCGAGAGTTGTGGCCTCAAGTACCGGCGAGATTTCGACGGTCCGCTGCGTTGCATCGGCGAGCGCCTGAGTAAACGTCGGATTTGCGCTCATGCCTCCGTCAATCCTTAAAGAAGGAATAGTGAGGCTGGTCGTAGCTTCGGCGGCATCGACAAGATCGGCGCCGCGTTGGGCGACACCTTCAAGTACTGCTCGAACAATGTGCGGACGAGCGGTACCGCGAGTAATGCCAAGCAACGTGCCTCGTGCGCCGTAATCCCAGTTAGGAGTTCCGAGGCCGAGAAGTGCGGGCACATAGACAACGCCTTCGGTATCGACGCACTGTTGAGCAATGTCATGTGAAGCGGCCACTGAATCGATGATGCCGAGGTCGTCGCGCAGCCATTCAACATTTGTTCCGGCCGAAAGCATGATTGCCTCGATGCCCCACATGGTTTCGTTTCCACGTTTCCAGGCAACGATGGGGAAGGTTCCTGATGCGCTTCGAACTGCAGATGCAGGTCGATCGGGGCCGACCACAAGGTCGAGCATGCCTCCGGTGCCGAATGTGATCTTTGCCGGGCCGGGACGCACACAACCTTGACCAATGAGAGAGGCCTGCTGATCGCCAGCGACACCGCAGATCATTGGGGCACCGTTCAGAGCGGTGGCGGGGGCAATCGGTCCGCTTGAATCAACAATGGTCGGCATTGCCGATCGGGAAATGTTGAGTTTCGCCAGCAGTGCGTCGTCCCAGTCAAGCGATTCAATCGAGAATAAGCCTGTGACTGCAGCGTTCGACGCGTCGGTGACATTCACCGCTCCTTCGGTGAGCGTCCAAATGATCCACGAGTCAACGGTGCCGACGCACAGATCACGACGGCGATCAGGGTCGGCGTTGTCCAGCAGATGCTTGATCTTGGTTGCTGATTGATTCGGGGCGAAGCGCAGTCCTTCGGCTTGCAGTACAAGACAGTCGCCAAGAGTGCGCAGGTCCTGCCAGCCGAGTGCGGGGGCCACCGGTTCGCCGGTGGAGCGATCCCAAACAATGGTTGATGCTCGTTGTGTGGCGATGCCGATGCCCTCGACCGGACCAGCTTCTGCAAGAGCGGCACGAGCGGTCGTGAGTGCGGCTGCGGCCATGCGAGTGGCATCGAATTCAACCAACCCGGGTGCGGGCGTGTCAGGAAGAACTTCTTGGCGGAACTCAACGGCGATTGTTGCATCGGGACGAACGATTGCGGAACGAACACCAGAGGTGCCGATGTCGACGACGAGAAGACTCATTTTGTTCTTGCTCCACGTGAGACGGCGATCATTGCACCGATTGTTCCAAGTGATGCAAAGACCAGCGCGAACAGAACGATGCTGAGTATCAGGCCAAGCGGATTCGTGAAGTCTCGTGTTGCAATGAGGTAGACGATCTCGGCGCCAAGGAATGTGATGGCGCCTGCGGCAGCGCCGTGGGGGAGGGCACGCGGCGGAAGAGGTCGAGCTGCCGCATAACCAGCGAGCGCACCGGCGAAGAACACGATTGCCAACATCACACCGGCAAGAGCCGTGCCTGAGAAAACCGTGCGTTGCAGAATCGCGGCGGGAAGCGCAAAGAACAATCCGTTGAATGCTCCGACGAGGATGCTCCGACGATCGAAGGCGCCCATCTAGTGCTCGCTCCCGAAACCCTTGGGCAGATCGCCGAACGAGGTTGGCATTCCGAGTTTGCCCGGATTGAGAATGCCGTTCGGGTCAAGCGCCTTCTTCATAGTGTGTAAGACCAAGGTTGCACCCGCGCCTTGCGCCGCGCTCATGAATCGGGCTCGATTGAGTCCAACTCCGTGATGGTGGCTAAGTGAACCGCCGTGTGCGAGAGCAGTGGAGGTGCCGGCGTTCCATGCAGATATATACATCTCTTCGATTGCGTCGGGGCCTTCGGTCGCGGCCTTACCTGCGAAGGTGAAGTACAAACAGGCTCCCTCGGAATAGGAATGCGAAAGATGTGCCGTAGAAGCGATGATGCCCGGAGTTGCTGCGATCGCATCTCGCACGGTGGTGTAGAGCACTGGCAGATCTGTCCATGAGACTGTGAGTTCCAACGTGTCGACCATGTAACCACGTGAAATCAGCGCTTCGAGAGCGCTCACGTCGTTGCGGTGGCCAAACCATTTCGTGACGAGTTCGGCATCGAGGGGTGCAGTGTTTGAACATTCTTCTGCGGTGATTGTTGTTGTCGCATCGACAGTTGCCTGGTCGCCTTCATCGAAGGCTAGGAGTACAGCGATATCGCCCGTTCCCCAGTTGCGGTCGGCTTCGGCCGCATCGTAAAGACGCAAGGCAGCAGGAGCGAGGCCGCGTTGAATGATCCTGCGGCACGCGTCGGCACCGGCTTCGAACGAAGGGAAGGCCCACGCGCTGCTGTGATTTGCAGTCGCCACAGAACGAGCCCGTAGTCGAGCCCCGGTGATGATGCCGAGAGTTCCTTCGGACCCCACAAAGAGTTGCGTGAGGTCGGGGCCGGCGGACTGCCGTGCGTGTCCGCCGGTGTGAACGATTGTCCCGTCGGCAAGAACAACATCAAGGCCGATGACGATGTCTTCGATCTTTCCGTAGCGGTTCGAAAGCTGGCCGGCGCCGCGACAGGCAAGCCATCCGCCAATTGTTGAAAGTGCGATCGATTGCGGCCAATGGCCGACGGTGAGTCCGTATTCCGATTGCAGTTCGTCTTCGAAGACGTCGCCGAACATTCCGGCGCCAATGTCGACGATTCCGGAATTGGTGTCAACCGAATGAATGCCCGAGAGTCCGCAAAGGTCGAGGAGAACTCCGCCGAAGACTGGGATTGATCCACCGACAACTCCGCTTCGGCCAGCGGCGGCGGTGACGGGAATGTTGTTCTCGTTGCACAGGCGCAGAATGGCAGCGACCTGTTCGGTTGTAGTCGGAGAAACGACGGCCGATGCGATTTGGCCGATCTGAGCGCTTGACGCCCGGGTCATGATGAGCGGCCACCAATCGCGACTGGCCTCAACTCGATTTGAAAGGGTCAGGTCAACCCCGGCGCCTGTGGCGCGTAACTGTGTGATCAATTCCTCGTTCACGGAGACGAGGTTGGTGTCGAAGTGGGCCTTCGTGTTCGCAGCGTCGAGATCGATGGGCGGTGTTGGGTGGGCTGGCATCAGTGGACGATCGCTTCAAGCTCTTCGTCGATACGTGCTCGGTAATCAGCTACCTGTCGAGCTTGTTCTGTCTCGTCCCAACCAAGTTCGGGAGCAAGGAGCGCAGCGACCGCAGCAGCGGCATCGGCGGAAGCATCGCGAGTCTCAAGTCGGGCACGTGTACGTCGGCTGAGAATGTCATCGACTGTCGTGGCCATTTCGTAACGCACCGCAAAGATTGCTTCTGCCCGCAGATAGGGAAGGCCGGGAACCAGGAGTTCGGCCATCGACGGATCAGCCTCGGCGATTGCGAGCACTGTTGTTGCATCAGACCCGTATCGATCGGCGAGGCGACGTACTTGGTCGCCGCCAAGAGCGGAGATCGTGTCGGCGGACTCGATGAGTTCCTCGTAGCCGTTGGCGCCGTGGATCTTGATGTGCTTTGTCTTGCTGCGGCGTCGGAATCGTGTGATGCGATCTGCATCAAGAACTTCGGAGAGGACTTCGTCGATGGTGTCGGCGGCCATCTCACGGTAGGTCGTGAGTTTTCCGCCGGTGATGGTGACAACACCGGAATCGGAACGGCGCACTTTGTGGCGACGGGAAAGATCGGCGGTGCGTCCTGACGCCTCGGGATCGGCAACAAGTGGTCGAAGACCTGCCCAAGTTCCGAGAATGTCGTCGGTCGTCACGGTTTCAGTGATCGAACCGTTGAGGGCTCGCAGCAAGTACTCGACATCATCTTCGTTGCACTGGGGATCGTCGATAGGTCCGGTGTAATCGGTGTCGGTTGTGCCAACGAAAGTGAACTGGCCCCACGGAACAACGAACACTGATCGCTTATCGCCAGGAACAGGGATGACAGCGGCAACCGTATTGCGAACCTTCGACCACGGCACTGTGATGTGAACGCCCTTCGCGGGTCGAATCGAACGTGGGTGCTCGGCTTCATCAAGGGCACGAACATCGTCAGACCAAACTCCGGCGGCATTCACAACGGCTTTCGTTGAAACGGTGAAGGTTCGGCCATCGGCCTTGACAGTGACTCTGTTGACGTTGCCGTTCGAGCCTTTCTGGAGGCCGACAACCTCGGTTCGGTTCACGAGTGTGGCGCCGAATCGCAGTGCTGCAGTGCGAGCAACAGTCACCACGAGACGAGCATCGTCGGCCTCAGCGTCGTAATAGAGATACGAAGGCATCAACTTGTCGGCAGGGAGGGTGGGGAACCACTCGAGTGCTTGTTTTTTTGAAACTCGTTTGTGCATCTTGCCGATACGAAGACCGCCGGTCAGGTCGTACATCCACATGGCGGTGCCCATGGCCCGGGCGAGTTTGCGGTTCACGACGCCCTTGGTCGAAAAGATCGGGATCAGGAACGGAAGCACCTTGACGAGATGAGGAGCGTTGCGGCGCAGAATCTGGCGCTCGGCGAGTGCTTCGTAGACGAGGCGAATATCGCCCTGTTGGAGATACCGGATTCCGCCATGTACGAGCTTCGATGACTTCGAAGATGTTCCAGAGGCGAAGTCATCACGCTCGATCAGCGCGACCCGGAACCCCCGCGATACGGCATCAAGTGCGCATCCGACGCCGGTAATGCCGCCGCCGATGACGACGACATCGAAGTCGGTGGATTCCAAGCGGCGGAGGGAATCGGAACGGCTGAAGGCGTGGGAGATCATCGCTGCGAGCCTAGAACGGACCAACTCAGAACGCCTGATCGCCTGACCTGCGGAAACGGCCTTCAGGGGCCGGTCTGAATTCGGTTTGTGTCATCGGGTAGAGGGGGTCAATACTCATCTTTCCTTATTCGCCCGCTCCGCAGGAGCCGTTCTGCACCTATGAAACACACTTGGCATTCCTTGGCCGCCTGCACGGGTATCGACCCCGAGATCTTCTTTCCTGACCCCGAAGACGATGCCGACGCCATGCCGGCGAAGATCGTCTGCGGTCAGTGCGATGTTCGCGAAGCCTGCCTTGAGCACGCCTTAGCCGTTCGCGAGAAGGACGGCGTCTGGGGTGGCGCTACTGAGCGCGAACGACGTCGGATGATCCGTCAACGTCGTCGGACGGCCTGAGCATGGAGTGGTCGGCAGTTCTTTCGACACTTGTGGCCAACACTGATCTCACTGCGGACCAAGCTGCAGACGCTTTGCGTGAGATTCTCGCTGGCGATGCCACCGACGCGCAGATCGCGGCATTCCTCGTTGCGCTTCGCATGAAGGGTGAATCGATCACCGAAGTATCGGCGATGGTCGACGCAATGCTCGAAGCTGCGGCGCCCATCGACCTCCCGGCTGGTCCTGATGCCATTGACATCGTTGGAACCGGCGGAGCGCCAAGCCGACGCGCCCATGCATTGAATGTCTCCACGATGGCCAGTTTCGTTGCCGCTGGTGCAGGTGCTCGCGTAGTGAAGCACGGCAACCGCAAGGCGTCGTCAACCTCGGGTTCATTTGATCTACTCGAGATGCTTGGTGTGCCGCTTGAACTTGATGGTCCTGCAGTCGCGCACTGTGTGGCCGAGGCGGGGATTGGTTTTTGTTTCGCTCGATCGTTCCATCCGGCAATGCGTCATGCTGGGCCAGTGCGCACACAACTTGGCGTGCCGACGGTGTTCAACTTCCTTGGCCCGCTTTCGCACCCAGCGCGAGTGCAGCGCCAGGTCATCGGTGTGAGCGATTCAAAAATCGCACCAATTGTTGTAGGCGTTCTTCAGAAACGAGGAGCGCCGCGTGCACTCGTTGTCACCGGTGACGACGGCATGGACGAGTTGACGATCACGACAACCTCCACGGTGCATGAACTACGTGATGGCGACGTCACCACTTCAACCTTTGACCCACGCGATGTTGGTATTGCACTCGCGTCGGGCGATGCTCTCGCTGGCGGTAGCCCAGAAGTGAACGCTGCTATTGCTCGGCGGGTCTTCGCTGGCGAACAAGGGGCCTATCGGGACATCGTGTGTCTCAATGCTGCAGCTGGTCTTTTCGTTGCCGGTGTTGTTGATGACATCGCCACTGGCGTTGTGAAGGCGCAAGTCTCGATCGACTCAGGTGCCGCAGCGAATGTGCTTAATCGTTTGATCAGCGCCGCGAACGACGCGACGAAGTAACAAAGTCGCTGTCGTCGACGGCCAGGCCCTTTCGCGGGCGAAACGAACGAAGCGCGGGAAGTGTTGAGGCCAACACGCCATCGCAGTGATCAAGGGTGAGATCGGGAGCGTTTTTGTCGAGCCATGAGGCGATGCACCCGAGTTCATCGGCGAGTTCCCGATGGAGTGGAGCAAGGGGGCCGCTGCTGTCGGTGCTCTGCTCTGCTGTCGTTATGGGAAGGCCCAGGCTCGGCAATTCTCCTTCGCCCCAAGCCGATTGCAGGCGGCCATGGTCAAGTGCGACACCGCCTAGCGGCCCGAGGTCAATGTGGATGTGACCGGCTCGGCGGAGTTGATCGAATCTGCGCTGGCGGTTGATGGCACCGGCCAATGCGCTTGCTCGGTCGCGAACGTCGGCCGCTTCTTCGAATCGCTCTTCGGTTGCGAGTGAAGTGATCTTTTCCGTGAGCGGTTGTAGGAGCAGGTCGGGTTCGATCGTTAACCCACGAACTGCTCGCTCAACGACGAGTTGGTACTCGTCAGGATCGACCCCGCCGGCACACGGACACATCGACACGCCAAGTTGAGCCGCCGTGCACGGAGCATCTCGAAGCGCTCGCTTGCCGATTCGACCTGAACATCGACGAAGCGGAACCGAGGTGTGAACGGCATCGATGACTCGCTGTGCCGAAGACCGTGATGAGAGAGGTCCGAGGTACAACGCGCCATCGTCTTTCACGTCTTTCACAATCGAGAGTCGGGGGAACGTTTCAGCCAGTGTGAGTTTCACGTAGACATACCGACCCCAGTCTTTGAGTTGGCGGTTGTAACCCGGCATGTACTGATGGATGAGACGAATCTCATGCACTGCCGCTGACAGCGGATGGGGATGAACGACGTGATCGATATGTGCTGTCTCTCTGAGTAGGGAACCGATCTTTCGACGGTCGTCACCGGAGAAATAGGAGCGCACTCGAGAACGGAGATTGGTGGCTTTGCCGATGTAGAGCACATCGCCTCGAGCGTTGCGGAAGAGATAAACGCCGGGAGAGCGGGGCAGAGAATCGGTGAGACGAAGTTTCTGCGCACTGGCGTGACCTGCCATCTTTGGCAATGAGAGAAGATCATCGAGGCCTGTGACCCCGAGACCGCCGGCGCGCTCGATGAGTAGATGCAGTAGATCGCCAGTTGCTAGTGCGTCGTCAAGCGCGCGGTGCGATGGTTTGTGATTGAGCCGCAGGTGCTGGGCAAGAGTGCCGAGTTTGCAGTTCGGAACTTCGTTGCGGACGAGTCGTCGAGCAAGTGCGACGGTGTCGACGGCACGATTGGTCAGCTTCGGTCGTTGGTCGCGTTCAAGGGCGGCTTGCACGAACGACAGGTCGAATCGGATGTTGTGTCCGACGATGACTGCATCGCCGATGAATTCAAGCAACGAGGGCAGCACTGCTTCGATACGAGGGGCGGGCATCACCATTGAATGAGTAATGCCGGTGAGCACCGTGATCTCGGGAGGAATCGCGCAACCTGGATTCACGAGTGTCTGAAACGTTCCGATGCATTCACCGCCCCGGAGTCTCACTGCACCAATCTCGGTGATGCCGCACGACGCAGCTGATCCGCCAGTGGTTTCGAGATCGATGACACAGAAGGTGACCTGCGAGAGGGGCGTGCCGAGATCATCGAGGGACAATTGCAGCGGATCGAGGGCGGGGGAGCGCACCGGTGCAGTCTGATCGAACGTGCGTTCGTGTGCAAGGAGGTTGTCTGAGCCTCGCTAGTCTCGCTGCGTGTCCTCAACCAGTTATCGCTGCACCGCTTGCGGAAATCTCACTCGTTTCGATGTTGTCTCCACCAAACGCACCCGTGCGTTTCACCACTACACGGTGGGCGGAGACCTCGAGGTTGAGAGTGAAGAGGTCCTTTCCGAGTCAATCGAAGAGGTGTCGTGTCACTGGTGTGGAAACGGTGGTTCGGTGGTTCAGACCCAGCCGCCGGCATAAGACACGTACTGGCCGGTCGTGAAGGTGCTCGTTCCGTCGAGGAACGGCGCGCAGAACGCAGCGAACTCATCCATGCGACCGAGTCGGCGCAGCGGTACCTGCTTTTCGAACATTTCGCGCACGGCGGGATCTTTGGCTCCGGTGGCTTCAAGGAACTCGGGAAAGTCCATGAAATTGGTGCCGACGGCATTGACCTGAACGTTCTTACGGGCAACTTCACCGGCGACATTGCGAGTGAGCATCGTTGCTCCGGCGCGCACTGATGAGTACAGCGATGCTCCGGGTGTCGGGCGTGCGCCCGCTGCACTCGTAATGACGAGCACCTGGCCCGAACCTTGTGCGACGAGCGGCGGAATGACGGCTTTGAGGAAGTGGTACGGCGCATAGAGGCAGCCGTCGACGATCTTCTCGTACTGATCGATCGTTGATTCGAGAAACGATCCCGGAATGATTTGTCCGGATGCGGCAACCGCGGCATCGAAGTGGCCGAAACGAGAGAGCGCTGCGTCGACAAGTTTTTGTGAGTTTTCGGGTTTGGCGATATTCGAGACTTTTTCGACAGCAAGCACGGTGGAACCGAGTGCTTCGAGTTCAGCAACGAGGTCGGGATCAGGATCGCCGAGCACCAAATCGTGGCCGCGGCGGGCGAGCATTCGGGACATCTCTGGGCCCACGTAATGACGGGCATCGGCAACGAGTGCGATTCGGCGAGTGGTGGTGTCAGTCATGGCAGGCCTCCGGGATCTTCGGTAGCGTCAGTCGTGTCAGTGTTATTGACACAACCATCTCCGCCAACCTACCCGTTGGCGAACTTTGAGGGGCATGAACATGGAACTCCAAGGCAAAGTCGCAGTCGTTACCGGCGCTGCGTCGGGTATTGGCCTCGCCGCTGCAGAACGATTCGTTGCCGAAGGGATGTCGGTCCTGATGGCCGATATCGAAGCTCCGCTTCTTGAGGAACAGGTTGCGCGTTTGCAGGCCGGTGGAGTTGCAGTCGCTGCCTTTGTTCTCGATGTTTCAGACGCCGCGCAGGTTGCGGCCCTTCGCGATTTCGCTGTCGAGAGTTACGGCGCTGTGCACCTGCTCTTCAACAATGCCGGAGTCGGTGGAACGGGCAAGCCAACGTGGAGGACAAAGCCTGCTGTATGGGAGTGGGTGATCGGTGTCGATCTTCTCGGTGTCGCCTATGGCGTCGAGGCGTTTACGTCGCTAATGGTGGAACAAGGCGAAGGTCACATCGTCAACACGGCATCCGAAGCTGGACTTTGTGCAACGCCGATGCTCGGCGCGTATCACGCCGCGAAATACGGGGTAGTTGGTTTGTCAGAAACGTTGGTTATGGAACTCGCTGGAACCGGTGTTGGGGTGTCATGCCTTTGCCCCGAACTTGTCGACACGAAGATCTTTGAGTCGACCCGCAATGCTCCTGCCCATCTCGGCCTTCCCAAGCCTGATCATGTCCCAATCGAAATGCTTGAATCGTTCATGAAGTCAAAGGCAATTGATCCCGCTGTCGTTGCTGGCAACGTCGTCGATGCTGTGCGGAATAATTCATTCTGGATTCTCACCCACGAGGTGACCCATGTCCGGGCGCAGCATCGAAACGAGTCGCAACAGCGAGGCGATACGCCATCGATGATGCCATTGGGCGGAGCCAAGTGATGTCGTTGAACGCGAACTATGGCGGCGAGATTGGTCGGACTCACGCTGAATCGACTCCGTGGTGGCCACCGGCCAAACACCCTGGTGACGAAGCTCCCAACGTTGTCGTCGTGCTTTTCGATGATCTCGGTTTCTCACACCTCAATTGCTTTGGCTCCGACATGGTCACGCCAAACATCGACAAGTTGGCCAGCGATGGTCTGCGCTTTTCGAACTTCCACGTGACACCGCTGTGCTCGCCGACTCGAGCAGCACTGCTAACAGGCCGCAATCACCACACCGTCGGAATGCGCAGTATTGCCAATTTCAACACGGGCTATCCGCACATGACCGGTCGCATTTCTGAGAATGCAACCACGATGGGCGAGGTTTTGCGTGAGGTTGGCTACACAACCTTTGCGCTCGGCAAGTGGCATTTGTGTCCCATGGACGAAGCTTCCGCTGCCGGCCCGTACGACGCATGGCCATTGCAACGCGGTTTCGATCGTTTCTACGGATTCCTCGATGGCGAAACCGATCAGTTCGCGCCTGATCTTGTCTACGACAACCATCGAGTCGACCCGCCAGCGACTGCGGCCGAGGGGTACCACCTCAGCGAAGACCTCGTCGACAAAGCGATCGAGTTCATTCACGACACCGTTTCGATTCGACCCGATCGCCCGTTCTTCGCCTATCTCGCATTCGGTGCTACCCATGCTCCGCATCAGGCGCCCGAGGAGTATCTCGCTCGCCATCGTGGCAAGTACGACGAAGGCTGGGATGTTGCGCGCGAGCGCTGGTTCGCCAAGCAGATTGAACTCGGTCTGATTCCTGCCGGCACGCAACTGGCACCGCGTAACCCGGGTGTTGAACCTTGGGACTCTCTCCCCGAGAACCAGAAGAAACTCGCACTTGCATTGCAAGAAGCATTTGGCGCATTCCTTGAACATACCGACGCGCAAATTGGCCGCTTGGTCGATGAACTCGATGCGCTCGGGAAGTTAGACAACACCGTCTTCGTGGTCATGGCCGACAACGGAGCAAGTCAAGAAGGAGGGCCGTTCGGTGTTCTGCATGAAATGAAGTTCTTCAACTTCATGATCGAAACTCCCGACGAAGCCGTCGATCGCATCCCGGAAATCGGTGGCCCCGATTCGCATGCGAACTATCCATGGGGCTGGGCGCAAGCAGGAAATACGCCGTTTCGGTGGTACAAGCAAAACACTCACGAAGGTGGGGTGCATGTTCCGTTTGTGATGCATTGGCCTGCAGGAATTGCAGATGGCGGCGCGATTCGCGACCAGTTCCATTACGTCACCGATGTTGCGCCAACCATTTACGACATCATCGGCATCGAGGCGCCTGCGGTATACCGCGGTGTTGAACAGTTCCCAATTGCTGGCGAGTCGATGACCTATGCCTTCACGAACACCGACGCGCCGACGAACCACGATGTCCAGTACTTCGAGATGTTTGGTCATCGTGCGATGTACGAGGCCGGTTGGAAAGCAGTCACGCGACATACGCCTGGCGTTTCGTTCGATGACGATGTGTGGGAGCTTTACAACTTGAACGTCGACGCTTCTGAGTGCAACGACTTGGCTGCGGTTGAGCCCGAACGTCTTGCCCAGATGATCGAACAGTGGTGGGTCGAGGCCGAAACCTATGGAGTTCTTCCCCTCGATGATCGTGGGGTTGAACTATTTGGTGCGCGGTTTGGAGAACATTCACCCCATCGCCCCGACCGTCGCTATTCCTATTTCCCACCCATGGCTCCGTTGCCGTCACAGAGTTCTGCTTCGTTGGGGGGTCGCAGTTGGACGCTCAACGCGACGATCGAGCGTGAGGCCGGCCAAGGTGGTGTGTTGTACGCACTCGGCAACGGCAATAGCGGTCTCACCGTGTTCATTCAGAACGATCGCCTCATCTTCGATTACAACGTCTTTGGTGATCACTACGAAGTCGAATCAGACCGCGAGGTGCCAGTTGGGGCGTCGGTAGTCGGTGTTCGATTCGAACGCACAGGGAAGGGTGGCCACGCGTCAGTTGTGATCGATGGGGCCGAATGCGGCACCGTCGAGTTCCCCTTTGTGATGCGTGTGATCTCGAGCATGGGATCAAGCATCGGCTTCGACCATGGTTTGCCAGTGAGTCGTCGCTATTCCGATGCGTTTCCGTTCGAAGGAACCCTTCATCGCGTCGATATCGAGCTCGCAAAGTCTCGCAAACCCGAATCCGCTGATGAAGCGGCGGCATCTCAACGCGCTGGTATGGCTCGTCAGTGAGCCAGTCGTTGCCCACTTCCGGTTACTGGCCAAGTGCCTGGCCAGCAGAAGACGCAGGACCATGGCGTCAGCAGGTTGCTTCGGGCGCATTCGCTGGAGTTGAGACTGGCGATCCTTATGTTGTTTCGCGCGATGCGCATGGAGCCACGATGGTGGTTCGCCGCGAACTAGGCGAAGTGTTTCTGCACGGCCATAGCGTGGGCGGCGAACGATCCGTCCAGACAAGTTGGGTGGAGCGCATTGATCCCGCCACGTTGGAAACGCTGAGCCGAGTTGATGAACTCCCGGGTGGTTCGGCGTGGCCGGGTGGCATCGCGGCACATGCCGATGGTTCGCTCATCGTTGTCTTTGGGAACCACGCACACCGACTGAACACGAACCTCGAGGTTGAGGTTTCGGCGGAACTGCCGCGGGACCGTCCGTACAACTCATTTGTTGTTCTTCCTGACGGTCACATCGTTACGAAAGACTTCGGCGGTCGTCTTCCTGGCGCCGACGAGTCATTTGTTACTGAAAACTGTGAAGTCCTCGTGCTCGCGCCGACGACATTCGAAATCGTTGCTCGTGTTGAACTCCCTGAGCCCTCAATTGCTCGACTCTCTGCCGATGGCAACACCATCTATGTGGTAGGCGATCATTCCCTGTTCCGAGTCATGTGGAATGGCACTTCGCTTGAGCTCGATGCAACCTTCGCACCTCGGTACCGCACCATCGAAGGTCAAACCTACGGATGGGACGCAGTTCTTGCTCTTGGTGCAGCGTGGTTCCTCGATAACGGCGGCGGAAGCGAGAACTATGTCGGAACGTTCCGGGGTCAAGGAATTTCGCCGGCTCCGCTACATCTGGTCCGTGTCGATCTCGAAACTGCTGCCGTATCACTCACAGAAATTTGCGGGCTGCCGAATGGAATGGTTGCCAATCCGCCGTTGATTGATGAGCGCCGTATGATCGCCGTCGGTTTCGACAGCGCAAATGGTGTTCTCTCTGCGTTCGACATTGATGCTGATGGTTCGACATCGCCTCGGTGGAGTGTTGAACAAAACCATGGGTCGCACATGATTCTTGACTCAACCTCCGGGCTGTTCCTTTCTGCCCATCACGACAACGAGCGTTGGATGGAGCAGTTCGTTGTGCGCGAACTAGCAAGCGGACGTGAAGTCGTGCGACTTGATTCAGGTAGCCCCTTGCAATCTGTCGTATTTCCTGCGGCCGGCGAAGGTCGAACGGTGTATGCGTGTTCGTTCTCTACGGTGAGCGCGCTTAGCTGGTGATATCGGTGGCCGAGTGCGTGCCGCCGGTGAACTGATCGAGTCCGTCAGGCAGTGGTCGCAATTCATCGCAAAGGGCGCGGCTTGGCCTCGTCTCGCAATAGCCAAGAATGCGCATGCCGGTGAAGTGGTGCACTCCAACAGGGTCGAGTGGGCTGCGGCCGTAGACCGGTCCCAGATAGAACGGTCCTGGCGGGGGAGGAAGTTCGCTCGTTCGGAGACCGACAATTTCGGTAGTTGTTGGAATCCACCAGAGGTGCCACGCAGCGTCGGGGTCGTCGGTTGATCGCCAACCGCGTCCGAGATCGATTTCATTCTCAGCGCCGCGCATACGCACGAAGTGTCCGGGCGCTGCAAGGTCAGTGCGCGCCGCGGGTGCTTTCCAACCGCTAATTGAGAGTCCGTAGAAACTCAGCACGACGAAGGTCGCAAGAGCGAGAACGCCGAGAAAGATCCAGGTGGACACCTTGGTGAGGCTAGGCGGGAACGACCTCGACGGGAATGCCGTTCACTGCTTGATTACCGGAAAGCTGATCAACGAAGTGTCCGGGAGCCAGCAGGTTTGAATTCACGCCTGCATGTTCACGAGCAACCGAGAGCCGTGTGCCGGCTTTGTCGTGGCCCCAACCATGGGGCAGCGAGACGACGCCGCGCATCATTTCGTCGCTGATTTCAACAGGGACTTCGATCGAACCGGCTTCGCTTGTGACACGTGCACTTGCTCCGTCGGTTAGGCCAAGTTCGGTCGCATCCTCGGGATGCACGATGAGCGTGCAGCGATTGCCTGCCTTCACCAACACCTTGATGTTGTGCATCCAGGTGTTCTTCGACTTGATGTTGCGTCGACTCACCAGCACATAGGCATCGGGATCTCGGTCGAGCGCCTTCTTCAATCGTGGAAGATCGCTGAGGATGTACTCGGGTGCCAGCTCAATCTTCCCTGATGGCGTCCCGATGACTTCGCTAAGACGATTGGGAACCATTGGGCCGAGGTCGACACCGTGCACAGCGTCTTTCACCTTCTGCAGGTTGAGGCCATCGGGGTCTTCGCCGTAGCGGTCGCCCCACGGACCCATTCGCAACTGCAGGTCGATCATGCGCTCGGGGCCACCATGGTCGTAGAGAGGAAGAGTCGTTTCGGGATCGCGCCCGTACATATGACACATGGTGGTGAACCAGCCATCGTCGAGCGCCTCGAAATTGAAGTCGGTGTCGTTGTTGCCGGCACATAACCAACCGAGGCGGGCGAGAATTTCCCATTCGGGAACGTAGTCCTCGCCCGTATCGAACAATTGGTCGCTCCACTTCGATGCACTACCAATCGACCATGCCCACATGAGTTCGTCGAAGTGCGGGGACTCAAGGGGTGACGGGCCCGGAAGCAGAACATGTGCGAATCGTGTGGTTTCGTTCATGTAGCAGTCGATCGCGATTAAGCAATCGAGCAATGGCAGTGCGTCTTCAAGATTCTGAGAGTCGGGAACCGAAAGAGCGGGGTTCGCAGCAATGTTGATGAGGGCCTTGATTTGGCCCTTACCTGGGGTTGCGATTTCTTCGGCCAAACACGAGCACGGAACTTGACCAAGAATCTCTGGAGCGCCACGGACGCGACTGCGCCAGCGCCCGAACTCGGGCTCGCCCATGATCTTTGTGTCGGGGACCCACGTAATTGGTTTGGCGGCAGGCTTGCCAAACAACATGCCACCGGACTTGTCGAACTGTCCGGCGATGATGTTGACGACGTCAACAAGCCACGATGCAAGGGTTCCGAATTCCTGATTGCACAGGCCGATGCGGCCGTAGAGGCCACCGCGCTCGGCATTGGCGAGATCGCGGGCGATGCGACGAATGGTTTCGGCGGGAATTCGACAGAACTCGGCAACTCGTTCAGGCGTGAAATCAATACATGCTTCGCGTACCTGTTCAACACCTTCAACGAGGCCCTCGACATTGCCAAGAGTGAAGAGGCCTTCGGAGAAGATGACGTTGCACATGGCGAGAAGGAATGCTGCGTCGGTTCCGGGAACGATCGGAAGCCACTCGGTTGCGTGGTCGGCGGTGATTGTCCGACGGGGATCAATCACGATGACCTGACCGCCGCGCGCTTTGATGCCGTCGATCTGAGCGAGCTGATCAGGGCTTGCGAGAAGCGAACCACCAGAGGCCTGCGGATTACCGCCCATGATGATCCAGTAATCGGTATGCGCGATGTCGACCGTGGGGATCTTCCACATGTTTCCGTACATCAAGACTGACGACACGTTCTTCGGCCACTGATCGACAGTGCCCGCGGAGTAGATCATCGGGAAGTTGGCCTGACCCATGAGAAGTGCGCCATACCGACTGAGGCTGAATGAATGGCCTGCAGGGTTGCCAATAAATGCGGTCATCGATTCGATGCCATGTTCATTGAGAACGCCATGCAGAAGCTCTTCGCATTTCGCGAAGGCTTCGTCCCACGAGACCTCTCGCCATGTTTCACCCTCGCGGATCATCGGGACGCGAATGCGGTCGGGGTCTTCGTGGAGTCGGCCGAGCGTGGTGCCCTTTGGGCAGATGAAGCCCTTCGACCAGACATCGTCACGGTCGGGACGGATGACCTTCACATGGTCGTCGTCATCAAGATGGACTTCAAGGCCGCACATGCACTCGCACAGTGGGCATTGACGCAAAAACACCCGGGTGCCGTCGGGCTCTGTCCGGTGCTGGCGACCGATGACTTTTTGACGTGTTGTCGGTGTGGCGACGGGAACTTCCATGGTGCGACCCCCCGGTGCGTTGGAACGGTCAGAGCGTAGACCGGGGGACTGTCTCACCCGTTCGGCAGTCTTTCGGCATGGACACACCTTCCCCTTCCTTCACCATCGATTGCGATACCTGCGTTATGCAGCACACCGATGCCTGCAACGACTGTGTCGTGTCGTTCATTTGCTCCCGAGAGCCGGGCGACGCCGTCGTGGTCGATCTCAACGAGTACCGGGCACTCGAAATGCTGGCCGAGTCTGGTTTGGTGCCCGAACTTCGCCATCGTGGGCGGCCTGGTTCCCCGCAGCGCCGCCACCGCACGGGCTGATCGATTCACCTGAGACAATGGGGCGGTGAACGCGCCCGGCCTCATCGACCAACTCAACGATGCGGCTCAGCGTGCCGGACTCGTCGCCCTCGGTGTTGCGGCGGTCGAACCCTTTACCGACACCCGTGAGATTCTCGAAACTCGCAAAGCCGAGGGCCTCCACGGAGGTATGGCATTCACCTATCTCGATCCGGAGCGTTCGACTGATCCGGCGCGAATCCTGGCCGGTGCTCGGTCACTTGTTGTCGGTGCGTTTCCGTATTCCGCAGGGCCCGTGAGCGAACCGTCATTCGATGGTCCTGCTGGTCGTGTTGCTCGCTACGCCATCACTGATCACTACGCAGCATTGCGCGCCGCTCTTGATGAGGTTGCAACCATCCTTGAAGACGCAGGTCATCGCACTCGTGTCGTGCTCGATGACAATGCGCTCGTTGATCGTGCTGCAGCCCAGCGCGCTGGGTTGGGGTGGTTCGGGCACAATGCCAACCTCTTGGTGCCCGGCTATGGAAGTTGGGTCGTGCTTGGCTCAATCGTTACCGATGCAGACCTGGCTCAATCCGAACCTGTTCCCGACGGATGTGGAACGTGTCGACGGTGTCTCGACGGATGTCCGACTGGAGCAATCGTTGCCCCTGGCATTGTTGATGCCCGACGTTGTCTTGCGTGGTTGGTTCAGGCTGAAGGCACGTTCCCGATGGAGTTTCGTGAGGCACTCGGTGATCGCATCTACGGATGTGATGAATGTCAAGAAGTGTGTCCGCCGGCGAGACGCAGTCCGCAGGCGAAGGAAACCATCGACGCGCCATCGTCCTGGGCTGATCTGTTGTGGATGTTGCAAGCCGAAGACAGTGAACTTCTCTCGGAACTCGGGCGCTGGTACATCCCGCGTCGAGATCCTCGGTATCTGCGTCGGAATGCGTTGCTCGCCCTCGGCAATACCGCTGACCCGCTCTCTGCAGACGTTCGATCTGAGATCCAAAAATTTGTTGTGAGCGAAGGCGACGATGACATGTTGCAGGAACATGCGCAGTGGGCATTGCATCGACTTGACGAGCGACTGCAGGCGCAAGCATGAAGCACCTTCTGGTCACCAACGATTTCCCGCCCAAAGTTGGCGGTATTCAGAATTACTTGTGGGAGTTGTGGCGTCGACTTCCACCTGAGTCAACGACTGTGCTCACGACTCCGTATCGCGGAGCAAAAGCTTTCGACGCGCAGCAACCCATTCGTATTGAACGCGATTCTTCGAAGGTGTTGCTGCCCACCCGCGCGCTTGCCCGACGTATCGACCGCCTTGCCGCCGAGATCGATGCTGACCTTGTGCTGCTCGATCCCGCAGTTCCTCTCGGCATCGTTGGACCTTGGCTCGAACGGCCCTATGGGGTTGTCGTTCATGGTGCAGAAGTGACCGTTCCCGGGCGGTTACCGATTGCTCGTTCGGTTTTGCGCCGCGTCCTGCGTGGGGCCGAGGTTGTCATTGCTGCCGGCGGGTATCCCGCTGCGGAAGCGCGCCGATGCGCAGGCGGCGATCTTCCGACGATCATCGTTCCGCCAGGTGTCGACACAAATCGATTCGTTCCCGCAGGGGAGAGCGAGCGAAGTGAGATTCGACACCGACTTGGGTTCGATCCCCATGCACCGCTCGTAGTGGGCATGAGTCGATTAGTTCCTCGCAAAGGTTTCGACGTGTTGATTGATGCGAGCGCCGAATTGGCCCACCGATGGCCCACATTGCAGGTTGCAATCGCGGGGTCGGGGCGCGACCGTGCCCGACTTGAACGACGAGCAAAACGTCGCGGCGCACCGGTGAGATTTTTGGGTCGTGTCGACGATGCCGACCTCATTCCTCTCCTTGGTTCCGCAGATGCCTTTGCGATGTTGTGTCGGAATCGATGGGCCGGGCTTGAACAAGAAGGGTTTGGCATCGTGTTTCTTGAAGCGGCAGCTTGCGGAGTTCCCGTGGTCGCTGGTCGAAGTGGTGGTTCCGCTGAAGCAGTCGTCGATGGTCAGACTGGGGTCGTTGTAGAGCAACCACGCAATAGCGCTTCGGTAGTGAAGGCGTTAGAGCTTCTACTTGAGGACGCTGCCCTCGCTCGGCAATTGGGTGATGCTGGGCGAAAGCGAGCCGATGTGGAGTTCACCCATGATCGACTGGCAACATTGCTGCACGAAGAACTGAAACGGATTGGGTCCTGACGTGACTGACGAAAAGAACGAAAGCGACGGTCCGATCGGGATGGACCCTGCACAACCAGTTGCTGGAACGGGAATTCTTCGGGCAACGGTTATTGGCACAGTTGTTTTTGTGGTGGTTGGGTTCGCTGCTGCGATTGCTCAAGGAGCGCTTACCGGCGTTTATGTCGCACTCTCCCTGTTCGAGTTCGTGGTTGGAATGATCGTTTTTGCGCTCGCGTTCTTTCGTGCCATCGATCGAAGCAGAACCGAAGCGATTGGAATTGGCGGCCTCTTCTTTGCTTCGGGTTCTACTCCGAAACGTGTGCAGGCCATCCTGATGGTTTCGCTGATGGTGCAGGTGGTTGCTTCGATCGTTGTCGCGTCGATTCACCTCTACACGGCGCTGGCGTTCGGCGTTCTCGCACCTATGTGGGCCCTCGGATTCACCGGTTTATGGGTCGCTGCATACGGGACGTTCCCGGAACGAACACCAGAGCTCAGTCGGGTTGGTCGTCGGGAAGAAGCTCGACGTGTTCATAAACAGTCAGCACCGAAGAAGCCGGCAGACAACGCCGAGTAGAGGCGGAGTAGGGTACGGGCATGTCCGAACAGGCCAAAGAGCAAATCCGTATCGCAGCCCCGGTGGATCGTTGCTTCGCGACGTTGGTCGACTTTTCTTCCTACCCGGAATGGGCGGGCGACCTTAAAGAGGTCACGGTGGTCGAATCTGATTCCGATGGCCAGGCAATCGTTGTTGAGTTCCGTGCAGCCGCCATGGGCCGCAGTACCACCTATCAACTCCGCTACGACTACACCTCGGCTCCGAACCGTTTGGGTTGGGAACTCGTAGAAGGCGATCTGCCGCGAGAGCTTGATGGTGTCTACGTGCTAACTCCGGCCGAAGATGGCGCGGCCACCGACGTCGTCTATGAACTGGCAATCGATCTGGTGTACCCAATCCCAGGATTCGTGAAGCGTCGTGCCGAAGGCCGGATCATCAAGACTGCACTCGGAGAGCTCAAAGCTCGGGTCGAAGGTTCTCCTCGTCCGAGTGAAGACGACTGATACGTCCATTCAATGACGCCAGACGAAGACGCAATGCGAGCAGCGGCTCGTGAACTGATTGCTGCGGGGCGATCATTTCTCGACGCGGCGGAAGCATTGCTCGATGACCCATCTGCAACCGAACGGGTTGTTGGAGTTGTTTCCGTCATTGCACAACAAGCACAACGCGTCGCTGCTGATGTGGCCAAAGATATGACGAGAGATCCCGAGAGCACCGATAAAAGAGCCTGAGCGCACTGCGGTTCTGAGGCCTACGCTTCGTTGCAGATGTTTGACAACTGAGGAGGCACCATGACCGTGATCACTGAGGCAACGATCAAGAAATTAGCGGGTTTCAAAAGCGCCGATACCCCCGTTGTGAGTTGTTACCTCGATGTCGATGGACGCCGACACATCCGGCCCAAGGATTACCAACTCGAACTCGAGTCTTTGAAGAAACAGTTACTTGCTTTGCATCCTGGTCAGATGTTTGATGCCGACTTTGCGCTCATTTCTGATTACGTCGCTACGCAACTCGATCGCCATGGTGTTCGCGGTCTCGCAATGTTTTCATGCGCAGAGAAGAAGTATTGGAAAGTAATTCGGCTTCCAGTTTCCGTGGCGAATCGACTTTCAGTGAATCAATCGCCGGTGGTGGCACCCCTTGAAGCAATCGTGCATCAACTCGAGCCACTGGGCGTATTGCTCGTTGATCGGCAACGAGCGCGCATGTTCATCTTCCAATTCGGCGAAGTTGTCGAGAGGACCGAACTTTTTGAAGCGCTTCCTCGCGATTACGACCGCAGAGATGACGCGAGTCGTGGATCCAGAGAGCGTGAGCAACACCACATTGATGAACTCGCCCACCAGCATTTCCGTCACTCAACGGAGGCGGTATTCCGTCTCTTTCAAGAGCGAGGGTTTGGTCGGCTGAGCATTGGAGCAACCGACGAGGTCTACTCTGCCGTCGAGCACGAATTGCATCCGTATCTTCGAGAACGTTTGGCTCCTCGGATTCACGTGCCGGCCGCGGCAAACGAAACCGACATAGCGAAGGCTGCCTTTGAGATTGAACGAGTCGTTGAACTTGAGCGTGAAGAAGCAGCGGTCACGAAACTTCGTGATGCGATCGGCTCGGGAAACAAGGGGATAGCGGGTCTTGGGCCAGTGCTCAGTGCGCTCAATGAACGCCGCGTTGCCACACTCCTCGTATCGAATGGATTCGAAGAATCAGGTTGGTTGTGTTCGTGTGGAGCACTCGCCCTGAGAGGCCCCAAATGTCCTGTTGATGGCCAAGATATGGAAAGGGTCGATGATGTGGTCAGCGATGCAGTCGACGCGGCACTCCTTGAAGGCGCCCATATCGTCACCTGCGAAGGTAACGCTGACCTCGATGTGCACGGCCGTATTGGCGCCCTTCTGCGGTATTGACTCAACCCTCGAGCCTGAACTTCCGACAATGTCGCCCTGATGGGCTAATCATTTGTGTGTGAGCGAACGTTTGGTGGGCATCGATGTTGGCGGCACGAAGATGCTCGCGGTGGCAGTTGGCCGGTCCCAACCCACCAAGATCCTTGTGCAACATCTTGTTTCGACTCCCACAACGGCCGAAGGCGTCATCTCCTCACTCATTGAACTCGCCCAGATGTGTGGCGCCGAACGCCAACTCGGAATCGGTCTGGCGGGGTTGGTCGAAGATGGACAGGTTCTGCGCGCCGCGCCAAATCTCCAATGCATGATCGATGTTCCCGTTCGCTCTGCGGTTGAGCGCGCGCTTGGCGTCCCGGTGTTGATCGACAATGACGCCACCTGTGCGCTCGTGGCCGAGATGACCTATGGCGTAGCGCAAGAAAGTGATGACGCCATCCTTGTGACCCTAGGAACAGGCATTGGCGGGGGCGTAGCGATCGGGGGCTCGGTCCGTCGCGGAGCTCATGGCTTTGCGGGCGAACCCGGTCACATGTGCGTCGACCCTTCTGGGCCGCTTTGCGTGTGTGGACGGAACGGCTGTTGGGAGCGTTATGCCTCAGGTTCGGGAGTGGTGTGGCTGGCGCAACAGCGTGGTCTGGCTACTGATCGAAGCGGAGATGCCATCACAGGCGAAGTACTCGCGGATCTTGCTCGCGGTGGTGATGCTGTGGCTCTTGAGGTCTGGGCCGAGTTCGCCGAATGGTTGGCTCGGGGTCTGGCGAATCTCGCCGATGTCCTCGATCCCGAGCTCTTTGTGATCGGTGGGGGTTTGGTGTCGGTCTCTGATCTGTACCTCGAACGGACACGAGAACTTTTTGTTCGCGAGGTTCTTGGCGGGCGTTCGCGCCGCAGAACTCGCATCGAGACCGCCCAGTCAGGGCCCTTGGCGGGTGCCATTGGTGCTGCGCTGCTCCACTAACCTCGCCCAAATGGAGTTCCGCCGAATAAATGCGCTGCCGCCCTACGTCTTCACGATTATCGATTCGTTGAAGATCGAGGCACGCCGCTCCGGCCACGATGTCATCGATCTGGGATTCGGTAACCCAGATCTCCCATCTCCAGATATTGCAGTTGAGAAACTGACTGAGGCCGCGCACAACTCCCGTAACCATCGCTACTCGTCGAGTCGGGGTATTCCGAAACTTCGAGAAGCAATTGCTGGTTATTACCAGCATCGGTTCGGCGTGACTCTCGATCCCGATACCGAAGTCATCAGCACAATTGGAGCGAAAGAGGGTTTTTCGCACCTCATGTGGACGTTGCTGCAGCCAGGTGATGCGGCGCTTGTCCCTTCGCCGTCGTATCCAATCCACATTTACGGACCACTCTTCGCCGGTGCCGATATCCGTGAGGTTCCTCTCGGAACGGGTCAAGATTTCTTCGACAATCTTCGTGAGCAGTGGGAGTACTCCTGGCCCAAGCCGCGCGTGATCGTCATGTCCTTCCCGCATAACCCGACCACCACCTGCGTTGACCTTGAGTTCATGCAGAAAGTTGTCGACTTTGCTCGTGAACACGATGTTGTTGTGGTGCACGACAACGCCTATGCCGATATCGGTTTCGACGGCTACCGACCACCATCGATTCTTCAGGCCGAAGGCGCCAAGGAAGTCGCCGTCGAGTTGTATTCAATGACGAAGTCGTTCTCAATGGCCGGTTGGCGCGTTGCGTTCATGCTTGGTCGTGCCGACGTCGTTGCTGCGCTTGCCAAGTTCAAGAGCTACCTCGATTACGGCACGTTCCAGCCGATTCAGATCGCGGCCACCGTCACCCTCAACGAAGCCGCCGATTTCCCGATGGAAGTCAACGAGATCTACCAATCTCGTCGCGACTCTCTCTGCGACGGATTGAAGCGCATTGGGTGGGATATCGAGCCGCCTAAGGGCACCATGTTCGTATGGGCACCGATCCCCGAGCAGTACTCCGATATGAAGTCCATTGAATTCGCGTCCTACCTCGTCAAAGAGGCCAATGTTGCGGCGTCTCCAGGCGTGGGTTTTGGCCCGGGTGGTGAAGGGTTTGTTCGGTTCGCGCTGATTGAAAACGAGCAGCGCACACAACAGGCCGTGCGCAACATGCGCCGGGCTCTCACCCGTCTCGACGGCCAATAGCCCGCTTTTGGGGCCGGGGCGGTCAACGGAGTTCTCGCTGATGTCGCGCCATGGAAACATGGCGTTCACTCTCGATCCCTAAGGTACGACCATGACTCAGACCTACATTCTTCGAGTGTGGATGCCTGATCGCCCTGGCGCACTCGGTGCGTTGGCGAGTCGGATCGGCGCAGTCGGTGGCGACGTGACTGGCATCGACATTCTCGAGCGTGGGGCTGGTCGCGCAATCGATGAGCTTGTGGTCGAACTACCTGACGACGCCCTCGTCGAGTTGTTGGTCACTGAGATCCATCAGGTCGATGATGTCGATATTGAGAGCATTCGTCCGGCAGCCGAAGCACTGCACGATCCGCGCGTCGATGCACTTGAGACCGCTGCACTCTTGGTTGGTGCGCCGACACCATCGGCGGCAATTGAAGAACTCTGTGTTCACGGTGTTCGAACCGTCGGCGCTCATTGGGGAGTTGTTCTTGACCTCGCCGATGGCTCGATCATCACAGAGGTCGGCGATTGTCCATCGGCTGCGTGGATTGCCGCGTTCGTGGCAGGGAGTCAGTCATCTGCTCGTGTTTCTGATGGAGATGCCGGACCATCTGATGTGGTGTGGGCCCCGTTGCCGGCCGCCGGAAGAGCATTGGTGATGGGCCGGAACGGGGAATCGTTCCGGGCTCGCGAACGGAGGCAAGCGGCCGCTTTGGCTCGGATCGTTGACACTAGGTTTCGAGAGTTGACGGCTGCAGCGCGCCAGCAACATCCTTCGGCGAGGCGCTGAATGTCATTCAGTCGCCGGGTGATTCTTTCGCCCAATTGCGAGATCGTTCAACTGCTCTAAGCCACTGTTGATGACCAGGTTCGACCATTGAGCGATCAGACGCCGGTTCAATCGTGATGTCGATCGCCCAGTTCTCGGCGATGTCATCGAGCGAGTCCCAGAACCCTTCGGCGAGTCCCGCAAGGTACGCCGCCCCTAGGGCGGTGGTTTCAGACACGGTTGGCCGATGCACCGGGACTCCGAGTTGGTCGGCCTGAAGTTGAAGTACGAAATCGCTTGCTGCGCCACCGTCGGCTCGCAGTGATTGGAGAGCGAGGCCACCAGCGTTGGTCATCGCATCCACAACGTCTCGGGTTTGCAGTGCGATTGCCTCGAGCATCGCCCGAGCGATATGCGCTGCCGTTGTACCGCGTGTAATCCCAAGAATCGTTCCGCGAGCGTACGGATCCCACCACGGACTGCCGAGACCGGTGAACGCAGGAACAACGACAACTCCATCGGTGCTGTCGACCGAAGACGCAAGAGCGGTGATTTCGTTCGAGTTGTCGATCAGTTGCAACCCATCACGAAGCCATTGCACACCCGAACCAGTGACGAAGATTGCACCTTCGTAGGCGTAAGTGAGTTGGGGTGTGCCCGATTCAGTTGGCAGCGACCACGCAATCGTGGTCAACAAGCCTTCGACGGGAGTAGGACACTCGGTACCCATGTTCATCAAAACAAAACTGCCAGTTCCATAGGTATTTTTCGCCATGCCCGGTACAAAGCACGCTTGACCGAAAAGCGATGCTTGCTGATCGCCGGCAATGCCGCTGATAGGGATTCCCGAACCGAGGGCACAGGATGGAGCGGTGACAGCGACGCGACCACTCGACGGAACAACTCGAGGAAGTACATGGCGGGGAACGCCGAGTAACTCGCACAACTCATCGGACCACTCGCCGGACCGGATATCGAACAACATTGTGCGACTGGCGTTGGTCGCATCGGTGACGTGTGTATCGCCGCCGGTCAGTTTCCAGATCAGCCAGGAATCTATGGTGCCGATGGCAACAGAGTCGTCTGGTGTGACGCCACCCTCAGTGAATAGCCAATGTGCTTTCGTGCCGGAGAAGTACGGATCAAGGACCAGACCGGTAGTCGATCGAACAAGATCAAGTGCGCCGTCGGATTCAAGCTGCGCGCAGTAATCGGCAGTTCGTCGGTCCTGCCACACGATGGCCCGATGACAGGGCTGACCGGTGGATCGATCCCATGCGACGATCGTTTCGCGTTGATCAGTGATTCCAATTGCGGCGATGGTTTCACCGGCTGCATCAAGCGCTGTTTTGAGTTCGGAGAGGACGTGTTGGATCGCCGTCCAAATCTCGTTGGCATCGTGTTCGACCCATCCGGGTTGGGGGAAGAACTGGGTGAATTCCCGGTATGAAGACGACAACGGAAGGCCCAGATGGTTGAACGCGATGGCCCGGACTCCGGTGGTTCCGGCATCGATTGCGACGACGACAGTCACGAAGGTCTCAGTTCGGGGCAGACTGCGACAATGAGCATCGACTTCAGTCTGTCACCCGAACTCGAAGAGATCCGCGGGAAGGTCCGTACCTTCATTGGCGAGGTCGTGGCGCCGACCGAGAAGCGGCTTGAAGCCGAGGGGGTCGCCGAGACCGATCGGCGCGCGTATGTCGCAGAGTTGATTGAGTTGCGTCGCCAGGCGCAGGAACTCGGTCTCTGGCTTCCGCATATGCCGGTTGAGTGGGGCGGTATGGGTCTGGGGCATGTGCAACTTGCGATGGTTCAGGCAGAGGCGGCCAGAACCCGTCTTGGTCCGTGGGTGTTCAACTGCCAGGCGCCTGATGAGGGCAACATGCACACGTTGCTGCATTGGGGAACCGATGAGCAGAAAGAGAAGTATCTGCGCCCTTTGTGTGAGGGGCGAGTTTGGTCATGCTTTGCGATGACTGAGCCCGAGGTTGCTGGATCCGATCCGACCTTGATCCGCACTCATGCCGAACAGGACGGTGAGGAATGGGTAATCAACGGCCATAAGTGGTTCATCTCCAATGCCCATAGGGCCAGTTTCGCCATTCTCGTTGCGCGAACCGAAGACGATCCCGACTTGCCCCAAGCTGCGAACACCGCGTTTCTTGTCGACATCCCCACCGAAGGGTGGAACGAAGTGCGCCAGATCGAAACGATGCATGGCTCGACGGGCCACTCCGAGATTCTGATTGAAGACCTTCGCGTTTCCGATTCGGCCATGCTCGGTGGTCGCGGTCAGGGGCATCGTTTAGGTCAGTACCGACTTGGACCTGCCCGTCTTGCTCATTGCATGCGTTGGATCGCGCAGGCAGAAGTGGCACTCGACATGATGGTCGAACGATCTCTTGATCGATATTCACACGGTTCGATCCTTGCTGAGAAGCAAGGTGTTCAATGGCTCATCGCTGATTCAGCGATGGAGTTGTACCAGTGCAAACTGATGGTGCTGCATGCCGCCTACAAGATCGATCGCGGTGATGACTTTTCAGCAGAAGTTTCCATGGCGAAGCATTTCGTTGCGAACTCGTTGAATCGGATCATTGATCGCTCGATTCAAGTTCACGGAGCATTGGGCTATTCAACTGACACGCCACTGGCTCACATGTATCAGCAGGCTCGTTGGGCCCGTTTCGCCGATGGCGCCGACGAAATCCATCAGATGCGCATCGCTCAACGCACCATCGCTGCGTGGCGCGACCACGGGAGCACTCGCGCAGCAACTGGCGATCTCCCGATCTAGAACTGGAGATCGTTGACTGTCACCTATGGAGCAGCTGTCACCGTGGTCGTGGATTGTTCGCGGTTGACCGGCTGCGGTTGATCCTCGGTGGGAATGCTGCATGCGGCAACGATTGAACTGAGGCCAACAATGAGCGCGGTGAGGCCGACGAGACGTCGAAGCGAGTGAGTGCTCATAGGGCTTCCTCTTGCGTTTCGTCGGGTACAGGCGGATCAACCAAGGGCAGTTCAACGACGAATCGAGCGCCGTGGTCACCGTCACGACGATCTTCGACCCACACTCGTCCGCCGTGGAGTCGGATGTGTTCATCGACGAGTGCGAGTCCAAGACCAACGCCGGTGTCATTTGAACGGTTTCCGCCCTCGCTGCCGCGAGAAAAGCGGTCGAACACGATGTCGCGTTCGTCTTCAGGTACGCCGTTGCCGTTGTCCTCGACGCTGATTTGGATCATGTCTTCGACTCGCTCAACGGTCACCGACGTAGCACCGCCGGCATAGCGATCGGCGTTGTCGAGAAGATTTGCGATGACCCTGCCGAATCGGCGTTTGTCGACGCGTACAACGAGCTCGTCGGTATCGATGTCGTGGATGACCGGGACGCCTCCTTCGCCAAGAATGCTTACGGATTGGTAGACGAGTTCGACTACGAGCACTTCTTCGAGGTGCAAAGTGATTGCACCAACATCGAATCGAGAAATCTCGAGTAGGTCCTCGACGAGTTGCTGCAAACGATCGATATCTGCCGACAGCAATACGAGGGCAGTACGAGCTCGTTCGGGAAGATCGTCCCGAGTGTTTTCCAGCACCTCGATCGACGCGGCAAGAGTCATGAGTGGTGAACGCAACTCGTGACTGACTTCAGACGCGAATCGCGCATCGCGTTCAATGCGGTCCTCAAGCGCTTGAGCCATTTCGTTGAATGGCTTTGAGATGAGGTCGAGGTCTGCGTCGACGCCTTCGGGGAGTCGAGTGTCGAGGCGGCCACCAGCAATCGCGCCGGCAGCGGTGCCGACATCGAGCAACGGAGCGAAGACGCGTCGGCTTGCCCAATAACCGATGAGTGCACCAGCGACAGTCGTAAGCGCTGAGGAGATCAGAAGTGTCCACGCCAAGCCGTCGAGCGTTCGTTGGAGATCGGCAAGCGGCACACTCTCGTAATAGCGGGCATCAAGATTTGGAACTGGGACGCCAACGATGAGTTGGGTTGACCCGTTGACGTCGGTTCGCATGGTTGCGGCCTGACCGCCCGCAACCATGTCGAGCAGCGATGCGGGGATTGCATCTTGGGTGAACGCTGCCGGGTCGGTTGCATACCAGCGTCCAGCGTTTGAAAGCGCAGCATTTGCGTCGTTGGGATAGGAAAGGCTGTTCAAGTCCCGATTGACCATGGCTGGGGTGGATGCATAGGGAAGTTGGAACGACAAACGGTCAGCGTTCACGAATGCTCGTGTCACTGACGAAGATTGCCGTTGGTCAATCAGATTCTGGCGGGTGAGACCAAAGGTGATGAACGCCAGGACTGCCGACAAGACCGCAGCGCCAAGCGCAAAGGTCAGGGTGAGGCGAGTGCGAAGGCCAAAGCGACGACGGACCGGGGCACTAATCCGGGTTCGACGTCGTCGCCGAGTGAGGGTCGTGATGGGTTTGGTCACTGCTGAAGTTTGTAGCCGAGGCCGCGGATTGTCATGACGTGGCGCGGGTTAGCGGGATCGACTTCAACCTTCATGCGCAAACGACGGACATGGACATCTACGAGACGACCGTCGCCGAAGTAGCCATAGCCCCAAACACGTTCGAGGAGAACTTCACGACTGAAGACACGGCCGGGTGCTGACGCGAGTTCAACAAGAAGTCGGAACTCGGTTTTCGTGAGGTGAACCTCGGCGTTGTCGCGAAGAACGATTCCTTCATCCGGAATGATCTCGAGATCGCCGAAGCGCAAGTGAGTAGGAGCGAGGTCGATTGTTTGTGCCCGTCGAAGGAGCGCGCGAATTCGCGCTGAAAGTTCTTTCGGAGCGAATGGCTTGGTGAGGTAATCGTCAGCTCCGGCTTCGAGGCCAGCAACAACATCATGAGTGTCGGCGCGGGCGGTAACCATGACGATCGGGACATCGCTGACACGTCGAATAGAGCGGCAGACATCGAAGCCATCGATGCCGGGAAGCATGATGTCGATCAGGACGACATCGCTGGGCTGGCGGGTGAATGCTTGAAGCGCTTCCTCGCCAGTGTCTGCTTCCTCAACCTCCCAACCCTCGTCCTCAAGGGCGAGGCGAACGGCGGTGCGGATTCGTTCGTCGTCCTCGACGGTGAGGATGCGGGTTTCCATATCCCACCATTGTCACCGATGGGGGCCGCTACGTCAGGTTTTCTGATTTTGGAGTTGTGGGCGATGGTTATGCGTTGCCTGCATCGGCAGCGACGAGCAGCGATCGCAGGCCATTGAATAACGCTGGAGGCGCAGCGAGGCAGAACTCAAATTCGGGGGCACCGCCGGCGAGATTGCCGACGAGTGCGCCGGCCTCGGTTGCAATGAGTGCCCCGGCAGCGTGGTCCCAAGGCTGCAGACCGCGTTCGTAATAGGCATCGACCCGGCCGCATGCAACCGAGCACAAGTCGACCGACGCGGCGCCCATGCGGCGAATATCGCGAACTGATCCGATGATCTTGCCCAGCACTGCTGCCTGACGCCGACGGCGATCAGGCTCGTAGGAGAAACCAGTTGCGACCAGCGCATGAGACAACTTCGTTTCGTCCGAAGCGTGGATCGGGAGACCATTTCGGAACGCGCCTTCGCCCCGAATGGCGGTGAAGACCTCGGCATGCAACGGGTCATGAACGACGCCAATGGCCATTTCGCCATCGATCTCTGCTGCGATTGAGATCGCGAATCCGGCGAGGCCGTAGAGGTAGTTCGTCGTGCCGTCGATGGGGTCGACAATCCAGCGAACACCGGTTGTCCCCGGTCGGTCCGTACCCTCTTCTCCGAGAACTGCGTCATCGGGACGCTCGTTAGCGAGCCGATCAAGAATGAGCGCTTCGGAGGCTTTGTCCATTTCGGTGACCATGTCTGTGCCCGAGGTTTTCGTATCGACCAAGGTTCGGGCTCGAGAAAGTCCGTCAACAATCAGCGCTGCTGCTTGGGCTGCAGTCGACGTTGCGAGATTGAGCAGTGCTGCAGTGTCGTGGCTCATTATTGAACGCGGGGAACGTTTCGGTTTGCAGCGTTTGATTTCGCTGAGGCAGCGGCGAGTTCCTCACGGGCACGGATGGTGTTCCATTCGCCCATTGCTCGGAGGGTGAGAATGACGACTACTGCGGTGCCTAGTGCGGCGACGACTGCGCCAAAAAGAGCACCGAGTCCCGCCCATAACGAGGAATCGCCGGTCAGTTGAAGGTCAACGAAGGCGTACCCGATGACCCCACCGGCGGTGCCGCCGATCAGGATTGCAAGGAACGCAAGCACCCGCGCCCCAACGGAGGGAAGGGCGGAAACTGTCGTGGATGCAGATGGGGTGGTGGGGGTTTGCGAGGCCATCGGTTCCATCGTACGGGCCTGAGCGAGTGGACTGCGCACCGGGGGAGCGCTCGATGCTTCTACAGTTGGAATCGTGAAGCCGCTCGTCATCCTGCCGACCTACAACGAGGCAGAGAACATTGTTGAGGTCCTTGAGCGCATTCAGAAGGCGTTGCCGAAGGCCGACGTGCTCGTGGTCGACGACGGAAGCCCTGACGGAACCGCTGATCTGGCCGAGGGGTGGGGGTCTGACAACGGGGGGCATGTGTCGCTGCTCCGCCGAGGCGCCAAAGCCGGACTGGGATCGGCCTATCGAGCGGGTTTCGCCTACGGCCTGGCCAATGGCTACGACGCGTTGATCGAAATGGATTCCGACCTTCAACACGATCCTGCAGCGCTTCCCTCATTGGTGAACGCCGTTGAATCAGGCGCCGACCTTGCCATTGGCTCTCGCTATGTCCCAGGTGGACATATCCCGGAGTGGCCGCGTTACCGCGAGTGGTTGTCTCGGGGCGGCAATCGCTACGCCGCAATTGTGCTCCGGCTCCAGGTGCGCGATGCCACCGCAGGGTTTCGTTGCTATGGCGCTCCGATGCTGTCGCGGATTCCGCTCGATCTTGTGACTGCAGACGGCTACGGATTCCAGATTGAAATGGCCTACAACGTTGCTCGCCGTGGCGGCCGCATTGTGGAAGTCCCGATCACGTTTAACGATCGTGAACGCGGGACCTCCAAGATGTCGTCCCGAATCGTCTTCGAGGCGCTCCTTCTCGTGACGTGGTGGGCAGTTCGTGATCGTATTTTCCGCCGCCCACTTCCTCCGGACGCTTCCTAAGTAATGCGCGATTGGCTCGTCGGCGGTGCGGTGATCGAGGGTCCGGCGGGGCTCTTACTGGTGCGCAATCGGCGTCGCGACGGATCGTTCGATTGGAGTCCACCCGGTGGGGTCATCGACGCTGGTGAATCCGTGGTCGAAGGCATTGGTCGCGAAGTGGTTGAGGAAACAGGTCTCGTTGTTACCAAGTGGGCAGGGAAGTTGTACGAGATCACTGCGAGTGCCCCTGATATGGGGTGGACACTTCGAGTCGAAGCATGGCTGGCCCAATCATGGGAAGGCGAACTTCGCTTCGATGATCCCGACGGCATCGTTGAAACGGCAGCATGGGTTGAGCCTGATCAGTGCGGGATGCACCTCAACGACGGCGCGCCCTGGGTCGCTGAACCGGTTCTTGAATGGTTGATGCACCGCTGGGACGACCCGCGTTCATTCGCCTACAACATCGAAGGTTCGGACCGATCGTCGTTGGTGGTTACACGAGTGTGAGTGATTCGCGCGACATCGCAAGCATCCTGCACGTTGACATGGATGCGTTCTTTGTCTCCGTTGAGTTACTTGATCAACCTGAGTTGCGAGGAAAACCAGTCGTTGTTGGTGGTGATGGCGAACGTGGAGTAGTCGCTGCTGCATCCTACGAAGCGCGCGCTTTTGGCATTCATTCGGCTATGTCATCGGTGCAAGCCCGTCGGTTATGCCCGCATGCGGTGTTCCTTCGAGGCCGCTATCACCGTTATTCCGAAGTCAGTGCAAACGTCATGGCGATTTTCAGAGACGTCACACCGCTTGTCGAGCCGCTTTCGCTTGATGAAGCATTTCTCGATGTGACTGGTGCTCTCCGATTACTCGGTGACGCGCCGACGATCGCTGCATCGATACGTCGTCGCGTTCTCGATGAACAGGGTCTGACATGTTCAGTCGGGGTGGCAAGCACAAAGTTTGTTGCGAAACTTGCAACCGAGGCGGCGAAGCCAAAGGCTTCAAAAAATGGCCCGCAGTTTGGCAGCGGAGTTTTCGTTGTTGAACCCGAAGAAACGCTGTCATTCCTTCGGCCACTTCCGGTTGAGTCACTTTGGGGGGTGGGGCCGGCGACGCTCACAAAACTTCACCGAATCGGCGTTCTAACGATTGCTGATCTCGCTGACCTTCCTGAAGAGAACGTCGTTGCCGTGCTTGGTCGGTCTCAGGGGCGCCATCTCCACTCGTTGGCCAACGGCCAAGACGAACGCGCAGTCGAACCAGACCGCGCAATGAAATCGATCGGTCAAGAGGAAACGTTTTCTCGTGACCATCACCTTCGGTCGACCTTGGATCATGAACTGGTGCAGTTTGCTGATTCCGTTGCATCGCGGTTGCGGGCACAGGGCCTTGTTGGGCGCACCGTGCAGCTGAAGGTCCGATTCGGGGACTTCACGACGATCACCCGATCAACCACATTGGTCGTAGCGGTTGACGATTCTCGTTCATTGCTAGAAGCCGGTCGCGGTTTGCTCGCACTCGTTGATCCCGCTCAGGGAGTTCGGCTACTTGGCCTCTCGGTGAGTGGACTCAGCTCAGATTCGTCCCGACAACTCACATTTGACGAAGCGATCTCGGGTCCAGGCTGGCAGGAAGCGGATCGCACGATTGATGAGATCCGTGCGCGTTTCGGTGACGAAGCGATTGGACCCGCGGTTGCTGCGGGCCCTGACGGACTTCGTTTGAAGCGCCGAGGGGCTCAGCAGTGGGGTCCAGATGCCGAGCAAACTGATCCCGGGAGCAGTTCGACATCCGCGTGACACCTCCCGATACCGAGGTGCCGTTGTGTATTGGTGTCGGCCGTGGGAGACTGTCATTTCCAAGTTGCCACAAGGAGTGGGTGTAGTGCCGCTTTCCGAGGACGAACAACGCATCCTCAGCGAGATTGAGCAGCAACTGCGTGAGACCGATCCCGGTCTCGCTCGAGACATCGCTGACACAACCGTGTACACCGCAGCATCTCGCGGTTTGAAATGGTCAGCATTCGGTTTTGTCGTCGGACTCATTCTTCTGGTCGTGCTACTTGGCACATCGTTTCTTCTAGCCTTCGGCGGGTTCCTCGTCATGCTTGTTTCGGCGCTCGCGTTTGAGCGCAATGGGCGTCGTCTTGGCAAGGCCGGGATGCAGCAAATGACGCAGTCGGCGAAGGCTGCAGGTTTCCGTGATGCACTTGGCAACACGCGGTCACGTTTCAAGGATCGTCTCCAGCGCGAGGACGAGGCCTGACTCTGTCTGTCCCGGCAGCACTCGCCGTCGACATTGGCGGAACCAAGATCGACGTGGGTCTCGTCGATCGCAATGGGGTAGTTGTCGCTCGTGAACGTTCGGCCACACCTGCGCATGGCTCCGGCGACGAAATGTTTGCCGCGATCGTTGAACTCATTGCCGAAGTAACGAGGTCTTCGCCGGTTACCCCGGTGGTTTGCGGGGTAGGTACCGGTGGGCCGATGACGCGCGGTGGCCTGGAAGTCTCGCCGGTGAATATTCCCGCGTGGCGTTCGTTCCCCTTGTTTGACCGACTTTCCGTCGTAACGGGGCTTCCGACCTTTATCGACAACGATGCAAAGGCGTTGGCGTTGGGCGAAGGTTGGCTCGGCGCAGCTCAAGGCGTCGATGACTATCTGGCAATGGTCGTGTCGACCGGCGTCGGCGGTGGAATCGTTCTTGACGGTCGTTTGCTTGATGGTGCCGATGGCAACGCGGGGCACATCGGGCACATCTGCGTTGAGCCTCAAGGTCGTCTCTGCGGATGCGGCGCACGCGGGTGCTTAGAAGCCGAAGCGTCGGGAACCGCGATTGCTGCCTACAGCGGACGGCCTGCCGCCGAAGCAACCTCAGAAGTGATCGAACGCACTGGTCGGTTGGTTGGTCGTGCGGTAGCAACAGTCGCGAATCTTCTTGATCTTCGTCTTGCTGTTGTTGCAGGTTCTGTGGCGCTCGGCTTTGGTGATCGGTTTTTCGCAGCAGCGAATGACGAGATTGCATTGCGCTCGCAACTCGATTTCTCGAAGGGTTGCGAACTGCGCCGTGGAGGTCTCGGTGCCGATGGGCCGCTCATCGGCGCAGCGGCGGTCGGCTGGCGCGGACTCGATCAGTAGGATCATCTCGTGGCCGATCAACTCTCTTCGCGCTGGATGCTCGCCGGAGCACTTGCCGTTGTGCGCCATCCGTCGCTTTGGACAACTGCCGTTCGTCAGTTGTTCCGTCTCGCTCCGCGCGGATGGTGGAAGCGCCCGCCGTTCTTGCCGCTTCCCGACTCGTCGTACATGAAGTTCCGTTTGGTGACGGCCTATGGCGATTCTGGTGGGGAACCTCGGCCAGAGGACCTCATCACCTATCTGAATTGGTGTCGGGCTTGGCCCGAAGTCACGTCCTGAGGAGTTCAGGACAAGTATTGATCACCCGATGCACGCACGGTGATATCGCTAATCGAGATACCCCACGGCTGATCAATCACGTAGACGATTTGTTCTGCGAGTTCTTCGGGCGAGATCGCCCAATAGCGAATGTTCTCGGGATCGGTGAGGCCTTCGGATTCGCCCGGTGTCATGAACTTCACGACGTTCTCGCGGAATGAGTCCATGTTCTGTCCAAGAATGCCGATCATTGCGTCGCCATTGATGATGGTGGAACCGAGGTTGGTGCCAATGACGCCGGTGGGCTTGACCGTGGTGACTTTGATCCGGCCCTGCGATTCGATTCGGAGCGATTCGGAAAGCACATTCACCGCAGCTTTCGTGGCGGTGTAGATGGCTGAGCCGGCGACGGGGGTGTTGCCGTAGATCGATGAAATGTTCACGACGTGACCGCGACCCTGTTCAATCATTTGATCGTGAACTGCAGCGATTCCATTGACGACACCTTTGAAGTTGATATCGATACAGCGACTCCACGCGTCGGCCGCCGTCGCGTGATCGGCCCAAAACGCAAGTGGCATGGTGCCGGCGTTGTTGACGAGCACGTCGATAGCGCCGAAGTGCTCCACGCATGCTGAAGCCATCGCCCGCATCTGTGCCGAATCGGTGACGTCGGTCGTGCATGCCTGCACCGAGCGTCCCTGCGCTTGAAGTTCAGTAGCGAGCGCAGCGACACCTGTGCCGTCGACGTCGGCGGCGAGAACGTTTGCGCCGCGGGCAGATGCGAGAGCGGTCACGAGTCGACCGAAGCCGCTCGCAGCTCCCGTCACGATGATTGATCGCCCTGTGAGGTATCCATTGTCAGCAACAGTCATGACGGTGACCGTATCGCTGGTCGGTAACCTGCGCCGGTGGCTCGTTGGGATGTGGTGAGGGCAAAGGGTGATGCTCGGGGCTTTCATAGTCACGGTGTGCCCGCTGGCGCCCAACGTTCGGTGCGACTGCTAGATGTCAGCGGTCCAGCCCTTGCGCTTGGTTCAACGCAATCGATTGACGATGTCGACCTCGCTGCGGCGAAGCGCCTCGACGTTGATGTCTTCAACCGTCAGAGCGGGGGAGGAGCGGTGCTCCTCGACCCAGGCGCGCAACTTTGGGTCGACGTCGTGATCGGTAGAACCGATCCGTTATGGAATGACGATGTGAGTCTCGCCTCCCAATGGCTCGGCGACGTTTGGGTCACGGCTCTGCGTTCAGTGGGTATCGAAGGCGTAGTGCATCGCGGGGCAATGATGACGAACGCGTTGTCGTCTGTTGTGTGTTTTGCCGGGCTCGCCGCCGGAGAGGTCACCGTCGATGACGCGAAGGTCGTCGGCATTTCCCAGCGACGAACTCGGGCTGGTGCTCGATTCCAATGTTCGGTGCCGTTGGGTTGGGATGCGAAGCGTCATGCTGAGCTGCTTGCACCAGGCATCGCGGCTAGCGGCGGATCGATCGAAGAAGTTCGCGTCTTCCCCGCCACGCTCGGGGATCCCGCCTTCGATCTTCGTGACGCATTCATCGAGGCGCTGCCCTAACTCTTCTCGGCATTTGGCGTTGAGCCGGTCCAATCCCGATTGAGAACGCTTCGGTAAGTGGGTCACCCCATGCCGACGTCGTCCCGGTGATGGTCGAGTGCCTGTAGGGCGGCATCGCTATTGCCGGTATCTGGCGGTTTGTCGCGTCCCCATGGCTGGGTCGCTGGCCTCGAATCCCCAGACCGTGCATGAGGAATTTCGACCTTTTTGGGCGATTTTGGGAGCAAGGGGAGGGATGTACTTGCGAAGTGGGGGGAAGTGGGGCAATATGTCTATCCGTAGGGGCTCCGTGGGGAGCCGGTGGAGAGGATTGCAGGCATGTTCGTTGGGACGTTCGAGCATTCGCTCGATGACAAGGGCCGAGTGGTCCTTCCCGCGACCTTCCGCGCCCAGTTGGTCGAGAAGGGGTTCATTTCCCAGCTCGACCGCTGTCTTGGCCTCTGGACCGAAGAAGGCTTCGGCGAAATGGCCACCCGACTCCAGGACAAGGTCCGTTCGGGTGAAACCAGCCAGGAATCGCTCCGGGCCTTCGCCGCCAATGCCCACGAAGTCCGACCTGATTCACAAGGCCGCATCACCATTCCTCAGCGCTTGCGCGATTTCGCCTCGCTCGACAAGGAAGCCGTCGTCATCGGCGCCTTTGGTCGCATCGAGATCTGGAACGCAGGTCGCTGGAACGACCAAGCCTCACTCGCCGACGACAGCCTCACCCAAGCCGTTACGTCCTTGGGGCTCTAGTCCGTGTCATGTCCCCTTTGTCCCTGACCCACCAACGAAAGGACCACTCCTGCGACCGAGCCGGTCGCCCGATTTTCAGCAGTCTCTCGGAACACACGATGGAAGGCCCCTACTCCGCCCGCTTCCCATCGAGCCCGACCGGGGAGAAATCCCGGCGGGCGCCGGTGTTCCGAGGGACTGCTGAGGACCGGTACCGGCTCTGCCGACTGGCTCAGCAGCGAGAGGTATCTGTCATGGCCGAAACCCGCGAATCGTTCGACCACCACCCGGTGATGCTCGACGAGATCGTGGCGGCCTTCGAGTCAGTCCCGGCTGGTTGGGTTATCGACGCAACCCTCGGTGGCGCTGGCCATACAACTGCTCTTCTCGAGGCCTACCCGCATCTTTCGGTACTTGGTATCGACCAAGACTCCGACGCACTTGCAGTTGCTCGTGAACGTCTTGGGCGCTTTGGTGATCGTGCTCGCACTGTTCAGGCCCGTTTCGACTCAATTGCGTCGGTCATCGACGCCGAACTCGCCGGTCAGTCCATTGTTGGTGCGCTGTTCGACCTTGGTGTGAGCTCTCCGCAGTTCGACCGAGCTGAGCGCGGCTTTAGCTACCGCTTCGATGCGCCCCTCGATATGCGGATGGATCCGTCTCGTGCGCTCAGCGCGATGACTGTCGTCAATGAGTACGACGAAAAGGATCTTGCTCGCGTTCTGCGCGAGTTCGGTGATGAACGCTTCGCTGGTCGTATCGCCCGAGCGATCATCGCTGCTCGGCCAGTTGAAACCACAACGCAGCTTGCAGAGATCACTCGTGATGCGATTCCTGCACCTGCACGTCGAACTGGCGGGCATCCGGCGAAGCGAACCTTTCAGGCGATTCGCATTGAAGTGAATGACGAACTTGGCGTACTTCCCGTTGCGCTCGAAGCGGCGATCAATGCGTTGCATCCTGCCGGTCGTTTGGTGGTTTTGTCCTACCACTCGGGCGAAGATCGAATCGTCAAGCAGGTCATGCGTGACGCAGAGTCTGGCGGCTGCACCTGCCCCACGAACCTTCCTTGCGTTTGTGGCGCCGAGTCGATGGTTCGGCTTGTCCGTCGCGGTGGAACGACGCCAGGCGCAGCCGAACGAGAGAGCAACCCTCGTGCTGAAAGCGCCCGTCTTCGAATCGCGGAACGTTCATGACCAGTGCAAGAGTTGCTGCGGAAGGTCGTCGCTCGGCGACGCTTCGCGCTCCACAGGAGTCAACCCGTGAGGGACTTCGATCGCGACTTCGACTTGTCGATCGCACTGCGCCTGAACGTCGCCGTATCGGTCTGATCGCGGGTGTCTTCGGCGTGGTCGTTGTGCTCTTCGCAATCGCAGCCGCCCAAACCTTGATCATTTCGGAACAGGCGCACATTGATCGAGTCAACAATCGTATTGCTGAAGCGGAAACTCGTGCCGAACTTCTCCGCGTTGAGCTTGCCCAATTGCAGAGTCCGCAGAACATCACAACGGCAGCGACAACGAAACTCGGGATGATTCCGTCGCCGACGCCGGTCTACCTGCAACCCAAGACGACCGACGATGCACGTGCGGGTGAAACGCCACCGGCACCCACGCCAAAGGCCGTTCCGAAAGCCACGGCCACCAACGTTGCTCCGAAGACGACGCCAACCACAGTTGCGAAGGCAACCACTCCGACAACTGTGGTCAAGCGATGAATCCGCCTCCCGGTCCCGGAACCCCTTCGGTTGACCATCCGCAAAAAAGCGCTCCTTGGAACTCGCCTGATTACTTGCCTCGTGGTCGCCGTCGTGTGGCCACACCGACGCGCCCGGTCCGTCATTCATCTGGGCGCGGCACCACCGCACCTCGGGCAACGCGCGTTCCGTGCGAGGTCCGTCCGGTTGATCGTGTGCAGTCACGGGAGCCGGGGTCTGGGCGCGGCCCAGTCTCATCGGCGACCCATGCCTCCCGTCAGCCATCAATGCACAGTTCGCGGCCAGCCTCTGAAACGATCCAAGTCGCAGTGACTGCGACGGTTGCATCTCTCATTTCTTCGGTTCAGGGAGTCTTCGACCCATCGAGCTCAGGAAAAGGCTCGAAGCCTGTTTTGGTAAGTACGTCGGTCGGGAATCAGCGTCGGCGCACACTGATTCTCCTGGTGGTTTTCGTTCTTCTCTTTTCGGTCGTGCTTACGAAAGTCGTCTACCTCCAAACGGTTGGCCGAGATCGTTACGTTGAATATGGAGCAGGACAGCGAACAAATACGCAGGTACTTGCTGCCGAACGCGGTGCGATTCTTGACCGCAACGGCGCGGAACTTGTGATCTCTCGGCCGGGTCGCTCAATTTTCGTGGATCCGAAACTCGTGACTGACGCTTCAAGCGAGGCAGCGAAACTCGCTCCGATACTTGGCCTTGATCCGTTGTTCATTGAATCGAAAATGAATGGAACTGGCCGGTTCGCCTATCTTGCGCGCCGCGTGACGGCGGAAGTCGCTGATCAGGTTGAAGCTCTCGGTCTTGCCGGTGTCGCGATTCTTGAGGAAAGCGAGCGCTTCGCGCCTGCTGGCGATTCGGCTCGATCTCTCTTAGGCAGTGTTGATGTCGACAACGTTGGAATTTCTGGACTGGAGTCACAATTCGGGGCAGAACTCACTGGGACGCCAGGGCGGATTTCGCTTGAGCGCAGTCCTCGGGGTCAAACGATTGCTGTTGGTGATCATTCTGTTACTCCTGCACAAAAAGGTGACGACCTGAAACTGACCATCGATCAGTCGATTCAGTTTGAAGCCGAGCGCTTACTTGGCGAACAGGTGAAGGCCACCGGGGCAAAGGGGGGCATTGCGATCGTCAGCAAGCCCGGTACGGGCGAAGTTTTGGCGATCGCCGACATGGTGCTCGATCCTGAGACTGGGGAGGTGCGCGTAAGTTCAAACAACTCAGCGCTGACGACCCAGTACGAGCCGGGTTCGGTCATGAAAATTGTCACCCTCGCTGGAGCGATGGATGCAGGCCAGATCAGTCCGACTTCCCAATTCAATCTTCCACCATCGCTCAAGATCTACGACGCAGAATTCGGTGAAGCCGAAGGCCGCGGAACCGTTACGTGGGACACCACTCAGATCCTCACTCATTCGTCGAATGTCGGGACGATCAAGATCGGCCAAGGCCTGGGCAAAGAAGCGTTGTATTCCTCGCAGAAGGCTTTTGGTTTTGGATCAAAGACTTCGCTCAACTTCCCAAATGAAGCACCTGGCTCCGTGCTCGCTCCGTCGAAATACTCCGGGACGTCACTTCCTTCGATCGCAATTGGTCAAAGTATTTCAGTAACGCCAATGCAAATGCTCTTCGCCTACAACACGATTGCAAACCAGGGCATGTATGTGGGGCCGAAGTTGGTTGACTCGACCATTGATGCCGATGGAGTCGAGCATCCGACCGCCGCTGGTGATTCACATCGGGCAGTGAGCACGGGTACTGCCGACCAGATGAACCTCATGATGCGTACCGTGGTGGATGAGGGGACCGGTCGCCTTGCTGCCATCAACGGGTACTCGGTTGCGGGTAAGACGGGCACCTCTCGGAAGCCGCAGCCAGGTGGCGGCTACATCGACAAGATGGGCGTAGTTCGCTACCAATCAACCTTTGTCGGCTTTGTGCCGGCACAACAGCCAGCACTCTCGGTCTACGTCATGATTGATGAACCGAGTGGCGCGTACACCGGTGGCGCAACGGCTGCTCCGGTTTTCTCGAAACTGGGCTCGTTCGCGCTCAACCGTCTCGGTATTGCTCCCGCTGCAACTGACATCGCACTTGGAGGCGCCCCAGTCTCTGCAGTGCTTGGACTTCCGAGTTCCTCAACCCAGGCAATTGTTACCGAGGGCGACCGGGTTCGTGCGCTAACTGCGGGCTCACCTGAAGCGATTGCATTCGCGACACCGACCACGATCGCCCCACCAGCGTCGACCACGACGACGACAACGGCGGCGCGTAGAACCGCAGCGGTGAGGTGACGTGTGCGACTGGCGACGATCGTTGCCGAATTGAATGAGGTTGAAATGGTCGGCCTCGATGGCTTGCCATCATTCGATGACCTGGAAATCACGGACGTGAATTTCGATTCTCGTCATGTTCAAGTCGGTTCTCTTTTTTGCTGTGTCCCTGGAGCTGCTGATGACGGGCACCTCCATGCGCATGATGCTGTTGCGGCCGGGGCAGTTGCGTTGCTCGTCGACCACCGCATTGATGTCGATGTTCCTCAACTTGTGGTCTCGAACGTGCGGGAAGCGATGGCGTCAGTGTCGGCAACGTGTTTTGGGCATCCGGCCGAGGACCTTTCCGTCGTTGGAGTGACTGGCACAAATGGGAAAACCACGACGACGTGGATACTCCGAAATATCTTGACCGCTGCTCGACGAAATGTTGAGGTACTCGGGACTCTTTCAGGAACTCGCACCACTCCTGAGTCTCCGGACCTCCAACGCCGTTTGGCTGACTGGCGTGACGACGGTATCGACGTCGTGGCGATGGAGGTTTCCTCTCACGCGATCGACCAGCATCGTGTCGATGCAATGAAGTTTCGCGTTGCGTTGTTCACAAACTTGAGCCGTGATCACCTCGATTACCACGGCTCGATGGAGGAGTACTTCGAAACGAAGGCCCGTCTCTTTGACCCTGAGCGCTGCGAGTCTGCGGTTGTGAATCTCGACAGTCCCCATGGTCGGCTACTTGCCGATGCCGCAACCGTTCCCACCGATGGCTATTCGCTCGATGAAGTCGAAGACTTGAACCTCTCAGTCGACGGTTCGACCTTTCGGTGGCTTGGGCATCCAATCTCGCTTCCTCTTGGTGGTCTGTTCAATGTGAGTAACGCGCTAGGTGCCGCGCACGTTGCTCGTGTGTTGGGTGTCGATGACGCCACAATCGCCGAAGGGCTTTCCCTCCCACTTGTTGTTGAAGGCCGATTCGAACGAGTCGATGCTGGGCAGCCATTTGCAATCATCGTTGACTATGCACACACCCCTGATGGTCTCGAACAACTCCTTCGTGCTGCCGGTGACATTGTTGATGGGCGTGTCATCGTCGTTTTTGGTTGCGGTGGAGACCGAGATCCGTCCAAGCGCTCGATGATGGGAGAAACCGCAGCGCAGCGTGCCGACTCGGTCATCATTACTGCAGACAATTCAAGGTCTGAATCAACTGATCAGATCATCGCTTCGATTGTGGAAGGTGTGCAGCGGGTGTCGAGTCCACGGGCAAGTTCAATCATCGTGGAGCCCGATCGCCGGAGAGCGATTTCCATGGCTCTCCGAAGCGCAGCGCCTGGAGACATCGTTCTTCTGGCTGGCAAGGGTCACGAGACTGTTCAAATAATTGGCGAGTCAACCACTCCCTTTGATGACCGTCTCGTTGCATCCGAGGAATGGAAACAGTTGGAGGCCGCTCGATGATTCGCCTCCTCATAGCTGCGGCAATTTCACTAGGTCTTTCGTTATTTGGCACACGGCTTTTGATCTCTTGGCTCGAACGCCGCCGAATTGGACAGCCCATTCGCGAAGATGGCCCTCAGGGCCACATCACCAAAGCAGGTACACCCACGATGGGTGGTGTGGCGTTTGTAGCGGCCGCTGCGGTTGGGTGGTTTGTGAGTGATCTCAGTGGGGCTGTCTTCACCCGTCGCGGATTGCTTTGCATGGCTGCGATCGTCGCTGCCGGACTCGTCGGTCTTCTCGATGATTCCATCAAAGTGTTTCGCGAGCGCAACCTCGGGTTGACCAAGAGGGCAAAGACGTTTGGACTCCTTGCTGTTGCTGTCGCCTACGCAGTTTCGATGCTGACGTTTACCAACGTCGAGACCACGTTGTCCTTTACTCGTTTCGATTTTCCGGGCATTGAAATCGGAAAGATCGGTTGGGTGGTTCTGGCCGTCGTCATCTTCTATGCCACAACAAATGCGGTGAACCTCACAGATGGTCTCGATGGGCTCGCCGCTGGTGCCTCGATCTTTGGATTTGCGGCCTACACCGTGATCGCCTTCTGGGGCTTCCGTAATAACTCGATCTACGGCGATGAAAGTTTCCTCGACACAGCGGTTGTTTCGGCATCGATGATGGCAGCTGTCGCGGGTTTCTTGTGGTGGAACGCGGCGCCAGCTCGCATCTTCATGGGTGATACCGGCGCTCTAGCAATTGGTGCAGGGCTCGCAGCGCTCGCGCTGAGCACCAACACGATCCTGCTTCTGCCAATTGTCGGCGGCCTGTTCGTGATGGAAACCGTCTCGGTCATTCTTCAGGTGGGCAGTTATCGAGCGTTCGGTCGACGTATTTTCCGAATGGCGCCCCTTCACCATCACTTCGAACTTGGAGGTTGGCCTGAAACCACGGTGATTATTCGACTCTGGATTGTTGCTGGTCTGTTCACGGCCTTGGCTTTGGGTCTTTACTATGCCGACTTCGTGAGATTGCCAGGGGTAATCAACTGATGGACGCGCCGACGCGCGGCCCGCTGCGGTCGGCTCTTGTCTTAGGTTTTGGCGTCACAGGCCGTGCGGTCGCGACTGCGCTTTCCTCTCGAGGCGTCAAAGTCGTGGCGGTCGATGAGCATCCCACCGACGCGATTCGCGCTGAGGCAGCATCTTTGGGAGTGGAACTGGTCGAATCACCTTCGCAGCAGGATCTCACGCGCCTTGTCTCAGGGTGCGATCTTGTCGTTCCCAGCCCCGGAATTCCCGAATCCCACCCCATCTTCGGAGTTGCTGATGCGGAAGGAGTCGCAATCGAATCGGAGTTTGACCTCGCCGATCGATGGGATTCTCGTCCGATCGTCGCCATCACCGGCACCGACGGAAAGACCACGGTTACGACCATGGTCACAGCGATGCTTCTCGCCTCTGGTGTCCGCTCAATCGCTTGCGGCAATACCGAAACCCCTTTGGTTGAGGCGATCTCCGACCCCGATATCGAAGTCTTTGTTGTTGAAGCATCCTCGTTCCGCTTGGCGACGACACGTTGGTTCCGACCTTCGGTTGCTGTGTGGCTGAACTTCGCGCCCGACCACCTCGACGCGCATGCTTCGCTTTCGTCGTACGAATCGGCGAAGGCGTCGATTTGGAAAAATCTCGATGCCGTTTCCGGTGTTGCAATCGCGTCGGCGACAGATCCAGTCGTACTCGCAAACCGCAACTCAGAGGTCTCTACGCTTACTTTCGGGGGGGTCGGGTCCAATGCCGACGCCACGGTGTCCGACGGTTGGCTTTGCTTGCCGGACGGAACCCAACTCGTTGCCGTCGACGAACTTCCGCGTTCTTTTCCCCATGACATCACCAATGCACTCGCCGCATCACTAGCGGCGTTGGCTGCAGGAGCAACTGTCGAGGGCGTTCGACACACGCTTCGATCGTTCGAGGGACTGCATCACAGGGTGCAGTGCGTGGGCGAGGTTGATGGCGTGCGCTGGTATGACGATTCGAAGGCCACAACTCCGCATGCAGTCGAAACTGCTTTGCAAGCGTTCGATTCTGTTGTGCTTATCGCTGGCGGACGCAATAAGGGTCTCGATCTTGCTGCTCTTGGGGTGCATGTACCTCCGGTGCGGGCCGTTGTGGCGATTGGTGAAGCAGCCACTGAAGTGCACGAGGCCTTTCATGGGCGTTGCGAAGTTCGTGTCATCGAAACCTCGATTGCTGACGCGGTTGCAGTTGCCGCGGAGCTTTCCCAGCCCGGAGACGCAGTCTTGCTCTCTCCTGGATGCACGTCGTTTGACTGGTTTACGTCCTATGGGGATCGTGGCGATCAGTTTGCCGATGCGGTGCGTGCTCTCCCCGGATTCATGACGGAGGGAGCGCTATGAGTGCAACTGTTGCTGAAGAGCGACCCTCAGTCGGCCGCTTGCTGCGTGCTGCTCGCGAACCGCAGCCGCGCACTACTGATTTCAAGATTCTCTGGATCGTTGTTATTGCCGCCAATCTCTTTGGCTTGTTGATGATCTTGTCTGCATCATCGGTAACGGCCCTCTATCAATACGGAAGCTCGTGGTATCAGTTCCGCCAACAAGCGCTCTGGTTTGTCATTGGGTGTTGCGCAATGTTTTTCATGAGCCGCTACTCCTATGAAAAGTTGTCGAAGTGGATGAAGTTGATCCTCTTCGGTTCTGCAGGGCTCATGATTGCGGTGCTGATTCCAGGTCTTGGCGTGTCGGTCAACGGTTCTTCGCGTTGGCTTGGCTGGGGCCCCTTGCGTATGCAGCCCTCCGAATTTGTGAAACTCGCGGTCATTCTTTACGCAGCCGACACTCTTACTCGGCGCGTTGGCCAGATTCGCGATTGGAAGGCAGTAATGCGTCCCATCGCAATTGTGTTCGTTGCATTCGCAGCGATGCTCATGGCGCAGCCGAATCTGGGCACAACGATCATTCTCGCCACGATTGTTCTCGTGATGCTTTTCGTCGGCGGTGTTCCCGGCAAGCCTCTCGCTGTCCTTTCGGGGCTGTTGGTTAGTGCAGCCGTGTTCTTTGCATTTTATGAGCCCTACCGATGGCGCCGACTTATGTCGTTCCGCGATCCATGGGCCGACCCGCTCTATACCGGCTATCAGAGCCTTCAGAGTCAGATCGGTTTTGCGAACGGTGGAGTTCTGGGTACCGGCCTTGGTCAGGGCCGAGCGAAGTGGGGATTCCTTCCAGAAGCTCACACGGATTTCATTTACGCGATCATCGGTGAAGAGATCGGCCTCGTCGGATCGGTGCTTGTCATCGGAATATTTCTTGCGTTTGCTCTTCTCGGCATTCGCACCGCACTTCACGCCCGTGATCGTTTTGGAATGTTGTTGGCCACCGGCATCACAACCTGGATCCTCATCCAGGCATTCGTCAACGTTGGCGCCTGCGTAGGTGTCCTTCCCATCACAGGTGTCCCTCTGCCTTTTGTGTCTGCAGGCGGTTCATCTCTAGTCGTCACGATGGCGGCCTCTGGCATTCTCCTGAACATCGCTCGACAGGGACGCTGATGAGGAGTCGGCCCGTTGCCGATTCCGCCACCTATGCCCTTGTGGCCGGTGGTGGAACTGCAGGCCACGTGCTCCCAGGTTTGGCGGTTGCACGGGCGCTTGTCGATCGAGGTCATGACAGTTCGTCGATTCATTTTGTCGGAAGCGAACGGGGGCTCGAGCGAACACTGGTGCCCGATGCGGGCTTTGCTGTCACGCTGCTGCCCGGACGCGGTATCCAACGTCGACTGACGCTTGAAAACATCGCGGCAGCTTGGGGCCTTTTACGCGCGGGGGCGAAGGGGATCGGGATTGTTCGTCGACGACGCCCAAAGGTGGTCCTGGTCCTCGGCGGATACGCCAGCATCGCCTGCACAATCGGTGCGGTGATCTGGCGCGTCCCGATCGTCGTCATGGAACAGAACGCTCGCGCAGGAGCAGCAAATCGTCTCGCTGGTCGATTCGCGAAGGCGTGTGCTGTTCCATTTGCTGAGACCGATTTGCCGCGCAGTGTCCTGACTGGAAATCCGGTTCGTGCGGAGGTCCTCGCGATCAACCGAGAACGCGACCGAGTGGCTGCACGAGCAGCACTGGGAGTTTCTGGCGATCGCGTATTCGTTGCGGTGATCACGGGATCACTCGGATCACGCAAGGTGAACGAAGCCGTTTTTGCTGCTGTCCCCAAATGGGCGGAGCGGAACGATCTTTCCATTCGTCATGTGATTGGCTCTCGCGACTGGGAATCGGTGCAGGACTCGCTTCCGGTGGGCGACACTCTCGAATACGTCGCGGTGCGCTACGAAGACCATATGGACACAGTTCTCGCTGCAGCTGATCTCCTTATCGGACGCGCCGGGGGTACGACTGTTGCTGAACTCGCTGAAGTTGGCGTTGGAGGTGTGTTGGTGCCGTTGCCTCAAGCACCTCGCGATCACCAGACAGCAAACGCGGCCGCTCTCGTAAGGGCCGGAGCTGCCTTGCTTATTCCCGATGCGGAACTCGACGGCGACCGACTCGTCGCCGAAGTTGACCCGTTACTTGATGATCGGTCGAATCTCGAACGAATGGGAATTGCGGCTCACACGTTGGCTCAACCCGATGCCGCTGATGCCGTTGCTGAACTCGTGGAGCGTCATGCTCGCCGCTCGTGAAAGCGATCCGTGTCCGTCGCTTGCGAGTGTGCGAACGATCCACGTCGTCGGCGTTGGTGGTCCGGGGATGTCGGCGATCGCCTCGACCCTTGTTGGCATGGGCCATTCGGTTTCGGGAAGCGATGTTGTCGAATCCGCCATTCTTGATCGCCTCAGGTCTGAAGGTGTTGTTGTGTTCGTCGGGCATTCGGCCGACAACCTCGGCGCCGAAACCGATTTCATCGCAGTTTCCACAGCGATCGCCGACGACAATCTCGAAGTTCTCGCCGCACGTGCCCTTGCGATTCCCGTTGTCCGTCGGACTTCGCTGTTACCTGCAATGGCTTCTGAGCGCCGCACAATTGCGGTAACAGGCACGCATGGAAAGACGACAACTTCGTCGATGCTCGCATTGGTCCTACTTGAAGCGGGTCTTGACCCATCGTTCCTCATTGGCGGCGACATCAGTCAACTTGGAATCAACGCGAAGTGGTCTCAAGGTGAGTGGTTTGTGCTGGAGGCCGATGAAAGTGATGGCTCGGGCTTCACCATCGATCATGAAGCGCTCATCGTCACCAACATCGAAGCTGATCATCTCGAATATCACGGCTCGTTCGAGAATCTTCGTGCTGCTTTTGAATCGTTCATTTCAGAAACTCGTGGACCAGTGGTCTTGTGTGCCGACGATCCAGAGACTGCTGCGATCGCTCGGGGCACGAGTGTCATTACCTATGGTCAATCCGAAGGCGCCACCGTGCGCATGCTGAATGTAGAGAGTTCTCGTTCAGGAATCGATTTCGATGTTGCACAGCGTGGCGAGCAGCTCGGACACATCCACCTTCCCGTCCCTGGAACGCACAATGCACTCAATGCGTGTGCGGTGATCGCATTAGCTCTGGAACTTGGGGTCACGTTCTCGGCATGTTCGGCCGCGCTCAAGAACTTCGGTGGTGTGCGTCGTCGGTTCGAAAATAGGGGAGAGGCCCGTGGCGTGGTTTTTGTCGATGACTACGCCCATTTGCCCACGGAAATTGAGGCTGCGATATCGGCCGGTCGCGACGGGAATTGGGGCCGTGTGGTCGCGGTGTTTCAGCCCCATCGCTATAGCCGTACCCAATCGTTATGGCGCGAGTATGCCGATGCTTTTGTCGATGCCGATGTCCTTGTGCTCACGGGCATTTACGCAGCTGGTGAAGCGCCTCGCGAAGGGGTCACCGGGCAACTCATCGCCGATGCGGTCACCGGTGCGCATCCCGAGCAGGAAGTGCTGTATGTCGCCGATCGTTCTGGGTTAGCGCAGGTTCTTGCCAAGGAACTCCGAGAAGGTGACTTATGTCTTTCGCTGGGCGCTGGAGACATCACCAAACTCGCCGACGAAGTTCTTCCGCTGCTTGTCGATGGGGGAGCGTTATGAATCTCAGCGAGGTTGCTTACGAACTTGAGGCAACGTTCGGCGAGCGCAGCGAACGCGATGCTGCTCTTGGCGAACTCACGACCTATCGAGTTGGTGGTCGGGCGTCGATTCGAGTTCGAGCTGAATCAGCGTCGGACCTTGAGACGATCGGAAATCTGATCGCTAGATCCGGCGCGCAGTTCGCGGTGGTGGGACGTGGTTCGAATCTCCTCGTCGCCGATGAAGGTTTCGATGGCATCGCGATCACGCTTGGCGAAGGCCTCGCGTCAATCGATATCTCTGGCACAACGGTTTGCTCCGGTGGGGCAGCTCTGCTGCCTGTGGTAGCCCGACGCACTGCAGCAGCGGGTCTCACTGGTTTCGAGTGGGCCGTTGGTGTTCCCGGTTCTATCGGCGGAGCAATTCGTATGAATGCTGGTGGTCACGGTTCAGATATGGCGCAATCGCTTGTCAGTGTGCGTGTGGTGGATCTCGCGACGGGCGATCAAAGGCAATTGTCTTTGACTGATCTCGGCCTCGGATTCCGCTCCTCGGTGCTTGGTCGTTCACTCGTCGTAACTGAAGCGGAACTTGCCCTTGCGATAGGCGATCGATCAGTTGCCGAAGCGGAGATCTCAGACATCGTTCGTTGGCGTCGAGAAAATCAACCGGGCGGGGCCAATGCCGGTTCTGTTTTCGTGAACCCTCGCCCCGACTCGGCCGGCAGACTTGTTGACGAAGCCGGGGCGAAAGGTCTCAGAGTCGGTTCGGCTGAAGTGTCGACCAAACATGCGAACTTCATTCAGGTCGACGATGGTGGTTCGGCGAACGATGTCGCAGCGCTGATGACGGCGGTTCGTGCGCAGGTACGCGATCACACTGGAGTCGATCTGCACGCCGAAACTCATTTCCTCGGTTTTGCCCCGCACGTCGCAGCGGCGGCCGGCGCTCAACGGGTCGAGGATTTCGCCTGATGGCCATCAGACTCCGCAATCGATCGGGATCCACTTCTGATATTGATCCGCGCATTGCTGCGCGTCGCAACGCGGTTGAAACCGAAAAGCGCCGCCGCCGCGGTCGTTGGTGGCTTCTCGCTGCGATCGTTTCGGCAGTCCTCGTTGGTGCCTGGTTTATTACGCGAACCCCGCTACTCGATGTTGATGACATTGAGGTACGAGGCGCGGTTCGGACGACAACGGACGAAATCATCGCCATCTCCGGGCTTCGCCCGGGCGAAGCCCTTCTCGAAGTCGATACTTCAGCTGCAGCATCTCGCATCCGCGAACTTCCCTATATCGAGACCGCGTCAGTGGTTCGAAACTGGGACGGTTTGGTCACGGTCACCGTGTCCGAGCGAGTGCCAGTGGCGATCGCAGCTTCTGCCGACGGTGTCGCCATGCTTATCGACGGGTCGGGCCGAGTGATTGGCGTCCATACCGCCGGCGACGGTGTCGAAACGGTTCTCATCGGGGTAGGGGCGGGAGCCCCCGGAACGCTCGTCGAGGGCGTCTCTGGTGCCCTCGAGGTGGCCTCGTTACTTACCCCGGGCATGCGAACCCGAGTCGCTGGGATTGCAACCGCCCCGGACGGTTCGCTCAATCTGGCGCTGAAGCCCCAGGGCATCGTCATTTTGGGACCCCCCACAGACCTGCCGGCCAAGGTCGACTCGTTGCGAACCGTGATGGGCCAGGTCGACCAGCGGGACCTCGCCACCATCAATGTGGTCAATCCCTCGACCCCTGTGGTTGTGAGAACCCCGAAATAGCCCTATGGGGCGAGTAACCTCACTCCAGTTCGTCTGTCTCTTCCCGAAGTCCGTCCTGCATTTCTCTCGAAGGAGCTCCCCATGGCCGCCAGTCCGCAGAACTATCTCGCGGTGATCAAGGTCGTCGGCGTCGGTGGTGGTGGCGTTAACGCCATCAATCGCATGATCGACGCCGGACTCAAGGGGGTCGAGTTCATTGCGGTGAACACCGATGCTCAGGCGCTGCTCATGAGCGATGCCGACGTGAAGCTCGACATCGGTCGTGATCTCACCAAGGGCCTAGGCGCCGGTTCCGATCCAGACATCGGCCGTGCCGCCGCCGAAGCGCATATCGACGAAATCGAAGAGTCGCTCAAGGGCGCCGACATGGTGTTCATCACCGCTGGTAAGGGTGGTGGCACCGGTACTGGTGCAGCTCCCGTTATTGCGCAGGTTGCCAAGAGCCTTGGCGCACTCACCATTGGTGTGGTCACTCGCCCCTTCGGTTTCGAAGGCAAGCGTCGTTCGACCCAGGCCGATACAGGCATCAAGACCTTGAAGGAAAAGGTCGACACCCTCATTGTCATCCCGAACGACCGATTGCTTACGGTCTCGAACGACAAGACCTCTGTGCTGAACGCCTTCAAGATGGCTGACGAAGTCCTCCTGCAGGGTGTCCAAGGCATCACCGACCTCATCACCACGCCTGGTCTCATCAACACCGACTTCGCCGACGTCAAGATGATCATGAGCGACGCAGGTTCGGCGCTTATGGGCATTGGTTATGGTTCAGGCGAAGGCCGTGCGGTGGCTGCAGCCAAGGCGGCGATTTCCTCGCCGTTGCTTGAAGCCTCCATCGAAGGTGCACGCGGCATCCTTCTCACCATTGCCGGTGGAAGCGACCTCGGCTTGTTCGAGGTCAACGAAGCAGCCGAGATCATTCACGGTGTTGCTCACGCCGATGCCAACATCATTTTCGGTACGGTCATCGACGACGAAATGGGCGACGAAGTCCGAGTCACCGTCATTGCTGCAGGTTTCGACCGCTGGGACGGCGAAGTTCGTCCGGGTCGTTCTGTGCGTGAGGATCGCCCGATCGCCCGTGACGTGTTTTCCACCGACGACGACCTCGATGACGACGGCGACTTCGACGTCCCGTCGTTCCTTCAGTAGTTACGTCTCCGCCCGGTGCGGTTCTTTGATCGAGCGCTCGTCAACGGGCGCTCGATCCGCGTCCGGAGCACAGAAGAAACTGATGGCGATTTCGCTCATGGAGACGCGGACCACGACCTCGAGGCTCGTCGCCGCTCGGTGATCGATCGCCCGTGGGTGTGGCTTAGTCAGGTGCACGGCGATGGGTGTGTCGACGTCGATGCAGTCGGATTCGAGAGTGCATGCGGCGCGCCTGCTGATTCGTCGGTGACACGTCGAACCGATCTGGCACTTTCGATTCAGACGGCCGATTGCATTCCGATTGCGCTCTGGTCGCTTGATGGGGTCATTGCCGCTGTGCATGCAGGGTGGCGGGGGCTCGAGGCTGGTGTGATCGAAACAGCAACGCGTTCGATGCGGACCCAATCCTCGGCTCCTCTTCATGCGTACGTCGGTCCATCTATCGGTCCTGAGTGCTACGAGTTCGGTGCTGAAGATCTTGATCGTCTCGAAGCAAGATTTGGTTCCGCGGTTCGTGCGAAAACCAATGATGGCCAGCCTGCGCTCGATGTACGCGCCGGTGTGATTTCGGAACTTCTTCGAAATGATGTTGTTATCGAGGTTAATGACGACGTATGCACTGCGTGTGCGGGCGGATTCTTTTCGTATCGCGCTCGAGCCGACACCGCCCGTCATGCCACCGTGATCTGGATCGAGGAATCATGACAGTTGAAGTGAACGCGCAACTCGTAGAGAAAAATATTCACGAACTTCAAGGTCGACTTTCGCAGATGTCTCCAGAGCGCGACGTGCGAATCGTGGCTGTCACGAAAGGATTCGGCGTTGACGCGCCTCGGGCCGCACTTGCTGCTGGTCTCACCCTGATCGGAGAGAACTACGCGCAAGAGCTTGTTTCGAAACACGAAGAACTTTCGCCTGCTGAACGAGAGCGCATCGAATGGCATTTTCTCGGACGCTTGCAGCGCAACAAGGTTCGAAGCCTGGCCTCGATCGTGTCGGTATGGCAGAGCGTCGATCGAGTCGAGTTGATTGACGAAATCGCTCGACGTGCTCCGGGGGCAAAGGTCATGATTCAGCTCAATTTGAGCGAAGAGCCGCAGAAGGGCGGCGCTTCGGTTCCTGACGGTTCCGCATTAGTGGGCCATGCCCGCGACATGGGTCTTGACGTTGTTGGCCTCATGGGCGTGGGTAGCGCTGGAGACCCGGCGGACTCGGCTGCAGCGTTCGGAGAATTAGTTGCCCTCGCCGAGGATTTAGGCCTTCCTGAGCGTTCGATCGGGATGTCCGACGACCTCGAGGTGGCCGTTGCACAGGGTTCAACCATGGTGCGGGTTGGAACCGGTCTCTTTGGGGCACGGGCTCCTCGGGATGGGCTTTGACGAGGCGAATTCGGCTGTTCGCGGGAGTGAATGTCGACAATCGGCGCGGAGGAACTAGCCTGCCGAGTCGGACCGGGGGGAGTTCCCCCGCACGGAGGGTCAGATGTCTTCGATGTGGCGCAATGCCATGGTGTACCTCGGGCTTGGGCCCGACGATGAGTATGACGATTACGCGGCGTCCCCTGACGATCGCCCGTCGCCACCGCCTGCGCAGGCGGCTCGTCAGCAACCTGCACGACCAACCGGCACCGTGCGTGCACGCCCGCCAGCATCGGGTGGGCCGGTGCTGTCGACTCCCCCTGAGGCCGGAGAGGTCTCAGCGGTGCGTCCCATCGCCACCCCGAGTTCTTCTCCCGCCGGGGCCCAAGACGCATCGAAGCCGCGAGTTCGGGCAGTGCCTCGCCGTCAGTCGGTTCGCCCCCTTGTCGTCACGCCGACGCGCTTCAACCAGGCCCAAGACGTGGCCGACAACTTCAAGGCCGGTAAGGCCGTTGCCATGGATCTTTCCAACGCCGATGGCGACTTGGCTCGCCGACTCATCGATTTCTCGAGCGGCCTTTGCTACGGAATCGGCGGAACGATGCAACGCCTCGAGCGTTCCTCGGTGTACCTCATTCTTCCGGTCGGGGTCGACGTGCCCGAGCAAGAACGAGCGGTCCTGCTCGGCAGCATCGCCGAAGACCTGTAGTTCGCTGCCGTGTGGGTCCTCTTTCGTTTTCTCGCGCAGATGTATCTGTTCTGCCTCCTTGGTCGCATCGTCCTGAGTTGGTTTCCGCCATCTGGCCCCGGCGCACTTGAGGCCATACGGCAGATTCTTTTCCGCATCACTGAGCCATTGCTCGGGCCCATCCGCGCCCTGTTGCCTCCGGTGCGTTTAGGCGGAATGGGACTCGATCTTTCTCCGATGATTGTGTTTATCGGTCTTCAGATTCTGTTGAGCTTTTTGCCGGGCTGAGGCCTCTTTCACGTCGTTGACACCCGGGTGCCGTTCGGCCGATACCATCGCCGCCATGGAAACCACTCCCGGAACTCCCCACCTTCTTACTGACGTTCGATTCTCTGTAAGCCGCAAGGGATACGACCCCGACGAGGTCGACAATTTCCTTGAGCGCGTCAGTGCTGCGGTTGCGCAGTTGCAGGACAAGCTTCGGCAGGCAACTGCTTCGGCAGAAGCCGCCGAGACGCGCGCTGCCGATGCGGTTCGCAACGAAAGCCGTCTGCATGCGCGCATTGCAGAACTTGAATCAGGCGCAGGTGTAGCGCCGGCAGCAGTTGTTGCGCCGATTCGTTCTGTCGACCCGACGATCGACGCCGAACAAGCGTCGTCAGTGCTTGTGATGGCACAGCGGACCGCCGATGCAACGATCAACGAAGCGCGAACGAATGCTGCACAGATGCTCTCCGAATCAGAGGTCGAGGCCAGCCGGATTCTGTCGGCGGCAAAGACACAAGCCGACGAGGCCATTCGCGATCTCGACAAGACCCGTCGTGAACTCGCAGCCGACAACGCTGCACTCGATGCGTTCCTTTCGGAACAGCGTGCTGTTATCGCTAATGGAGTGGCTCGAATTCAGGCCGTTCTCGATGATCCGGCTGCACTTCGAGTCGGATCCGCGCCGGTTGAACTCACGACCCCAGCGGTGGCGCCTGCGCCGGCCCCTGCGGCCTTCGCAGCACCGGAACCAGCAGCAGCCCCCGAACCCGAGCCTGAGGTCTTCCAGCCAATCCTGGCCGGGGACACCGGTTGGAACCCCGAACCAGCCCCGACATCGCTCTTTGTTGACGAAGAGGCCGATGGTGGTCCAGTCACCTCAGCAGTTCCGGTGTTCGACGATGAATTCCTCGCCGAAGACGACGATGACGCTGACGCCGCAATGCGACGCTTCTTCGATGCCGATTTCGACGACGATCGTCGCTGAATTCGTCAAACGACTTGTTCCAACGTTCGGGACTCTTCATCTTCGGATGAGGGGTCCCGTTTCGTTTTCCTAGGAGCGCAAAGGCGCCGCGTTGATTCAGTCGACGCGAATGAGGGCGATCGAGAAAGCAGTTCCGTCAATCTCGATTGTTCGATCACCGTCTCCGAATTCGATCGACCGAGCAAGAATCTCCGTGGTGATCGTTTCGCGATGAGTCTCGATCACAGAACGAAGGGTTTCGTCGGCATCAATTGTGACGGCAATTCGATCAGCGATTTCGAGACCGGCGCTCTTACGGGCATCGTTCAAGGCTCGAACGAGTTCGCGAGCTGTTCCTTCTGCTCGGAGTTCGTCGTTGAGTTCGAGATCGAGCGCCACTGCCCAGCCATCGTCTTCAACGAGTGCAAGATCCGCGTGTTTCTCGGCCCGAACTTCGACCTCTTCGGCGGTGAGGCGTTCGCCAGCAATTTCGATCCAACCGTTCTCGGCAAGTTGCGCTTGGAGTGCAGAACCGTCGGCATCGGCCAAAGCCGCTTTGATCTCGTTGACGCGAGGGCCGAGGCGTGGGCCGAGTAGCCGGAAATTGGGGATGACGGTCCAGCCCATGAGGCCTGACAACGAATCGAGTCGCTCAAGGTTCTTCACATTGAGTTCGGCTTTGATCTCGGCCTCGATGGCCTGATCAAGATTGGTGCCACCGTGGAGCAGGAGGGCTCTCGATAATGGCTGCCGGACTTTCATCTTTGCGTCGGTACGAGCGGAGCGCCCCAAACTCACGAGCCGTCGAGCAGCGTCCATCTGTTCGGCCAGCGACGGATCGTGGCGGCCCTTGGCGACAGGCCAATCGGTGAGGTGCACGGACTGGTTCTTGGTGAGAGTTGTGTAGATCTCGTCGGCCAAGAACGGACAGAACGGTGCCAACACCTGCGAAATGGTGGTGAGGCATTCATACAGCGTTGCGTGAGCGGCGGCATCGCTTGACTTCCAGAATCGAGGGCGACTGCGACGGACGTACCAGTTCGACAGGTTGTCAACGAACTTTGCGATGCGACCAGAACCGCCGAGCGCGTCGAAGTTCTCGAGTGCAGTCGTGACTGAAGCGACCGTGTCATCAAGTTCAGAAAGGATCCAACGGTCGAGGACGTGTGTCGGTGCAGTCGCGCTTGAATCGGGCTGCCAGCCATCAAGGTCGGCATAGGTCGAGAAGAAGGAGAACACGTTCCAGAGCGTGAGCAACGTTTGCCGTGTGGCCTCGCGAATTCCGTCGTTGAAAACGCGGCGAGGAGTCCAGGGTTGTCCGGAGGAGAAGAAATACCAACGCAACGCGTCGGCGCCCAACGTGTCGAAAATATCGAACGGCGCGATGACGTTCCCGCGCGACTTCGACATTTTCTGTCCGTTCTCATCGACGATGAGGGCGAGACACACAACGTTCTTGTAAGGCGTTGAATCGAAGACGAGTGAGTTCACGGCAAGAAGCGAATAGAACCAACCGCGGGTCTGGTCAATGGCCTCACAAATGAAATCTGCGGGGAATGCACCGTTGAATGAGTCGGCATTTTCGAACGGATGATGACGCTGCGCCGAAGGCATGGAGCCAGAGTCGAACCACGCATCGAGTACTGGGGCGACGCGACGCATGGTTCCTGAACAGCCATCTGTGCTGCACGTGAAGGTGATGTCGTCCACGTGAGGCCTATGAAGGTCAAGCTCGGTGAGATCACGGCTGGTCAGGGCACTGAGTTCTTCGACAGAACCAATGCAGTGTTCATGTGCGTTCGCATCGCATCGCCAGATCGGGAGGGGTGTGCCCCAATAGCGGTCGCGCGAAAGTGCCCAGTCGATGTTTCCTTCAAGCCACTTTCCGAATCGACCGTGCTTGATGAATTCGGGATGCCATTCAATGCGCTCGTTTTCTCGCATGAGCAGATCGCGATGCTCTGACGTGCGCACAAACCAGGAGGTCTTGGCCCAATAAATGAGCGGCGTGCTGCATCGCCAGCAATGGGGGTAACTGTGTTCGTAGGCCTGCTCGCGAACGAGAAGACCACGGGCGTCGAGGTCGGCGATGATGTCGCGGTCGGCGTCTTTTACGAACGTCCCGGTAAATGCAGGAACCGATTCATCGAAGGCGGCGTCGGCATTCACAGGATTAAGGACGGGCAGTTTCTCGGCGCGACCAACTGCAGCATCGTCCTCACCGAAGGCGGGAGCGAGATGAACGATTCCCGAACCGTCATCGGTAGTGACGAACTCGGCAGCAACAACGCGCCAACCATCGGATCCGGCCGGGGGAGTCAGGGTGTCGAACGGGCGCTCGTAGCGCCAGCCGACTAGATCTGAGCCCTTGAACGTCTCAACGACGGTTGCGTCTTCAGGGGCGAGGGCTGCAGCCATGACGAGATCGCGAGTTCCGTCAGTGGAAGCCACGCGCACGTAGTCAATGTCGGGGCCGACTGCGGCAGCGACGTTTGAGATGAGGGTCCAGGGTGTGGTGGTCCAGACAAGCAGATCGACATCGCGATCGACGATCGGGAACCGGACGTAGACCGACGGATCAACAACGTCGCGATAGACGTCGGGCTGTCCAAGTTCGTGACTCGAAAGCGCGGTTCCGCATCGACCGCAATAGGGGGAAACCTTGTGGCCCTCGTAGAGAAGTCCTTTGTCCCACAACTGGCGAATGAGCCACCACACTGATTCGACATAGGAGTTGTCGAGGGTCCAGTAGGCGTCGGCGGTGTCAATCCACACGCCCGATCGTTCAGTGAGCGCAGTCCAGTCGGTGACATAACGCTGGACCGATTCCCGACAGCGTTGATTGAACTCGGCAATCCCGAATTCCTCGATCTCTTGTTTCGTGGAGAGACCGAGTTCCTTTTCGACCTCAAGCTCCACGGGGAGACCGTGACAGTCCCACCCGCCCTTCCGGGGAACATCTCGGCCACGCATGGTTTGGAATCGTGGATAGATGTCTTTAAAGACTCGGGCCCAGACATGGTGGAGGCCGGGTCGGCCGTTGGCGGTGGGGGGACCCTCGTAGAAGATCCAGGGCTCGCTGCCAGCCCGGAGTCGGCGGGTCGCACCGATGGTGTCATCGGCCTTCCAGCGCTCTAGGCGGCGTTGCTCGAGGGTGGGGAGGTCGAGATCTGGGTCGACGGGACCGAATGGCATGGGGGCCAAGCGTACGCTGTCGCCGAACGGCTTCGGTGCGGGCGGGTTGACGTGGGAGGGCGACGCCCTTACCCTCCGCCGATCCACCGCCACTCAAGGGAGAACATCCGTGGCAGTCAAAAAGGCACCGGCGAAGAAGTCCGCAGCGAAGAAGGCTCCGGCGAAGAAGTCCGCAGCGAAGAAGGCTCCGGCCAAGAAGGCCCCGGCCAAGAAGGCCCCGGCCAAAAAGGCACCGGCCAAAAAGGCACCGGCCAAAAAGGCACCGGCGAAGAAGTCCGCAGCGAAGAAGGCTCCGGCCAAGAAGGCCCCAGCGAAGAAGGTCGTCAAGAAGGCTCCGGCCAAGAAGGCACCAGCAAAGAAGGCCGCTCCGGCGAAGAAGTCCGCAGCGAAGAAGGCTCCGGCCAA
>CALEHQ010000016.1 GCA_937876315.1 uncultured Actinomycetes bacterium | reverse complement strand
CGTCCGAGCGGGTGACGGGAATCGAACCCGCGTTCTCAGCTTGGGAAGCTGATGTTCTGCCTCTGAACTACACCCGCGCGTCCTGCGAGCAGGAACGAAATGACTCTAGCCAGACCGTTTCAACCCGACCCAATAGACGATCTGCTGTCCTAGATTCATTCCACTGAGTCTCAGGGAGTGACGCGAAAACCGATGTCGGGAAGTTGGGATGGAATGAGCGAAGCACTGGGCACCGAACCGATCGTTCTAACGAGGAGCGATTCCGTTGCAACGATTTGGCTCAATCGGCCGGACAAACGCAATGCAATGTCGCACGAAATGTGGACCGCTCTTGCAGAGCACTGTCATTCGTTGGCGGCGGATCACGATGTACGCGTGCTGGTTGTGCGCGGCGCTGGCGGACATTTCTGTGCCGGTGCCGACATTGGCGGTTTCAGCAGTGGAATGAGCGATGAGTATCAAGCCCAAAATCGCGAAGCCGAAGAAGCGCTTGCTGCGTTTCCTCGGCCGACGATTGCATTCATCACTGGCTCGTGTGTAGGTGGCGGCGTGCAGATTGCAGGTGCGTGTGATCTTCGCTTTGCCGACACCACTTCCAAATTTGGCATCACGCCCGCTCGCCTCGGAATTGCCTATCCGACCTATGCCTTAGAACGAGCTGTTCGACTGGTTGGTCAGTCGGCCGCAAAACATCTGCTGTTCTCCGCCGAGTTGATTGACGCAGAACGCGCGCTTCGCATCGGACTTATTGACGAACTTCTCGAGACCGACGCTGCAATCGAACGCCTTGATGCATTCACCTCCCTGGTGGCCAACGAGCGTTCGCTGCTGACTCAGATCATTTCGAAGGAAATGGTCAACGAGGTTGCGGCGAGCGGCGGAGTTTCGGCGCAAACGATCAAGCGCTGGGCGTCAGTTCTTACAAACAACCCCGATATGCCGGAAGGGGTTGCTGCCTTCGCCGAGCGACGGTCTCCGAATTTTGTGTGGACACCCGACGAATCGTTCTAAAGTCCACTACTCGTTCAACAAGGGGGCCCATCATGACGTTGAGTATCGAAGAGATTTCCGATCGCATGGAGATCCAGGACCTGCTCGTCCGCTACTGCTACGCCGTCGATCACCGCGACTTCGACGACCTGGCCAACGTCTTCACCGCTGATGCCATCATTGACTACTCCGTCTATGGTGGCAGCGTTGGGAATCCAACCGAAACCATCGCGTATCTCAAAGAGGCGATGCCGATGTTCACCTCGTTCCAGCACATGATTTCCACCAGCCGCATCGAGATCGATGGCGATACCGCCAAGGTCAAGACCATCTGTCATAACCCGATGGTCATGCCGATGGGTGAAGAACTCGTCGTCTTTACTTGCGGCCTTTGGTACGTGGATGAAATGGTCCGCACTGCTGACGGCTGGCGCATCTCGAAGCGCGTCGAGGAAAGCTCGTACATGAAGGACATGCCAGGCATGCCCGTTCAGGGACCAAAGAAAGTCTGAACTTTCGTCTTTCGGTGAGTTCAACAACATGAGCAGTAACCTTCCGTCAGTCTCTTGACGGAAGGCTTTGCCATGTCAACTCTTGCCGAACGCGTTCAAGCCAAGGCCTATGACCGTCGCTGGGCGATTCTGGCGGTGCTGTGCTTTGGCCTGCTCGTCATCGTTCTCGACAACTCAATTCTCAACGTTGCCATTCCGACGATCCAGAAAGACCTCAATGCATCGTCGAGTGACCTGCAATGGATCATTGACTCCTACACGTTGGTCTTTGCGGGTTTGTTGCTGACCGCGGGCGCGCTTGGTGACAAGTTCGGCCGACGCGGAGCAATGCAGATTGGTTTCATTCTCTTTGGTATCGGTTCGATCGCGTCAGCGATGGCTGCTACTTCGGGCCAATTAATTTCAACGCGAGCGTTCATGGGAATTGGTGGCGCGCTCATCATGCCGGCCACGTTGTCGATTATCACCAATGTGTTCCCACCCGGAGAACGGTCAAAAGCAATTGGCTTTTGGGCCGGAACCGCTGGGCTCGGTGGCGCGCTTGGTCCCCTAGCTGGTGGATTTCTTGTTGAACATTTCTATTGGGGTTCGGTTTTCTTGGTGAACATCCCAATCGTTGTGATCGGCCTTATTGCGGGCCTCTTTCTCATCCCCACGTCGAAAGATCCGTCCGCTCCTCGCCTCGACCCAATCGGTGCACTTCTGTCGATCTTTGGTCTCGCATTGTTGCTTTTTGCCATCATCGAGGCGCCCCACAATGGTTGGACCTCATCAAAGACACTTGGCTATGGCGGCGTGGGGATCGCGCTGCTCGTCGCGTTCGGAATTTGGGAAGCAAAGAGCGATCATCCGATGCTCGATGTGACGTTCTTTAAGAAGGCACGCTTCACCGCCGCGGCTGGCGCGATCACACTCGTGTTCTTCTCGATGTTTGGATCGTTGTTCTTGTTGACGCAGTACTTCCAGTTCGTTCTTGGTTACTCGCCACTTCAAACTGGGGTGCGCATGATTCCATTCGCATTGGCGATGATGGTGGTGGCACCCCTTAGCCCGAAAGTTGTTCAACGCCTTGGGTCCAAGATCACCGTTGCTTTTGGACTTGGCCTAGTCACAATTGGACTGTTGAGCATGGTTGGGCTTCAAGTTGATTCGCCGTACTCAGATATTTTTTGGCGTCTCATGCTGATGTCAGCGGGTATGGGTCTCACCATGGCCCCCGCGACCGAGTCGGTCATGGGGTCTCTGCCCATCTTTAAAGCTGGCGTTGGATCGGCAGTGAACGACACCACTCGTCAGGTCGGTGGTGCTTTGGGTGTCGCCGTCATTGGCTCGGTGCTGGCCACGACCTATGGCAATCGGATAGGAGATTTCCTCTCTGGGCTCGGACTTCCACTTCCCCAAGCCGCCGTCGAATCTGCGCAAAACAGCATTGGAGCCATCAAGAACGGTCTCGTTCCAAGATTGCAGGAACTGGGCCTTTCTGAACAAGCAGCCACGGTGAATGCCGAGGCCAATTCCGCCTTTGTGAGCGCAGTTCATTGGGGCGTTGTTACCGCCGCCGCCGCCACGTTTCTTGGCGTCGTGATGGTGCTGCTCTTCTTGCCCGCCCGACCTCGAATCGATGACGTTGCAGAGCAAGAAGAAGAATTCATAAGTGAGCACGCCGCAGATCTCCTGACCGACTAATCCACGACTAACCTGCGCTGCCGTGATCCTCTCTGACCGCACCATCCGTGAAGAGGTCGAAGCCGGCCGCATTGTTATCGAGCCCTTCGACCCCAGCTGTGTCCAGCCATCCTCGGTTGACCTTCATATCGATCGGTTCTTCCGGGTGTTTCGGAATCACACGATGGGCCATATCGATGTGAAGCAGAACCTCGAGGACCTCACCGAACTCGTTGAGATTGGCCCCGACGACACCTTCATGCTGCACCCAGGTGAATTCGTGCTCGGGTCCACCAGCGAGCGCGTCGGCCTTCCTGCCGACCTCGTTGCTCGACTCGAAGGTAAGTCCTCGCTCGGCCGTCTTGGTCTCCTGATTCACTCCACAGCTGGTTTCGTCGACGCCGGTTGGGACGGACAGCTCACGCTCGAACTGTCCAACGTGGCCAGTCTCCCGATCACGCTCTACCCGGGCATGAAGATCGGTCAGATCTCCTTCATCCGCATGACCACACCAGCGGACAACCCTTACGGCTCTTCAGCCGTGGGCTCGAAGTACCAGGGCCAAATCGGCCCCCGCCCCAGCCGCTACTGGGAAAACTTCCGCTGATTTGTTCCCGGTGAGTGTCATCGGCCTCGGGTAAACACGCCGGAGAGGTTGTCGGCGAATCGAGTGAGTACCGGTCCTGATACGGCCAATATGAGTACATAGGTTGCCGTCAGTGGCAGGAGTCGGGGATCAATGGCGGTTCCCACTGAGAGTCCTGCGATGACAATCGAGAATTCCCCGCGTGCAACGAGTGCCGTGCCTGCCCTTATGCGAGCACGCGGCGCAAAGCCGTGCCGACGCCCGGCTAGCCATCCGGTGGCCATCTTCGTCATGATCCCGATGACCGCCAAAATCAGAGCGGGCAGGAGCACCGGCGGCATGCTCGTTGGGTCAATGCGAAATGCGAACAGTACGAAAAAGATTCCCGCAAACAAATCTCTTAAGGGTTCGATGAGGGAGGAAGCTCGCTCCTGTACCGGACCTGAGAGAGAAATTCCGACGAGGAAGGCACCCACCGCTGCCGAAACGTCGAGCTCCTGTGCGATGCCAGCGATCACAAGTGTGAGCCCGACGACACCGAGTAGGAGTGACTCGTCGCTCTTGGAGTTCATTGCGCGGCTGATTCGATGTCCGTACCGAATGGCGACAATGAGAAGTAGCCCAGCAATCGCAAGAGCGATTGTCACGGCTAGTGCTCCAGCCTGCAGGTCTGATCCAGCGATCATGACTGCAACGACAGGTAGATAGAGGGCCATCACGAGATCCTCTATGACAAGTATCGACAGAATTACAGGGGTTTCTCGGTTTCCCAATCGCTGAAGATCGCGAAGAACCTTTGCCACCACACCCGAAGATGAGATGTACGTGATGCCACCGAGTAACACGGCAGTAGGGATGCTCCAGCCCAGCACGAGTGCAAGTAGGACACCCGGAGTGGCATTGAGGAGGAGATCGACGAGGCCGCTTGCGGCGTTGGTCCGCAGTCCATGTGAGAGTTCGCGTGGTGTGTACTCAAGTCCAAGTGTGAAAAGGAGTAGCACGACTCCGATCTCGGCGGCGACATCGAGGAACTCCGTGGAAAGGCTTGGCCCGATGAACCCTCCGCTGCCAAACGCGAGACCAACGATCAGATAGGCGGGTATGGGGCTGAGGCCGATTCGTTCGGACAGTCTCGCCAGCAAGCCCAATCCGAACAGAATGAGACCAATTTCAATGAAGACCACCGCTGTGTCTCCGGTGCTCGCGGCGAGTACCAAGTGACTTTGGATCAATTGATTCGTAGTCGTGCGGTGAGATTACGGATGCCCTCGGCGATGCCGACAGCAACGACCGTTGTGCCCGGTCGAAGAACATCGTTAGCGCCCGGGGCAGCGATTGATCCGTTGGCCGTGACGATCGCCACGATCGAAACACCAGTTTGAGTGTGCACGGCGGCATCGCTCAATGTACGGTTTGCCCACTCGGAATTCTCATCGATCGTGATCCAATCGATCAGGAGACCTTCGACTTCCTGACGAAGATTGTCGAGTTGCTCGATAATTCGAGACGCCCCAAGCATCTCTGCCAGTGTTCGTGCTTCATCGTTGTCAAGGTCAACCGAGATTGCACATTCATCGGGGTCGTCATGGCGATACACGAGCAGTTCGCGTCGACCGGTTTTGTGGATGAGAACCCCTACTCTGGTGCCAGTCGAGGTCGGGAAATCGAATCGGACTCCGATACCCGGGAGATGGGTTTCTTGAACGTCAGCCATCTGCAGAGACTAGGACGAATGAAGTTCATCGGTTCGGTGGGCTCGATTGGCCCGAGTACCAACGGTTAGACGATCGGGGTGATTGTTGCGTCGGCTTCTGAGCGTTCGAGTGCCTCAAGGATGTGCATCGAAATGTCAGCGACCTTCACTTCGTCTTCTTCGACGCCCTGTGCTTTCACACCGTCGTCAATCATGATGTAGCAGAAGGGGCACGCAACCGCGATCTTTGTTGCACCGGTGCGCAGCAGTTCCTGCGAGCGTTCGATGTTGACCTGTTTGCCGGTGCTTTCTTCCATCCACATACGACCGCCACCAGCACCACAGCACATTCCCTGGGTGCCATTGCGACTGGCCTCAACGATTTCAATGCCACCGAGAGAACCGATGACGTTTCGTGGTGCCATGTAGACGTCGTTGTGACGACCGAGGTAACACGAGTCGTGGTACACAACGCGCTCTTCGAGTTTTGCATTCGACAAATCAAGCTTGCCGCTGTCGATGAGGAACTCGAGGAACTGGCTGTGATGCACAACTTCGTAGTTGCCACCCATTTGCGGGTACTCGTTGGCAAGGGTGTTGAAGCAATGCGGACACTGCGTGATGATCTTCTTCACGCCCATTCCGTTGAGCGTTTCGATGTTCTGCATTGCGAGCATCTGGAAGATGTATTCGTTACCGGAACGACGTGCGGGATCGCCCGTGCACAATTCCGATGGGCCAAGAATCGAGAAGGAAATACCCGAACGCTGCAGAAGCTGCGCCATTGCTTGGGTGACCTTCTTGTTCTTGTCGTCGAACGAACCTGCGCAACCAACCCAGTAGAGGTATTCGGCTTCGAGCGGGCTTGAACCATCGAGGATCTCGATGCCTTCAAATTTCTCGGCCCAGTCACCACGGTCGGCTTGGCTCATGCCCCATGGGTTTCCGGAGTTCTCCATTGAGCGATACGCGTTGCCGAGTTCGGTCGGGAAGTTGGATTCCATGAGCGACAAGTAACGACGCATGTCGAGGATCTTGTCGAGAATTTCAATGTTGACTGGGCAAATTTCGTCGCATGCCTTGCACGAGGTGCAGGCCCATACCTCTTCGGGTGTGACTCGTTCGAAGAGAGAATTGGCGGAGATGGTGATGTCGGCAACAACACCAAGTGGTGGCGACACCTGCGGTGTTCCGGTTGCGGCCATAACTTCGCCCGACTTGAGAACGATTTCGCGAGGGTCAAGCGACTTACCCGTTGCATGCGCAGGGCACACTGATGTGCAACGACCGCACATCGTGCAGGCGTCGAGATCGAGCAATTGCTTCCAGGTGAAGTCTTCGATGGTGGAGACACCGAACGACTCGAGTTCGGTTTCCATGAGGTTCGGCATCGGCTTCATCGCACCCTTGGGGCGCTCGCGATCTTTCAAGTACATGTTCAGCGGTGAGGTGAACATGTGTCGAAGCATCGTGACCGGAAGGATCACGAGGAATGCAAAGAACGAAAGCACGTGGAGAATCCACCACACCTGGTGTCCGCCAGCGAGATTGGAACTGTTCTCGATGAGCTTGGCGAGGGGCCAACCAACAAACGACCATCTTTCAAATGACGGCATACCCGTTTCAGCGATGCGCCATGCTTCGGTTCCGAAACCGGTAACAGTGATGGCGAGAAAGACACCGAGGATGACAGCGTGTTCGGGCTTGGACTTGATGCGGATGCGATACGGACGCTGGACGTAGCGACGAATGATTGCCCACATGACGCCGACGAACATGCAAAGCCCGGCGAGATCACCGATGAACGAGTACGCCATGTAGACGTTGCCGTTCAGGAACTTCCAGGCCTCGGGGACCTGGTGGTTGATTTCGAGAACTGTGGTGACGGCAAGCAACACCACGAACGAGAAGTAGATGAGAGAGTGCATGATGCCTGCGGCGGGATCGCGCAGCAGAGTCTGCATGTAGACGCCGGCGCGGAAATCGCCGAGGCGACGCTTGACGTTCTTCTTTGTTGTGCGGCGGTCGTCAGGTTTGCCGCGAGTCCAGTTCTTGACGCGCTGACCGAACAGCACTGCTCCGTACACGAGCAGGATCGAGGTCATGACGTAGAAGGCAATCTTCAGCGAGGACGGGATGCCTCCGAAGACCTCGCGCGTGACTGGTGAGTCGTCATTTTGTTGGAACACCGCCGATGCAACACCCGAAAGGGCGGTCACCATCGCGAATGCGAGACCGATGACGAGAACGATGTGTGGGCCTTTGATCCGTTTGCGTTCCATACGGTCGCAAACCTACTCGCGCCTATGGGCGCGAAACCTCACCAGAGGGCGGTGAGAGGGGTGACGAGGGGTTCAGGATTCGTCGGTCATGCGTGCGGCAAGGTTGCGCAGCAGCTGCACGGCAAAGCCAGGTACCTCTTCAATGAGGCCGTTGAACTCACGCTGGGCGATCACGAGGACCTCCATGGCAGAGTCGGCAGTAACCGTTGCGGTGCGGACGCCGCCTGTCAGTGGTGCAAGTTCGCCGACAACGGCACCAGGGCCGAGGCTGGCCACGGTTGCACCGCCACGAGTAACGGTGGCTGAGCCGGTGACGATCACGAAGCATTCATGGCCCGGCTCGCCTTCGCGCACCAGAACCTTTCCTGCCTCAACGGAGATCTCCACCGCTGCTGCTGCCACCTGCTGAAGCTGGCGCTTGTCGCACTCTGCGAAGAGCGGAACCTGAGCCAAATGATCGAGCCATGCGTCGCGTGCCATGAGGCGAAGCATAGGGAGAACCCCGCCACTCTGCTCGTCCATTCGGCCATCGATCCTTCACGACTACGAAACACTCGGGAAACAGGCGATCCGTAGCGTGACCCTCGTGGATGTCGCCCTGCTTCGTTGGCCGCTGGAAGAAGATCGTCGTCAAGCCCTTGCGGGTCGGGGGGCCTCCCGTCTATTGCTCGTCGATGCCGACACCCCTGCGCCTGGGGCGATTGATTGTCTCGAGGACTGGATTCGCTTGCCCGCTAGTCAGGACGATATCGATGCTCGCTGTCGAGCGATTGCGGCCCGCTCATTGGTCCACAACTCGGAAACCCCAGCACTTGACCCCGACGGAGTGCTCCGGGTCGGAAGCGGCTGGGTATCGCTGCCTCCGCTTGAGGCCCGGCTCATGTCGGCATTGCTCGATCGGTTCGGCGCCGTGGTGAGTCGAGACAATCTCTCTCGAACCGGATGGCCCTCGGGCGCGCCGGGGCGCAATGCGCTTGATGTACACATGCTCCGCTTACGACGCCGGATCGCCCCATTGGGACTGGCGATCCGAACCGTTCGGTCGCGTGGCTACTTATTGGAAGCCGGCGAATTGCAGATGGTTCAACCGGCCTGACGGGCCACTGCTTCTGCTGCTGCCTTCGCTGCTTCGGCATCGCCGAGATAGCGATCGGTCAATGGCAGTGGCTTTGTTGGCACCATCGCATCGTCAAGTTCGTAGCGAATGGGTACGCCGGTAGGAAGGTTCACATCGGCGATATCTGCGTCGCTGATGGCATCGAGATGTTTGATGAGCGCCCGAAGACTGTTGCCGTGAGCGACAACAAGGACGGTGTGACCGGCACGCAGATCGGGGACGATGTCGTCGTACCAGTAGGGAAGCATGCGGTCGACGACATCGGCGAGACATTCTGAGGCAGGCAGGACGTCGGCCGGAAGTGAGGCGTAGCGCTCGTCGAACCGAGGGTGACGGGGATCATCAAGTTCGAGCTTGGGCGGTGGGATGTCATAGGAACGACGCCATTCGAAGACCTGGTCTGTGCCGTACTTCTCGGTGGTTTCCTTCTTGTCCATTCCCTGCAGCGCGCCGTAGTGGCGTTCGTTGAGGCGCCACGAACGACGAACCGGAACCCAAAGCCGGTTCATGCCGTCGAGGGCGAGGTTGGCGGTGCGGATCGCCCGGACTTGCATCGAGGTATGGACCACGGTGGGCGCTACACCGGCAGCGGCCATGGCGGGCCCTGCGGCACTGGCCTCGGCCTGGCCCTGATCGGTGAGATCAGCGTCGTACCAGCCGGTGAAGAGATTTTCGAGGTTCCAGGTGCTCTGACCATGGCGCAGCAGGACGAGGGTGGAAGTCATGGTTCCAGTCTGCCCCAACGGGATCGGGGCCTTGGCCCGGTTTGGTCATCCCCGACGAGAGGTAGTTCAGAGAACTTTCAAAAAACTTTGGAATTTGGGAATGGAACGGCCCAGACCAAAGTTGTTAGTGTCACGCTCAACTTTCTTAGCGACGGCCACTCAGCCCCGCTTGGCAGTGGAGAAGTATCCCCCCGATAACCAGCATCAGAACCACAGAAATGAAGGAGCATCACCATGGCAAAGGCCGTCGGTATCGACCTCGGTACCACCAACTCGGTCGTCTCGGTACTCGAGGCGGGCGACCCGGTGGTCATCCCTAACGCAGAAGGAAGCCGCACCACGCCTTCAGTGGTCGCATTCGCAAAGAACGGCGAGGTTCTCGTCGGCGAAGTGGCCAAGCGTCAGTCCATCACCAACCCGGACCGCACCATTCGTTCGGTCAAGCGCCATATGGGCACCAACTGGACCATCGACATCGATGGCAAGGCCTATACCGCTCAGGAAATTTCTGCCCGCACACTCATGAAGCTCAAGCGCGATGCCGAGGCCTATCTCGGTGACACCGTCACTCAGGCCGTCATCACCGTGCCCGCCTACTTCGACGACGCGCAGCGCACCGCAACGAAAGAGGCCGGACAAATTGCTGGCCTTGAGGTGCTCCGCATCATCAATGAGCCGACAGCTGCAGCACTTGCGTACGGACTCGACAAAGAAACTGTCGATCAGACAATCCTCGTATTCGACCTTGGTGGCGGCACGTTCGACGTTTCGGTTCTCGAAATCGGCGACGGTGTGTTTGAAGTGAAGTCGACTCACGGCGACACCAGCCTTGGTGGCGACGACTGGGACGAGCGCATCATCAACTGGCTTGCCGACGGATTCAAGACCGCACACGGCGTCGACTTGTTGAAAGACAACATGGCGATTCAGCGTCTGAAGGAATCTGCCGAGAAGGCGAAGATCGAACTGTCACAGGTGCAGCAGACGCAGATAAATCTGCCGTTCATCACTGCAACTCCGGACGGTCCATTGCATCTCGACGAGCAACTCACCCGTGCGAAGTTCCAGGAACTCACCGCTGATCTTCTTGAGCGTTGTCGTGTTCCGTTCGAACAAGCCATTGTCGATGCTGGCCTCACCAAGGGCGATGTCGATCACGTGGTGCTTGTTGGTGGTTCAACTCGTATGCCGGCCGTTGTCGATCTCGTCAAGGAAATGACGGGCAACGATCCGCATAAGGGCGTGAACCCCGATGAGGTGGTCGCTATCGGCGCAGCCGTTCAGGCTGGTGTCCTCAAGGGCGAGGTGAAGGATGTTCTCCTTCTCGATGTCACACCGCTTTCTCTTGGTATCGAAACCAAGGGTTCGGTTATGACCAAGCTCATTGAGCGCAACACGACCATCCCGACTCGTCGCACCGAGGTGTTCACCACTGCGGAAGACAATCAGCCGTCGGTCGAGATCAACGTGCTCCAAGGCGAACGCGAAATGGCGCAATTCAACAAGTCACTCGGCAAGTTCCAACTCGTCGATCTTCCGCCCGCACCTCGAGGTGTGCCGCAGATCGAAGTCACGTTCGACATCGATGCAAACGGCATTGTGCATGTGTCGGCGAAGGATCGTGCGACCAATAAGGAACAGTCAATGACCATTACCGGTCAGTCCTCGCTTAGCAAGGACCAGATCGATCAGATGGTGAAAGATGCCGAAGCGCACGCAGCTGAAGATGCGAAGCGTCGCGAAGAAGCCGACGCTCGCAACAGTGCCGACACGCTCGTCTACCAAACAGAGAAGTTGCTCAAAGATCAGGGCGACAAGATCTCTGAAGACGAGAAGGCATCGGTTGAGTCCAAGTTGGCCGACCTCAAGACCGCACTTGCGGGTACCGATGGTGAAGCCATCAAGGTGGCAACCGAATCGCTCATGACTGCAAGCCAGGACTTCACTCAGAAGCTGTATGAACAGGCTGCGGCTGAAGAGTCAGCTTCTGGTGGAGCCGCAACGAGCTCGGCACCGAACGACGACGAGGTCGTCGATGCCGAGATCGTCGATGACGAAGGCAAGTGACCGTGTCAGGTGACGGAGAGGTCTCGGAAGAGACCTCTCCGACTGACGACGAACTGCTTGAAGCAGCAGCCGGTGGCGAACAAGGTTTCGAAGTACCCGATGCCACTGGTGAAGTTGATGTTGCTGCGCTCGTTGCTGAACGCGACGAGTTCCGCGACACGATGCTGCGAGTCAAGGCCGAGTTCGATAATCACCGCAAACGCGTTGCTCGCGAGCAAGAAGAACTGCGAGAACGGGCCAACGAGAATCTGGCCGAGAAACTGCTCGTGGTTCTTGATGCGTGCGAAGCCGCGATCGGACACGGATCAACCGATGTCGAACCGATCGCGAAAATGCTCGCCGATTTGCTCGGAAGCGAAGGCTTAGTGCGACTGACACCAGCCAACGAGCCGTTCGATCCGAATCTTCACGATGCAGTGATGCATGAAGAAGGTGACGGTGGCGAACCGATTGTGATCGAGACGCTTCGCACTGGGTATCAATGGAAAAGCAGGGTGTTACGCCCAGCGATGGTGAAGGTCAAGGGTTAGCAAGTGGCTCCACAGCGCGAGTGGTTCGACAAGAACTACTACGAAGTCCTCGGTGTGTCGGAAACGGCAACACCGAAGGACATCACGCGCGCGTACCGGAAGTTGGCTCGGGAATTTCATCCCGATGCCAACCCCGGTAACGCTGCAGCAGAAGACAAGTTCAAGGAAATCTCTGCGGCCTACGACGTTGTTGGCGATGAGACCAAGCGTGCCGAGTACGACGAAGTTCGTCGTCAAGGCCCGATGGGTGGCATGGGTTTCGGCGGTGGTCGCAGTGGCGGTGGTTTCAACCCCGGTGCCGGTGGCTTTAACTATGAAGGCGCCGATCTTGGCGATTTGCTTGGTGGCATGTTCGGCGGCGGTGGCCGACGAGGTCGCCAGAACCAAAGTCGTGGTCGCGCACCGCAACGCGGCGCCGACCTCGAGGCAACACTTCGGATGTCATTCCGTGAAGCGATCAACGGTATGGAAACGGCGCTTCACCTCACGAGCGATTTGCCGTGCGGAACATGTAGCGGTTCCGGGGCAAAGCCAGGCACCGCGCCAACGATGTGTCAGCACTGTCGTGGAAGCGGCGTCTCCGACGACAACCAGGGCATGTTCTCGTTCTCATCTCCGTGTCCCGTGTGTGGTGGCGCCGGTTCAGTCATCACGTCACCATGCGGAACCTGTCGCGGCACTGGCGTCGAAAAGCGTGCGCGCGAAGTCAAAGTTCGCATTCCTGCCGGCGTCGATGACGGTCAACGCATCAAGCTGAAGGGGCGCGGTGGTGCCGGTCGAAACGGCGGTGAAATCGGCGACCTCTATGTGATCGTTCATGTGGATCGCGACGACATTTTTGGACGTGACGGAAAGAACCTCGCCATCAATGTTCCAGTGACATTTGCTGAAGCAACACTGGGCACAAAGCTCACTGTTCCGACACTCGATGGCAATCCCGTCACGCTCAAGATTCCTGCGGGTACTCCGACTGGAAAGGTCTTCCGAGTGAAGGGCCGCGGTGTTGCAACAAAGAAGGTCACTGGCGATCTCCTCGTCACGGTGCAGGTCGATGTTCCTACGAAGATCACAAAAGAACAGCGCGACGCGCTCGAAGCTATGGCCGAAGCGTTTCCCGCCGCTCCTCGCGACTACTTGGGGGTCTGAACATGAGTCCGATGTCCGATTCCAATGCACAAATGCGAGCGGTCTACATCATCTCGGTAGCTGCAGAACTCGCAGGCGTGCATCCTCAAACACTTCGCATTTACGAACGTAAAGGTTTGCTTGAACCGGCGCGCACCACTGGTGGCTCACGCCGTTACAGCCAGGCCGACATCGATCATCTGCGTCGCATTCAAGAACTCACCGACGAAGGTTTGAACCTTGCCGGTGTGAAGAAAGTTCTCGAACTCGAAGCGCACATTTCTGCGCTCGAATCGGCGCTCCTTCAATCCCGAGCCGAAATGGCAGCTGCGGTCGAAGAAACGCATCGTTCGTATCGCCGCGACCTCGTGCCCCTGCGCCAGTCAGTGGCTCCTTTTGGCGATGCAGCCGAAGTACTGCGCCGTCTTTCCGGCCGCTAACCGCTGTCGTTCGCAACCGAACTGCATCCCACATTTTCCCAGCAAGGGAGCAGTCTGTAGGAACAAAGTTGACAATCTCATTGTTAACTTTCATGTCGGGTGAGCCCGGCACCCGTCATCTCGGCGGACCCCCCATTTGTCTGAGTGAAGGAGAAACGCCAGAACCATGGCTCTCGACCCAAACCGCTGGACCCTCAAGACCCAAGAGGCGGTGAACAACGCCATTGCTGCCGCTCGATCGGCCAGCAATCCCGAGGTCACCCCCGATCATCTTTTGCTCGCCCTGCTCGGTCAGGAAGAAGGCATCGTTCTACCGATCCTTCAGAAGGTGGGCGTGGCGCCACTTCATGTGCGCAACCTCGCCGAGGATGCGGTGTCGAAACTGCCGAAGTCCTATGGCAGTGAGTCCCGCGTCAGCCGTGAGTTCACCGCGCTCATCGATAGTGCCGATGAGATCCGCCGTGATCTGCACGACGAATACCTCTCGACCGAACACCTTCTTCTTGCGATGGCCGATGCAGTCGGCGTTACGAAGGAAGACCTGCTTGCCGCAATGGTTGATGTTCGCGGAAGTCATCGCGTGACCAGCCAGAACCCCGAAGAGCAGTACCAAGCTCTTGAAAAGTACGGACAAGACCTCACCGCTCGCGCTCGCGAAGGGAAGATTGATCCCGTCATTGGTCGCGACGATGAGATTCGTCGCGTCATTCAGGTGCTGTCGCGTCGAACAAAGAACAACCCTGTGCTCATTGGTGAACCCGGTGTTGGTAAGACCGCAATCGTTGAAGGACTTGCTCGTCGAATTGTCGAAGGCGACGTTCCTGAAAGTCTCAAGAACAAGCGACTGATTTCGCTTGATCTTTCGTCGATGGTCGCCGGTGCGAAGTACCGCGGCGAATTCGAGGAGCGACTGAAGGCCGTTCTGAAAGAAATCACCGATTCAGAAGGCGAAGTCATCACCTTTATCGATGAGATGCACACAGTTGTTGGCGCAGGCGCATCGGAAGGCTCGATGGATGCCGGCAACATGCTCAAGCCAATGTTGGCTCGTGGGCAACTGCGCATGATCGGTGCGACGACGCTCGACGAATATCGCAAGTACATCGAAAAAGATCCAGCACTAGAGCGTCGCTTTCAGCAGGTCTTCGTCGACCAGCCCTCTGTCGATGACACCATCGCGATTCTTCGAGGACTCAAAGAGCGTTACGAAGTCCATCACGGCGTGCGCATTCAAGACGCAGCGCTTGTCGGTGCCGCGGTGCTTTCCGACCGGTATCTGACAGGCCGTTTCCTTCCCGACAAGGCCATCGACCTTGTTGATGAAGCCGCGTCGAAGTTGCGTATCGAGATTGATTCGATGCCAACCGAGATCGACGTTGTTGATCGACGAATTCGTCAACTTGAAATCGAGCGAGTGGCGCTGGCCAAAGAAACGGACATCCCGTCGATCGAACGTCTAGCGACGATCGAGGAGGAACTCGCCAACCTGCGTGAGCAGATTTCGGCCATGAAGGCGCACTGGCAGAACGAAAAAGATGCCATTGACCGCATTCGTGAGTTGAAAGAACAGCTCGAAAACAATCGCAGCCAACTCGAGCGTGAAGATGACCTCGAAAAGGCGTCAGAGATTCGATACGGAGTTCTGCCCGAGATCGAACGGCAGATCTCTGAAGCATCGAAAGCGCTTGATGAACTTCAAGCAACCCAAAAGATGCTGAAGGAAGAAGTTGACGAGGAAGATATTGCCGAAGTGATCAGCAAGTGGACAGGGGTTCCTGTCAGCCGGTTGATGGAAGGCGAAATGTCCAAACTCGTGCGCCTTGAAGAGGTGCTGCATGATCGAGTGGTAGGTCAGGATGAAGCCGTCACCGCGGTAGCCAACGCAATTCGACGCAGCCGCGCCGGACTTTCCGATCCCAATCGCCCGATTGGTTCGTTCTTGTTCCTCGGCCCAACCGGCGTGGGCAAAACCGAACTCGCACGATCACTCGCCGACTTCATGTTCGACGATGAACGAGCCATGATCCGCATCGATATGAGCGAATACATGGAGAAGCATTCCGTGTCGCGTCTCATCGGTGCACCTCCGGGCTATGTCGGTTACGACGAGGGTGGACAGCTGACCGAAGCTGTTCGCCGTCGGCCCTACTCAGTAGTTCTTCTCGACGAACTCGAGAAGGCCCATCCCGACGTGTTCAACGTGTTGCTGCAATTGCTTGACGATGGACGCCTCACTGATGGTCAAGGTCGAACGGTTGACTTCACCAATGTGGTGTTGATTCTGACCTCGAACCTGCCCGGTGATCCGCGGGACTACTTCAAGCCCGAGTTCGTGAACCGCATCGACGACATCGTGCGATTCCGTTCTCTGACGGAAGAAGATTTGGGCCGTATCGTCGACATCCAACTCGAGGGAATCACGAAGCGGTTGGCTCAGCGTCGAATCACACTCGATGTCACGACCGCTGCAAGTGCTGCGCTTGCCGCCGAGGGGTACGACCCCGCGTTTGGTGCTCGACCCCTCAAGCGAGTCATTCAGCGTGAGATCGCCGACCCGCTGGCCATTGCGATCCTTGAAGGTCGTTACGCCGAGAGTGACACCGTGGTCGTTGACGTTGATGCCGACGGAGCGGTTGCCATCGGCTAGCCCTCTGCTTTTACAGATTCGGCGAGGTCACTCCTCTGGGTGGCCTCGCCGGCTAATTTCTCCACGTGGATTCCGAGACTTTGACTGTTTCAACGATGTCGCCGCGCGCGCTGCGGATTCGACTCATCGTTCTTACGTTCCTCATGTTGTTTGTGGAGTTGGCCCTCATTCGGTGGCTGGGCGGGAACGTTCTGTACCTTTCGTATTTCTCGAACATCGTTCTGCTCGGTTCCTTTTTGGGTGTTGGTCTTGGGTTCCTCTGGGCAAGTCGTTCGTCGTTTGGGCTTTTGCGATTCGGCCCATTGGCGCTTGGAGCGCTTGTTCTTTTCGTCCACTTCATCCCTGTCACCCTGACGGCGGTCGGTAGCGATCTCATCTTCTTCGGAAGCGAACTCAAACCCAATGGGCCACCTCGTGAGCTGGTTCTTCCTGCCATTTTCATCGTGGTTTCAATTGTGCTTGCGTGCATCGGCGATGGCATCGCCCGCACGTTTAAGGAACTGAAGAATCTTGAGGCGTATCAGTTCGACCTGATTGGCAGCATCGTTGGCGTAGTGATCTTTACGTTGCTTGCGTTTCTTGGTGCCGAGCCGATTGTGTGGGGAACAGTTTCAGCGGTGGTTTTTGTCTGGGCGATTCGTCCGAAGACACTGATGCCGCTCGCGCTCGTAGGTATTCCGTTACTTGCAATGCTGGCTGTACTCGGGGCCGAGTCGCGCCAAGACAACACATTGTGGACCTCCTATTACAAGGGCGAGTACGTCGTGATGGGTCCGCAAGGCATCGGCATGTTTGTTAACGGGATCCCGCACTGGTTTCAGACCGATGGAACCGATCCGATGTACAACACGATGTATCAGCAGCGAGCAGATGCTGCTCCGCCCGCCGAGGTGCTCGTTATCGGTGCCGGAAGCGGTAATGACGTTGCGAAAGCGCTGGAAAAGGGTGCAAGCAACGTCGACGCGGTCGAGATTGATCGGCGACTCCTTGATGTCGCAAAGCAATATCACCCAACGAAGCCGTATGACGATCCGCGAGTGAACATCACGATCGACGATGGCCGAGCGTTTCTCGAACGCAGCGATAAGAAGTGGGATCTCATTGTTTTGGCGCTTCCCGACTCGCTCACGCTGGTTCAGGGAGCGTCATCAATTCGGCTTGAGAGCTACCTCTTCACTAAAGATGCAGCTGACGCGTATCGAAGCCATCTCACCGAAGATGGCGTGTTCGCGATGTACAACGTCTACCGCGAAGAGTGGCTTGTCGACCGTTATGCAGCGACGCTTGACGACGCATTTGGTCACACCCCATGCGTGACGAAGATTCCGAATACGTCACAAGCGGTTCTTACAATTGGTGCACAGGAACGCGACGTGAATTGCCCTGCGGCCAATGCATGGGTGAAAACCGCCGACACCCCGAAGCCGGTGGGTGACGATCGGCCGTTCCCATATTTGCGTACTCAATCAATTCCGATGTTTTACCTAGTGGCTCTCGGATTGATTCTCGTGTTCTCGCTTGCAGCAGTGCGTTTGGTTGGTGGTCCACTGCGCGGAATGAAGGCCTACACCGACTTGTTCTTCATGGGCGTTGCGTTCCTATTGCTGGAAACAAAGAACGTTGTGCAGTTCGCGCTGCTGTTCGGTACAACGTGGCTCGTGAACGCGCTCGTCTTTGGTGGCGTGCTCGTCGCTGTGTTGGTTGCAGTGCTTGTCTCTCAGCGTGTCCGTATCAAACGACCCATGCTGTTGTATGTCTTCCTTGCGATTTCGATCCTTGTGAGTTGGGCGATTCCCCAAAATGTTCTTCTGGAGCTTGCGTTCGCTCCTCGTCTTCTCGTTGCCCTGATATTGGCGTTCACGCCAATTTTCTTAGCCAACATGGTGTTTTCTCAGCGATTCCGAGACAGTGTGGACTCGACCACGGCGTTTGCCGCCAATCTCATTGGCGCCATGGTTGGTGGTGTCCTGGAGTACACCTCGCTGATCCTCGGCTATCGCAATCTAATGATCGTGGCCTTGGTGCTTTATGGCCTGGCCTTCTTCTTTGGCCGCCGCCATCTGACCTCAGGTGCTCCCGCCTGAGAACCAATGGAACTGCGGGGAAGGTGACCGGGTAGTGTTTCCCGGTTCCCATGCAGTGCCATTGAGGAGTTCACCGTGCCAGCAACCGTCGTCGTCGGAACCCAGTGGGGTGACGAGGGGAAGGGCAAGTTCACCGACCTGTTCGCCCGCGATCAACATCTCGTCGTCCGCTACCAAGGCGGACATAACGCGGGCCACACCCTCGTGGTCGATGGTGAGTCCTTCAAGTTGCAGTTGGTGCCGAGCGGCATCCTGTACCCGCACATCACGCCAGTCATTGGCAATGGCGTTGTGGTCGACCCCCGCGTGCTCATCGCTGAACTCGACATGCTTGAGGGTAAAGGCGTTGATACGTCAAAGCTCAAGATCAGCGGCAACGCGCATTTGATCCTCCCGTACCACCAGGAACTCGACAAGCTCACCGAACGTCGCCTTGGCAAGAACAAGGTCGGCACGACCAAGCGCGGTATTGGCCCGGCCTATGCCGATAAGGCATCTCGTGTTGGTCTGCGTGTGCAGGATCTTCTCGATCCGAAAATCTTCCGTGAGAAGCTCGACGTTGCGCTCAAAGAGAAAAACGCGATCTTCGCCAAAGTCTTCAATCAGCTGCCGCTCGATGGCGATGCGATTGCTGCCGAGTATCTCGACGTGTGCGCGCCGCGCCTTGCGCCGATGATCACCGATTCAGTGAATCTCATTCACGAATCACTTGAAGCGGGCGAGAACGTTCTGCTCGAAGGTGCTCAGGCCACGTTCCTCGATCTCGATCACGGCACCTACCCGTTCGTGACCTCGTCGAACCCAGTTGCTGGCGGTGCCTGCACCGGTGCCGGTATCGGTCCTCGCTACATCGACCGTGTGGTTGGTATCGCCAAGGCGTATACAACTCGCGTCGGTTCCGGTCCGTTCCCCACCGAACTCACCGATGAAATCGGCGATGCTCTCATTGACATCGGTCATGAGTATGGAACCAACACCGGGCGTCGTCGTCGCACGGGATGGTGTGACGTGGTGATGTTGCGTCATTCGGTTCGCTTGAACTCGCTGTCGGAAATCGCGCTGACGAAACTTGATGTGTTCGACACGTTCGATTCGATCAAGGTGTGCATCGCTTACGAACTCAATGGCGAAACCTTCACGCATCTTCCGTATCACCAGTCGGTGCTGCACGAAGTCACGCCGGTCTATGCCGAGTTCCCCGGTTGGAAGTCCGACATTTCTGGGATCACGTCGCGTGACGATCTTCCCAAGGAAGCATTCGATTACGTCTCGTTCTTGCAGGATCAGATTGGTGTTCCTATTGGTCTTGTTGGCGTTGGTCCGGGGCGCGATCAGTACTTGAACTTCAACGGCTGATGAAGGTTTGCGTCGTCGGTTCCGGTGGTCGTGAGCACGCGCTTGCCACGGTGCTGCGCCGCCATCACGAGGTTGTGGTTACTCCCGGCAACCCCGGCATTCCTGGTTCCGTTGCAACACCAGCTACAGAGATAGATGCCGACCTCTATGTGATCGGACCGGAAGCGCCGCTCGTCGCTGGTCTTGCTGATGAACTGCGCGCCGCTGGCAAGTTGGTGTTCGGTCCAGGGGCTGATGGCGCGCGTCTCGAAGGTTCAAAGGCGTGGATGAAGGACGTACTTGTTGCCGCTGGTGTTCCCACCGCGCGACATGGCACGTTCACCGAAGCAGAACCGGCATTCGCATTTCTTGACACGCTCGATGGTTTGTATGTCGTGAAGACCGATGGCCTTGCAGCGGGCAAGGGCGTCATCGTCACAACATCACTTGAAGAAGCACGCGCTGCAGTTCTCGACTATCTCTCTGGCGATGCCTTCGGCGATGCGGGCCGAACGCTTGTTATTGAAGAAGGACTTACCGGCCCCGAAGTTTCCGTTCTCGCAATTTGCGATGGCACCAACGCCGTTGCGCTTACGCCGGCCCAAGATTTCAAACGCGTAGGCGATGGCGATGCTGGTCCAAACACCGGTGGCATGGGTGCGTACTCACCGGTGCCTGTCGCAGATCAATCATTGATTGATGCAGTGATGAACGATGGAGTGTTACCGACGCTGGCCTACTTGCGTTCGATCGGTATCGATTACCGCGGGGTTCTCTACGCCGGCCTCATGCTCACACCCACCGGTCCGAAGATGCTCGAATACAACGTGCGCTTCGGTGATCCGGAAACACAGGTTGTGCTTCCCCGACTCACTAGCGATCTCGGTGAACTGCTCGCTTCAGCTGCTGCTGGCCAACTTGGTGCCGCGCCGACATTTGACGACGGCGCAGCTGTCACCGTGGTGTGTGCAGCCGAGGGCTACCCGCGCGATCTGCGCACCGGTGATGTGATTGAAGGACTCGACGATGCTCAAGCAGTCGCTGGCGTCACGGTATTCTGCGCTGGGGTTGGGGCCAATGCCAATGGCGAACTCATCACTGCTGGTGGACGAGTGCTGACTGTGACTGGCCAGGGCGCCACTTTGGCCGAAGCCCGTCAGACTGCATACGACGCGGTTGGCAAGATTTCTTGGCCCGGTCTGCACCATCGCAACGACATCGCCTCGGACGCTGCGGCCCAAAGGATTGAAGATCGCGCTCCTCGCGCCAATTCCTGATCTCTAAATCGCACCGAGGTCACCTCGTCGTAGTCGTATCCTGAAGAGGTGCCCGCTTTGGGCCCTTGAGGAGACCGAATGGCGTCCACGTCCGTACCCAATGTTCTTGCTGCTCGATATGCGAGCGCGGAGATGGTCCGACTGTGGTCGCCTGAACAGAAGATCGTTCTTGAGCGAGAACTTTGGCTGGCCGTTCTTGAAGCCCAGCGCGACCTCGGTGTCGCAGTGCCCGACGATGCGATCGATGCCTATCGCCGTGTCATCGATCAGGTCGACCTTGATTCCATCGACGCTCGTGAACGCGTGACTCGCCACGATGTGAAGGCGCGCATCGATGAGTTCTGTGCGTTGGCTGGTCACGAACAGATTCATAAGGGGATGACTTCGCGCGATCTCACCGAGAACGTCGAGCAACTGCAGTTGCGACGTTCGCTCGTGGTGATTCGTGGCCGCATGCTTGCATCGCTCGCTCGTTTGGCTGAACGCGCTGCGGAATCGGCAACCGTGGTGATGGCTGGTCGTTCGCACAACGTGCCCGCGCAGGCCACCACGCTTGGCAAACGGTTTGCGAATGCCGGTGAAGAACTGTTGCAGGCGTTGTACCGAGTTGACGATCTACTTGCGCGCTATCCGATGCGTGGCATTAAGGGCCCGGTTGGAACGCAACAAGACATGCTCGATCTCTTCGATGGCGATGGCGAGCGTCTCGAACAGCTTGAATCTCGTGTCGCCGCGCATCTCGGTTTTGATGCATGGCTCACCAATGTTGGTCAGGTGTATCCGCGCTCGCTCGACCTCGACGTGGTCTCGGCGCTTGTGCAGGCAGCCGCTGGTCCTGCCGATCTTGCCCTCACGATTCGACTCATGGCTGGACAAGAACTCGCAACTGAAGGTTTCCGCCCGGGTCAGGTTGGCTCTTCGGCCATGCCGCACAAGATGAATAGCCGTAGTTGCGAACGAATCGGCGGTTTGCTCGCCATTCTCCGTGGCCATCTCACGATGGTTGCCTCGCTTGCGGGCGACCAATGGAACGAAGGCGATGTGAGTTGTTCGGTCGTGCGCCGCGTTGCCTTGCCCGACGCGTTCTTTGCTATCGACGGTTTGTTTGAAACGTTCCTGACCGTGCTTGCCGACTTCGGTTCGTACCCCGCCGTTATTGAACGCGAACTCGACCGTTACTTGCCGTTCCTTGCAACAACCAAGGTGCTGGTCGCTGCAGTGCGCAACGGCGTTGGTCGCGAACAAGCACATGAAGCCATCAAGGAACATGCAGTTGCGGCGGCATTGCGTCTTCGCGAAGACGGAGCCGAAGGCAACGATCTCATCGAACGACTTGCTGCCGATCCGCGTCTTGGCCTTGCTCCCGATGAACTCGCAGGCGTACTCGCAAACCCAATCGACTTTGTTGGTCGTGCGCCTGAACAAGTCGCGTCATTTGTCGCAACGGTTTCGGCGCTTGTGGCGACTGATCCTGCTGCTGCTGGGTATCGTCCGGGCGACATCCTCTGAACCGAGGATCTGTCGCGGGCCATTCCAGGAGAACCGCTATGACCGACGCACTCCCACACATCTACTCAGGAAAAGTCCGCGACATCTACGACGCGGGCGACAACCGATTACTGATGGTCACTTCCGACCGCCTGAGCGCGTTCGACGTCATTATGGCCGAACCGATACCCGAAAAGGGCCGAGTGCTCACCGCCATGAGCGCGTTCTGGTTCGAGAAGTTCCAAGGCGTTGTTGGCAGTCATCTCATTTCGACCTCGCTCGATGACTGCCCACCTGCCGCCCAGCGTGATGATTGGCAGGGCCGCATCATGCTGTGCCGCAAGGCCGAAATGCTGCCCATCGAATGCATCGTTCGTGGGTATCTCACCGGTTCGGCCTGGAAGGAATACAAGGCCAACGGCACGATGCACGGCCAGGTGCTCCCTGCGGGACTGCTTGAATCGGCCCAATTGCCCGAGCCCGTTTTCACTCCTTCTACCAAGGCTGCCGAAGGCCACGACGAGAACATCTCCTTCGAGGCCGCTGTCGATCTGATGGGTGCCGACCTCGCCGAGCGGGCTCGTTCGGCGGCACTTGAGCTCTACACAAGGGGCGCCGAGTGGGCTGCGGCCCGAGGCATTCTCATTGCTGACACCAAGTTCGAACTGGGTCTAATCGATGGCGAACTTGTGTTGTGTGACGAGGTACTGACCCCCGATTCCTCACGGTTCTGGCCGGCGGAACGCTGGAAGCCGGGAAGCACGCCGCCGTCGTTCGACAAGCAGCCGGTGCGCGATTACCTCGATGGTCTCGATTGGAACAAGCAGCCACCAGCCCCACCGCTTCCCGCCGAGGTCGTCGACACCACGAGCGCTCGCTATGTCGATGCCTATGAGCGCATCACTGGTCGTTCATTCGCCGAATGGCGCGGGTGACGATCGACCGCATGCAGATCTGCATCGCATACGCGCGTCGATGTGCGAACATGGGTCCATGATCTTCTCGGTGCACGTCGAAGTCCGTCTTCGACCTGGGATCGCTGATCCCCAGGGTTCTACGATCGAACGAGCCATGCCTACGCTGGGTTTTGCAGGTGTGAGCGGCGTGCGTGTCGGCAAGAGCATTCGTTTTGAAATCGACGCTGCCGATGAAGCGTCAGCTCGCGCGGAAGCGGAAGATCTCTGTCGTCGGTTCCTCACCAATCCCGTCATCGAAGACGCGATTGTTGAACTCGAACCAGCTGGCGTCGCATCGTGAGTTCACGCGTCGGGGTCGTCGTCTTCCCCGGTTCGAACTGTGAGCAGGACATGGTTGAGGCCATGCGCCTCGTTGGTGGAGAGCCTGAACTTCTGTGGCATGGCGATGCAACGGTGAATGGTGTCGATGCTGTCATCGTTCCCGGTGGTTTCGCGCATGGCGATTACTTGCGTCCCGGAGCCATTGCGCGTTTCTCACCAGTGATGTCTGCAGTCGCTGAGTTTGCTGCTGCTGGCGGCCCAGTTGTCGGCATTTGTAACGGTTTTCAGGTGCTTACTGAAGCGGGGCTTCTTCCGGGCGCATTGCAGAAGAACGCTGGCCTGAAGTTTGTTTGCGCACCTGCACAGTTGCGGGTTGAGACCACAAACTCGGTGCTGACTCGCGCCGCCGACAAAGGTGCAGTGCTGAGCATTCCGATCAATCATTTCGAAGGCAATTACACCTGTGATGCCGAAACGCTCGCGCAACTTCGCGATGAAGATCGCATCGTGTTGCGTTACGTCGTGAATCCCAACGGTTCTGTGGATGACATTGCCGGTGTGTGCAACGAAGGTCGCAACGTGGTTGGACTTATGCCGCACCCGGAACGCTCAACCAGCGAATTGCTTGGAAGCACCGACGGATTGCCGCTGCTTCGCTCGTTGCTGTCTGTCTGATCGGCAGAGCTTGATCGACAGAGTCTGAATGAACTGCGTCAGTTCAGAATCCCGGCGCGCCGTAAGACCTCGCGCGGAACGCCGAGTTCAAGCCAAGCCTCAGGACTGAGTTCCTTCGAATCGTTGTAGTCCTTAGCCACGCCGATGAACTCGTTTTCAAGTGCGACCATGTCGATGGGGGATTCGAGTTCCTCGAGATCTTTCTGTTTCTTGATTTTTGACTGCACCAAATCCAGTTTGCGCAGCGGGTCTTTCTCGGTTGCGAGATTGGCATCGATTTTCTCAATGCTCTTGCGCAAGCCCTCAGGTGTGATTGGGCGACCTCGTCGGGGCTTCGCGGATTCGATTGCCTGCAGGTAGCGGCGCACGATTTGCCCGCGCTCACGACCGACCTTGAGCGCGAGCCTGTGGCTCTCCGTCATCGTGCCGGGAGGAAGACCGATACGCGGCTTCTCACCAGAAGGTTCCGAGGTCTGGTCGCTCATGAGCGTTGAGTCCATCACACCAGCGCGAAACCGACAACGGTCACGTCGAAACCCGGCGAATTGTGGTGTTCCGGCGCACTAGCCTGCAACCAATGGATGACGCGATTCACCGTGCCCTCGGCCTGACTGACTCCGAATACGAAGACATCCGCAAGATCCTTAACCGCGACCCCAACCACCTTGAGTTGGCGATGTTTGCGGTGATGTGGTCCGAGCACTGCTCGTACAAGTCATCCCGCGTACATCTCAAGCGACTTCCTACCGAAGCTCCGTGGGTACTCGTTGGTCCCGGCGAAAATGCCGGCGTTGTTGATGTTGGCGATGGCATTGCTGCTGCGATCCGCATCGAATCGCATAATCACCCGTCTGCAATTGAGCCCTACCAGGGTGCAGCCACAGGCGTCGGCGGCATTTTGCGCGACATCTTCACGATGGGCGCACGTCCGATTGCACTGATGGATCCGCTTCGTTTTGGTCCGCTCGATGACCCTCGCAGTCGCTGGATTGCCGAAGGCGTCATCAGCGGCGTTTCCGGTTACGGCAATTCGGTGGGCGTACCCACCATCGGCGGCGAAACCGTGTTCGATGCCACCTACACCGGCAACCCACTTGTGAACGTGTTGTGCCTCGGGGTTTTGCCTACCGAACGCCTCGTGCTCGGACAGGCCACTGGTGTCGGCAACCTTGCGGTTTTGCTGGGTTCCAGTACCGGTCGCGACGGGATTGGGGGCGTGAGCGTTCTTGCTTCTGCGGGTTTCTCCGACGAAGAAACCGATGCGGAAAAGCGTCCTTCGGTACAGGTTGGCGATCCTTACGAAGAAAAGCGCCTCATCGAAGCTTGTCTCGAACTTCTAGACGCCGGTTTGGTTGTGGGCATTCAAGATCTCGGTGGCGCAGGCCTTGCCTGTGCAACAAGCGAAACCGCTAGCCGCGGTGGCATGGGTATGGATGTTGATGTCAATGCCATTCCTCGGCGCGAAACCGGCATGGAGCCGTTCGAGGTCATGACCTCGGAAAGCCAAGAACGCATGCTCGCCATTGTCGAGCCTGCCGATCTCGACCAGGTGCTCGAAATTTGTGCGCGCTGGGAGGTTCGTTCCTCAGTCATCGGTCATGTCACTGATGGCCCGGCAACTGGTCATCCCGAGGGCGGTCGCCTCCGCATTCGTGACGGTTTCGATGGCGAAATCCTTTGCGATATTCCGGCTGCATCACTGCACGAAGATGCGCCGCTCTACAACCGTCCGATGGCTGCACCGGCAATCTTTGATGCTGCGACTCGCACGATGGGCACGGAACCCGCGCCCGCGTCGGTCGATACCGCAGCGGAATTACTCGAACTTCTTGCTGATGCGCGCTGGGTGTTCTCGCAGTACGACCATCAGTTGTTCCTCAACACCGTTGAAGGTCCCGGTGGCGATGCCGCCGTGCTTCGTTTGAAGCACCCGACCTCCGGCGCCGACACCGGACGCGGCATTGCGCTCACCACCGATGGCAACCATCGCTGGTGTGCTGTCGATCCCCGCCAGGGCACGGCGCTTACCGTCGCTGAATCGTTGCTGAATCTCGCGTGCGTTGGCGCTCGTCCACTCGCAGTCGTGAATTGTTTGAACTTTGGCAACCCTGAACATCCCGAAGTGATGTGGCAGTTATCCGAGGCAATCGACGGAATGTCCGAGGCCTGCGTGGCCTTCGATACACCGGTTATCGGCGGAAACGTCAGTCTTTATAACGAATCTCAGGGCACCGATATCGACCCAACTCCGGTTGTGGGCATGCTCGGCGTGATCGATTCACTCGATCGCCGTCCACCTGGTGTTGGCTTGGTTGAGCAAGGCCGTCTCATGCTCATCGGTGTCACCCAGCCTGAAGTTTCTGGTTCTCGGTGGGCGCGCGCTCGCGGCCATCGCGGCGGAACCCTTCCCACTCTCGATCCCGCGCATCATCTCAAAGTTGCCGACGTGGTTCGCCAACTTGTGATCGGCGATGTCGTGGCGGGTATTCACGATGTCTCCGGCGGCGGCCTCGGTGTCGCGCTTGCCGAGATGGCGGCGAAGTCGGGCATTGGTGTCTCTGTTGCCCGCGTTGCAAATGCCGCTGAACTTTTCGCCGAGGGTCCGTCACGTGTTGTGGTGTGTGTCGATCCTGAATCAATGGGAGTGGTCGAAAACATCTGCGAACAAGCCGGTGTTCCCGTTTCGCGTATCGGTGTTGCCGGTGGCGATCGCTTTAGCGTGAAGGGTCTTGTCGATCTTCCGCTTTCCGAAGTTGTCGATGCTTGGACCAATCACATTCCGTCTGCTCTTGGTGCCGGAACGGCGCAAGACTGACTCATGGAGACCGATTGCGTGCACCCCGATGACGACACACCGAAAGAAGCATGTGGCGTCTTCGGTGTATACGCACCCGACCAAGCGGTGTCACATCTCACGTATTTAGGTTTGTACGCGTTGCAGCATCGTGGTCAAGAAGCTGCGGGTATGGCTGTCAGCGATGGTTCCACTGTCACCGTTGTTAAAGACACCGGCCTTGTGTCGAACGCTTTCGATGATCGAACCCTCGCTGCTCTCACGGGTCACCTTGCAATCGGACACACTCGCTATTCCACGACCGGTTCAAGCGTTTGGCACAACGCGCAGCCGGTGTATCGCAACGTCGGTGAGCACACCGTTGCAATCGCGCACAATGGCAATCTCGTCAACACCGCCGAACTGGCCGATGAACTCGGCATGCTTCCGGGCACCGTGAGTTCTGACAGTGATGTCATGGCTGAACTCCTCGCCTCGGAACTCGCGAAGAACCCGGACGAAAGTTCCGACCATCGTGCACTCGAACGCGCGATGCAGGCGATCCTTCCTCGGCTCAAGGGAGCGTTCTCGGTTGTAGCGATGGACGAAGGTCATGTCATTGGTGTGCGCGACCCCAACGGGTTCCGCCCCCTTTGTCTTGGCAAACTCGATAACGGTTGGGTGCTCGCCTCGGAAAGCCCGGCACTCGATGTTGTCGGCGCGCACTTGGTTCGTGAACTTGAACCGGGCGAGATGATCGTCATCGATGCCACCGGTTACCGCGCCGTTCGAGTCTTTGAACAGGCACTAGTCGACCCGAAACTCTGCTTGTTCGAATTTGTCTACTTCGCTCGTCCCGACACGCGTCTTTACGGTCAAAGCGTGCATCAAGCACGTGTTCGTATGGGCGAACAACTTGCCGGACAAGCGCCAGTTGAAGCTGACTTGGTGATGGGAGTCCCCGAATCGGGCATTCCCGCGGCTGAGGGTTATGCGCGTAAGTCGGGGATTCCCTTCGGTCAAGGCCTGGTGAAGAACCGATACATCGGCCGCACCTTCATTGCTCCGAATCAGGAAATGCGCGCTCTCGGTGTGCGCATGAAACTGAATCCGTTGCGCGACAACATCGCTGGTCGACGACTCGTCGTGGTCGACGATTCAATCGTTCGTGGCACCACAACTCGCGCCATGGTCTCGATGCTGCGCGAAGCCGGCGCTGCCGAAATTCATATGCGCGTGTCGTCACCGCCCTATAAGTGGCCGTGTTTCTACGGCATGGATACCGGCACTCGCGGAGAACTTCTCGCCGCAAATATGAGCGTCGACGAAATCCGCGAATACCTCAATGTCGATTCGCTTTCTTATCTCACGCTCGATCGATTGGTGTCGGCTACTGGTGCTGTCGGCGCAGGATTCTGCGACGCGTGTTTGACCGGCAACTATCCCGTCGAGATTCCCGTCGAACTCGGCAAGCACATTCTCGAACTTCCGTCGGAAGCATCAACCAACACGACGGGTCTTGTCGACACGTTCGAAGGAGCGCCCACGCTTCCGGCACAAGGCGCACTTTCCTTCACCTCATCGGAAGAGATCGATGGCTGACGACGTAACCCAAGGCGAAACCTATGCCGGTGCTGGCGTCAGCATCGACGCCGGCGAAGAAGCAGTCGACCGGATTAAGTCGCACGTTCGCTCAACCTTCCGACCTGAAGTCATTGGCGACATTGGCGGCTTCGGCGGACTCTTCGCCCTTGATCTGGCTCGCTACAAGAAGCCCGTACTTGTTTCGTCAACCGATGGTGTCGGCACGAAAGCCCTCGTTGCTCAAGCAACGGGTCGCTTCACCACGATCGGTGTCGATCTCGTTGCGATGTGTGTCGACGATCTCGTGTGTCAGGGCGCTGAGCCACTGTTTTTTCTCGACTACATCGCCGTAGGTCGGCTCGACCCCGACCACATCGATCAACTCGTTGAAGGCGTGGCCGACGGTTGTCGCCAAGCCGGCTGTGCACTCGTTGGCGGCGAGATGGCCGAACATCCCGGCGCAATGAAAGCGGGGGAGTTTGATCTCGTCGGCTTTGCGGTGGGAATTGCTGATCGCGACGCGCTGATTACCGGCGCCAAAATTTCTGCCGGTGACGTTCTCATTGGGCTTCCTTCGCAGAACCTTCGCTCCAACGGCTTTTCTCTGGCGCGCCGCGTGCTTCTTGAACGTGCGCAGCTTCCCCTCGATGGTCCGGCCTACGAAGGCGCGCATCACTCGCTTGCCGACGAACTGCTTGCCCCTTCGGTGATCTTCTCGCCGGCAATTGCTGCGCTGCAGAAAGCGGTCGATGTTCGCGGTGTTGCCCACATCACCGGTGGCGGTCTTCCTGGCAACCTCAATCGTGTGCTTCCGCACGGAACAGCTGCCGAGGTCACATGGGACACTTGGGATGTGCCGCCGATTTTCAACGAAATCCAGCGTTTGGGTTCTGTGGCTGACGATGAAATGGCGCGCGTGTTCAACATGGGCGTCGGAATGGTCGTCGTGGTGCCGGAATCGGATTCCTTTAAGGCGCTCGATGTGGCTCGTACCGCTGGACATCGAGCCACCGTGATCGGCCGCATCATTGACGGCGATGGCACCGTCCGCATCGTCTGACACTTTTGAAACCGCTCCCTTCAGAGGCTGCGGAACGGTAGGTTCCTGAGCATGAGTGACGCGACAAAGCAGCAACTGATCGATCACCTTCTTCGCTATTCAGTCCGAACCGGGGACTTCACGCTCAAGTCAGGCAAGAAAAGCTCATGGTTCATCGATTCGAAGCAGACCGCGTGTCGACCTGACGGATTGCTGCTCATGGCCGATCTCGCGCTCGACCTGATCCCCGACGATGTCACTGCGATCGGCGGCCTCACGGTGGGTGCCGATCCGGTGGCCTACGGCATCGCCGCGGTTGCGGCGACTCGTGGCCGCTCGCTCAAGTCCTTCACCATTCGCAAAGAAGCCAAGGATCACGGTATTGCTGGTCGCCTCGCCGGCCCTCTTGAACCGGGCGATAAGTGCATAATCACCGATGACACCGTCACCCGGGGCACCTCACCCATGGAAGCAGTACATGTAGCTCGTGAACTCGGGGCCGAACCGGTCATGGTGATGGTCGTGGTGGACCGAGGCGGCACCTGCCAGGCCATGGCCGAAGCCGAAGGGATTGCGTTCCGGGCGCTGGTGACTGCTCCCGAACTTGGGTTCCCCTACGAAGGCGCTTGACCGTTCGAAATCGGGCAACTTTGGGGGGCCAGAATCCCGACTTGGGGACGGCATAGGCCTGACGGGTAGCGTCTTCGCCCTATGGCTGACTCAACTACCGCCGCTTTCAGCATCCGCCTTCGCGTCCGACTGGGTAATGAACCCGGTGCACTCGGTCGTCTCGCCACCGCTATTGGTTCGGTAGGCGGAAACATTTGGTCGCTCGAAGGATTTGAGGCCAAGAAGGAATCGCTTGACGAAGACGTCGTCGTCAACTGTTCAAACGAAGCCCATCAGCAGCAAGTGCTCGACGCTGTTCGCAGCGTTTCGGGAATTGAGCTTCTCGAATGGGAAGACCGAACCTTTGCGCTGCACGCCGGCGGCAAGATTCATGTCATTAGCCAGATTCCCGTGAACGATCGCGATGATCTCTCGATGGCCTACACGCCGGGCGTTGCCCGCGTGTGTTCGGCAATCGAGAAGGATCCAATGCTTTCCCATGACCTCACGATCCGCAAGAACACCGTTGCCATTGTGAGTGACGGCACTGCGGTCCTTGGTCTAGGCGACATTGGTCCGCTCGGCGCGATGCCTGTTATGGAAGGTAAGGCCCTCCTGTTTAAGGAATTTGCGGGCGTCGATGGTTTCCCGATCTGTCTCGACACGAAAGATCCTGAAGAGATCATTCGTACTGTCGTGAACATCGCTCCGTCGTTCGGCGGTATCAATCTTGAAGACATTGCCGCTCCGGCGTGTTTCGAGGTCGAAGATCGCCTCAAAGAACTTCTCGACATACCGGTGTTCCACGATGATCAGCACGGCACCGCAGTCGTGACGCTTGCGGCGCTTATGAACGCACTGAAGATCGTAAACAAGAAGATGGAAGATCTCACGGTCGTCATCGCAGGTGTTGGGGCTGCGGGCGTCGCTATCTCGAAGATCCTCATGAATGCCGGCGTACGCAACATCATCGGTGTTGATCGCGAGGGCGCTGTTTATAACGGCCGCAGCAACCTCAACGTGGCCAAGCAGTGGTTTGCTGAAAACACGAACCCTGAAGGCCGTAAGGGGTCACTGGCCGACATCATGCCGGGCTCCGACGTGTTCATCGGCGTGAGCGGCCCGAACCTGATTAATCGTCAAGACGTCCTTACGATGGCGAAGGATCCAATTGTCTTCGCCATGGCAAACCCCGATCCCGAGATTCGGCCGGAAGAGGCTGAAGGTTGTGTTGCCGTTATGGCAACAGGCCGAAGCGATTTCCCGAATCAGATCAACAATGTTCTTGCGTTCCCCGGGTTGTTCCGTGGCGCGCTTGATGCCGGGGCAACACAGATCACCGAGAACATGAAGGTTGCCGCTGCGCACGCAATTGCAAACGCTGTGAGCCCTGAAGAACTCTCTCCTGATCACGTCATCCCTTCGGTGTTCGACAAGCGCATTGCTCCGCTTGTTGCGGCGGCTGCTGCTGAAGCTGCAGTACGCGACGGCGTCATCCGAAAGCGCTGAACATCGTGTCGCGGTTCGACGCGATCACATTCGACTTCTGGGACACGCTGGTTCGAGCCGACGTTGCCGCGACCCGGGTGCAGCGGCGACTCGCGATCGCAGAGGTCCTTGAATCGCATGGACTTCCAGCAGACCACGATGAGATCGACACCTCCTTCGATGAAGCATGGAGGCGCTTCGACTCGTCATGGGGACTTGGTGAGCAATTCACCGGCCATCACGCGGCCGAAACAGTGCTTGATGTTCTCGGTCACACCGACGACGAGCAGGTGCGCATTCGTGTAATCCACGCGTATCTGTCAGCGCCGCGCGCGATGAAACTCGATCTCACCGAGAATTTGGAATCAACGTTGCGAGTGCTGAAGGACGCCGGACTTCGCGTAGGCATCGTGTGCGATGTTGGTCTCACGCCATCGCCAGTTCTGCGTGACTACCTCGAAGGTCACGGCATCTTGCAGCTCTTTGATCACTGGTCGTTCTCGGATGAAGTCGGCGTGTACAAACCTGATGCGGCGATCTTCGAACACGCTCTCTCGGGATTAGGTGGGATTGATCCAACGCGTGCAGCACATATTGGCGATCTCCGTCGCACCGATATTGCTGGAGCTAAGGGGATGGGAATGTTGTCGTTGCGCTACCGAGGTGTAACCGACGACGATCCCGATCATGGGCCCGAAGGTGATGTCGTTGTTGATGACCATGCCGAGGTTCCCGCCGCTCTCGGTCTCTGAACCACAATCGCCATTCGTTTCGCGGGACGGCCCTTGGTTGGCTGTGCCACAGTTGGACTCCACACCACTTCTAGGGGGAACTCACGTGGCTCTTGATCCGCAGGCAAAGTTCATTCTCGACCTCATGGCTGATTCTGGCTTTACGTTCGAAGGGGCAACCCCAGAGGAATTGCGTGAGCGCATGGGCATGACGGCTATGCCGAGCCCGATTGAATTGGCGAGCATCACCGACCGCACGATTCCTGGTCCTGCCGGTGACATTCCTGTTCGTATCTATCGCCCGAGCAACGACGCGGGCCTTCCCGTGACGGTGTTCTTCCACGGCGGTGGTTGGGTCATTGGTGATCTTGAATCGCACGACCATTGCTGTCGCACGATTGCGTCGAAGGCTGAATGCGTCGTCGTTGCGGTTGACTATCGGCTCGCTCCCGAGGCCAAGTTCCCTGCAGCGATTGACGATGCGTGGGCGGCAACCGAATGGGTTGCAACCCATGGCGATGAGCTCAACGTCGACACCTCTCGTCTCGCTGTTGCTGGTGACAGTGCCGGCGGCAACCTCGCCGCCGTTGTCGCCAACATCTCTCGCGATCACGAGCATGTTGAAGTCATTCAGCAGGCGCTGTTGTACCCGGTCACCGATGGAAGCTGTGATCGTCCGTCGATGACAGAAAACGCTGAGGGCTACATGCTCACTCGTAACGCCATGGATTGGTTCCACGATCACTACACCGTCACGGTGGAAGACCTCAGCGACCCTCGCTATTCGCCGATCCTCTCCGATCTTGCTGGCGCACCGCCTGCGATTGTTGTCACTGCCGGATTCGATCCGCTTCGCGATCAGGGCAATGCCTATGCCGCCAAACTGGTTGAAGCAGGCGTCGACGTTGACCTTGTTGAATACGAAGGCATGTTCCACGGGTTCTTCTCGATGGACGCTGCAATCGACGTTGCTTCCGAAGCGCAGGACCAAGTGGCTGCGGCGTTGAAAGACGCCTTCGCTCGCTGAGCGTCGTTCCAATAACGCAATGCAAAAGGCCCGGGCGCAGAGCCCGGGCCTTTTCACTGTGGTCGGGACCGGCGTCGATCCGGTGACCTACCGCTTTTCAGGCGGCCGCTCTGCCAACTGAGCTACCCGACCGTGGAGACGATGTCTCCGTCCCTGACGCCCCGGCGAACCGGTGCGGCAGTTGGCGGTCCCGACGGGATTTGAACCCGCGACCTCCGGCTTGACAGGCCGGCGTGCACTCCAAACTGCACCACGGGACCAGAAACTGCTGCGTACCCCCAACGGGATTCGAACCCGTGTTACCTGCGTGAAAGGCAGGCGTCCTAGGCCGCTGGACGATGGGGGCTCTTGCGCCGCTAGGGCCTGCAGACCATAGCAGCACCCTTAGCGTGGCCCCCAATGCTGGGCGGCGCCCGGATCAGGCGGTGCGAGCGAGAGCGTCGACGACCATGCCCACGAACACCCCGAGGAACTCATACAGCGCCCACGCTGGGAGTTCGGGGTCGTCGGGCTCCAACTGAGGGAACCCGTCCTCGCTCACATCGAGGCGAGTGCCGAGAACAAGCCGGACGGTGTTGAGCCCGATCATCCAGGTCTCGAGAGTCGCCCGATCGAGCTCGGCATCGTTTGCGGTGGCAGACACCTTCTCAAGGGCCTCGCGTCGGGTTCGGAGGAGGTCGCTATGGACAAGGTCGCGATAGGCCTCGTTCACCGACTCATCGGAGACATGGGCAATAGGGAAGACACGGCGAAGCATCGGGTCTCGGTTGGGAGCCTCTTCGTCATCGAGTGCACCAAGAACGTCGTCGCATACGGCGGCGATGACTTGGCGTAAGTCTTCTCGCAGGTTGATGATGAATCGGTTTGGCCCTTTGCTTTGAATGGTGCGCTTGAATCCGAAGGCCATGTCAGTCCTGCTGCATCGTGGCCCAGAGACCATGTTCGTGCAGACGGAAAACATCAAGCTCTGCTTTTTCTTTCGAACCATTCGAAACGACGGCGCGACCTTTCTCATGAACGTCAAGCATCAGCGACTCTGCCTTGTCGCGGCTGTAACCAAAAACTTTTTGTAAGACATAGGTCACGTACGACATGAGATTGATCGGGTCATTCCACACGAGAACGATCCATGGGCGATCAATGTCGAGATTTGTGTCTATCGATGGTTCGTCAATTTCAACTGGTGCAACATCGGCAGCCTTTGGTTGTGTCATGGCGTCGTTGAGAGCGGTTCAGTTGCATCGGACTCAACTGGGCGCGCAACGAGAGAAAGGTCAAACGCCAAAGCAGCAATCCACACAATGACGCTGCCCAAAATATGAACAATTACAAGGCCGGGCGGAACTCCGTTGAAGTACTGAATGTACCCAATCGTCCCTTGCACAAGGATTGCTGCAACGAGATATTTCGCACGCCGATCAACGTTCTGTGGCGCGCCAGATCTGTGGAGTGCAAACAGCGCTGCGATAGTGAGTGCGAGAAACACCCAAACGGTGACGCTATGCAATCGCACAACACTTCCGATATCAAAGGAAAGTCGGGGAACCGTTTCGTCACCACCGTGAGGGCCGGTGCCAGTCACGATTGTTCCCGTAAATAACGTGAATGCAGCAACAATGACAATGATTCGGCTGAGAACGCGTACGTTGCGCGGCACTACGGGTAGGGCGGGTGCTTGCGCATACTTCGAACGCTCATGAAGCACGAACGCATTCCAAATCAACACCATTGAGACAAGGAAGTGCGCCATCACGAAAGGCGGATGAAGTTCGAACAGCACCGTGAGTCCGCCAAGAATGACTTGTCCGATGACTCCGGCGACGAGACCAAGTGAAAGCCATGTGAGATCACGACGGCGCGGTGTGCGTACAAGCGAACCAAGCACCGCGAGAATGACGGCCACGGAGACGAAACCGGTGACTGTGCGGTTTACGAACTCGATCATGGCGTGGTACTCGAGGGGCGCGACGAGTTGGTTTTCTTCGCAGGTTGGCCAATCGGAGCATCCAAGACCCGAACCAGTCAGACGAACAGCAGCGCCGCTGATGGTGATGAACACCTGCGCGAACAGGGCCACGAGGGTGATGCGGCCATAGGCCCGAGGGGAGAGTCGTGGCAAACGCACGGTGTCGATCGTACGGGAGTGAACGCAAACTCCCCCAGCGCGCCCGTCGTCACCACCGACGATTCCGGCCAAGCAGGGCCGCGATTGTCCGCGTCTGGACCCGCCGCCCTAGCATCAGCCCCGATGGAATCGGTCGCGCAACCACCCCTCGCAGCGCGGCTGCGGGGGTACGTCGCCCTCACAAAACCCCGCATCATTGAGCTGCTGCTCATCACGACCGTGCCAACGATGATCGTGGCCGAGCGTGGTCTGCCCTCATGGTGGCTCATGGTGGCAACTGTGGTGGGTGGAACCGGCGCGGCCGGTGGCGCCAACGCCATCAATATGTATGTCGACCGGGACATCGATGCGCTGATGCGTCGAACCCGCAATCGTCCCTTGGTGACTGGGCTCATTCAGCCCCGGAACGCCCTCATTTTCGCCATTGGCCTCGAGGCTCTGGCCTTTGTATGGCTTTGGGCCTTTGTGAACCTTCTCAGCGCTGTCCTCGCCGTGGCGGCCTGCCTTTTCTACGTCTTCATCTACACGCTGTGGCTGAAGCGCAGATCGACCAGCAATATCGTCATCGGTGGGGCCGCTGGGGCTGCTCCGGTGCTTATCGGATGGTCGGCAGTCACCGATTCCCTTGCCTGGGCCCCGGTTTTGCTCTTCGCCATCATCTTCTTCTGGACCCCACCCCATTTCTGGGCGCTGGCCATCCGGTACGAAGAGGACTACTCCGCTGCCGATGTTCCGATGCTTCCCTCAGTGGTTTCTCGTCACGAAACCGCTGTCCGGATCCTCGTGTACACCCTCATTGTCTGGGCCCTCACGATTGCCTTCATTCCTGTGGGCCAAATGGGCTGGATCTACGGCGTACTTGCCGTCGGTCTCGGAGGGTTCTTCACCTATTTGTCCGTGCAATTACTGCGCGATCCGACCACTGCACGAGCGATGCGGCTCTTCACGTTCTCCATCACCTGGGTGACACTGCTCTTCGCCGGAATGGCGCTCGATCAACTGGTTCGGTCCGGTCTCTGAAGTCGAGAGCCCGGATCTTCTCCCCGCTCCGGGAAGAATCCGGCCGATGGTTTTCAATCAGGCATGCGGGCGTGTGTAGGGTGAGATCCGTCCCGCCCTTGATCCGGAGGGTCCCCCCGGTCGAGACCGGCCCGTGCCGGCCCGAGTGTGCACGCTCGTACGAGGTCCTTACAGAACATGGCTCTAACCGACACCCGACCGGAAACCGGCACCGACACAACTTCGGTCGCTCCATCCGTCGTACCCAGTCCGCTCACGATCTTCGGATCCGGTGACCACAAGGCCGTTGGCACGTTCTACGTGTTGGCCGCGCTGGTCTTCGGAATCGCTGGTTGGATCGCAACCGCTCTGGCCTCAGCGAACACCGTTGGGTCAAGTTCATTCCTGAGCGAGACCGCAGGCACGCAAGTACTTCAGACCTCCCAAATTGGCCTGATTTTGCTGGTTATTGTGCCGCTCTTCCTTGGGCTTGCTACCTACATTGTTCCGTTGCAGGTTGGTGCGAGCACTGTTGCATTCCCTCGCGCTGCAGCAGCAGCAATGTGGACATGGTTGCTTTCGTCCGGTGTGTTTGTTGTTGCGTCATTCATCGAAGGTGGCTTCGGTGGTGTGCGTGCGAAGTCGGTGAGCCTCACGCTTTTGGCACTCGGTGGCCTTATCGTCGCGTTGCTTCTCGGCACGGTGTGTGTGCTCACAACGGCGATCACGCTTCGCACTCCCGGCATGACGCTTGACCGTGTTCCGATGTTCACCTTCTCGATGCTCGTCGGTGGCGCCATCTGGATGCTCACGCTGCCGGTGCTGTTCGCGAATCTTCTTCTCATCTGGGTCGACCATCGCTACGGCGGCGGCACGGTTTTCGGTGCTTCCGAATCCCAGTTCGGTCAGGTGTCGTGGATCACTCACCAACCGCAGATCTACGCCTTCCTCATCCCAGGCTTGGGCATTGTCGCCGACGTTGTTGCCACCCTCACCGGTGCCCGGCTGGGTAAGCGAAATCTTCTTCTGACAGCAATCGGCGCCTTTGGCGTGCTCAGCGTTGGCGCTTGGGCCCAGGCAGCCATCTACCCCTCGTTCTCCGAGGATCTCGTCTGGCAGGCCATGGGGCTCCTGGTTCTGCTTCCGCTTTTGCTCCTCCTAGGCGGAATCGCTGCGGCGTTCAAGGACGGCAAGCCATCGCTCAAGAGCCCCCTTGGACTCGCCGTGGTCTCGATCGTGCTCACGCTCCTTGGCGTGTTCGCCGGGGCACTGCTTGTCATTACGCCTCTTGAACTTCGAATGACGAACTTCTTTGCCAACGGCCAAGCGATCCTCGTGCTTGGCGCTGCCTTGGCCGCCGGTGCCGCAGGCATCGGGTACTGGGGCCCGAAGATGACTGGCGGCCACCTCGCTGATGGCATTGGCAAGCTCAACGTTCTCGTCATGCTTGGTGGCGGAATTCTCGGTGGCGTCTCGCTTTGTGTGGTTGGTTTCGCCACGCGATTCAGCGGACTCTCGGGCGCTCAGGACACGCTTGTTGTCATCTCCGTCGCCGGTTCCGCGCTCTTCGCCATCGGTTGCCTCCTTGTGATCCTTGGCCTTGGGAGCGGCGCCCGAAAGGGTGCCCCTGAGGCTGGCAATGATGCGTGGGGCACCGGTCAGACCCTCGAATGGGCCTGCCCATCTCCACCCCCCACCGGAAACTTCGGTGACCTCGCCGTTGTTCGTTCGCCCGAGCCGTTGCTCGACGAGGAGGCCTGAGCATGACCGCCCACGTCCTTCCCCCGGCCCCTCCCGTTCAGCGTCCTCGCGTGCTGGTCGTTGGTTCTGCCTTTGCCGCTGCGGCATCGTTCATGGTCTTTATCGGCCTGTTCGGCATCTATTTCACGGCCCGCTCTGACGTCATCGGTAGCGGATCAATCTGGCTGCCCGAGGGCTCCACGATTCCGCTTCAGCAGCCGAACACCATGTTCATCACGCTGATCATGACAGTCGTCACCATGCAATGGGCTGTTTCGGCCATTTCGAAAAATGACCGGGTCAACGCCTATCTCGCGATGGGCCTCACGCTCATGCTCGGTATCGCAACGATCGTGATGACGACCTACCTCTGGACCCTTATGGAGCTCGATATTGACTCTGGGCTTCAGGGTGTTCTCATCTACACAATTACCGGCGCACACACGGTGATGCTGGTCCTGGCGATGGTGTTTGTCGCCCTCATGGGCCTTCGGGCCCTGGGTGGGCAGTTCACTGCTCGCCAACACGATGGCATTACCGCCGCTGCCGTTTATTGGTACGCAATGGTTGCCGTTTATGCCCTGATCTGGATCTCCATCTACATCACCAAGTAGGCCGCCATGCTTTCCTCGCGGATGTTCACAACAGCGTTTCGGTTTTTCGCCGGTCTGGCGATCTTCTCCCTGATCGCCGCGTTCGCCATCGGGTTCACCAGCGAAGACCAATCACTGATGGACCGTGTTCTCGGCCCGCTCAGTCTGGGCTGGAAGGGCGGTGTTGGTAACCATTTCGCCTACACGTTCTTCGTAGGTTTGTTTCTCTCTGCGGCCTCGCTTGCGGGTCTCCTTATTGCCTTCCGCGATGCCGATCCCGATGCAGAAGCGCAGATTGTCCAGATGGAGTCGGTGCCACTCACCCGTGCTCCCTCTGGCGTCAACTATCTGCCTTCTCTGGGCGCACTTTCGTTCGTTCTCATGCTCATTGGCCTGGCCACTGAGAGCAGCGGACTTACCTACGCTGCAGTTGCGGTGATGGTGGTTGTTGCCTTCACATGGACAGTGCGCACTTGGGCCGAACGGGCTACAGGCGATGATCACGCAAACGCCGAGCTCTACCACCGCTTCATTGATCCGTTCCGAGTCCCAGTCGTCTCGATTGTGGTCATTGCCGTGGTTGTCATCGGTATTTCCCGAGTCCTTCTTGCGGTTTCGAAGATTGGTGCGGTGTGGGTCTTTGGCCTGGCATCGCTGCTCTTCTTCCTTGTGGCAGTGCTGCTTGCGCTGAAGCCTTCGTCGGCCAAGTGGGTCACCACTGCGGTCGTGGTCGTTGGCGCCATTGCCATCATCGCTGCCGGTATTGCCGGTGCGGTTGTTGGTGAGCGCGAGATCAAACACCACGGATCCGAGACCCATTCGTCCGAAGGCGCCATTGGCGTGGACCCCGGGGCACCCGTTGTCATCCAGGGCGGGACTCCGGCATGAGCACGCCTTCTCCTTGTTCGACGCTGATCGGAGCGGAATTCTCCGCTCGGTTGGCGCGTTTGGCTCAGACTGGTGAACACTTCGTTCACACCGTTCAGTACTGCAGCAGTCCCAGTGGCCGCGGCCTTGCGTCGTCGGTTCGTTCGCCCCGGAGCGGGTTCATCCCCGCCTCTCGAGGAGAGTAAATGCAGCGCCTTCCAAAAATTGTCCGCATCTTTGCGGTGGTCTCGTTTACGGCCGTGGTGGTTCTTTTCGCCGCACTCATCGTGAACTCGTTCCAAAACAGCGGTAAGCCGCTTACTTCGCTTGCCCCCGAAGGCCCTTCGGCGGAAAGCATTCAGCGGCTTGTCATTCCGGTGACGGCAATTGCCGGAATTGTTTTTGTTCTTGTCATCGGCGCCATTGTCTTCATTACGTGGAAATTCCGTGAGCGTCCTGACTCTGATCCCGACGAATTCCCGTCACAGATTCACGGCAAGACCACGCTTGAAATTGGTTGGACGATTCTTCCCGCACTCATTCTCGCTGGCATTGCTGTCGGCACGGTGATGACGATCATCAATCTCAATCGCGAAGAACCCAACTCGATCAAGGTTCAGGTCGCGGGTCAGCAGTGGTGGTGGGAGTACAAGTACGACCTCAACGGCGACGGCAATTTCGATGGTCCGGAAGACATCACTACCGCCACGGAATTGGTCATTCCCGCCGGCAAGCCCGTGCAGGTCACGACCACATCAAACGATGTCATCCATTCGTTCTGGATTCCTGGTTTGAACGGCAAGAAGGACGCTGTTCCTGGTTTGTATCACCCGCTCAAATTGCAGGCCGATGAACCTGGCGTCTTCCGTGGTCAGTGCACCGAGTTCTGCGGACTTTCCCACGCCAATATGCGCATGCTTGTTCGTGCCGTGCCATCAGGTGACTACGACGCTTGGGTGCGCAATCAGCTGAAAGATCACGCAGCTGACCCCACTAATCCCGTCGCCGCTGAGGGTAAGAAAGTCTGGCTGTCACTTTGTGCGCAGTGCCACGTCATTAAGGGCATCAACGACGCAAAGATGAAGGAAACGCCTCCGCCGCTCGTTGCCGGTGTTGCTCCGGACCTCACGCATTTCATGACGCGTGGAACATTCGCCGGATCAATCTTCAACCTCTATGAACCAGTCTCTAGCGATGGTCAACCGCTTCCAATGAGTGACGTCGCCGCTGCTGGCGATCCAGGTGCGGTGCTCACAGGCGGCGCTGTGAATTCAGCGACCGTCAACCGAGTCACGCTTGAAGCATGGCTGCGTAATGCGCCAGCACTGAAGCCGATGTATCCGCAAGGCGGACGCGGCATGCCGAACCTGAATCTGACCGAAGAGCAGATCGACCAATTGGTCGCATTCCTCGAGACGCTGAACTGAGCTTTGTGATGAACGTCCGCACCGCATTCTTTGGAGTTGGTCATGGCACTAACTGAAGACCGCCCGCTCGCCCTTCCTTCGGGTGATTCCAACGATGGTTACACGCCCACTGGTGTGTTCACGCGTCCGACGGCCGAGACTGGGCCGCGCTCATGGTTCACCACTGTCGATCACAAAAAAATCGGCATCATGTACGGCACTGCCGCAATTTTCTTCTTCATCGTTGGTGGCGTTGAAGCACTGCTGATTCGTATGCAGTTGTGGTCGCCCAGAGGAACACTGCTCAGTGCCAACCTCTATAACCAGATCTACACAATGCACGGAACGACGATGGTTTTCCTTGTCGTCATGCCCATTGGTGCTGCGTTTGCGAACTATCTCATTCCGCTGCAGATCGGTGCTCGCGACGTTGCCTTTCCCCGAATTAACGCCTTTAGTTTCTGGGCGTTTTTGGCTGGTGGCGTTTTCCTGAACTCAAGTTGGTTCCTGGGTGGTGGCGCCGACGGCGGTTGGTTCATGTACGCACCAAACAGTGGCGTCATCTTCTCGCCAACGAATGGTATTGATTTCTGGAACCTTGGTCTCCTGATCACCGGTATCGCCTCGCTAACCGGTGCGGTGAACCTCATTGTCACGGTTCTCAATATGCGAGCCCCCGGTATGACGCTTATGCGAATGCCGATCTTCACTTGGATGGCACTCGTCTCGCAGTTCTTGCTGCTCTTCGCGATCCCCGTCCTTACGTCGGCGCAGGTTCTGCTCATGCTTGACCGTTTGTTCGACGCAAACTTCTTCAACGTAGCGAAGGGCGCCAACCCGCTTTTGTGGCAGCACTTGTTCTGGATCTTCGGACACCCCGAGGTGTACCTCATGATCCTTCCCGCTTTTGGCTTGGTCTCTGAGATCCTTCCAACCTTCGCTCGTAAGCCGATCTTCGGTTACCCATTCATCGTGTTCTCCGGCATCGCGATCGGCTTTATGGGCTGGGGCGTGTGGGCCCACCACATGTTCGTCTCCGGTATCGGACCGATCTCGGTTACCGCGTTCTCGCTCACCACGATGTTCATCGCGGTGCCCACGGGCGTGAAGATCTTGAACTGGACCGCCACGATGTGGGGCGGCAAGTTGAACTTTTCGGCGCCGATGCTGTTCTCAATCGGTCTCGTCACGATGTTCACCATTGGTGGCCTCTCCGGTGTGATGCACTCGGTTGCCCCGATGGACACGCAGCAGACCGATACGTACTTCATCGTCGCTCACTTCCACTACGTACTCTTCGGTGGAGCGTTCTTCGGATTCATGGGAGCGTTCTACTTCTATTGGCCGAAGGCGTTTGGCTACATGCTGAATGAGAGCATCGGTAAGGCCAATTTCTGGCTGATGCTTCTTGGCTTCAACCTCACCTTTGCTCCGATGCACGTGCTCGGACTTCAGGGTATGAGCCGTCGCATCTATACCTACGACGCGGGCTACGGGTTCGAGTTCTGGAACAAGGTCGCCACTATTGGTGCGTTCACGCTTGCCAGCAGTATCGCCTTGTTTATCTTCAACATCTTCTACAGCAAGTCGAAGGCAAAGACTCTTCCGCCGGTCGGACCCGATCCGTGGGATAGTCGCACGATCGAATGGATGACCCCGTCTCCGACGCCGGTCTACAACTTCGATCCAATCCCGACAGTCACTCGCGTCGACGACTTCTGGTATCGCAAGTATGGCGAAACCAAGGACGGCAAGCTCGTGCGCATCGCCTCGACAGCAGAGGTTGCACAGAAGCGCACCGACGGCAAGGGCATTCACCTTCCATCACCGTCCTACTGGCCGATTGTGTTGGCCTTCGGCCTTCCGATCGTTGCTTACGGACTCATCTTCAGCCTTTGGCTCGCGCTTATCGGCGGCATCGTTGTTGTCGCTGCGCTGTACGGCTGGATTATGGAACCACCGGACGATCCCGATGCCGTTCATGACGATCATGGCCCCGAGGCCCATGCCTCCGATGGTGGCGATGCCGCGGTTCCCGACTCCGCAGATGCAGTGAAGGAGGTCGAGACCGTTGGCTGAAACTCTCACTTCCCGTCCGACATTGGCTGACGCCGATGCGCATCAGGCGCATGCGCATATCGAAGCCGACACCAACACCGGCATTTCCAACACGAAGTTGGGTATGTGGTTGTTCCTGGCATCAGAGTGTTTGCTGTTCGGCGGGTTGATTACCACCTATTTGCTTTACAGGCGTCCGCTTGAAGGTCCGACCCCAGACGAGATTTTCGATATTCCGTTTACGTCAACCTCGTCGTTCGTCCTTCTCATGTCGTCACTCACCATGGTGTTGGCCGTTTCGGCCATCGAGCGTGGAGAGCATCAACGCATGCGCGTCTGGCTCGGTGCAACCGCCGTTCTTGGTGCAACGTTCATGGCTGGTCAGATCTACGAATTCACGGTGTTTGTTCGCGAAGGCCTCGGGTTCACCACCAGCCGATTCAGTTCAGCGTTCTACACACTCACTGGCTTCCACGGCATCCACGTCACGGTCGGCATCATCATGCTCGTTTCGCTTGTGCTTCTGTCGCTGCGAGGCAAGATCCCGGAACATAAGGCTGAGACCGTCGAAATCGTCGGTCTGTACTGGCACTTCGTCGATGTCGTTTGGGTCGTCATCTTCGCCGTCGTGTACCTCATCCCAACCTGATCGAGGAGCATCACATGACCATTACCTCACATGACGACGTCCCCACCACCGTCCTCGACGGTGCAGTGAAGGATTATTCGCGCGACAAGGTCTATGTCCTGACCGCAATCTTCCTCGCGGTTCTCACCATCATTGAAGTCTTCACCTATACCGCGCCGGATTTTCCGCTTTGGGCTGAAGAACTGCTTATCCCGGTGCTCATGATCCTGATGGCCGTGAAGCTCTTCACGATCCTCTACATCTTCATGCATCTGAAGTTCGACAAGCCGATCTTGACCCGTATCTTCTATTCGGGCTTGATTCTCGCGATGTTTGTGTACATCGTGATGCTGGCGACCTTCCGTTTTTGGTTCTAGCAGTACAGCTAGAACGAATGATGACCCTGACTGGTCAGGCGAACTCTCACGCATAAGACTGGATACATGTTCTCGGCGATGCCCTCATTCGCTCCTCATTGGGAGGTTTGGGGGCTGATGCTTTCTGTAGTTGCGGGCGGTCTCTTCGTTGCCAAAGTGATTGGTCCGAAAGTTGTTGAGCCAGGCACACAGGTTGTGTCGAGACGTCAGGCCGTTTCATTTTGGTTGGCCGTTGCGTTTATGACTGCGTCTTCGCTATGGCCGCTTCATGACATCGCCGAACAACGGCTTTATTCGGGACACATGTTTCAGCACCTTGTGCTGACAATGGTTGTCCCGCCGCTTTTTCTTCTCTCGTGTCCTACCTGGCTAGCCGAACTTTTCGTGGCGTCAGGTGGACGGTTATGGCGAGTTGTTCGAGTACTCGCAACACCGATTTTGGCGTTCGCGTTGTTCAACTCGTTCAACTTGCTTAGCCATATGCCGCAGTTTGTGAATGCCTCGACATCAAGCGGCCCATTCCATTTCACCGCACATGTTCTCTTTGTCGTGACGGCTCTCATCATGTGGCTTCCGGTATGCGGACCATGGCCGCAGTTGCGGCTTTCGATACCAGGTCAGATGGTGTATCTGTTCGCCCAATCACTTCTTCCGACACTTCCGGCGGCGTGGTTGTGGCTTTCACATTCAGTGGTGTACGACTCGTACGATCAGCCCATTCGACTCTGGGGAATCTCGGCGAAGAGCGATCAAGAGGCTGCTGGCCTCATTATGAAGGTGATCGAAGCCGCCTACCTGTGGGGAATCATCGGTGTGCTGTTCTTCCGTTGGGCGGCGCGGCACCACAATGCCGATCAAGAGGGCCTTTATCTCACTGAACGTGAAATCCTTGAATGGGAAGAAGGCGAACGTGGCGGCCTTGATTCATTACCGGCTGGCACTCCCCGCAAGACGTCACCGACGTAACTATTCCCAACGGAAGAACTTCACTGCTGCGAGCGGCGCAAGAACAGCCCACACGCCAAGAACGACCCAGGCCGAACCCGCCGGTTCCGCGCCAGCCCGCAGGCACGACTGCAGTACCTCGCTGAGCGCTCCCGATGGCAGCACCTTGCCAATGGTGCCGAAGAAACCCGGCATTTCACTGAACGGAATGATCATTCCGCCCAGCAAAAGAAGCAGTAGGTAAAGGCCGTTGGCCAGTGCAAGGGTCACCGTTCCGCGCAAAGTGCCGGCCATCAACAGACCGATTCCACCGAACGCAAACGCACCGAGCACAACAGCGGGAATGGCTAGCAACGGCGTGCCGCCTGGGTTCCAGCCGAGAAGAAACGCCGTGATCACGATCAGCGCGATTTGCAGAATGAGAAGAATCTTCACCATTCCGATCTTGGCCAGCACCCAACGCCCGCGACCAAGTGGCGTCGAGCCAAGGCGCTTGAGCACTTTGTAGTGACGTTCGAAACCGGTACCTATGGCGAGTGCAACCATCGCGTTCGACATCACTGCAAGGGCAATGATGCCAGGCGCAAGAAAGTCGACGCGCTTCTCAACGCCAGTCGGAATCGGCAGAACTTCCACTGCAGAGAAGAACACCAGCAGCAAAAGCGGAATCGCGACATTGACCAGTAACTGTTCACCGTTGCGGAGGCTGAGCGTCAATTCGGATCGCGTCTGGGCCAGTAGCGCTTTCATCGACGTGACCTCCGTCGACGGGTGGCTGCGGGTTCTGAAGCAGGCTCTGCCGCGTCGGCGGTGAGGCGCAAGAACACGTCCTCAAGGCGCTGACGTCCAGCGCGCAAATCGGCCAAGGGGAGATCCATCTCGGCCAGCCATGCGGTTATTGCTGCGACCATCGTTGGTGTTGCTGCGGATGCCACGACGTACTCGCCAGGTGATGTTTCGGTAACGACAGCACCTATTCGCACGCCGAGCGAAGAAACGTCGAGTCCCGAAGGTGCACCGAAACGAACATCGTCACCCTGTGAGGCGCGCATGAGTTCGGTGGGCGTTCCATCGGCGAGCACAACACCGTGGTCGATGATGACCACGTGATCGGCGAGTTTTTCGGCTTCTTCGAGATCGTGCGTTGTGAGAAGCACGGCCACACCACGATCGCGAAGATCAGCAATCACCCGGCGAATGAGTTGACGGCCGGCTGGGTCTATACCTGCGGTCGGTTCATCGAGGAACGCGACATCGGGACGACCAATCAACGCCAGAGCCAACGAGAGGCGTTGTTGTTCTCCGCCAGACATCGAACGCCAGGTCGAGGACCGAAGATCGGCCAGCCCCACAAGTTCGAGCAGTTCATCGGGGTTAAGGGGGTTGTCGTAGTACGAAGCGAAGAGATGTAGCGCTTCGGCGGGTCGCATGCCGGTCGCAACGCCGCCTGATTGCAACATCACGCCGATGCGGGCCACGAGTTGGCGATGGTCGGTAACCGGATCGAGACCTAGAACCCGAACGGAACCGGCGGTGGGGCGGCGATAGCCCTCGAGGGTTTCGACCGTGGAGGTCTTGCCCGCTCCGTTTGGTCCGAGGAGGGCAGTGATCTGCCCGGGCATGGCCTGAAAGGAGAGGCCATTCACGGCAACGCGGTCGCCATAGCGAATGGTGAGGTCGGTGACCTCGATCGCAGGCTGGGACGCAGAAGAAACCACGATCTGACGCTACCGGGCCGACGACTACGGTTCAGAACCGTGATCGACGTTCGCCGAATCCGTTCCGACTACGACGCTGTTCGAGCCTCTCTTGCCCGTCGTGGCGACGAAGGGGCTTTGCGCGACCTCGCTCAGGTGGCCGAACTCGACGAAAAAAGTCGGCAGATTTCCGCCGAACGGGACGATCTTCGAGCGCAGGTGAACGGTCTGTCCAAAGAGGTTGGTCAGCTGCGTCGCGATGGCGATACGGCTGGGGCGGAAGCGTTGCAGGAGCAAAGCCGTGCCCTCGGCGAGCGGGAGCGTGAAGTGACCGCAGCGTCCGACGAGATCGCTGGTCAAATGCGCGATCTTCTGCTGCATATCCCGAACCTTCCATCACCTGACTGCCCCGATGGTAAGGGTGAAGCCGAGAACGTCGAAGTGAAGCGAGTAGGAGCTGGCGACGATCCTGCTGCTTGGGCAGAACACCAGCGTGTTCCCCACTGGGACATCGGAACTGAACTCGGCATTCTTGATTTGGAACGTGCCGTCAAAATGTCGGGCGCGATGTTCACAATGTTCCGTGGGCAGGGCGCCACGCTGTCTCGGGCGTTGTGTCAGGTTGCGCTCGATCGCAATGCCGACGCGTTCGAAGAGGTTCGGCCGCCCACGGTTGTGCTGACTGACACGATGATCAGTACCGGCCATCTTCCAAAGTTCATCGACGACGCGTATCACCTCGAGCGCGATGACCTTTGGGCAATCCCCACTGCTGAAGTTCCGCTTACGTCGTTAGCTCGCGATGAAATTCTGCGTGGTGCCGATCTACCGATGCGTCTCATGGCACAAACCGCATGCTTCCGTCGTGAAGCGGGTTCAGCTGGCCGTGACACTCGTGGCTTGTTGCGCGTGCACGAGTTCGACAAGGTCGAGATCCTTGCCTACGCAACCCCGGAACAAGCGCCTGCGTTACACGAGGAACTTCTTGCTCGTGCCGAAGGACTGATCGGCGCACTCGGGCTCACCTATCGAGTGCTCGATCTGTGCACCGGCGACATCGGAAACTCTTCGGCCCGCACCTTTGACATTGAGGTCTATGCGCCGGGTGTCGATCAGTGGCTTGAAGTGTCGTCGGTGTCGTGGTTTACCGATTACCAGGCTCGTCGCGCCAACATTCGCTACAAAGTCGAAGGGGTCAAGGGCAACGAAATTGCCCATACCCTCAACGGTTCTGCGCTTGCTGTTCCCCGTGTTTGGGCCGCGCTTGTTGAAACTCATCGCCAGCCCGATGGCACCGTGCGCATTCCTGAGATTCTGCAGCCATACATGCGCGGCGCGACCTCGATCGGCTGATCATCACGTGATCCTTCTTCGTCGGTTCGCTGTTATCGCGGTTGGCGGCGTACTGGGCTCGTGGATGCGATGGCGATTGTCAGTGTGGTTCCCCGTTGCATCAGGAACCTTCCCAACGACAACGCTTGCGATCAATCTCGTAGGTTCCGCTCTCATTGGCATTGTGTTGGTGTTGTTTCTTGACCGACAGCCATCTCGACTGCTCACGCACTCGTTTCTCGGAACCGGAATCCTCGGCGCGTTTACGACATTCTCAACATTCACGGTTGAGAGCGCCGAGTTGTTGCGGCAATCGGAACCGCTCACTGCCCTTGCCTATGTTGTTATCTCTGTGGTTGGCGGGGTCGTTGTGGCGATGGTAGCGATGCGCTTCACGCGTGGGGTCATTCGTTTTGGGGTTGTGGCATGACCGCATGGATTGTTGTTGGACTCGCTGGTGCTTTTGGGGCAATGAGTCGCCACGCAGTGGACATTGGCCTTCGGCGTTGGTTCCCGAAGGGACCCTCGATTGGCATTCTTGTGGCCAACATTCTTGGTTCGTTCGTTCTGGGAATAGTTGTCGGAGTTGTCGCAACGCAAAGACTTGACGAGAACCTCCGTCTCGGTGTGGCTGCCGGATTCTGTGGAGCGTTCACCACGTTCTCGACCTTTGCCGCCGAACTCGTCGATCTTGTGAATGATCGCAACCACCGGATGGCACTGCAGTGGGCGGCGATGATGGTGCTTGGCGGTGGTCTCGCTGCCTATGCCGGCATCGCTCTCGGTCGCCTTTGATGACTTCGGCTTGGTATGGACAAGAAACCTGGAGTGAACTGGTCCAATGAGCGCAGCCCCGGAACTCGATGTCTTACGTGCGGAACTTGAGGAAAAAGGCTTGCGTCGTGCCGATCTGCTGAACGATCCATTTGCGCAGTTCGATGCATGGTTTGAGTTCGCCAAGAGTGTGAATACCCATGAGCCTCACGCCATGGTGCTTTCGAGTGTCGGTGCTGACGGAATGCCATCGTCTCGACATGTGCTGTTGAAGGGTTTGGATCACGGCTTTGTGTTCTTCACGAACTACACGAGTCAGAAAGGCCGCGAACTCATCGATCATCCGCAGGCGTCAATCTGTTTTCCTTGGAACATTCTTTCTCGACAAGTTCGCGTAGTCGGCACTGTTGAGAAAGTCACTGAGACCGAAAGCGATGAGTACTTCAGCACCCGACCACGGGGTAGTCAGATCGGTGCATGGGCCTCGCATCAGAGCGAAGTGATGGCCGACCGTTCGGTTCTTGAATCGCGCTGGGCGGAAACCGATCAGCGTTTTGAGGGCGTAGACGTTCCTCGTCCTCCCCATTGGGGTGGCTTTCGTGTTCTGCCGAGCGAGATTGAGTTCTGGCAAGGTCGACAGTCACGATTGCATGATCGATTCCGCTACATGGCCGACGCGTCACAGCAAACCGGATGGCGTATCGAACGACTCAGCCCCTGAACACGAAACTGCTTAGGGAAGAATCTTCATCACTTCTTCGGCCAACAAGTGGATGTGGTCGAGATCGTCCATGTCGAGTACCTGCAGATACATGCGCGTTGCGCCGGCTTCGGCGAACGACGCGATCTTGTCGAGCACCTGCGCCGGCGAACCAGCAGCGCCATTCTGAATGAGTTCGTCAACCTCACGGCCGATGCTCTGAGCACGTCGTGCGATTGCTGCGTCGTTGGCGCCAACGCACAGCACCTGCGCGACCGAGTACGTCATCGACTCGGGATCACGCCCCCGTGCTTCACACGCGGCGCGCACGTTGTCGCATGAGGTGCGATAGATCTCGAGGGGAGGGAATGGAAGGTTGAATTCATTGGCGTATTTCGCGGCCAACGCAGGTGTGCGCTTGGGGCCGTAGCCGCCCATGATGATCGGCGGGCCACCAAGTTGAACCGGCTTGGGAATCGCGGGCGAGCCCACGATGGTGTGATGTTGCCCTTCGAATGAGTACTGCGAATCGAGCGGCGTGCTCCACATGCCGGTGATGATTTCGAGTTGCTCTTCGAGAATGTCGAAGCGCTGCCCAAGTGTGGGGAACGGAATGCCGTAGGCAGTGTGTTCGGCATCGAACCAACCAGCACCAAGACCAAGTTCGATGCGACCGTTACTCATGTCGTCGATTTGCGCGACCGCCACCGCGAGCTGTCCCGGCAAACGGAACGTTGCCGACGCGACGAGTGTGCCTAGGCGAATGGTGCTCGTCTCACGTGCAATTGCACCGAGGGTGATCCAAGAATCGGTGGGGCCGGGCAACGGATCGCCAGCGCCCATGCGCAAATAGTGATCGGAACGGAAGAAGCCATCGAATCCGAGGCTCTCGGCGAGTTGCGCGACGGCGAGCTGTTGACGATACGAAGCACCCTGCTGGGGTTCAACGAAGATCCGAAGTTCCATGTTCCGAGGCTACTTGTCGGTGGTCCGGGCCTTACTGAGCAATGCGATGAACACAACAAGCGCTATCACAAGGCCGAGGATGAGTCCGATGCGGGTGGGGCCAACTTCGTTGATCCATTGGGTGATGTGGCCATTGAGATCGAACATCCAGCCGGCGATACCTCCGCCTGAGATGTTGCCGTTCAACACTCGCAGTTCGTACCAGCCGTAATAGGCCACATAGACACCAGCGAGAACGAGCAGTACGCCTGAAATGCGGTTGATGTAGGGCAGTACGCCGCGCATCTTCTTCACCACTCCTTGGCGAGCAAGTGCGATGGCAAGTGTGAGAACGATCAACACGAGCCCCATGCCAAGCGCATAGGCGATGAATGCGCCAAGACCAATAAAGAAGTTCTGCTGATCGATCACGGTTGATATCGCAGCAATAAACAACGACAACGTGCAGCTTAGAGATACGAGTGCATAGGAAATGCCGAACACGAAAACCGATCCGAGCTCTCGCCCTTCGGGGCCGTTTGAAACTTTTGGCAAACTCACGGTGATTTCTCGACCCATGAGCAAGCGAATGCCGAGAATCACAAGCACGACGCCTAACACGATGGTGAGCCACGGCAACTTGTCGATAATGGAAGAAAGAATCGGGTCAAGGACGAGTCCAAGGACTCCAAATACGACAACAAAGCCTGCAGTCATTGCGGCACCAACAGCGAGTGCACGCATCACCGTTGCGTCGGCTCGGCTCTCGGTTTCTCTCGCGTTCTCGAGTCCTAAGAAATACGACAAGTACGCCGGCAGCATCGCGAAGCCACACGGATTAAATGTTGCGACCATGCCAACACCAAACGCGTAAACGATCGCTGAGTTCATATCAGTTACCGGTTGCGGTCTTCACGAGTGCGGCGAACTGTGCTTCGGTGAGCGCACCGGAGTGTGTGGCCAGAATGGTTCCGTTTGACGCCACGAGGACGGTGTAGGGAAGTCCGATTCCACCGAGTGAGCGCAGAATCGACCCGTTGACATCGCGTCCAAGCGGATAAGTAACACCTGTGCGATCGGCCATCGCTTGTCCGAGTTCGGGAGGTTCCAGATAATCAAGACCAAGAACATCAAAGTCACTGCGGTTGGCTTGCCACACTTTTTCGAGCGCTGGCATCTCTGTCACGCAAGGTACGCAGGTCGACGACCACACATTGATGAGCAGTGGTTTGTCGTTCGGAGCGAGATCTTTGGTCGAACCATCGAACTCCACGTAAGAGATAGTCGGCAACCTGGTGCCAGTGACATCGTTTGTGTTGGCCAACTCGGGGGGCAGTTGTGCGTTGGGATCGAGTTTGGTCACGTCGGAGGGAGTCTTCGATGATCCACCCGAGATCGAGATGATGAGTGCAATTGCGAAACCCACGACAACCAGTCCCGCCACAGTGAGCGGGAGATAACGGCGCATGGCCGAACGGGGTTGGGGAGGAAGCGGTGCGGGTTCCATATGAGATCGGACTGCGAGAGGCAGTTCCGACCGTACTTGGAGCCCCGCACCACTCCCAATCACCTCTCGGCTAGGGGCCGTTTCGGTGACAGGTCCGACTGTCCGAGGCTGCAGGTGGGATCGGCTCGGAGGCGGCGATCCCACCCGGCTGCGGGCAGGTGGTTGCTAGGCGGAGCGCAACCAGGACTGAAGATGCACCGGCACGGGGATGTCGGGCAGTTCATCCTCGACTCGAGCGAGCTTCGGCGGGCGGCCGCGGCGACGCTTGGTGGCGAGGATCTTTCCGTTGATGAACATTTGTCCACCCCACACGCCCCATGGCTCGTGGCGCTCAATGGCCCCTTCGAGACACTCGACGATCACCGGACAGGTCGAACAGATCGACTTGGCCATCGCGATGTCTTGGAGCTCTTCAGAGAAATAGACGCCGGTCAACGTTGCGTTGAGGTCGTTGCATGCGGCGTCGGCCCTGACGGCCGGTGAGATGTCGTCGAGCGTCTCGGCGAGCATCGATTCTTTCCTTTCGCGGGTGCACCGGAGTGCAGATGAGCTGAAAATGGGTGGTGGGGGTTGAGGGACAGGTGCAGTTGGATGGGAGTTGGTGGATGGGGGCGTGGCCGCACATGAAGAAAGGCCGCCGGGGGAACCCGGCGGCCTCAGTGCATGTACGCAGTCGTTACTGCGTCAGCTCAGAGATCGCCGGGACGGGTGCTTATGACCAAAGGTCGTAAAAGCGTTGGTCCCGGTGGCATACCAAGTGGCGGAAATAGTCACGTTGGCGCGCGATGCCACAGGCGCGACAGAGGCCGGAATGGCCGAATTGCGCGGTGCGGAGGCGGTCGTGAACATGAACTCCACCGAACCATGCCTGTGGTGGCCCCGTCAACTGATTTATTGGAGATTGGTCTGTTCCCGTTTCTGCCAAGGGATCGGGGGCTAGCGTCGCTAGTCATGGGAAACGCGAATTCGGAGGCGGCAAAGGGTTCGACCCGGCGAGCCGAGCGCGAAAACGGCGCAAGCCGGGTGTTGCCCATTCCGGGTTTGGGCCGAGTTTTCCGCCGCGACCGCCGGGTGCGTTTGGGCGATGTCGACGCCACCGGCCGCCTTCGTCTCGATGCCGTGGCCCGCTATCTGCAGGACGTCGCCACTGATGATTCTGATGATCTGGGGAGTCTCGAGGCGCGTGCCTGGGTGGTCCGCCGCACATTGATCGAACAGCATCAGGCCCCGCGCAATAGCGAGGATCTTGCGCTGGCCACGTTCTGTTCGGGAATGGGTACTCGTTGGGCTGAGCGTCGCGTTTCGATGGTTGGTGCGGCAGGTGGTTCGGTAGAAGCAGTGACGTTATGGGTGCATCTCGACCCCGTAACCGGTCGGCCAAAGCCATTGCCCGCCGAGTTCGTTGCGACCTACACCGAACCTTCCGGTGGTCGGGAAGTCACCGCGCGCCAAGTGCACGAACCAGTGGTTCCGGGCGCAGACGATGTGCACACGATGCCATGGTGGCCTCGAGTCACCGATCTCGATGTGTTGAATCACGTCAACAATGCGGTGTCATGGGAAGTCGTGGAACAAACTCTTGAACGAGTTCGTGCGCGCGAACTCATCGATCTCGATCCCTCAGGTTCATTGCGGGCCGAAGTGGAATTTCGCGATGCGATTGATCACGAAGTTGTGGTTGCAGCTATGCCATTGACGATCGCGTACCGAGCAGTTGCTGGTGTTCTCAACATTGCGTTGTGGTCAACCGACGGTGAAGCGGTGTACGTGACCGCGCAGGTCACATCTGGTCGCTGAGTTCTCGTGCTGCGAATTAGTCAGTTGCGTCAAGCGCAGCTAAAGCCGCGTCAAGCATTCGGGCGGAACAACCGCTCATCGAAATTGGCGGTGCGAGTTCGGTCACAAGGAGTTCGGTAATCGCTCGAAGCGCGGAGGAAGCTTCGCCTTCGCTGAGCACGATTGGGGCGCCGGTGTCGCCGCCGTGAGAAACAGCTGGTTCAAGTGGAATGCACCCCAGCAATGGCAAACCTTCATCGGCAGCAAGCGTTGCACCGCCGCCTTCGCCGAACACGGCGTGCGTATGACCGTGTTCGCAGGTGAATGCGCTCATGTTTTCGATGACGCCGAGAACATGGAGGTGACTCTTTCGAGCCATGGTGACTGCACGAGTTGCGACACGTTGCGCGCCAACCGCCGGTGTGGTGACCACAATCATTTCTGCCTGCGGAAGCATGCGCGCGAGTCCCATTTGCACATCGCCGGTGCCAGGTGGAAGGTCAATGACGATGTAATCGAGATCATTCGCCCAAGAGACGTCTTCGAGGAAGTGCTGCACGGCGCGATTCAAAATGAGTCCGCGCCACATGAGTGCATCGGTTTCATCGTCGACGAGTAACCCCATCGACACGACATCGAGTCGGCCAGTGCCGATGGGAATCGACTTCGGGATGATCGTGCGTTCTTCGTTCGGGCCGGTGGTCGCCTCAAGCCGTCCTTCGATGCCGAGCATGCGCGGAATCGAGAAACCCCAAATGTCGGCGTCGATAACACCAACAGCGAATCCACGATTGGCCAGGGCTGCCGCGAGGTTGGCAGTAACTGACGACTTTCCGACGCCGCCCTTACCTGAAGCAACAGCGAGCACTCGGGCACCCGGTGGCACTCGGTTAGGGCCGGCAGTGGATTGGGCGTGCTTGCGAGCGACGTCCATGGCTGCGGCCTTCTGCTCGGCATCCATCTCGACCCAGTCGATCGAGGCCGAGGTCACGCCGGGGAGACCCTCAATGCGGGTGAGGATCTCTCGTTTCAGTTGAGCCTTCAGCGGGCAGCCAGCGGTGGTCAGAGCCACCACGACGACCGCAGCGCCGGCTTCGGAAACGGTTGCGGAGCGGGCCATTCCCAGTTCCACGATGTCGGCCCCGAGCTCGGGATCGACGACGCCTCGGAGGGCAGCGAGGATCTCATCGCTAGTGGGAAGGGCTTCCATGGGAGAAATCTACCGGCGAGCAGGGGGTTCACCCCGCCCAGACGTGTGATCTTGGCGGTGATTCCGCTACCCTTTTGCGATACACCGCTGAATCACGGAGGACAACAGTGATCACGCTCACCGAAACCGCATCTTCAAAGGTCGCCGAACTCATCGCCCAAGAGGGCCAGGGAGATCTCATGCTCCGCGTTGCAGTGCGCCCCGGCGGCTGCAGTGGCTTCTCCTACGAAATGTTCTTTGATTCCGAAAAGGATTCAGAAGACGTCGTGAACACCGAGTTCGGTGTTCCGGTCGTGGTCGATCCTTCAAGCGCTCAGCTCCTCACCGGCGCCACCCTTGATTACAAGGATGGCCTTCAGGGTGCGGGCTTCGCGATCGACAACCCCAACGCGCAGAAGACCTGCGGTTGCGGTAACTCGTTCAGCTGATCTTTCTTTCACTTTCGGATCGACGACCGCCTTCGGGCGGTCGTCGTCGCGTAGCGCCCTCCTCTTTCTCTACCTGACCGTGGTGGCATGACCGATTCTTCTCCAGTCGAAACAGCGCAGATCACATTCGTCGTCGACGGCGAACAGGTGAGCGTTCCCGACAACGGTGTGTCGTTGTTGGCGGCGTTGCGCGGTCGGCTCGGAAATCGGGCGCCAAAAGCTGGATGCAATCCACAGGGTCAGTGCGGTTGCTGCACCGTGTTGGTCGACGGTGCACCGCGAGTCGCATGTGTCACCCCAGTTCGCCGTATCGCTGGTCGCGTGATTACGACCGTTGATGGATTGGCCGAAGAAGATCGGGAGCGCTGGTCGGATGCTCTGTTAGCAACCGGCGGAAGCCAGTGTGGTTTCTGCACGCCGGGCATCGTGTGTCGGCTTGAAGGCTTGCGTTCGAAAAACACTGCGGCCGACGATCTCGATGCAGTCGATCGAGCTCTGGCTGCGCATCTGTGTCGGTGTACCGGCTGGCAAACGATCCGCGAAGCATGGTCAATGGTCGTGAGCGGTTCGTCTGCCATGGAACATGCACGAGGTGAAAACCGGAATTTCGATGATGCGTCTCGTCGGGCAACTATCGAAGGTCGATCAACACAGCAGGTTTCGGCAGAGGTTGTGCTTGGTCGTGGTGGGTTCTCCGAAGACACTGCACCGTCTGATGCACTCGTTGCCATTCCCAATGGTGAAGGTGGATGGGTTGTCGCTGGTTCGTTGCCTGAAGCCCGAGCGTTGGCGGGAAAGGTGCAAGGCCGGCACGGAACGACATCGCCGGAGCCACCGCTTGAGCTTCCTGAAGGCGATTGGGAACTGACCCTCCGAACTGGTTGGGTCGAGCCGGCCTATCTCGAAACCGATGCGTCGTGGTGTGAGCCCGGTGGCGAGCCGTTTACGTCGCTCGCGAACGGCGGTGCATTCGGCGGCAAGTTGACGACTGAGGTTGGTCAAGTTGCTCGTGAACTTGCGTATGAACATCGACAAGCGGTTCGTGTGGTGTTGTCTCGTGAAGATGTTGTGCGTACTGGACCAAAGCGTCCGCCGATAGCAGCTGGTATTCGCTCTGATGGTTCGGGGGTGATTCGAGTTGTTCGCACCGACGGGATTGCAGAAGCAATCGCGCGCGTCGCCCCGCAGTTGGTTGTTGAGGAAGTCGATGTTGTCGGACCACCAACCTCGATCGATATTCGCGGAGCCGGCGTTGTCGAAGCTCAACTTCTTCTTGCTGCGCTTGATGCAAAGAAGAGTACCCAAGCCACCGATGGCGAAGCGCATGTTGCATCAGTGACAAGTGCAGAGGGTGCAGTTGCCACAGTTGCGATTGGTCTCGATGGTGGTATTCGTGTTGATCTTCGGTGTGGTCGCTTGCTCGACGCGATCGTTCTTCGCTCGTATGCAATCGGTGCGGTTCATATGGCACTTGGTTGGGTAACAAGCGAGGGTCTTTCGGTTGCCGAGGACGGAACGATTAGCGATCTGACGATTCGTTCCTTTGGCGTCCTTCGTTCCGCTGACATGCCGCATGTTGAGGTGACATTGCACGAGGAAGACAGCGAGCCGGTCAATGGCTCTGATGCAGTCTTTGCAGCAGCAGCAGCAGCGGTGTGGTCGGCTCAAGGTTGGCCCACTGATTGGCCGACCGGCCGCAGTGTTCTCGGCGACGAACGTGTGACACAGTGAGTTCATGAGCACACCTATTGGTCCGTACACCCCCATCGTTCGTGCCGGCGATTTTCTCGTGATCTCCGGTCAACTCGGATTGGTCAACGGAGAAATGATTGTGGGCGGCGTGACACATGAGACCACGCAGGCTCTGACAAACATGGCAGCCCTCCTTGAAAGCGAAGGGGCCTCTCTTGCTGACGTCGTGAAGACCACCGTCTTCCTTCGCCATATGCGCGATTTCGACCTCATGAACCAGGCCTATATGGCGGCATTTGGTGATCACCGGCCGGCTCGCAGCGCCTTCGCAGTGGCCGAGCTGCCTCGTGTGGCCCTGGTCGAGATCGAAGCGTGGGCCTGGTCACCCGCTGAGAAGTAAGGTTTCTCCCATGGCTGGCGTCGTCATCATTATTCTCGTGCTCCTGATCGCAATCCCTGTTGGGTTTCTCATGACCATGTCGATCGTGGCGGGTGTGTTGGGCTGGAGCGTCGAAGACGAGGTCGACGTCAACTATGCCGGCACCGAAGAATTCGCCCTCGCCTACCCCGAAGCCTGAATTCTCCTCGTTCGCTTGCTGGCTCGAGATGAACTTTTCGCGTCCATAGAACTTTTCATCGACACGGAGCGGCAGAGAGCGGTAGCGTGCCGATTCGTTAAGAAGGTGCTGGGAAGGTGTTCCGACCCCGCAGGACAGAAAGGGGTTCCGGAATGGCTGCCGGTACCGTCAAGTGGTTCAACGCAGAAAAGGGCTTCGGCTTCATCTCACGTGAGGGAGGCCCCGACGTGTTCGTGCATTACAGCGCGATCAGCGGCTCGGGTTACCGCTCACTCGAAGAAGGTCAAGCTGTCGAATTCGAGGTCACCAGTGGCCCGAAGGGCGATCAGGCACAGGACGTTCGTCCGGTCTGAGACCACACTCGTTTCGTAAACACGCCGCCTTTCGGGGCGGCGTGTTTCGTTTTGCAGGGTGTTTCGTTTTGC
>CALEHQ010000015.1 GCA_937876315.1 uncultured Actinomycetes bacterium | reverse complement strand
AAAAAACCTCGCAGGATCGGGCGGCAAGAATCTGATGGTGCTAAGAAACATCTTTCAAATCGACATTAGGAGGCAATTCCATGATTTTTTTCCTTCAGGAAGACATCGACAGCTACGAACGCTTCTGCGGTTGGTTCAACGCTGAGGCAGTCCCGCAGATCGAAGCAGCAGGCGGCTCGGTCTTGGCCCAGGGGGTAGAGCGAGACAACCCGCAGCGTTTGCACCTCGCGATGCAGGTGCCCGATCAGGCGACCCTTGAGGGCTTTTTGGCTAGCCCAGAGTTTACCGCTGATCGTCAGAACGCAGGCGTGAAGGTGGATACCACGGTCTTCACGTTCCTCGCAGACTGAGCTCTATCGGTCTCGACCGACGCCGTCGGCAGCGCTTGTTCGGTCGCAGCGGTCTGAGTCCTCAATCAGCGTAAACCGGAGGCGACGCCGGCCGATCCGACAGCACCAGCACCATCACCCAACATCGGAGTAAATCCGAGCAAATCGACGGGCCTGAGCGTCAACCTTGACGACCACTAATCGTGGTACTTCACCACACTGCGTGAGTTTCAAATCCTGAGAGGGAGACGATGGGGCGAGGTGTCTGGTATTTCAGATCGCCTAAAAAACTGCTGTTTGATGCTTGGAATTGTCGTCAGCGAGCCGGGACCGCGAACAATCCGACTCGCTGACGACGACCTTTGATTATTTTTTATCGGCGGCAGCGGCCGCACGGTCGTGATGTGTGGTGCGTTCGGCTTGCGCAACTGTCGCTGAATCCGGGCGGAGGGACGTGCCGACTTCATCGGCTACAAATTGGAGGCCTTTGCGCTCTTCGCCGGTCTTGTATCGGCGTGAGTTGGCGATAGTGACTGAAGCGATGGCGCTGGCAGTGGCTACTCGGGGAAGGCCCGAGCGGGTCATCGCTCCGACTTCGTGGGGCGTCGACGATCCGCCTTGATCGATTGCTTCTTCCTGGTGCGTCATTCGGTCCGATGGAGCTGACTTCCTCCGGGCGATTCCGATATGGGATCCTGGCGCTATGAACCTCACGGACTTCTTCCTTCAGGTCGGCGTGGAGTACGACCGTATGGATGGCCTGGAGAGTGACCGACGGACTTCCCGTTGTTCCGCCAACTCCAGAACGAGTTGCCGAGATGCTTGCCGCCGGCGGAGTTTCTGGTGAAACGATTCTTGGTGAAGTGCCGACACGAGATGTCTTGGTGGCCGCCGAGAAGGTTGCGATTAATGCCGTGATGGCGGGCTGTCTTCCCGAGTATTTCCCCGTTGTCTTAGCGGCGGTGCGAGCTTTCCTCCAGCCCAAAGCGAATGCTCACTCAACGACAGCCACACTGGCGGGAGCAGCACATGCCGTCATCGTGAATGGTCCCATTCGTCATGACATTGGTGTGCATGGGGGCCAAGCATGTTTCGGCCCAGGTTTTCGTCCGAATGCAACGATCGGCCGGGCGCTTCGACTCGTGATCCGTAACGTGTGCCGAACAGTCCCGGGAGTTCTTGACCGCGCCAGTTTCAGTTGGCCTCTTCGCTATTCTTTCTGCTTTGCAGAGGATGAAGAAGCAACTGGATGGACGCCGCTTCACGTCAAACTTGGTTACGAACGTGAACAAAGCGTTGTGACGATTCAGTCAATCATGCGCTTGTTCCAAGTCACCGAGTTCGCCCCCGAGTCTGAAGAAATTCTCACGACTGCGTACGAGATCGCCCGCCATATGGGCCTGCAGCGCGACGAATGGGCGGGTGATGGACGGAGTGTCGTCCTTGTTATCGGTCCGGAGCACTATCGCCGCCTTGTCGCCGACGGGTGGACGAAAGAATCAATTGCTGAATGGTTGTACCCGCGTCTTGTCGCCGATACAGCGGGCAAGTTTGATCAGAAGGTCACACTCGCGAGCCCCGACAACATTTGGGTCGTGACTGCTGGTGGGCCAGGAATTGCACAATCGTGGTGGTTCATTCCGCATCTTGCGACACCAACCCACGAACGTATTCTTCGTTAGCTCCCTTGGTGCGAATCAGTGCTTGCTGAGTAAAGGATCGTCTCGTCGAGGATCGTCGACCTCAACTTCGACCCGCGACGAGTAACTGCGGTTGATGGCATCGGTGAGCATGTCGGCCAGCAGGTCAGGCGGGATGATGCATTCGGGGCAATTTGAATCGGAGACGTCGACGGCGACGCGAACGAGCCCGTTCGCTTCATCGAATTCCACCAAGTGAAGATCGGCGCCGTCTGCTCGAAGAAGGACTCCTGCTTCGAAGACTGCGTCGGTAATTGAGTCAGTGGACATGTGAAACACCTCGGTTTGAGTCGTTGATGCGAGTTTTGTTCCGGACCCGACGTACTTTTCGAATGACCAACCATACGAAGACAACAAGCAGGACAAGTCAGTTGCAAATTTCAAGCTGTCAAAGCCGGCACGTAGTTAGGTGAAGTGTTATTTGGTATCAAGTTAGTAAATGGCCCGTGCTCCGGCAATCATGAAGTCGATGGCGTGGCTGTTAGAAGTTAAGAGGAAGGCCAGGGCGTGGCCAGTTCACGCGTGCTAGCCGGCCTGAAGCTGACATCGTGATCCAAGCGGTACACATGTCCTCTCCTCCGAAACAAATATTTGTTGTCATGAAATCCGGCACTTCGATGTGTTCGAGAGATTCATCAGGACGGATCACGCAGATGCCATGGGAGATAGCGGCAATAACTACCGAACCGTCTGCCTCAACGGCCAGAGAATCAAAATGATTTGGAGTCGACACCACGATGCGCGGTCGTCCTTCGATTTGTCCAGGAGCGATGATGTCCCATGCCAGTAGACGACCGGTGTTTGTTTCAGCGACATAGAGAGTGAGTCCATCGGGAGAGAGGCCGACCCCATTGGGGCCGGTTAGGCCACGCGCAGCCTGTTTCAATCCCGTGCCGTCAGCGTGCGCGTAGTAGAGCGCGCCTCGATCCATCCAGGTTTCACCCATTTTTCCGAGGTCGGTAAACCAAAAGCCTCCGGTTTTGTCGAACACGATGTCGTTCGGGCCGAGAAATGGTTGGCCATCAAATCCATCAAACAAGCGAGTGATGGCTCCGGTCGTTGCGTCGATTCGATCGACCCATCCACCGGTGAACCCCTCGGGTTTCGAACATCCGCTCTCATCGATGGGAACAGTGATTCCGTTGCGAACGGACCACGGGAAGCCACCATTGTTCACGACATAGAGAGCTCCGTCAGGACCGAGAGCGGCACCGTTTGGCCCTCCGCCGGGCACTGCGAGAGTTTGCGAAGTGCCATTGGCATCGGTCCGCATGATTCGCCCGCCGCGGACGTCAACAGTCACGACGTCTCCGTTGGGCATGGCCACTGGACCTTCAGGGAATCCGAGTCCCTCAGCAACGATTTCCATAATTTCCCCTTCGACCTGACGTTAGGTCAATCGGCAGGGACAATGCCGTGGAGAGCTACTTCACTAGTCTCTGCCCAGAGGTCACAGAATGGGGGAGCGTGAGCCAACGCCAAGAACTACCCAAGAATGCTTCTCAGATCGACGCCGATTGGCTCACCGATGCACTGCAGGCGACCTATCCCGGAGTCGAGGTTGCCACCGTTGCACTTGTTCAAAGTTCTGAAGCGACCAACCTGCACGTAGTAGTGAAGGTTTCCTATCGAAGGTCACACGGCGCGCCGGAGTCGATGTTTTGCAAGTTGCTTCCCTTGGATGATCGAAGATCGGCCATTGCCGCGACGTCAATGGGTCCGAATGAGCTGCGGTTCTACCGAGATCTCGCCCTGCATCTCCCACTTCGTGTCCCACAATTCCAAGCGGGTATGCACGACCCCTCCGATGACTCCTTTGTGCTGGTGCTTGAAGACCTCAATGCTTTGGGCTGCGAAGTCAGCAACGGCATTCGCGGAGTGACTGCCGATGAGGCCGCCGGGGCACTTGCAGATCTTGCCGCTCTCCACGTTCGATTTGAGAACCATGAGCGAAGAAATGTCGAAGCCAGTTGGGTGCAGGAACTTGCTGTTGGCAGTTCATACGGATCGACGATGTTGCAGTTCGGACTCGAAAACCATCGAGACCGATTGAGCGACGACTTCGCCCAAATCTCGATGGTGTATATCAATCAGCGCGAACGACTGCATGAGCTCTGGACAACGGGTCCGAAAACAGTGGTTCATGGCGACCCCCATATCGGAAATATTTTTTTCGATTCTGGTCGTATTGGTTTTCTTGACTGGGGGATCATCAACGTGAATACCCCGATGCGTGATGTGAGTTATTTCCTCAATATGGCGATGGATATTCAGGAGCGACGAAACAACCAAGAGGAACTTCTCCAGCATTATCTGAATGTTCGTCGTTCGATTGGTGGAGCGGAGATATCCTTCGATGACGCTTGGAGTGCCCACAGAATTCACGGCGCTTATTGCGTTGTTGCCAGTTGCCAAGTGGTGACATTTCCACCAGATGCCACGCAGAACCGAAAAATATTTGCAGAAGCATTTTTGCAACGGGCAGAAGCGGCTATCGAGGACCTTGAGTCATTACGCGCTATCGAACGAGCGATGTAACTGGCTCTCTCTAAAAAAGAGACGCCCACCTGTGGCACCGAAGAAGTCAGTTCGTTGCGACTCAGAGAAGGCGCGAGTGGCTTTGCGAGCAAGCGTCAACTTTCCCTCGTAGTCACTGCGTTGATCTTGAGGATGGTCTGAGCCCCAACACATTCGATCGGAACCAAATCTGCTGGCGATGCGCTCGATAAGGGGAGCCGGATCATGATGAGTTCGCTCGGCGCTTTCAAGTACATAGGACGAAAGTTTTAGATGTATAGATGGGATGTCAGCTAACGACATGAGCATGGTTTCGCCGTCTCCTTCGACCATGTCCATGAAGCCACAGTGGTCTAGTGCAACTAATGCCGCTGGAGTGGTTTGGGAAAGTTCGCCAACCTCTATGAAGCGGTCAGCAAAAATGCAGGGGACAATGGTGACGCCATGGGCAGCAGCAAGTTCCCAAACTGTCTGGGCTCGCCCGTCGGTAAGCCACATGGTTTTATTCTCCCCGATGCCAAAGAGACGCACGCCGCTAATCAAATGACCAGTCTGTGGATCGGTGAGTAAATCGTGAAGGGTGGTAGCAGGATCGGCGGCTTGCATATCGATTGCTGTGACGAATCGAGTTCGGTCGGGATAGCGCGCTACGGCGTGGGCAGCACAAGTGCAGTCGTAGGAATATGCGCCGACAGCCTGAACCACCACCGCTTTATCAACCGCGTGAGCATCAAGTGTGTCGATGAGTTCATCAATGGTGCCTCCGGTGCGCCACCAGTCACTTGTTCGTGAAGCGATTGATCGGTTGGCAACGGTGGGGTAGCGCGGATCATCACCGCAAGCGACATGGGTATGGGTGTCGATGATCATTAGTGCTGTTCGAGTCCGAGACTCGTAATGAACATTGCAATGATGCGCTCGAGGGTGACGTCGGGGTCGGCATCGAGTGTCAGTCGGCCGTCGCGACGCAATGCGGTGAATCCGTGGATTGTCGAAAACACAATTCGGTACCAGTGAATTGAATCGGTGTTGTCGAGACCACAGGAAGCAAACACAAGATTCAGGGGGCGAGAGACCAACGCCATGGTGGCGAGAATTTCAAGGTCCTCACCAGGCGGTACGAGGGTCGCATCAAACAGTCCGGGTCTCTCGAGTGCAAAGTCGCAATAGGCATGCACGATGGCCGAAATTGCATCGGCTCCGGCACGGCCGATAGCCGCAGTGGTGAGACGTTCTGCGAGTTCGTGGAGTCCGCGCAGTGAGAGTGCGCGGCGCAGGCCGTCAACGCCGTCTACATGGGCATACATCGATTGAATTCGGATACCCAGTCGCTCGGCCACCGGCCGCAGGCCAACAGCGTCAAGGCGGCCCTCGGCATTGAGCACCGCAACTCCAGCGTCGATCAGCGATTCCCTGTCGATTCCGACGACTGCAGCCATGAACGAACCTTATCAGGCTATGGTCTGATAGGGTTAGACAGTCAAAGAGAAGACCAATCACCTCTGATGTAGACAGCTCGATAAGCGACGGAGAGGACATCGTGACCACTACCGAAGCAGGTGTTTACCTGCCCGAATTCGTCGAACTCATCGATGAATCACCGGAGTCGATGTTCGCCATGCTTGAGTCACGCGGACTTGGAGACGGACTCCCGATGGTGGCGCCAACAAAGGCACGGGTAGAAGCGATGTTGGCGCACGCCAGCGGTGAGAGCGATGAAGTTCTTTTCACTCTTCAGCCGCGATCGGGTGTCGTCACCCGCCGAGTCGTTGCCATCAACGCAGTGATGGCCGGTTGTGCTCCTGAGGTGTTTCCTGTCGTTCTCACTGCTCTTCGCGCACTGGCCAGACCGGAAATCAACCTTCGTGGCGTCAATGCAACAACTCACCTGGTGGCGCCAATGGTGATTGTGCATGGTGAAGTCATTCGCACTGCAGGTTTCAATTCAGGGGTTGGGGCGTTTGGCCCTGGCAATCGCGCCAACGCCACGGTAGGCCGCGCCGTTCGACTGATCATGCTCCATGTTGCTGGAGCGAAGCCGGGTTTCGGCGACGCGGCTACCCATGGGCAGCCGGCCAAGTACACATTCTGCGCCGCCGAAAATAGTGATGCGACGCCGTGGGAGTCCTATCCGATGTCGGTGGGCATCGACTCGCCAAGTGCTGTGACTGTGCATTGCGGCGAAGGTCCACACAATGTTCACGATGCAGAGGCGGCTGGCGATCCAGCCCTAATCTTGGACAAGATCGCATCGGCAATGACGTCACTGGCTCAAAACAATGCGCCGATCAGCCAGGCCGAGTATTTCATTATTCTCGGGCCTGAACATGCTGCATCAATTGCAGAACGAGCAATGACGCGACGCGATGTGTCGAACTATCTCTTCAACACCGCAAGGATGCCAGCGCGCGTATTTCGAAAACATTTTCAGGAACTTGCCTGGGCGAACTGGATGAAAGCGGTTGCAGACGACGAACTTTTGCCAATGACCGGTGATGCCGAGAACATTCGGGTTCTCGTCTCGGGTGGACCGGGAAAACATTCACTCGTGGTCCCGTCTTGGGGCATGACTCGCAGCGTTACGTTGCCATTGGAAGGTTGAGATGAGTGTCTCGGTGTATCTGCCGGATTCGCAACCCGGTCCGACGAGTGCATCTCTTGCGCCGTCTCCGTCATCACTCAACGGTTTGCGCATTGGGGTCCTTGACAACGGAAAGCCGAATGCCGAGGTAGTGATGATCCGGGCGGCTGAGTACCTTGCTACCCGCACGGGAGCGATTGTTTCAGTCATAACGAAGAAAGGTCCGCTCGGACTTTCTGCGAATGCGGCAATTCCACTCGCCCCCGACCGCCTTGAATTGTTAGTTGCTGAATGCGACATCATTCTCACTGGCGCCGCCGACTGTGGTTCATGCACGGCATATTCGGTCCACGATGCGATCGAGCTCGAAAAACATGGCAAGCCAACGGTCGTAGCAACCACCACGCATTTTGAACCAGTGGCGAAAACACTCTCGACTTCGTTCGGAGCTCCTGAAACTCGCTTGCTTGTGCTCCCCCACCCCATCGGTGGAACCGACGAGCGAACACTTGGCGCTTGGGCTGAGGCGGCTTCAGATCGTTTGATCGCGCTGTTTACCGGAAAGCGGTAGGCCATGTCGATCACGATTGATCTTTCAGGCGAATGCGCACTGGTCACGGGTGCGGGGGCGGGGATTGGTGCAGAGATTGCACGCTGGTTGGCACGAGCGGGGGCACATGTTGCTGTGCATGACATTCGCGAGAAGGAAGCCAGTTCTGTTGTTGCATCGATACTTCGCGAGGGCGGTCGGGCCTTTGCCGTTGTGGCAAATGCTCGTGACGATGCGGCCTTAACCGGAATGATCGACGATGTTGCCGATCGCTTTCGAGGTCGTCTGACCATTGCCGTCAACAATGTTGGTATGTACGGAGAATTTTCACCTGGTCCGTTTACCGAACTTGATGGTGACCACTGGCGGGGATTGCTTGAACAGAACATTGTCATCACTGCACTCGCAGGTGCTGCCGAAGCGCGACACATGATTGCATCTGGAGGTGGCGTCATCCTCAATGTGAGTTCGGGAGAGACGACCCGACCGGCCCCGTTCATGTCTGCATATGCTGCGGCGAAAGCGGCGATTAATCATTTGACTCAAACGATGGCTGTCGAACTCGGGCCCCATGGCATCCGAGTTGTGGCGATTGCTCCTGGCACGACGATGACCGAGACCGTCGTCGAGGTACTCGATCAAGACCACGTAGACGCGCTAGTGGACGCCACCCCGCTCCGACGGATGACCGAGTTTGATGAGTTGGCTCGCCTTTCAGTTTTTCTTGTGAGTGACCTTGCCCGTTGCATTACTGGTCAGTTGATCCTTGCTGATGCAGGAGCGCATCTTTCGCGATCAAGACCGGCCAATCGGTCGGCATCAAAAAATGATTGATGAGACTTCCGTTCAATCAGCGTTGATCGCAGTGCGCTCCGTTCTCCACTCTGACGGTGGCGATATTGAGCTACTCGCTATTGATGGCGACGCGGTGCGTCTGCGACTTCTCATCGAAGACGCGCAGTGTGCCGAATGTGTGCTCTCGCGATCGATGTTGGAGTTAGTTGCGCTGGATCTGATGCGGTCTGCACTGCCGAGTCTGAAAGCGGTGGCAATAGAAGATCCCCGTGAACTTTAACGAGAACGGTCGGCTTCAGCGTTCTGATCTGCTGCTCTCCTGCGGCCAAAGGCGGTCGACTTCGGACTAAGCGATCTTCAGAGTGGAATTCAATCGCGCGGAATGAATTCGGAGTCAAGCTCCCACGGGCGAATCGGTGAATTTTCGATCACCCAAGTTTGGAGATCTTTGTCCCAACCTGCGATCACGGCGATGCCGACAAAGATGAACAGCACTCCGAGGCCGCGGCGGAACCACCCGTGCGGATCGGCGGCCCAACGTGCTTTGCCGATGGCGCGCTGGCCGAGCAGAGAAATGATGAGCAGTGTGCCGCAAAGCCCGATGGTGTAGGCGAGGAGCATCGTGATCCCGCGAATAAATGAGGCGGGTAGCACCGTAACGATGACGTATCCGTACAACGGGCTGCATGAGGTGAATACGGGGCCGAGCGCAGCTCCAGTCAACACTGCACCCGATACGCCCTGTCGCTGTCGTGCTTCGACAAGACGTTTCGTACTGCGGCTCTGTAGAGAGAGCCGCATCGACACCGCTTCCCACAAAGAAGGGAATACTGAGATGGCACCAAGTGCGATGAGCAATATCCCGCTGACCCATTGCCACACCTCGGTTGGCACACCGATGAGTGCAGTACTCGCCTTCAAAATCAGCGTGAATAGCACCACTGATATTCCGAGCGACGCAGTGATGACTATCGCTCGTTGTCGAGCCTTGCGCCCCGACTGGTCGATTGAACCTCCGACGACTACGGGCAAGAGCGGCAGCACACACGGAGCCAGTGTGGTGAGTACACCGGCTACTAGCGCGCCGACAACGAGAATCAGATTGCCTTCTCCGCAATCTCCTGCGCCGTCAGGCTGCCAGACCACTTCGCCACTTCGTTACCGTCGGAGTCGATCTGAACAAAGGTGTGCTGCAACGTCACCCCGTACTGACGCTTCAAGTCGGTCTCCGAATCGAAGTCGACCGACACAATCACCAAGTCAGCTGGAATGGCCGAAGGATTTGCTTCTAAGTTGCCGCGCGCTTTCTTGCACGTTGAACACCATGTCGCATTGAAGAACAGCACCACCTTCGACTCTGAGTACGAGTCTCTCGATGCCTCAAAGTCGGAGAGCAAAATGTACGCACCAGCACCACCGGGAGCTGTCTCGGTTGTGGGGTTGGACTGTGCATTGGGCTGGCTTTCAGCTGAACTTGGCTGCTTCGCATCGCCTGAAGCAACTGTGGAGTCCGAAGACGAACCGCACGCGCCCGCAGCCAGCGCTAAGACGATGGTGAAACACACAATCCGTAATGTCGGGATTGGCTTGGTCTTTCTCGCGAGACGTTTTCTCATTCGTGAAGCATATGTGTGTAGCTGCGTAATTAGCCGTCAGTGATAGTTCTGGGGTCGAGGCTTTAGGTATTTGGAGTTGCTGCCGATGGGTTCTCCCACTGAATTCAACGAGCTGACGTAGGGACAGAGACCCTCGATGACATGCACGGGTCATCACTTCGAAGCATTTCCTGAGTTGCTCCATGGGCGATTGGGGGATGGCCCGGAATGCAGCGGTGTAAAGCGCGCTCGGAGGGACTCGAACCCCCAACCTTCTGATCCGTAGTTTCGCCTGACCGTAATCAGTAGTCCTCAGTGATCGTCAGAAACACCATATTTTTTTGGGTTTCTTTGCTCTGACGTACTCACCGATCATCACCGATTATCTGTGGCGTTACCCCCCGAGTTCCCCCCTGCTGAACCCGCATAATCGCAAAATCAGATCGCTACCTTCGAAGGTCCACTATTCGAAAGAGAGCGAAACATGCCAGCAAGAAAGTGTCGTAACGGAGAAGGAACGAGATACAAGGACCGATCAAAAAATCGATGGATCGGGGAGGCCATGCTTCGCGATTCGCTGGGCAACCCGGTGCGCCGGAGAGTTTCTGCGAAAACCGAGAAGGAATGCCTCAAGAAATTGAAGGAGACGATCGCCCGGCATGAATCGGGAGCACGGTCGCTCGATCCCTCAATGACGATCGAAGAGTTCGCTCAGCAGTGGATCACCAAGATCCTGCCGTCACTCGACCGGAAGTCTTCAACCAAGAGCCAATACGAGTACCTCTGTAAGCAGTACGTCATCCCTACATGGGGGCAGAAGAAGTTGATCGAGGTTCGGATTGCCGACGTTGATCGTGGCCTCGTGGCTCTTGCAAAGAAGGACTTGAGTAAGGACACGGTGCGATTGGCGCCCAGTGCAATGCTTGGGTACTCGGAAACGAATGGTCGCAAACGTCGGAGCATGCATCTCGGACTTACCCGAAAGCCCCATCCAGAAAATTTGGCGATGCTCCGATCCTTTACCGCAATGTCGTGCGGGGCCGTTCCAGGTTATTGGAGTGTCTCCTGTTTCACTGATCGCACGGTCCGCAGAGGTCAAGAGTGAGTCAACTTTTCCGCCCAGGGTTAGCCAATCCTGAAGCACTTCGGAATTGCTTTTACCGATGAGAACTTTATTCCGGAATGACTTCAGCAGGTCACTGGCAGAGGGAAGTGGTTCGGTGATGTTCTCTACGCTTCCTTTCGATGACCCGCTTGAACATTGAACGAGCGATGAACTCGTAGTTGATGGGTCACTGCTTTGCAGTGCGCAAAAAGGCACAATTGGACCTGCGAAAGTGGAGTCTTCGTCCAACTGATCGTTAGGTTGGCGGTGTCGCAGGGAATCAAGCGGGAGTCGAATGTTTGTGGAGATCGTTGGACCTGAAGGTGAACGACTTAAAGTTGGACCACCGCAACCCGGAGATGGGCGTTGGATGTGGGAAGTTGCCCGTGCCGCGGGCGGTCTTGACGTGAACAGTGCCTACGCGTATCTGCTGTGGGTCAGGGACTTTTCCGAGACGACATCAATTGTCCACAAAGGCGAGGATGTTGTTGCTTATTGCACCGCATACATGCGCCCTGACGCAACAGAGACTCTATTCATCTGGCAGGTCGCAGTTGCACCGACTCACCGGCGACTGGGGCTCGGTCGAGCAATGCTGAGCGATCTTGTTCTGCGTTCGGGAGCATCGGCGATGGAAGCAACCGTGACTCTCGGTAACGAATCGTCTTGGCGACTCTTTCGAAATTTCGCTGATTCCTGTAACGCTAACGTAACTATTACGGAACTTTTTACTGAATCAGATTTCCCAGATGGACATGATGCAGAGCAACTGTTGCGGATCGAACCGCTCTAGGGACGTGGTTACTCGCTTCATTGTTGATTTTTAATGTGCGAAGGTCTCTGAAACATGGCGGATATACCGCGGTTGAAGTTGTGGACACGGTGTTACCGTCGGAATCAAACACAAATCAATTAATGTCCAAAGGCATGTGACTTGGCTATCCGACATAGCCGAAACCGCAGCAGCTGGTGAACCCACTGGTGTCGGCAGTACGACCTTTTTGGGTCGATTCGCGCTGACGGTTGTGTGTCGTTTGCACTGGGCGAAGGAGCGCTAATCGAAATGGTAGATCTCAGTGTTTTTGAGACATTGGAGTCAGAGGTCCGCAGCTACTGCCGTGATTGGCCAACTGTGTTTAACCGAGCGTCGGGTAGTCGCATGTGGGACACGGATGGAGTGGCCTATGTCGACTTCTTTGCTGGTGCAGGTGCACTCAACTACGGCCACAATTTTCCAGCGCTCACGGATGCATTGGTGGAGTATTTACGTGACGATGGAATCATTCACTCGCTTGATATGAGCACTGTAGCGAAAGAGCGATTTCTTCAAGTATTTGATGAGAAAATTCTTCGTCCCCGGGGACTCAACTACAAAGTCCAGTTCCCCGGTCCCACTGGCACCAATTCAGTGGAAGCCGCTCTCAAATTGGCCCGAAAGGTAAAGGGCCGGGAGCAGATCGTTAGTTTCACGAACGCGTTTCACGGAATGACGCTTGGCTCGTTGGCGGTGACGGGAAATGCAATGAAACGCCGGGGAGCTGGAGTGCCGCTTTCACACACGACATCGCTTCCTTACTGCAACTTCCTAGAGGAGGGGAGCAGCATTGGACTTCTCGAGGCTCTGCTCTCCGATGGCGGGAGCGGACTTGACCAACCGGCTGCAGTCATCGTTGAGACAGTTCAGGGCGAGGGTGGAATCAATGTCGCAAGTTGGAACTGGTTAAGGCGGCTTTCGGAATTGTGCGCTGAGAATGACATATTGCTCATTGTTGATGACGTCCAGATGGGTTGCGGACGCACTGGAACTTTTTTCAGCTTCGAGCGAGCTGGAATCCAACCTGACATCGTCTGTCTCTCGAAATCAATCAGTGGCTTTGGTTTGCCCATGGCGCTCACGTTGATGAAGCCGGAACTTGATGTGTGGAATCCGGGCGAACATAACGGAACATTCAGGGGGAACAACGCCGCCTTCGTCACCGCGGCGGTCACCCTCGATCAGTTCTGGTCCGACAATTCGTTTGAAGGTGAAATCGAAGAAAAGGGATCTCTAGTGAGTCGCTCTCTCGCATCAATTGCAGGTCGACACCCTGATCTTGGAGTAGATACACGAGGTCGCGGAATGGCAGTGGGACTCGTGTTTGATGACCCAAGACTGAGCAGCGCAGTCTGTAAGGAAGCGTTTTCCAGCGGGCTATTGGTTGAATCTGCGGGACCGGCTGGTGAGGTCGTGAAACTCATGCCAGCCCTCACGATCGACAACGACGATTTGCTAGAGGGGCTCACGATCCTCGCCAATTGCGTCGATCGTGTTGCGGAATTTGAGTCAGCTCACCCGATGATGAGGGCAAAGTGATAGTGCGCAGCCTCGAGGCGATCGTCGGCACCGATCGAGACGTGGAGTCTGACAATTGGCGAAGCCGAAGGTTGATTCTCGCTGATGATGGAGTCGGTTTTTCGCTACATGACACCGTTCTGTCTGCAGGGACCGTGACAGACATGTGGTATCGGAACCATGTCGAAGCGGTGTATTGCATTGACGGTGAAGCATTACTTGAGGACAAAGCAACCGGAGTCGTCCACCGCGTCGTTCCCGGAACGATGTACCTGTTGAATGATCACGATCGCCATCGGCTAACGGTGGTATCGGATCTCCGAGTCGTATGCGTATTCAATCCGCCATGCACTGGGCAAGAAGTCCACGACGAGGATGGTGCCTATCCACTTCTTGACGAGATGGCGGGAGGCGGGCAATAGCCATGGTGAACTCAGCAGTCTCGGAGTTTGAGGGTTACGCAACGCGCGCTCTCGATGCGCCAAGCATGGTGCCGAGACGAGAGCCTGTTGTATTTGGGTGTGAGGCTGATGGACCTTTCGATGCCGACCAACTTCAAACCTACGAACAGCAAGGGTTTCTCGTAATTGATGAATTGGTTGACTCTGATTTCATCGATGCATTGAGAGACGCACTTAGTCGAATTGTCAACGATCCGGCTCTATCCGATGACGAACGTCTCGTTCGGGAACCTGGGAGCGATGCCGTTCGAAGCGTGTTCGAAATCCACCGCCTAGATCCGATCTTTGCCAATCTCGCGACTGATCCACGAGTACTCGGTCGGGTTCGTCAGATACTCGGGTCAGAGGTTTATCTCCATCAAACGAGAGCGAACCTCAAACCAGGATTCCGGGGCAAAGAATTCTTCTGGCACTCCGATTTCGAGACGTGGCATGCGGAAGACGGGATGCCGACGATGCGAGCACTCAGCATCTCGATTTCGCTAACCGCAAATGAGGTCCACAACGGAAGCCTCATGATAATCCCAGGTTCGCACCGCACCTTTGTGGGGTGTTGCGGTGAGACACCATCGGATCACTACCGAGATTCGTTGCGAGCCCAGCAAGTGGGAATTCCGGGCGAGATGGAGCTGAGTCGTCTTGTAGCCGATGGGGGAATTGAGTTGATAACCGGGCAGGCGGGATCGGCAGTCATGTTTGATTGCAACGCCATGCACGGATCATCGGGAAACATCACACCGTATTCACGAAGCAATCTTTTCTACGTTTTTAATAGCGTGGAGAATGCCGTTACTGAACCGTTTGCCGCAGAAGTTCCTCGCCCAACGTTCATTGCTGCACGTCAGGTCGAGGCACTTCGCTGAGGTGCGCGATTGTCTACTGGTGCATTGCATTGTTGGAGTAGTGCGACAAACGCTACGAAACAGTCGGAACCCTTTTTCGCCGTTGACCGAGAGCGTTTGACCGACACCGAGTTCACTTCCCTTACTGCCGCGGCCAGATCGCCTGCGCTCATCGCTCGCTGCAGTTCACTCACCCGCTCGATACCCGCAGCACCGAAGCCGACCCGGTAGGAACAGCTTCAGCCTTCTGAACTGCACGTATGTGGCGCGCTCGGAGGGACTCGAACCCCCAACCTTCTGATCCGTAGTC
>CALEHQ010000014.1 GCA_937876315.1 uncultured Actinomycetes bacterium | reverse complement strand
GCGCATCGGATATTCGGAAGCCACCCAGTTTGATCCCATTGATCTTGAAGAGAAAATCCAAAGAATTATCTCTGAAGCCAAGCAAGAATTCCTCGAACAACAAGTCGTGTCACTCTCAGAAAAAATGGATAAATTGAAAGAAGAGTGGTCCCCCGTCATAACCATAAATTTCACCAATAAAGTGGTGGACTTGTCGCCAGTACAGCAGAGCGTGTTGTTCATAGTGCTGCAGGAGTGTGTGACCAATTCCGTGCGTCACGGGCTCGCAACCATAGTTGATATCGACCTCGAAGATGGTTCGACTGACATTCCAAACAGATACCGACTTCGCGTCACCGACAACGGTGTAGGTCCTGTTGGTCGACGCCTTCCAAGCGGGGTAGGCATGCGGTTTCTCGGGGAACTCAGTGATGGCTCAGTGGAGTTGGGATTTGCTCCAAACGGTGGCGCTCTACTCGAGGCATTGATCCGCTGTTGAATATTGATCCGCCTCTTGTGTGCAAGAGCAGGTGCGGTGCTAGTGCATGTTGTCGAATGGCGGGCGTTCGTCGGTCAGAATAGTTCGGACGGCCCACTGCCGATCCTCATCCATGGACCTTAACAACACTTCAGCTGGTAGTACTTCTTCATTCGTGTGGTCAGCGGACTGTAGGTTCGCCGTAACACGTGTGGGGGAGCGGCGCCGATCTGCGGCCGAGAGGACCTCTACGGCCATGGCTCCAAGATCGTGAATGTTCTGGTGTCGGTGGGCGCGCCGCCCAAGGTCAACCTGAGCGATTGCCCGAACTCCGAATCTGGCATGGACGTCAAGCAGGGTGGAGATCTCCACACCGTAACCCGTCGGGATCGACAGTGAAGAAAGCATGCTCCCGCGGATCGCCCACTCCCCAGCGAGCGGCTGCACCATTTCGGACAACTCGGGTCGAAACAGGGCCAGCCATGGCCGAGCGACTAGCTCTGTCACCCGACCGCCTTCGAGCGTGACCAATCCGTCGACATCAAGAATTCGATCGTAGAAACCGCGACATAACTGCACCTGTGGGTCAGCGAGCAGTGGCCCGATGACCCCTCGCAGAAAGTGCGGTCCCCACTCCGTCAGGTCAGCATCGATGAACGCTGTGACGTCGGCGTTCGTTACGAACTGTGACTTCCAGAGTGCCTCACCCTTGCCGGCTCGGATCCCCAGGTCGGGTCGCACCTCACCCACGGAGTAGACACGTGCGCCTGCCTCCGCTGCAATTATTGCCGACTGATCCGTTGACAGTGAGTCCATGACGACAACTTCATCGACGAGTGTGTTGAGCTCGTCAAGGATCAACCTCACAACTCCACCGATAGTCCGCTCCTCGTTCCGAGCGGGGATCACCACTGCGATTCGGGTCGCGCCCTTGAGTTCGAGCAACAGGTCCAACGGCCAATCGGTGGCGGAGGAGATCCACGGATCGCTCACGTCAGGTTTGCTTGGGCTCATGTCGAATCTTGTCGGGAAGTACGTAGTCGACTGCGATCTCACGGAGTCCGTTAAGGGCCTCTACGGTCGCAATCACGTCAACGGCAGCAGCGACATCATGCACTCGCACTATGCCACCGGGCACAGTTGCGAAATGAGCGATCGCGGCATCGGTGGCCGCTCCTCGGGCTTTTGGTGAGCGACCAGTGATCGCACCGAGGAAGTCCTTGCGAGACAAGGCCAGCAACAGCGGTCGTCCCATTTCTCGCACACCTGCGATCTCCCGCAGGAGAGTCAGCGTTTGATGGGGAGTTTTTGCAAAATCGGGACCGGGGTCAAGGATGATCGATTCGCGAGGGAGGCCAAGAGCCACCGCCTTGTCCGACTTCATTGTCAAAAAGTCGCGCACCTCGGCCCCGATATCGCGGTAAAGATCGGCGTCCTGTTTTCTCACTTTCGGCGCCGCGGCCGTATGCATCACCACGAGCGCAGCACCACTGCCTGCGCACAGGGTGGCAACCTCCGGATAAAGCAGGCCGCTGACATCGTTGATGATGTCCGCACCCGCGGCCAAAGATGCTTCAACCACTTGCGGCTTGTATGTGTCAACGCTGATTAAAACGTCGGGATACGTTGAGCGAATCCACTCCACGATCGGAACCACTCGCTCGTTTTCCAGATCAGCGTTTATCTCCGGCACACCGGTGATCGCTGACTGGCCGCCGACATCGAGAACATCGGCTCCCGCCTGGATCAGAGAGGCGGCTAGTTCGAGTCGTGAATCAAGAGTGGAGAAGCGCCCTGCATCCGAGAAGGACTCCGGGCTCGCATTGACCACGCCCATGACCAAGGTGGTGTCGATTAGTCGATCAGTGCCTCGGACTCGCAGCGTCGGAAATCTCACTCCCGTCAGGTTATCGCGGTTAGTCGACTCCACCGCCATCAGGCTGAGACACCGACCCTGATTGTCGTGCGTTCCCTCCGCGAGGAGACATACAGGACCGCCCAGCCGATTACGGCGATGACGAACCCGACAACACCTTCAAACCTAAACCCGGCGGCGAGGTCCTCTAACTGTGTCTCATCAACGCTCGCGGATCCACCGGCAATGGACACGCTGGAGAGCACTGCGACACCGAGAACCGGCATGCTCATCGCACCTCCGAGAGAACTGGCGGCCGTGCGAAATGACGACACGATTCCGGCAGAGCCTTCTGGCGCCCGCCCCATGATGTCCAAGTTCATGACTGTTAGTGCAGCCATGCCCGTGAGGCTGAACGCGGTGGCGACGAGTACGAGGTACCACACAGCCGTGTCTGACCGGACAAAAACGAGTAGGAGCATCACTATCCCGGTCATCAGGAGCAGCCCTCGCCCTGATCGAGGTATTCCCCACACATGAATGGCCCGACTGGCGACTACCTTGGCGCCAATGACCGCACCGACCTGCGCCGGGGCTATGGCAAGGGAGGCCTCCAGAGGCGACATGTCATAGAAGTACTCCAAGCCAATGGAGATGTAGGTGAGGATCTGGATGAGGGCGATGATCGCAATTCCAAACAGCAACGGACGCACCATCGCGCCCCTCAAAGGACGCACGGAGACTCCAGGGTTTCTTGCCCGCTTCATAACGAGCACGCAAGCCACCGTTGCCACGATGCAGCAGGTCGCCGTTATCGCAACGATGACCGGGTTTCCCTCTTGACGGCCGATTTCGTTGAGCATACGACCACCGGTCGCCAGCGCGATGCCCGCAAGAATTGGACTCGCCCATTCACCTGATCCAGTTCCCGTTCGATTGTGTTCCAGTATGCGAAGTGCGATCACAATGATGATCACACCACCGACCGACCAGCTCGCTGGCACCCAGCGCCAGTTCACGAAACCCAAAAAGAATGATGTAGCGATCGGAAATACGAGGAAGGCAGCGGGAAAGACCATCCCGAAGGTTGTGAATGCCTGAACACGAGCCTTCCCGTCGGGGATGGTCCGTTTCAACAGACTCAGCGCGACAACCTGAATGACCGCCGATCCTGCTCCGCACATAGCCAAACCGACGATGACGGCAGGATCGATACTCGCGGTGGCGAGTACCCCAGCGCCCAAGGTAAAGACCACGCCGGCAGCGATGATGGTCTTGCGCTCGCCGAACCAGTCACCGGCCCTTCCCGCTACGAATACAACCAGCAGGGCAGAGATCGCCGGGACCACCAGCGCGAGCTCAACGGTGACATTTGCCAGGTCAAGATCCTCCGCCATCGGCTGGACAAGGAATGTCAGTCCAGTTATGACCAGCAAGGTAAGTCCGACAATGACCGAGATGGCGAGGGTTATGCGTCGCTGCGCTGGCGTCATCGGCTCATTGCGCTTTGTTTCACGCCCTCAGTATGGTCGGTTGCGCCGCCCGGGTGGGGTGAAGTGTGGTGGCGGTGACCAAACATCTAGTTTTCGCTGACGCTGGACTCACCCCAGCACACTTGGCAACACCGTAATTCCACGGTGAATCTCGG
>CALEHQ010000013.1 GCA_937876315.1 uncultured Actinomycetes bacterium | reverse complement strand
GCGCCGGCGAAGAGCGCAGCAAAAGCGCCCGCCAAGGCTGTCGCAAAGAAAGCCCCAGCCAAAAAGGCACCGGCGAAGAAATCAACAGCCAAAAAGGTGAAGAGCTGACGTGGCCTCCTCGACGAGCGACTCCGCCGTCGATCCGGTTGAGCAGTTGCTCAACCTCTTTCTTTACGCGCCAATTGGACTCCTCTCAAAGGGTTCCGAGGCTCTCCCAGATCTGGTGCAACGAGGTCGCACGCAAGCATCCAATGCTCGGGTCATCGGACAGTTCGCGTTGGGTGCGACGAATACAAAGGCTCGACAGTCACTCTCCGATGCCGAAGCGCACCTCCAAGCTTTTCTCAAAATTGTGACCGAGCCTGCTCGCCCCTCTCCGACAAAATCCGAATCTTCGAATGCATCGAGTACGGAAAGCAAGAACGCAACCGCAGGTGTCTCTGTCGCTGGCGTCGATGATCTCATCGAGAACTACGACAGCCTCACCGCTGCGCAGATTCTTCCTCTACTCGCTCCGCTGCCCACCGAGCAGTTGGACCGCATCGAGATCCACGAACAATCTCAGCGTGCACGCAAGACCATTCTGAGTCGTCTTCGTCAGTTGCGGAACTAGTCGTGATGGCGATCGCTCGCCCAGCAACTGACGACGACGTTCAAGATCTTGCCCAGCTACTCGTTGAGGCGGAAGCCGAGATGTCGTCACAACGCGGGGGACCAGCCCTCTTAGCCTCCCACGAGCGAGCACCAATCGCGACCGACTCAGTCCTTGCTGCCCTCCACGACAACGACACAATGGTCTGGTGTGGCGTTTGGGAGGGCGCAGTCGTCGGATACTCAATCGCTCGCACCTCGCGTGAGAGAGAGGCAGCAATCGTCACGATTACCGATCTCTACACAACCCCGCAGGCCAGGGATGTAGGTATCGGCGAAGTTCTCTTGGAAACAGCCATCGCTTGGGCAATAGGGATCGATGCAGTAGCCATCGATGCTCACGCTCTACCAGGAGCTCGCGAATCAAAAAACCTCTTTGAACGCCTTGGGCTCACAGCGCGACTGATTACGGTGCGCCGAAACTTGCAGTAGATCAGCGCTGATGACTCAGCGGCCTCTCCACTGCGGAGCACGCTTTTCAATGAATGCAGTGAGGCCTTCAGTTGTGTCTTCTGATGAAAGCACGCGACCAAATGCTGCAGCAGTGTTTTTATTGATGGTGGCTTCATCGTCCCAATCAGCGGCGATGACCAGTGCCCGGCTTTCCCAGACAGCCAGGGGAGCGTTTGCCGCAATTGCATTTGCAAGTTCCATGGCGCCTTCGAAGGCCGCTCCGTTTTCCGTCAGGCGATTGACGAGTCCGAGCTCATAGGCCCGTTGCGCAGTGAGCGGTTCACCAGTGAGGGCGACTTCAAGCGCAACATTTTTACCAATAAGTTTTGGAAGCCGGTAAAGTCCGCCAGCAGCAGCAACGAGATTTCGCTTTACCTCGGCGAGACCGAACTGTGAGTGCTTCGACGCAACGATCATGTCGGCAGCCAGAACGATCTCGCAGCCGCCAGCCGTTGCGAGACCGTCAACGGCGGCGATGATGGGCTTGGTGCGCGGGAAGGTGGTGAAGCCGCCGAATCCGCCCTTTGCGGTGGCGAGTTCGCCAGCGCGTCCGGAATTGATCATTTTGAGATCGGCACCGGCGCAGAATACGGGGGATTTGTGTCCCGTCGTATTGGCAGTGAGAACGCCAACCCAAACATCGGGATCACTTTCCATTTGTTCAAGCGCCGATGTCATCGCCTGAGCCACGACATCGTTTACCGCATTGCGAGCTTCGGGTCGGTTGAGGGTGAGCACTCCGACATGTCCATGAATTTCGTATTCGACCATGGCGGAACACTAGCGAATCGCTCGATAACGATCAGTTTCGTCACGTGACGAAACTACGCTCATCACATGATCGGCCGGCGGGGGAGAAGGAGGGCGTCGTCACCTCAACCCAAGATTGCCGTTTGTGACCTCGACGGCACGCTTATCGATTCCGACCGAGCGTTAGTCGATGCGTTCATTGCGCTCGGCATCGATGAAGACGAGATCACCTTCGGCCATGTGCTCGCCGAAGAATGCGATCGACTCGCGATCTCGGTCGAGGACTACGTCGCGGCCTACGACCCGACGCAGGCCCTGCCATTCAACGGAGTTGCTGAGTTGATCGCGTCGCTTGAACGATGGGCCGTTTGTTCAAACAAGCACCCGCTCTCGGGGCGATCCGAACTCAATCGACTTCAGTGGCTCCCAGAGGCAGCGCTCTTCGCAGACGCATTTCAAGGTTCGAAACAACTCGCTCCGCTCCTTCAGATACTTGAGGTCGATCCCGATCAGGTGATCTTCCTTGGCGACACCGCTCATGATCGACACTGCGCGATGAACGCGGGTGTCAGATTTGCTCTGGCAGGGTGGAACCCCCGGGCAGAGGCTCAGCCCGGTGACTTCGTTTTGTCCCATCCGCTCGAACTGCTCGCGTTGTTGCGAGAGTAGATCAGGCTTCGTCGCCCGCTGCATCCTCTTGGGTTGCTTCGGTCGAATCTTCCGCCGTCGCAGTTTCCTCTGCTGCCGCAGGAGCTTCCGCTGCCGGCTCCGCGATGGGAGTCGCTTCGTCGGCAGCCGCCGCGGGAGCAGGTTCAGTATCTGGTACAACCGCCGACGCTGGCGTTTCAGCGATCACTGGCTTGGGTGGACGGGGCTTTGCCGCAGGCTTCGACTTCGAAGGAGCCGTTGCTTCGACACCGAACAGCGCAGCGATCTGGGGGAGACGCGCGGCAACTTTCTTCACGGCAGCGAGAAGTTCCGGGGTTGGTTCTGAAGGAATACCAGCGGGAGTCACTTGGGTGCGCACCGGCGAGAACGCAAGAGCATCAAGAACTGTTGCGAAGCGATCCTGACCCGTCTCCGGCGTCAGCGATGCTGCAGCAGCCTCGGCAAGCTTCGTTGAAAGTTCTGCTGGAAGCGGAGCGCCAGCCTTCGGCGGACGCGAACTGACACGCAGTGCACGTACTGCTCGTCCTCCAGCAAGTAGTTCAGTGATTTCGGTGAGCCATGCAGCTTGCTCTGATTCAACCCGCTGGGCGAGACCGGTCTTGAGTTGATCGGCAAGCGCTCGAGTTTCATCGTCACGTGCACCGGCATCGGAAGCAACAACAACCGAACGAAGATCACGAAGATCGAGTTCTGGGAGATCGGCGAGCGCAGCCTCGGCTTTGTCGCGCCATTCAGCCGATCGAAGTGAAGGCATCAGTTGCTCGGCGAGTTGCAACAACGGCGCTGGGCTGATCTCTGGCTTTCCTTCGGCCTTGTTGGTTTCGTTCTGCTTTTCGACCGCTTGACGCACCGCTGGGATTCCGCCACGCAGAACTTGTTCGGCGATCGGCTTCTGCTCAGCCGGAAGTGCAGCGAGCGCTGCATTGCGGTGAGTGCGACCAGCGCGGAGCCGCTTGGCCTTTGGCTTCGGTTCAGGCGCAGGTGATGTCGGGCGATTTGGATGATGTGCGCGGGTGCCGGACTTGCGACGAGCGTCCTGAGAACCTTCACCTTCAACGCGTGGTTTACGTTCACGCGGCGGTCGGCCGTCGCGCTTGTCGCCGTCACCTTCGCGTCGTGGCTTGCGATCACGACGATCTCCGCCGCGACCCTTTGGAGCGAGTTTCGTCGTAACAAGCGGTTCGTCATCGCGACGCGGAGTACCGACAACTTCGATGCGCTCAGGTTCTTTACGTGCGCCCTTTGGTGGGAGCACGGCAATGATGTCGATGCCATCCATCATGAAGTCGGCATCGGCTCGAACCACATCGCCAACCTTGGCGCCGGCAAAGAGCAACGAACCGCTGAGTTCCCCCTTGGGCAACTTGGCGCCGGCAGCACGCCAAGTCCAGGTTCCGTCTTCACGAGTACTAGTGAGTTCAACTTCGATGCGGCGTGACATAGGGGTACCACGCTAACGCTGAGCGTGTGGGCAGAGCGAACGAGCCCGCCGAAGCGCGCTCGCTGCTACCTTCCCGCCGATGAGTAACGACGAGGTTGAATACCGACAGCGCCCGTTCCAAGCACCGCCGGGATCGACCGAGGTCTTTCTCGTTCGCCACGGCCAATCGGCCGCTTACAGAGACGGACAACCCTTTCCCCTCGTCGACGGCCAAGGAGATCCTTCGCTGACCGAGCATGGGCGTTGGCAGGCGGTGCAGGTCGGGGAGCGGCTCCGCCACGTTGCTCTCGCTGCCGTCTACGTGACCACGCTCCAGCGCACCGTTCAGACTGCTGCGCCGCTCCTTGACTACATTGGTCAGACGGCGGTTGTCGAGCCCGATCTCCGTGAGATTCACCTAGGGGAGTGGGAGGGCGGAATCTTCCGCAAAAAGGTCGCTGAACGAGATCCGGTCTTCCTCGAAGTCGAACGCACCCAAGACTGGAGCGCGATTCCGGGTGCTGAATCGTTCTCACAGCTGCAGAATCGAGTGGTAGCGGCAATCACCCGGATTCATGACGCTCACCCCGGAGAACGCGTTGTGGCGGTCAGCCACGGGGGAGCGATAGGGGCGGCCCTCTCCCATGCCACCGGAGCAAAGCCTCTGGCGTTCGGCGCCACCGACAATGCTTCGATCGCCCATCTGATCGTTCTCGGCGACCGGTGGATCCTGCGGCGCTACAACGACACCGGCCACCTTGGTGGCGAACTCTCTGCTGTTGCGGAGGGCCTGACCTGACCGGAAGAAGGAGGTAACGGAAACCTTCGCTTCTTACCCTGTTTGGATTCTGTCGCCGATAATCCTCGTTATGTAAAGTTATTGGCGAAGATCCCAGAGGGATCTGCTTGGCCCGCAACTCAGAGGAGTTTGGCCATTCGGGGTTCGAGCCGCCCAGCAGCCAATGGTTCGGCATTCTCCAGGAGCCATGCCAGCGCCTCTGAGACGTCCTGGGCCGTTGATGATGCGGCAAGGTCGCGTTCAACATCTTCGACGGCAGCCTGCAGGCAATACAGCAGACCTTGGAGTTCCTCGAGCGACTCACGATCAACAATCACATCGTTGTCATCGAGTCCATGGGACTGCGCCAATTTTCGAGCCATATACGACTGCTGCTTGCAACCATCTCGGCAGAACGACCTCGGCCGACCCGGACCCTCGCGAGGTTCAACGGGTCGACCGCACCATCGACATCTGGTCGACGGCTTTGCTCGGCCACTCTCACCCATCGCCAATTTCGTCACGTGACGATATTAGCGATATTTGGGACTGACTAGCTGACCATTCTGTACAAAACCGGGACTCCCGAGATCGATCATCCCGTAAACGCTGGAGCAGCGATCGGATCGGTCATCGCAGTTCATTGCGCGAGTATTGGGAATGGGAAGGCTGTGAGGGTCAAGCCCCACTCCCCCTGGTAGGAAGCCAAAAGGTCGGGGACGCCAGGATTCCAACTCGCGAAAAACGCTCCGGCATCGCTTGCTGGCGACAACAGTTGAAATGATTGAAGGACCGCAAGCGGCGTTGCGCCCCCAACCGACCACATCGAAGGACTTTGTCCCATCGCCGTGATCGCTTGAAGAACCAGCGCAGTTGAGTTTGCGTCGACGTCTCCCCCGGCGAAGAAAGGGAATCCCCCGGCGTTGGGGCCGCTGGTCGCCTGCGCACCCTGCAAGAACGTTGCCGCCGATGCAAGCGGCGCCGTCCGACCGAGATACTGCAGAGCTTGAATGGCGAACGCAGTGGAGTTCGTGTCAGCTCCTGAATAACTCAGCGGATCAGGTGCACCGCAATCATCGAGCACATTTGCGGTCGTCGTTCGCGATGCTTGCCAACCCCCCAGCGAACCCTGCGGATTCGAACCGCCTATGCACTGCTGATCGACGATCCAGTCGATCGCTGCTGCTGGGGGCGTTGCCCCCACTGCCTGCAGCGCGATCACCATCAACGATTGATCTTGAACTGATGACCAAGGCTCTTGATAGCCGTAAAAATCTGGAACAACTTGGCCGTACATGGCCTGGGCCCGCGCAACAAGGTCCACCGCAGGTACACCAAATGATCGCGGGTTCCCGCCAGTTGTTCTGGCGAGCAGGATCAGCGAAGCCAGGCGCTCAGGCAAGTCGGCACCGGGAGGGGCGACCGTTCCCCCACTCCCATCGTTGGTGACCCACTCATCGATGCTGGCGCCAAGCGAGAGAAACGACATCGCACGGTCCAGAGCGTCACGCTGTTCCCCCGTTGCCGCAAGACCCTGTGCGACGTACATCGTCTGAGTAACAACCGACTGCGTCGAGCCGCTGACGCTGACTTCGCCGGTAGGACCAACCTGCGAGGCCAACCATGCTGAGGTGAGCGACGACGCAGGTGTCGACACCGCTGAGTCTGAGCAGCTCGATGTACCGAGAACCGCGACGAGTGCGACGACCACTGCAACCGTTCCGAGACGGATGCGAGTCGAAACTCGTGGTGAGAAAGTGTTCATGATGTCCTTTGAGAGGACCGACGCTTGAACAATGCCGGCCCTCGTCGAACACCAAATGGCGCAAGAGTTCGAGGCTCGACACCGCATTCCACGACGGTGATGGTGAGCTTCGTTCTCGGGCTCGGTGATCCGACTCGAGTACTGACCCTCTGGCTTTCTCCAAGGAGTCAACACTCACACGGTTGCGGGACAGCGCCGGATTCTCACCGAACTTCCCCTCACACGAGAACAACTTCTTCTCTTCTCACTCAAACATCAAGTGAAGGCAAAGTCAAGGACCTCATAGAACTCCGTTGCGGACATAGGATCACCCATGACAGCGGGGTGACTCCCCCCAAAGAATGGAAGGCTGCGATGACCGCAAGTCTCGATCCTGACAATCTCGGCGTGGTTCGCGCAACGAGCAAGCCAATCCCCTACGACATCCCCGTCTTCGACACTTTCGAGGACGAACGCCAGCATCGGAAGGAACGACTTGCTGCAGCATTTCGGCTTTTCGGAAAATTAGGTTTCGGTGAAGGCGTCGCCGGTCACATCACCGTTCGGGATCCTGAACACCCAGACTGTTTTTGGCTCAATCCAATCGGGATGGATTTTCGTTTAATCAGCGTCTCGGACCTCATTCTTGTAAACCACGAGGGGGAAATCCTTCACGGCGAATACGCCATCAATCAGGCGGCGTTTGCTATTCACTCCCAAGTCCATGCAGCGAGGCCTGACGTCATTGCAGCCGCTCACACACATTCGGTCTACGGCAAAGCGTTTTCTTCACTCGGACAACTCCTCGATCCGATCACGCAAGACGCATGCGCGTTCTTCGACGACCACGTTCTGTTCGACGACTACACCGGAGTTGTTCTCGATCCCAGCGAAGGCATGCGGATCGCTGCCGGCCTCGGTATGAAAAAGGCTGCAATCCTCCGGAACCACGGGCTCCTCACCGTTGGTCACTCTGTTGATGAGGCCGCCTGGTGGTACATCACGATGGAGCGCAGTTGCCAGGCGCAACTCTTGGCGATGGCTGCCGGGTCTCCGATTTCTATCGACGATGCATGCGCAGCCATGACCCGGGACCAAATCGGACACAACTTCGCAGGTTGGTTCTCGTTCCAGCCCTTGTACTCGAGCATCGTGCGCGAACAACCGGATCTCTTCGACTAGTTTTCCAAAGACAACTCAAGCTGATCATCGCTTGCGGGAGAGCTCAATCGAAAGTCCGCCGATCTTCGTGGTCGAAGGAATCTCGATTGGCGCCGAAGGAGCAACCCCCCGGGAAACTCTCAGGCCCATGTACCGCTTGCGTAGGCAACTCTGGAGAGCAGTCGTTTACACCTGTAAATGGCTCACCGACGGGGAAAGTCGACAACGACGAACTGGTGCCTTCGGGTCTGTTCACAGTTGGAAGCGAAACTCTCAGGTTCCACAACAGAGCGGGGTCCCGACTTAGGCGCTATCGCGTCGCAACCATCGAGGCCACCATGTCTGATCCCCGCCCGTCACTTGAAGAACTGATTGCTGCTGACCAATTTGTTGGTCGGCACATTGGGCCCACGAATGACGAAATCGAACGGATGCTCGCCGTAGTCGGTCAACCGACTCTTGAAGCGCTGATTGATGCCGTTGTACCACCATCCATTCGATCAACGACTCCCCTCGCTGTTCCCGCTGCAGTCGATGAAGCCACGATGCTTCAGAGGCTGCGTTCCATCGCCGATCGCAACGTTGTCCGCACCTCGCTTATCGGCTGCGGTTGGTACGACTGTGTGACTCCCCCGGTGCTTCGACGCAATGTGCTCGAGAATCCGGCCTGGTACACCGCATACACGCCCTATCAGCCTGAAATTAGTCAGGGCCGACTCGAAGCTCTACTCATGTACCAGACCATGGTCTGCGATCTCACCGGTATGGATATCGCAAACGCATCAATGCTCGACGAGTCAACCGCCGCGGCAGAGGCCATGACGCTCCTTCACCGAACCAACGGGAAACGCGGTGATCGTTTCGTCGTCGATCGCGACACCCATCCCCAAACAATCGCAGTGCTGCAAACTCGCGCCGAACCACTTGGTTTCACGATCGAACTCGCTGACCCCGACGATCCCATCGCCGACGATGTCTTCGGCGTGTTGTTCTCGCATCCCGGATCGTCTGGTGCGATCCGAGAACTTTCCGCTGCTATTGATGCAGCGCATATCGCTGGTGCGCTTGTCGCTGTGACGACAGATCTTCTCGCGTGCTGCCTCATCACTCCCCCAGGTGAGATCGGCGCAGACGTTGTTGTTGGCTCCTCCCAACGGTTCGGGATTCCGCTTGGATTTGGTGGACCAAGTGCTGGGTTCCTTGCAACCCGCGATGAATACCGACGCGTTCTTCCCGGTCGTCTCGTAGGCGTTTCGATCGACGCTGCTGGTCGACCGGCGTATCGCCTTGCGCTTCAGACCCGGGAGCAACACATCCGTCGCGAAAAAGCGACATCAAATATCTGCACCGCTCAGGTCCTTCTCGCTGTAATGGCGGCTCTCTATGCCGCGTGGCACGGTCCACAAGGGCTTCGCCGCATCGCTACCCGCGTCAATCGCCTCGCCGCAGCGGCGGCTGAGGGTTTCCGTGATCTTGGTCTCGGTCCCGTGAACCAGACGTTCTTCGACACGCTTACGATTTCGGTTCCTTCCGGTGCCGATGCGCTCATAGCTACTGCGCGATCGGCGGGTCTTGAACTGCGCCGAGTCGATGCCGACACCATCTCAGTGTCGTTCGATGAGACCACAACACCAGTAACGGTCTCCACGCTTTTGACCTGCGCCGGGGCCAGCGAGGTTTCGGTCGCCAAACTCGATATGGCAGCGACAGAGTCCATTCCATTAGCGAGCCGACGCACCACGAGTTATCTCGATCATCCCAATTTCACAACGCATCACAGTGAAACAGAGATGGTCCGGTATTTGCGCAGACTCGCCGATGTCGATCTCGCACTTGACCGGGCCATGATTCCGCTCGGTTCATGCACAATGAAACTCAATTCAGCCGCCGAGATGGAACCTGTCACCTGGAGCCAGTTCGCCGGTCTTCACCCCTATGTCGACCCCGCCGATTCGGCTGGCTATCGAACAATCATTTCCGACCTCGAACGTTGGCTTTCCGACATCACTGGCTATGACGCTGTGTCGCTTCAACCCAACGCCGGTTCCCAAGGCGAGTTCGCGGGCCTCCTTGCGATTCGTGCGTGGCATCTTGGCAATGGTCACGAGCACCGCACTGTGTGTTTGATTCCTGCATCGGCGCACGGAACAAATGCCGCGAGTGCAACGATGGTCGGAATGCGCGTGATCGTTATCGCTTGCGATGAAAACGGCAATGTCGATGTCGACGATCTTCGATCAAAAATCGATGAACACGCGGACAATCTCGCAGCACTAATGATCACCTACCCGTCGACCCACGGTGTGTTCGAAGAAGCCATCGGCGATATCTGCGGCGCGGTGCACGATGCCGGCGGACAGGTGTACCTCGACGGAGCCAATCTCAACGCGCTTGTCGGCGTTGCGCGGCCTGGCCACTTCGGCGCCGACGTTAGTCACCTCAATCTTCATAAGACCTTCTGCATTCCTCACGGCGGAGGTGGACCCGGGGTCGGTCCTGTCGCTGTTCGCTCTCACCTGGCTCCCTATCTGCCAGGTCATCCTGTGATTCCATCGGCTGGTCCTGCTCGAGACAGTTCAGTTACTGGTCCCCTCGTCGGCCCAGTTTCTTCAGCGCCTTACGGCTCAGCAAACATCCTCACGATTCCGTGGTCATACATCTCGATGATGGGCCCCGAGGGACTGGAGCGAGCCACCCACGTTGCAATCCTCAACGCGAATTACGTCGCCCAACGACTCGAAGACGCCTTCCCCGTTCTCTACACCGGGCGCGACGGTTTGGTAGCCCACGAGTGCATTCTCGATCTTCGGCCCATCACCAAAGAAACGGGTGTGACGGTCGATGACGTCGCGAAACGCTTGATTGACTACGGCTTTCACGCACCGACGATGTCGTTCCCTGTTGCCGGAACGCTCATGTTCGAGAGCACCGAAAGTGAAGGATTGAATGAGCTCGATCGATTCTGCAACGCGATGTTGTCGATCCGGCGTGAAATCGACCTCGTAGCATCTGGCCATTGGCCAGCAGAGGACAATCCGTTGCACAACGCTCCTCACGCCGCAGCCGACCTCACGAGCAACTCGTGGGAACACGCCTACACCCGAGAGGTCGCCGGCTGGCCCGCAGGCCACGTCGCGGCGCGCTACTGGCCTCCGGTGAGCCGCATCGACGGCGCTTACGGCGATCGAAATGTCGTTTGTTCGTGTCCGCCGATCGAAGAGTTCGCCGAAAACTAATTAGCCAACGAACGGCGGCTTCACAACGACAGCTTCGAGAAGTGTTCCGCGCACATCGATAGAGAACTGATCCCCCACGCTTGCGTCGGGCGGAAGAAACGCCAGTGCTATCCCGTGTCCCAGTTCGGGAGAATAATTGCCGCTCGTCACTTCTCCGACGACAACGCCGTCGCGCAAAACCGCTGATCCTTCTCGTGGTGGTCGCCGACCCTCGGTGACGAGCCCCGCAAGCCGACGTGAAATCCCACGATCTCGCTCCGCCGCTAGTGCTTCAGAACCTCGGAACGGACCTTTGTCGAAGCGAACTGCCCAACCAAGCCCAGCCTGCAACGATGTGATGCCTTCTCCAAGTTCGTGGCCGTGCAAAGGAAGACCAGCTTCGAGACGCAGCGTGTCGCGAGCACCCAGACCTGCGGGTGTGATTCCTGCGCTGGTCAACGCTGACCAAAGCGCAGACGCGTGGGGCGCAGGTACGGCAATCTCGACACCGTCTTCTCCGGTGTAGCCAGTACCAGCTACGACAATAGGAACGCCCTGCCATTCGAGCAATCGAACATCAAAACGCTCCACTGATGCGATTGCTTCGTTGACAGTCGTGAGCAGTGATCGAGCCTGTGGTCCCTGTACAGCCAAAATTGCTCGCTCGGATGTGATGTCACCGGCATCGATTTCGATGCCGTCCATGCTCATGACGATTTGCTCAAGTGCACCGGTTACCCGATCTGTATTTGAAGCGTTGGGCATGACATCAAACGTCTCGGGATCAACCCACCAGATGATGATGTCGTCAACAACTGATCCATCGTCTTGGTCGAGGAGATGGGTGTACTGCGCTCGCCCTGGAGCTACTCGATGAAGATCATTTGTGAAGGCTCGCTGAAGGACATCGAAAGCATCGGGACCAGTGACCCGGACCGTGCCGAGATGGGAGACATCGAAAACAACTGCGCCATGACGGCAGGCGCGATGTTCGGCGAGGGTCCCCTGCTCGTAAGAAAGGGGCATATCCCAACCGCCGAACGGCACCATTTTGGCACCGATCGAACGATGGACAGCATCGAGAGGAGAAAGACGATCAGTCACGTCGTGACCCTAGTTTCGGAGAATCGATGCCGTAGCCACTCCACCGGGCGATTCAGTTCAGATCGCAGTTGAAATCGGCGTCGTCGGAAGATCGCCAACCACTGCGGTTGGATCGTCAGCTAAATCTGTTTGAGGACGAAGTTCGCGAATTCGAGCATCCATCTCGTCTCGAACACCTGCCAACGGAAGGATGTTCAAAACACCCTGACCCTTGTGGATCAGGTCGATAAGTTCGCCATCAGATTGAATGACTACCGAGGTTGAACCTTGGATGACGAGATTTGCTGAGGTGATTTCCTGTCCGAGAATGTCACGTAGATAACTGAAAATCTCTCGAACGCTTTCTAGGCGGATTCCAGCATCGAGAAGACTCTTGATGACCTTCAGCTCAAGAAGATCGGTGTACCCGTAGCGACGACGACTACCACTCCCGGCTGCATCGGTCAGTGTTGGACGAACCAAGTCCGTTCGAGCCCAGTAGTCGAGTTGGCGGTAGCTAATTCCGACTATCTCCGCTGCCTTCGCGCCACTAAAGCCGTGGTCGACCGCGCGCTCATTCGTAGATGCCATGGTTGCTCCCAGTTAGAACTAGTGACGGCCTTGCGTCACAGAACGGGATCGGCGCTGACCCCACGGATGACAACGACGAAATTACGCCGTTGTGAGGACCGCTGACCGTACAGGGCGCCGCGCGCGGCGTCAATGATTGGGCGAAAACCGCGTCAGGACGCGAAATCCTCGGGATTTACGTTGTCAATGAAGGCACGGAACTCTTCGACCACGTCTCCCCCGTCGTCGGAACCTTCGGTCTTATCGTCGGGAAGCAGTCCAGCAGCCTCGACGACAGAATCGTCGGCCCATATCGGGCAGTGAAATCGCAACGCCAGGGCCACGGCATCAGACGGACGGGCCGACAAACGAGACTCCGTTTCGGCAACTTTTAGGACCAATTCGGCATAAAACGTGCCGCCGTCGACCTTCGTGATCTCAATGAAGGAAAGGGTGGCACCCAAATGCTCAATCGCCTCACAGAAAAGATCGTGGGTCAGTGGTCTCGGGGTAACGACGCCTTCGAGTCCAAAACTGATTGCAGCTGCTTCGGCATGACCGATGAAGATAGGAACGAGCCGGCCCGCACCCGCAACCTCGCGCAAAACGAGCACTGGGGCATTTCCCGGGATATCAACCTGAACGTTGATGACTTCCATCTCAATCACCGGCTCAGACTACCGGGATCGAAGAGCAACCGAACCCGTGACTCAGGCTTGACCCAGATAGTCACGCAGCGAGGCCCGAACCATCACTGCCCGCAGGTCATCGGCAAGTTCCGCCAACTCTTCGAGCATCTCAACCGCCTCTTCGCGGGCCGCAGCACGACGTTGTTTCAGCAGCGGAGTAATGAGCTGTTCGAACAAGCCGGCTTCCCGTTCAGCCGAAACCTTGTACATACGCAGGTGGCGAGGCTCAATTCCATACCTCCCGAATCCGCCAGCCAGACGCGCCACGACAAGTGCTTCTTCGTCGTAATACTCAACATGCCCCATGGACCGGCGTGTCAGAAGTCCGAACTTCTCGAGGTCAGCCACCTCAGACTCGCCCAAGCCGCTCTGCTCGCAGAGTTCCTTACGTGTGAGTGCTACCTCAGGTGCAACGATCTCATCATCCGAACCTTTCTGCGGAGTGGGATCGCCCTTCTTGTGTCCGGTTGGATGCCGTTTCCCGCCACGAGGCGCCGTGGGCGCTGTCGCGGGCCCTTCGAGCAAACTCGTAACAGCACTCGTTCGGGAAGCTGAGGCGTTGGCACCTGAGTTCTTCGCAGCGGAATCATTCTTGGGTGACGCAGGGCCTGCAGAGTTCTCGACGACCTGAGAATCTGATGAGTCGTTGGAGGTCTCTACTACTTCCGAGTTCCGCTCAAATGGAAGTACGCCCTCGGGCGGACCATCGGCAAAATCACCTGCGGCAAGCCGATCCTTGATCACCTTCAACGGCAAAAAGTGATCGCGTTGCTGCGTGAGAATCCATCGCAGCCGTTCAATGTCTTCGTCGTGAAATTTCCGGTACCCCGACGGAGTGCGTTCGGGATTCAACAACCCTTGGCTCTCAAGGAACCGAATCTTGGAAATAGTGATATCGGGATAGTCGCTTTGCAGGAGCGCAAGTACTTCGCCAATTGAAGAGTGAGAACCAGCGTCGGTCACGCTTCGTCTCCACCGAGAAGAAACACAAGTTTGAACTTTCCGATTTGCAATTCATCACCGCTCGAAAGAATCGCTGTTTCGATTCGCTGACGATTGAGATATGTCCCATTTAGAGAACCGGTATCACACGCCAGCCAAGTTCCATCAGTGACTCGCCGAAGCTCGGCATGGCGACGCGAAACCGTTATGTCATCAAGGAAGATATCTGAGTCGGGATGTCGACCTGCAGTCACCACATCGCTATCCAACGCGAATCGACTCCCAGCCTTCGACCCGCGCTGAACCACAAGCATCGCGGAATCGGCAGGAATACCCTCGACGATGACTGCGACGTCGTTCTCGACAGGGTCACCTGGAGTCACTGGGTGGAAAGTAATCGTTGTGTGATCGGGCGCGATCGATTCAAGAACTGCACCGCATGAGGAGCAGAAATTGGCTCCAAGCGAATTGCGGTGCCCGCAGTTATTACAGAATCCCTCGGCAACAGCCATCACGAGCCTTCGATCAACCGCCGATAACCATCGACGTCTAGAAGAGCGTCAATAGAAGTTGCGTCAGAAGGCTCAATAATGCAGATCCAACCATCGCCGTAAGGATCATCATTCAAACGCTCTGGTGAATCCGAAAGTAGATCGTTTACAGCGATGACCGTGCCAGCAACAGGTGCGTAGATGTCCGAGACCGACTTGGTCGACTCAACTTCGCTGACCTTCGCTGCCGCATCAACCTGCATACCAAGTTCGGGAATCTCGACGTACACGACATCGCCGAGCGCATCTTGTGCGTAGTCAGTGATTCCGAGACGAAGTTGACCGTTCTCGAGACGGACCCATTCGTGGTCGGAGGAATAGCGCAGATCATCAGGCAGTTGCATGGGCCGAACGCTATCCGATTGCCTCGACCTCCACCGAAGCGTGAGCCCCGGATCCGAGTGCCCTCACTCCCCCGTGGCCCTTGCCATGCGTCCGTCACTCAGGGCCCGAAGGCCGAGCGGCACGTAGAGAGCTGCTGCGTAATAGGAGGCTGCCAGTGCCGGCAGAGCGCAGGCCCATGCCGCGATCTCAAAGAACGGCTGCAATACCCAGTCAGTTGACGCCCAGAGAAACCCAGGAAATGCAAACATCAATCCGAACGTGGCCGCCTTGCCGATCCAGGTCACATCAATGCGGCGGGCCCCGAGGGAAGCCAATACCAACGTGGCCAATGACAGGGCCACTTCCCGAACCAGCACCGCGATGCAAAACCAGAGCGGGGCCGATCCGGCGATGATGATTGTGACGATTGATACGAAGAAAAGCAGTCGGTCGACAACCGGATCGAAGATCTTCCCGAGGTTCGAGACAGCGTTGAACCGACGTGCATACCAGCCGTCCACCCAATCGGTTGCACCCAAAACACCAAGGAGTGCACCTGCCGCCAGAGGGTTCTCTTGACCAAGCAGGAGCCAGACAAATACCGGCAAGCAGAGCAAGCGAGCAAGAGTGATCAGATTCGGAACGGTGAGAATCTGATCCTCGGACTCGGAGTTGGCGGGCAAGGTCATCGGTTGCACTCTACGATTTCAAACCCATGAGCACCTTGTTTACCAAGATCATCAAAGGCGACCTGCCAGGACGGTTCGTCTACAGAGACGATATGTGCGTTGCATTCCTCACGATCGCCCCAATCTGCCCCGGCCACACCCTCGTTGTCCCGCGCCTCGAGGTAGATCATTGGATAGATCTTCCCGACGAGCTCGCCGGACATCTCGCCATCGTTGCCCGCAAGATTGGCGCGGCCCAGATGGCTGCATTTGAAGCCGAGCGAATCTCTCTCATCATCGCCGGACTTGAAGTCCCCCACACCCACCTCCATGTGCTCCCAATCACATCGGAAGCCGACATCGATTTCCGCAAAGCGAACACTGCGGTCGATCCAGCGGAACTCGACAAGGCAGCGAACGCTCTTCGCGCTGCTCTCGGATCAGAAGCCTCGGTCTAACCGGCTACAACAACCGACCCTGACCCTCGGCTTGGCCGTCGGCGACAATCTCGCCGGGTTGAATAAGTGAGGCATCGCCATTGCGCACGTTGTTTACCGCTGTTGAAACTGTCCACCACCGCAACCACTGCTCTGGAGCCGGCCTCAACATGGAATGCAGCTCATCGATGCGGTCATTTGATGGATCAAGCCATGGCGCCCACTGGTCTCGCGAGAGAATCATCGGCATTCGATCATGCAGCGGTGCAATCATTTGGTTCGGCGGGCCGGTAATGATTGAACATGTATGAAGAACTGCGGCTGATTCTGACTCTTCTCTGCTGCGCCACGATTCCCAGATGCCTGCGAACGCGAGCGGGTTTCCATCAGTCGATGTGATGTAGACCGGCTGCTTCTTTTTTCGCTCTGGAACTTGAACCCACTCGTAGAACCCGTCGACCGGAATGAGGCATCGCCGTCGACGAAATGCCGATCGAAACGAAGGCTTCACTGCGACAGTTTCGGACCGAGCATTGATTAGACGCGAACCGATCGCGGGACTTTCCGCCCAACTTGGAACCAGACCCCAAAACATCAAATCAAGGCGGCGTTGTCCGTTCTCATCTTGATGCACAACAGCCACGTCACTAGTTGGGGTGACGTTGTAGTTCTCGACCTCATCGGGAAGATCTGTCTCTGCTTCGAAGAAATCAGCCAACTCCGATGCAGGCGTGGTGCTCGTGAATCGCCCGCACACGACTAGTCCTGCTCACTCATTGGAGCCACGCATTCATCAACGACCGACTGACCGGCCAGATAGGGCGAGCCAACACCAGCGACAAGAGCAACCTCATCGCTTGTGACGCGAACACTAACTTCGGAAGTGCGCATTCCTAGACAGTAGGACCAGCGGAGAAATCCTCGTCGGTCAGACCATGTTCCGGTCGGAGCGTTGGGAACAAGATGACCTCTCGGATACTTTCAACCGCGGCAAGGATCATCACGAGACGATCGATACCGATTCCGAGCCCTCCGGCAGGGGGCATTCCGTACTCAAGGGCCCTGATGTAGTCGAGATCGACGTCGCCGGATTCTGGATCTCCGGCAGCCTTGTTGGCTGCTTCTTCTTGGAACCGAGCAAGCTGTTCCACAGGATCGTTGAGTTCGCTGTAGGCGTTCGCCAACTCACGACCGTCAACAATGACCTCAAAGCGCTCAACAAGGGACGGGTCACTTCGGTGCGGCTTCGCGAGTGGTGAAGTCTCACGAGGGTGATCAAAAACGATCGTCGGTTCCATCACTTTGGACTCAACGAGTTCGTCGTAGACCTCGTGTGTGCACCGACCAGGCCCCCACGAGTCCTTCCATTCGAGTCCAAGCCCATCGAGAATCGCTCTTGTTTCCGAGAGCTCCATTTCAGGATTGATGTCGACACCGACAACTTCCTTGATGAGTTCGACCATCGTGACTCTGCGCCATGGTGGCGCCAGGTCAACAGATGTGCCCCGAAGTTCAACCTTCGTAGTGCCGTTTGCAGCAACAGCAGCCGAAGAAACAAGTACCTCGACGAGTTCCATCATGTCGCTGTAGTCAGCGAATGCCTCGTAGGACTCGAGCATCGTGAACTCAGGATTGTGGCGGGTATCGATCCCCTCATTGCGGAAGACGCGACCAATTTCAAAGACACGGTCGAGACCGCCTACGAGAAGACGCTTCAACGGAAGTTCAAGGGCGATGCGCAAATAGGTATCGAGAGTCAGCGCGTTGTAATGCGTAATGAATGGCCGTGCAGTGGCGCCGCCCTGCTGCAGGTTCAAAATAGGCGTTTCAACTTCGAGGTAGCCACGTTCACGCAACACTCTTCGAATCGCGTCAACGGCGGCGAAGCGCGTTTCAAACACTCTTCGCGCGTCTGGATTCACCGTGAGATCGACATAACGCTGGCGGTATCGCGCATCGACGTCGGCGAGGCCCTTCCATTTATCAGGAAGAGGACGCAACGCTTTGCTTAACAGCACCCAATCGGAAACCTTGACCGAGAGCTCACCCTTTTTCGTGGCCATAATCTCGCCTTCGACCCCAACCCAGTCGCCTCGATCAAGTTGATTGAACTCGCCAAAGAATTCTTTACCTAAGACTCCGGCCGAGACGAACAACTGGATTTCGCCCGTTCGATCCCGTAGCTGCCCAAACGTGAGCCGTCCCTGCTCTCTCTTGAGCATGAGTCTTCCGGCGAGGCGGACGACAACGCCGGTTTCGGTACCAGCTTCGATGGTCCCCCATTCATCTCGAACTGGGCCGATATCGGAGGATCGCTCAAACCGATAGGGGTACGGGTCGACTCCCGAAGCTCGCAATTGACCGACTCGCTCGAGTCGTTGGGCACGGATAGAGGCCCGCTCCTCTGAGGAAGCCTCAAGGTCTTCAGGACTATCGAGCGGTTCTGAGGAGGACTCTGCTGCGTTCTCGTCTGACATCAGTCTTCCTGGAGTTCTCGGGGGTTACGGGGCGGGGTGCCAGTGTGGCACCCCGCACGTATCTGGTCGGGCTGGCGGGATTCGAACCCACGACCTTCGGTCCCCCAGACCGACGCGCTAACCAAGCTGCGCCACAGCCCGTGGAGGGAACACCTTAGCGAGACGGTGTGATCTGACCGAATCGGCCGGCGGTCGTGAGATAACGATCGGGGGCGAAGCGTCGAGCTCGCCACCAGTACTCCGTCGTAGTTCCAGGCCAGATTGTGTCGACTCTGCCGTCTTCCCGCTGGTACCAACTTGAGCATCCGGAAGCCCACACCGTGGTGGCAACCCTTCGCTGCAACTCCGCGTAGGAGGCATCCCCAACTTCTTGCCGAAGTTCGATTGTGGCCACTGATTCTCTTCGCATGTATCTGAGGGCGCGCCCGATCTGCTGAAGTTGGACCTCGATCATGAAGACGATGGAATTGTGTCCGAGTCCGGTTCCCGGTCCGGCAAGAAACCACAGGTTTGGGAATCCTGAGACCGTGATCCCAAAATCAGTTGAAGCCCCATCCTCCCAATGTTTGGCCAGGTTCACTCCGTTGCGGCCAATGAAAGTCAAGGGCGACGGAAAGTCAGTCACGGCAAACCCTGTCGCAAGTACCAACACATCGAGTTCATGATGGCGACCATCAGAGGTGGTGATGCCCGTCGTATCGACGCGTTCAATTGAAGTTGTGACAACATCAACGTTTGGCTTCGCCAACGCTGAGTACCAGTCGTTTGAAATCAATAGCCGCTTGCAACCAGGCTTGAACGTCGGCAGTAGTGCAGCCGCTGCTTCGGGATCAGGGAAAGATGCATCGATCAGCGTCTTTGTCTCTTCTTTGATGCGCGCCGTCATCGCATTGGCAATCTTGCCGCTTCCGAGAAACGCCAAGGACAGAAACTCTTGACGGGCATAGATGCGCCAGCGGTGAAGACGCTGCAAAAAGGGCAACGCTCGATAGAGGTGTCGACGCCACAAAGGAGCCGGACGATCATCGCGAGGCAGCACCCAAGGTGGGGTCCGCTGGAAAACATCAAGGTGTTCGACATCGTCTGCGATTGCCGGAACAAGTTGAATGGCCGATGCACCCGTGCCGACGACACCGACCCTCTTACCGTCGAGAGAAACATCGTGTCGCCAGCTCGCTGAGTGGAAGGCCTCGCCAGCAAAGTCCGAGAGCCCGGGAAAATCGGGTGTTGCGGGCTGACTCAGCGGACCGGTGGCTGAAATGACGGCCGACGCGAGGACGGTGTCACCTGCACGGGAAGTGATCGACCAACACGTTTGCTCCTGAAGCCATCGCACCTCTGCGACATCAAAGCCGAAGCGAACGCGCGAATGAAGTCTGTAGTTATCGGTGACTCGTTCGAGGTAGTCCTCGATCTCCGGCTGTGCCGGATAGCTGCGGCTCCATGCGGAATTCTGCGCAAACGAAAACGAATAGAGGTGGCTTGGAATATCGCACGCACATCCGGGATAGGTGTTATCCCGCCAGGTGCCCCCAACCGCTTTCGCTCGTTCGAGAATCACAAAGGATTCAATCCCCTGCTCAATGGCCATGACTCCAGCACCAATGCCGCCGAAGCCACTGCCAATGATCGCAAGCTCGACCACACCACTCTCCACGATCAACTCTTTCCGCTCATTGCAGCAGCCAAATCACGCCTTGCACTGCACGCCAACCGAGGTAAAGGCCGGCAGCCAAAACAAGAATCCAGAAATGCCACGGGACTTTCTGGATGCTCGGTGGCTCACCGATCAATCGACCACACGCCGGACACGTCCCGTCGGGCGGCAATGAATTCGGGTTCCAAAACTTGGAACATTCTTCACACCACGGCATTTGGTCAGTCCCGCTTCCGCACTCGCATCTTGATTGGTGTTGCACCCATGTCGAACGCTTCGCGAAGGGAGCGTTCGAGGTAGCGAAGATAGGAAGGAGGAATCTCCTTGTTCGCAAAGAGCGTGAATGTCGGCGGATCCGTCGCTCCCTGCGTTGCGTACAGGACTCTTGCGCCGTGGGGACCAGGCTGAGCGGCTTGCGCCGCGCGCAGAACCTGATTGACTTTTCGCGTTGGAACTCGGCGGTGGTAATCCTCGATCGTTCCGGAGAGAGCCGGGAGCAAACGATGCACCCCTTTCCCCGAGAGCGCACTGATCTTCAGAACTGGTGACTCTCCAATGAAATGCAAACGCTGACTGATTTGGTAACCCACATCATCACGAGCATCGGCGTCCAGGAGTTCCCACTTATTGAGCAGCACCACCACGGGGCAGCCGGCGGCGTCGATTCGCTCTGCCAGACGTTGGTCCTGCGCCGTCACGCCTACCGTCGCATCGATAACAAGCATCGCGACATCGGACCGATCGATCGCCTGAAGGGCACGAACCAATGAGTAGTACTCGGTGGATTCATCGACCTTGCTTCGACGGCGCATTCCCGCTGTATCGACAAAGCGAATCGGGCCGTCCTCGGTCTCAACGATGGTGTCGACAGCGTCTCTGGTGGTTCCCGGCATGTCATGCACAACGGATCGTTCATCGCCAATGAGGCGATTGAAGAGTGTCGACTTACCAACATTGGGTCGACCGACGATTGAAACGGAGAAGATCTTGTCGGCTTCTGCTTCGTCTTCGTCGACAACTACCTCTGGCTCGGGAGGGAACTCAAGCATGAGCGATTCAAGAAGATCGCCGGTTCCTCGACCGTGCAGGGCGCTTACGGGGAATGGATTGCCGACCCCCAGTCCGAGCAAGTCCCAGATTGCCGATTCTCGATTTGTGTCGTCGACCTTGTTGGCGACGAGAAGAACAGGGCGGCCATTGCGACGAAGGATCTGAGCAACACGACTGTCTTCTTCGGTAATGCCAACCGTGACATCGACAACAAAGAGCACAACATCGGCTTCGAGAATTGCTTTCTCGCTCTGCTTGGAAACCTTCTCGTCAAGCGAGTTACCTCCCGGCATCCATCCACCGGTGTCGACCAAACGAAACTCGCGGGCCTGCCACTCGGCAACAACTTCTTTTCGATCACGAGTGACGCCGGGCTTCTCTTCAACAATTGCCTCTCGACGACCGACGATTCGATTGAAGAGTGTCGACTTGCCGACATTGGGACGGCCCACGACCGCAACAAGCGGAAGATCGATTGGTTGGGTGCTCATTTCGGCTCCAGCGCCCGACGGAGAGCGATGCCATCTGTCGGGAGGATCTCGACCTGTCGGGGCAGATCGTCAGGAGTGAGACCATCGAGGAAACGTCCCTGTGACAGACACACATCGGGCAAGAGGTAGCGATGACCTTCGGGCTCAGTTGAGAGCACACGAATAAGGTCGGCCCCGGTGAGGAGACCCGCGACACCAGTGTTGCCGCCGAAGAAGAGATTCTCCACACTGAGTACACGTATGTCATCGCGGTCGAGTGTTTCGACCAATGGGCCGAGAACCTGAGCTCCGTAGCCGCCGGTGATGATGGCCACGGGTGCATTAGGACGAGGGCGAATCGAAGTCTCTCCGCCACCTCGGGGCGCCCGATATCCCTCGGGTGGCGCTCCATCGACCCAAGCAAAAAAACCAGTCGCGACGCCAGTTGGAGTTGCGGTTTCGCCCATGAACTCCCGCTCGAACGTGCGAGCCATTCCGATGCCGTCTTCATGCATCGGAAAATCTTCGTAGACGCTGTGATCGGGGAAGGGCCGATTCGCGAGCAAGTAGTACTCGTCAGCGGCATGAACGATACGCCTTCCGAGCGTTGCAAGATAGATGTCCTGCCAATCATGAACAGCATCGATTACGTCGCTCGCTTCGGCTTGCGTATGAGGACGCATCGTCGGCTCGGTATTGAAATCGCTCACACCAAGAGGAACAACACTCAAGGTTGCCAATTCCGAATACGTATCGAGCACGGTCGCAAGCGTCTCATCGAGAGCGGGGCCATCGTTTCTACCGGGACACACGACGACCTGACCGTGGACCTCGATCCCGTGGTCGAGCAATGCGCGAAGCCAACGAAGACTCGAAGCACCTCGTCGGTTTCGGAGCATTGAGGAACGCAGGTCTGGATCAGTCGCATGGATCGAAACGTGCAGTGGCGAAATCCGTTCTGTCACAACTCGTTCGAGGTCAAGCTCAGTGAATCGGGTGAGTGTCGTGAAATTTCCGTAGAGAAACGAAAGTCGATAATCGTCGTCTTTGAGGTAAAGAGATTCACGCAGATTGGGAGGCAATTGGTAGATAAAACAGAACTCGCAATGGTTGTCGCAGGTTCTGACCTGGTCGAACAGTGCGGAGTGGATCTCGGCGCCAAGAGATTCGCCAGGTTGTTTCTCGACTTCAAGCGCAATCTGGAGCCCACCCCGATCAACGTCCAGGCTGATTTCACCCTCATCGGCGAGAAGTCGATACGCGATGATGTCTCTCGGCACTTCGCCATTGAGCCGCAGAATCAGGTCGCCCGGCGCTAACCCCGCTCGCTCGGCCGGCGAAGCGGGCGCGACGCTGACAACTCGAGGCGAGGACATAGCCGCTAAGGCTAGTGCCGGTAGCCTCTGATCCCATGAACGAGCAGTCGGCACAGCCTTCCCCCGATTCGGAATCTCCAGTTGTTCAGAAGGTTCTCCTTGCTGCCCCTCGCGGATTCTGCGCAGGGGTCGAGATGGCGATTAAGGCCCTGGCATGGATGGTCCGCTCTTTCGAAGCGCCCGTTTACTGCTACCACGAGATCGTTCACAATCAACGAGTCGTTGAACGATTCCGCGATCTGGGCGTGGTCTTCGTCGATGACATCTCAGAAGTTCCAACCGGCAGTCCCATCATGCTGTCGGCTCACGGGAGTGCCCCAGAAGTAGTGGCCGCTGCGCAGTCAAGTGGCGGTTACGTGGTCGATGCCGTCTGCCCACTGGTTACCAAGGTTCACCATGAGGTAAAGGTGCGCGCTGGCAAGGGCTACCAAATTGTTTACATCGGCCATGAAGGACATGAAGAAGCTGTTGGCACGATGGCCGTTGCCCCCGACAACATTCATCGCGTGGAATCGGTAGAGGAAGTTGCACAACTCCCCTCGTTCACAGAACCGGTCGCGCTACTTGCGCAAACAACATTAAGCCATCGCGATTGGGCGAACGTTCTCGAAGCCACCCGGGAACGATTCCCGGACATGTGGGTTCCAGGTCGTTCCGACCTTTGCTTTGCCACCACGAACCGTCAATCAGCACTCCTTGAAATCGCTCCGCAATGCGACGCCGTCGTCGTCATTGGTTCCGCAAATTCATCGAATACACGAGCACTTGAAAGTCTCGCTCGACAAGCCGGCTGTGCACGCGTGTACCGGGTGAACGAAGCCGAGGAACTTCCCGACGATCTCCACGGGGTTGTGGGCGTTACCGCCGGTGCATCTGCGCCTGAAGAACTCGTTAAATCTGTCATCTCAAAAATTGCTCCAACTGATGGCGTGGAGATCGTGCAAGTTACGGAAGAGGATGAGTACTTCCCTCCCCCACGCAACCTTCGCGATCTGATCTCCACGATCGACGCTGCGGCCACACTCACCTTTGGTGGTCCTGTCGATGCCCGCCCGCCAACACAAGATCGATCGCTGCATGCCAGCGACGTTCTCGCAGCACTTGCGTGAGCGACGCTGACCAATGCTTCCGCTTTCGCTTGAATCCTTTCGCCTCTTTCTCCACATCACCGCTGCCGCCGTATGGGTCGGAGGCCAGCTAACGCTTCTAGGCCTGTTGCCTGTACTACGTGACATCGGTCCCGACGCGCCAAGAGCCGCTGCTCGGAGATTCAACCTCATCGCGTGGTCCGCTTTTGGCGTGCTCTTTATGACTGGCATCTGGAGTCTTTTGGAAGAAACCCCAAGCTCACGGGGGGCTGCATGGAATGCCACCTTGGGTCTGAAACTCCTCATGGTCGCCGCCACCGGCATCGCCGCCGCGTTCCACGCTGGAGCTCAATCCAAGGTGATCTTGGCTGCAGGCGGCGCCATTTCGCTGTTTGCTGGGCTGGCCGCTGTTCTCCTCGGCGTCATGCTCTCAATTGCACCTTCGTAAAATTCAGCAAGAGATGGCTCGGAGAGGGCAGACTTAGGCCATGGCTACTTCATTCACCCGCATGGACGAATCCACTCAGGAACAGTGGCTACACATCGGAGCCCAACACGCGCTGAATCAAGGGCGAGTCGCTGACCGAATGCTCATGCTCCTTGAGTCGCTCGGCGAGATCACCGATGGCTTCAACGCCGACCAACTAACCCACTGTCTCCAGACCGCCACCCTCGCCGAACGTGCCGGTGCCGATGAGGAAGTTGTGTTTGCCTCACTCATGCACGATGCCGGTAAGGCAATCACCGTCCCAAATCACGGCGCCATCGCTGCTGAGATGATCAAGCCATACGTACGCGACGACGTTTACCAAATGATTCGCGTCCATCAAGATTTCCAGGGGAAGCACTACTACCAGCATTTCGGTGCAGATCCCGATGCCCGTGAGAAGCATCGTGAGGAACTCACCACCGAACAGTTCGACCTGGCTGCAAGATTTGCTGACGAGTGGGATCAAATCGCATTCGATACCGAGTACGACACTCTGCCGCTGTCGCATTTCGAACCTCTCGTTCGCAAACTCACCGGCGACATGTCACTTTGAGCTTTCGCTCAGTTCAATGTTGATTCGGTGAGCCAGCTCGAAGTTGCGCTTCGTCGAAAAGATCTTGAATTCTCGCTCCCAGTAGAGCCGTCATGTCGCGGACTCCGTTTCGAGAAACTCGACCACTCTCTTTCTTAGGAGGCGGCACAATTGCCTCGCCAATGACGACCACCATTTTCACGGGTCGGATGAATTTCTTGCCCTTCGGCATGGCTCGCTCGGTTCCTCCGAGACCTACCGGAATAATTGCAACCCCGGTTCGACAAGCGACGTAGGCCGGCCCGTCGAACATTTCTTGGACCAGAGGACCGGACTGGCGAGTGCCTTCCGGGAACATCACCAAGGGCTCTCCCCGTTCGATGACGGTCAACGCAGCCTTCAAGGCATCACGATCCGCCGCGCCTCGCTGAACAGGGAACCCGCCCATGGCCGTCAGAAACCAGCCCAGTTGCTTGTTCGTCCACATCTTCTCTGCGCCCATGTAGCGCATCAACCGCCAAATCGCCGCGCCAATAACGGGAGTATCGAGATAGGAACGGTGGATCGGCGAAACGATGAATGGCCCCTTCTTCGGGATGTTCTCGCGTCCGTGTACTTCAAGCCTGAAATAGAGACGGGTAACGATCTCAAGGAGGAGTCGCACCATATGGTGCATTGCTTTCTGCGCAAGAGTCAGCGCTTCCCCGTTGTCATGTCCTTCAGGGATGTAGATCTCGCGACGACTCACGGCATGTATTCCATGATTGCGTCAACGATCTGGTCAACAGACAGATCGCTCGTATCGATGACGACTGCATCATCGGCGGTACGCAATGGGTCATGGGTTCGGTTCTGATCGAGGGCATCACGCCGAGCAAGATCGGTAGCGACTGTCTCGTAGGAAAGATCAGATACTTCCTTCGAGCGACGAGCAGCTCGAACCTCCGGACTTGCGTCGAGGTAAACCTTGAGTCTCGCGTCGGGGAATACAACGGTTCCGATATCGCGTCCCTCCATCACGCCACCACCGCGCTTGGCGACCCATTGACGCTGTCGCGCCCGCATCTCGGTTCGTACGGTTGGGTTTGCGGCAACGATGCTGACGGCGCGAGTGACCTCGGGTCCTCGAATCTCGATGGTCGCGTCGACACCATCAACAACGACCGGGCCAGTTGGATCCACCTCGAGTTCGATATTGCGGGCCAGGTTTCCCACAACCTCGGCATCCTCAGGGTCGACACCACCGCGTAACGCGGCAAAGGTAACAGAGCGATACATCGCACCGGTGTCGAGATAGTCCAGTCCCAGTCGAATTGCGACGGCCTTTGCCACGGTCGATTTTCCTGATCCGGCGGGACCGTCGATTGCGATTACCAATGGTTGTTCGGTCACTTCAGGCCTCCGGGGCGGACTCGTTCCATCTCGTCGAAGTATGTCGGAAATGTCTTTCGCACGCAGTTTGGATCCGAGATTGAAACGCCCGAACTGGCGTATCCGATTACTGCCATGCTCATCGCCATTCGATGGTCGTCGTAGGTCTGAACGGTCGCCGGATCAATCGGACCCGGGATCACCGTGAATCCATCATCATCCTCAGTTGCATCAATGCCCAGTCGACGAAGTTCGGAGACAACGGCGGCGATCCGGTTGGTCTCCTTCTTTCGGATGAATCCGATGCCGGAGATCGTTGTCGGACCTTCAGCAAAAACGGCCACTGCTGCGACGGTCTGCGCTGTATCGGAAATCTGACTGAAATCGACCGTCACCCCATGTAACGCCGCACCTGTGACGGTGATCGACGATTCGTCGACTACGACCTCGGCGCCCATTGCGGCAAGCACATCTACAAAGCCGACATCTCCTTGTAGAGAGTGTGAACCGAGTCCATCTACTCGCACGGTGCCCCCGCATACCGCTGCTGCGGCAAAAAAGTAGGAGGCTGCGGACGCATCGGGCTCAATGTCGTAATCCCGAGCGAGGTACCCACCTGCCGGAACCGTAAATGTTCGATCGTCCGGCTGCTCAACAACGACGCCGAACGAAGCCATCACCGCAATAGTCATGTCGAGATACGGGCGCGAAACGACGTCACCGTCGATACGGATCTGCAGCCCTTCGGGCATACACGGAGCTGTGAGCAACAGCCCAGAGGTGAACTGACTGGAAACAGATGCATCGATGGAGACCACCGGCATCTCTCCGGACCGCTGAATCGGCCCCTTGATGACTGCAGGCAAATGGCCTGCTCCTTCTTCGAAGGAAACCGTTACCCCTAAACGTTCGATGGCAGTGAAAACATCGCTCATCGGCCGCCGCCGCATCGCCTCATCGGCATCTAGCCGCAACGGTGTGTCGCCCAACGCGAGAACCGAGGCGAGAAAGCGGGCTGTTGTTCCCGACTGCCTTGCAAACCGCGAGGAACTCGAACCGCTGAGATCCCCACCAATACCGGTCACCGAAACGGTGGTTGCGTTCTCGGACAGCAACACGACAGCGCCGAGCGACCGAACGCAATCGATCATTGCCTCGGTGTCATCAGCGAAGAGAGCTCCACGAAGAGTGCTCGTTCCGGTCGCAAGCGCGGCCGCAAGGAGTGCTCGATTCGTGATGCTCTTCGATCCAGGTGGAATGACAACAGCGTCAATGGGACCGCCGAATGGGGTGATCTCGAGGACCTCAACCATCAGCGTTCTTCTGATCCGTCCAGTGAACGCAACACAGCTTTGTAACCGCGAGCGGTCAGGCCGTCGCGAAGGATTGCGCCATTTGCGGCCTCGACGAGGATGATGACAACTCCCTCATCGCCCTCAACCGAGTGAGCGATTTCGATGTCAGCGATACTTACGTCGAGTTCCGTCGCGATCATAGTGATGCCAGCGAGAGCACCCTTCTGATCAGCAACGGGGATACGCAGCTCTGCGAGATCTTCGGCACGAGCGAATCGAGCAGGCAGCGCAAGCCGTGCTGACCTTGCTCGCTCGAGAATCGAAACGAGTGCGTCGCGATCGCCATCAGCAACAATTGAACGAACTGAAGAAAGTGCCGATACAAGTCGATCGAGTTCGGTGACAATCGCTTCTCGATTCTCATTGCAGATGTCTGGCCAGATACCTGGATGGCTTGCGGCGATACGAGTCATATCCCGGAAACCACCCGCAGCCAGACGCATAAGGCTTCGGTGCTCGATTGATCGCTCGTCGGCGAGGCCCATGAGACTTGCCGCCGTTAGATGCGGTACATGAGAAACGATTGCCACCATCGAGTCGTGTTGAGCTGGCGGCAATGACACGACCTCAGCCCCGAACCCCGAGACGATGCTGCGTACTGTTGCGAGCGTTTCGTCATCCGTCGTCTCTATGGGAGTGAGCACCCAGGTGCGCCCTTCGAAGAGATCCGATCTCGAACCGTCGACACCTTCCTGCTCTGAACCCGCCATCGGGTGGCCACCAATAAACCTCGGGTTCTCCATTAGCTGGAGTAGCGGTGTCTTCACGCTTCCAACGTCGGTGACGAAACCAGTTGTATCTCGCAGTGCAACTTCGACCTCATTTGCGATCGCACCAACGGGCGTGGCCACAAACGTGAGATCGACATCATCGAGAAAGCCCGCGGGGGCAATCGAATCGATTGCCCCGACTGCAAGGGCCCGCTCAAGACAAGAGGTAGATCGGTCGCGTCCGAGCACATTCCAGCCCGCCTCACGCAGGCAGAGTCCAACCGACCCGCCAATGAGACCGACGCCAACAATTAACACGGTGCGCTTCTCTGATACCGGAGCCATAGCGCTCACTCCGGCAGATCGTCGCGTAGTCCGCTCGCGCCTTCGAGGTAGACGTGACGAAGTTCAGAACGTGATCGGGATGTTGAAAGATGCATCAGCACACGGATGCAGAATGGAGTTGCCCCGTCGATATCAAGCTCGCGTGCACAGATAAGCGGGATATCGCCGAACCCAATATCTCGAGCGGCCGAGGCCGGGAACATCGAATGGATGTCGTCGGTCGCAGTGAAAAGGACACTGATGATGTCATCGTGCTCGACTCCATTGCGCTCGATCATTTGTTCAAGTAACGCGATCGTGCGAGATCGAACATCGTCGGTGGTATCAGCATCAATGGTAGTGGCGCCGCGAAGCGCTCGGACAGCAGAAGTCACGATGTGATCCTAGAACGGTGAGGTCAACGAGCCGAGGGAGATTCATTCGAACGGGCAACCGCGGCACGCTCTAGAGAACGAAGTTCCTCGCCCGTCAATGGGCGCCATTGCCCTGGCTTGAGTTTTCGATCAGCCAGAGGGCCAATACGGGTGCGAATGAGGCGTTTCACCGGATGCTCGATGGCCTCGCACATCCGACGAATCTGGCGATTTCGACCCTCGTGAATCGTTATACGAAGAATCCCCGGACCGACAAGAGCTGCCTTCGCTGGTGCGGTAATTCCGTCTTCGAGCATGACTCCCTCGCGAAGCATGCGAAGTTCGCCCCGGGTCGGTTCGCCTTCGACGTGGGCGATGTACTCCTTCTCTACGCCAAAGGAGGGATGCGTCAGCCTGTGGGCAAGATCACCATCGTTGGTGAGTAGCAAGAGACCCTCTGTCTCCATGTCGAGACGACCAACGGGAAAGACGCGCGGATCTTCGGGTACGAGTTCGAGAACTGTTGGACGTCCTTGGGGATCGTCAGCGGTGGTCACCACACCAGTTGGCTTATTCAGAAGTACGTGAACGAGCCCCGGACGAACCCCGATGATGACGCCATTGACTGCAACCTCGTCGGACTCAGCAGTGACTCGACGACCCAATTCAGCGACTTCGCCATTGACCGTCACTCGGCCTTCAGCGATGAGGTCCTCGCAAACTCTCCGACTTCCGATACCGATGCGGGCCAGCACCTTCTGAAGGCGCTCCCCCGTTCGTTCCTCGTCGGTCACACCGAGCCGTCCCCGTCGAGCAAATCGCCCAACGAAGGTCGAATGCCATCGCCCGAATCGTCGCTCTCAGAAACAGAATTCACGAGCTCTTCGGCGGCCGAGTCAACGCGGAGACCCATTTCAAGTGCCTCAACGACGTCGGCACCCGGTACGAAATCAGCAATCGACGGCAACTGTGAAAGGGAGTCGAGACCCATCTTCATGAGAAATTCTGGCGTCGTTCCAAACATGACGGCCTGACCGGGACCAGGGTCGCGAGCAACCTCGCCGATGTAGCCACGCTGCTCGAGAGTACGCACCACGCTATCGACTCCGACCCCACGAATCGAAGCGATCTGCGCTCGGCTAATCGGCTGCTTGTAGGCAACAATCGCCAACGTCTCAAGCGCGGCAGCCGACAACTTCGCCGACTGGCCTTCGAGAACGAACTGTTCGATATAAGGCGCTTGATCGGGGTGGCTCTGATAACGCCAACCACCGGCTACGCGTACAAGTTGGAAGCCTCGCTCATCGCTTGCATATTCCGCACCAAGCTCAACAAGGATTGTCTCAACTCGCTCAGTCGGCAATCCCGTCAACTGCGCCAGCATGTCGGTCTGCACAGGCGTGTCGGCAACCATGATGATCGCTTCAAGTGCTCTTTTGATATCGGCAGACATGAGAAACCCTTAGCCGTCGTAGTTGTCGATGTCGGCGAGGTCCGCCACACCAATGGCCGGGGATCCGACCCAAATGATTTCGATGTCGCCAAATGCTGACGGCTGATCGAGCTCGATGAATCCCTGCTTAAACAATTCCAGTACCGCAAGAAAACGAACAACGATTTCGAGCCGCTCGACAAGTGTCTCGGTAAGGCGACGGAACGACACCCGTCCGAAACGCGGAAGCTCGTCGATAAGTTCCTCGACTGCTTCGCCCACACTCACACGAACGCTGTGAATGTGCTCAACATTCACAACAGGAACTGGTTTGGGTGTCATTGCTCTGACGTACGCCGCACGAACGTCGTCGATGTCGACACCTTCGAGCAGGTCTGGGGCAAGTTCCAAGTAGCGCTCATCGAGACCAGCGCGACGGGGCACACACATCGCAGCGTTATCGAAAAGGTCGGAGAGAACGTGGGCTGCGTCCTTGAACGTCTTACAGTCGAGCAAACGAGCAATGAGGAGGTCGCGCTCTTCCCAGAGTGAGAACTCGTCGTCGAGGTCGATGTCAGCGTCCTCGGGCAGAAGACGCTTGCACTTGAGTTCGACAAGCGTGGCTGCGATCAGCAGGAACTCGGTAGTGATCTCCAAATCGAGATGTTCCAGCTTTTCAATCTCTACGAGATAGGCGTCGACGATTCGTGCGAGAGAGATCTCGTAGAGGTCCACCTGTTCCCGAAGGATCAGGTGGAGCAGAAGGTCGAAGGGACCCTCAAAGACTGATGTCTGGACCTCGTATGGCACGGTCTCACGATAGAGGCGTCTGAAGGGGTCAAAGTGCATTCCGTTCCCGAAACCTTCGCCGGGACCTCTAGCATCGGCGACCATGACGCGTGTCTTCTCGGGCATCAAGCCCACCGGTCCGGTCCAGCTCGGCAACCTCTTGGGCGCCCTACGCCATTGGGTCTCCGACCAGGATGAGGCGGACACCATCTTCTGCGTGGTTGATCTCCACGCCCTCACTGTTCCCCAGGACCCCGCTGAACTTCGAACTCGGACCCTCGAACTGGCGCAGCTTCTCTTAGCTATAGGCATCGACCCAGCCCGCTCCACACTCTTCATACAGAGCCACGTTCGGGAACACGCCGAGCTTTCGTGGCTCATGGAGTGCAACGCATCGTTCGGCGAACTTCGCCGCATGACACAGTTCAAAGATAAAAGCGATCAAGCGGAGTTCGTTTCGGCGGGGCTTTTCACCTATCCCGCCCTCATGGCTGCGGACATCCTTCTCTACGACACCGATCGCGTGCCGGTAGGTGACGATCAGCGTCAACACCTCGAACTGTCTCGCGACCTCGCGATTCGTTTCAACAGCCGCTATGGGGACACATTCATCGTGCCTGAAGCCGCAATTGCCAAAGTCGGCGCTCGCGTCATGGACCTTCAGCATCCAACCAAAAAGATGTCGAAGTCCGAGGATTCTCCGCAGGGCACCATTCTCGTCCTTGAAGATCTTGATGCTGTTGCCAAGAAGATCAAACGGGCCGTCACTGACACCGAAACTGATGTTCGCTTCGATACGGCAGAAAAGCCTGGCGTCTCGAATCTCTTAGCGATTCTCAGTGCGTGCACCGGCACCACTCCGGAAACACTTGCCGAGTCCTACACCCGCTATGGCGATTTGAAGTCAGCCGTTGCGGAGGCAGTCGTTGAGACATTGCGTCCCATTCAAGAGCGATTTGCCGAACTTGCCGCAGACCCATCCGGAACCGCCGCGATTCTCGCAAGCGGAGCCGAGAAGGCACAAGCGATTGCCGGGCCCGTTCTAGAACGGGCCCGGACAAACATTGGATTGCTACCTCAGAGCTAAACGCTCGAGAGGTTGTTTCTGACTCAAGGAGCCATCGATCCGCCGTTAGCGAATCCTGATGGCGTGTGACGTCCTGCGCAGGCATGTTCGAACAGTCCGTAACCGAACTTGCCGTCCAGTGTTGCTTTTCCAACGTGATCGAGGATGCTGTACTGCGTAGCGATCAGGATTCCGGGGTCGGACTGATCTGTGAGGTCATAGGTTGCCGTTTCGATCCAGTCGCGTCCGCGCCATACGCCGTGCGTCCACTGCGGATCCGGCCCGTAACCGCACCCCGCTGACAACGCAACATGCCCAAGACATTCGACCTCGACCACCAAAGGTGAACCATCGGCTGCCTGAGCAGTGATCGTCGCTGACTCCGGGATACGAGTGCCTGATCGATAGTTGATGTCGTACTTTGGGTACCCCAGCGGTTCGACGCGACCATCGGGCCATACGCGCAACGCATCGTTCAGCGTTCGAAGGCCATCCCCATTTTCCTGGGCAATAAACACAAGAGCGAAATCGTCGAAACGAAGCGGGACATAAATCCAGTAGAAGCCACCATCGACCTCGGGTTCGGCTACCCAACGACCCGCGGGTTCCGGCTCGCCAACGGGGCGAATACCCCATGAGCGATCGCGAGTGCCGACCCAAGTCCCAGGATCAACGAGGATCTCTTCACCCTTCACCCGAATGAACCCTTCCCAGGTGCCAACCTGAGCGAAACGCTGAGCGTCGAGAATGATCTTTGCGCCGTTGCGCGAAACGTGTGGAGATTCGTCAACCGCTGGGAACGAACCACGCCAGTGCAGATCAAGTTCGAATTCCTGCTCCTTGCCAGCGCACGTAATACGAAGTTCGTTCAGAGGATCGATCACTTCGATGCGGTAGGGACCCACCTGCTGATTCATGCGATCAGCACCCAGAACATCCGACATACGGATTGTGTGTTGGAGATCGCCGCGGCGAATGCATGCGAACGCATCAGTCACGCCAAGATTGGGGTACTGACCGAGTCCTGTAATGAGAAAAACCTCGCCAGAGCGATCATGCGCGTTCCAATACGAGCGGTCGTAAAAATTGCGATCGCTTGAAGCGGCGTGAGCAAGCGAATACGGGGCTTGGTGCAGCGGGAACTCGTCGGCAGGAATCGGCATTGGATCTCCACTAAGTCGAAGTTGGGTACACCGGGTGGTGCAGAAGGTGGAATCTTAGAACGCCGACAGCAGCCCTAAGGACTCGCGCTCGGATATGGAGCGCACAAGCGGTTCGGCTACCATCTCCCGACTCAGGGCGATTAGCTCAGTTGGCTAGAGCACTGCCTTCACACGGCAGGGGTCGCTGGTTCGAGTCCAGTATCGCCCACCAGGAATCCACAACGAGGGACTGCCATCGCGTCAGTCCCTCGTTTGTATGTCGGCAACAAACCGCACTTCGTCCCACATTCATCCGAACTCTTCCGCAGCTAGCTCTCGAGGCCCGCGAACAGGTGTCACTGTCGCAACGCGTTCGGCGCTTTTCACTACTGCATCACGCGCTGTCCCGTAAAACAATTCTGCGACGTGGTCATCTTCACTCGGTAGTAGATGTCCACACCGCTCGGGCACCGTAACGAGCAGTGGCCATCCACAATCAAGCTCCGACAACACGGCTGAATGAAGTTCGTCTCCAACATTGCCGGAGATGAGCGGGTAATGGATGCACAATCTGGCGAGGATAGATCGCCCTTAACGCTGATAGTGGAGTGAACGGACGGGAACGCTCAAGATCCTGACCCTCCGCTCGACCGCTAGCTCGGATCTGGCTCCGCAATCTCGGCGCCGGTAAGCACCGACCCATCCCCCGAGGCGCTGACCGAGTCGGCGCCCGCTTGCCCGCTGTCTTGATCGTCGACACTGGATGCGAACAGCTCTGCGATCCCGGCGATTGATCCCATCACACCGGCGGTCTCAGTGGGCAGGAAAATCTTGGTTGCCCGGCCGTCGGCGATGAACCGTAAGGCTTCGATGTACTTGATAGCAATGACCTCATTGTTGGGAGCGGCAGCCTTGATGGCGCCGTACACCGACGTCACGGCGTCAGCCTCGCCGTCAGCCACCGTGCGCAGTCGGAAGGACTCGGCATCGGCGACGGCCCGGATGGCATCGGCCTCGCCCTGGGCTTCAAGAATCTGACGCTCGCGCAAGCCCTCGGCAGTGAGAATGGCTGAGCGCTTCTCGCCCTCAGCCCGTGCGATAGCTGCCTCACGCTGGCCATCAGCCTGTGTCACCACCGCACGTCGAGTCCGCTCGGCCTTCATCTGCTCATGCATGGCATTCATCACGTCGACCGGTGGGTCGATGCGCTGGATCTCGACACGTCCTACCCGCACACCCCACTTGTCAGTGGCCTCGTCGAGAATGTTGCGCAATGTGGTGTTGATCTGGTCCCGTGACGTGAGTGCTGAGTCCAAGTCCATATCACCAATCAGATTTCGCAGGTTTGTCTGGGCCAACTTCGTGATAGCCATCATGAAGTCGGCCACGTTGTACACAAGTCGCTGTGGGTCGGTGGGTTCGTAATACACGACGGCATCAACGGCCACCACAACGTTGTCTTTGGTAATGACTTCTTGGGGAGGCACATCTACAACCTGCTCGCGCATGTCAACGATACGTAGTTTGAAAAAGGCTGGCAGGATGAGCCTCAAACCAGGGTCCACCGTTTCGCGATAGCGGCCCAGAATCTCAACGATGCCCTTTTGGTAGGGGCGGACGATGCGAACCCCGGCCAGCAGGTAGATCATCACGACGGCTAGGGCTACGACGGCAATTGCGACTATGGGAGTACTCATTGTTGCTCCTCAGTTGGTTCTTCGTTGATTGTCGTGTCAATGTCTGAATCGATACGTTTAGGCGCGTCGCTGGTGATCTCATCGCTCGATGCGGCCGTACGTTCGTCGGTGGACTTACTAAAGGGCGCAACCATCACCTTGGATCCTTCAACCCGGATGATCCGCACGTCGGTACCCTCGGCAATGACGACGTCGTCGACGGTGGCCCCGTGCCACTGCTCGCCCGCGATCTGCACCATCCCGGTTCCACTGCGATCGATATCGCTCAGTGCCACACCCCGGGCATTGGTCAAGCGGTGAGCACCGATCCCCTCAACTTGACCGGCCTTGTTTACTCTGGCGGCGAGTGGCCTTATTGCAGCGAAGCTCAACACCGACACCACGGCGGCTGAGACAAATTGCAGATCGACCGGTCCACCAAAGAAGGCGATCGTTGCGGCTGCAAAGGCGCCAATGGCAAGCGGGAGCACCACGAGGGCGGTGGTAGCGACCTCGGTTATCAACAGAGCGATACCGAGCGCCAGCCAGATCCACTGCCATGAGATTGAGTCCATCAAGGCTTCTCCTTGGCAAGACCCTATCGGCCTACTCCGCTCAATCGTCAGGAATTCCGACAACGTACAAAAATGAGAGGGTTAGGTGACTAACCAAGTGCGCTCTTTCCGGCAAATGTGACCCAGAGATAGCGATCTGTCAAGGCCGGTCGGTGTCTTACATCTCTCGACATCTTTGGCAATTGCACTCGTGCTCACGACTCTCCATATCGGACCGAGGCAGCGAAGCGAGGCGAACTCCTCGAATTCCTGAGTCGTTAACTTTCCGAGGTCCGGTAGTCACCGAACTTCGCATCTCGCTTCGAGAGTGCGCCTGTGAGACCACCCTCTGAGTCCTTTTCGGCGATGAACGCTTGGAAGGTCTCTGTTCCCATCGTGAGGGCGCAGAGTTCCGTGCCTTGACGAATAGCCGTCGGAAAACCCATAACCGCCATACCGCGATGCACGGTTCTCTTATTGATCTGTGCGATATCAGTTGGAATCATCGCTATGCGCTTTGCCTTCTCGAGAACCTGTGCCTCCAGCTCCTCAGCCGGATACGAGCGAGTTGCGAATCCTGATTGTGCAGCTTCTACTCCACTGATCCAGTCGCCGGTCAACATGAGCTCCATTCCGAGTTTCGGTCCAAGGAGCCATGCATGCCATTGCATGTCAGGAGTTCCAAAGCGAACAGCGGGATAACCAATACGAGCATCATCGGCCACGTACACAAGGTCGCAACCTGTCGCGAGTTCCGTGCCGCCAGCGAGACAATAGGAATGAATCTGCGCAATGACGGGTTTCGCTAGATCCCAAATGCTCATCCACGTTTCTGTGACTTCACGTGGGTACGAACCGAGGCCATCTGCAGACTGGTACGCAGGCGGCTCGCCATCTGTTGGACTGCCTGCAAGGTCATACCCGGCCGAAAAACATTTCCCAGCACCGCGAATGATGGTGACGCGAACACTGTCGTCGACATCGTGGGCGCGAAGCGCGTGCATAATCTCTCGACGCATGGTGGCCCCAAGCGGATTGCGTTTGTCGGGATTATTCAATGTGATGCGTCGCACCATCGGCGCTGGTTCATCAACGATGATTCGTTCGTAGGTCATGGCTCTCCCCCTGAGTGCTGCTCCGATATTGGCATGCATTCGGAGAGTCAACCAACGGCAAACCTGAACCATCGGCAACGAGGATCGGACTACGGCGCACCCACGAGACACAAGGTGGTCTTTCCATCGGCGAGGGGCACAGCAACGGTCAGCGGTGGACACGGACGCGGTGAATCAACCTGCGAATTCACGGTGCTCGAAAACCGCTGAGTGCAGTCCACTGGTTGAGCATTCTTTCCGAAATCGCCGGCAAGAATTACTACGCAGGACCCAGGGGTATATCTCGCTGCGGTTGCTGGCATCGTCGTTCCGGTGGACGACGAATCCTGCGATGTTGCATACGCGCTACCGATCAGCAGCACCAATCCGATCAGCACGCCAGCCGCAACCGGCGCCCACTTCCAAAGCGACGCCGTTTGAGCAGAAACAACAATTCCCGATGGCGGCGCTGGTCGGGAGTCAGTGAGATTCGGCTGTGTGGGTTTCGGAGCCTGGGACCGAACCGGGTCCGGAAGCGTGCGGTCATACTCCTGACGTTTCGCCTGATCTCCAAGGGTGTTCCACGCCGCGTTCGCAGCTCGGATCCGCGATTCAGCATCAGAACGCTGCACCGATCCTGCCGACTGCCGATCGGGATGAGTGGCTCTCGCTATCGCAAGATAGGCCCGACGAATGGTTTCGCGGTCAGCGTTACGGGCGACTCCAAGTGTCTCGTAGTGAGATCGTTCGGCCATGATCTAGCGCAACCTGACTGCGACTTCGTTGGCGAGGAGGCGGCCCTCGGTCGTCAGAGTGATGATGTCTTCCGTGACAACAATGAGCGGGTCAAGAAGATTGATGTCGGCATCTGACAGAGAACTGCGAGGTACGCCTTCACGGGTTCGTAGAGAAAGTTGCAGACCTTCAATTCGCTGGCGTGACGAGTCCAACTCTTCTGCAGAGGCTTCGACAGTCCCATTGGAGGTGATCAGATCGATATATCGATCGGGAGTTCGCACGTTCCACCAGCGCCGGCCGTCTTGGTGGGAATGGGCAGCGCAACCAAATCCCCGGTAGTTGCCCTGTCTCCAATACAGAAGGTTGTGAGCGCATTCCTGTTCAGGTTTTGACCAATTGGAGATCTCGTAATTGATGAAGCCCGCAGAGGTGAGGAGAGAGTCAGCGAGGAGATACTTATCGGCCTGGTCATCATCTTCCGGGTGACGGGATGGGTCATCAGCTAGTGGCGTTCCGGCCTCGACCGTCAACGCGTACGCACTTACATGATCAGGGTCCAACGCAATAACCTGTTCGATGGTGTGTTGCCAATCGGCGATCGACTCACCAGCTCCGCCGTAGATGAGGTCGAGGTTCAATCGCTCAATCCCGCCTGCTCTTGCGAGAGCAACCGCTTCGGTAACAGTGTCGGGATTGTGATCGCGCCCCAACGAAACGAGAACCTCAGCAGAGAGTGATTGGACACCAAACGAAAGGCGATCAACGCCAGCACCAACATAGGAAGCGATATGGGTGTCAGTCACCGATTCCGGATTGCATTCAATCGTGATCTCAGCGCCGGCCGTAACGGGTATCGAAGAAACGATGTTGGCGAGCCGGACTGGATCAACCAAAGAGGGAGTGCCGCCTCCAACAAAGACCGAAGACGCCACTGGTAGTCCCCGTTCGACTTCACGAGCAATCTCAGCGGAGAGAGCGTCGAGGTACTCGTCGTGAAGGTGGTGCCGGTCGCTCCATGTTGCAAAGGCGCAGTAGTCGCAACGTCGAGAACAAAACGGGATATGGAGATACACCCCAAACGGTGCGGTCACGAGACACGCCCGTCGCGCAACGCCACCATCAACGTTGCAGCAGAAATTGCCGCTGTCTCGGCTCGTAGAACTGTGTGCCCCAAGCCCACAACGGGCGTTGCGCCGACCTCGGCCGGCGACCAGCCGCCCTCGGGACCAATCAAGACCGTTGTGTTAGCCGAAGAGAGTGCGCTGCCATCGCGATCTGCGCGTACTACACCTTCGAACGAAATGAGATCACTCAAACGAGCAACTGGCGCCACTGTTGGCAGCCACACTCGTCTCGATTGCATTGCGGCATCTCGAGCAACCTTGGTCAGTCGTTCACCTTGACGTTCAGTCTTCGCATCGTCCCACCGGACAACGGATCGTTCAGCAATGAAGGGAATAATTGTGTCAATCCCCAGTTCAGTGAGTTTCTGGACGACCAGCTCTGGCTTACTCCCCTTCACAAGCGCAAAGCCGACAGTCAGTCTGTGACTTGGCGCAGGTTCAACGGAAACATCTCCGACGACCGTGAGCGCTGCGTCTACGAATGCACACCAGCGCCATGAGCCGCTCCCGTCGGTGGCGCTAACGAGGTCGCCACTTCGCAAACGCCGAACTTTCGCGAGATGGTGAACGTCTTCGGCACACATGACTGGATGATCGATCTCGTCAACAATCACATGAGGCGCAGTTCCGCCCGGTTTCGCTGGGAGGTCAGCCGCATCGAGAGCCATAGCGCTATTTGAATGCCCCGCGAAGCTTCGACATCAACCCATGTTCAGGCGGATCAATCTCTTCGCCACGCAGCGTCGCCAACTTCTCGAGAAGGGACCGTTGTTCATCGTCGAGATCGCTCGGCGTTTCCACGACAAGTCGAACCAACAAGTCGCCGCGTCCCCGTCCCTGGAGATGAGGAACGCCTTTGCCCCGGAACCGGATGACGTCTCCGGAGGCTGTTCCTGGGTCAACCGGGATGAGCTCGTCACCATCAAGTGTTTCAATCGTGATCTGAGCGCCAAGGGCTGCCTGAGTAAACGCGACAGCGAGTTCGTAAATGAGATCATCGTCACGCCGAATGAACCGTTCGTCGGCGGCAACGCGGATGTGCACATACAGATCCCCCGAGGACCCATTCCGTGGCCCCACTGCGCCGCGTCCAGACAGTCGCAGCGTCTGACCAGTATCCACCCCTGCAGGCACGTCGACGGTGTATTCGCACTCATCTAAATGACGACCTTCGCCAGCACATCCAGAACAAGGACGCTCGATGATCGTGCCAAACCCGCTGCACCGACCGCACGGCCCAGCAGTAACCATCTGGCCAAGAATTGATTGGCGAACTCGTCGAACTTGTCCCGCTCCCCCGCACTCGGGGCAGGTCACTGGCCCGCTGCCAGTATCAGCGCCAGTGCCGTCGCATTCAGCGCAGGTCACCGCGGTGCGAACCGATACGGAGGCCTCGCAGCCAAACACCGCGTCAGCAAAGTCGATATCGATAACGGCCTCGACATCGGCGCCGCGGGGCGGACCGCTGGGTCCACCGCCACCGCTGCCAAACGGCGATCCACCGTTGAAGAACATGTCGAAGATGTCGCCTAGTCCACCGCCACCGCCACCGCCACCGAAGGGAGAACCTCCCTGCATACCGGACTCGCCATACATGTCGTACTGCTGGCGCCGTTGCGGATCCGAAAGGATTTCGTATGCAAGCGCAACTTCTTTGAACCGCGCTTCAGCACTGGGGTTGTCTGGGTTGGCATCGGGATGAAGCTCACGCGCCCGCTGTCGGTAGGCACGCTTAATTTCGTCAGCGGTCGCGCCACGACTCACACCCAGCAGCTCGTAGTAGTCCGCCATCGATCAGCCTTCGCTCAATGTGCGACCAAGACGATTGGCAACAACCGCCACTGCCGAAAGTGCCTGGTCGTAGTGCATGCGCGTTGGGCCGAGTACTCCGATTGAACCCGCGGTTTCACCATCGACTACGTACGGTGCGACGACTATTGAACAATCTGCAAGTGCTTCATTTCCGGTTTCCCGACCTATCGCAACTGACAGTCCACGATCGAGTACATCTTCAAGAAGGCTCACGACGACAAGTTGCTGCTCGAGGATTCGAAGAATTTCGGAAACGGTACGGACGGCATCAAACGAGGCAACCATGTCAGAGGTGCCGCCAATGAACACCTGGTCGTCATGCCGGTGCTCGCCACCAAGAACTGCAAGGGCAGCTCGAAGAATGTTTGCGACGTCTGCGCTCTCACCCAAGTCCAACGATTGACTGTCGATAGAGCTCGCCGAAGCAAGAGTCTGTCCGCTGATCAGAGTGGAAAGTCGAACAGCCGCTGCATTCACAATTAGGTCATCAGTATCGGCAGCGAGTTCGATGCTGTGCTTCTCGATTGCACCGCTTGAGAGAACGAGAACTGCGAGAACAAGACGCGGTGAAAGGCCCACCAACTGCACCGACTTAATTGTGGCGACCTCGTGCTGTGGACCAACAACTACCGCCGCGTAATGTGTCAACGAAGACAGCAGTCGGCTCGTGTCAGAGAGCATCTGCTCCATTTCGCCATGGGTGCGGCTGAAGAATGTTCGGACTTGCTGCGACTCGCTGACGCCCAGCTTTCCGGGGCCACCAAGTTGATCGACGAAGAAGCGATAGCCCTTTTCGGTTGGAATGCGGCCAGCGCTGGTGTGAGGTTGCGCGAGGTATCCCTCGGCTTCGAGCGCAGCCATGTCGTTCCGAACGGTTGCGGAAGAAACGTTGACCTCGTCCGATGACGCTACGTGACCCGACCCGACGGGCTGGGCCGTCTCGATGTATTCGGTGACCACCGCCCTCAGGATCGTGGCTTTGCGTTCGTCGAGCATGAAGTCCTCAAAAATCGGGGTGCGAAACCACTGGTACCGCTGTCCCCATGCTACCCGCCGACCTCTTTGTTAAGCAGTCGAAGCCCGAGAGTGCCAGCAGACAATTCCTCAGTCGTCCAGACGGAGAGCCGATACGAACGCCTCCTGAGGGACTTCGACTCGACCGATGTTCTTCATGCGTTTCTTGCCCTCCTTCTGCTTCTCAAGGAGCTTGCGCTTTCGACTGATATCGCCGCCGTAGCACTTGGCCAAGACGTCCTTGCGCTTGGCTTTGACCGTCTCGCGAGCGATGATCCGACCACCGATAGCCGCCTGAATCGGAACATCGAAGAGCTGCCGAGGAATGAGTTCCTTCAACTTCTCCGTCATTCGAAGTCCGTAGCTATAGGACTTCTCTTTATGCACGATCATGCTGAACGCATCGACAGCAATCGAGTTCAAAAGGATGTCGACCTTCACCAGATTTGAGACCCGGTATCCAGCCGGGTCGTAATCGAGACTGGCATAGCCCTGAGTGCGGCTCTTCATTTGGTCGAAGAAATCGGTGACAACTTCGGCGAGGGGGAGTTCGTAGACGAGTTCCATTCGCTCGGGCGAAAGATATTCGAGCTTGATCATGTCGCCTCGACGCCCCTGACACAGTTCCATCAACGTTCCGGTGTAATCGGTAGGCGTCAGAATCGTTGCACGAAGAAATGGTTCTTCAATGTGGTCGACTTCATCGGCTGGCGGCAACTCGCTTGGATTATCAATCGTAAGTGTCGTGCCATTCGTTTTGTGGACGATGTACTGCACTGACGGTGCGGTAGCAATCAACGAGAGATTGAATTCACGCTCAAGACGTTCTCGAATGATTTCCATGTGCAAAAGCCCGAGGAATCCGCACCGGAATCCAAAACCAAGAGCGCCCGAACTTTCAGGCGCATAGGTGTAACTCGAATCATTGAGTCGAAGTTTCTCAAGCGCTTCGCGAAGAGTTGTGAACTCATCACCATCGACTGGATACAGACCACAAAAGACCATTGGTCTCGGCTCGTCATAGCCATCAAGCGCAGGCGCGGGTTGCGACAGATTGGTGATGGTTTCACCCGAACGCGCTTCGCCAACATCTTTTATCCCGGCAATGAGGTAACCCACCTCGCCTGCACCGAGCGAGGCCACCGGTGTTGGGTCCGGACGTCGGACTCCAACCTCTTCTGCGTTGTAGACCGCTCCGGCCTGAACGAACTTGAGTCGGGCGCCAGTGTTCAGCGTTCCATTCATGATTCGGACCGAAGAAACAACGCCGCGATATTGATCGAAATGCGAATCGAAGATCAGACCTTGTAACGGCGCATCTGGATCTCCGACCGGGGGCGGGATGCGATCAATGACTGCGTCGAGTAGTTCGGCAACGCCTTCGCCTGTTTTCGCGCTCACCCGAAGGATCGAATCGGCGGGAATGCCGAGGACCTTCTCGATCTCGGCGGCGTAGCGATCTGGGTCCGCTGCGGGGAGGTCGATCTTGTTCAGCGCGGCAACGATCTCAAGATCGTTCTCAAGGGCGAGATAACAGTTCGCCAGCGTTTGGGCTTCAATCCCCTGCGCCGCGTCGACAAGCAAAATGGCGCCTTCGCACGCCGCTAGTGATCTACTCACCTCGTAGCCAAAATCAACGTGGCCGGGAGTATCGATCAGATGGACAAGATGGTCCTTGTAATCGAGCCGAACGCTCTGGAGTTTGATCGTGATCCCTCGCTCGCGTTCGATATCCATCGAATCGAGATACTGGGCTCGCATTTCCCTAGGGTCGACCGCGCCGCAGAGCTCGAGCAGGCGGTCCGCCAAGGTGGACTTGCCATGGTCGATGTGGGCGATGATGCAGAGGTTGCGGATACGGTCGAGAGAGGCCACGAGGGCAGTCGTCCTTGGGGCGAGGGGCCGTAGGAGCCTAGACGGGCCGGGGGCGAATGCCGGCCCTTGTGACTCGGGGACCTCTGCCCGCTATGCTTTCCGCTCCGTGTGCGGGGAAGGTCAATCGACCCGATCCCCTCCCCCCAAATCACAACAATTCTTCGACAACAGAGGACCCCAGTGGCCAACATTAAGAGCCAGATCAAGCGCAACCGTCAGAGCGAGAAGGCCCGCCTTCGCAACAAAGCTGTCCGCTCAGAAATGAAGACTCGCACCAAGCGTGCGCTGAGCGCCGCCGAGGAAGGTAGCGCCGATATCGCCGAGCAAGCTCGCCTTGCCATTCAACGCATTGACACCGCAGCATCGAAGGGTGTCATCCACAAGAACCAGGCGGCACGCCGTAAGAGCCGTCTCATGGCTCGCATTAACGCTGCTACCAAGTAGTCGAAGCGCCTCAGGCGCTCTTGTAGTCCCGGACCGGAGCCTCGCTCCGGTCCATTTTGTTTTCTTAACGACTGAATCAAAAAACGAACGGTCAGCGCCGGCCACGTGAAGTCGACGAGGATCGACTCCGACCAGCCAGTCGAGCCACAAGGACCTCGATAACCAATTCCGGTGGCCAAGCCTTCGCTCCGTGCAGATCGAGATCAGCTTGCGCAAGCAATGCGGCGACTTCGGCGAGACGATCGCTTCCGAGTCGACGGGCACCGTCGAGAGCCTTCTTGGCGGGAAAGGTGCTGCCTTTCATCCCAAGTACGTCGGCAGCCTGTTTGTCGCCTCGAATGTCAGGGTCATCGAGCCGAATCATCTTGAGGTAGTGATTACTCAACGTTGCAAGGATTTGCAGTGGGTGCCGGCCGCCACCAACCGTCATTCGCTGAAGGATGTCGAGGGAACCACTGACATCGCCGCTATCGATGGCATCGGTGAGGTCCCATGGGGCAACGTCTCCGGAGACGCCGAGATAGGGCTCGATGTCAGGGGCGGAAACCTTGGTGCCAGCACCGAACACGGATTCAAGCATTTCGAGAATTGCTGGCAAACGACCAACGTCGCTACCGAGATGATCGACAAGTGAACGACGCGCTGCTGGATCCAACTTGAGCGAGGAACCGGAAATGCGTTCATCGAGCCAGCCGCCCTGCGCTTTGCCTGTTCCAGGGGAAGTCTCGACAACAACTCCCCCACAACTCGCCACAGCATCAGCGAGACTTTTGGGGACTGCTGGAGTTTTTGATTGCTTATTTGGACGAGGGTCCTTTTCCCAAACGAGAACAAGCGATGTCGTTTCAAGGGGGTCCTCGAGGTACTGAACCAGCGGGACGCATACATCCTTCGTCGAAAAGACAGCTGCATTACGCACAAGCACAACGCGACGATCACTTAAGAATGGGAATGTTTGCGACGCGTCAACCACGGGACCAATTGTGTAGCCACCGTCGTCAAGGGAGTGATCGGTAATCGAAAGCTCCGCAAGTAGCAGTGTTCGATCACCGTCGCCGACTAACTGGGCAATCAGGGACGAAACCTCGTCGCCAAGAATGACCTCGTCGCTTCCTTTGACGAGGAAGACCGGTGCCGAAAGATTGACGTTCATGCTGCTTCGAGAATTGCAGCCATTGCATCAGCAACGCGACGACCATTTCGGACGTCGTGCGCTCGGAGGATCCGACACCCAAGTGCGATTCCGAGCGAATGAGCAGCCATCGTGCCATCGCCCGCTGAACCGCGCTCAACGTCAAGCAATGTCCACAAGAATCGCTTATTTGATGCAGAGAGAAATACCGGATACCCGAGCGAGGTAAGGGCATCAGATGATCGAAGAAGGATCTTTGATTGCTCCTCGGACTTTCCGAGATCGAGTCCCGCGTCGACCATGATTCGCTCGCGTGGGATGCCGGCTGAACGTGCCCTACCAGCGCGATCTGTCAGAAACTCGCAGACGGCCAGGACGACATCGTCGTATTGGGGATCCGGATCAGGGACACGCGGCGCTAAACGGATATGCGTGGCCACGACCGAGGAGCCAGCCGCTGAGCAAACGTCGAGATAGTCGGGGTCAGCAAAACCGCTGATGTCGTTTCCAATACAGGCTCCCGCCTCGAAGCAGGACTTCGCGACCGATGCTCGCCAAGTGTCTACCGATAGCGGAAGGTCGAACCGACTTCGAAGTGCCTCGATCGCCGGGACAACACGATCAAGCTCTTCCTGCTCGGTGACTTCGTCACCAGGGCCGGCCTTTACGCCGCCCACATCAAGGAAGTCGGCGCCGTCATTCACAAGCTGTTCGGCTTTACGAAGGAAGTCATCGAATTCGAAATAAGAACCTTGGTCGTAGAACGAATCAGGAGTTCGATTGAGAATGCCCATCACGACTGCTCGGTACGTGATGTCGAATCGAGTGGCACCTAGGTCCAAGAACACCTCGCGACCCTAACCGGCCGACACCTGCCCCAGCAGTGTCCTGCGACTTCCTTGCCAAAAAGAATGGGCACGGAAAAGAGCCAATGCGCTGAGTGTGATCACGATGATCACACTCAGCGACACACGAGGGAGGGAAAGGTCCGAACACACATCGGCAACGCTCATAATCCACCAAACACCAAGCCGAACGGGTGCTTGGAGAATCGCAGCTGGCCATCCTCCGATGAGTCCAGCGACGACACCTGCGGTTGATCCCCACATCATCACAAATCCGGCGATCGGTTCGGCGAGAACATTTGCAGGTAACGACGCAAGTGGCATGGGGCCAACTACAGGAATGATGATTGGCGCAACGCCGACCTGGGAAGCGATGGTGATCGACAGCACCCGTTTAAACCACTCTGGACCCCTGAGTCGTCGAGAAATTCCTGAAGCGAACAAGGCAATTCCGACAGTTGCGGCCACTGACAGGCGAAATCCAAGAGATTCGACCAAAAGCGGATCAATCACGATCAGTAACGCCACGGCAACCGCGATTCTGCGGCATGTAGTGAGGGGACGACCGGAGGCAGCTCCTGCAACGGCGAGCATCGCCATAGCGGTAGCGCGAAGGACTGAAGGCTCGAAGCGAGTGACCGCAGCGAACAGAAGCAGCACCGACAAAAGTGCGACCACGTTCGAACGCCGCCCAAGTCGTGAGGCGAGTGGTGTTGCAATTGCCAGAAGAAATACCACGTTCTGACCCGACACCACAAGCAGGTGAGAGAGCCCCGAATCTTTGAACGCCTGCACAACCTCTTCGCGACTTCCTCGGTCATCTCCAATGACAAACCCCGTATAGATAGGTCTCTGTTCTTCGGGTAGCACTTGAGCACCACGCAGGATCGTTCCGCGAACGAAATCAACAGGGATTCGCCAGACGTCGGTTCCGCTCTCAAGCGATGCTTCCGATGTCGACAACGCCATACGCACATGCCGATACGCAACTCGCTCAGGATGTACGAGGTTTCGCAACGTTCCTTGAACGGTCAGTACGCGACCGGCTGATGCTTGACGCACAGCAGATGCCGCACGTCCAGTGGCGGTCAATTGAACTCGCCCAAGATTGGTCTCGGCGTCGACGACGACACGACCGGGAAACGATTTCGGATCAGAAACAAGTCGAAGGACTCCTGTCCATTCTCGTACTTGAACCGGCTGTAATCCCTCGCGGGCATTGAACGAAAGCACCGCGACCGAGAGTCCCCCGAGCACCAGTGCGACGGTTCGCCGGCGACTCAGAACGCCTGTGCACAAGATCATGATCCCGACCGCCATCGGCGCCTCTATTGGGCGTAGCGAGCCGATCCAGCATGCTGCTGCGAAGTAGACCGGAAAGTACCGAACCCAGTGTGACCGCCACCAGTGCGCGATCCCGAGTGGCCAGAGGCTGTTCACTGGTCGCTTCATTTACCGAACTACAACGCCGCTTCGAATGCTTTCGAGTTTTGTGGGCCCTATTCCTTTGACCGTGAGGAGATCATCAACGGATCGGAATCTCCCGAGTTCTTTTCGACGATCGATGATTGCCTTTGCAGTTGCTGGTCCGATTCCGCTGAGCGAATCGAGTTGCTCGAGCGTTGCGCTGTTGAGGTCAATCGGACCTGGGGAAACAGATGCGCCCGAAACTGGAGGAGAGCCAACGAAACCAGAAGGAGGTATTTCGCCTTTTCGAGTGAACCACACACGTTGCCCATCGTTGATTGTCGATGCGAGATTGATCTGATCGAGGTCAATGTCTTCGGCCGGGCCGCCCGCAATCTCAAGTGCATCGACGACACGCGAACCCACTGTCAGCCGATACACACCGGGCTGGCGCACTGCACCACCGACATCGATGACGACTCCGGGGGCGGTTGTGGTGGTTGATGAGGGTCCCGAGCCCGCAGTCGATTGCGAAGCGACGGGACGGTCAGCCGATTGAGGAGAACGCACCAGGGCGACCGCACAGATCAAAGCGATGAGAAGCACTCCGGCCACAACGAGGCCAACTCGTACGCTGAGCGAAGATGCCTGTCGGCTGAACCATCGAATCACCGTTGCCAAAGTTTCCGATGCCGCTCGCGTCGTAGAAGCACCCGTACGAAGATGATCAAGGGCTCGCGCCGAAAACTCAGAATCTGATGACTCTGTTGACTCTGATGACACAGGTGACACAGGTGATCGATCGACCATTAGGTCTCCCTTCGATTCCGACACAAAGAAGCGGAACACGGGAGGAAGAATCCGGAGGCTAGGTACCTACTGGCAGCAAGAGAAGAGCCATACGACTCTGCCGCGAGAAGCGACGAGGTCAGAACAAGGTTGTGGTGAGTCTCTTACGCCAGACGCCGGTTCGGGGGTCATCAGGGCCCAGGAGTTCAAGCAGATCAATGAACTCTTGACGAGCGTCATCGTTTGCCTTCACCTCAAGAAGCAGTGCTTCGAGACGCTCTTCGATCTGCTCTGTCGAACTGATGCCCGCACCACTTCGGATGTATGCAGCGATTCGACGCGTCTCGGCGGTCTCTGGAATACGTGCAAGTAATTCGAGTGCATCATCACCGCGGTTCTCGCCGGCAAGAAGTTCGGCCAGATCAATGATGACCTCGGAGTTACCTGGTTCGATCTCAAGTGCCTGACGAAGAGATGCCTCGTCTCCTTGCTCTCGCAAGACATCGACCGCACTTGGTTCAGCAGGGGCGAGAAGGCGATTGACGAACTCAACGATCTTTTCCTCCGGCAATGCTCCAACAAATTGATCAACGATCTTCCCGCCAGAGATGGCGAACACAGCCGGGATGCTCTGCACCTTGAACGCTTGAGAAGTGGCAGGGTTTTCATCGACATTGATCTTCGCAAGAACAACTTTTCCGGCAGTCGCAGTGACTGCGGCCTCAATCATTGGACCGAGCGTCTTACACGGGCCACACCAAGGGGCCCACAGGTCGACGACGACCGGGGTCGTCATTGAGCGGTTAAGGACCTCGGCTTCAAGGGTTTCGTCAGTTACGTCGATGATCACAGCCTGAAGGATACGGCCGCTCACGGAGAAACGGGAGCTAGGACCCCGCCGGTAGCGTGTCGGCATCCTAAAACCGGAGCTGCCGTGACCTCCTCAAGCGACATTGCTGGCATTCATGCCACGAATCTCACCCGATGGATGCTCGAACGCGCACCCGATCTCGTCGAGCCGCTTCAGTTTGAACTCATCACCGGAGGACTCTCCAACCTCACCTACACCGTGACTGACGCAAGTGGGCGACGCTGGGTCCTGCGCCGACCGCCACTTGGTCATGTTCTTGCGACTGCCCATGACATGGGTCGGGAAGTCCGGATCATCAGCGCACTCAGTAACACACCCGTTCCGGTCCCACCCGTTGTTGGATTTTGCGAGGACGTTGCCGTCAACGAGGCACCCTTTTATGTCATGGATTTTGTTGACGGGATAATTGCACGAAACTCCGACGCCGGTTCCGCCCTCAGCGTCGCCGCCCGTGCGAACGCTGGTCGTTCACTCATCCACGTTCTCGCAACAATTCATGACATTGACGTCGATGCAGTCGGACTTGGCGATCTAGGACGTAAAGAGTCCTACGTCGAACGCCAGCTCTCTCGATGGCAGAGACAGTGGGAATCCACCAAAGACGTTGAAGTGCCTGAGATGACAGAGCTTCACCACCTTCTTTCGGCATCCATCCCGGAACAAGGGCCAGCAACAATCGTTCATGGCGATTATCGCCTCGACAATTGCATCGTCGGCAGCGATGGCAACGTCATTGCTGTCCTTGACTGGGAACTCTGCACGCTCGGTGACCCTCTAGCTGACCTCGGATTCATGTTCGTCTACTGGGCCGAAGCCAACGATTCATTTGTCGTAATCGAGGGTTCAGCCACTGCGCTCGAAGGCTTCCCCAGCCGCTCAGAGTTACTCACCACTTATAAGGAGTTCACCAATCGCGACGTAAGCCAAATCGGGTATTTCGTCGCCCTGGGCTACTGGAAACTGGCCTGCATTCTGCAGGGCGTTCTCGTTCGCTACCGTTCGGGGGCTATGGGAGACCAATCCACCGACGCTGATTCAGGAGCTTCGCCAGTGCAGCGCCTCGCCATTGCCGGGCTGGCTGCATTCGACGGGCAGATCGGTGGCACCCGTGTCTGAACTTTATGAATTAATCGAAAGCCCGGAACTGGACTCCCCGACCCTTCTGCTCGGTCTCGACGGATGGATTGACGCAGGACTTGCAGCCACGAACGCGTTCGGAACACTCCTCGAAGATCTCGAAACAGTGACGGTGGCCCGATTCAATGCTGATTCGCTGATCGACCATCGATCACGACGCCCAACGATGCACCTGCTCGATGGAATCAATACAGGCCTCACGTGGCCAACAATTGAACTCCAAGCCGGATTCGATGCCGAGGGCGCCTCAGTTCTCTTCCTCGTCGGAGCAGAACCTGATCATCGCTGGATGGCCTTCGCCGATGCCATCGTCGATCTGTCACACCAATTCGAAGTCCGTGCAGTTTTCGGATTGGGCGCGTATCCCGCACCGGTCCCCCACACTCGGCCAACCCAACTCGTAACCACCGCAACCGACGCCGAAATGGCCCAACGCGTCGGGAGCGTCAGCGGACGAATCGATGTACCTGCCGGCATTAACGCGGCCATAGAAATTGCCTGTGCCGCCTCCGGCATCCAAGCCACCGGACTTTGGGCGCAGATCCCCCACTACGCCGCCGGAATGCCCTATCCCGCCGGAGCCCTAGCTCTCGTCGAAGGACTTCGAACCATCGCCGGACTGAATTTCAACCTTGGCTCACTCGTTGAGGACGCACGTACTTCACGCGTGCGACTCGACGAGCTCGTCGCCAATAGCGACGAGCATGTTGAGATGGTTCGTCAACTCGAAGCTCAATCCGATTCGCAGGTCGCGATTGAAGACCCGCTCCCGATGGGAGACGATCTCATGGCCGAGCTCGAACAGTTCTTGCGCGAACAAGACTGACGAATCGCTTGTCCTTACCCAGCGACGAGATTGACCAAACTTGGCGGCTTACAAATCACCTTGCGCGGCGTCTTGCCGTTCAGGTGCGCCTGAACCTTCTCACTCGACAAAGCGATCGATTCCGCAGTTGCCGCATCGATGCCTGAAGGGACATTGATCCGATCGCGAACTTTGCCGTTGACCTGCACGACCATTGTGACGGTGTCGACCGAGAGCATCGACTTGTCTGCGACAGGCCAAGATAAACGGTGAACATCGTCGCCATGTCGACGCTCGCGAAGTTCAGCGGTGACATGCGGCGCCATCGGAGCCATCAGCATCAGCAAGGTGTCGACGGCAAGATCAAGCGTTGCTTTTCGTGGTCCGCCATCGATCTTTACGTAGCGATAGAGCTCATTCGTGAACTCCATGAAGGCCGCAACAGTCGTGTTGTAGGCCCAGCGTTCGTAGTCATCGGTGACCTTCACGATAAGTCGATTTGTGCGACGCTCGAGTTCCACATCGATCTCAGTCGCATCCCGGTCCACTGTTTCGACCCCGATATCGCCAAGCGCAATTCGCCACACTCGGTGAAGGAAACGTGAACATCCTTCGATACCCACGCCTTCCCAATCGACATCGTCTTGCGGCGGACCAACAAAAAGGTGAGCAAGGCGAAGCGCATCGGCACCGTCGGTATCGAGGATCTCTTCAGGCGCTACAAGGTTGCCTTTCGACTTCGACATCTTGTCGCCGTCCAGACGAATCATTCCTTGAGTGAACAGGCGTGTGAATGGTTCGCGCAGGTTGGCAGGAGCAACTTCTAGATCGGAAAGTGCTTTGGTGAAGAAGCGCGCGTACATCAGGTGCAAAATCGCGTGCTCGACTCCACCGATGTACTGATCGACCGGCATCCATGAATTGATGGCTTCCGTCGAGAATGGCTGCTCATCATTCCAAGGATCACAGAACCGCAAGTAGTACCAGGACGAATCGACGAAGGTGTCCATCGTGTCGGTTTCACGATGAGCAGGCCCACCGCATGTGGGGCAGGTCGTTTCGAAAAACCCCGCATGCAGTCGAAGAGGCGACTCGCCAGTTGGGAGGAACTCAACATCATCGGGGGCCAGAACGGGAAGATCTGATTCTGGAACTGGAACCATCCCGCACGCTTCGCAGTTAATGATCGGTATCGGACATCCCCAAAACCGCTGCCGACTCACAAGCCAGTCGCGCAATCGGAAATTTATTGTTCCCGTTCCGATCGACTCGGCCTCAAGAAAGGTTATTGCAGCTGCAATTGCTTCCTCTTTGCCCATTCCGTCAAGGAACCCGCTGTTGATATGGAGTCCGTCGCCAGTGAACGCTTCGCCTTCGAAATCAGCCGGAGGCTCGATGGTGCGAACAATTGGGAGTCCATGTGCCTGAGCGAAATCCCAGTCGCGCTGATCTTCTGCAGGCACGGCCATGATCGCACCGGTCCCGTAACCCATGAGCACGTAGTCGGCAAGGTAAAGCGGAACAGGCAATTTCGAAAACGGGTTACGCACATAGGACCCGGTGAAAACTCCTCGCTTATCGAGTGAACCTTCAGATGACAAGCGCTCGACGTCGCTGGACTTTCGGGCGCTCGCAACGAACGCCGCGACCTCGTCGCGACGATCAGCAGTTACAACAACGTCGACGAGTGGGTGCTCAGGGGCCATCACTGAATAGGTCATCCCGAAACTTGTGTCAGGGCGCGTCGTGAAGACATCAATCTTCACGCCTGAGGAGTGCGCAACTCCGTCAGCGTCGACAACCTGCATTGAAAATTCAGCGCCCTCGGAACGTCCGATCCAATTCCGCTGCATGATCTTGACCCGTTCGGGCCAATCGAGATCATCGAGGTCATCAAGAAGTTGCTGGGCGTAATCAGTGATCTTGAAAAACCATTGCTCAAGATCACGCTTTTCGACAACGTCTCCGGAACGATCACAGGTTCCATCGGCATTGACCTGCTCATTCGCAAGAACAGTCTGACAACCCGGACACCAATTCACTGGTGCATTGCGGCGATAGGCCAAACCCGCTTCGAGGAACTTCAGGAAGATCCATTGCGTCCATTTTTGGTACTCAACCGAATGGCTGGAGACCTGTCGACGCCAGTCATAAACAGCACCAATTCGAAGGATCGAACTGCGAAGCATTTCGATGCGTTCGTCAGTGAACTCTCGAGGATGGCGACCAGTCTTGATCGCGGCGTTCTCAGCAGGAAGACCAAAACTGTCGAAGCCCATCGGTGAAAGTACGGCGTAACCATTCATTGTTCGGTAGCGAACGATGAGATCACCGAAGGTGTAGTTACGAACATGCCCCATATGCGCCGCACCACTCGGATACGGGTACATGCAAAGCGTGTACCAATGGGGTCGAGGATCGTCGTTCTCGACGTTATAGAAGCCGTCAGTCGCCCAACGCTCCTGCCACTTCGCCTCGAGAACGGGGGGTTCGTAGCCATCGACCATGAAGGTTGATGGTACGCGACGCACCACCCTCGCCCTTCACTCGCGAAGTGTGGGCACAACTTCCGGTCACGCCATTCGAATGGACTATCGATTTTGCTGACCTTGCACCTGCCGGTACAGTTCGGACCGATTCGGGGCTATAGCTCAGTTGGTAGAGCGCTTCCATGGCATGGAAGAGGTCAGGGGTTCAATTCCCCTTAGCTCCACAAACCCCTCCAAAAACAAGACGTGCCGGCGACGGAATTGGGTTCAACCCCGTGTGGCACCTTTCAATTACGTCTGTTCAGCGAACGACTGAACACTTTCTTTGTCGCCGGCCACCAAAACCATGGCGCCTGCGCCAAGAATCGTGTCCGGGGTGGCGTAGGTAAACCCCTCACCGACGGGCTTTATACAGACCACAGTGACGTTGAACTTGGACCGCACCTGGGCGGTCGCAAGCGTCTGGCCCCACATGTCAGCCGGAACCCGCGATTCCACGAGGGCGAAACCTTCCTCAAGTTCGATGTAGTCCACCATCTTCCCGGTGACCTGATGAGCGATACGTCGACCCATTTCATGCTCTGGAAGCACCACATGTTTCACACCGATCGCTTCCAGGATGCGTTTGTGCGCGGTGGTGGACGCCTTCGCCCAAACGTCGTTGATGCCCATGTTCTTCAGCTCGGCCACGGTCAGAATGTTGGCCTCTACGTCGCCGACGCCGACCACCACATGGTGGAAATCGTTTGCGCCGAGTTGCTCGAGAACCTGACGACGCGTTGTGTCGGCCACCACGGCCTTGGCCAGATAAGGACTGAGTTGAGCCACCACCTCTTCGCTGGCGTCCACCCCCAGTACATCATGGCCAAGCTCGGTCAGCTCCCTCGCCAAACTGCCGCCGAAGCGGCCGAGGCCGATCACCAGGATGTCTTCATCGTGGCGTGCGAGACGCCGCCTCTTGTCAGCCAATGAGGGGCCGCCCTTCCGGATAGCGCAACAGCAATTGACGCCTTCGCAACACTAGCGCCACGCCAAAGGTGACCGGTCCCAGACGACCGAGCAACATAAGGAGACTCATCAGGTATCGACTGGCGGGCTCAAGGTCGGGGGTGATCCCGGTAGTGAGTCCCACGGTGCCCACCGCCGACACCGTTTCAAACAGCACGTCGCCCATGGCCAATGATGGACTGGTTGCAGCGATGGCCAGCGTCCCCAATGCCACCGAACCGACACCCAAAAGCGCCACAGCCAGAGCCTGACGTTGAGTGGCCTCCGACAACCGGCGGCCAAAGGAGTTCACTTCGCGGTCGCTGCGCAGTTCAGCGATGATCACGAATCCCAGCAGGGCAAAGGTCGTCACCTTGATACCCCCAGCAGCCGATGCGCTTCCGCCGCCAATGAGCATCAGGATCGAGGTCAGGAACTGAGCCCCGGGACCGCTCTGGCCGTAGTCGAAGGTATTGAACCCAGCGGTGCGCGGCGTAACGGCGGCGAACGCCGAGTTGAGTGCCCGTTCGACCCCGCTGCCCATAGTCCCGAAGGTGCCCGGATTATTCCACTCGAGCACCGCATAGCCAAAGGTTGCGACCACCAGCAGGGTCGCAGTCGTGAACAGGGTGAGACGGGTGTGAATCGACCAGCGCCGAGAGTGCCAGCGAGTGTTCACCACCTCGAGTACCACGGGGAAACCGATGCCGCCGAGTATCACCAGCAGCATGACTGGGGCCAGCACGGCCACCTCTCCGGAGTACCCGACCAAATTGTTCGTGAACGTTGAGAAGCCCGCATTGTTGAACGCCGAAATTGCGTGGAAGGTGCCAGTCCACAGTGCCGAGAGGAATCCATCAGCACTGCTTCGCCAGAACGCGGCGGTGAGGACGATAACGCCGAGAACCTCGACGATCACATAGAACATGGCAATGCGCTTCACCAGCGATCGAAGATTGCCGGAATCTGACTGATTTTGTTCCAGTTGGGTGGCCAGTCGAGCCCGTAGACCAAGCCGGCGAAAAACCAGCACGGCAAACACCGACGCGAACGTCGTGATACCGAAACCCCCAATCTGGATCAGCCCGAGAATCACCACCTGCCCGAAGCGACTCCATTCGGTGGCGGTGTCAACCACCGTCAACCCAGTAACGGTGAGTGCCGAGGTCGCGGTGAACACCGCTGTGTCCAATCCCACGCCGGCCGACTGCCCCGACACCGCCACAGGCAACAGCAGCAAGAACGCTCCTACCGATGCCACCATCAGGTAGGCGACGATGATGAGACGGGTGGGATGCAGCCACGCTGCGCTGCGCTGGTTGGCCATGGGGCGGGACGCTCCTTTTACCAATGGGGAAACCGATCAGGTCACGAGTGGGGAAACTGGATCAGGGACCACACCAGTTGCGAACGCTACCTGTTGAAGGCCGACTCTCGACACCAATGATCAGTTCGGTTGGGGCGCACGCGCCGCAGTCGAAGCTTTCATGGCATGGGAGCAATTGGGGCTTCAGTTACGAGTCGCCTGTTTGCCATTCGAGAACCGGCACGTCACGCCAGAGACGTTCAAGGTCATAGAACGCACGGGTTTCTTCATCGAATATATGAACGATGACATCGCCGTAGTCGACGAGCACCCAGGTTCCATCGTCGAGACCCTCAACCCGAATGGGTTTGAGACCGCCGGCCAAAAAAACATCTTCTTCAATGCCCGCTGCGATCGCTCGAACCTGACGAGTGCTTGTGCCAGCGGTGATCACAAACCACCCGGTGATTGAGAGAACGTCTCCAACATCAAGGATCACAGTGTCGGCATCGGTCTTCCGCTTCGCAGCGCGCGCAATATCAATGTGGAGTTGAAATTCCTCTCCGGAGTTCACTGGCGAACCGTTGTTGAAGTCATGGAGCTGACGGTAGACGTTGACGAGGATGGCAAACCGGATGAGCCACTCGTAGGCCCGAATTTTTCGAGGAAGTCCTCGCCGAGAATGACAGTCATGTCAGCACCTGAGTTCGATTGTGGACTTGCGACTAATTCGCCCATCGTCAATGCGCGCTGCATCTGTTGCGCTGTCGCCTCGGACGTTCCGTCGAAGTAGATGATTTGTGTGGTTGCCTGGCCGAACGACTTGGCATTTCCAATGACGTCGACCTGACCCCCGGCAGCATTCAAGATGATTGCAGCAGTAATTCCATTACTCAGTTGACCTGTTCCGTCGAGGACTCGAATACGAGGACGAGCCCCTGGCGCACCATCAGGGAAGGGAACGATCGCTGCCACTGCGTCGAGCGCAGCGGCCTCCTGCGAGGTCACCATCGGGCCGCCGCCCGGCACCGGCGAACCGGCTGGCACAGGAACAACCGGAAGTGAAGAAATGCTCAACTGGCCACGAGCCACCGACGCAACGAAGCGACCCAATCCCGAAGCGGTGGTTCCCGGGAATGCCGCGCTACCCGACTTCACCTTCGCCAACCAGGCCTTCCAAAAGAGTTCTTGGCGGATCAGGCGGTTGACATCGTTGTCTTTCGGGCTCTTGCTCGTGAGGAATGAAGCGATCTGATCTGCTTTCAGCGTGACGGTGCCCTTCGGGAAGACGACTGCATCCTTCGAATCTCGCACTGCATCTGGGCTGTTGAAACTGATCGGGGCATACGGTCCGATCAACGTGGCCCATTCACTTGATTCGATCGCGAAGCTTTCGTTGAAATTGAGGTTTAGGACTTTCCCAACTCCGGCAGCTACTACATCGATACCTTCGGCTTTCCAAAATTCGGACAACGGAAGCATCCCGTAGTTTGTCGGTATCCCAAGCGTGGAAGGAATGAGCAGGACACCTCCCGACGAGTCCGAAGTCAACGCAAAGACAACGGCAGAATCGAGAGTTCCATCAGGCGCAATCACGGCGCCGATCGCGGTGGGCGTCTTTTCGACAACCGCTTCATAACCGGGAGCTGCAGGATCAGTGACTCGTTTGACCAATTGGCCGTCGGAACTGTCCAGAATGACCCGAAGACCGAAGAACACGAGCACCGGGAGTACAGCGAAAAGGAAGACACCAACGAGTGCCGGGTATCCGAAGCGCCACCATCGAGATGCGGTGACAGGGTCGGAGGCGGGTGCGATTTTCGAGGGCTTTGTGCCGACCCCGAGCCCTGCTTCAGGCGGCGATGTCCCTGCCGGTCCTCCGGCGACTTCCTTGCCCCGACGGCCCCCGGTCTTCTTCGCGGCAGCGGTCTGATTGTGTTCAGCAACGAGCGCAGAGAAGTCGAAATCGTCGCCGGACGACGGTGTTCCAGGTGGAGGCGGAAGTGGAAGGTCGGGCGTCATGAGTCGTCCGAACCGTACAGCCCACGAGAGTGAATCTCATTGATGACGCTCGCTTCGAGAAAAGGCTCCAACGGACGACCGGAGCGAACACGATCACGCAGTTCGCTGGACGAGATGTCGAGACGAGGGATTGAAACTCTCACCGCTTTCCAACCCGGAGGCGGCTCGACATCGCTGTCACCGCCACGATCAACAATGACCAATGTTGCGAGATCTTGCAGTTCTTCATAGCGATGCCATGTGTGCAGAGAACTCGCAGCATCGGATCCCACAATAAGAAACAGTTGCTGATCGGGAGCAGACGAGCGCAACATTTGCAAGGTATCGATCGAGTACGTGACTCCGCCCCGCTCGATTTCGAGACTGCTGGCTTCGAGACCATCCAAACCTTCGACCGCAGCGCTGACCATGGCGAGACGATCGGATGCCTTTGACAACCGCCTCGTCCCCGTCTTTTGCCACGGATCATTGGCTACCATCAGGAGGACACGATCAAGATGAAGGGCAGATCGGACCTCAACTGCGGCCGCGATATGACCGATATGAGGTGGATCAAATGTTCCGCCGAGAATCCCGAGACCGCGACGAACTGGAGGCATTCGGGAGAGTGTACGGTCGGTACAGCAACTACTTCCTGTCGGTCGGCGCAGAGTGGTGACGCATGTCACGTAAGTCTGTGGGAACACATCCACCCTTCCGAGCGGTTACATCATTGTCATTTCCTCCCGAAACGACGTGTTCAGGATTTCGGTCCAGAACAACGATGTCGGTAGAAGCACCGGCACCACTTAGGAGTCCCCCGCTATGAGCGATTCAGTCGGCCAGTACCTCAACGAAATCGGTCTTGTCCCCCTCCTCACCGCTCTTGAAGAGCGCGAACTTTCACAGGCCATCGAAAAAGGCGTTGCCGCCGCAGTACGGCTTGAGAACGGAGAACGTTCAGTCGCACTGAAGTCGGAAGTTCGGGCTGCAGCAATGGCCAAGGACCGATTCATTCGCGCCAACCTTCGCTTGGTGGTGAGCGTTGCTCGTCGCTATCCCCTGCCCCCGGGTATGGAACTGCTCGACCTCATCCAAGAGGGGAATATTGGCCTTGAGCATGCGGTCGACAAGTTTGATTGGCGCAAGGGCTTCAAGTTCTCGACCTACGCCACGTTCTGGATCCGTCAGGCAATTGGTCGAGCTCTCGACCAAAAAGCCAGCCTCGTTCGCCTACCCGGCGACCGCTCCGCCGGCCTGCGCGCCGCTCTGCGACAGGTGTCAGGCGACGGCGACCAACTCGATTCCGAGAATGCCTGGCTCCACCGCCTGACCACACCCACCTCGCTCGACCGGACCATCGGCGAAGACGATTCCAACGAACTCGTCGACATCCTCCCCGATTCACTCCCCGGCCCCGAAGAAATCGTTCTTGAGCAGATCGACCACGAGATGATCGCCTCGCTGCTCTCGGTTCTCGATTCGCGTGCCCGCCTTGCGGTTGAGCAGCGGTTTGGCCTCCACGACGGACGCCGCCGTTCCTATCGCGAGGTCGGCGATGAACTCGGAGTCACCGCCGAAGCCGCTCGTCGTCTCGTGAAACGGGCGATGGCATCGGTGCGAGAAAATGCCCCAGACACCATCGACGCTGTCTAATCCAGCAGCCGCAAGAAATGGCTTTGCGCTCGAGGGCGTCGGGCCACCAACCTTGTGCCTGTGACAACCGAATGGTCTCCCTCCTCTTGGCGTTCGCGCGATGTCGTTCAGCAACCCGACTGGACAGACCTCGGTGCTCTCGATGACGTGGTCAAGCGACTTCGATCGATGCCACCACTCGTCTTCGCCGGAGAGGCACGAAGCCTCACCGCCGATCTTGGCAAGGTCGCCAACGGCGAGGCCTTTCTGCTCCAGGCGGGAGACTGCGCGGAATCATTCGATGCTTTCAGTGCCGATTCAATTCGCGACAAACTCAAAGTCATTCTGCAAATGGCCGTCGTGCTCATGTACTCATCTGGGGTACCCGTCGTAAAAGTCGGGCGCATCGCCGGTCAGTTCGCAAAGCCGCGTTCTTCAGGAACTGAAACCATCGATGGCGTGGAACTGCCTTCATTCCGCGGGCACATGGTGAACGACATTGACTTCACTGCTGCAGCTCGTGTGGCCGACCCAGAACGTCTGATAACTGCCTACCAGCAATCGGCCTCAACACTGAACCTCGTTCGCGCCTTCACAAAGGGCGGTTTCGGCGATCTGTCACGTGTTCACGCATGGAATCAAGAATTCGTCGCGTCGAGCGCCGAGGGTCAGCGTTATGAAGAAGTCGCAGCGGGCATTGAACGTGCACTTCAATTCATGTCTGCGTGCGGAGTCGACACTCTTTCGACGCCACAACTGCACACAGTCGATGTTTCGACGAGCCACGAAGCACTCATCCTCGGTTACGAAGAAGCGCTCACGCGACAGGATTCGCTCACGGGCGATTGGTACGACTGCTCGGCCCACATGCTTTGGATCGGTGAACGAACTCGGCAACTCGACGGAGCACATGTTCACTTCCTCTCCGGCGTAGGCAATCCGATTGGCTGCAAGATCGGTCCGACCGTGACTCCAGACGAGGTCATCGCACTCTGTGAGGCGTTGAACCCCAGCCGCATTCCTGGCCGCCTCACCCTCATTACGCGCATGGGTGCCGACACGATTGGCTCAGCCCTGCCACCCCTCCTCACTGCCGTTCGCGATTCAGGTCACCCAGTGGCCTGGGCCTGCGATCCAATGCACGGCAACACCTTCACTGCTCCGAGTGGACGAAAGACCCGCCATTTCGACGCTGTCCTCGCCGAGATCGCCGGATTCTTCGCCGCTCATCGATCAGTCGGCACCTGGCCGGGTGGCGTCCACATCGAACTCACTGGTGACGACGTCACCGAATGCCTCGGTGGCGCCGAAGAAATCCTCGATGCCGATTTGGATACCCGCTACGAGACCATGTGCGACCCACGACTAAACGCTCGACAGTCGCTCGACCTTGCCTTCCGGGTCGCTGAACTGCTCCAACTGGGCTGAATCACTCAAACCCGACCCCAGAGGTCGACAATTGAGCTGCGAGGAGATAGATTCCTGACCAGCAAGGTCAGGTTTCCGATCCAAGGATGCAGAAGAGCCCCCATATGTCCGAATTCGAGATCGACGCAGCCTCGGCTGCCGATATCGCAAAGTTTGAAGTGCAGCTCGCCCGGTACCTCGCGGGCGAACTTGAAGAGGACGTCTTTCGCGTCTTTCGCCTGAACAACGGCATCTACGGCCAGCGCCAAGGCGGACACAACCAGATGATCCGCATTAAGGCGCCCTACGGCACCATTACTGCTGCACAACTCGATCGCATGGGTGATCTGGCCACCGAATACTCCCGTGGTTGGGGTCACCTCACGACACGTCAGGCAATCCAGTTCCATTTCGTCCAACTCGAACGAGTACCGGAACTTCTTCGCGACATCGCCCTCGTAGGGATGACTAGCCGAGAAGCATGCGGCGACACGGTGCGGAACGTTCAGGGTTGTCATCTGGCCGGCGCTTGCCCAAGCGAAGTTCTCGACATCACTCCGTGGGCCGAAGCCACGTTCAAGCACTTTCTTCGCAATCCTCTCGGGCAGCGCCTGCCCCGGAAGTTCAAGATCAATTTCTCGGGATGTGCCACCGATTGCGGCCAGGCCATGTTCAACGACGTTGGCATCATCGCAACCACTCGAACAACTGAAGACGGTTCAGTTGAAGCCGGATTCCGCGTCTTCATCGCTGGCGGGCTCGGAGCAAACCCACATGCTGCGCTTGCCCTTGAACCGTTCACGGCGAAAGAGGATCTCCTTCCGACTATCGAGTCGGTACTACGAGTCTTCGAACAGACCGGCAACCGCGACAACAAACTTCGTGCACGCATGAAATGGGTGGTCGACAATCTCGGCTTCGAAGAAGTACAGCGTCGAGTTCTCAAGACTCGTCACTTTCTTCTTGGCTCATCGACTTGGCCAGGTGGCATTCCCGCAGAAGTCATCGAAACGGGTGACGCTCCTGCTGGCACAGCCGGTGCTGTGGGCAACACGGCGATGGGTCAGGGCACTCCGGTCGTTCTTCGCCGTGCTGGCGCCTTTGAACGTTGGGAAGACTCCAACGTCATTCGCGGCGCGGCGAAGGGCACTGTTTCAGCTATCGCCCATTGCCGTCTCGGCGATGTCACAACCGCTCAGTTTCACGGGCTTGCCGCAATTGTCCGCGAGTTTGGCGTCGACGTCCGCGTCACCAACCGCCAGAACTTCGCTTTGCGAAATCTCACCGAAGATCAACTTCCACTTCTCTTCGATCGCCTCACCGCTCTCGATATGGCCAGTCCATCTGCTGAATTAGTCAGCGATGTCGTGGCTTGTCCCGGAGCCGACACCTGCAACCTTGCTGTCACCCAGAGTCGCGGTTTGGCCGATGCAATCGAAACTGCACTCCAAAACGAGGGGTTGGCTGAAGTCGGCGGATTACGCATCAACATTTCAGGTTGCACAAATTCATGCGGCCAACACCACGTCGCCGATATCGGTTTCCATGGTGCCGAGCGTCGAGCCCACGGTAAGTCTGCCCCGGGTTACACAATGCTTCTCGGCGGCTACGTCGGCGATGAAAAGATTGAGTTCGGCGAGCGCGCAACGCGGCTTCCGGCGAAGTCTGCACCCGAAGCTGTAGTGCGCGTCGTTCGTCGATTTAACGATGAGCGCACTGCGGGCGAGTCATTCCGAGGCTGGATCGATCGATCTGGTGGCGTCGCAACTCTTGGCAAGGAACTCAAGGAACTCGACGTCTTCCCGAAGCCCGAGGAGAATCCCGACTTCTTCGTCGATTACGACGAAACCGGCCCGTACACCGCAGAGATTGGTGAATCGGAGTGTGCGACATGAGCCTCACCAATCTGACAGCACCCGAGTTCAGCAACGATGAACTCGCCGAACTCAGCAATGATTTCGAAACTTGGAGTGCCGAAGACATCATCGGTTGGGGCGTCGAGACGTTTGCCCCCCATCTTTCGATCACCGCATCTATGACCGATGCCGTACTCATTGATCTCGCAACCAAGGTCTTCCCTGCAATCGAAGTCGTCTTTATCGATACCGGCTACCACTTCCCTGAAACGCTCGAAACCGTTGAGCGGGTCCGCCAGCGCTACGGACTCAATCTCCGCATGATGACCGTGGCACTCCAGGACGAACCACTATGGCTGGCCGACCCAGAGAGTTGCTGCTCAGCGGTGAAGGTCGGACAACTCGACCGAGCACTTTCAGGCAGAGCCGCATGGATGAGCGGGCTACGGCGAGCAGAAGCCGATTCACGCGTCACTGCACCTCTCGTCGCACGAGATCTACGCGGCCTCATAAAGATCAATCCGATCGCGATGTGGTCCGACGAACAGGTCTCGAACTACACCGATCAGAACAACATCATCGTGAATCCCCTACTGCTGGACGGGTTCACTTCGATCGGTTGTCAACCATGCACGCAGAAGCCCACTGACCCCAGCGACCCAAGATCGGGCCGTTGGTCGGGACGTTCAAAGACCGAATGCGGCCTTCACCTGATGTAGCAGGAGACTCGCTATTCGAGGATGTCGACGAACTTCTCGAGCTGGCGAAGGTTCCGGCATTCGTAAACACCGTCAGTGTGAGCCCCGTAGTCACTCACGATTGAATCGCCCGTGTCCCAGTAAGCCTTCGGCTCGGGGTTCAGCCAGTAAACGTGTCGGGCCTTCTTGCTCATTTCTTTGATCGTCCATGACTGCGACGCGTGGTAATTGTTTCGGGCATCACCAAGGATGAGAACTGTGGTCTTGGGTCCAACTTCGCGACCGTACTTTTCCCAAAAAACTTCAAAGGCGTGGCCGTAGTCAGAGTGGCCATCGACCCAAACAACATCGGCCTCGGTGTTCACTCGGTGAATAGCGACACTGATATCTTCGACGCCCTCGAAATACTGCGTGACCTCATCGAGACCGTCGATAAAGACAAATGATCGAACCCGTGAGAACTGTCCGGAAATTGCGTGCACGAGTTGCAAGGTGAAGCGGGCAAACGCAGCAACCGAACCTGAGATGTCAGCAACAACAAAAATCTCGGGCTTCGACGGACGCGGATACCGGAATCGAGGATCGGCTGGCACACCGCCGTAGCTCAGCGACTGCCGGACAGTGGCCCGGAAATCAAGTGGACCCTTTCGGCCGTGGCGACGTTTACGAGCAAGACGAACTGCCAGTTTTCGAGTGAGTGGGTAAATGGCTTTGCGGAGGCTCACCAGTTCTTCACGGTTTGCATGCATGAAATCAACATCTTCAGGCAGAGGCTTACGCAATGTCTTTGCCATTGCCTCCACACCGCGATCGGCGACAAGGCGACGACGAATTTCCGCCTCAATCTCTTTCTTCATTCGATCGATACGAGATTCAAACTCGTCGCGTTCAAGGCGTTCTTCAAGCGGAGTCAACGGGGCCGGGCTTTCCTGCTGTGCCTCTTCCATCAGCCGTTCAAGAACGCCGTCAAGATCAAGGTTTCGGAGCGTGCGGTAGAGGTAGTACGTGCCCCCTACAGGACGGCCAGGCTCCATACCTGCGAATCGAGTCACGGCTTGACGCGCCAGGGCCCGCATAAGCGCATCGTCGCCTTGGCGCATCGCTTGAAAAAGCATCTCGGCCATCTGTTCAGGCGACATTGCTTCACCGCCACCTCCGGCACCGGCACCCCCAGCATCGGGATTCATCGGCATCTCGTCGTCGTCGGTGATCTCGGGCAGTTCATCGCCACCACCAAGTGAATACTCGTTACCGCGGAGCGAAAAATAGACCTCAAAGACCGTGTCGAAGGCACGCCAATGCGAATTGTTCTTCACCAAGGTCGCAGCAAGCGCGTACTTAAAGGCATCACGATCTTCAATCGGGATATGCGTGATGGCTTCCATCGCATCGAGGTTCTCGGTGAGGCTCACTGGCAAACCGGCAGCGCGCAGTTCGACGATGAAACCCGAGAGCAATTCGAGCATTGGAGACGGCGTTGCCTCAGTCGAGGTCATGGTGGTCAGGTTCTACCGATCAGCTCGTACGGGGGACGCCGGGCTTTTTGGCACCACCGTCACCTTGGAGTTCCTTCGAAGCCTTCGCGATGTCGCTCTGGTATTTCAGAAGAATATTGAGCGTCTCGATTGCTTCGGCCTCGGTAACGGATTCAACACCCAAGATCAAAAGTGTCTTTGCCCAGTCAAGGGTTTCTGATACTGACGGGGACTTCTTCAATTCCAGTTGACGAATCGAGCGAACGATTCGGGCAACCTGATCGGCGAGGCTGTCGGTGATCTCAGGGATTCTGGTGAGAACGATTTCCTTCTCGCGGTCCATATCGGGATAGTCGATATGAAGAAACAAGCAACGACGCTTCAGCGCCTCGGAAAGCTCGCGAGTGTTATTGGAGGTCAGGAACACCATCGGGATCTGACGAGCCTCGATGGTTCCAAGTTCAGGGATAGAAACCTGATAATCCGAGAGAATCTCAAGCAGAAGCGCCTCGGTCTCTACCTCAACGCGGTCGACCTCGTCGATAAGGAGCACGACGGGATCCTCGGAGCGAATCGCTTCAAGAAGCGGACGGGTAAGGAGGAACTCATCGGAGAAAATGTCTGTCTCGATGTCCTCCCAACTCGAATCCGAATTTCGCTCCGCCTGAATACGAAGCAACTGCTTCTTGTAATTCCACTCATACAGCGCCTTCGATTCGTCGAGGCCCTCGTAGCACTGGAGACGGATAAGCCGAGCACCGAGTATCTCGGCAACCGACTTCGCCAACTGCGTCTTGCCGGTACCGGCTGGGCCCTCGACGAGAATCGGCTTGCCGAGGCGATCGGCGAGAAACACGACACCGGCGATGGCCTCGTCGGAGAGGTAGTCGACCTCACGGAGTCGAGTACGTACAGCCGCGGGGTTTTCGAAGCGATAATCCATTGCCCGACAGTACCGGCCCGACGACCAGTCGAAGGCACCCGAGCGCTGAGTGCGGCACGAGAAACACGAGGACTACCCCCGGATCTGACCTTGACCCCTCACGACGAACTTGGCGGTCGTCAGTTCACGCAGGCCCATAGGACCTCGGGCATGGAGCTTCTGGGTCGAAATTCCAATTTCGGCACCGAAACCGAACTCTTCACCATCGACGAACCGGGTGGATGCATTGACAAGGACCGCAGCTGCGTCAACTTCGGTCGTGAAACGGTCGGCCGCCTCAAGAGACCTCGTGATGATCGCCTCGGAGTGGCCAGAACTATTTCGGGCAATGTGGTCAATTGCCTCGTCGATGCTTTCCACGACGCCAACAGCAAGGGTGAGGTCGAGAAATTCGGTCGACCAATCCTCGTCTGTCGCTGCCACAGCGCCAGGGAGTAACTCAAGGGCATGGTGATCGGCTCGAAGCTCAACGCCATTGAGTGCAGCCGCCGCTCGTGGGAGGAACTCGCCTGCGACAGAACGATGGACAAGCAATGTCTCTGCTGCATTGCACACCGACGGACGCTGCATCTTCGCGTTCACAATGACATTGATCGCGATGTCCAAATCGGCATCGGCATCGACATACACATGGCAATTTCCGTCGCCATCGATCACGTAGGGAACTGTTGCGTTCTCGAGAATCGAAGCGATCAGCGAGGGCCCTCCTCGGGGAATGAGGCAATCGATGGTTTCTCTCTGGCGCATGAATTCGATGGCCGCATCTCGTGACGTATCAGCAACAAGGATGACTGAGTCAGCGGGCAATGACGCTGTCTCGATCGCTGAGCGCAAGACCGATTCAATTGCAATGTTCGAATCAATCGCTCCGGACGAACCGCGCAGGAACGCTGCGTTACCGGATTTCAGACAAAGTCCTGCCGCATCAGAGGTGACATTCGGTCGGTTTTCGTAAATGATTGCGATGACTCCGAGTGGTACTCGGACTCGAGAAATACGCAAACCGTTCGGACGCACCCAACCATCGATGACCTCACCGACAGGATCGGCAAGAGAGGCGACCTGACGCAATCCACCGGCCATTGAACTGATTCGCTTTTCGTCGAGGCGAAGGCGATCGACAACTGTCGGGCTCACACCGTCGGTTTCAGCGCGAGCAACATCGACTGCATTCGCCGAGAGGACCACGTCTGCCGAAGCCACCAAGAGATCCGCGGCACCTAGGAGAGCATCGTTCTTCTGCGCCGAAGAAGCGGTAGCTAGAACCCGAGAAGCTGCTTTGGAGCGGCGTCCGAGTTCAGCAATGGGGGTTGTGGCATCGTGCGAAGTCATAGGAGCAAAGGGTAGTCGTCGTCATGCCGACGACACCGGGCCTCACAATCACTCCAGCATGGGGGAACTAGCGTGAGAGCCGATGAGCGATTCCGGCGAGGGCACGACCTCACAGAGGACACATCACCTCGTCCGATCTAGCGCCGTCGTCGCCCTCGGTACGGGGCTGAGCCGACTTACCGGGTTTCTGCGCGTTGGCGTCATGGCCTACGCGATCGGTGCCACTGCTCTGGCAGAGGCCTACAACCTGGCCAACAACACACCCAACCTTCTTTACGACCTGGTCCTTGGTGGCATCCTTTCGGCAACGCTCGTTCCGGTTGTCGTTGCCCATACAGGTCGAGAAGACAACCGGGGCATCGATGCCTTAGCCACCGTGATCAGCGTTGTCCTTGTCGCTGCCACTGTTGTCGGAATTGCGCTCTCACCAGTCATCATCCGCCTCTACAACCTGTCGTCCTCTCCTAGCGAGGCATCGACACAGGCCACCGTTGCCGTTCCCCTCTTGATGATGTTTGCCCCGCAGATACTTTTCTACGGCCTCACAAGTCTCGGGACCTCGTTACTCAACGCCCGACGTTCATTCGCGGTGCCTGCGTTTGCGCCGGTCCTCAACAACATTGTCGTGATCTGCCTCTTTCTGGCACTCCCCCATCTCGCAACGGGCGATGCCTTGACCTTCGATCAAGTGCGTCAAGACACCGGACTGCTTTTACTTCTGGGATTCGGAACAACTGCAGGCCTCGCAGCAATGACCCTTGTGCTTTGGCCCGCAATGCGCAGAGCAGGCATTCGCCTTCGTTGGAACTTCGATCTGCATGATCCTGCCGTTCGCGAAGTTGGTCGCCTTTCGGGTTGGACCCTCGGTTACGTCATCTCCAATCTGATCGCGTATGGCGTCATTCAGACTCTCGCCAACGGCGTCGACGGAGTTTCGATCTACGCGTATGCGTGGCTGTTCTTTCAACTTCCATACGGACTCTGGACAGTGTCGGTCATGACCGCCTACACCCCTGAACTTTCGGCACTGCACGCGGCCGCCGATATCGAAGGACTGCGGGATCGCTTCGGTGCGGGACTCCGACTGGTACTTGTCATCGCCCTTCCGGCCACCATTGGAATGATGTTGCTATCGGGCCCGATTGTCCGTCTGGTTTTGGCCCATGGTGAGTTCACTTCGGCAAATGCTGACACGACAGCGAACACGCTCATCGCGTTCCTATGTGGCCTTCCAGCCTTCTCCCTTTTCCTCTTCGCAATGCGTGGTTTTTACGCTCAGCGAGATACTCGACTTCCGTTCTTCGTGAATCTCGCTGAAACACTGCTCGGCTTAGCGATCGGATTCGTTGTCGTCGATCGATTTGGAGTCGTTGGTCTTGGCGCCAGCGGTTCGATCGCCTATTCCGTTTTCGCTGTTGTCGCGCTCTTCCTGTTGCACCGCCGTATTGGTCGATACCTCGATCTGGCAACCACTCTCGCAATCACGAAATTGCTCGCAGCCGCAGTTGTGATGGGATTCGGAGTCTGGCTAATAATCCAGTTCGCATCGATGAGCGACCTACTCACCATCATCTCCGCAGGTGCACTTGGAATCGTCATCTACGCCGGAATGCTTCTTCTCCTGCGAGCTGACGAAGCCAAGTCTGTGATGAGCCGCTTGGTGCGTCGCTAAGGAAGAATCACGATGTCATCAGCATGGATGACCTGTGCGGGAACTTCGGGCGGCAATTCAGAACGTGAATGGCCCGCTGCAGCTTTAAGCGTCTGTGCGCTCATACCTACTAGTCCCTTTGCGAATACCTCGCCTGATTCGTCGGCAATTTCAACGGCGTCGTCAGCATCGAACTCTCCGGTGACACCGATTACACCTGCAGCGAGCAAGGAGTTGCCGCCCCGTTCAAGAGCGTTGCGGGCCCCTGAATCAACGGTGAGAAGACCCGCGGAACGAACAGCGAAGGCGATCCATAACTTGCGAGCGGGAAGATGGCGTTCGTGCGCCGCAACCGTTGTGCCGACCCCAGCGAGACCATTGAGCGCGTCGAGGAGGACGTTGTCCCTGTGAGCAGCGGCGATCACCGTGCGCACACCGGACCATGCGGCAATCTTTGCGGCCGAAAGCTTTGAAGACATTCCCCCACTGCCGCCTCGAGTTCCGGGACCGCCGGCAATGTCGTCGAGTTGCTGATCGAACTCGACGATCTCTTCGATGAGCGATGCCTCGGGATCGACGCGAGGATCAGCCGAAAGCAGTCCCGAAGTATCGGTGAGTAACACCAAGAGTTCGGAATCAACGAGGTGAGAGACCAGGGCCGCAAGTCGATCGTTGTCGCCGAAACGAATTTCGTCATCGGCAACCGCATCGTTCTCATTGACAATCGGGACAACCCCGAGTTCAAGCAATCGGTTAAGTGTGCCCCTCGCTTGCAGATACTGCCTGCGATCAACGAAATCGAGCGGCGCAAGCAGGACCTGGCCACCAATAAGCGAGTGTCGATCAAGTGCTTCGGAATACACGCCCATCAGTCTCGACTGCCCGACGGCAGAAACTGCTTGCAACGTCTGAGCGTCGCGGGGTCGTTGATCTCCACCGAGGCCAAGAGCGGGAAGACCAGCACCAATGGCACCTGACGTGACGATCACGACCCGATGACCCAACTTACGAGCCCCAGCAACCTCGAGGCAGAGTTTTTCAATCGCGTCTCGGCGGATGATTCCTTGGCCATCGGTGAGCGATGACGTTCCAATCTTTACGACGACGATCATCACTCTTCCTCGTATTCGAAACTGAGTGATCCGATCCGCACGGTGTCGCCTTCGGTAGCGCCAGCACGTGCAAGTGCCTTGTCGACTCCGATCTTCTTGAGTTGTGAATGCGCAAAGTCGAGTGCTTCAAGATTGGTGAGATCGGAGAGAGCAACAGCTCGTTCCGCAGAGCGACCCACAACTCGATACGAACCGTCATCTTCACGCTCGATCCGGATACCTTCGGAAATGGGTCGGTGCACCACGAACCCGTCAAGCTCGGGTTCAACAGAACGCGCTCCACGAACTTCCTCAGCCATCCGTCCGACGAGGCGCGCAAGACCGGCGCCGGTAATTGCGGAAATCGAGAGATCGAGTTCAAGGCCGTCTTCAGTAACGAGAGGCTTGCCGGTCTCGGCGACTTCGAGCGCGCCAGGGACAAGGTCGGCACGCGAGCCGATAATGATTCTGGGTCTCTCCAAAAGTTCCGGACGATAGGCACCGAGCTCCGCGAGGAGCACTGCTGCTTGCTCCGATGGAGTCTCAACCGTCATACCGTCGATTCCGCCGGCGAGGTCGACCATCAGCACAAGAACTCGAGCGCGCTCAACGTGACGAAGAAAACGGTGTCCAAGGCCGCGACCGTCGGACGCACCCTCGATCAAGCCAGGGAGATCGGCGACAACAAATTCAAAATTGTCCTCTACCCGAACGACACCAAGGTTGGGTTCAAGCGTGGTGAAGGGGTAGTCGGCAATCTTCGGTTTCGCCGCTGAAATGCGTGAGATGAGCGTCGACTTGCCGACGCTTGGGAAACCGACGAGGGCAACGTCGGCCATCAACTTGAGTTCAAGATTGAGCCACTGTTCCTCGCCGACTTCACCTTGTTCAGCAAAGGAGGGGGCGCGGCGAATATTCGAAAGGAAACGGGCGTTGCCCTTTCCTCCGCGACCACCCGCAGCCGCCATCCAGCGGTCACCTTGGTGAACAAGGTCGGCAAGCATCGTTCCTTCGAGATCGTGAACCACGGTGCCCTCGGGGACATAGACGATCAGATCGTCAGCGCCGGCACCGTGCATTTTCTTGCCCTGTCCATGGACCCCGTTTTGGGCACGGCGGTGAGGATGGTCTTTGAAGGCAAGTAGCGAAGAGATATTTCGATCAGCGACGAGCCAGATATCGCCACCCCGGCCACCATCGCCACCATCGGGTCCACCTTTAGCCACGTGCGCCTCGCGTCGGAAGGCAACGCAGCCGGCGCCGCCGTCTCCGCCTTTGACATTTAGTTGGCACTCATCGATGAATCCAGACACAACCTGAGAGCCTACGGGCTTGAGGGCGTGTGCCGGCCAATAGATACCTAGGAGCGCCGCTCTGTCCCAGCCATGAGGCAGGATGCGGTCATGAAGAAGCAGGCCCCAGAACCCTCAGAATCAACGAATGAGGACGCTACGCAACGCCAACAGGAGTGGGTGGCAACGATGCACGGGGCCGCAGCCTCCGAAGATCTCGTGCTTGCACATCGAGATGCTCCTCCGCCGCCCATCACCGCCCATGCAGTTTTGCGTATCGAGCGCGAATCGCGTTCTTCTTCGCTTCTGGCAAATGGGGCAACTCTCGCTGTCGGTGCCGGAAACCGAGCCATTCCCGAAGAGCCCGACGACTACCGGACCTGCTTCGAACGTGACCGCGACCGCATCCTTCATTCTCCAGCTTTTCGCCGCCTCGCTGGCAAAACCCAAGTCTTCGTCTTCCCCGACGACCACCAACGAACACGGCTCACCCACGCCCTAGAGGTCGCACAGGTCGCCACCGCCATCGCGCGTGCGCTCGGGCTCAATGTTGCGCTCACCGAGGCGATCGCGCTCGGACACGACTGTGGCCATGGCCCCGGAGGCCATGCCAGCGAAGACGCCTTCGATGCCTTCATCCCCGGCGGCTATCACCATGCCGTCTGGGGCGCAGACGTCGTTCTAGAACCGCTGAATCTCTGCATCGAGACGCTCGACGGCATTCGCAACCACTCATGGTCTCGCCCCACCCCCATGACACCAGAGGGTGTCGTTGTCAGTTGGGCTGATCGCTGTGCCTATAGCGCTCACGATCTTGAAGATGCACTGGGGGCCGGCATCGTTCGGGTTTCGGAACTTCCGCTCGAAGTCTCCGAGATCCTTGGCCAGTCGCGTCGCGAACAGCTCCACGCGCTCATCCTCGCCGTCATCGATTGCGCCACGGCCACTGGGGCTATCGGCATGGACGCAACCAACGCATCTGCACTCTCTGCATTGCGGTCGTTTAACTACGAATTCATCTACAACCGTCCAGAATCAATCGCTCAGGGACGCGCAGTGATCGACGTGCTCACTGCGTTGGTTGACTATTTCATTGCGAATCCCGCAGCGCTGCCTCCATCGCCGAGTACCGAAACCGACGTCGTCACTGCAGCCGTGACCTATGTGGCAGGAATGACGGACCGCTACGCCTTCGACACAGCTGCGCGGCTTCTTGATTGGCCTGCCGACCGCCGCCCATTGGGTATCGACGTTCACGGCTGAAAACGACGAAAGCGGACCCAAAGGCCCGCTTTGCATCAGGTTATGAAACCGATTGCTCAGCCAGGAAGCACATCGACAAGTTTGCGACCCTTGCGGGATCCAAACTTAACGGTTCCTTCTGTGAGAGCGAAGAGCGTGTCGTCTCCACCACGGCCGACGTTCTCGCCCGGATGAATACGAGTACCGCGCTGGCGCACAATGATGGTGCCTGATTGAACGGCCTGGCCGTCGAAACGCTTCACACCAAGTCGCTTGCTCTGAGAATCGCGGCCGTTGCGGGTTGAACCGCCACCTTTGGTCTTTGACATGGCTCAGCCCTTCTTAATGCCGGTGATCTCGATCGTCGCGTAGTGCTGACGATGACCCCAACGACGACGCTCGTTGGCCTTGTTCTTGTAAGTGAAGCCGACGACCTTGGGACCCTTGGCCGCGCCGACAACCCGAGCGGACACGCTGGCACCAGCCAGCTGCGCGGGGGTAGCGAGGACGGTGTCACCGTCGACAACGAGTACGGGAGTGAGGGTGACCTCGTCAGCCGCGCCGAGGCGTTCGACATCAAGTCGTTGGCCCTCTTCGACGCGGTACTGCTTGCCACCTGTCTGGATCACGGCATACATAGGGGTGCAACTCTAGCCCCACGGACCCAAAGAACGAAACCCGGGTCCGGTGGGGCAATTGTGCCTGCCTCAGACGATAAGATCGGGGTCAATTCTGACTCCACGACCCTCGCAGTCGGGACACTGTCCAGCGAAGGACTCAAGCAGCCCCTCCCCAATGCGCTTTCTGGTCATTTCGACGAGTCCGAGCTCGGAGATATCAAATACCTGGGTGCGGGTCTTGTCGCGGGCGAGTGCATCTCTGAAGACTCGAACCACATCGTCTCGGTTTCCCTTGACTTCCATGTCGATGAAGTCGATCACGATGATTCCGCCGATATCGCGCAAGCGCAGTTGCTTAGCGATTTCGACCGCGGCTTCGAGGTTGTTGCGATACACGGTCTCTTCAAGACTCTTCGAGCCGACGTTCTTGCCGGTATTTACATCGATGACCGTGAGGGCTTCAGTGTGCTCGATGATGAGCGAACCGCCCGAAGGCAACCAGACTTTGCGGTCGAGTGCCTTATGTACCTGTTCGTGAACGTGATGTCGCTCAAAGATTGACAGCGGTTCAGCGGAACGGTCGTAGTGTTCGATGCGATCAGCGAGCGCCGGCGAGATGCTCGAAACATAATCGTGAACATCGTTGAACAACGCTTCGTCATCGATCACAACACTTCGATAGTCGTCGTTGAATTCTTCACGAATCACACGCACGGCCATATCGGGCTCTCGGTAAAGAAGAGCGGGAGCCTGCGCGGAGTTGGCCAGTGCTTCGATCTGATCCCATTGAGACAGAAGTCGACGAACGTCAGACGAGATTTCCTCTGACGTCACGCCTTCGGCTGCAGTTCGCACGATGACGCCATGTTGTGGCGGCTTCACCTTGTCGAGAATGTTACGAAGGCGCTTGCGTTCACCGTCGTCGAGTCGCTTCGAAATTCCGTAGGTGCTTGAGTTCGGGATGAGAACTACGAAACGTCCTGGAAGTGAGACTTCCTGCGTAAGTCGAGCGCCTTTATGCGCAATTGGGTTCTTCGTGACCTGACAAAAGATGGTTTGGCGAGGCTTGAGAATCTGCTCGATTCGCGCATTCGAGGCCCCACCTTCAACATCTTCGGCATCGAACTGCACATCGCCGCGATACAGAACAGCGTTCTTCGGCGTCGCAATGTCAACGAATGCTGCTTCCATGCCTGGAAGCACATTTTGGACCTTGCCGAGATAAATGTTTCCATGGATCTGCGCAACGTCGTCGGCCGGACGAGATACGTAGTGCTCAATCAGGTTGCGGCCTTCGAGCACCGCAATCTGCGTTGCTTCGGGACGCACGCTGACCGCCATCATGTAGCGGCCGACCGGACGTCCTTTTCGCTCCCGACCCTTGCGCTTTTCGAGCGTCTCATCGTCGAGGTCGGGACCATCGCCGCCAAGGATCGCTTCGACAGGGCGAGGAGTTCCGCCCTTCTTCTGCTGTTGACCCTTCTGCTGGCCTGATTGACCCTGTTGGCCCGACGGCCCCTGCTGGCCTCCACCGCCGCCTCTACGGCCTCGGCCGCCTCGACGTCGGCGATTGCCGCTACGGGCCTGTCCGCCTGCTTGACCCTCTACCTTCGCAGGGTCTCCGTCTCCGGATTCTGGCTCAGTTGAGTCAACCGCAGGAGCGGGACGGCTATCGCCGATCTGAGGCTTTTTCACAAGGGCTTCTTCGGCTGCGGCAGTGTCACGAGGACGATTCTGAGAGGCCCGCTTTGGCAACTCGTCGGGCTGACGCTCGGGATCGGGAGTGCCGGTTTCATCGTTGTCGCCCCCAGACGCGCTCGCGGCGCCGCCCTGGCCACCGCCTGACCGGTTTCGATTACGTCCGCCTCGAGAGCCACGCCGCCGACGCGGGCGATTGGTTCCGTCACCAGAAGGCGAGCCATCGCTTGATCCCGCGGTGCTCGCCCCGCCATCGGACGGAGAGGTAGATGACTCTCGAGCCGCAGAGGGTTCAGATGTCGGCTTCGGTGCCGACTCAGATGCTCCAGAAGGTGCTGTGTCTCGTTGCGGACGTGATTGGTTGTTCGGCGTTGAGTCGCCGGGGTCGACCGTTTGGTCGGACATGGTTTCGCTCCCTTTTCATCGCGCGCCCGCCTCGGCAGGTGCGCGTGACGTCGCGTGGGCCGGGATCGGTTCCCGTCTCGCGCCGTCAGTAATGATCCATTGGTGTGTCCTACAGACGCGCCCCTCGTTGCGAGGCGGGTCGAACGCGGCCAGAAGTTCTGAAGGCCGCACGGAGCGGGGCTGGGTTGCCAGCTCGGCTTCGAGAAGAGCTCCTTGTTCCGGAGCGTCGTTTGCTGTTGCGCCAACAACCCGAAGGCTGATGATGCCGGGCCGAATGTCATCGGACACCGTCTTGCCTTTTCGTTCCCGGGTGACCGGAAGCGTTGAGGCATCGAGCATGGTTCGAACGTTGACCTCGAGTTCCTCAGGCGTAACGCCCGGGATCTCGATTCGCCAGGTGCAAACCGTTACTGCCTCTTGAAGGGACAGTTCAGATCGTTCGATCGCCGAGACTGTCTCGACATCGACTCCCGGAGGGAGGAACGGCGTGAGCCGCTCGGGCAATGCCCCGAGATCGAGTGCGGAGGCTTCTGGCTCACGTAGATCGATGTCGAGGTACTCCCCCAGCGACTCATGGCCGGTGGAAAGCGCGAGTCCGAAATGCATTTTCGGACGGGGTGAAAAGCCCTCGGTAATGGCAACAGGAAGTTCAGCGCGACGAAGCGCACGCTCCCAGCAGCGGGCCATATCTCGGTGGCTCGAGAACCGGATCTTGCCGGTCTTGGAAAACCGCACGCGAATACGCATCAAGAACCCGTTCCAACGGGGGCGCGACCAAGCAGTGTCACAGGAACGGACGAACCGAGGTCTTGTCCTGTGCCCTGAGA
>CALEHQ010000012.1 GCA_937876315.1 uncultured Actinomycetes bacterium | reverse complement strand
TGAAGAAAAGCGCCTCTGAAGTGAAGGCAATGCTCGATGTTCCCGAACCGGCCAAGACGCCCGGTGGTCGTCCGAATTCGCGTAACCCGCGTTCGGCGACTCCGTCAGCGTCTGGTCGGCCGAAGCGTGGCGGCCCAAGCAGCGGACGCCGTGGTTCTGGCGGCGGTGCAAGTTCCGGCTCCAGCGCTCGCTCTGGTTCCGGTTCAAGTTCGCGATCTGGCTCGGGCGGTCGATCCTCCGGTGGTGCTGGCGGGTCAACCTCCGGCTCCCGTCAGGGATCGAGCCGATCCGCCGGTCGACAGGGCGGCCGCTCGCGTTAGGCGCGATGATTCCCACTATGAATTTCTTCGAAGCGAACATGAAACTCGGCGAAGCCGAGACCCTCGATATCGAAACCGCCGAACTTCTCATCCGAGTCGAAAACAGCGGCGATGTTCTCTACAACGAACTTGCGGCACGTTTGAATAACGAAGAGGCCGCCGAGCTTCTTCGTAAGAATGGGCGCGAAGAGGTTGGTCACGCTCGTCGCATGATGAAGGTCATTTCGTTGAAAACCGGCACCGAATACGTGCCGTCGGCCGAGGTGCTCGAGAAGTTCGAAGTTGATCTTCCCGATTCGGTCGACGCTTCGGCATTACCGATGATCGTCGAGGGCGAACTCCAGGGAGACCTCGGCTATCAAAAGTGGGCGTCCCACGAGACCGATCCGGAAATCATCGAACTGTTGCTTCGTAACGGCCGTGAAGAAACCAAGCACGCCGAGCGAATCAAGAAGGCAATAGAAATCTTGGCCTCGGCCGAGGCTGCGCAGTAGCGCACTAGCAACACACAACGTCGTCGCAGTACCTGCCCCAAATAGGGCAGAATCACATTCCACTTAGGGGAGGACATGACATGGCACTGACCATGATGCGTTTCAACTGCATTCAGCCCGGACTCGAGCCAAATGAGATGGCCGATCGTTACAACGCCATGCTCGACATGGCCCAAGCTCTTGATGAACTTGGTGGCGGCATGGTGACGCTCGAAGAGCATCACGGCGCCGAAAACGGTTGGAGTTCCTCTCCGCTCACAATGGCTGCAGCAATTCTCAGCCGCACCAAGAACGTTTCCGTTTCTATTTCCGCACTCCTCGTGCCGTTGCACGATCCGTTGCGTATTGCGGAAGACATCGCGGTCATCGACCTCATGTCGAAGGGTCGCCTCACCGTCATTGGCGGTCTTGGCTATCGCCCGAGCGAATACGCAGCCCACGGTAAGTCCTGGGCCGATCGCGGCAAGATCATGGACGAATGTGTCGACGTCATGCTCAAGGCTTGGAAGGGTGATCCATTCGAATATCGCGGTACCACCGTGCAGGTCACGCCGCGTCCGTACACGCAACCGCACCCGATGTTCCTTCTTGGTGGAACCTCGAAGCCCGCAGCCCGTCGTGCCGCTCGCTTCGGCCTGCCGATCATGTGGGCGGCTCCAGTTCCCGAGATCGAAGCTCACTATTACGAAAAGTGCGCTGAATACGGCACGCAAGGTTTCGCCATGGCTCCGCCTGATGATTTCCACCATGTCTTTTTCGCTGAAGACGTCGATGCTGGTTGGGCCGTCATGGGCGAGCACATCCTTCACGAAGCAACGACCTACTCCTCATGGCAGACCTCCGACATCAAGTCCTCGGCGCACTCACACGCCAAGACTGTCGGCGAACTTCGTGAAGAGGGTCTCTACCAAATCATTTCGCCGGCCCAAGCAGTCGAAGAAGCCAAGGCCGCAGGCGATTTCGCGGTCTTCGCCATGCACCCGCTCTGCGGTGGCATGCCGATTTCGGAAAGTTGGAAGCAGGTCGACCTGCTTCGCAACGAGATCCTTCCCGCACTGGCCTAGGCGATTCCGGCGGCAGCGATGCCGCCGGAGTTGTACCTTTCAACAATTGACACATCGATTCATCGGGGGAAGCTATGAGCAAGAACAACTGGGGCCGTTGGGGCGCCGACGACGAGCGCGGTGCGCTCAACCACCTCACTCCTGAGGTCATTAAGGCCGCCGCAACCTCAATCACCACCGGCAAGGTCTACAGCCTTGGTATCCCGATTCAGGGCCAGGGTGTTCCGTTGCTTGATTATCGCGGCACGCCCATGCGACTCACGTTGCAGGACGGCACCGACGATGGCATGTTCGCTGTCTACGGAGCGCAGGATGGCACCGGCGCACACGAGGACGTGC
>CALEHQ010000011.1 GCA_937876315.1 uncultured Actinomycetes bacterium | reverse complement strand
TAGAGCATCTGACTACGGATCAGAAGGTTGGGGGTTCGAGTCCCTCCGAGCGCGCCACATAAGTCCAGCTCAGAACGGTGTTGATACCAAGCGAGACCCTTTTCGAATCTCGGATTCCATCCAATTTCCATCGGATGATAACGAAAAGACTTAGAGGTCATTTTCGAGGCGCAAGGCCGTTATTTGCAAGCCGTTATTGAGGGTCTCGAAAAAGAGAAAGCCCCGTTGAGCTGGGGACTAAGTCGCTCTCAGGATTTAGACGCCAGAGAAATATTGCAGTACCAGGAAGCCAATTTTTTCCACAGGCTCGCTTCTCTACCTCAGTGCTGCCCCTGACGATTCGAAATCACCCGACACCAGCGCTGGCGAACTACGACGATGAAGAACTGTCCTACTTCACTTGGCGTATTGCTTGAATGACGTAGTCAGATGGCCGGAGAAGATTTAGGAATCCTCCGATAGGCACACACGAATCTTCTGAATTGATGACCCCATCGTTGTTGGTGTCAAACTCTCGGCAGTCGACGACCTGTGATCCGCCGCCTCCCGCTTGCGTGGGTACTCCGACGACTTTTCCGGAAGCGTTGATGGCGGCGCCACCGCTGTTTCCACCGCTGATGCTTGCATCAGTTTTTATCCATCGGCCAGTTTCATCTGTTATGAATCCGGCGATGTTTCCTTGAGTGACAGTGACGGTAAAGCCACCGGTGCCTGGATAGCCAATGATTTGAAGTGCTTCGCCCACTTGCACTTTCTCACTGGACAGCTGGAGGGGTGGAAGTTTCCCAGGATTTCCTGACAAATCTGTGATTGAAAGAAGAGCGATATCTGCTGATGGGTCTTTGGAAAGAACTTTCCCAACAAACATGAGCTCGGGTTCTTCACTTGGGTCATTCGTGACCAATATTGCGATGAAGTCAACTTTGCACTCTGGGCTTGATTCGATGACGTGATCGTTGGTGACAATTACCGAGCCATCGTCAACAGCAAAGCCAGAACCTGAAGCACAGAATTTTTCTTGTGTGCCGACAAGGATGAGGACAACCGAGTGGATGTATCCGTTGAGGTTTGTGGGTGAATCTGCATTCCCACCTGAAGTCGTCACTGACGACGATGAGTCTGGCGCTTTGCTTGCCGCAGAAGGGAGGTCTGAGTTTGACGAGCCTCGGCCAAAAAGGAAAATGACACCAACGATTAGGGCGACGAGGGCTAATCCAGCAGAGGAGAACTGTAGAACCCGACGAAATTTGGAATTGCTTTCAAGATCTTCTGGTGAATCCCCAAGTTCCTGATTGGTATAGGGATCTGCGGGGCTGGATCCGCCGAAAAGTCCGCTCCCAGAGGAGTTTTCGTCATCGCCACCGAAGAGACTCACTGCAATTCCGCCTCGCTATCCGCCACAATCGGGACCATTAGAAGTCCCAACTAGTTCCGACTATCGTATAACCCTAGTCACGGGCGGCGAGGCGGCTATGGCGGGGTTCGGTTTCAAATCCAGATTTCTTGTTGCGGTCGTTGCTCTTGCTACGTCCGGCATTGCTGTTGCGAGTCCCTCGACAGGCCAAAGCGCCCCCAAAACTGCCGCCCGGCCCAGTGTTGGGATCGTGGTGGCGGTCGATGAATCGGGAAGCCTTTCGGCAGATGATTTAGCGGCCGAGAAACGAGCAGCTTCTCTCGTGTTGAAACTGCCGTACTCCTCGCTTCGGGTTGACGCATTTGGCGGTCTTCTCGGCTTCAGTAGTTCTGCGCGTCCAATTTGTCCCCCGGCGGTTTCAGATCCGCTTCTCAGTCTTCCCCTCGCAAGTGCTGAAGCCTGTGTTAATCAACTAGCAAGGGACAAAAATACGAATCATGCCGAGGCAATTCGAGTGGCAACCGCAATGTTGAACGGACCCACCACCAAGTCCGCCGATTCGAAAATTATGATTTTGATGACCGACGGAGAGTGTGATCCGTATGGGACTCAAGTATGTGATGAAGCAGCTGTAAACACTGCTCTTAATGACGCCAAAGAGAGCGGTGTTCAGATTTGGCCGGTCGCCTTTGGAACTATCGATGCGAAACGAATGAAGCAATATGCCGAAGGTGGCGCCGGTCCGAATGCAAAGTGTCCGAAAGCGAAAGTTCCAGCGATGATCGAGACGGATGATCCGTCACAATTGAGCCTCAAAATTCTCGACGTCATAAGTAATTCAAGCTGTGGTGTTGGTGTGACGGCCGCACCCAGTTCGTTGGAAGTTCCGGTTAGTCCTCTTCTCGACACACTCGTACTTCAAGTCATAAATCCTGGTGGTTTTACTAGGGAACCAGTAATCCTTAATTCAGAAAAAAAAGAAATAGCCTGTAACGACAAGGTCGTTTCATCTGATGTCATAACTTGCACGTTCGTGAATCCTGCCCCGTCAGGTATCTGGGAAATCAGAGCAGAGGGGAGCATCATCGTCGCCTTGCAGCGAGGAACCGTCTCTCTCACGGTGTCTGAATGTGAATCTTCAGACAGCACAACAGCTGCGATTCCTGCGCGTCCAGTTGTGAAGGCGGTTGCAAGCCGCCCGGACGTTGATTGGAAAAGCGTCCGTGAACAGGACCTCGCTCTAGCTCTCGAGGGGGTATCGAGCAACGCTGGTGGAATGACTCTCAGTCGCCCAGATGACTCTGTTGGATCATGGACGACGAAAACCACTGCTGAAAAAGTCGGAACTTCGGGCGACCTTCTTCCAGTCAGCAAGTCTGAATCTCTTCCATGGCTTGAAGTTACGTCAACTCCATGCAAATTTTTAGCTACAGCCGTTGTTGCAAAGGATGACGGATCTTCGACTTCATCGACAGCGTTCCCGTGGTGGTTAGTGGCAATCATCATTGTGGCCATCTTGGCCTTGATCGCTCTCGTGTTGCTTCGTCGACATCGCAAGCGCATGCTTCCGAACTCCACAATTCATGTAACGAATTCCGTGGGACGGAAAGCAGTTCCCACTTACGCAATGGGTGCAATGGTTTGGAACCTGTCGATTTACTGGGATGGACCAACTGTTTCAGTCGTTCCCGCTTCAGCCGACATCAAGATTTCACGAGACATGGCGACAGGAAGACTTCGAGTTGAAATCTTGGGCGAGGAAGAAATCTCTGCGGAGTTCGAACGTGAATTCCCGGTTGTGATGGGGGGCTCGCAAATGGGCATGATCCTTATCGAAGCTGAGGATCTTTCGCAGATTATTGATGATGACTCATCCACGCTGTTCGGTGGTGGTCCCGAGGACCAAAGTTCGTCGAGTTTGTTTAGTTGATGCGTTAATCCACGCTTTAAGAGAGGTACATCATGGGAATCACACAACGAACGATTTACGTTGGTGTTGGCGGCACTGGTTTAAAGATCGGCGAGCATCTCGAACGGGCCCTTCGTCGGGAAATTTGTGGGGTCGATGGCGACAACCTCAAGCGAGTTGGTGGACCCTTCACCACGATGGAATCTTTTGAGCTTCCATCGTTCTTTCAGTCGATCTATGCAGATTTTGCTTCAGGCGAACTTGTTTCCCTTCGTAGTCGCCTTCATCAGTCTCCGAGAATTGTTGATAGGACGGCCTCGTTTGCCACCAATCTGATTCCTGCCGTCGCGTCATCAAGTGCCGCATCCAAATATTTGCGTCAAAATCAAGACAACACCACACGCTCATGGTTGCCTGCCGATGATGGTGGTGAGCCACAGATTGCTCCGCTCTCCTCTGGTGCAGGACAGTTTCCAACTGTTGGACGAGTTGCACTTTTCCATTCGCTTGCGACTTCAGGATTCCAGTCGGTCCTTGGTAACCAATTATCAACAGCGATTTCGCGAATCTCTGGATCACTCGGCTTGTTAAATGCCATTGCTTCGGGCAATGCAACCGACCAGGTCGTCGTGTACGTCGGCTTTTCAGTTTCTGGCGGAACCGGCTGTGGAATCGCATACGACGTTCTCCATCTTCTTGGAGCAGAGTTGGAAGCAAGCTTCGGCGCCAATTTTCGCTTGATTCCAATTGTCGTGATGCCGTCGGCTTTCGACATGCTGGATGACGGAAAGCAGATCGCCGCCAAGTTGAACGCTGCAAAGGCCCTAGCTGACCTTCAGCGGCTTGCCGATCATCAGCTCACCGGAGCCGATCAGGATTCGTTCACAATCAATTACCCAAATATGAAGTCGATCCACTTAGGTTCAGCCACGATTCCGGGAATTTTTGTTTTTGAAAAGAGCGTGGGAATTACGCAGTCGGATCTGTTCAAGGCGATCGCTGAAAATGTCTTGAGTCAGATCAGTTCTACCAACGGCGATGATGCCGGTAATGGCAACGTGCAATCGTGGGTTGAAACAGCGGTGAACCACGTTCCGAAACGCCGAGAGCCTCACGGAAGCGGTGTCGGACTTCAGCCGTTTATCCCATCAATGAGTGTTTCGCTTTCGATCCCTATCGAAGTGGTCAGCAATTTGCTTGCGCTTCGTTTGATTGAAGATGGAATTCAAGATCTCACTGGTGGAGCGAACGTCGCTACAGAAGACAACCGACAGTTCATTGAACTGTTCCTGAATCAATCAGGCCCAGAATTAGCGGCAGTCATTAAGGGTCGCAAGCCTGAGAATGCGAACTTTCAACTTGCTGCGGGTTCAGGAAAGTCACATGTAGACAAAGCAACGGCGGCCTACGGAATTCAAGCAAAAAATATTGCGATGACTATCCCCGCTTTCGCAAAGAGCCAACTTGCAGGCGCTCTCGCTCCATCGTGGTCAACCGGAGTGGAAGCGGTCGTCACATCCAGTGGCGCCTCGGGCCTTCGAGTCATTCGAGTTGTAAACGGTGATGGCGCTGTACAAGAACAGCATTCAAAAGGTGGAGCACTCAAAGTCATCGAGGAACTCACTGGGAATGCCCCAAAGACACCTCCAACGGCCTTCAAATCTGGCGCGTTCCCGGTCAAACCTTCAACAAGCGACAAGAAAGTTCAGGACTGGAAAGTTTCTATCGATAAGTGGCTCGATGATGAAGTTATTCAAGCTTGGCGTACGGCTTGGAAGGCCCAGTCAGGTTCATGGAAGCCAAGTCTTGAAAAACTTCGCATGCAGGTGAACCGAGTTAAATCTCGAATGGAAGTATTAGGAGGAGAAGCTGCTGGAGACTACGGGCAGTTAGTAAGTGCTCTTGGTCAGCCGACAACTTGCGTTGCGGAATTCCTTCCGTTTGATTCTCCGAATATTCCCGCAGCGGTAGATCACATGTCGGTTCAACTACGAACCAGACTTGCTCAAGGCTTGGGACTCAACGCCCCAACTGCTGGTCAACTATTTGACACCATCGTTGCAACGACCGGTGATGGTTGGCGTTCGCTTTGGTCCGGATATCTCGAGAGCGACAATGTTGAAGATTTTGTCCTTCGTCTGCGCAAGATAATCACACAGGCAGTTCGAGAAGCGCTTGTCGATGTTGACGGCGTCGGAGGCTCAATACTCCCGACGCTTGGTGAACTACTGCAACGCGCATCAGTTGGAGATACGAGTTCAGTTATTCAGTCGCTGAACGCTGCCCTCAGTGGATTAATGCCCACCGGCGTTTTCCCGGCGAAGAAGGGTGGGGATCCAATCATTTTGGTGAGCTACCCGGGGCTTCAAGATGCAGGAGTCGAGACCTATCTCAAGAAGATTCTTGCCATGAGCGCTCAACTCGTTGACCTTGCCCCGTCCCTTGCCGATTCTGGTGGCCACGGAGGGAACGTCACTTTTGCCCCCACTGGAACCCAAGGCGAAAGCCTCACGGTCAACGTGAGCATTGTGGGACAAGGACTTCTTGACATCGATGAGAGTTTGGATTGTCAGAGGATTTGGCGTTCTGCGCTCAACAACACTTTGGTCGGGCCAGTGGACGGAGCGGGAACATATCTTGCTTGGCGTCAACGACTCTCACCCAATGAACTCGGGCGACTTACATCCACCACCGATCGAATCCGAATTCTCCAAGCAATGATCGGTGGGCTTTGGAGAGGGAACGTGGTACCGAAGTTCGACGTGCCCGGAGACCTTCGCACACCGACAGCTGTCGAATGGCGTCAGCCAAATTTGGATTCACAGAGTATTGGTGGACCCGATCTCGTACTGCCCCTGCAAGCACTAGAAGGATTGTCGACGTGGCCAGCAGTCTTTGGCGCATGGGAATCGGATGTTCTGTCCTCGGAACCAGTCTTTTACGACACGATGACACGGTTGTTGAGTTCAACCTTCCCGCAAGGATGGTTCGCAGGAAACGTTGAGGCGCCAGGCGCAGCTCTGGAATATTTGTTGACTGAGTCGAGAACCGAACTAGAAAAAATTGAAAGCCTCGAAACGCACTATGGAGATTCATTGCCTTCAGGAATTCGTCGTGAATTAGAAGTGCACCGTCACTTTTGGAAAGAACTAGTGAATGCCGCAATAAACAACACAGTCGACGCTGGCGGAAAATTTAAGACATACAACGAGGCATACAAATGGATCACAGGTCCCAAACTGTGATCACAATTCGTCCGTACGTCATCCTGCTTGATCTTCGTGACTCGGCAGTAGCCAATGATCTCCTGGTACGGCCCGTGGAGAACGTCCTCGTAGAAGCAGTGTGCTCACAAATCGACAATGGCGACGAGGTCGACGACGGTGCAGTCTCGATCGACTCCGTCGTGGTCGTCGATGATGTTGCGCTGTTCCAAAACCACGAGGCCCAATATCGTGCACTTGTAGAAAACTCACTCGGGACTCGCTTCATTATTCTCTTGAGTGGAGTGCAAGGTTCTATTTCAGAGGTCAACGCAGAGCTTCTTCGAATTCCAAAGGCTTTGGATCGTAAAGAAGTCAGACTGCTCTGGGTTCCTTATTCCACTGGATCAGTGTTTGCTCCAGGAGATAGTCGCGCTCGGGGAATTGGAGTCAACACCTCTGACGTCGGTGACGATTTTGGCGAAGCAACGGTTCTGGATGCAGTAACAATTCCCGAAGTTTTTGAGTCGTTGTTCAAACAGACCGAAGACATGAACTTTTTCCCGTTCAGCGTTGCGACACGCCAAGCGTTTTTCGGAAAAATGAGCCCAGAAGCGTTAGCCGATGCCTGCCGAGAGGCCGGCGAAATTTTGGCGGGTGATCGATTGCAGGATCCTTTGGTTGAACCCCCGAAGCCATGGCCAGTGCCAGTCACAATTAGCGGCCAGTCCGAGGAATTCGACCCAATACAACAAGGCAGTGGGTACGGAAAATTCCTTTTCGATTCAAACGAGCAAGCTCGAGCCACGGTCCGAGACTTAGGAATCGGTCGGCGACGGGGATGGTTTCGACGGTGCACAGCAGCCCCTTCGGAACATATTTCGCTGGTTAAAAACCTTGGTACACGTTACGAGGAATGTTGTACACGAGCGACAGGCCTATTCGACTCAGTAGATCCAACAGACGGTTTCGACATTGACGAGTTTTCGAAGCTTCGTGAAGAAGGAATAGATCTTTATCCGGGCCGTGAACTCGCTGCCGATCCTGTGGAATATGCACGTGATGCTCTTGAGCCGTTACTCAACGATCTGCGTGCAGGTCATTCGATCGCTTCACTGTCTGCGTATTTGCGCTACCAGATCAAGCCAATTGCTCCTCGCTCTCGAGAAGAAGGTCGAGAGGAACTTGATCAGGCGATTGATAGTGATTTATCAAAGCGACTCCACGGATGCGCAAAGACTTACCCAGATAACTTCATGCGCAAATTGGTTCGATCCACACTGCGATTCGTGGATTCAGAACCAGGACGGTGGATCGCCGGAATTGTTGTCGGCCTCTTGGTGGCAGTTGCGATCGCAAATTGGTTCATCGGGGACTCAAGCTCCGGTGGGCTTTTTATTCGACTCCTTGGCTGGGAACGTTTGCCTGCTGTAATCATGGTTGTTTTAGCGGTAATTGTGCTGTTCCTACTTGCAATATCGGCCTTGATTTGGGTCGTTGATCGTCAGTTAGCGAACTGGGCTAGAGGAACTGGAGTGGCAGACTTCTTCACTTCGTTACAAAAACTCATCCGAGTGATCCGCAAGATCGCTGTCAACGATTGGTCGCTGTATCGATTACGGACCGAAACAATGACCCGGTTCGATGCACTCCTTGCAATCTTGGAATCGAGCGGTGAACACATCCTTAAATTGCTCACTGGTCCATCTCAGTTGGATCAGCAAAAACAGGACTCGATCGGTGCCGTGAATCAAGAGATTCGCGTTGACTTCAACGAAGGCCGAGATGTCGGCATTTACCGGAACTTCGGTGAAGTAGTCGGAATCCTTCGAGCCGATGCCCTTGCACTTATTGAGCAGGCATTCGGTCTCTACTTCGATCAACTCAAAGGCGGCGAAAGAGTCCGTGACCAAGTAGGCAATCTCATCAGCGACGACTTGGACCAATGTCTGGCCAGCCTCGTGGATTTCACTATGACCGAGGGGATCATCATCAAGACGCCTCGTTCGCTCGCAGGTGGTCGAAAGATCATTAATGAAGCAGGCGTTCAGAAGCGGGAGAAACTCGTGAAAGACATTTGGACAGATGAGGGCATCATTCGAGACACCGTTGCCGAATCTGTCTTAGCGCCTTCGACCGCGGCACTTATGCACTTCGTGCATCCTCGCGATCTGGTCATCGTCGACGCTTCAGGCGAGAACCAGGTCGATCTTCG
>CALEHQ010000010.1 GCA_937876315.1 uncultured Actinomycetes bacterium | reverse complement strand
GAGGCACTGCTCAAAGAGGCACTGCTCAAAGAGGCACTGCTCAAAGAGGCACTGCTCAAAGAGGCACTGCCGATTTCGCTGAGCCCCTCCTCGAGGGCTCCGGGTCGGTCGCTCCCTGGAACCGTGCCGAGGCCTTCGAGCCTCGGCGTCCTGTCCGTCACCTGCACCTGGTGACCGAGCCCGTAGCCCCAGCTCCTGCGGCTCGTCGCAGTCCGGTGCGAGTCATGCTGGCGGGGTTGGGTCTTGCTGTGCTCGTCGCCTTTGCGGCGATGGGCATCGTTCCCTTTCTCGGTGCCGACGCTGCTGCCTTCACGCCGGCGTCGTCCGCCGACACCACGAGCCCGGCCGGTGCCGACGCCCAGAGCGCGTCTGCACCGGTTGTGGCCCCGGTGGCCGTCGCGGCATCTACCGAGATCATCGTCCAATCTGGCGATTCGCTCTGGTCAGTTGCACGTCGTCTCCAACCACATGGCGATCTTCGTGGCTTGGTCGATCGCCTCATCGAGCGCGTTGGCAGCACCAGTGTCACTCGTGGTCAGCACATCAATGTGAGCGGTCTGGTCGACTGACACGGTTGTGTCTGGCGCATTCCATAGGGCGTGTGACAAACATCCGTGTCTGACGTGGCACAAAAAATAAGGTTCTTCGCAGTAGTTTCGACGTGTGCGTTGTCCTGCTTGTGCCCACCTCGATGACAAAGTCGTCGATTCTCGACAGTCAGACGATGGTGATGCCATTCGTCGTCGTCGTGAATGTCTGGCCTGTGGCGCGCGGTTTACAACCTTTGAACGACTTGAATTGGTTCCTTTGATGGTTCTCAAGCGATCCGGTGATCGTGTGCCGTTCGAACAGGCAAAGATCACCGAAGGCATTGCTGCTGCGGCCAAAGGCCGACCAATTGAAGAAGATGTCATCGAGCAAGCAGCGGCTTCAATTGCCGAGGAGCTCCGACTGCTCGGTCCCGAACTGACAAGTGAGCAAGTCGGTTTCGCTGTTTTAGAGCATCTGCGTGAAATCGACCACGTCGCCTATATGCGCTTCGCCAGTGTCTACAAAGGTTTCGATGATGCCGCAGATTTCCAGCGCGAGATCACGTTGCTAACAAAAGCAACCGAACCAAAGCGTCACGATTCGCGAGCGTAACGAACCAACAGCACATCATCTTCAACGATGACGCGTGCGAGTTGAAGGCTCCGCGCATCTTGTGGCAGTGAGGTGGTTGAACGTTGTGCTGTATTTCCGCCAGTAAGTACGGGCGCGATTGTCTGACACCACTCATCAACAAGATCGTCTTGAAGTAGCTGATTATTCAGTGTTGGTCCGCCTTCGCATAACAGCGTTTTCACTTCCTGCTCGCGAAGTTGCGCAAACGCAGCACGAAGGTCGACAGTGTCTGAGCCGGCGACAATGATGTCGGCGACATCGCGAAGTTTGTCGACAGCATCGGAAGATGCAGTCGTTGTCGTGATCACGATTGGTCGTTGTGTCGGGTCGCTGAACAGTCGTGAGGCCGGATCAAGATGGGCGCGTCCACTCACCACAGCGAGACGCGGAAGCGCTTGTTGTCCGCGCGCAACACGGCGGGCTTGTGCGTCGGCATCAAGTTGCACTGGTCCGTAATTTTCGACCCGAACAGTTCCGGCCCCAGCCATGATCACGTCGGGGAGCTGTCGCAAGGCATGAAACATGGCCTTGTCGGCCCGACTGCTCAGGCCCCCTGAGCGACCCTCAACCTCGATGGCCCCATCGATACTTGCGACCATGTTCACCAGAACCCATGGCCGATCCGTCGGAGCGGTTCGAGTATCGGCCGCGACAAGTTCCACAGGGTCAAGATTGGCAACGGGTCGGGGAAAGAGCTGATCCACACGGCCACGTTAGGGGCCAATCGATGAAGTGGTCACGGGAGCTGTGGACAACTGTGGACAACTATGAAGTTGTCCACCGGTCATCCACCGTCTATCCACCGCAAATACACAGGGTTATTCCTCTTCCAACCCACAGGCATGAGCCGTACGGTTCACCCCGGGTGCAGTGCTGCGGCGCGAGCGACGGACGGTGGCGACGTTCTGTGCGTTCTCGGTTGGCAGGGCGGCTCCTAGGGCGTGGGTCTGCGTGACCCGCTCTACCTGGCGCTCGCGTTGCAGCGCACCCAACCACTCGAAATCCCACGTCAGTAGCGATTCTGAGGAATCGTTGACAAGGGTGGAATTACTCTGATGTAATTCCCCGACATCTTGTGGCCCGGAAGGTGAGGGGGCCAGAACAACCACAACATCTTGTGGTGGGCAGGAATCGGGACCCCAAAAGGGCTCGGTTTCGGCACCGAGACCACGACAAGACCCAAAATCCGTGCCAGACAGCGTCGTCCGGAGCGGTTCACGGGTGTGGTGGAACCCCTCAGCACTCCCAACGGGTTACTTGATTTGGTGGCCGCCCCCCGGGCAACCGCTCCAGCTGCACCCACGCATCATCCCGCTTCACCCGCCTCAGCTTCTGCTGTAGCGGTCCCAACCCCGCTCCTGCTGGGTTGGATTCGCCACCACCACTCATATCGATCACTCACGCGGAGGACTTCTCATGGCCCTGGCACCGGAACAGGCCGGCATCGGCATCCGTCGGCACTACACAAACGCCGACACCCACCCTTTTGACCAGGTCGAGTGGGAACGTCGCGACGCTCTCATCTCCAACTGGAAGACCGGCGAAGTTGCTTTCGAGCAACTCGGCGTCGAGTTCCCTCTTGGATGGTCGCTCAACGCCACCAACATTGTCGCTCAGAAGTATTTCCGCGGCACCCCCGATACCGACGAGCGCGAATGGTCGCTCAAGCAGGTTGCCGACCGTGTTGCCGACACGATCACCGACTGGGGCATCCGTGACGGCTACTTCGTCTCCGACGAAGAGGCCGAGGCGTTCCGCGCGGAACTGAAGTTCATCATCATCACCCAGCGTGCAGCGTTCAACTCGCCGGTGTGGTTCAACATCGGTGTTGAAGGCGTCCCGCAGCAGGCATCGGCCTGTTTCATCTTGTCGGTCGACGACAAGATGGACTCCATCCTCAACTGGTACGTCGAGGAAGGCACCATCTTCAAGGGTGGCTCGGGCGCAGGTATCAACCTTTCCCGCATTCGTTCCTCCAAGGAATTCCTCAAGGGCGGCGGCACCGCTTCCGGTCCCGTGAGCTTCATGCGTGGCGCCGACGCATCGGCCGGCACCATCAAGTCCGGTGGCAAAACCCGTCGCGCCGCAAAGATGGTCATCCTCAATGTCGATCACCCCGACATCGAAGAGTTCATCTGGTGCAAGTCGCGTGAAGAGAAGAAGGCCCGTGCACTGCGCGACGCCGGCTTCGACATGGATCTCGATGGGGCTGACATCACCTCCATCCAGTACCAGAACGCAAACAACTCGGTGCGCGTCACCGATGAGTTCATGCAGGCCGTTGTTGACGACACAGATTGGCACCTGCGTGCGGTCCACGACGGCGCAATCGTCAAGACCATCCGTGCTCGCGATCTCATGCGTCAGATCTCGCAGGCCACCTGGGAATGCGCCGACCCCGGCATGCAGTTTGATACCACGATCAACCACTGGCACACCGCGTGCAACACCGGTCGCATCAATGGTTCGAATCCGTGCTCGGAGTACATGCACATCGACAATTCCGCATGCAACCTCGCCAGCATCAACCTTCTCCGTTACCTCGGCGAAGACGGCGTGTTCGACATCGAGGCCTACAAGCACACGATCGAGATCATGTTCACGGCGCAGGAAATCCTCGTCGGAAACGCCGATTACCCGACCGTTCCGATCGGTGACAACTCCCGCAAGTTCCGTCAGCTCGGTCTCGGCTACGCCAACCTCGGTGCGCTTCTCATGGCCCTTGGTCTTCCGTACGACTCCGACGAAGGCCGTGCCCTTGCCGGTGCGATTACCTCACTCATGACGGGTCACGCCTACGCCACGTCGGCTCGTACCGCGTCTCGCATGGGTCCGTTTGCTGGTTATGCCGAAAACGCTGAGCACATGCTTCGTGTTCTTGGTCAGCACCGTGCCGCAGCGGCCACCATCGACGAGGAACTCGTTCCTCCGGCGTTGCTGTCAGCTGCACAGCAGTCCTGGGACACCGCATGCGAACTCGCCGCTGAAGTTGGCGTGCGTAACTCACAAGCGTCAGTGCTCGCACCGACCGGCACCATCGGCCTCATGATGGACTGCGACACCACTGGTGTTGAGCCCGACCTTGGTCTGGTCAAGATGAAGAAGCTTGTTGGCGGCGGCACCATGTCGATCGTCAATCAGACGATTCCTCGTGCCCTCACCAAGCTTGGTTACACCGATGCGCAGATGGACGAAATCGTTGCCTACATCAACGAGAACATGTCGATCCTCGGTGCACCACACATCAAGGCCGAGCACATCCCAGTGTTTGCCTGCTCGATGGGTGACAACATCATCCACTACACCGGCCACATCCGCATGATGGGTGCGGTGCAGCCGTTCATCTCTGGTGCCATCTCCAAGACCGTCAACATGCCTGAAGATGTCTCGGTTGAAGAGGTCGAGAAGATTCACATCGAGGCCTGGCAGCTTGGCATCAAGGCTGTTGCCATCTACCGCGACAACTGCAAGGTGGCTCAGCCCCTTTCAGCGTCAAAGAAAGATAACGACGAAATCGATCCAGTTGCTGGTGCAACGGAAGTCATCGAGCGTGTTGTCGAGAAGATCGTCTACCAGCCGATCCGTCAGAAGCTTCCTCGCACTCGCGTGTCGCGCACCTTCGAGTTCCGCGTCGCCGACTGCAAGGGCTTCGTCACCGTTGGCGAATACGAAGACGGTCGCCCAGGCGAAATTTTCGTTCGTGTGTCAAAGCAGGGTTCCACCCTTGCCGGCATCATGGACGCCTTTGCTATCTCGGTATCGCACGGCCTTCAGTACGGCGTGCCATTGCGCTCCTTCATCGAAGCGTTCACTGGCATGCGGTTCGAACCAGCCGGCATGACCGACGATCCGGACATCCGCATCGCGAACTCGCTCATGGACTACCTCTTCCGCCGCATGGCGATTGAGTACCTCTCACCTGAGGAGCGTGCGGAACTCAACATCCTCACCACCTCAGAGCGCATGCAGCCGACGCTTCCGGGCGTCGACGAAGGCATCGAAACCCGTCAGGGCTCAGAGATGCCGGTTGATCCGCCGTCGATCGAATCAGTCACGACGCTTCTCACCGAGACGCAAACGACAATGGTTCGTGAAGTCAAGACAACCAATCACGATGCTCCGATGTGCATGCAGTGCGGCGTCACCATGCAGCGTGCGGGCTCCTGCCACGCATGTCCGTCATGTGGCACTACCAGCGGTTGCAGCTGATTCACGCAAACGCACAACGCAGTCTGAAAGGTGGCCCGGGCTTCGGCTCGGGTCACTTTCATTTGTGCGAATGTTCAGCCGGTCTCGTTGGCGCTGTCATCGCGGCCGCAAAGGTCACATCAGCCAGGATTGATGGCTTGCGCGAACGTCATGAACACCCACGGCTTGGGGCCCTTGGTGTATTCGCTATGGACGAATTCGAGTTCAAAGCCGGCAGCCTTGACGAGTTCCACAGGGTCTCGGGTGAGATGGCAACCATCGGCCAGACGCTTTTCCAGCGGATCAAGACGACGCTGCCATGTCTGGGTCTTGGCGTCGGGGGCCAAGCCGTGTTCGAGGAAGTGGAAACGACCGCCGGGCTTGAGGACTCGTCGGAGTTCAGCGAGTGCTTGTTCAACACCAGGAATGGTGCAGAGCGTGAACGTGCACAGCGCGCCGTCACAGGAGTTGTCGTCAAGCGCGACCGTTTCGCCGTGCAGGCCCGCGTACTGGATGGGAATGGGCGAGGCTGCGATTCGTGGCACCGCAATCTTGCGGGCAGTCAATGCAGGCTCAACGGCGTAGACGAGTTCGATCTCGGGCGGGTAGCTCGCAACATTGAGGCCCGACCCAAATCCGATTTCCAAAACCGTTCCCGACAAACCAGCGGCAACTGCGTCGCGGCCCTGTTGCATGGCCGATGTGCCGCACATCTTGTCGATGAAGCGGGGAACGATGTGCGTGCTGTAGAAACCCATGAACTCGACCGTAGTGGTTGAGGGCGATGCGATTTGGTCCGTTCTATGGTGAAAGAAAACGTTGAGGGGGGAGTCATGCAACTTTGGAGCGACGAGATCGAGGCAATGCGGCCCGAGGCCCGGGCCGTTGTCGATGCCGGCATGGCATTTGTTGCCGAACTTTTTGCGGGCGATGGTGAACCTCCGAAGGACCTCGAAGGCGCGGTTCAGCACATGCGCCGATCCTTTGAACGCATGTATTCGCCGGTTCCAGAAGCGATCGTTCGTGACATCGCAGGAGTGCCATGTCGAACGTTTGTGCCCGAGGGCCCGGCGACTGGGATCTATCTCCATTTCCATGGCGGCGGGATGGTGATCGGTGCTCCAGAAATGAGCGACTCTTCCAACCTCGATCTCTGTCAACGATTCGGAATGGCCGTGATTTCGGTTGGGTATCGCAAAGCTCCCGAGCATCCGTTCCCTGCAGGTCCTGATGACGGAATCGCGGTTGCGAAGTGGGTCATCGAAAACGGAATCAGCGAGTACGGCTCCGATCGCGTCATCGTCGGTGGCGAATCTGCAGGGGGCTACATGGCCGCCGCAGTTGCGCTGCGCATGCGTGATGAACTCGCCGCAGTCGACAACCTTCTTGGCGCGAATCTGGTATTCGGTGTGCATGACTGGGGTCGTTCGCCAAGTCAGCGCGGCCTTCGAGTGTTCGATGGTCCCGACATGCTCACGCCTGAAGGTATGGCGATGTTCGGCGATTGCTATCTACCGGGTATGAGCATCGAAGAGCGACGCGCACCCCACATCTCGCCACTCTTTGCGGACCTTCATGATTTGTGCCCTGCGTTCATGAGCGTTGGCACTGCCGATCACCTGCTCGACGACACGCTGATGCTCGCACCGCGCTGGGCTGCTGCAGGAAATGAGGTCGAGCTGTTTGTTGCGCCTGAGATGCCGCACGGATTCCAAGCATTCCCGTGCGGGATCACCTCTGCTTGGGCGGCAGCACAGTTCGACTGGTTCGCTCGCCGACTTGTGTCCTAACGCGACGATGCCCGCCCCGAAGGGCGGGCATCGAAAGCGATCAGAAATCTTCAGATCAGTTGGACATACAACCGTTGGTGTAAATCACTGCCGGAAGCTTGCCTTGCTGACAAACAACTCCACGGTCCTGAGTGACCCATTTGCCGTCACGAGATGCCAAGACATCGGTGACTGCAAGAGTCGGTCCGCCGCTCGCAGCGGGTGGGGTGAGTTCTGCCCAGGCGTAGGCCCAGCCTGAGTCACAACCAAAGCCGGTGACCTTGACGGTGGTCCCTGCAGTCGTAGCGGCATCAACGCCAGCGGTGATAGCTGCCGAGGTGCAGGCTGCTGCTGCTCCGGTCGGACCAACTGGGGCCGGCGTCGGAGTCGGAAGCACGCAAATCTTCTTTTTGGCTTGAGCATCGGCGGAAAGTGCTGCCTTCGTCTTCGGGCCATAGGTGCCGTCAACGGTCAGGCCAGCGCCCTTCTGGAAAGCCTTGATGCTGGAAATTGTGTGCGGTCCAATGATTCCGTCGTTGTTGCCAACATCGCAACCAACCGCGTCGAGCCATTCCTGCATCTGAACAACCTCAGCCTTAGTGAGGGTGCTCACTGGCTTCACACCAGAAGTTGTAGGTGATGAAGCAGCAGTCGTTGTGGTCGTTCCTTTGTCGCTTGAATTGCTGTCGCTGCTGCACGCAGCACGCCGGCCACGATGGCCAACGAAAGGACAGCAACGCCGAGAATTCGGCGCGCAGAATGAGAACGCATAGTTCCTCCGGGGGTAGGGGTAGAAGGCGAAACCGCCCTGTAGAACGGTAGTGAGTGGGGTGCTCAAGGCCATGGACCCCAGCGATGTGCCACGCTCTCAGAAGACAGAGGAGGAGTGGGGCGTGCCCGGACCATTAGAAGGTGTGAAAGTCGTCGAACTTGGTATGTGGGTGGCCGGGCCGGCATGTGCCGGAATCCTTGCTGACTGGGGTGCAGACGTCATCAAACTGGAACCACCCGGTGGGGGCGATCCGGCTCGGACCTATCAAGCCCTGTTCGGCACGATGATGCCCGATAATCCCGTGTTCGAGATGGACAACCGTTCGAAAAAGTCGGTTGCGGTCGATCTCCGAACGCCTGAAGGTCAGTCGCTTGCTCTTGAGCTCCTCGATGACGCCGATGTTTTCGTCACGAACTTGCGCCGTGGCGCACTGGAACGCTGGGGGCTTGGTCCCGATGAAGTGATGGCGCGCAATCCGCGACTCGTTTACCAACTCATTACCGGGTACGGAATGGAAGGACCCGATGCGGCGCGTCCCGCCTACGACATCGGCGGATTCTGGGCGCGCTCTGGTGTGGCTTCACTTTTGCAAACACCCGACGGCCCGCTTCCGTTTCAACGCGGCGGTATGGGCGATCATCCCACGGGAAGTTCCGCATCGGCGGCGGTGTGTGCAGCGTTGTTCAGTCGCGAGCGCACCGGTAAAGGCCAGTTGGTCTCAACCTCACTCGTTCGTCAAGGCGTGTACACGATCGGTTTCGACCTTTCCATCACACTTGGTTGGGGCGATCACATCGGTATCGGTGCCCGCGAAACTATGGGCAACCCCGCCATGAATAACTACACCTGTGGCGACGGGAAAAAGATTTGGCTCATCGGCCAAGAAGCGCAGCGTCACTGGCCGCCGTTATGTCGCGTCGTTGGTCATCCCGAATGGAATGAAGAAGGTCCATATGCAACACCTCTTGGTCGACGCGAGAATGCACGTGAACTGATTGCTGAACTCGATGGAATCTTTGCGACGAAGTCGCGAGACGAATGGGCAGTGATCTTCGACACGGAACCCGACATGTTCTGGGCGCCGGTCAACGATATTGACGATGTCCTGATCGACGAGCAGGTCCATGCTGCTGGGGCATTTATCGAGGTTCCTGAAGCAAACGGTTCAGCGATGCGGGTTGCGAGCCCGTCTGACTTCTACGGAACCCCGTGGGCCGCTCGTTCAGGCGCCCCGGAACTTGGGCAGCACACTCGTGAAGTGCTTGCTTCTATGGGTCGCACCGAGGCAGAAATCGATGCCATGTTCGAATCGGGAACAGTCGCATGAGCGTGAGTGGGTATGACCTTCGGCTGCGTCCGGCTCAACCCGCGACTCCGGCGGCAGACGCGTTCACAATCCATCGATCGCAACTTTCCAACGGTGTCGAACTTGCGTATGTGCGCGAAGGCATCGGTGGGTATCCGCTTCTACTCATCCATGGATATCCGGAAACCAAGCGAATTTGGTGGCGAAATATTGAGCCACTCGTTGCTGCTGGGTTTGAAGTGATCGTTCCCGATCTCCGTGGCCATGGGGACTCCGGCTTTTCCGACAGTGATACCTACGACCTCGTCACTTACAGTCGCGATCTCTACGAACTCACCCATGATGTTCTTGGACACCAGAACATCGGGCTTGTAGGCGGAGACGTTGGTGGTGTGGTTGCTGTCGACATGGTGCAACGGTTCGATGGCTTCGTCGATGGCTTGTGTTTCTTCGACACCGTTCCACCAATGGTCATCGATGCGTACATTGCGGCGGGTATTGACATCGGTTCGATCAAAGCAATCGCTGATGGTCCGACGGGTGACTACCGACGTCGCCAGGGCGGCGAACCCGATGTACTTGCCGCTGAATTGAGTACGCCTGCACTGCGGCGCGCGTGGGTTGCAGCAATGTACGGACCGCGCCTTTGGGCATCTCCGGGCACGTTCACCGATGCCGACATCGATTTCATGACCGAACCTTGGGCCGACGAAGCGCGTCTGCGTGCCGGCTGGGCGGTCTATCAACTTGGTTACGGTCGAACGGCGGAGGAGTTTCCAATCCTCGACCGTACCGTTGACATTCCCACCCTTCTTTTCTATGGGGCAGACGACCAGGTTGTCGGGCCCGACTTCATTCATTGCTGCGAAGTCGCGTTCACCGACCGTGTTGGACCATTCGTTCTTCCTGGCGCTGGGCACTTTCTGCAGTGGGAGAGAGCCGATCTCTTTAATCCCGCTGTCGCGATGTTCTTTTCCGCTCTTCAATCGAAAGTATGACTATGACGATCTCCGAAACGCTCGACCCGCAAACTCCAATCGTGATCGGTGCATCAGAGATCGCTCATCGCGATGGTCCTGACTTTGCATCCGCCTCGGCGACAGAGCTCATGATTGAAGCGGTTCACTGCGCGTTGGAATCCACTGGTGCGGGCGACGTACTCGGCGCACTCACGGGGGCCGTGCTCGTGCCTCACGGAACATGGACAGAGTCTGATCCCGGTCGTGCGATTGCTAACGCGATTGGCGCACCAAAAGCTCGAACGATTCGCAGTGAACTTGGCGTCCTGCAGCAATCGTTGCTGGCGCGAGCGGCAACCGATGTGCGATCGGGCGCGATCGATGTCGCGATCGTGGTTGGCGGCGAAAACCGCTGGTCAGGAGTCGTCGCCGGCAAGGCGGGTGCGGATCTTCCTGAGGCTCCCGCGCTCGCGTGTGCGGCAGAACCCGATGAAGTTATTGCGCCGCGAGAAATGGTGATTTCGCAGATTGAGATCAATCGCAATCTGACGACTGCAGCGCATCAATACGCAATCATTGAATCCGCACTTCGACATCATCTCGGTCGCTCAGTCGGTGCGCATCAGCGCGAACTCGGCGAACTGTGGGCACGTTTTGCTGAAATCGCTGCAGAGGCTCCGGCTGGGTGGGACGCGCGAGCAATGAAGTCTGACGAGATTGCGTTTCCGTCGGAATCGAATCGAATGATTGCTGCTCCCTATCCGAAGTGGCTTATTTCCCAATGGAATGTCGATCAGGCAGCAGCGCTCATTTTCACGACGGTTGGTACAGCGAGTCGTCTTGGTCTTGATGAGTCGACGTGGGTTTTCCCGTTGGCAATGGTTGAGTCGAATGCTGTCATTCCGCTGCCCGAGCGCGCCGATGTCCATCGCTGGCCCGCTTCGCAACTCGTTTCAAAGGCTGCGCTCGAGGCATCAGGGATTTCAATTGACGAAGTCGGGCCTGTTGATCTCTACAGCTGCTTCCCGTCGGCAGTTGAAGTTCAGGCCCGAGAAATTGGGCTTCCAATCGATCGTGATCTCACCCTCACTGGCGGCATGACCTTCGGCGGCGGGCCGTTCAATAACTACGCGCTGCAGGGTGCAGCCGCGATGGTGCGCAAACTTCGTGAATCGCCCGATCCGACCTTTGGTCTGACCAGCGCCGTGAGCGGTCTTCTAACGAAACCTGCTGTCACCGTTTGGTCCAACCGCAAGCCGAGAACCCCGTTCGTTTCGCTCGATGTCAGTGCTCAGGCCGAGGAAGCAACGGCGCGCCGGCCGGTTAACCCAGACCTCACCGGTGCCGGAGTCGTTGTGGGTGCCACGGTGATTCCAGGGCGTGGGGGAGAACTCACTACGGTCGCACTGGTTGAGGTCGAGGGAATTCGCACGGTCGTGCAAAGTCATGATCAAGCGTTGGGTGAGACATTCATGTCCGCCGATCCGGTTGGACTCGCCATCATCATTGGCGATCCCGGGGAATTCACGCTGGCCTAAGTCGTTGAGGCAGTCACGGGTCGGCCCATTCGTGATCAACCAACCGGCTGGGAAGTTCGGGCCCGCCCAATGCGACGCTTCGTCGGAATCGTGGCAAACTGACGGTCCGTCAGATTCTCGGTACGTGCCGAGAGGCGCTAGGAGGCCCCCATGGAAATCCCTCGCATCATTTCGGTCGATGATCACGTCGTCGAACCCCCCGATCTGTGGTCGGCCCGACTCCCGGAGAAGTACCGCGACCGCGGCCCCCGTATCGAACGCCACAAGGTGTCGATGACGATTACCGGTGGCTATGGCTTCACCGTCGACGATCCCAACGGCAAAGACTGCGATGTTTGGTACTACGACGATCTCGTTTATCCGTTCACACGACTTTCGGCCGCCGTTGGCGCCGAGGTTGTGCAAAACGAACCATGCACCTTCGACGACATCCTCGTCGGTTGCTATGACCAAACCGCACGCCTTGCCGACATGGACGCCAATCATGTCGAAGCATCGATTTGCTTCCCGAACATCCTCCCTCGCTTTTGCGGACAGGCATTCCTTGAGCGTGAAGACAAGGAACTCGCACTGCTTTGCATCCAGGTCTACAACGACTGGATGATCGACGAGTGGTGCGGCGGGGCTGGTTACGGCCGTTTGATTCCTCTGACAATGATTCCTTTGTGGGATGTTGACTTGGCTGTTGCTGAGGTCAAGCGCTGTGCAGCAAAGGGCAGCCACAACATCACCTTCTCGGAAAACCCAGTTCCGCTCGGGCTTCCGTCATTGCACTCAGGTCACTGGGAAAAGTTGTTTGCTGCGTGCGTCGAAACCGACACCGTCATCAACATGCACATCGGTTCCTCGTCCAAGATGCCTTCGACGGCTCCCGATGCTCCGTTCATCATTTCCTCAACGCTGACGTTCCAGAACGCGATGGGCTCATTGCTTGATTTCGTCTTCGGCGGCGTCTTCGAACGCTTCCCTGATCTGCGCGTTGCCTACTCCGAAGGTCAAGCCGGCTGGCTTCCGTACATCCTTGAGCGTTCCGACAAGTTGTGGGAAGAGCGTTTGCTCGACACCACCGGTTTTGGTTCCAATCTCAAGCAGCCACCGTCCACCTACATGAAGCAGAACGTCTGGTACTGCATCTTCGATGACGAAACCGCCATGAAGAATCGTGATGTCATCGGGATCGACCGCCTCACATTTGAGGTCGACTACCCGCATGCCGACTCCACCTTCCCGCATACCAAAGAGGTTGCTGAGCGGATGGCAGCGAAGGCCGGCTTCAACGACTACGAGGCGCATCGCTTCTTCCGGGGCAATGCCATCGACCTCTACAAGCTGGACAAGTACTACGGGATCATGAAGTAGATCTCTGCCTCCGAGAATTTCGAAGGACCCGGCCCGATTCCGAGCCGGGTCCTTCTCGTTTCCGGCTTCATGGGCATCCGATTCAGGGCCGACGCAGGCTCGCCGCTAGCCTTCGCGATCGTTACGACGCACCTCTGGGGGAAACATGACAGACAAGCGATTGCTCGATCGAGTTGCCGTGATCACCGGCGCCGGCGACGGAATTGGCAAGGGGATTGCGCGTCGATTTGCCCAAGAAGGCGCCCGCGTTGTCATCGCCGAGATCGATGGTGAGACCGGACCAATGGTGGCGCAGGAGTTGCAAGATGACTTCGGAGTCGAAGCGTTCTACCTCCATACCGATGCGACCAAAGAAGAAGATAATCGCCGCGCGGTGAAAGAAGCGGTAGCTCGATGGGGAACCATCGACATCTTGGTGAATAACGCGTGGGGCGGGGATCGTGCTGGTCTGCAGCGTGTCGACAAGATGCCAGATGATGCAATGGACCACGCATGGCACATGAATGTGATGGGTCCGCTGTGGGCAATGAAAGAAGCGTTCCCGTACATGCGCGCGCAGGGCAAGGGACGCATCATCAACATCTGTTCGCTTAATGGTGTGAATGCTCACATGGGCAGCGTTCACTACAACTCCACTAAAGAAGCGCTCCGTTCTCTTACCCGGACGGCAGCGCGTGAATGGGCAGGGTTTGGAATTACGGCCAACGTGATCTGCCCCGGTGCCAAGACTGCTGCATTCCGAATGTTTGAGCAGATGGCCCCGCAGGTGGCGGCGGAATCAGAAGCAGCGAATCCGATGGGTCATCTCGGTGATCCCGAAACGGAAATCGCTCCGGTCGCCTTCTTCCTGGCTAGCGATGATTCTTGCTACATCACGGGCAACACGCTGTTCGCCGACGGCGGCAGTCACATCAATGGCGCTGTTTGGGTCCCCGACCTCAGCGACTGATCTCATTCAACTTTTCATTTCGAACGAGCGACGTAGACGCGTCACGAAAGGTGCACCATGAAAATCGGACTCGTGTGGGGATACTGGCCAGCACAGCCCCCCAAGGACTTTGTTGAAATCACCCAAGAAGCAGAGAAGGTCGGATTCAACTCGGTCTGGACTGCAGAGTCTTGGGGATCGGATGCATTCACGCCTCTTACATGGCTCGCAGCACACACCTCAAAGATCAAACTCGGAACCGGTGTTGTGCAGTTGTCCGCGCGTACTCCTGTTGCGACAGCAATGGCAGCAATGACGCTGGATCACCTTTCGAACGGTCGCGTCATTCTCGGTCTCGGCGTCTCTGGCCCACAGGTTGTCGAGGGCTGGTACGGCCGTCCCTCGAATAAGCCATTGGCTCGCACCCGCGAGTATGTCGACATCATTCGCGCGGCATTGCGTCGCGAGGGGCCGCTCGAAAATGATGGCGAGTTCTACCCGATGCCCTATCGCGGCGAGGGTTCCACTGGTCTTGGTAAACCGCTCAAGATCATGACGCATCCGTTGCGTTCAGAGATTCCGATTTATCTCGGCGCTGAGGGTCCGAAGAACGTCACGCAGACTGCAGAAATCGCCGATGGTTGGCTTCCCCTCTACTACTCGCCGTTCCGGCAAGAGGTCTACGCCGAGCAACTCACCGCCGCCAAAGAAGGTTTCGGGATCAGTTCCCTCGTGACCTTCGACGTGACCGATGACGTTGCGACGGGCCTTTGGCCGGTGAAGGCAACGCTGGGCTTCTACATCGGGGGCATGGGGGCGAAAGGGCAGAACTACCACACCAAGCTTATGGCTCGTATGGGATTCGAAGAAGAGGCCTACAAGATTCAAGAACTGTTCTTTGCCGGTAAGCGCGAAGAGGCAATTGCTGCTGTTCCCGACGACTTCGCCGATGAGATCTCGTTGGTCGGTCCAGCGTCGCGGATCAAGGAGCGTCTTGAACACTGGCGCAACTCGCCAATTACCGAGCTTCTCATTTCGGCGCGTAGCCCCGAAGCCCTCCGTCAGGCAGCTGAGCTCGTCAACGGCTGAGCGCGTCTCTTCGTACGTTTATCGTTCCCCCATCCACTTCCAACATCTTTTCCGGAGTCTCGATGTCCTCGTACAACCTTGGTGACTTGATCCAACTGGTCGCTGCTGCAAATCCCGACCGCCTCGCAGTTGTTGGCGGCGGCACTCGCTACACCTTTGATGAGTTCGACAAGCGAACGAATCAGGTCGCACAAATGCTCATTGGGCTTGGATGTGAGCCCGATTCAAAGGTTGCGGTCTACGCCTGGAACCGTGTTGAGTGGGCGGAACTGCTCTTCGGTTCGTTCAAGGCTCGCGTTATTCCGATCAACGTGAACTATCGGTACGTTGCTCACGAACTTGAGTATTTGTTCGATAACTCCGACAGCGAAGTTGTGGTGTTCGAACGGGGTTTTGCTCCGGTTATTGACGAGATTCGCTCGAAGCTCACAAAGGTCCGTGAATTCGTTGTTATCGAAGATGGAACCGACCACCCGGCGCCGTGGGCGAAAGACTATGACGAACTCGTCAACGAGAAATCCGACGCAGCATTCACAAACGGGCGCACCGGTGACGACTTGTACTTCCTCTACACCGGTGGAACAACGGGTATGCCTAAGGGCGTCATGTGGCGCCACGAAGACATCTTCTTCGCTGCACTCAGTACGGCTCTTGGTGCTCCGATTGCCTCACCCGAAGAAATCAGTCAGCGTTCGTTGCCTGTCGAATTCGCACTACCGAGTCTCATCATCGCTCCGCTGATGCACGGTGCAGCGCAGTGGGGAATGTGCAACATGCTGTTTGCTGGCGGTCCAATTGTTCTCTACACCGGCCACGGTTTCGATGCCCATGAGATCTGGTCGATTACTGAGCGCGAGAAGTGCATGGGCATCACGCTGGTTGGTGATGCAATGGGTCGGCCTCTTGCCGACGCACTCGTCGATGGAAAGCAGACCTGGGACTTATCGTGTGTGTTCCGAATTGGTTCGGGCGGCGGCGTGTTCTCTCCAGCGGTTCAGCAAGCGTTGAAAGATGCCCTTCCTCACATCATGGTGATGGACAGCTACGGCGCGTCGGAAACCGGTGCTGGCGGTATGTCAGCGGAAGGTGGAGCGCGTCGCTTTACGGTGTCGCCCGAGTTGCAGGTGCTCGACGAAAATCTCGTCCCGATCCCGCCGGGTTCAGAACAGATCGGTCAGCTCGCCCGAACTGGTCATATTCCGTTGGGGTATTACAAGGACAAAGAAAAGACCGCCAAGACCTTTCCGACCGATGCCAATGGCCAACGTTGGTCGGTGCCTGGCGACTCAGCGTCTGTCGATGCCGAGGGCATCGTGACGCTTCTTGGACGCGGTTCGCAGTGCATCAACACCGGTGGTGAAAAGGTGTATCCGGAAGAGGTCGAAGAGGCACTCAAGGAACATCCGGGTGTGTATGACGCTCTCGTTGTCGGAGTTCCCGATGAGCGCTGGGGTGAGCGAGTCGTTGCTGTCGTGCAGCCACGCGAAGGTCAAAAGCCGACGCTCGAGGATCTGTCGACGCATTGTCGTAATTTCATTGCGGGCTACAAAGTGCCGAGAGCGATCACCTATGTTGATCAGGTGAAGCGGTCACCCTCGGGCAAGGCCGACTATCGCTGGGCCAAGGAAGCCGCAACCGCCGGAGCTGCAGAAGTATGAGCGTTGATCTGGGACTCAGTCCCGACCAGGAATCCATCGCAGAACTCTTTGATGGGTTCTTCAGCAATGAAGCTCCACCCGCAGTGGCCCGCGCAGTCGAGCCGCTCGGGTTCGATCGAGATCTCTGGAACAAGGTGATCGAACTCGGCGCCCCGGGAATGGGAAGCGCGCCTGAGAACGGTGGCGGTGGCGCTTCTCTCGGCGATCTTGTCGTCGTTGCTGAAACTGTCGGTCGATCAATCGCTCCAGTTCCTTTGGTCGATCATCTAGCGGCACTCAGTCTCCTTACCGATGCCGACCTCATCGCCGGTGAAGCAATCGCCGCGGTTGCGGTCCGTCCCGCCGATGACAACGGCATCTGGTCACTGGTGCCAACAGGCGCGGTTGCCGATGTTGTGATTGGCGTCGATGGTGACGAAACCGTTGTGGTTCGTTCAGCTCCGCCGATGTCGGGTCCCCGCAATCACGGTTCGATGCCTCTTGCGAACCGCTCGGCTCGCGAAGGCGCCCGAACGGTTCTCGGACCAGCATCACTTTTCGAGACCGTCCTTGACCGCTGGAAGCTCCTCACCGCTGCTGCCCTCGTTGGTATCGCTGATGCAGCGAAAGAACTTGGCGTTGCCTATGTGAAAGAACGCGAACAGTTCGGTGTTCCTGTTGGTTCGTTCCAAGCGGTTCAGCACGGTCTTGCCGATCTTCCTGTGGCGATCGATGGCGGTCGACTGCTTACTCACAAGGCAGCATGGGCACTCGACAACGTCACTGATGGTCTTCTCGATTGGGCGAATAATGACATCACCGATGGTCCTGCCCTCGCGACCATGGCACTGCTCTTCGCTGCTGATGCAGCAGTGATGGCAACTGATCGAAGCCTGCATTACCACGGCGGTTATGGATTCGCCGAGGAATACGACATTCAGATGTATTACCGACGTGCGCGCGGTTGGTCATTGATTCTCGATGACCCAACCACCGTGAGCCTTACGTTGGCCGACCGTCTCTTCGGATCCGTGGAGGGCTGACATGGATTTTTCACTTTCACCTGAAGTTGTTGAGTTTCGCGATGAAATCCGCAGCATCGTTCGCGAGTTTGTGACACCAGAGATTGCCGATCGCATGCACACCACTGGCGTGTTCGATGCGCCGGAACTCAATCTCGAACTTGGCCGTCGCGGCATTCTCGAGCGCGCGTGTCCTGGTCTCGGCAAAGGCGATCCGATCGAGATGTACGTGATGTTCAACGAACTCGAAAAGGCCGGTGCTCCGTACGACGGCCTCGCTGTTGCGTTGATGATCGCTGCTGTTGTGAACAAACTCGGCTCTGATGAGCAGAAGGAACGCATCATTCCTTCGATTATCTCTGGCGAAGCACTCGTCTGCATGGGCTATTCCGAGGCGGACTTTGGTTCCGATGTCGCCTCAATCAAAACGCGTGCTGTGAAAGATGGCGATGAATGGGTCATCAATGGTTCGAAGATGTGGACCACGCTTGCGCAGGTTGCCGAATGGCTGATCCTTCTCACTCGCACAGACCTTGATCTTCCCAAGCACAAGGGCCTCACAATGTTCATCCTCCCGATGAACACTCCGGGCATCACGGTTGAGCCAGTGCACACTCTTGGCACCGAGATTACGAATGCAACCTGGTACGACGATGTGCGAGTTGGCGATGAAGCGGTGCTCGGTGGCGAGAACAGCGGTTGGCGAACCATGACTACTGTGCTGGCGTTTGAACGCGGCGTTATGGGCGGGACGAACGCTGGTGTTCCGTTGCTCCGTCATTTCCACGAGTGGGCCGAGGCCAATGGAGTTTTTGATGAATCCACAACTCGTGAGCGCATGACTCGTTCGGTCATCGACATGCAGGTGGCCACACTTCTCACCATGCGTTCAGCATGGATCGCTGCGTCTGGGGGCATGCCTGGTCTTGAAGGTTCGATGACCAAAGTGTTTGCGGTCGAGGCGTACCAGCGCGCGTCGCGCTGGACTCAAGCCACCTCTGGACCCGCCGGACTGCTCCAGTTCCACGAAGAGGGTGCGGCGGGCGAAGGGTTCGTTGAATACGACGCTCGCCACTCGCCGGTGATGTCGATTTACGGCGGAACCTCCGAGATCAATCGGAACAACATCGCCGAGCGACATCTCGGTCTCCCGAAGTCACGCTGACCGGGAAAAAAATCTTCCGCCCGACATTGCCTTCTTCCTGTAACGGCGATACGGTGACCCTCGTCACGGGCATCGGAACGCGATGCCGAATCTCAGGGGGCAGCGTTGAGCAGCGAAGAGCGATACATCGTCATTTCGGCCGATGGGCATGCCGGGGGAGATATCCCCGATTACCGGCCCTATCTCGAATCGAAGTGGCTCGAAGATTTCGACGCGTGGGCAGCGGCCTACGAAAACCCGTATGAAGATCTTGAAGGCGACCTCGGCGCTCGCAACTGGGATTCGGCTCTCCGAATGGCCGATCTTGAGGCCGATGGCCAAGCAGCCGAGATCATCTACCCGAACACGATTCCTCCGTTTTACCCAAAGACATCTCTGGCGGCACAGCCGCCTGCGGTCACCAAGGCCGATTCCGATCGGCGTTGGGCCGGCCTGCAGGCACACAATCGCTGGCTTGTTGACTTCTGCAATGACTACCCCGGTCGACGCGCTGGTGTCGTGCAGATCAACCTTCATGACGTTGAGAATTCTGTGAAGGAAATCCGCTGGGCACATGAGCATGGGCTTCGTGGCGGGGTGTTGCTTCCAGGTACTCCGCCTGGAAGCGGCCTTGAACAGCTGCACCACGCTTGCTACGAACCGATCTGGCAAGCCTGTGAAGAACTCGGCATGGCGGTAAATCATCACACTGGTTCGGCTGCGCCACCTATGGGCCCTGACCCTGAAGACACAATCACTTTCCTGCTTGAGGTGTCGTGGTACGCACACCGCGCCTTCTATCAATTGATTCTTGGCGGAGCCCTCGAACGTCATCCCAACCTGCAGCTTGTGTTCACAGAACAGGGAACAGCTTGGATTCCAGACGAACTCTTGCGCCTTGATTACTTCTTTAACCGCATGCGCTCTTCAAGTGGATCGCAGGAGCAGGTGTGGGGAGCCGAAGTGATGGCGAAGTTGTCCCTTCAGCCGAGCGAGTACTGGGCTCGTCAGTGTCATGTCGGCGCGAGCTTTATTCGTCCGATGGAAATGGGCGTACGTCATCAGGTTGGCGTCGATCGGATTATGTGGGGATCGGACTACCCACATAAGGAAGCAAGTTCTCCATATTCACGTGAAGCGATCGCTCTCGCATTCGCAGGTGTTCCGAAACATGAAGCAGAAATGATGCTTTCGTTGAATGCGGCGAAGTTGTATGGCTTCGACCTCGACCTCTTGCGTCCAATCGCCGATCGAATCGGTCCGAAGGTCGATGAGGTCTTCGCCGGTTTGCCGCCGCGGTCTGTTCCTATTGACGCCAATATGTGCCCTGCATTCGCAGGCTATGAGTTCGCTACCGAGTGACTGAGGAGAAACCAATGAAGCCTGAAGATTTTGCTGACAACGATCCGTACCTGATCATCGCTGCCGATAGTCACGCCGGTTTGCCGACGAATGACTATCGCCCCTATCTCGAGAAGAAGTACCACGATCAACTTGATGGGTTCCTGGTCGAGCAGCAGGAACTGATCGAAGCTTCAACACGTCTTGGAGTCCGCGACGACAAGTACGCCAAGAAGTGGTTCGAAGAACACGACGAGGAACTTGCAGGTGGTTGGGACGCCATCAAGCGTGATCAGACGCTTGACAGTGATGGCGTCGCTGGCGAAGTTGTCTATCCCGACTCCGACGCAGTCGAAAGCCGTACTGCGGTTCCATTCGGCGCCGGGCTCGGCCTTTCTGGTGACTTGGATCCAGAGCTCGGCCTTGCCGGAGCGAAGGCGCACAATCGTTGGCTTGCGGACTTGTGCTCAACGAACCCAGAGCGTCGATGTGGCGTTGCCCTGGTTCCGATTACCGGACCAGTTGAAGATGCTCTTGCCGAAATCAAGTGGGCGAAGGAGCACGGTCTCGGTGCAGTAATGATCCCGGCGCGCTGGTGCAACCAGATTCCGTATCACGATCGTCGCTATGACCCCATTTGGGCGTTGTGTGAGGAATACGAAATGCCGATCGTGACCCATTCGGGTTCGGCACCGCGCGAAGAATACGGCGATCTTCTTGGCATCTACGTCACCGAGGTCACTTGGTGGCCAGCACGTCCGATGTGGTTCATGTTGTGGTCCGGCGTGTTTGAGCGCTACCCAAACCTCAAGTTCTGCGCGACCGAAGGCGGTTGCTGGTGGCTTCCCCAGCTTCTGTGGTTCTGGGATCGCCTGTGGGCAGGACAAAAGGGCTCGGAGAAGCTCGGTGCAGGCGCGTTCTCGGGCAAAGTGGAAATGCTCCCGAGCGAGTACATCGACCGCAACTGCTTCACTGGCCTCGCCAACGTGAAGCGTCGTGAGATGGGACAGCGTTACGAAATCGGAATCCAAAACATGCTTTGGGGAACCGATTTCCCACACCCCGAAGGCACCTGGCCCAACACTCACGAATGGTTGAAGAAGACCTTCTACGACATTCCGATCGACGAATCCCGCGTCATGCTCGGCCTGAGCGCTGGCGATGCGTTCGGTTTCGACATGGACGCGTTGCGCAAGATTTCCGAGAAGGTTGGTCCGACACCTACCGATCTTGGTCAGCTTGGCGAAGGTCGTACCGCTCAGGATCTCACCGACCGCTGGGCCCCGGTGAAGGAAGTTGGCCGTCACTGGCTGACCGGTAACGACTTCCCGTTGATCCCGCAGTAACTCGCGCATGAGCGCACTGTCTCGAATTAGTGGTGCACCGGTCGACCGTGATGGTCGGCCGGTCACCTCTGACGAAATTCTTGAGGTCGCGGGCAACATCGTTGAGCGCCATGGCGTTGACGCACTCACGATGCGTCGACTTTCCGACGATCTTGGCGTTGCGGTGACATCAATTTATTGGCACGTCGGCAATCGGGATGCCGTACTCGACGGGCTTGTCGACCGCCTTCTTGACCGGATGGAAACACTGCGTGCAATCGGCGACACGCCGCTTGAACGGATGGCATCGCTCGCCCGACAACTGCGGTCAACGTTGCTTGAACGACAGCACCTCGTCGGCCTTGCTCACGAACGCGACCGTTCACCAGCAATGTTTCTTCCCGTACAGCAGGCGCTCGCCATTGAACTCGAGGCGATCGGGTTACGGGGTTCGGCAGCGGCACTTCGTTTGCGGGCCCTGCAGGTTCACGTGATCTCCTCGGTCTTGATGGATCGCGCTGCGGCACGAAACGCAAGCCACGGAACCGTTGATCCTGATCTTTGGCCTGCCGACTTTGCCGATCGTGAACTGGTCGCCGCCCTTGCTGGCCCTGCTGCGTATGACACGGTCTTTGAGTACGGACTGCAGTCGCTTCTGGCTGGTCTCATAGCGACGGACTGACGGCAGAAGCGGTCGTTTGTCGCGACTATCGTCCGATGCATGGCTGAGAATGACGAAGGTTTCCACGCCACCGAAACTCCGTGGCGCCGTGATCCGTCCGAACTAACGGGTCGACTTACCGAGTGGGCAACAACCGCGTTTGGTGCGGGGTCGAGCGTTGCCAATGTCGTCGCTCCCGACAACGGGATGTCGAGCGAGAGCTGCCTCTTCGACATAACGCTCGACGGCAAGACCACGCAATACGTCGCGCGAATGGCGCCGCTTCCACACGTCATTCCGGTGTTCCAGAACTACGACATTCAGCTCCAGGCCAATGCCATGAATGTTGTGCGCGCCAACACCAACGTGCCTGTTCCCGAGGTGACACATGTCGAACTCGATACTGCAGTTCTCGATACGCCGTTCTTGGTAATGAAGCGACTTCCCGGAAGTGCACCTGCTGATATGCCTCCGTATGTTTTCGGGGGTTGGGTGTGTGATCTTTCTGAAGAAGGCCGAGAAACAATGCAGCGCAATGCTGTTCGTACGCTCGTTGATCTCCACGAACTTCGTCCCGATAACACCGATCTCGCGTTTCTCGCCCGTCCCGACAAGGGGAGCTCGGCACTCGACCAACACCTTGGTCACGAGCGTGACTATTACGAGTGGGCCCGCGGCGATATCCACTACCCGCTCATTGAACGAACGTTTGAATGGCTCGACGCCAATCGTCCGACCGTCGTGAACCCCACGGTTCTGAACTGGGGCGATGCCCGTATCGGAAATATGTTGTGGGAAGGCCCCACACCCACCGCAGTTCTTGATTGGGAAATGGCCTGTCTGGGTCCGGCCGAAGTTGATCTTGCGTGGATGATCTTCTTGCACGCGTTCTTCCAAAACATTGCCGTCACCTTCGAGATGCCTGGCTTGCCCACTTTCATGCGTCGCTCAGAGATGGCCGCGCTCTATACCGAGATGAGTGGTCGATCGGTTGAAGCTCTCGAATGGTTCGAGGTCTTTGCCGCCCTTCGCTTCGCCACCGTGTCGGTTCGCACCACCACTCGTGGGGTCGAGTACGGACAGCAAGAAGCCCCCGCCGAACCCGATGATGTGATCATGTTCCGGGGTCTTTTGGAGCAAATGCTCGAAGGCTCCTATTGGGAAGGCCGCTAGGCCCAAGAGCCCCAAACGTGTCATCCGTCACACCTGAGGGCAGATCGCGCTACGGTTCGCGGTGTGAGCCGGGTGGACGATCTTCGAAAACTGGATCAGGCGCTTTCTCGAATCAACCGGATTTCGACCGGTCGTGTCTCTGCGCGTAACCGCTCAGAACGCGCAGGGATCCTTCTCTCTCGTCCCGCAATCTCGATCCTCGGGGCACTTCAGTCTTCGGGTCCGGTGCGACTGTCTTCGCTGGCTCGCCTCACTGGACTTGAAGCCCCATTGATTAGCCGTGAGACCAGGGAGCTTGGCGACGGCGGATATGTGGTCCGCAGCTCTGATCCGACCGACGGGCGGGCCGGAATTGTTGAACTCAGCCCGAAAGGTCGCGATGCATGGAATCGTTATCGTCACGCGGCCGACGACATCAACGCCGAGACATTTTCCGAATGGTCCTCTGATGATCTGCGCACGTTGCGGGTGCTACTCGAACGCGTCGCTCGAGATGTTTCCAAGGGGCCATCAACGCTTCAACGCCAGAAGAAGGCCAGCTGAGAGATCTCGTTCGGGCATCGATTGAGGTCGTGACCTACATTCCCCGGTATGACTGAAGCTTCCTGGGAAACCGCAGACCTCAACCGACCCATCTATGCCGCTGATCTCATAATCAGCGCGTTGAGTCGCACGCCAGACAACCCGGCGGTGAACATCATTGGTCAGCGCGAGATGACTGCTCGCGAGATGAGCGAGATGGTGAGTCGCTACTCGCAAGCACTTGCATCGAAAGGTCTGACGCAAGGCAAGCAACTTTCAGTTCTCGCGCTCAATCGACCAGAAGTTCTTTTCAATATGGCAGCGAATCAGGTGAATGCAACTCGGTCTACGCCGTTACATCCGATGGGTTCGGCTGATGATCAGGCCTATGTGCTCGGTGATTGCGGAGCAGAAGCACTTGTCTTTGATCCCGACAACTTCACTGATCGCGCCCGCGAACTTGCTGAACGAGTTCCGACAATCAAGCACTTCCTTTCGCTGGGTCCGTGCGACTTTGGTGAGGATCTCAATGCGTTGGCGATGACCTTTGAACCGAAGCCACTCGTTGCTCCGCTTGTAAATGGCGAGGATCTTGCTGGTATTTCCTATTCAGGCGGAACCACCGGCAAGCCAAAGGGAATCATGAGCAGTTATCGGGGCGGCGCCACGATGACCCAAATCCAGATGTCTGATTGGCAGTGGCCCGATGAGGTTCGTTTCCTTATCTGCACGCCGTTGTCGCATGCGGGTGCTGCGTTCTTTACGCCAACCTTGTTGAAGGGCGGCTCACTTACCGTTCTGCCTGGTTTCGACCCAGAGAAGTTCATGCAAACGGTGCAAGACCATCGCATCACCGCAACGATGTTGGTACCGACGATGATCTATGTGTTGCTCGACCATCCGAAATTTGACCAGTACGACCTTTCGAGTCTTCAAACCATCTTCTACGGAGCATCGGCGATTTCGCCGACGCGACTTGCTGAGGGCATTCGCCGTATGGGTCCGATCTTCTTTCAGTTCTACGGACAGGCGGAATGTCCGATGACCATCACCGTGCTGCGTAAGGAAGACCACGATCCCGACAATCTTGAACGACTCGCCAGTTGCGGTCGTCCAGTCCCTTGGCTGCATGTTGCTCTACTCGATGACGATGGCAACGTCGTTCCCCACGGCGAACCTGGCGAAATCTGTGTGCGTGGTCCGCTGAATATGAAGGGGTATCTCGGTAAGCCTGAGCAAACCGCCGAAGCGTTCGAGCATGGCTGGCTTCACACCGGTGACGTCGCTCGTGCCGATGACGAGGGCTTCCTCTACATCGTCGACCGCAAGAAGGACATGATCATTTCTGGTGGCTTCAACGTGTACCCGCGTGAAGTTGAGGATGTCATTTCCACACATCCCGCCGTTTCGGCTGTTGCAGTCATTGGCGTGCCCGACGAGCGTTGGGGCGAATCAGTGAAGGCAGTTGTGGTGCGTCGTCCGGGGGAGTCGGTCGAGGCCGAGGAACTGATTTCGTTGGTGAAAGACGCCAAGGGATCGGTACAAGCTCCCAAAAGCGTCGACTTCATCGATGCCATTCCCCTCAGCGCCTTGGGCAAGCCCGATAAGAAGGCGCTTCGCGCTCAGTACTGGGGAGACGGCAGTCGCCAGGTGAACTGACGCCGAGGCGCGACCGGCTGCTCTGGCTCTGGCGAATTAGTTCACTGGGGAAACTTTCTCTGGCCGCGGTGTGCCGATAGTCTCGCCTCTTCGATGCCCGTCCGGTGGTCCGATTCGGAACACTAAGGTGGCGCCGGTCACAGTTACGAGAATGATTCGCTGGACGTCCCGGGGACGGGGCGAGGGGGAACAGAGTGCAGACATTCCTGCAGTACACGATCTTGGGTCTGGCAATTGGTGGCTCGTATTTCATCGCCGCCTCCGGTCTCGTCGTTACGTACACAACCTCTGGCATTTTCAACTTCGCTCAGGGCGCAATCGCAATGATTGCGGTCTTTACCTACTGGCAGTTTCGGTGGGGATGGAATTGGCCGGCACCGCTGGCGTTGCTCATGGTCTTGGGTGTTCTTGCTCCGCTTTTGGGAGCGGCCCTTTACCAGGTAGTTATGAAGAATCTTCGTGGCACCTCCGAGGTCACGAAGATCATCGTGCCCATTGGCGTGATGCTCGGTTTTCAGGCTCTTGCTACGTGGGTCTGGAACCCGACCTCAAGCACTCCTCGTCAGTTCCAGAAGTTCTTCGGCCCGAATGCGTTTGTGCACTTCGGCTCGATCAAGGTGTCGTGGCACGAAATCATCGCGTTCGTCATTGCCATCGCCATTGCCGTGGGTATTCGGTTGCTCTTTGTGCGCACCCGATCCGGTGTGGCGATGCGAGCAGTTGTTGACGATCCCGAGTTGCTCCAGCTCAATGGTGGCCGCCCCGAACGACTGGCCATGATTTCTTGGGCCGGCGGTTCTTTCCTCGCCGCCCTCGCCGGAATTCTCATCCAGCCGATGATTGGATCGGCAATGAGCGCGGGCCAGCTCACACTTCTTGTTATCGATGCATTTGCTGCGGCGATGTTTGGTCGCCTTCGGAGTCTCCCGCGCACCCTTGCCGGGGCGCTGGTCATCGGCATCACGACGACCTATGTCATCGCGTATTTCCCGAGCAAGTGGACCTGGGCAAGTTCGTTCCGTAACTCGTTGCCGATGATCTTTCTGTTCATCGTTCTCATCGTGCTTCCCCAAGATCGCCTTCGGGGCGCAACCGTGCTTCGTTTGCGTGAACGATTCCGCATGCCATCAATCCGAACTGCATGGATCGCTGGCTTGGTCCTGATGGTTGTGGTGTTCTGTCTCAAGGTCATCATGGAACGCACGGCGGTCAATACGTTGACCCTCGCACTGACCTTCGCAATTATCGCTTTGTCTTTGGTTCTACTCACCGGTTTCGCGGGCGAAATCAATCTTGCAGCGTTGTCGTTTGGTGCCATCGCTGTCATCGTCGTGTATCACTTCGGCACGACTGGATCCGGAAGCGATGCGCGAACGACTCTTTGGGGCATCTTGCTCGCGGCGGTAGTTACCGCGTTAGTCGGTGCGGTGATCGCGTTGCCCGCCCTCCGATTGCGCGGACTTTATTTGGCCTTGGCCACCATGGCCTTTGGTGTCTTTGTTTCTCGAATGGTGCTTACCGAACGCAATGAACGCGACATCTTCGGATTGAAGTTCACGATCTTTACCGCCGGGCAGCTCACGATTCCGAAGCCAAAGATCGGTCCATTCGATTTCAATAGCCCGGACGCGTTCCTGTTTCTTTGCGCCGGTCTCTTCGCCATCATCGGAATCGGCATGGTGTATCTACGCCACAGCGGATACGGCCGACGTCTTGCGGCAATGAAAGACAGTCCCGCAGCATCGGCCACATTGGGCATGAGCGTTGTGCGCTTGAAGCTGTCGATCTTCATGATGTCTACGGCTATCGCAGGAATTGGTGGCGTCATGATGGCCGCCCAAATCGGAACCGTGAACTCCGACCGTTTCGACATTCTTCTGAGCCTTTCGCTCATGATGATCACTGTCGTTGGAGGCATCGGCTACATCTCCGGCGCACTCTTTGCTGGAATCTTCCTGATCGCTTTCGTGCAGATGCTTGATCTCACGCTCAAGAAGTTCGCAGTGGACTACTCGAGTATCGAAGCGATCTTCTTGTTCTTCGTTTCTGTCGTCACCGTGTTGCCCGCCACGATCGGCATCACGATGGGCAAAAACCCTTCGGGCGCTGTGAGCGAAATCCTCAACGGCCTTGATCAGATCAAGCAGTCAAAGCCTTTGGTGATCACCTTGGTTGGTCTCGAAGCTGCCATTTGGGCGCTTGCTGCGACCGACGTCATCACCAACTGGCACTTCGTGATCCTAACGATGGTCAACTTGTTCATCGTGCCTGTGGTTGGCGGCAAGGTTCTCTTGGCTCGAGCCATGCGTGGGGTTCCCAAACCGGTGCCGCCGGAACTTGTCGGCATCGATCGACCCTTCACATTCGACGATCTTGCCGAAATGGATCGTGCGCTCGACCTTGAAGGTGTCGTTGTCCCGTCTGCGGGAACCGTCCGAGAGGGGGCCACTGGTGTCTCTGCTTGAAACTGTCGACGTGAAAGTGAAGTTCGGAGGCAACGTTGCGCTGAACGATGTTTCCATTTCCGTTGAAGCTGGAAGCGTTACCGGGCTCATCGGCCCGAATGGTGCCGGTAAGACCACATTGTTCAACACCATCACCGGGCTTCAACCGCTTACCTCCGGGAAAATTGTCTTCAATGGCAAAGATGTAACGAAGGAGCCTCCCCATAAGCGCACACGCATGGGTCTGGCCCGTACCTTCCAGCGTCTTGAACTCTTCACATCATTGTCGGTTCGCGACAATGTTCGGGTTGCGGGTGAAATTCGTAACCGCTGGAGTTTCCGCACGGCGCGTATGGACGTCAACGCTGAGACCGATCGAATTATCCAACTCGTTGGCCTGGCCGACGTTGCTGATCGCGAAGTCGGTGAAATCCCTACCGGACAAGCCCGTGTTGTCGAACTCGCACGAGCACTCATGATTCAGCCCACGCTCCTCCTTCTCGATGAGCCAGCATCAGGCCAGACCGAAGAAGAGACCGAACAATTTGGTGAGCTTCTCAAGGATCTTGCTCGTAACGATGGACTTGGTATTTGTCTCGTCGAGCACGACATGGCGCTTGTCATGAAGGTATGCGAAACGATCCATGTTCTCGATTTCGGCATAATTATTTCGAGCGGTACAGCGGACTATGTTCGCAATGATCCGACTGTTATCGATGCCTACCTTGGTTCCCCGGAGAGTGTCGGATGAGCGAAACCCACTACCACGAAGATCACGGCGCAATCGCTGATGCCCCACTGCTCGAACTCGTCGATGTTCGCGCTGCCTACGGCACGATTGAGGTGCTTCACGGCATCAGCCTTTCTGTTCCTCAGGGTTCAGTTGTTGCGCTTCTTGGCCCTAACGGTGCCGGAAAGTCCACCATCCTCAAGGTGGTGTCTGGTCTCTTGCAGCCCACCGCTGGCGAGGTTCGCTTGGCTGGTCGTGTTGTCAATGGCGCACCAGCCGATGAACTCGCTCGTCTGGGCCTCTGCACCATTCCTGAAGGTCGCGGAGTGTTCCCGAACCTCACGGTTCGCGAGAACCTCTGGATGGCAACCATGTCGGGCGTTCCGCTCGCCGATGTCGAAGAAATCGCCTACGCCCGTTTCCCGCGTTTGGGAGAACGGCGCAAGCAGCTCGCCGGCACCATGTCCGGTGGCGAACAGCAAATGTTGTCGATGGCACGGGCGTTGTCCGTGAATCCATCGGTACTACTCCTCGACGAACTGTCGATGGGTCTGGCTCCGCTCGTCGTAGCCAATCTCTACGAGATCGTGGCTCAGGTCTCGCAAGAGGGAGTTTCGATCCTGGTGTCTGAGCAATTTGCTCGGACCGTCTTGGGCATTGCCCAATACGCAGCGATCGTGCTCCACGGGACTATCACCCGAGTTGGTACTCCCGCTGAGCTTGAAGATGAATTGTCCGCTGCCTACCTGGGCTCGTGAGACCGGAGAAAAATGGAAACCACTGGTGATCGCATCGAGCAGTTCAAGTCCGATGTGACTGAAATGAATCTCAAGACTGGTAACCCCAGCCGCGACAAGACATTCCAAGCCCTCGGGTTTGTCATGATGCTCGTCGGCGTGATCGGCGCCTTCGTCGTCTACGTGTCGTCGAACAACATGGCAAGTCAGCTCGACGTCACGTCGCAGGTGGCGTTCGCTGTCGCATTCCTTGCCCTCACGGTCTTTGGTGCTGCGATCTTCCTGCGTTATGCGCTGGCCAACTTCCTTCGCATGTGGCTGCTTCGTCAGCTCTATGAAGGTCAAGCCAATACAGACCGCATCGTCGACGCCGTCTCCAAGCGCTTATGAGCACCATCGTCATCACCGGTGCCGGTTCCGGCATTGGTGCCGCGACGGCTGCACGACTTCGAGCCGACGGCCACACCGTCATCGGGGTCGATCTGCGCGGTGCGGAGATCGAGGCCGATCTCAGTAAGCCCGAAGAACGCCAGACGGCAATCAAGGCTGTCGGTAAAGCATGCGGGGGAGTCCTTGACGGACTCGTCACCTGTGCAGGCATCTCTGGGCTTCCGGGTCGCCCGGCATCGCTGCTCGCATCGGTGAACTACTTCGGCACGATCGAGATCATGGAAGGCCTTCGCCCAATGTTGGCGAAGGGCACCAACCCCTCGGCTGTTGCCATCAGTTCAAACTCCACCACAACAGCGCCGGGCTATCCGCTGGGTCTCACCGAAGCGTGTCTGGCGGGCGACGAAGCCGCAGCTCGCATCGAAGCCGATAAGGGCGACTCGATCATGGCCTATGCGGCCACGAAGTTGGCGGTGGCTCGTTGGGTCCGTCACTCGGCCATTACCGACGAATGGGCTGGCAATGGCATCCGCCTCAATGCCATTGCTCCGGGCATGATCGCCACGCCAATGATCGAAGAAGGCGCGACCGATCCGAACCTCAAGGTTCAGCTCGACATGTTCAAAGACACGATCGCTCTTGGTCGTGCAGGTAAGCCCGAAGAAGTTGCCGCATTCTTGGCATTTCTTCTTTCGCCCGAAGCTGGGTTCTTCTGTGGTTCGGTGCTTTTCATCGATGGTGGCACCGACGCCAGATTCCGCGCCGACGATTTCCCGGCGCGCTGGGAGATCCCTGGTATGTGAACTGTCGGTTGTCGGACGCGCTGCGCGTTCGACAACCGAGATGTTCTTACATTCCCGTAAAGACCTGACGCATGTTTGCCAACCACGCGTTGACATTGGCATTGCGTTTGGCTGACGTTTGCGCTTCGCGTTCGCTGGTGTAGGTAACAAACGTCTCGGTATCGAGCGATGCCAGAAGCGAGATCGCAACTTCTTCAGAGGTCGCTGTTGTTGCTGGATCACTCGGGAATGGGGCGTTGTTGCCAGGCTTGTCAGTAGAAAACTCACTGGCGGTTGTGCCCGGAACAAACAAGTGGGCACGCACATTGGTCTTACCGAGTTCGACGTACAAGCCCTCGGTGAAGAACTCGAGAGCAGCCTTGCTCGCGGAATATGCACTCACACCAAATGCCGCCATATGAACACCCATCGACGACACGTTGACAATGTCGCCGCTATCGCGCTCGAGCATGTGGGGAAGAAGCGCCAAGGTGAGCCGCACAGGTGAGAAGTAATTGATAGCCATAACGCCTTCAACGTCATCGGCAGTCATCTCATTGGTGCGCTTGCGCTTGGGAACGCCGGCATTGTTGATGAGGACATCGACGCGACCGTCGAGAGCACCAACGAGGTCAGAAGCAAGAGCTTCGATTCCGTCGAGATCTGCGAGGTCGGCAACAACCATTTTCGAATCTGGAGAAGTTGTTTGGCAGCGCTCAAGCACATCGGCCAAACGGTCGGCACGACGAGCAACGATCGCGACTCGGGCCCCGCGCTTCGATGCTTCGATTGCAAGCGCTTCGCCAATTCCAGACGAAGCTCCGGTAATGACGATGTTCTTGCCAATGAGATCGCTCACTTACTTGTTCCCGTGACGCTTTTCGAAGGCATCGCGGATGCCGTCACGCCAGCTGACCTTGCAAGGTCCGGTGAGGGCCGCGCGCTTGGTGTTGTCGGTGACCGATCCGCGCAGTGTGCCTTCCACAGGCACGGAGTTCACGACCGGGTCGATTCCTGCGAGTTCACCGATGTATGCGCACCATTCCTGAACGCTTGCAGGCTCATCGCCAGCCCAGTTCACGATGGTCGCTTCAGTTGACGACGCGCCGTCGAGCAGTGCTTCTGTCTGTGCGGTGATGTCGTCAGTGTGGATCGGCATGTACATGCACGGATCCCAGCGAGTGGTCACGGCGTTGCCGGCCATAAGCGCGTCCATCTGCATGATGGGAAGTCCGCCGGTGCCGTCGGGGCCGTACGACGCGTTCATTCGAGCGATAGTGACAGGAAGATCAAACAGTCGGGCACAGGTGCGAGCCACTGCTTCCTGGGAGATCTTCGACATGGAGTAGCTCGGTGCGTGGGCGGCATTGACGTCGCCCAATGCGTCAGTTTCTTTGAAGACGTGCCACGGATCGCCATCGGTCGGCGGTTTATAGACCGAGTGGGTCGACATCACGAGCGCAGCCTTCGCATTCCGGCAGTGATGAAGCAGAAGCCCGGTGCCTTCGGCATTGGCTCGAATGGCGAAGTCGTAATCGAGACCCGCAACCTGCACAACGGCAAGGTGCAGAACATAAGTGAAGTCAGTGGGCAGTTCGCTGAAGTCGGGATCGCCAAGATCGATCGCGAGCGTCTTTACGCCGACGTCTTCCACCTGCTTGCGGGTGTCGGGATCGCCGAAGCGAGCAATACCCCAGACCTCATTGTCCTTGGCGAGATCGCGAGCCATTGGGAATGCGATCTGACCGGCAGGACCAGTGATCAGGATCTTTTCGTCACTCAGCATGTTCAGCCCCTAAACAAATCGGGGAAGCAATTCTGGGCCATCTCGCGAAAACCCTCACGCCATTCGACGGTGGGCGTCCAGCCAAGTCCAAGAAGCTTCGATGGATCAACTGGGTTCGGCGGAATGCACTGTTCGCTTACGACCAGTGGAATCTCTACGCCAGTGAGATTGGTGAGTTCGGCAGTCCAGTCCTCGATGCTCACAAGTTCCGGCGCACACCAGTTGTAAATGGGTGGGGGAACATCGGCCTGTTCGAGCAAGTACGGAAGTGAGCCGAAAATGTCGCGATCATGCAGGAAACAATGCGTGTTCGGTGCATCGGCGCTGATGGTGGTCGGTATACCCATTTGCGCAAGCGTGACCATCATCTGTGGCCAGCCATGTCCGGGGCCGTAGGGGACATCGAGTCGGGCGATAACGGCGGGAACTCCGAAGCGTTTCGACGCGTACTTCACGGCCGACTCGGCCGCGATCTTGGAAATTGAGTACGTCGTCATGAAACCCATGGCTCGGTGGTTGTCGCCGAGGTCATCGGTTTCGACATGACTTACGTGACCATTTGGTTCGTACACAGCACAGGAAGAGCAATGGAAGAACGCCTTGACGCCCTTCACTCGTTCCATCAGAAGAGCAACACCTTCTGCATTGGCTGCGAGGTCGCGATCGAAGTTGTTCGACTTCGCAACTGCCAAATTGATGACGTAATCGAGCCCATCAGGAATCTCATCGAACGAACCGGTTTCAAGATCGATGGCAACCGGAATGACGCCATCGGCCTCAACCTTTGCTCTGGCGTCAGCGTCAGCGAATCGTGACGTGCCGTACACGGTGTTGCCAGCAGCAACGAGGTTGCGGGCGAGGGGCCCAGCAACCTGTCCGGTAACGCCAGTAAGCAGAATCTTTGCTCCGGTGAGTGGTGCAGGTGACATTTAGATCTTGTCCGTGAAGTCGTCGGTACCAAAGTTGGTCTGTTGGAACGGACTCGTCCACACATGGGTGGCGAGTCCACTTTCGTTGATTGCCTTTGCGATTTTCGCGTAGCCCTTTTCCCAACCCTTTTCAGCGTCATGGTCAAGGAAGTGAAGCTGCAAGAACCGGCGTGGTCCGGCGGCGGGTCGCACAACGTCGGCGGGAGCATCGTCAGAAAGCGGAATGACGGTGCCACTACCAACCAGGTCAGGTCCCCACTTCTTGGTGAAGGCTTCCTGGAGCCAGTTCTTGCGGAACCAAGCATCCCATTCGTCGTGGGTCACGCCTTCGTTGAGATCACCGGTGACGACAACGATGCCGGGATAGCCATGATCAAGCCCGAGTTCAATGGTGCAACCCTTGGGGTCGCGTTGTTCGCTCCAGCGCATGTCGTAAAGGAGTGTGTGGATGTGGTCGCGCTCGGCGAACATGCGACCTTGCTGGTGCAGCATGTTGACGTTGTCGACGTTCCAGCGGTTGCATTCTTCGGTCGTGCCCTTTTGCCACCAATAGACCGCAAGATAGGAGCCCGTTTTTGGGTCCGGGGTCATGTCGTTTGTGGCTTTCGAGCGCAGCTTCTTCAGGCGGCGCGTGGCAACGAAACGATCACCCGCGAACACGTTCGGGCCCATGAGGCAGCCCGAATAGAAGTGGTCATGTTCATACCAGCGGTTGTATGCGACTTCGTAGCCTTCATGAGGCTCGACCATCGTGAATAGGAATGTCCCGACCTTGACCGGATAGTCCTTCTCTGAAACTGCCACGTTTCCCCCTCGGAATCTGCGAGGAGACCACGTTACTGCCGGTTCAGCGAGCGAGAAGCGGGCCGACCTGTGTTCCGAAGGCTTCGACCTGCTCGGCATATTCGGCCGCGCTGTCGGTATCGAACTTCACCTGAAGTTGATTCACCTCAGCTGGTGTTTCGGCGAGAAGCGCTTCGGCGATTTGTTCGGGCGAGCCCGAGTAGCACGGCTGGCGGCGCTCAGACTTCGGGGTACCGACGTAGATGTAGGGAATGACCACGTGGCCAATGGCCATGGGCTCTTCGGCTTTGCCGAGCTTCTCGCGGGTGGCGATCAGTAGATCGAGGCCTTCGCGAGTGGCTGGGCCCTGTGGCAGCCAGCCTTCGTATGCAGCCGCACGACGGATTGCCGGCTTTGAGGATCCACCGATCCAAATCGGGGGGCGAGGCGACTGCACCGGACGGGGGAGTGCGCCCATGTTTCCGACGTAGGTGTTGGAAAGGGCTTCGGCGAAGTCGATAAGTGTTGAATCGGTGAGCGATCCGCGATCGGCGAACGATACGCCGAGTGCATCGAATTCCGCTTCAACGTGACCGGCACCAATGCCAGCGATCGCTCGTCCGCCGGAAAGGTGATCGAGTGTTTCGAAGCTCTTCGCTGCAGTGAGCGCGTGGCGATAAGCGATGACGAACACATGGCTGAGTAGTGCAACGTTTTCGGTTGCTGAGGCAAGGAAGCCAAGTGTCGTGAGGCAGTCCTGCCACCAAAGGCCCATCGCTGCAGCCTTGTCTTCAGGAATCGCGATGTGATCGCACACAGCGACGTAGAAGTAACCACTGCGATCGGCGGCTTGCGCAATGCGCACAAGGTCGGCAGGAGTTGCGCTGCCTTCCCACTTTGCGGCGTACAGCGAACTTTGTGACTGGATCGGCAACTGAGTGCCGTAGACCAGTGTTCCTTTGGGGATCTCAAGCATGGCGATGACGATAGTTCTTGGCTCAGAGCCCCAAGAACGAACCGCCATCGCACACGATGGTCTGGCCGCTGACATAGCCAGAGTCGGGGCCGGCGAGGAATGCCACGACGCCGCCGATGTCATCGGTGGGATCGCCGATTCGACCAAGTGGAGTGCGAGCTTCAATAGCCCCACGAAGTGTGGGCACTTGGCTGAACGCGCTGGCAAGCGCAGGGGTTTCGGCAACAGGGGCAATGCAATTCACGCAGATACCGTCTGGCCCCCATTCACGAGCGAGCGATTTCGCTATTGCTCGCTGTGCAGCTTTTGCCGGTGAATAGAGGGGAATATTTGCGCTGCCCTCAACGCCCGAGGGCGAGGTCACGAGCACGAGTCGACCCTGGTCACTTGCTTTCAAATGAGGGTAGGAAAGTTGTGCGCACCAGAAACTTGCCCACGCTGAAGTGCGCGACATCTGGAACCACGCGTCGGCGGGCGTTTCTTCGAGACGACTTGCGTGTCCACCGGCGAACGCGTTGTGCACCATCACGTCAAGCCGGCCGCGCGATGAAACCGTGGAATCGATACAGGCCGCAATTGATTCGCGGGTGGTGACATCGGTGACGATGCATTCTGCGGAACCTCCATCGGAACGAATCGCGTCGGCAACTGGATCACCGGTTTCGGCACGTCGTGCCGCAATCACGACATGCGCACCAAGAGTTGCGAGTTTGCGTGCAATTCCTTCGCCAACGCCTTGACCGGCGCCGGTCACAATCGCGACGCGTCCTTCGAGAGATCGATTCACATCCATAATCCACCGTCCACAGTGAGAAGTTGCCCAGCAAGGTTGCGGGCATCGTTTGAACACAGGAACTCGACGACTGCACCGGGGTCAGCATCGGGAACGGCGGGAGTCGCAATGGACACGGGGCCGGCAATGACTGCGTCGGCGAGAACTAATTCAGGAGACACCGCAAGGGCGTTGACGGCAATGCCCTCGGGGCCCCATTGGCGAGCGATCGACTTCGTGAGGATGTGCACCCCTTCGGCGGCGGCGGCCCAATGGGCGTAGTGGTCGCCACCGGCGAGTGCGGTCGTGGGAAGTGTGAGGACGATTGCACCCCCGTTGCCGTTGAAAGTGGTTCGGGCTTCGGTGCAAGCGGCCACAGCGGCATCCATCGTTTGTTGCCATGCCAGGTCGAACTCGGCATCGGTCAGTTCAGCTATCGGTCGGGGGACCATGAGGGCGGGGTCCCAAGGAGCAAAAACAAGGGCCTCATAGGGCGCTGAGCCTGTGGCTTCATGGCCTCGCCCGCTGAGCGCAGCGCTGAGTTTGGCGGCCAATGGCCCTGTGCCGACAACCTTGATCCTCACGTTTGTCCCCATTCTCTTTCCCCCAGTTTGGAGGCTGTCGTGCGACACAAAGTAATCATCCGCTCCGCTTGTGTGACGCCCGTCGCCTGAGGCTATGTTTCCGGCCATGGAGATCGGATACACACCAGAACAGGAAGCCCTGCGCTTAGAGCTTCGTAGCTATTACGACAACCTGCTTGATGACAAGACTGTCGAGGCTCTCTCGCACAGTCATGGCATCGGTCAGGCCACCAAGGACGTCTGGAAGCAGATGTGCTCCGACGGGTGGGCCGGCATTGGCTGGCCCAAGGAATACGGCGGTCAGGCTCGCGGCCCGATCGATCAGTTCGTGTTCTTCGACGAGTCAATGCGCGCCGGTGCACCAGTGCCGATGCTCACACTCAACACCGTCGGCCCGACCATCATGAACTACGGCACCGATTGGCAGAAGGAATTCTTCCTTCCACCTATCCTCGCCGGTGACATTCACTTCTGCATCGGTTACTCCGAGCCTGGCGCCGGTACCGACCTCGCAGCACTTCAAACTCGTGCGGTGCGCGATGGCGATGAGTACGTCATCAATGGTCAGAAGATGTGGACCTCGCTTGCCGGTGGTGCTGACTACTGCTGGCTCGCCGTCCGTACCGATCCCGACGCCAAGAAGCACAAGGGCATTTCGGTGATCATCGTTCCGATGGACACACCTGGCATCACGATTCAGCCGCTGCGTCTTATGGGCGAGCACGACATCAACGCCACGTACTTCGACGACGTTCGCGTTCCCGCCAAGTTCCTTGTTGGTGAAGAGAACGGTGGTTGGGGACTCATCACCAATCAGCTCAACCACGAGCGCGTCACCCTGTGTTCAAGCGGTATGCCTGAGCGCCACCTCGCCAACGTGCGCGAGTGGGCTCAGAACACGCTCCTTCCCGACGGCCGTCGTGTCATCGATCAGGAATGGGTACAGATCAACCTCGCCAAGGTGCACGCAAAGCTTGAGTACCTGCGTCTCGCCAACTGGAAGGTTGCGTGGTCGGCAAGCACCGAGAAGTTGCACCCGGCCGACGCATCAAGTGTCAAGGTGTTCGGCACCGAGTTCTATCTCGATGCCTACACGATGCTCATGGAGGTCCTCGGACCGCGTGCGTATCTTGACGCCGACGCACCTGAGTCAATCCTTCGTAGCCAACTCGAGGCCGGCATTCGCGGCACGATCATCCTCACCTTCGGTGGCGGAACCAACGAACTGCAGCGCGATCTCATCGCCATGTTCGGTCTTGGCTTCCCCCGCTCGGCGCGCTGAGCAGAAAGAACAGACAGATGGATTTTTCATTCTCATCAGATCAAGAAGAACTGCGCGGACTCACCAATCGGGTGCTCACCGACCGTTGCACGATGGAACACCTCAAGGAAATCGAGGATGGCGAAGGCGTCGATCTCGCCCTTTGGCGTGAACTTGCCGATCTCGGCATCGTCGGAATCGGCATGCCCGAAGCCGATGGTGGCGCGGGTCTTGGTTTCGCCGAGGTAGCAATCGTCCTTGAAGAGGTCGGTCGCACCGTTGCTCAGGTTCCGGCACTTCCGGTTATGGCGATGGCTGCACCGTTCCTTGCCGAACATGCACCGAAGTTGCTCTCCGGTCTTGCTTCAGGCGAACGCATCATCACTGTTGCGTTGCATGAACTCGTTGGCGATGTGCACACCCCGTACCTCTCGGTTTCCGGTGGTGCACTCACTGGCGTGAAGACCAACGTTCCGTTCGGAACCGTCGCCGACGGCTTCATCGTCTCGGCTGCCGATGGTCTCTATTACGTCGATGCAAAGGCCAGTGGCGTCACCGTTGAGCGTCAGGATGCAACTGATGGCATTCCCGACGCCAAGGTCACCTTCGCCGGTGCCGCTGGCGAAAAGATTGCCGACCTCGATGCGCTCGATCGTCTCATCGAATACGGGCAGACCGGTCAATCACTCATCATGGCTGGCGTCACCGCTCAAGCCGTCGAAATCATGTCTGACTACGTCAAGGAGCGTGTGCAGTTCGATCGTCAGATCGCCACGTTCCAGGCCGTTGCTCAGCGCGCTGCCGACTGCCGCATCGATGCCGATGCCATCAAGCTCACTGCATGGGGTGCAGCGATGCGTCTCAACGACGGTCTTCCCGCCGGAGAGAACGCTGCGTCAGCCAAGTACTGGGCGGCCGAGGGTGGCGCTCGTGTCGTGCGTGCGTGCACCCATCTCCACGGTGGCGTTGGTGTTGATCGTGACTACCCGCTGCACCGCTACTACCTCTGGGCCAAGAAGCAGGAACTGTTCCTCGGTGGAACAACCCAGAGCCTGCTGCACCTCGGCAAGTTGCTTGCAGACACTCCTGTCTGAGTAACGACAACCTCTGTATGAAGAAGGCCCGGGCAATCGCCCGGGCCTTCTTCATTTGCTTCTTCGAACTCGTCTTGCGATTCGAACGACAGGATTACGGCAGAACGGTGTAGGTGTCCTTGCCACTCTTGAGCACAGTGCCGGGAGTTGCGCCGGTGAACTGACCGTTGATGATCACTGCTTGACCGTTTACGAGCACTCGTTCGATGCCGTAAGAGTCGGCGGTCAGACGTGAACAACCGCCAGGCAGGTCGGCAACCATATGCGCGTTTTCAGACCCGATTGTTTCCGGATCAAACACGACAATGTCGGCATTACTGCCCTCGACCAGAGTTCCCCGATCAACGAGACCGAAAAGTTCTGCAGGCTTCTGTGTGATGAGTTGCACAGCGCGCTCGATGGGAATGAGTTTGCGACCGTTGAGCATGTCTCCCAAAAAGCGTGTGGGGAAGGTTGCTCCGCACATGCGGTCAAGATGCGCACCGGCATCGGAGCCACCGATCATGACGCGTTCGTCGTTCCAAGCGTCAACTCGCATGCGCCATGACTCGGGATCTTTGTCCTTCGGAGCCGGCCACAGAACGGTCTGAAGCTCGTCGGCGACAACAATGTCAAGCAACGTGTCGAACGGCTCGGTGCCGCGCTCGGCAGCGATGTCGGAAACGGTTCGATTCGACAGACCTGCGTTTTCTGGTGAGAACGTGTCGCCGATGACATAGTCCTCCCAGTCGGCGATGCGACGGTAGATGCCCGCTTCCTCAGATTTCGAAGCAGTGAGAAGTTTGGCGCGGACCTCAGGATCTTGCAGACGCGTGATGCGCTCAGGGATCTCGCAACGCAATGTTTCTTCCCAAGTGGGGAGAAGCCAGATGCCGCAGAAGGTGGCGAAGTTCATGTTCATGGGAACGAGCACTGGCATCGTGAGGGCGACAACGCGGCCACCCAATTCCTTGGCGCGGTCATAGGCCTCGACCTGGCGACCGACTCGGTCGGGTTCGCGGCTGTCGATGGTGAGGACGTTCCAGTTCATGACGCGCTTTGCTGCAGCACTCAATGTCGCGAGTAATTCGATTTCGTCGTCGGCGAATCGATCAAGACAGCCGGGAACGATGCCTTCGAGGCTGGTGCCTTCGTGCTTGCCGACCTCGGTAGCCATCGCGAGCATTTCTTCGTTGGAAGCCCATCGGCTTGGCACCGGTTGTCCATCGCCATCGCTGTGACTACCCGATGTCGTAAACGACCATCCGAGGGCACCGACCTCGATGGCCTTGCGCAGTTCGGCCACCATGGCATCGATTTGTTCGGGGGTTGCTTCGCCGCCCACGGAATCGGGGCCCATGACATAGCGACGGATGGCGCAATGTCCGGCCATCCACCCGGCGTTCACAGAGATGCGATTCTCGAACTGGTTGAGGTACTGCTCAAACGTTTCCCAGTTCCAATTGATGGTCTTGAGTGCGGGAAGAGGCATTCCTTCAACTCGACTCATCATTTCCTGGAGGTATTCCGCTTCGGCGACAGTGGGACGAAGGGGCGCGAGCGTGAATCCACAATTGCCGGCGATCACGGTGGTGACGCCATGGTTTGCTGACGGGGACGCACCCGGATCCCACAAGAGCTGTGCGTCGTAATGGGTATGGGCGTCGATGACCCCAGGCATGACCATGCGGCCGGTGGCATCGGTGATGATGGTGGCGTCGCCGTCAACTTCACCGATAACAACGATCTTTCCGTCGCGAATGCCGATGTCGGCGATGCGTGCGGGAGCACCAGTGCCATCGATGACGGTTCCGCCCTTGATGACCTCGTCGTACGTTGCGTCGGACATTGCGACCACCTCTCGTCGGCCACCCGTCGGCGGCGTTTCTGACAGACCGTCAGATTACACGGCTCTCGGCGGGCGTCCACCGTCGGGAAGGGGGGTCAGTGTGACGGAGGGCGGGCGCTGTCCTAACGTGCGGCCCATGGCAACCATGAACGAGTACCGCCAGCTCATCGGGGGCGAATGGGTCCCCGGTGGCGATGGCACATACGACATCATCAACCCTGCAACTGAACAGGTCGTCACCGGCGCTCCCGAGGCCTCGGCCGAAGACGTCGCCCGTGCCGCTGCGGCAGCAAAGGAAGCACTTCCGGCCTGGAGTCGCACGACTCCCGAAGAGCGTTCTGCTCTTCTCGCTGCGGCTGGCAAGGAACTGGCCAAGCGCACGCCCGAGTTGATTCCGCTTGTCATTAGCGAAACCGGTGCAACGTCATCGGTTGGTTCGCTCATGCAGATTCCGGTCGCGATCTCGCGTTTCGATCGTTACGCGAGAGGTGCGCTGTACGACCAGAACGTTGCGCTTCCTCCGCAACCGATCGGAACAACGCCGCTTGCCGCAGGCGCACTTATGGCTGGTTATGCCCGCAAGGTGCCGGTCGGCGTTGTCGCATGTATCGCTCCCTACAATTTCCCGACAACCTCAATGGTCGGAAAGATCGCTCCGGCGCTTGCAACTGGAAACACCGTTGTGATGAAGCCTGCTCCGCAGGATCCGTTGTGCGTTATCGAACTCGCCAAGATTCTTGAAGATGTTGGTTTCCCGAAGGGCGTCATCAACATCGTCACCGGTAGTGGTCCCGCTGCTGGTGTGAATCTTGTTTCTGATCCCAACGTCGACATGGTGTCGTTCACCGGTTCGTCGGCAGTTGGCGCATCGATCGTCGCTGCAGGTGCTCCCACCATGAAGCGTCAGCTTCATGAACTCGGTGGCAAGGGTGCATGCATCGTTCTTGAAGATGCCGACATGGAAAAGGCTGTTGCTGGCATCGCCAGCGTGTGGGCATTCCACTCAGGCCAGATCTGCACGGCCCCGACTCGCGTCATCGTGCATCGCAGTCGTTACGACGAACTCGTCACGCGTCTTGAAGGTGCAGCGCGCGCCCTCAAGGTTGGCGATCCGCTCGATGCGGCAACACAGGTTGGCCCGGTAATTTCTGCCGTTCAGCTTGGCCGCATTCAGGCAATGATCGAAGCAGGAGTTTCTGAAGGCGCCGAAATCGTCGTCGACGGTCGTAACGCAGGGCCGGACAAGGGTTACTTCATCGGCCCAACCCTTCTCGCTGGTTGCAACAACACCATGACTCCAGTGCGCGAAGAAATCTTCGGCCCAGTTGTCGTCGTTGTTCCGTTTGACACCGTTGACGACGCGATCTCCATCGCAAACGACAGCGATTACGGCTTGTTCTCCTATGTCTTTGGTGCGGACACTCCGGCTGCCTACGAGGTCGCCAAGGAGATCCGCTCGGGTCGCGTTGGCATCAACAGTGTGCAGACCCATCACGAAACACCGTTCGGTGGTTTCAAGATGTCCGGTATTGGCCGCGACGGCGGCAACTGGGGTCTCGACGCCTACACCGAATGGCAGTCAATTATCTGGGGCAGCTGAGTCCCACCGCACTCGCAGTTCGACCTATTCAATAATTACTGACTCACCTCTGGGGGAATTCATGAAGGGCATCGTTTTCACTGGCGACAAAGCTGAGGTTCTCGACGGACTCGAAGTCCGCGAACCAGGTGCTGGCGAAGTCATCGTCAAGGTGATGGCTGCTGGTGTGTGCCACAGCGACGTAACTGCTGCCGCAGGTGCGTTCGGCTGGCCCTCGCCTGCAGTGTTGGGCCATGAAGGTGCAGGAATTGTTGAAAAGGTCGGCACTGGCGTTACCCACGTAGTCGAAGGTGACCACGTCATCATCTCGACCCTTGCCGCTTGTGGCGTTTGCAAGGCATGCGCACAGGGCAAGCCCACGCGTTGCCGTCAGACACTTGGAAACATGGCCCAGCCCTTCACGCTTGATGGCGAAGCATGCTGGAACTTTGCTGCAGCATCGGTGTTCACCGAGCGCACGGTGATCCGCGGTTTTCAGGCCGTAAAGATTCCTAAGGATGTTCCGTTCACTTCTGCATGCCTTGTCGGATGTGGCGTAATGACTGGCGCAGGAGCCGTCCTCTATCGCTCTGATGTGAAGATCGGCCAGACCGCGGTTGTCTATGGCTGCGGCGGCGTTGGTCTCAATGCCATCCAAGCACTCCGCGTAAAGCGCGCGTCGCGGATCATCGCGATCGACACCGAACCCGAGAAGGAAGCACTCGCTCGTCAGTTCGGTGCAACCGACTTCCTCAATGGTCGCGACGAAGACATTGTGGAGCAGGTGCGTCGACTCGTTCCTTACAGCGAGACCGAACTTTCCGGCCCATTCAATGCCGGTGGAGTTGATTGGGTGTACGACGTCGTCGGTCATCCGGCAGTCACGTCGAACGCGCTGGAAATGCTCGATTGGGGCGGCACGGTCGTCATCATCGGCACGCCTGGCGGCGACGCAACCTTCACGCTTCCGTACCAGCGTTTCACGCAAAACGAGCGTGCAGTCATTGGTTGTCGCGCGGGTTCGTACAGCCCACATAGCGACATGCTGCAGATCATCGATCTCTATCGCCGTGGCGAGTTCATGCTCGACGAACTCGTGACGGCCACGTATCCGCTCGAGGGTTTCCACGACGCGGTGCACGACATGCATTCGGGTGCAGTTGCTCGCGGCGTGCTCACCATCGGCTGATCGGACCATCAGAAATCATTCGTTGCTTGATGCCGCACGCGTTGTCGTGACGGTTTCTCGCGCAAGAATCACAACAATGGGGAAACAATGGAACAGCGGTATGTAGGCAAGGGTGTCATCGTTACTGGTGCCGGTTCAGGAATCGGACGCGGAGTTGCCGAGCGCTTTGGTGCTGAAGGCGGCAAGGTCGCGTGTCTCGACGTGAATCTTGAGAATGCGCAGGAAACCGCGAACGCGATTGGACCAAACGCGATCGCTCTCGCCTGCGATGTCAGCAGTTGGGCAAACGTCGAGTCAGTTGTCGCGGAAGTGACGAAAGCATTTGGTCAGGTCGACGTGTTGTGCAACGTCGCTGGCATTGGTGGCTTTGATAACAGCCACGACGGAGACCCGGCCAAGTTCGAACGCATGATCGCCGTGAATCTCACGGGCACGTATTTCATGTGCCGCGCCGTGCTTCCCCAGATGGTGGAGCGAGGCCACGGCGTCATCGTGAACACCTCGTCGACTGCAGCGGTCATGGGCCAGCCCTGGAGCGCCGCGTATTGCGCATCAAAGGGCGGCGTGTCGGCGCTCACCCGAGCACTTGCCACCGAATATGACGTGCCAATCCGAATCTGCGCCGTTGCCCCTGGTGGTGTCGAGACGAACATGTACACCGCGTTCGTCCCGCCGAAGGGTGCTGACTGGGGGCGCATGCGCAAGATGTCGCGAGACAACGTCGAAGTCGGGAAGCCTGCAGAATTGGCGAGCTTCTATGCCTATTTGGGCTCTGATGAAGCCCGCTATGTCAGCGGTGCAACCCTCATGATGGACGGTGGCATTTCCTGTTAGCGGGGGTCGCAATGTGTCCGATCGGAACTTTGGTTACCAGTCGGTCACATTTGCACCTTGGGGTCGGTTCGCAGCAGCGATCGGGGACCCGAGGGTCTCCTTGTCGCTTCTGTGCCTATCGTCACACATGAGATTGTGAAGTCGGTTATGGTTCGCGAAGTAGTTCAACAACTCCCAGGGGGGAATCAAGTGAAGCGATTCAGAGCAGGTGTGCTCATCGCGGCTCTCAGCGTCAGCATCCTTGCTGTTGGCTGTGGTCGTAGTGGGTCCGATAGCAGCGAAAGTGGCTCGGGCGAAAGTTCCACAGCCAAGGCAAACGCCAACTGCACCAAAGAAGCGTTGCAAGCAACAGAGGTCGGTGTCACCGCTGACACGATTTCGGTTGAGGTCATGGCCGATACCGGCTCGCCGCTTGCACCCGGTTTGTTCCAAGGCAACGTCGACGCGATGAACGCCTACGCCAAGTGGATTAATGCCAACGGCGGCGTTGGCTGTCGCCAGTTGAAGGTTGAAGCCTGGGACTCCAAGCTCGATGCAACCGAATCCAAGAACGGCATCATCAATGCATGCAAGAACGATCTTGCGATGGTTGGTGGCAACTCGCTGTTCAACCCCGACGTTTCGGTGATTGGCAACTGTGTTGACAAGGCCGGCCAGCCTGTTGGTCTTCCGGTCTTCGCGGCTCTTGCGAATGACGTCAACGAACAGTGCGCGGCAAACGTCTGGGTGATGCAGGCCGTTGCTGAACCTTGCAATGGCACGAACACCGGCGAACGTGACCTCAAAGCATTCGTTGGGGCAACGAAGTACTACCAAACGATTCAGCCGAATCTGAAGGGCGTCTTCCTGGTTCCTGGCGATCTGCCCACCACGATCCAGTCCTCGACCTACCAGATCACAGCTCAGGAAAAGGTCGGTGTGACATGGATCGATGCCCTCAAGGTTTCGGGTCGTTCGGAACAGTCAGCGTTTAACACCTACGTTCAAGCTCTGAAGAACGGTGGCGGAAACTACGCCTACATGGGTTCGAACGATGCGGCCATGATCAAGCTCCGCAAGGAAGCAACGGCGCAGGGACTCACCGGTATTGATGTGTGGGGATGCTCTCTTGCCTGCTACACCGAAAACTTCAAGACCGCTGGTTCAGCTGTCGATGGCTCTTATGTCTGGATGCAGTTCGTTCCGTTTGAAGAAGCATCAAGTAACAAGGCCGTTCAGGCCTATGTCGATGCTTCCGGGGGCAAGCCAGACGCATTCGGTGCTCAGGCATGGCAGTCAGCAATGGCATTCACTCAGGCCGTCAACGAAATCGTTGCTGAAAAGGGTCCAAATGCCATTACCCGCCCCAACCTCCTTGCAAAGATGAAGACTCTTTCATTCGACGCTGATGGTTGGATTGGGAAGGCACGTGTTGGTCAGAGGGTCTTCTCTGATTGCATGGTGATCATGCAAATCAATGGCGGCAAATTCGAGCGAGTCTTCCCGAAGGAAGCCGGCACGCTTGATTGCAAGCCGGAGAATCTTGTGACTGTCAGACTTGATCCAGCCGCAGCCGCAGCCAACGTCAAGTAGCAGTTCTGTCGTACTAGGAGGGGTCAGCCAAATGGCTGGCCCCTCCTCATCTCATTAGCGCAGTACAGCAAGGGGGGAACATGCGGCTCAAGGTCAGTCCAAGGCTGATTTCCGCGATCGTCGTCGGGCTTGTCGTCCTATTTTTTGTGACGAAAAATTGGGGTGGAGCATCGGTCAACGCAACGACGATTTCCTCGTTCCTTGTCGTTGGTATCGCCCTTGGTGGCATCTACGCCATCACCGCCGGTGGCCTTGTTGTTACCTATGCCACCACTGGCATCTTCAATTTCTCTCATGCGGCAATCGGTTGTTTTCTTGCCTTTTGCTATTGGCAGCTCACAGTCAAACAAGGGTTGCCAACATTGGTGGCGATCGCCATCACCTTGTTGGTAATTGCGCCAGCCATCGGCTTCTTGCTTGACAAGCTCATCATGCGCCGTCTTCGCGATGCTGCACTTGTCGTGCAACTCATGGTGACCGTTGGTTTGATGCTGACATTCATGGGCATCACACTCACGATTTGGTCCCCAAAAACTGGCCGGATACTTCCGCAGTTCTTTCAGGACACGAAGGGTGTCCAACTCGGTGACGTCACTGCTACATGGCATCGCATCATCACGGTCGTCATCGCCCTACTTGTTGCGCTTGGGCTTCGCTTCCTTCTGTATCGGACTCGACTCGGTATCTCGATGCGCGCAGTTGTCGATAGCCGCAGCCTCGCCGGTCTCACTGGCGCAAAACCGTCAATCATTTCCGGGGCCTCATGGGCGCTTGGTTGCATGACTGCGGGCTTGGCCGGAATTCTTATCGCTCCCGAAACCGGGCTTGTTGTTGAAAACCTGACACTCATCATTGTTGTTGCTTCGGCAGCAGCAGCTATCGCTCAACTCAAGTCCATTCCAATGGCGTTCATCGGTGGTCTCATCATCGGCCTGTCGAAATCGTTTTCAGCGGTGTACCTCGAGTGGGGGACCGATTGGACCTATGCCGATGAGGCGATTCCCGCGGCAATCCTTTTCATTGCGCTGCTCTTCCTTCCAATGGCCCGATTGGAAACGGGAAAGATTCGCATTACCAAACGCACCGAGCGACTTACGAAACCTTGGGAAGCGGCCCTGGGTGCAGGTGTGATGATCGCGTTGGTCGGAGCGTGGGCCAACGGCTGGATCCCTTGGCTCAGTGGCACCACATTCGGGGAACGATCAACGGTGTGGCTTGGTCGTGGGGCAGGATTCATGGTGATTGGTTTGATCATGATCTCGCTCATCCCGCTGATCGGTTGGGCCGGGCAGGTGAGCTTCGCCAACTTCGCAATTGCCGGCATTGGTGCGGTGCTGTTCTCTCACTTCGGCGGCCAGAACGGCGATGCCCTCGGCATTGTGTGGGTCATGCTTATTTGTGCACCGCTTGGTTTGGCGATCGCCCTACCTGCACTTCGTCTCAAGGGGTTGTATCTAGCTCTCGCCACGATGGCGTTTGCCGAAATTGCCGACAAAGTGATTGTCAGACACCCCAACATGCTCGATCCGTCTGCAACGGGTGTTCTGTTTAAGCCCGTCGACATCTTTGGAATCACAATCAGTTCCGATCCCAGCGATCGAAAAGCATTCCTGATGTTCTTGGTGGTCACGTTCTCACTGCTGTTCTTCATGCTTGAGATGTTGCGCCGTTCTCGGTGGGCTCGTCGATGGATCGCCATGTCGGATTCACCTGCTGCATCGGCAACCATCGGCGTGAACCTCACGACGACCAAGATGATGGTGTTCATGCTGTCGGGCGCAATGGCCGGTTTCGCTGGCTGCATGTTTGGTCTGCAGCGTGGAGCACTTTCGGTTGACTCCTTCCCACTGTTCGCAGGCTTGCCGCTGGTGCTCCTGTTGGCAGTGCAAGGTGTCCGGTATCCGGTAGCTGCCTTTATGGGCGTCATCGGATTGGCGTCGTTCCCTGCGCTGTATGAAGTGCTTGGTAAACCGTCGTGGCTTACGGCAATCGAACTCATTGGTCCTGGTATCGCAGCAATCGCGATGGCCTACCGGCCCGAGGGTGCAGTCTTCTACTCGGGTCGCGATCTCGCCGGGCTTTTGCCGTGGAGGAAGGACGCCAGGCTCGAGAAGGAACTCATGGTTGCCAAAGAGCGAGAACAAAATATCGGCAAGGACGAAATCAACGACATGGGACTTGCCCGACCGTTCACGCCGGACAAAGTCGCGCAGCTTGATCGAGTTCTCGACATCACCGACCTTGTTGACGAAAAGAAGATGGTGCCCACCGGAGGTGCATCATGAGTGCAATTCTGAGCACACAAGACGTTGTCGTTCGCTTTGGCGTTCTGCAGGCCGTCTCACAAGCTTCTATCGAAGTTGTCGAGGGCCGAGTCACGGGTTTGATCGGCCCAAACGGTGCTGGCAAAACCACACTCTTCAATGTCATCACCGGTTTGCAGGAACCGACTGCCGGCAAAGTGTTCTTCGATGGCAAGGACATCACGAACAAGAATCCGTTCAAGCGAGCTCGCTTGGGCATTGCGCGAACCTTCCAGAAGCTCGAGGTGTTCGGAAGCCTTTCTGCTCGCGAGAACATTCTTGTCGCTGCCGAACAACGCAAGACTTGGGATCGTTCCGGTTTTGATCCGAATAAGGTCTGCGACGAAATCCTTGAAAAGGTCGGACTCTCCGACGTTTCGGAATTCATGGTTGGAACCCTGCCAACGGGAACTGCTCGGCTCGTTGAACTCGCTCGTGCACTTGCATCAAATCCAAGAGTGCTGCTTCTCGATGAACCATCGTCTGGACTTAACGAAGAAGAGACTGAAGAGATGGCCAGCCTTCTTCGAAAACTGGTCGATGAAGGTCTGGGCGTTCTGCTCGTTGAACACGACATGTCATTCGTGATGGGTACATGTCAGTTCATTCACGTCCTTGACTTCGGCACAATCATCGCCACAGGCACACCTGCTGAAGTGCAGGCGAATACACAGGTACAAGCTGCATATCTCGGAACCGAAACCGTCGTGGAGGCGTCGTGACCCCGATCCTCGAACTCAACAACATCCGTGGTGGCTACGGAACCATCGACGTGTTGCACGGAGTCAATCTCAAACTCGAAGCCGGCCAAGTGCATGCGCTGCTTGGTCCAAACGGTGCTGGAAAGACCACGACCCTTGGGGTTTGCAGCGGTCAAATCGTTCCTTCTGGTGGACAACTCTTGATTAGCGGTCGGGAAGTCAACGGGGTGAGCAGCGATGCGCTGGCTCGTGCCGGAGTTTGCCTCGTTCCTGAAGGTCGAGGGATTTTCCCGAACCTAACGGTGACCGAGAATCTGCGAATGTTCACCCACGCTGGTGTGTCGTTCGCTGATATCCAGGAAAACGCTTTCCGGCAGTTCCCTCGTTTGCAGGAACGGCGCAAACAAATCGCCGGAACAATGTCTGGTGGTGAGCAGCAAATGCTTGCGATGTCGCGTGCATTGGCGGTGAACCCCTCCCTTCTGCTCCTCGATGAACTTTCAATGGGCTTAGCTCCTTTGATCGTCGAAGAACTCTACGAACGTGTTGCCGAATTGGCAGCAGAAGGAATCTCCATCCTTGTGGTGGAACAGTTCGCCCAAGCCGTGCTGGGCGTGTCGACGGTTGCGTCGATCATGTTGCACGGACGTATTACTCGTACCGGACCACCCGCCGAGATCGCCGAAGAACTGACCGAGGCGTATCTGGGCGGAACAACCCACTGATCAACGCCAGAACAACGGAGGAAACATGAGTAACACTGAAACCACCCCGTCGGCCCGCCTCCAGGAGTTCCAGGGCGAAGTCGATGCAATGAAGGTAGATGGCGGAAAGGCCAATCCCGAACGGACATGGCTGATCCTCGGATCGTTGCTGATGATCGCGGGCATCGTGCTTTCGCTCATCGCTTGGCTGACCCTTCAAGGCAGCGGCAAAGGCGCGAAGACCGAGGACCTGATTGCTATGGGCACATTTGGACTTGTGCTCGCCGTCGTGGGCGCGGCGCTCTTTATCGTGATGTCGCTGCGTCGCTATTTCCGGTTCTGGCTTGTTCGTCTGATCTTTGAACAGCGTGAAGCCGCTGATCGCATCGCAGGTAAGTAGTCGCCACGTTCTCAAAAAGATGTAGCGGCGGATCCTTAATGTGGGGCGGGGCAACCCGCCCCACATTTCTTTTTGTCGTAACTCGCCCCTCCACGAGGGGTGTCCTAGATTGACGAAGTCAACGAAACAACCGTTGCCGATTCCAGGGGGAATTCACATGGCTATGCCGACCGATGTTCCGGTCATCGACACGATGATTGGCTTTCCGGCTCGCGACCTGAAGGCGCAGTACGAGTTCATTACCAAGCAGACCAAGGACTCGCAGTCCAAAGAAGAGTTTGAGTTTCCGGCCGAGTACATGTTCAAGGCTCCGCCGGATAAGGAAAAAGAAGTTCGTGAATCCGATGATCCGGTTGGCTACACGCTTGACCAAATGGACAAGTGGGGCGTCTCGGTCGGCATGGTTGGCGTCGGTCACCGCGAAGGCCAAGGCGAGGCAACGGGTGAAGAAGCGATCAAGCGCTATCCCGGTCGATTCGTCGGTTCTGTTGGCGCCGACCCCAACGACGGAATGGCTGGCATCGAGAACATTGTTCGCGCCTACGAAACCTGGGGCGTGCGTTCCATCAGCATGTTCCCGGCAGGTTGTTTCCCACAGGTCGCAATCAACGACAAGAAGATGTATCCGATCTACGCCAAGGCTTGTGAGCTCGATATTCCTGTGTTCGTGTGCACCGGTATTCCTGGTCCACGGTTGAAGTTCCAGTGCCAGCACGTTGAGCATGTCGACGAGGTCATGTACGACTTCCCCGAACTCACCTATGTCTCACGTCACGGCTGCCAGCCATGGACCGAGCTGATGGTGAAGCTCATGCTTAAGTGGCCGGGCCTGCACTATTCAACCTCGGCCTTTGCCCCGAAGCATTACGACCAGAGGATCATCGATTACGCCAATACCCGAGGCGCCGACAAGATCATGTATGCGGGCTATTTCCCGATGGGTCTGTCTCTGCAGCGGATCATGACCGAGATGCGAGATGTCCCGCTCAATGACAACGTTTGGCGGAAGTTCCTCCACGACAATGCGGCTCGGGTTCTAAAGCTGGATTGATCGGGTCCTAAAGTGGGCTCATGGCCCTTCCCGTAGATGTCTCGACCGTCTCCGACGAGGAATTCCGTGCCGACGCCAAATCTTGGCTGGCCGAAAACCTCGTCGGAGAATTCGCGTCCCTGAAGGGGCGCGGTGGCCCCGGCGACGAAGAAGTCGGATTCGAAATCCGTGAACGTTGGGAAAAGGTGCTGGGCGCCGCCGGTTGGATCGGACTGGGTTGGCCGACCGAGTTCGGTGGACGTAATGGCACGGTCGGCCAGCAGATCATCTGGGCGGAGGAATACGCCCGAGCGCAGGCTCCTGGCCGCGTCAACCACATGGGCGAACACCTTCTTGGGCCGACGCTGATTGAACACGGCACAAGGGAACAGTGCGAACGCTTCCTTCCTCCGATTCTCAGCGGCGACGAGCGCTGGTGTCAGGGGTATTCAGAACCAAACGCTGGTTCCGATCTCGCCAATGTGCAGACCCGCGCCGTGCTCGATGGCGATCAATGGATCATCAACGGTCAGAAGGTCTGGACATCACTTGCCCATGTTTCGCATTGGTGTTTCGTCGTTGCCCGAACCGAGGTGGGTTCGACTCGCCACAAGGGTTTGTCGTTCCTTCTTGTTCCGATGGACCAGCCCGGTGTCGAAGCGCGCATCATCGTGCAGATCACTGGCGGCGGTGAATTCAACGAAGTCTTCTTGAGTGATGCGGTGACCAGTGCAGACATGATCGTCGGCGAACCGGGCAAGGGCTGGGGCGTTGCGATGGACTTGCTGGCACTTGAACGCGGCATTTCAACCCTCGCGCAGCAAGTTGGGTTCGAACGTGAACTCGACAATCTGATTGCTGAAGCGAAGAAGAAGGGTTCGGCAGCCGACCCGATCATGCGTCAGCGTCTTGCCGATGCCTATACCGGTCTCAAACTCATGCAATGGAATGCACTGCGTTCGATGGGTTCCGGAGTTCCTGGTCCTGAAGCGTCAATTTCGAAGTTGTTCTGGGGTACATGGCACAGCGACCTCGGCGAACTCGCCATGGATATTGGCGGTACCGAGTCGATGATTGCCGAGGGTTTCCCCTACGAACTCACGCTCGACCAAAAGATGTTCCTGTTCACCCGATCCGAAACCATTTATGGCGGCAGCAACGAAATCCAACGCAATGTGTTGGGTGAACGTGTGCTTGGTCTGCCTAAGGAGCCCAACCCCGCATGAGCACGACACCTCCCTACGTCAACGGTCACGGGCTTCTTGCCGGCAAGAAGGTGCTCGTCACTGCTGCCGCTGGAACAGGTATTGGCTTTCAAGCGGCAAAGCGCGCCATCGAAGAAGGCGCGCAGGTGGTTATCTCCGACAAGCACGAGCGCCGCTGCGGTGAATCAGCAGCGGAACTTGGTGTCGTTGGTATTCCCTGCGACGTAACGGTTGAGTCCGATGTGCAGGCGCTGGTCGAAGGAGCAGCTTCCACGCTCGGTGGGATCGACATTTTCATCAACAACGCCGGTCTTGGTGGCGAGGTTCCCATTGTCGAGATGACTGACGATCAGTGGAGTCTTGTTCTTGATGTCACCCTCAACGGAACCTTCCGCTGCATGCGTGCCGAGATGCAGTACCTCTACGCAAACGGTGGCGGCGTGATCGTCAACAACGCGTCGGTACTTGGTTGGCGAGCCCAAGAAGGCCAGGCTCATTACGCCGCCGCAAAGGCGGGTGTTATGGCTCTCACTCGTTGCGCCGCCATCGAAGCAGCGCCTCACGATGTGCGTATCAACGCAGTGGCACCAAGTCTTGCGATGCATCCGTTCCTGGCGAAAGCCACCACCGAAGAAACCCTTGCGGAACTCACCAAGCGCGAGGCTTTCGGTCGCGCAGCAGAGCCGTGGGAAGTTGCCAACGTCATGATGTTCTTGGCTTCGGACTACAGCTCCTACATGACCGGTGAAATCGTATCGGTCAGCAGCCAGCGGGCCTAACGCTTCACCGCTCGCAGTTGCCGGATACACCGTCTTCTGAAACTCAGCGGAACGTCTGGATCGGCAGATGGGTTGCCATCGCTGATCCGGGCGGCCCGAGAAGTTGGTGCGCGCGCAGGTTGCGCTTGTGGAACAAGACGAGAAGTTCCTCGTCGTAGGTGCCTGTGTCTGCATCGGCCAGCACGAATGCTTCAAGTTCTGCTTCGCCGGTGAACCAATCGGCGGGACGATGGCCGAGCAGTTGATGAAGATCGTCGAGGTCATCGTTACTGACCTGATCGCCGATTTCGATTGCGCGGGCAGCATGGCGAGCTTCGCGGAACAGCGCTCGAAGTCGGTACTTGAGGAACTCATCGTCGACGGCGCCATCGCCAACAGAGAGCGACTTAAGCACCGTGGCCATGTGCTCAACCGGTGTCGATGCGCGTCCCTCACGAACCTCGGGTTCAGCGACCGTCGGCAGTTCAACCTGCAGAATTTCCGCGAGAGCTTCAGTGGCGAAGAGATTGGTTTCGTAACACCACTGCATGTTTGTCATGAGGTCGGTGTCAACATTTGGTCGACGAACGGCTTGGCCGAGGGCGAGTTGATTCGTGAGTGTGAACGCGAAGTGGTGACGCATCAGTGCGTCGAGATCAATTTCGGTTCCCGAAAGTTCTTCGTAACGCGCGTACAACGTGGGGAAGTCTCCGTAGCCAACGATGGTGTCGCGCATTCGCCATGCAGCGAGATCCATCATGGGGTCGCCGATATGGCCGATTTCAAGATCGAGAACTGCCACGATCTTCCCGTCGGCATTATGGAACTGGCCAGAATCCCAACAAATAACTGATTCGCGACCTTTGGACTGTGGGGGATTGCGACGCAGCCAACCCAGGCAGAACTCCATAAACGGGTCGGGACCATTCTTGGTTGAGCGATACACCGTTTCGTACTGGCGCAAGCCCAGCAGTCCAGAGAGTTCGGGCGACTCGGCCCGCATAATCCCTGCCGCCGCGAACGGTTCAACATCGAGCGCGTGCATGCGGGCGAGGATCTGGAGATAGTCGTCAACCGCCGACGCACGATCGGCATCAGACGTGTTCTCGAAATGCTGCTGACCGCCAACGCGTTCCATGACATAGGCCATGGGCTCGTCGATCCACCCAAGGACAGCAGGCGTTGGAATGTCGCGCTCATGCAACATCGCTTGCAGCGTCATCTCATGACGCAGCGGAAAGATGAGCGGCATGTCGGTGCGGTCACCGCGTACGACTAGCGACTGCGTGACGCCGTTGCGTTCAACTTCAGCGAACCACACCGGCCGCCATCGAGGCTGACGCCAGATGGACGTGACGGTGCTACCGAGGTTCGTTTCAAGCCAGGCCTGAACCTGCGCGGTGTCCTGACGTGGTTGTTCGTTCATGGACTCAGTCGGCGCCGAGGAACGGTGGACGCTCGCCGCCGCCGTGCGCTGCGATTTCTGCACCAGTCACGTAGCCGGCCAAATCGCTCGCCAAATACACGGCGATATCGCCAACATCGGAAGGCATCGCAAAGCGACCCATCGGGATGCCGGACTCAATACGCTCGCGTTCTTCACCTTCGCCATAGAACAGCGCTGCCTGTTCGGTGAGGATGAGACCAACCGTAATGGTGTTGACCCGAACAGTTGGGGCCCATTCCATGGCGAGAGTGGTCGAAAGCTGCAGAAGACCCGCTTTGGCTGCGCCATAGGCGGCAGTTGTGGGGGAGGGTCGATTGGCGACGACGCTGCCGATGTTGACGATTGAACCGCCACCAGCCTGATTCGACATGTGGTGGTAGGCGCGCTGGGCAACGTAATACGGAGCGAGCAGATTCAGCTCAACGATCCGCTGGGTGAACTTCGGGGGAGCCTCGGCCGAGTCGGCGGGAGGCGAGCCACCAGCGTTGTTCACGACGCAGTCGAGGCGCCCAGCGATGGCGAACGCAGCATCGACCGCGCCATAGGCGGCATCGCCGTCGCGTAGATCGGCGGAGATGAAATGCCAATCGGCCGGAAGGGGGTTCTCTGCCTCTCGACGAGCACAGACGATCACGGTGGCCCCGGCATCAGCGAACCGCTGGGCAATCCCTCGGCCGACGCCTTTGGTGCCGCCAGTGATGAGGACGGAACGTCCAGAGAGGTCGATTTCAAGCGCCATGGTCGAACCCTACAACGGGGCCCGGGAAGGCTTCTCGGAGGGCCTCTCCCATCTGACGATTGGCAGGTCACCGGCTAGCGTCGTCTCCCTATGGGTATTGAAGTCACCGTTGGCACGGACGGCATTGCCGAGGTCGTGCAGAACTGTCCGCCGGTTAACGCCCTCACCGTGGCCGAGTGGTTTCAACTCGGCGACGAGATCCGCCGTCTTGGCGCCGATCGCAGTGTCCGGGCCGTCATTCTCCGATCCGAGGGGCGTGGCTTTAACGCCGGCGTCGACATCAAGGAAATGCAGAACACCGAGGGCTTCGACGCCCTCATCGGGGCCAACAAGGGCTGCTATCACGCCTTTGCTGCGGTGTATGAGTGCGAGGTGCCAGTCGTTGCTGCAGTCGCTGGCTTCTGTGTCGGTGGCGGTATTGGCCTGGTCGGCAATGCCGACGTCATCGTGGCGTCCGACGATGCCTTCTTCGGGCTTCCCGAGGTTGATCGTGGCGCCCTTGGTGCAGCCACGCATCTTTCACGTCTCGTCCCACAGCACAAGATGCGAGAAATGGTCTACACATCGGCCAACGCAACTGCACAGCAGCTACATGCGTGGGGTTCAGTGTCTCGAGTTGTGCCTCGCGACGAACTCCTTGCTGCCGCTCGCGAGATCGCCGGCAACATTGCGGCAAAGTCACCCACGGTGATCCGTGCTGCGAAGGAAAGCCTTAATGGCATCGACCTGTGGGACGTCAAGAAGTCCTACCGATTCGAGCAGGGCTTTACCTTCGAACTCAATCTTTCTGGTGTATCCGATGAACTGCGCGACGATTTCGTCGCCGAAGGGAAGACTGCGGGCTCCAGTGGAGCAACGGAGTCCGAGAAGGGAAAGAAGTAAATGGCTGACAAGCGCATGACCGAAGACGAAGCGGTCGCAACGCTTTCCGACGGAATGACAATTGGGATTGGTGGCTGGGGTTCACGCCGCAAGCCGATGTCATTGGTGCGTGCACTGCTTCGCACCGACCTCAAAGACCTCACCATCGTTTCCTACGGTGGCCCCGATGTCGGCCTCCTCTGCGCCGCCGGCAAGGTCAAGCGTCTTGTGTACGGCTTTGTATCGCTTGACTCGATTGCACTTGAACCGCATTTCCGTGCTGCTCGCCAGAACGGCATGATTCCCGAGGTCGTGGAATACGACGAAGGCATGTTGCAGTGGGGTCTCTACGCCGCATCGCTCCGTCTTCCATTCCTTCCGACCCGCGCTGGTCTCGGCTCCGATGTCGTCAAGAACGACCCGAGCCTGCGCACGGTGAAGTCGCCCTACGCCGATGGCGAAGAACTTCTTGCAGTGCCGGCGCTCAGCCTTGATGCTGCATTTGTGCACCTCAACCGTGCCGACGAACGCGGCAACGCACAGTTCCTCGGCCCAGATCTTTACTTCGATGATTTGTTCTTGAACGCGGCTGCAGTCGGCCGTCGATTCATGTCGGTCGAAAAGATCGTTCCTACCGAAGACCTCTTGAAGAACGGCACGATCCATACCATGAAGATCAACCGTTCAATGGTCGACGGTGTGATCGAAGCTCCGAACGGCGCGCACTTCACAAACTGCCAGCCTGATTACGAGCGTGACGAAAAGTTCCAAAAGGAATATGCCGATGCGGCGAAGGATCCCGAAACCTGGAAGGCCTTCGTCGACACTTATCTCTCCGGCTCTGAAGCCGACTACCAAAAGGCGGTGGCAGCCCGATGAGCGATGCAACCCTTGGCGAAATCTGTGTGGCGGCGGTGGCCGATACGTTCCGCGGAGACGGCGAAATCTTTGCCTCCGGTATGGGCACCATACCCATGCTTGGTGCACGCTTAGCTCGTGCGACGTTCGAGACAGATCTCCTCATCAGCGATGGCGAAGCCTTCTTTGTCGCAAATGATCTACCTATTGGCGGCACGGACAAAGAAGTCGAAGGTTGGATCCCATTCCGCTCGGTGTTCGACACCCTCTGGGGCGGTCGTCGCCACGTGGTGATGGGCGCAAGTCAGATCGATTCCTTTGGCAACCAGAACATCGCCAACATCGGTGACTGGAATAGGCCGAAGTCGCAGTTGTTGGGTGTACGTGGCGCTCCTGGCAACACGATTAATCACACGACGTCGTACTTCATCGGCAATCAGACCAACCGTGTGTTTGTCGAAAAGGTCGACACGGTTTCTGGCATTGGTTATGACCGTGCCGCTGAACTGGGCGATTGGGTGAAGGCAAATCACGAACTTCGTCGGGTTGTCACAAACCTCGCCGTCTATGACTTCAACACTCCTGATCACCACATGCGCGTTGCATCGTTGCACCCGGGTATTTCCATTGATGACGTCACCGCTGCATGTTCGTTTGAACTCGTGATTCCGTCTGACATCCCGACGACGCGACTTCCCACCGACGAAGAACTTCGTGTGTTGCGCGAGGTTCTTGATCCCAAGTCGTTCCGCGACCGCGAACTTCCGGCAGCCTGATGCATCCCGCACTCACGACTCCACTGCTCGATCTCCTCGGATCGAAGTATCCGATTGTCCAGACCGGCATGGGCTGGGTTGCGGGGCCAAAACTCGTTTCCGCGACATCGAATGCAGGTGCATTCGGCATCATCGCGTCGGCCACGATGACCTACGACGAACTCGTTGTCGCCATTGCCGAAACAAAGAAGCGCACGACCGCACCATTTGGTGTGAACATGCGCGCCGATGCCGACGACATCATGGATCGCCTCAAGCTTCTGGTTGCTGAGGGAATCCCCGTTGCATCGTTTGCGCAAGCACCGAAAAAAGATCTGATCGAGTATTTGCACGATCACGGCATCAAGGTGATGCCCTCGATCGGTGCCAAGCGTCATGCCGAGAAAGTCATGGAATGGGGCGTCGACGCGATCCTTGTACAGGGTGGCGAAGGCGGCGGACACACCGGTTCGGTTCCGACCTCGCTGCTACTTCCCGAGGTCGTTGATGTTGTCGGTGGTCGCGTTCCAGTGGTTGCTGCTGGTGGCTATTTCGATGGCCGCGGTCTTGTCGCTGCGCTTGCTTACGGTGCCAGTGGCATCGCGATGGGCACCCGGTTCTTACTCACTTCGGATTCATCGGTTCCGATGGAAGTGAAGAAGCAGTATCTCGGAACGGCAGTTACGGGCACGGTCGTTACGACCAAGGTCGACGGAGCGCCCCATCGCGTGATTCGCACGAAGTTGGTTGACCAAATGGACGGCGCATCGCCGATCACCGCTGTTCCCAAAGCAATTGCCAACGCTGCTCGCTTCCGTAAGTTCACCGGTCTTTCTTGGTATCAGATGGCCAAAGAAGGCCTGGACATGAAAAAGCGCATGGATATGCCCTGGGCCGAGGTGATCATGGCCGGCAATACGCCAATTCTCACGAAGGCCACATTGGTCGACGGAGAACTCGACGCAGGCATTCTTCCTACAGGTCAGGTTGTCGGCGTGATCGACGATCTGCCAACTGCCGCTGAAGTTGTCAGTCGCATCATCGCCGAAGCGGAAACCACGCTTGATCGTCTTGCCGGCCGTAGTCCCGGTTCCTGAACTCGTTACCCGGAGGATTCCATGACCACGATCATCGACGGACCTGATGCCGTTCGTGCCGCCGAAGGTACACACCTCGGCTACAGCGATTGGCTCACCATTGAACAAGACCGCGTCAACATGTTTGCCGATGCGACTGGCGATCATCAGTGGATCCACGTTGATCCCGAACGCGCAAAAGATGGTCCGTTTGGCGCAGCAATCGCGCACGGTTATCTCACGATGTCGTTGTCGAACTACTTCCTTCCGCAGATTGTCGAAGTGCAGGGTTTCTCCGCTGGCATCAATTACGGCGTCGACAAAGTTCGGTTCCCGTCGCCGGTCAAGGTGGGCGAAAGCGTGCGCGCTGGGGCAGAACTCATTGAGGTCACCGAAGTAAAGGGTGGCCTGCAGACACTCATGCGCATCACAATCGAAATCGACGGCAACGACCGACCGGCCTGTGTCATCGACGCGATTTCTCGCTGGCTCGTCTGACCAACTCGCAGTTACTCGGCGCTTTACAACCCAACGGGGGACACCATGGCTAATCCGATCGGACCGCTTACTGCTGGCGATGAACTGTTCCAACACCAAATCATCGACACCGTTGCCGTCGTCGGCACAAGTGATCTTGCCTGGACGGAAAAAGTCTGTGCCATGGCGATGGCGAAGGACGGAAGCCTTCAGTTGGGCTTCGGTTTGGGTAAGTACACGAACCGCAATGTGATGGACGCGTACAGCGGCGTGTCGCGTGGTCGTGAACAACTCACCGTCCGCATGAGCCGCCGGCTCTCCGATGACCCTGAGCTTCTTGGCGGCGGACCAATCCGCTACGAAATCGTGGAACCGCTCAAGAAGATCCGCTTCGTCCTCGAACCAAACGACACCCAACCGATTGCATTCGACTGGTTGTTCGAAAGCATCATTCCGCCAATGGTGGAAGAGCGCACTCATAATCGCTCCACGTTCCGCATCGCTTCCGAACTTGTTCGCTACCACCAGATCGGAACCTGCAGCGGTTGGGTCGAGGTGGACGGCGTTCGCACTGATATGAATCCCGATACTTGGGTGTCGACTCGCGACCATTCATGGGGCGTTCGCTACGACGTGGGTGAACCGCCGACCGATATGGAACCGCAGCGCGGCCTCGATGGCGGGCAGTTCCAGTTCTTCTGGAGTCCGATCCTCATGGAACGCCCTGACGGAAGTCATTACGGACTGTTCTTCAATGTTGCGAAGACGGTGTTCCCAGGCTTCTTGCAGAAGAACGTCACCGCCATCATCGAAGAAACCGATGGCTCGGTCGTGCATATGGCTGATGTCGAGCAGGACTTCACCTACGACACCACAAACCGCCGGCTGAAGGGTGGGCAGATTCTCGCCACCATGAGCGACGGTTCGGCTCGTACCTTCCAGGTCGAAGTACTTGGCGATACGGGTTTCCACCTCGGTGCAGGCCTGTACTTCGGATGGAATGACCATCACCACGGTGAATGGCGTGGCGAATTCAATCTTGAAGGCGAACGTATCGCCGATTGCACCGAGCCCGAGATGGCTCGAAAGCTTCATCAAATTCGTGACACAACCGTGCGTGTGACCGACCCCATCGGTGGTGGCGTTGGCTATGGAAACATGCAACCCATCGTTGTTGGCGCCTGGCCCGAACTCGGCCTTAGCGCCGAGTCGTCATTCATGTGAGGAAGCGATGCTGACGTATAACGAAGGCGAACCATTTTCCGGCACCGTAGGCAGAACCCTTGAAGATTCGGTTCAGGCCTATCCCGATGTTGTGCTTCCTCCGAAGGGAACGCCGAACGTTGTCTTCGTCATTCTCGACGATGTTGGCTACGCGCAGATCGGTTGTTTCGGTTCCGATATCGAAACACCGAACTTCGACCGTCTCGCCGAAGAGGGTTTGCGATACCGCAGTTTCCACACCACGGCCATGTGCTCGCCGACGCGTGCATGCTTGCTGACCGGTCGCAACCAGCACACAACCGGAATGGGCGGTATCGCCGATAACGCCACAGGTTTCCCTGGCTTTGACGGTCGCATCAATAAAGACACTGGATTCATTTCTGAAGTGCTTCGCGATAACGGGTTCGCGACAATGGCGGTGGGGAAGTGGCATCTCGCTCCTCGTGAAGAAACTGACCTTGCATCGTCACGTAAGCGCTGGCCGCTTGGTCGCGGATTCGAGCGCTACTACGGATTCATGGGCGCCGAAGCGAATCAGTATGCACCCGACCTCGTTTCCGATAACCACTTTGTTGAGCAGCCCTACGCTGCCGAGGACGGCTACCACCTCACTGAAGATCTCGCTGGCCGGGCGATTGAGTTCATTAACGATCTGCGCAACGTCACCGTCGACAAACCCTTCTTCCTCTACTTCGCTCCTGGCGCTTGTCATGCCCCGCATCAGGCGCCGCGTGAATACATCGATCGCTATGCCGGCAAATTCGATATGGGTTGGGACGAGTGGCGCGCGGCAACTCATCAGCGCCAGCTTGATCTCGGCATCCTTCCTCCGGGCACAGAACTCACGCCGCGCCCAGAATGGATTCAGGAGTGGGCAACGCTTCCCGAAGAAGAGAAGCGCGCCTATGCCCGAATGATGGAGGTCTACGCCGGCTTTCTTACTCACACCGATCACCACGTTGGTCGGGTGTTTGATCATCTCGAAACAATCGGTGAACTCGATAACACGATCGTGGTTGTCATGAGCGACAACGGTGCATCTCCTGAAGGCGATAAACACGGCGCCTTCAATTCGGTTGCTTGGTATAACGGTGTCCCGCTCACGCTTGATGCAGTGCTTCCGAACGTCGATCTTCTTGGATCTGCTGAGTCCCATGGCCACTACCCGTACGGTTGGGCTCACGCCGGCAATACGCCATTCCAGCGTTGGAAGCGCGAGTGCCACGAAGGTGGTGTCGCCGACCCGTTGATCGTTCATTGGCCTGCCGGCACAAACAGAACCGGCGAGGTGCGCACGCAGTACCTGCACGTGATCGACATCATGCCGACAGTGCTTGATGCGCTCGGTATCGAAATGCCGACCGTTCTCGAAGGGGTTCCACAGAAACCCATCGAGGGCAAGAGTCTTCTTGAGTCGTTCTCGGTACCCGAAACCTCGCAACAGCGCACGACGCAGTACTACGAGCTTCTTGGTTGTCGAGCGATCTACCACGAGAGCTGGAAGGCCGTTGCCTATCACCCAATGCGGGGACAGCTCTATGTCCCCGGTATCGATCCCGACATTGCCTTCGATGATGATCGCTGGGAGCTGTACCACGTTGCCGAGGACTTCTCCGAGAGCAACGACCTCGCTGCATCACACCCGCAGAAGCTGCGCGAGATGGTTGACCGTTGGTGGGCCGAAGCTGGTGCGCACGGTGCACTTCCGTTGCATTCAAGCCGCCCGGTGCAGGTGGAACGTCCTGCTCATTACGCGCTGCGCGAGCGCTACGTCTACCGACCTGGTGCGCCGGTTGCGACACCTGCTGCAGTTGACGTTCGCCATCGTCCATCGCTCACGATTGCCGATGTTGACTACACCGCTGATGATGAAGGTGTGCTCGTCGCCCATGGCGGTCGCTTCGGTGGGTACGCGCTCTACATGCAGGACAACTCGCTGCATTACGTGCACAACTTCTTAGGTAAGCAGCGTTTTCGTGTGTCGTCACCCCCGCTTCCTGAAGGTCATCACACGCTCGGCTATTCATTTACGCCAACGGGTCAGTTCGCTGGCACAGTTGACTTACTTGTCGACGGCGAAGTGGTAGCTACCGGAGAGATTCCGCAGACGACGATTTATTCGTATCACTTGTTCGGCGAATACTTCTGTATCGGCTACGACGACGGAACGCCGGTTGACAACACCTATTTTGCTCCGTTCCATTTCACCGGCCATCTCGATTCGGTCGTCGTCGATATTTCGGGCACCCCGTTCCGCGACTTGGCCCTTGAAATCGAAGCGTTCTTCGCTTCGCAATGATCTGGTTCGCGTGAGTCAACCAGTTACGTTCCGCCGCTCTGGCGAACCTGAGCTGCCGCCAACCTGGCCCGAGGGGTTTCCTCCTGCGTTCCACGTGCTCGCAAAACCGACTGGTGCAATCTGCAATCTTGATTGCACCTACTGCTTCTTCTTGTCGAAGGAACAGTTGTATCCCGGCGACCGCTTTCGAATGTCTGATGATCTCGTCACGACCTACCTGACCCAACTCATCGAGGCACACCGCACTCGCGAAATCACGATCGCGTTTCAAGGCGGCGAACCCACATTGATGGGCGTCGATTTTTACCGTCGCCTTGTGGCCAAAGCTAAAGAGATCGCCGGACCTCAGCGAATTCTCGAATTCACGTTGCAAACCAATGGCACGCTGCTTGATGACGAATGGTGTGAATTCCTTGCGGCAGAGAACGTGTTGGTCGGTCTGTCTCTCGATGGCCCGCCAGCGATGCACGACGCCTACCGCGTAGATAAGCAAGGTCGACCCACCTACGAGCGAGTGAAAGCGGCGTGGGAGCTCCTGGAGCGCCACAACGTGGCTACCAATGTTCTTTGTTCGGTCCATGCCGCGAATGCTGACTATGGGCTCGAGGTCTACAAACACTTTCGTGACGACCTCGGTGTTCGATTCATACAGTTGATCCCAATCGTTGAGCGGGCCACTCCTGAACTCATCGTGCAGGCCGACGACGGTTGGGGAGCGCGGGCCTCAGAACGGCCGCTGTATGTGCAGGACGGCTCACTTGTCACGGAACGATCGGTGACCCCCGAGCAATGGGGGAAGTTCCTCACGGCAGTGTTCGATGAATGGGTGCATAACGACGTTGGTGAAGTTTTCGTTCCGTCGTTTGACGCTGCGCTCGCGGCATGGCTCGGCATGCAGTCATCGATGTGCATCTTCTCCGAGACTTGCGGAACGGCAATCGCCCTTGAGCACAACGGAGACGTGTATTCCTGCGATCACTACGTCGAGCCTGAGTATCTGCTGGGCAACATCTCACAACGCCACCTGGCTGAAATGGTGGCCTCTCCGCAGCAGCAGGCCTTTGGCATAGCCAAAGCAACGACGCTGCCTTCCCAGTGCGTCACATGTGAGGTTCGATTCGCCTGTCATGGCGAATGCCCTCGTAATCGGTTCACCACCACGGCCGACGGCGAAGATGGCCTGAACTACTTATGTGCCGGTTACTACGAATTCTTCACCCACATTGATGGGCCGATGAAGGTCATGGCCGAACTCTTGCGCACTGGTCGTCCTGCCGACGAGGTCATGAAGGTCCTCGCCGAAGCCGACTGATCGTTGTCCTCAGGCGACGACGCCGGCGGCCCGCAACCGCTCGATCTGTGCGCCGAGCCCGAGTTCACCCAGAACTTCATCGGTGTGTTGCCCCAAAGCGGGTGCTCCGAATCCGAGCGAGGCCGGCGTGGCATGGAACTGCGTGGGATGACGCGGCAGGCGGGCGCGACCAACAACAGGATGATCGAACTCTTCGAACATTCCGATAGCAATGGCGTGGGGGTCATCGACCATCTCGGCCGCCGACAAAACCATGGCGAAGGCCACCCGCTCGCGTTCGAAACGTTCGATGGCATCAGCCTGAGTGAGGTTGGCCGCCATGGCGTAACACATGTCCATGATGGGCTCGAGTACGTCGCGGTTCTTGCGTCGCTCACCGACTGTTTTCACGCGGGGATCATCCCAGCCTGGAACATCGAGTGCCTTGCACATTCCAGCGAAGTCGGCGTCGGTGGTGGGCACCACGATGCCCCAGCCATCGAGGAAGCGCATTGGTGAGAATCCAGCGTTGAAACTCGATGGCATAGAGCCGTCGGCGCCAAGGAGGACCTCGTTACCGGCGGCTTCGGCCCACAGGAACGACACACACGCATCGGCCATGCCCAGTTCGAGGTGCTGTCCTCCGCGACCGGAGGCCCGGGCAAACAGCGCCGCCGTAATGGCCTGACACGCGTAGAGCGCGCTGACTTTGTCGGCGGCGTTCTGCTTGATGAATGTCGGCGGCCCGTCGGGTTCTGCCTGCGTGGCGGCGAATCCTGCATACGCTTGAATGGACGTGTCGTACGCGCTGCGATCTCGGTAGGGGCCGACAGGGCCGTACCCAGAAATAGATGCGTAGATAACGTCGGGATTGCGCTCTCGTACTGCGTCATAACCCAGACCGAGTCGGTCGATGACACCAGGGCGAAAGTTCTGGATGATGACGTCGGCATCGGCGGCCATCTGGAACACGATGTCGCGGCCTTCATCGGTACTCAGGTCCACCGCGATACACCGCTTACCCCGATTGCAGGCGAGATAAAAGGCACTCATTCCGTTTACGGCGACTCCGACCCATCGAGCGATGTCACCGATGCCGGGTCGCTCGACCTTGACGATGTCGGCGCCCTGGTCGGCGAGTAGTGCGGCGGCGTAGGGCCCCGTAAGCGCGATCGAGAGGTCGAGCACCTTCACGCCCAAAAGGGGGCCGGTGGCTTCAGTCATTTCCAATGCTCAGGAATCGGAGCGAGCGATGGCTCGCTCGTCGGTGCCGAGATAGGAAGCGATTACAGCGGGGTTGTTGCGAATCGCCTGTGGGTCGCCTTCGGCGATGACACATCCAGCTTCAAGGCAGTAAATGCGATCGGAAATCGACATGACCATTGGCATGTCGTGCTCGATCACAAGAATCGATGCGCCGAGTTCTTTACGGATCGATTCGATAAGCGGCCCAAAGGCTTCGGTTTCCTTCTGGGCCACGCCGGCGGTGGGCTCATCGAGGAGTAACAACTCGCTATCGAGAGCAAGGAGTGCACCGAGTTCGACGATGCGACGGGTGCCAGTGGAAAGTTCGCCAAGGAGAGAATCGGCATAGCGGGAGAGCCCCAGGTAACCAATGATTTCGTTGGCCTGCTTTCGCTTACGGCGCTCACGTTGTGGTGAGGGCGGAAGCGAGAGCATCGACGGAATGAGGAGCGACCGCTCGCGTGCTTCGAGTGCAACCATAAGAGTTTCACGCACGCTCAGCGACGAGAACAAACGAGCATTCTGGAATGCTCGGCCAATACCGAGTCTGGCGCGTCGAGGCGCTGAGCGGTTGTGGGCCTCGGTACCGAAGATTTCGATGCTTCCGGTGCTGGGAACAAATCCGCTTATCGCATTCATAAGCGTGGACTTGCCGGCGCCGTTTGTGCCAATCAGTCCAACGATTTCGCCGGGTCCGACGGTGATGGAAGCTTTGTCGACAACCACTCTGCCAGTGAAACTTACGGAGACGTCGCGGACGAGAAGCGGAACAGCGCTGTTCTCATCGTGGGTCTTTACCGATGCGAGTGAACTTACGGTGCCGGTTTGGGTATTGCGTTTCGGCTCCCATCCGCTTCGTTTCGCTAACCAACCCAACAAAAGATCACGCCCGGAATGGATGACGGAAACGAGCCCGCCGGGGAAATACAGAAGTACGACGAGCATGCCAATGCTGCTGGCAAACAGTTTTACCTGAGGAGTGCCATCGAAAAGGATCGGTAACGCCACGATCACAAGCACGCCGAGAATCGCCCCAGTGATTGAAGCTATTCCTCCGACTACTGCAACAGCGACGACACGTAGGGACTGTTCAACTTCAAACCACCCGGCACTGGGCGAGAGTTCTAATTGGGCAGATAGCAGCGGTAAAAGGCCGCCGGCTAATGCAGCAAGACCGCCCGAAACTGCGAAGGCTGTGATCTTTTTGACTGGAGGCGAAACCGAATAGGCGGCAGAGGTCAACTCGTTGTCGCGCACGGCGATGATGGATCGACCCAAACCGGTGCGGCGGATCTGCCACACCAGCAAAATCGCAAGAACGGTGACAAAGAGACAGAACCAATAAATCCCTTGGAAATTGTTTCCCTTTACCCTCCAGAAAAGAAGCGTGTACCCCTTGGCTCGATTGACATCGAGAGTGGTGATGCCTCCATCTCCTGAGAGGCCAGGATTGAAAATCAGCCAATTTCGCACCATGAGGCCAAATCCGAGAGTGATGACTGCAAGGAAGAGTCCCTTGATCCGCAGCGCTGGTACGCCGACGATGATCGCGGCGATGACGCCGAACGCGACTCCGAACAGAATGGCAACAGGAATGGGCAGGCCTTCGGAGAACTTCACTGTGAAATATGCCCCTATTGCAACAAATCCAAATTGCCCCAGCGATAGCTGTCCTGCCCATCCGGTGAGGACAGTCACGGAGAGAGCGGCGATGATCCACACCAAAATTTCGGCATAACGAAGTGGGTCAGTTGGCTTGTCGAAGATTTGCGGTAGCAGTAGCGCCATTGCGGCAAGTAGGCCGAGACCGAGAATGGTCGACAAACGATAGAGCGGATGCTTGCGCAACTCTTCGTTGGCTGACTTGAGTTTCGTGGTGAGTTGCCATTCGTCGGCACTCATTCCGCTTCCACTTCCGTTGAACACAATGAGAATAAGAAGGATGAGGAAGATCGCCAAGATGTTGGATCCCTGCGGTACTTCACCGACTTGGGCCCACGTCACAAAAAGCATATTGACGATGCCGACAATGACACCTCCGACAACGGTCCAACCAAATGACCGCATCCGACCGAACATGGCTGCGGTAAGTGCCAACAGAAGAAGGGTTGGACCCAGCGCTGAACTGACTGTTGCGATATTGCCGCCCTGGACGGGGGCAATGAGCAATGCAGCAATCACGGCCAACAGGCCACCAAGGGCCCAGACTTTGGTGGACACGGTTCGGATTGAGATCCCAGCCAACTGCGCCGATGCGGCGTTATCGGCAGTTGCTCGAACTTGGCGCCCAAATTTCGATTTCTGCAGCAAAAGTGTGAGGCCGAGCATCAGAAGCGGAACAGCGATGAAGATTGTGATCATTGGTCCGGTGACAGTCACACCGAAAGGTTCCCAACTGCCACTGAGAATGACTGGGTAGCTGACACCTGCGACGTCACCTTCGGGAATTGGAAGGCGAAGTTGTAGCAACTGGATGAGCTGAGTGAGTCCCAGGGTCGCGACAAAAAGCAGGAGCCTCGGCTGGGTGAACAATCGCCGCAGGATTAGTTCAGAAGCGACACCAAGGAGAACACCGGCACCTAAGGCAATGGGCATAGACCACACGTAGGGGATCTTGTACTGGACAAACAGCAGTGCCATGGCGTAGCCGCCGAAGGCCCCGATTTGCCCTTGAGCAAAGTTGATGACGCCAGTGGCTCGAAAGATAAGGACGAGGCCGAATGCTACGAGGGCATAGACCAATCCCTGAATGAATCCGGAGAAGACGATGTCTCCGCTGAGTGTGAGTCCCAACATCATGATCAGGCACCCTCTCCGCTTAGGAACACGGCACGCAGGAGGTCATCGCGCTCTAACAGCTCTTGGGCTGGACCTTCGAACTTCACTTGGCCACGCTCCATGAATACTGCTCGATCAGCAACCGCCAACGCGACGTTAACTGACTGTTCGACAAGCACCATCGTTGTTCCCTGCTCTTTCAATTTCTCCACGATGCCGAGCAAACGCTGAACGACAATCGGTGCGAGTCCGAGCGACAATTCGTCGATCAGAAGCAGTTCGGGTTCAAGCATGATTGCTTTGCCAAGAGCAAGCATCTGTTGCTGACCGCCGGAGAGCGAACCGGCTCTTGAATCAACGAGGTGAAGAAGTTCCGGGAAGACCGCAAATGTTTCTTCGATCCTCCCAGACCGCTTTTCCTTGTCCTCAATGAGTTCACTCCAAAGTTCCAAATTCTCCGAAACCGTCATGGACGGGAAAACGGCTTCGCCCCCCGGAATCTGCATCATGCCGAGTGCAACTCGGTACTGCGGATCAACGAGTGTGATGGTGCGCCCATTCATGCGTATAACGCCGCGGTCGGGATTGAGCAACCCACTGATTGACCTGAGAACTGTCGACTTTCCAGCCCCGTTTGTGCCGAGAAGAGCAAGGCATTCGCCCCGCTTCACTTCGAAGCTGACATCGAAAAGAACCTGAAGAGTTCCGTATGATGCATCAACATTGCGAACCTGGAGCATCGGAATGTTCTCAGGGTCGGCGGCCATTCGTTTCTGCTCTTCTTGCATTTCGATCAATTCAGAAACGGTCAGAGAGATATCGCGCTTCATGTAGCGGGATCCGTAAATGATCATCAGTCCACCGATGAGTGTGGCAACGGGAATGACGACCGTGAGTGCCGTGCGCTGTCCGAATGCGTCGGAAAATGCACCAGTGAGAAGACCCCCGAAGAAACCACCCATCAGGAAGATGTAGACGCCCACCATCGAGAAGGCCTGCGCTCTCATCTGGTAGGGAACAACGGCAGAGATCGTTGGTCCCAGCTGGGTGAAGGCCATTCCCTGGCATGCGTTGCCAATGGCAAAGAATGCAATCAGGATCGCTGCCTGCTGGAATCGGAGTCCGACCGTCAGGAAAAATCCGTACATCAAGATTGAGACGCCCATGAGTTTGAGGGCCGAGGGCGGATTTTTGCGAAAGAGACGCTCTCCATAACGACCAGCTATTGGAATCGCGATTACCGACACCGACCAGGTGATGGACATGATCCAGCCTCGCTGGAAAGCTCCGTACCCGTACACGTCTTTCATGAGCAGATTGAAAGTGGCGGGAACGGCAACGAGTGCAAAGCCCAGCACACCAATGCCGACGATCAGAAAGTAAAAAGTCCGAACTTTTTTGAGGCGTGCCATGGCGGCGCTCAGTCGAACTGGGCCATCAGGATTTTCGCTCTCAGTGATGTCTTCGCCAAAAACAGCTTCTTGTTCATTGCGTCCGCGCTTGGGTTCGCGCTTGAGGGCAAACGCAATTGAGAGTGCCACAGCGGGAAATCCGAACATCCAAAAAACCCATCGCCAGTCACCGGCTTGATCGCCGGCGATGAGGACAATTCCGCCAGCGACGATTGGCCCCACAACTTGACCGATTGGTCGGCCCAGAGTCTGAGCGGCGAACATGCGCGTACGGACCCCGATCGGATATTGATCGGCGATCAATGACGGGGTGATTGGGATATTCGCTGACTTGCCAATTCCTGTTCCTGCGGTACCGAAAGCCATCTGGAACGGGTTCACGATGAAACCGAGACCTACACCGCAAGCCCCCCAGACAGCAGTCGCAGCACTCAGCACCTTTGTGCGGGAGTAGCGGTCGGCAAGCCAAGCAAAGGGCATCGAAGCAAGGACCAAAACGACTCCGCCAAAACTGATCAGACCGAGAAGTGTGGTGTCGGAAATATCAAGCGACTCTTGAATATCGGGACCGAGGACGAGAAGAGCGACGGTCTGAAATTCCTCAACCACAATAAGAAGGAGCAGGAGGGCGATCATCGAAACGCCTCCCTGGTTCAAGCCCTCGCGTAGGCGCATCCCTTTTCCGCCGACTCCAGGCAGAAGGTCATCGGGCAGCACCACGACTTCTTCCTTCGCAGCAGCGAGGCGTTGCTGCTCTTCCGCAAAGATCACAGAGGTCAGGCCCGACAAACCCTTGCTACTTGTGCTCTCTTCCTCGGTTCCTGACATGACGCTCCTCGTTCGTTGCCTCGAGGGGCAGACGACCGCGAGTGTCCAATGCCCCAAACCCCGCTGGAAACATAGCGGAAGATCGACCTAGGTGACTTCTGTCACCTAAGGCGTCGGATCTTGCTACAGTTCTATTTCTCGCAGATGTGAGAACCATTTCGAAATCCTCAGGGGGGGACCTTCATGGCACGTTCAAGAACTTGGACTGCGGTCATTGCGGTTGTGTGTGCATTCACGCTCACCGCTGGCTTGGCTGCATGCTCCAGTAGTGATGATGATTCGTCTGGTGGCGGTGGAAATACCACTGGCGTCACAGACACATCGATCAAGATTGGTGTTGCTGTTTCCGATCTTGACGGCCTTCGGGCCGCAGGCTTTGCCTTAGCGCCGGCATTGACCACGCAGAACCTCTCAAAGCGCCTCACATCATATTTCGATGAATGGAACGCAGCAGGCGGAATCAATGGTCGTCAGGTCGAAGGTGTGGTGATGACCTGGGATCCGGTCAAGCCAACAACCGCACAAAAAGTCTGTGATGACGCCACCATTAACACTCCGGTGTTTGCCGTGATCAACTCCAACGGTATGGGCGCGAAATACATCGAATGTATTGCTCAGGCCGGCGTGCCGATTTTCTTCGGTGACGTTGCTCCGCAGTCAGCTCATGACACCGGGTGGCTTACGACGATCTCTCCCTCAGCTGAGGTCAACGCGAAGTCGGGTATTGATGCTGCAATCAAGTCAGGTCAGATCCCCAAGGGCGCCGCAGTTGGCATTCTGAGTGGTAACGGTCCGGAGCACGTGTCTGCAGTCGCTGCTACGAAGACCTCGCTTGAAGCCAATGGCAACAAAGTTACTGTTGCGCAAATCAACACCCTTCAAGGTGACCCTGGGATTCAGAACACCGAATCTGCCGCTGCGGTAAACACCTTTAAGGCCGCAAATGTCACGAACATTGCCATCGCACTTCAGTTCACCGCTTCGAACGGGTTCTGGGACAACGCTGGAGGCAATAACTGGCAATTCACGTTCCTTGATGTTGCATCGTCCATGTGCACTCCCTATGGCGGCAAGTCTCTCAAACCATCGGCAGTGGGCGGTATTTGCTTCACTGTCTTCGGCGATTCAGTGACTCCGGACGGCAAGCTCTTGACGGAATCAGCATTTGAAAAAGAGTGCCGTGCCAAGTTTGATGCGCTTTCAGCAAATGATTTTGGTGGCGCCCCGTCATATCCGGGTGTTCCATCCGGCGAGACCCGCACGTTGCCTGATGGCACCAAGGTCAGTTCTGACGCCCCGCCGAATGAGTGCACCATCACGAATGTGATGAAGCGAGCACTTGAGAAGGCTGGGAAGAATCTGAGCCGTGAGAGCTTCATGAAGGCAGTTCGTGGACTTGGCGAAGTAGATATCGCCAATGGCTCGAACGGGATTGGTTCGCAAAAAGAAGGAAAGACCTATCTTGCAACCCTCACCCACCCCGTCAAACTGACAGCGGCGCCTACGGGCACCGCCAAGAATGCCACGGGCACCTACAACGGTTGTCCTGTCGACGTCCAGTGTTGGGTTCCGACGGGCACCACTTGGTTTGACATCGCCTCGTAGTCCGCTACGAAGTTGATCTGAAGAGGGCGTCGGCTTCGGCCGGCGCCCTCTTTGCGTTTGGCCTACTACCTTTCGTTTGGGAAGTCACTTGAGGGGGAGCCATGGCCAAGCGCAGCTTGTACTTGCACGAGGTTGTCGATGTCGTTGGTCAAGGCCAGTACGACTACATGGAGCACTTGTGGCAGGACCCCGTGCTGCGCATGCCGGAGATGAACAACCTGCTTGGGTCGTTCTACGTGTGCGCGCAGGGCGGTGGCCGTTGGCCGCAGGTCATAAACATTTGGGACTGTGGCGACAAAGGCTGGGAGTCGTGGGGCCGCAATGTCGACCGATTGAACCTCAAACGACGCAACGCGTTCTACGGCGATTGGTGGGACAAAGCGGCACAATGGCGCAGCGGTGGCTTCGACCGATTGCTCGCTGGCGTGCCAGGAAGTCCGACGACTGCCGACCTCGTCGAAAAGAACCTGAAAGGCACACTGTTCGTGCACGAAGTGCTCGAGGTGCGTGCCGGAACCGCCCTCGAATTTCTCGCAGCCAACGTGGCCGAACGCGTTCCGTTGTGGCGCGAATACGAACATGAACCGGTCGGTTTGTACGAAGTCGTATCGAATGCGCACGAGGTTGTCATGGTGTGGTCGACCAACATTCCTGCGCAGATCCGCCTTCACCGCAATCGCGACACCGCTCTTGGCCTGTGTGACGAGGGTGAAGCTGATGACCGCATCGTTGCGTGGGAGCGCCGAAGCGCGGAGTTCACCGTTGGGGGCACGACCCATGTGATGACGCCACTTCCCCGAACCATCGTCGGACCAGACGACTGGGAAGATGCATCACTTGAGATGTGGCTTAGCCCTCCGGAATAAAAAACGGATTCAGTTCGAAATCGGTGGGCTGTTCGAAGAACGCGCGTACCGAGATGATTTTGCCAGCATCGTTCACTTTGTAGATCTCGATACCGCGCAACTCCACGAGTTCGCCGTGGAGGGTTCCCTTGTTGAGCATCTCAACTGCTGCTTCGTGGGTTCCGCCGGGGATGATTCGCTGCGGGTGCAGGGTCCAAACGCGTCCTTCGGTGAAGGAGTTATCCCAAGAACCTTCGGCAGCCAAACGCCCAACCTTTGGCGCTTTGCCAACCGGATCTTCAAACGTGACGTTGTCATCGAATAACGCAAGCCACGCCGTTCGATTCTGGGCGTTCCAGTTGCCAGCATGTTGTTGAACGGCAGCGACTGCGGGATGGGCGGAAGGTTCACTCATGCGATCACCCCATCGGTACGAAGCTGTTCGATGCGTGCGTCGTCGAGACCAAGCTCAGCAGCGAGCACCTCGTTGGTATGTTCGCCAAGCCACGGCATGCGGACATCGGGACCTTCGGAAACCCGCGACATCTTGATGGGGTTTCCTGGAGTGAGCACCGGGTCACCGCCCTCGGGACGAGGGATCTCCATGAGCATGTTGCGGGCAGCGACGTGCGGGTCGTCGATGACCTGTTGGGCGGTGAGGCATGGTCCCGCAGCAACGCCGGCATCGGCCAGTGCCTTGCATGCCTCGATATTGGTCTTGTCGGCCGCCCACGCCTTTACGCCGGGGCGCAGGATGTCGTCCATGTGTTCGCGCCAGCCAGCGCGAGTTGAGAGTCGTTCGTCGGTGAGCCATTCCGGCTTGCCGACGAGATTGGCGAGCCGTTCAAACTCGTGCTCGCGCCCGACCTGGATGATGAACCAACCATTCGAGGCTTCGAAACCATCAAGGACCATCGCCAAACCTTGGCCCGGAGCGGGGCGCAGGCCGAGTGACCAGAAGTTGGTGACGAGATCGGTCATCGAGACCATTGCATCGAACATGGCGACATCGATGTACTGGCCGAGGCCGGTGCGATCACGATGTCGAAGAGCGGCGAGGATGCCAATGGTTCCGAATAGTGCGGTACCAATGTCGCCGAGGGCGCCAACAGGTGAAACCGCTGGCGGACGTCCGGGCTCAAGCTTGTAGTCGTAGATGCCGCTCATGGCTTCAGCGACAGCTGCATAGGCCGGCCAGCCGTCGTAGGGAGTTTCGACGGTATTGCCGAAACCCGACACCGACAAATAGATCACACCGGGATGCACCGCAGCGATGTCGTCGTAGCCAAGCCCCATACGTGACAGTGCGCCACCTTTGAAGTTCTCGGCGACGATGTCGAACTTGGGAGCAAGGTCGAGGATGAGTTGCTTTCCTTCGGGCGCCTTGAGATCGACACAGATGGACTTCTTGTCGAGGTTGTTGCGCAAATAGGTGGCGCCAACGAATCGACCGTCGGGGTCGGTGATGCCGGGCTGTGAACCGCGGCCGAGGTCGCCGCCTTTCACACTCTCAACCTTCACGACATCAGCCCCGAGGCGCGCAAGGAGTTGCGTGGCGTAGGGGAGTGCCTGCATCTGCTCGAGGGCGAGGATGCGCACGCCTTCGAGGGGTTTGCCGTACTGGACGGCATCGGGATTAGTGATTGCTCCGAGTTCCATGCGCCGACCCTACCGGCCGAACGCAGCACATTTCGTCGCTGCTAGGGCAGCGCGGTGACCTCAACGGGAATGCCGGTAAGTTGGGACATCGTGCTGACGGGATCGAACGAGCCCGGGCCGACCGGCGCCAGTGCATTCACATTCACACCGGGGTAGCGCTGGGCGTGGGGCATGCCGGAAGTGTTGGCGTTGCCGAACCCGTGAGTCATGGCGACAACGCCGTCGCGCAAGGTGTCATCGATCTTCACGGTGCTCTCTACCGCTCCCCATTGGTTCGATACGCGAACGCGAGAACCGTTGCTGAGTGCGAGACGATCTGCGTCAGTCGACGACACATAAAGCGGGTTATCGGCCGCGCCTTTGGCCTTCAGTTTTTCAACGTTCTGCATCGCCGAGTTAATGGTGTGGGACGTGCGTCGCGTGATGAGTTTGAGTGTTCCCATAGGTTCGGCGAGAAGTTCATTGAATTGTTCAGCGGTGCGCTCTTTGGCAACACGCAGCATTGGCGGATCACCTTCGATCGTTCCGCCTGGGCGCATCCTGTCGAGAAATGAACCGGGAGCAACCTGATCGAGCAACGCGATGCCGTCGGGAAGTTCCCGCAACGATGCAAGCGAAAGGTCATGACGGCCAAGGGCTCCGTCGTTGATGGCGGCCAGCATGTCGGTTCCGTTCGGAAACATGATGGGCGCACCGGCTTTCTCGGCGATGTCATTGAAGATGCGCTGTTCAGTGCGTCGCTCGCCAATCGGTTCAACAATCGCGCCAGCCCACTGCACATAGGGCGTGACCAACGTGCCTTGCACAAAGGTGTTGAGGTCTTCTCGTTCGAACCAATCGGTTGCCGGCAGCACCCAATCGGCGAGTTCGCCGGTTGCATTTCGATAGAGATCAACGGTGACGAGGAGATCAAGCGAGTTGAGTGCTTCTTCAAGTTCAAGGCCGCCACCCATCGTAAGTAACGGATTTCCTGCTGTAACGAAGAGCGCCTTCACTGCGCCATCGCGAATCATGTCGATAAGCAGTGCACACGGATGCGAAGACACAGTGGGTCGGTAACTGCCCCAAGGGCTGTCGATAAACGATTCAAGTTCGCTCCCTGCTGCCGCCGGGGCGGGATCAGTGCCGCGAGTTGAAGGAATGTTGCCGCCGGTGCGGTCGAAGTTGCCCGTGAGTAAGGAGAGCAAATGCATCAACCAGTACGCGAGCGCGCCTTGACGGCCCATGTTGACACCGGTGGACATGTGCACTGCTGCGGTTGGTGCGTCAACGAACTCGAGCGCAAGTTGCACGATTAGTTCGGCATCGAGCCCGACGACTGGGGCCACGGTGGCTGCGGAAAAACAGCTGAGAAACTCACGCAGGGAATCGAGATCGGTGATGCGGGCTGCGCCCGCTTGGTCGAAGCCACGACGGGCATCGATTTCATGCAACATCGCGGCAAGCAGATACACGTCGGTATCGGGCTTGAGTTGGATGACCTCGCCCACCTTGGGCTCGATTCGACGAGGGTCGATGAATCGCACGGTTCCGCCGCGTTGTTCGATAGCGCCCAACCTTGCGATTGGATCCGGCATCGCCAGAAATGACCCCTTACTGACTCGTGGGTTCGTGCCGAAGAGCAGCATGTGATTGGTGTTGTCGACATCGGCAATGAGGTGGACTTGGGAACTTCCCCAGAGCATCTCACCGATAGCGAACTTGTTGGAACAGTCCTGGCTGCCGGTCGTGAACAGACTGGAGGATCCGAACATTGCGATGAACAACGCGAGTGCTGGACCGGCGGTTGCATTAAATGCCGCCGGGTTTCCGATGTAACCGGCGATCGCGTTTGGCCCGTGCTCAGTGATGATGACGTTGATTCGCTCGGCGATGTCGGTGGTTGCGTCGTTCCATGTTGAAGCGACAAATCCATCGGCAGTGCGGCGTTGCGGTTCGTTGAGTCGAGACGGATCGTGATGAATCTCGCCGCACAGCATGCCCTTGTTGCAGGCAAATCCTTTGGTGACGGGATGGTCGTTGTCGGGGCGCACCTTCTCCACGGTGCCGTCGTCGGCCACATCGACGAGAATTCCGCAGCCGGCCTCACACAACCGGCAATAGGTACGATGTTTGGTGGTCATGGGTTCAGGCGCTCTCGCGGTATTCGGCCACGATCGGGGCAAGTTCCGCCGGAGTCGCCCCATGCATGATCACGCCATCGCAACCGAGTGCGAGTTGGTTCCGTACCGCTGCAACACAGTCGACTGGTGAGCCGACAGCCGCCCACGAGAGCCAGTCCTCGGGGATGAGCGTTGCCGCGTGCTGCAGCTGTTCGGTGGTACCCACAACATCAAGGCCGCGAACTGAACTCACAACTTCGTCGGCCAGGAAGCGATCAACAACGGCTTCGTCCCAACCATTCGTGCGCGCAAGCAGGTGGCCGTAGCCCTGCAGGTAGGTGCCGAGACGGCCCACCAATTTCATAAGTCGTTCTTCTTCGTCAATGTGGTCGCCGATTGTGGCGTAACACGACCACACTTTGACGTCGTCAGGGTTCCGTCCGGCCTTTTCGGCAGCGCGCTTCACCATTTGTACGCAATGTGCGGTGGTTTCGTCGGTAAAGAAGGTGTGGAGCACAACTTCATCGAAGCAACGTCCGGCGAGCTCAAGGGTGTTATCGCCAAACGCAACGATTCCCATCGGCAGGTAATCGTCGAGCGTTGCATCGAGATGCAGGATCGGCCACGAACCCGCCGGACCGTTATGGCCCATGATGACCTCGCCGCGAAACAGTCGGCGCATGAGGCCTGCGAAATCTTCCATTTGGGCGGTGGTGATTCGACTGATTCCGAACGCGTCCTGCATCGGTGCAATGCCACGACCAAGGCCCAACGTGAAACGGCCACCAGTGAGACTCTGCATCGTGCGCGCAAAGCCAGCCGTAACGATCGGGTGTCGAGTGTTGTGGTTCGTTGCCGCCGTCGAAATAGCGATGCGTTCGCTGACCGCGCCAACTGCACCACACAGCGTGGCGGCTTCTTTCTTGTTGTAGCGCTCGCTTACGAAGACGCGGCCGAATCCCAGGGCTTCGCCTTCGCGTACCTCGTTGATGAGGTCGCGAGAGGAATCGGGCTGGCCGGGAAGTGTGTAGAAGCCAAGTTCAGGCAGGACGGTTGCTGTCATGTCCGTTGTCTAGTCGCTCCAGCCCGATTCAGCATCGGGCCCGGTCACTGCCGCTGAGCATTCGCGTGGGCCACGGCATTGCGGCCACTGACGGTCCATCAGTTACTGTCGGACCCATGCGAGGCATCATTTCTTGGGGGGCCTACCTCCCATATCGACGACTGGATAAGTCACAAATTTCCGCGTTCATCGGCCAGGGCGGCGGTCGTGGAACCCGCGCTGTTGCGTCATTCGATGAAGACACCACCTCTATGGGCGTTGAGGCAGCTCGTCTCGCTCTTCGTGGCGCTGAAGTTTCCGGCGCTTCGGCTCCCGAGGTCGTCCTCTTCGGCACGGCGCTTCCTGCCTACGCCGACAAAACCAACGCCACAGCAATCCACGCGGCACTGCGTCTGCCGGCTGAAGTTCCGGCTTTCGATATGGGCGCATCCGTCGGCTCCACTGCCGGCGCTCTGCGTCTTGCCCTCTCCACGGTGGGCAATCGACTGGTTGTTACTTCTGACATGCGCACGGGCCTTGCTGGCTCGGCCGATGAAGCCAACGGAGGCGATGCTGCTGCAGCCTTTGTGATCGGCGAAGGTGACGGCGTCGTTGCCGAGTACATCGGCGGAGCAACCATCACCGAGGAATTCATTGATCGTTGGCGCTCACCGGGCGACATTCGCTCAAAGGTTTGGGATGACAAGTTCTCTGAACTCACCTATGTGGCCGCCGGTCGGCAGGCCTACAAGAACGCACTTGAAGCCGCCGGTCTGAGCGCTGACCAGGTCGACCTCGTTGCCGTCGCGGCTCCCACCGCTCGAATCGGCTCTGCGCTCGCATCAAAGGTTGGCGCAGCAAAGGTGGTCGACGACCTCACCGCAACGATCGGATGCACCGGCGCAGCCCAGCCCGGCCTTGTGCTGTGCAACGCACTTGAAAACGCTGAGCCCGGACAAACAATTGCCTTGGTCGCTCTCGCCGATGGCGCCAATGTCATGATTCTTCGCACAACGCCAGCGATTGCCAAGTACACGCCGGCTCGCTCGATTGCATCGCAGCTTGAGTCGGGTGCGCCGCTTGCTTACGGCCGATTTCTTTCATGGCGCGGCATGATCAATGTCGAACCGCCTCGTCGTCCGGAACCGGCGCGTCCATCCGGAACGGCTGCTGCACGTACGACCGACTGGAAGTTTGGTTTCGTTGGCAGTCGCGATTCACAAACTGGCGATGTCTTCCTTCCGCCGATGAGAGTTTCGTCTGACGGTCAGCGCACCGATCAAATGGAAGACGCACCAATGGCCGACGTGCAGGGCACGATCGCAACGTTCACCGTCGATCGCATGGCGTACTCGCCAAGCCCGCCGATCATCTTCGCTGTCGTCGACTTCGACGGCGGCGGACGTTTGCCGATTGAACTTACCGATACTGATCTTGAAGAGGTCGCCATTGGTGGCCGTGTCGAGATGACCTTCCGTCGTCTCTTCACCGCCGATGGCATCCACAACTACTTCTGGAAGGGGAAGCTGATCCGTGGCTAGTCATGGAATTCGCGACCAGGTGGCCATCGTTGGAATGGGCTGCACCAACTTTGTTGAGAACTGGGGAGCCAGCCTCGACGACATGATGATCGATGCCTCGAACGAGGCCTACGCCTCGGCTGGTGTCAACAAAGACGATGTCGACGCCTACTGGTTCGGCACGGCACAAAGCGCAATGAGCGGCATTGCTCTTGCTCGCGCCCTGCAGTTGCAGAACAAGCCCGTTACTCGCGTCGAGAACTACTGCGCTACTGGCTCTGAAGCGCTCCGTCAGGCCTCCTATGCACTCGCAGCGGGTGCCTATGACCTGTGCATGGTTGTCGGCGCGGAAAAGGTGAAGGACACCGGCTTCCAAGGCCTTAACGCCAACCCGATTCCGAATGACGGCACCGCCCGCACGCTCACCGCGGCCGCAATGTTCTCAATGATCGTTCCGGCATACGGCAATAAGTACGGCGTCGACGAAGACACGATGCGCGCGGCACTCAGCCACATCGCCGTGAAGAACCACTACAACGGTGCCCGTAACTCTCGTGCACAGTTCCGCAAAGAGATCACGGTTGAAACGGTCGAGAAGGCCCCGAAGATGGCGGGCACACTCGGCCTGTTCGATTGCGCTGGTGTCGCCGACGGTTCAGCAGCCGCAATCGTGTGTCGCGCTGAAGATGCGCACAAGTACACCGACAAGCCGATCTATGTGAAGGCACTTTCGTTCATCGCTGGCAACGGCGGCGGACTCACCGACCCGAACTACGACTACACGACCTTCCCCGAGATCGCTGCATGCGCAGTCGATGCCTACGCCCAGGCCGGCGTTACCAATGCTCGCGAACAGGTTGCAATGGCCGAGGTTCACGACTGCTTCACGCCCACCGAACTTCTTCTCATGGAAGATCTTCAGTTCTCGGCTCGCGGCACCGCATGGCGCGATGTGCTCGACGGCGTATTCGATCTCGACGGCGAACTTCCCGTGAACCCCGACGGCGGCCTGAAGTCTTTCGGCCACCCCACCGGCGCAAGCGGTTTGCGCATGATGTTCGAAGCGTTCCTCCAACTTCGTGGTGAAGTCCCCGAAGAGCGCAAGATTCATTCGCTGGCCGAAGGCCGCAAGCTGGCCCTGACGCACAACCTTGGTGGTTACCCGGGCGAGATGGTGAGCTTCATCTCTCTGCTCGGTGCTGAACTCGACTGACGCATTCATTTCTGAAAACTGCGAAGGCCCGGCGAAATGCCGGGCCTTCGTCGCGTCTTATGTGGAGTTGTAACGATTACAGGCGTTCGATGATGGTGACGTTGGCCTGGCCGCCGCCTTCACACATGGTCTGCAGTCCGTAACGACCGCCGGTGCGCTCAAGTTCATTGAGCATCGTGGTCATGAGGCGAACGCCGGTGGCACCGAGTGGGTGACCGAGGGCAATCGCGCCACCGTTCACGTTGACCTTGGAAAGATCGGCGTCGAGTTCCTTCTGCCATGCGAGCACAACACTTGCGAAGGCTTCGTTGATTTCAACAAGATCGATGTCGGCCATGGTGAGGCCGGTCTTCTCGAGCGCACGCTTGGTTGCCGGAATCGGCGCAGTGAGCATGTAGATCGGATCATCGGCAAGTACCGAGATGTGATGAATTCGTGCACGAGGCTTGAGGCCATGACGCTTCACCGCATCTTCACCTGCGATGAGCATCGCGGCAGCGGCATCGGAAATCTGCGAAGCACATGCAGCGGTGACTCGACCACCTTCGGTGAGCGTTTGCAGCGAACGGATCTTTTCCCAGTTCGGTTCACGGGGGCCTTCGTCGAAGTTGAGGCCATTGAATTCGAAGATCTCATTTTCGAAGCGACCTTCGGCCCGAGCCCGAATCGCGCGCTCGTGTGACTCAACGGCAAACGCTTCCATGTCGTCGCGGCTGATGTTCCACTTCTCGGCGATCATCTCTGCGCTATTGAACTGCGACACCTCGCCAGCCCCGTAACGCGCAACCCAACCGGTTGAACCGGTGAACGGATCGGTGAATCCGAAAGGTTCAGCCACGAGCATTGCCGAGCTGATCGGAATCTGCGACATTTGCTGCACTCCGCCAGCAACCACGAGATCCTGCGTTCCGCTCATGACGCCCTGTGCTGCGAAGTGCACGGCCTGCTGTGAAGACCCGCACTGACGGTCGATCGTGGTGCCAGGCACATGTTGTGGCATTCCCGCAACGAGCCATGCGGTGCGCGCGATATCCCCGGCCTGTCCACCAATGGTGTCGACGCAGCCGTAGATGACATCGTCAACGAGCGCCGGGTCGACATTGACGCGATTGAACAGTTCAACGATCGGAGCCGCGCCGAGATCGGCGGGATGCACATCGGACAGGCCGCCGCCACGACGGCCAACGGGGGTGCGAACGGCATCGATGATGTAGGCCTCAGCCATAGGGGACTCCTCGGAGTAAATAGTGATCAGAACGAATGAGCCGAGAGTATCGGCGAGAGAATGCTTGTCTCAGACCGACAGGATCGTGCAAGAACCGTGGCCGAAAAGGCCCTGGTTAATCGCAAGCCCTACCTTGGCGTTTTCGACCTGATGGCCGTCGCTGCGTCCCTGTAATTGCCAGGTGAGTTCGCACACCTGAGCAATGGCTTGTGCAGGAATCGCTTCGCCGAATGAGGCAAGACCGCCCGATGCGTTGACCGGCTTTGAACCGCCGAGTGCAGTGACGCCGTCGCGAACAAGTCGTGCGCCTTCGCCCTCTGCGCAGAAGCCGAGGTTCTCGTACCAGTCGAGTTCGAGCGCGGTGGAAAGGTCGTACACCTCTGCGCACGAAACATCTTCCGGGCCAAGTCCGGCTTGTTCGTACGCGTTGTGCGCAATTGAATCTTTGAAACCAAGTGCTGGTGCTTGCACAACAGCGTTGGAGTCGGTGGCGATGTCGGGAAGTTCAAGACGAATCTGCGGGTACGTCGGCGTGGTGTTTGCCACTGCACGAATACGCACGGTGCCTTCAAGTGTTCCGAGCTTCTTCATGGCGTACTCCGGCGTGCAGATGATGGCTGCAGCTGCACCATCGGAGGTTGCACAAATGTCGAGAAGACGCAGGGGGTCGGAAACGATTGGCGATCCAGCAAAGTCGTCAATCGTGAACTCTTTGCGGAAACGCGCATAGGGGTTGGCCACGCCAGCCTTGGAATTCTTGACCTTCACCATGGCGAAGTCTTCGACGGTGTCGCCGAACACGTCGATACGACGGCGAGCGTTCAATGCAAAGAACGCCGGGTTGGTTGCGCCGAGCAGGTGGAAACGCTGCCAATCGGGATCTTCCTTGCGCTCACCACCAACCGGAGCGAAGAAACCCTTCGGAGTGGTGTCGGCACCGATGACCATTGCGACATCGGCAAAGCCCGCAAGGATCTGCGCGCGTGCCGACTGCATTGCTTGTGCGCCCGATGCGCATGCGGCGTATGACGAAGAAATCTGCGCGCCTGTCCAGCCCATTGCTTGGGAGAACGTGGAGCCAGCAACAAAGCCGGGGTAGCCGTTACGAATGGTGTCGGCACCGGCGACGAATTCAATGTCGCGCCATGCAACATCGGCGTCGGCAAGCGCAGCCTTGGCGGCAACGAGTCCGTAGTCGACGAAGTTCTTTCCCCACTTGCCCCACGGGTGCATACCTGCACCGAGAACAACAAGATCACGTTCAGTTGCCATTACTTCGCGCCTTTCGGGGCGGAAGGTGCCCATGTCCAGATCCAGTGGTCGACACCTTCGTCGTTGCGGTAAAGCACCTGCAGATCGACTTCTACTTCCTGACCAATAGAAAGGTCAGCGGCCATGACGCCCTTCGCAACCTGCCCAAGAATCACGATGCCCTCGGCTTCGAGTTCAACGGCAGCAAGCGCATAGGGCTCGAACGGTTCAGCCGCCACATACGGGGGCGGCGGTGCGTAATGGTTCTCGGTGTAGGACCACACCTTTCCTTTGCGGGAAAGTGGAGTGGGCTCGAGCTCGGTGCCATCGCAGTCGGGGCTGGGGCAAGAGCCAGACCGGGGCGGGAACACAACGGTTCCGCACGCAGTGCATTTGGCGCCAATGAGGGTGTAGGGCTCGGAGGTGGTGAACCACCCCTCGACCGCAGGAATTCGTTCTGTGGTTGTCACGTTCAGCAATGTAGTGGTGTCGGGGGAGGGGGCCCGATTCCTCAGGGAAATCTCTCCCTGGTCGGACAATCTTTCAGGGTCGGCTCTACGCTTGCCTTATGGCCAGCGATGCTGCTGATTCACATCGTCCGATCGGTTCGATTCGCAGGAAACCCAAGTCAGTTGAGGGGCATGTGGTTGCCTACTCTCCCGTTTGGGGGCCCGTAGCAGTCGCTCTCGGCGTGTTCATGACCGTTGCGGGCGTCATGCATTTCGTCAACCCAAGTTTCTTCGACGCCATTGTTCCACCGTGGCTCTGGCCGTCGGAGCGTTTCTGGACCTACGCCAGTGGTGTCGCCGAACTCATCGTCGGACCGATGCTCATCATTCGCCGCACCCGGCGTATTGGTGCACTAGCGGCCATTGTGGTTTTGATCGCCGTGTACCCGGGGAATCTCTACATGGTCTGGGACTGGCGTGATCGAAGCTTCGGCGAACGCTTTGTATCGTGGGCGCGTCTGCCGTTTCAGTTCGTGTTCATCTGGTTGGCATGGATGGTGGCAAGGAGCCAAGCGGTTCATTCACCGAAGCCATGACCGAAGCAAAGGTGTGGCTCAGCCAGTGAAAAATGGAGCCACGGGATCTGGGACGGCGGGACGGGGCCAGTAAGCGACACCGCCAACGTCTGATCCTGGCCATTTGTTGTGGAGGATCCGACGGCCATGCACGAATAATTGGTGGCGCAAGAAACCTCGGAAAGTCCGTCCTCTTCAGCGCCAATGTCCTCAACGCTGAGCTGAGTCCACGTCGTTCCGTTCCAAGTCAGCATGAGTGGCGAGCCCACAGACGTGCTGTCAACGCCCACGCCAACAACAACACACTCAGTGCTCGAAACGCACGAAACCGACTCGAAATAGTTCGCGACGGCGGGGTTAGGGCTCAGGAGAATTGTCCAAGCCGTGCCATCCCATGTCATTGCCAATGTTTCGACATTGCTGGATTCTGTTGCGCCGATAGCAACGCACGATGTTGGGGAGACGCAAGAAACCGACCGAAGAACGTTGGAGTCTGTGCCGGGATTGATATTGGGAGTGGAGACGATCGTCCATGCCGCTCCGTCCCACACTGCTGCCAAAGTCTTGAGTACTAATGAGCCATCGTAATAATTGCCAACCGCGATGCACGACGCTGCCGACGTGCAACTCACTGATGTGAGGAAATTGGATTCGGACCCTTCATTGGGGCTCGTAGCTACTGCCCACGCACTGCCATTCCATGTTGCGACGAGAGTCTGAAACTTCGTGCCATCGAAGGAGGCCCCGACGGCAACGCAGAAGGACTCTGAAACGCATGACACGGACTCAAGGAAATTGTCATCGACGCCGACACTGGGCACGACTGCAGTCGTCCACGCACTTCCATCCCATGACATGGCCAACGATTTCGTGTCTCCGGCGATGTCATACTCGCCGACAGCAACGCACGAAGTAGCTGAGACGCAAGAAACAGACGCAAGCAAATCTTCGGAGGATCCGAGAGTGGGGTTGGCCAGAATTGTCCAGGTGGCGCCGTCCCAGGCCATCGTCAAGGCGTCGACGTCGAAGTTGTCGACTGAGACACCAACAGCGACGCATGAGTTGGTTGCGATGCAAGAGACCGAGAAGAGAGTGCTGGAACCGCCGGCATTCGGGCTTGGCACAACTGCCGCTGATTCAACGTAGGCCGACGCTCGGTCGGCGACGGCAATGAATCCGACTGAAAGTGCAGCAATAGCAAACAATCCGATGATTTTTTCACGAGAAGGCTTTTTCGTTCAGGCCCTCTTAGGCCTTCGTTATGTTCGGAAAACTAGCAATAATCAGTTAGGTCAGCAATCGGTCTGCTCTAGCTCATTGTCCGCAGGGGGCACCTTTCAAATGACACCCTTCAGATGACACACACACTCAGCTCGTGTTCATCTGGTTGGCGTGGCTGGTGGCGAGGAGCCAAGCGACGCTCCGACGCCGAGAGTGATTAGTCGGCGGACTCGTTGCGATCGTTTTTCGACCACTGATTAAACGACATCATCCCGTAGAGCAGCAGCCCAATGAAAACAACGAGGGTGACAAGGCCACCCGCAATGAAAAGCCCTATCTCGGTCATGAATCGGTCTTTCTGGCAACGAGAAGGAGTGCCCCGAGCGAAAGAATCGATGGCACCCAAACGCCTACGTAGATGCCGTTGAGGCGGCCGGAAATGTCATTTTCTCCGGCGCTGAAATAAATGGTGATGCTCAGGACGAGGCTGATCATCGCTGCCGCAATGAGACAGCCTTTCAAAATGGTGTCTGGCTTCATTCTCTGAGGTCCGTTCTCTGAGCAACGGGCCGCTCTGGTCGAGGCGACCCCGCACGAGCTGTGCCCCAACAGAATACTTCCTCGGTGGGCATCGCCTGTGATCCGACATGGGGAACAGAAAAGGTTCTAGGATTCAGGTTCTGTGCCGCATGAGGCGGCCCAAGCGCTAATGGGGAGGGATCCGTGGGTGAAGTATTTCTGACAGGAAACGAGTACTTACTCGTCTACAACGTGTTTTCGTTGGTTGTCGCGTCGATGTTAGGGGCGTTCATTTATTTCGTACTCAATGTTTCACAGGTTTCAAAGAAGTACCGCAATGCTGTTGCCGTCTCCGCAGTTGTTGTGGCAGTAGCGGGATATCACTACTTCCGCATCTTCACTGGCTGGGCCGACGGCGAATTCAACGAGGGCTATCGCTATGCCGATTGGCTGCTCACAGTTCCATTGTTGCTTATCGAACTTCTCATCGTGCTTGGCATCACGTCGGAGAAGCGTCGCCCACTCTCCATCAAACTGGCGATCGCAGCCGTTTTGATGATTGCCCTGGGGTACCCGGGTGAGGTTTCGACCAGCGATAGCACCAAGTGGATCTTCTGGGTGTTGGCGATGATCCCGTTCATCTACATCCTGGTCACTGTGGCCGGCGAGATGAAGGCGTCTGCTACCCGCGAATCCGCCAAAGTTGCCAAGGGCATTCGCTTGGCGGCGATCCTGTTGCTTGTGGCGTGGTTGGTTTACCCCATCGCCTATCTGTTCCCGATTCTGTTTGAAGAATCAAGTGGTATGGCTGAAACGGTTCGTCAGGTTGGTTACTCGGTTGCCGATCTTCTGGCCAAGCCGGTTTATGGTCTCGCCATTCTGGCGGTCGCCAAACTCCGCACTGCCGAAGAAGAACCTGCCAACAGCTGACTTTTCTGGAATCCTCGGCCGCATGCGGGGCCTACTGTTGCCCGCATGTCGGCCGAGGATTCATGGCAGTCCATCATCGAAGCGCTGGAATTCGCGGTTTCGCGAATTGAGGGCGATCCCGATCCACTGAACGATCGTGAACGCGCTGACGGCAACTTGTATGTGATGCGCATGCTCACCGCTGTTACGCAGAGCACGACGCTTACGCTCGACCCCGATCGGCCATCGTTTCTCACGATGCTCGATGGTGTTCGGTTTGTCGGTGCTGCCGGTCCCGATATTGATTACGACGTCGCCGCGGTTCGGCCCGACTCGCTGTATTCGATTTCCGGCGAGCGCGGCGAAGCGACGTATGTCGGAACTACCGTGTATGCGGGTGCAGGATCAGGCGGCGCGTCAGCGGTTGTTGCGTCAGTTGATGTCGACGACATCATTAATGAAGACGGCACGTTTGTGTGGGAGTTCAGTCATCCCGAAGCAGCGCGCGTCATTGTTCGTCAGTATTTCCATGATCGGGATGCGCAAACGCGAGGTTCATGGTCGATTACGCGAGTTGATGCGGGTGCGAGCGACACCGCAATAGGTGCGGAGACGTCACGACTCATGGGCAGCGCGGAAATGTCGGCCCGAGTTTCCAACGCAGCAAAGTCGTTGCGGTGGAATGCGCAACTTAACCAGTTGTGGACACCCGAGCGACGCTCGTTTCCCAACGAGTTCGTGCGCCAGACCTGCGACGACATTGTTGCTGCGATTCCCAACCCAGACGTTGTCTATTCCACTACCTGGTGGAAGATGGCAGACGATGAAGTGATCGTTGTCGACTTCGTTCCGCCCACAACCGACTATTGGGCGTTGCAGTTGTGTGATCGCTGGTATCAGTGCTTCCCCGATCGCCGAACGAACATCAACAACCGCGAGGCGTTTGTGAATGCTGACGGCTCGGTTCGCATCGTGGTTTCCGACGGCGATCCGGGCGTGCCGAATTGGCTCGACACCAGCGGTCATCGCGTCGGCGTGATGTTCTTCCGTTGGCTTCATGCCGACATTTCTGAACAGCCGGTGTGCCGAGTGGTGAAGCGATCAGAAGTTGGGTCGCTGTCGTCGACCGTGTGAACGTTGCTATCAATTACGACGGCATCGGCGTTGCGGCGTTCGGCCCTCTGCGCAAGGCCACGCGCATGACCTCAACCATCATCCACACCGCTACGGCACCCTTTGCTGTCCATAGCCAGGCTCGGACGAGGTTCACAATCATCAAATCGTCATAGGTCTGCTGGTCCCAGCGGTCGAGCAACACGCCGTGCGCTGGCGCCGAGAACGCCGCTGTATCGATGAGGATGAACAGCATCAGGAATGCGCTGATGATCGCTGCGACACGAAGACGCTTCGGGTGAGCGAGCAGTAGCACGAGCACGCAGAGCCCTTCGATTAGCCACGGCCCGAAGAGCACTTTGCCGATGCGGTCAACGTGAGCGTGTTCGTAGGCATCCCAGGAGTCGGCGCCGACGAGAGGGAAGAGGTCGTAGTGCACGACCTGCACCGTCCAGATCATGCCGACCATCAGCACAGTGACAACGAGCTGCACGAGTACGACCCAGTGCAAGCGCAGTCGGTCGATGCCGGGCAGGTTGGGTGACCAATCTCCGCTGGGCGAAGGGGTGAAGGTGGGCAAAGGCATGGGTGGGACGGTAGCGACGAGTGTGTCGGCGTGACGGGTTGGGCGGGGAGTGGGGGAGGCGTTGGCGCCAGATGTGAGCGGTTGTGTTTGTGGACGGGAATGATCCGAATGGCCTATTCCCGTTGACACTCCGCGTCCGTAGTATCGAACACATGTTCGAGAGTTTCAACGAGACCACAAGTGAGCGCAGCGGTGTCGCTGTTGTGTGCGGGCCAGTTGTGCCTGCGCTCGCGCCGGGGTTGGCTGGTCTGGGATTTGCTGGATCGGGACCCGTGGCGTCGGGGTTCGTCTCGTTCGACGTTGCGTTCGCCCAATTGTCGAGTGCGGTTGTCTCGATGGGCGCGTCGGGGGTTCCCGCCGATGCTCAAGTATTGAAGAGTCTGCGGATGCAGATCGATCAACTCTCTGCACTCACGGCCGAAGCCGAAATTCGGTTCGATCAACCACAGCTGTGGCGCAACGAAGGTGCGGGTTCGTTGCGCGCGTGGCTCGTCGATGCATGCAGCTTGTCTCGGCGCGACGCAACACGCGTCGCTCGCCGAGCCGATCGGCTTGAGATCTGGCCCGAAGTTCTCGAGGGATGGAAGTCTGGTGAATTGAGTGGCGCGCAAGTCGACGTTGTCGTTGCATCGGTGCCAGCTCGATTTATCAACGAGTTTGCAGTGCAGGCTCCCGAGGTCGTGCGTGTGCTGGCGCCTCTCGATGTCGCCCAAACCGAAGTGGCTATGCGTCAATGGGTGAGGTGTGCCGAGGCAGCAGATAGTCCCGAAGACTTTTCCGAGCGGCCATCAGGCATCTACCTCGATTCATTGCTCGACGGTCGCGTGGCGGTGCAGGGGCAACTGAATCGCACCGAGGCGGCCATTGTTGAAGCTGCATTGCGAGTGTTCGATGTTCCCGACCAGGTGGACGAGAACGGCGAGTTCATCGGCGAGCCGCGATCACTGGGCAAGCGCAACGCCGACGCATTGGTAGACGTGTGCAAGTTCGCGATGTCTCATCGTGACGGTGCGGGCGAGTCTGGTCGATTCGTTCCGCATGTTTCGCTTGTGGTCGACATTGCGGAGTTGCGTGCATCGGCCTTGCGCGGCGCGGGCGTGCGCTCAAAAGCTGGTCTTGAACGCGCTGCCGAAGCCCGAGGCTGGTCAGTAGCTGAACGAGCCTGGTTCTCCGATGCCCTGCATCGTCATGGCGATGCGGTGACTTCCGACGGTTCTGAACTCGATGCAACTGCGGTGGCAACACTCACCTGTGATTCCGTGGTGCAGCGGGTTCTCATGGCGGGTTGGAAGGTGTTGAATCTGGGCCGAGAAGTTCGAACCGCCACTGCGGCGCAACGAAGAGCAATCGTCGCTCGCGACCGACATTGTCGAGCGCCAGGTTGTCGGACGAAACCCAAACATTGCGACGTCCATCACCTCGATCATTGGATCAACGGTGGTCGAACCGATGTTGATCGAATGGTGTTGCTCTGTGGCACGCACCACCGGGAGTTCCATAAACCGGGGTACCGCGTGGAGCTTTCTGATCAGGCCGAATTCACCGTGCACTCGCCCCGGGGGTGGAGCCGGTCAAGCGTGCCCGAGCGAATCGAGCAGTTGGTGTTCGCTCGGGGTCAATGATGTTCCATGTATGGCGTGTCCCTGATCGGTCCGTGCAATGCTCTTTCATGCCCTCCAAGCAGATCGCTGGAACTCGCGCTTCTGCGTCAGTCCAAATGAAGACTGCAACCGCGTTTCTCGCAATTGCAGCTGGGCTCGTCATTTACTCAAGCCTTGAGTTCATGCTGGTCGAAATCCAGACGGAATTTTCGATGTCGCCCAACGCCACCATCGTGGTTGCGTAAATCGCTGCGGGTGCCAGTTTGTTCGCCGTGTTTTTGGCTGGTGCCCTTGCTGATCGCCTTGGTGAACGGCGAATCCTTTCGTGGGCGAGTGCAGCCTTTTGCTTCGGAGCAGTCATCGTCGGCCTTTCTCCACATGAGGGGACCTTGATCGTGGGCCTGGCTGTTGGAGGTGTCGGGTCAATCGTGATGGCGATTGTTGGTCTCTCGGTTCTCAACAAGACGTATCCGGAGAAGGCACAGCGCGCACGTGCATTCGGTCTGTTTGCCGTGATTGCACCGGTGGCAGCGATTGTTGTTCCTCTTCTTTCTTCAGCGATTATTCCGCGCTCAAACTGGCGATTTGTCACAATCTTGTGGGTCCTCGTTGGGCTCGGGACGTTGTTGCTTGTTCGCCGGACATTGCCAAAGGGCACCGAAAGTTCCGTTCGTTCTGAGCTGGTAACGCCGGCGTTGGCAGGGATTGCGCTTTCGGGAGTTGCGCTGGCATTCTCATTTTTTGGCATCGGTCCGAAAGAAGGCCACCATTTCCCGAATGGATTTATCTCTGCGGGAGTCGCCTCGGTAGCAACGATTTTACTGATCATGACCATGCGAAGAGTCGCCACACCTACCCTCGACATTCGAACGATGCGGCGCCGAGGGTCGTTTCCAATTCTCGGAGCGCTCTTTCTCGTCAACGGAGTGAATCTCTTCTTTTTCACATATCTGTTCTTGCAGTTCCGGTACCACCAGACGTTGATTGAGACCGCGGTGCTACTGATCCTTCCGCAAGCGGTTGCCGGCGTTGCCGCCGTCTGGGGTGGTCGATTGAGCGCAAGATTGGGAAGCGCAAGGGTCGCAGCCTTCGCATTCTTTAGCGCTGCAGTGCTTTCTCTCGGGGCGCTCCTCGTTGGGGCTGAAGCGTCGGCCTGGGCCCCGGTGATCATCCTCACGATTGCAGCGATTCCGATTGCGGGGTCAGTGGGACCGTTGACACACGCCTTCATGGAACTAGCTCCTGAAGATGGTGTGGGTTCGGCATCGTCAGTGCGCAATGCAACAGTGAACTTGGGTATCGCGATAGCTGGTCTCATCACCGGAACCATCATTTTCAATGATCTCGAGCGTGATACAGAACAGAATCTTGCTGCGTACCAGCAACAAGCAGACGCCTTCCACCTGGCAGGTGTCTTCTGTTTCGTTTCGTATCTCGGCGCAGGGCTCCTCGTTGTTCTCTATGCCCGTCGCCGTGGGGTTTCGGTGATCCGTGCCGCTCATCACTGACACCGCATCCGGGGAGTGGGGCGACGCCTCGGCGACGTTCTCTGATGATCGCGTTCACAGGTACCTGCTGACGCGCATGTGGGATGTCGCGCTGCCGAGTGTGAACTTCCTCATGCTCAACCCTTCGACGGCCGATGCATTCCAGCTCGATCCGACGAATCGTCGCTGTGTTGGCTTTGCGCAAGCGTGGGGTTACGGGTCAATGGTGACGACAAACATCTTTGCGTTTCGTTCCACTGATCCCGCCGGGCTTCGAACTGCGGCAGACGCCGTCGGCCCAGAGAACAACGACGCGATCCTCAGCGCAGCAAAGAGCGCCGATCTGGTCATTGCTGCATGGGGAACCCACGGCGAATTGCAGGGAAGGGGTACTGCAGTACGCGAGATGCTCGGCGAGGCGGGTATTGCGCTGCACGCACTGCGGCTCACGAAAGCTGGTCATCCTGGGCATCCCCTTTATGTGGCGGGCGATACGTTGCCAACGACTTGGACCTGATCGGTGCCACACTCTTGCAAAGCACATGGAGGAATCGCCGTGAAGAAGTCCCCACTCAAACGAGCCGCAATCGCACTTGCCGCAGTTGCGCTGTTGGTTTCGATTGTCGCCGGCTGTTCCTCATCGAGTTCGAAGTCGTCAGAGGCGAAGTACTGCGACTCCTGGCAGAAGGTCGTTGAATCATTCAACGCGCTCGACGGCATTGCGATTACAACAAGCGGCCTGAGCGGTCTCGAAGCAGCTGTCAATGACATCACCGCTGCGGCGAAAGATCTCGCATCGTCTGCCGATTCATTACTTAAGCCCAAGGTGGAAGCGTTACAAGATGCGCTTACGTCATTTGGCAACACACTCAGTTCGCCCCAACTTTCGACCGACTACGTCGACAAACTGAAGTCGGAGAGTCAGAAGGTCGACGATGCATGGAACGATCTTGTGAACACCGCGAAGACAAGTTGTCCAGATGTGCAGGCCTCGTCGGTCTGAAGAAGTCCGACCGCGATTTGGCAAGCTGATTAACGAATCGTTAGCTGTCCGCCGTCGACATTGATGGCTTGGCCGGTAATCCAGGAACCTTGATCGCTGCACAAAAACACACACATGTTGGCGATGTCCTCGCCGGTGCCGTGTCGGCGCATAGGGATGATTTGGCGCAGTCGTTCCCAGTTCTCGCCGCGATCGATGTCATCAAGGCGACTGGTGTCGACAATGCCGGGGCAAATCGCGTTGACGCGAATGCCCGATGGCCCCAGTTCGGCGGCCATCGCTGCGCCAAGTGCATGGATGGCGGCCTTACTTGCGGAATAGGCGGCGGTGCCGGGCCCAGCGATCTTTCCGCCCACGCTGGAAATGTTCACAATGCAGCCGGGTTGTTCGACCGCGAGCCAATGACGGGCAGCGGCACGGCTTAACAAGAACGTGCCGTTCAAGTTCACGTCGATGACTTTGCGCCATTCGGCGAGATCAAGGTCGACGACATTGAATCGATCGGGGCCGCGAGCTGCACCAGCGTTATTAACGATGATGTCGACGCGGCCAAATTCATCGAGCGTTCGCGTAACCAGTGCATCAACTGCAGACTCATTCGCAATATCGCTCACAACTGGAACACAGCGCTGTCCAAGCGCGCGGATCTCATCGGCAACCGATTCGATATCGCGCCAGCCGGCAGCCTGTTCGTCGGCGGGGTAGTCGGCCGGAGCGCGGCCCGTACCCGTGATGACGACGTCACAACCGGCGCGCGCCAACTCCACCGCAATCGGTCGGCCGATCGATCGCATACGCCCGGCACCAGTGACGATGGCGACGTTGCCGGCTAGCCCCGTGAGTTCAGATGTCATGGTTTGACGGTAGTGGGGGACGGCTGCGCGTGTCTGAGGCTTCTGATGGGCCAATATGGTCACACCATGTCTCCCCGAATTCGGAACTTTCTCATCATCGCCCTGTGCGGTGTCATCCCAATCGTCGTTGCGATGCAGTTGCCGAGCGACCTCTGGGCGGAAATCGGCGATCTGCCTGCTCACCCCTTGATTGTGCACTTTGCTGTCGTCATGCTTCCGGTGGTTGCGCTCTGGACATTGTTCGCCATAGCCAAACCCTCCGTGCTCGAAAAGACATTCCCGTCTTTGTTCGCACTGAGTGTGGTCTCGACGTTGTCAGTCATCGCGGCGAAGTCATCGGGCATTTCGTTATCAGCTGCTGTTGGTTTGCCTGATGAGCATGCCGAAGCCGGCGACCGCCTCGTTGTTGTGGCGATTGCTCTGAGCGCAGTGATCCTGTTACTCGCTGGCATTTCGAAGTTCTGGCCCAAGCGCATTGCAGTCGTAGGCATCAGCGTTGTCGCGGTATTGGTGTCGGTTGTTGCTCTTCCGCTGACGTACATCACCGGCCACAGTGGTGCCGAGGCCACTTGGAAAGACGCCTATGCCCAAGCAAAAGAGCCCATCAGCGATGGTGTCACCAGGGTGACGATGGCTGAGGTCCAGAAACGCTCGAGTCGTGAAGATTGTTGGAGCGTGGTCGATGGCAATGTCTACGACCTCACGTCATTCATTCAGCGTCATCCGGCTGGTGCAAACGACATTGTCGAAATGTGCGGCAAGGATGCCTCCGAGAATTTCCTTGGGCAGCATGAAGGTCAAGGAGAGCCCGAGATGTGGCTGGGCACACTGAAAGTCGGAGTTCTCAGTAACTAGCGAACAACTGGCGTCACACGAACGCCGCTCTTGAAGAACGCCTGACCTTCGGCAATCGCCTCGGGACGGTTGCCGATCTCAACGAGATGATTCGCGGTGGCGATGGCTTGTGTGCGCGGCATATTGCGTCGGGCCCACAGCGCGCGCATGGTGCCTTGTACGGCGATCTGCGGAAGCGATGCGAGCTTCGACGCAATTTCCATTGTGTGATCAAGGAGTTGATCGCCGGGAACAACTTCGCTCACCATTCCCCAGCCGTGCGCGGTCTGAGCGGAGATGCGCTCGTAGTTGCCCATGAGTGACATGCGCACGAGTTCGCCCCACGGCATTTGGTCGAACATGAACATGGGCTCGAAACACGCGGCCATGCCATAGGTGGTGTGCGGATCAAAGAAGGTTGCGTGTTCGGCGGCGATGATGAATTCACTTTCGCCGAGTGCGTAGAACGCGCCGCCGCCGCACATTCCGTTCACCGCAGTGATGACGGGCTTCCACAGGTCGGCTTGCTTGGGGCCGAGCTTCAACATTGGATCGTCCATCATGAACGGTGAATCGGGCTGACGGTTATCCATCGCGAAGTCGCGGTCGATGCCCGTGCAGAACGCTTTGTCGCCGGCGCCGGTGAGAACAACAACCTTCACGGTGTCGTCGTAACGAATTTCCTTGTAGAGGTGCTCGAGTTCAGTGACAAGCGCAAGGTCACAGGAGTTGTACTTATCGGGCCGGTTCAGGGTGATGACACCGACACCGTCGGTGACGTCGAACAGCACTGCGGTGAGACCTTCTGAAAGCGGGTGGGAAGCCATGGGGGCAACCTACCAATGCTTAGGGTGCGACTTGAGATCTCAGCCTGTGAACTTGGGCAGCAGGACCGCTTCTTGGACCTCGTAGGCGCCAATGTCAATGATGTCGACGACTCGGGGCAGGCCGCGCTGGTCGGTGGCGGGCGGGGGAGTGAATCCAGGCCAGCCTGCATTCCACGCCGCGCTACCGATCGACAGCGGCACGACCGAGACGGTGTCGCTCACGCTCTCAAGCGGAAGCAGTCCAGGGTCGACGCCGACAAGGGAGCCATAACCAGCGAAGACTGCAGGGTTCGGCCTCTCGATGAGTGAGAACAACGAGAATGCCGGGGCCGCGATATCTTCACCGCCGTTGTCGGCTGCCAAAACGTGTGTGAGCACAAGTTCAATCAGATTCGCTTCGTGGCTTTGCGGCGAGATCGAACTCGCGCAGACGGAAACTGACGATGCAGTCGATACCGAGCCGCATCCGTCGGTGTAGGTAAGTGCAAAGATCCCTTCCGCAGAATTGCCACTGATTGTGGTGTTCGAAATGTTGACTTTCGAATCGTTCGGGACATTGACCATTGGTTGAATCCCGGCTGTGGACGCTGGTGGAATCCGCGATTCGGAACCGAGGGTCATGCCTGTGCCGGTGTTGTTGGAAATGGTCGAGTTAGAAATGTTTGCCGACCCGAACAGTAAGAGGCCTCCAACCCCGGAGTAGAGACTCGGTGTGTCTGGCAGGTCGGTGGCGACATTGCCCGTGACGGTGACTCGATCAAGCGATGGCTTGAAATCCTCCGCATATCCAACGATGAATGCGCCGCCGACAAGGGCTGACGTGTTGTCGGAAATTCGAGTGTTGGTGACACTGACCGTGCCGGCGTTCGGTCCGACGATCGAAGCGACGTATGCACCTCCAATGATTCCTTCCGGTGCCTGGTTTCCTGAGACGACCGAATCGGAGATTGCGACGCTTGATCCTCCTGCAACAAGGCCGCCACCGAGCTCGGTGGCGTTGTTGTTTGAAACGGTGAGTGCGGTGAGGGTGAGCGATTCTCTTGCGAGCGCAAAAATCCCCGCCCCCACTTCGGGTTGGTTCTCGCTAAATGATGAATTTGTGACGGTGATGTTGTCGGCGGTAATCCATGCTCCGCCGCCTCCAGATGGTTCACCGCCGGGCGTGCCCACTGCGACATTGTTTGTCATCACCGAGTTTGTAATGACGACATCGCCGGTTCCTGGCTCATTGTTAACTCCGAGACCACCGCCGGACGCTTCGGTCAAAGTCGATCTCGCCTGATTGTTCGTGAGCCTGACGCCATCAAGAGTTACTGCGGTATCGGTAACTGCGATTGCACCGCCTCTTTCGAGATTGTCTCCTGCAACACTGCCGTCAATGGTGAGGCCACTAATGGTGAGACCGCCGCTTTCTGCTGTAGCGATCGTGAACGCGTGATACTGCGTGTTGCCGGCAATCGTGAGTGCGTCTGCACCTGGCCCACGAATGGTGAGACTGTCGGTGATGTCGGGAAGATCAGTGATGAGATTGATCATTCCGGTAACGCCGGGAGCGAACTCGATGGTGTCGGCGCCGGCTGAAGCGTTGGCGTCGGTAATCGCTTGGGAAAGCGAGCCGATTCCGTTGTTATTCGTGTTGGCAACCGTGAACGTGGCGGCCGCCGCTGGGGAGGCGAGGAGTACGGCGCCGAGCACTCCGGCACCGCCGCCAAGAGCCAGCATCGAGCCACTTGTGAGGAGCGCAGTTGCAGATCGTGGAGTGAACCGGGGCCTGAGAACGTTCTGAGTCATACGACAAGGTGCCCGCTCTGTGCTTCTGACACTCCGTCAGATGGGCGGGGGTGGGAATCGCTAGTGTCAAGGCCCATGCGAGCAGACGAGAACTGGGGAACCATTGGCCGGCTGATAGCGGCGTCGGGGGACCGCTTCCCGAATGTCGAGGCATTGGTCGATGGCGACCTCCGGCTGACCTTCCCTGAACTGCGTGATCGCATCATCGATTCGGCCCGGGCCCATATCGCCGCTGGGGTTGAGAAGGGCGACAAGGTCGCCATCTGGGCGCCGAATATTGCCGAGTGGATTATCTCGGGCCTTGGTGCCGTGATGGCCGGTGCGGTGTTGGTGCCGTTGAACACCCGGTATAAGGGAATGGAAGCCGCCGACATCATCCGACGCTCGGGCGCCAAGGTGCTGTTGTGTGTCAACGGTTTCCTTGGCAACGACTATGTCGGCATGTTGGCGGGCACGGGCATTGACGACAACTGCCGCATCGTCGTCATTAAGGGCGATGCTCCCGAAGGCACGACCTCTTGGCAGGACTACCTCAATGGTGGTGCTGGTGTTCCGGTTGAGTCTGTCGATGCTCGCGTGAACGAAACCAGCCCCGATGATCTGTGCGACCTCGTGTTCACGTCAGGAACGACGGGCAAGCCCAAGGGTGTGATGGTCACCCATGCGCAAACGTTGCGTGTGTTCGAAGTGTGGGCGGACGTCGTTGGCCTTGCTGAAGGCGATCGCTATCTGATCGTCAATCCGTTCTTCCACACCTTTGGTTATAAGTCCGGCATCATCGCCAGTTTGCTCAAGGGCGCAACGATGATTCCCGAGCCCGTATTCGATGTGCAGAAAGTGCTGACCCGCATTGCGGCTGAAAAGGTGTCGATGCTTCCTGGCCCGCCCACATTGTTCCTTTCGATTCTTAACGATCCGAACCGCGACTCGTTTGACCTTTCATCGCTACGTGTTGCTGTGACCGGCGCTGCGGCAATTCCGGTCTCGATGATCGAGCGCATGCGTGACGAGCTCACATTCAAAAACATCATCACTGCTTACGGTCTGACCGAAGCAACCGGCACCGTCACGATGTGTCGTCCTGAAGACGACCCCGAAACGATTGCGCTTACTTCTGGGCGCGCAATTCCCGATACCGAAGTTCGCATCGTCGACGAGAACAACAATGAACTTCCGCGTGGCGAAGCCGGTGAAATCGTCTGCCGCGGCTACAACGTCATGCTCGGCTATCTCGATAATCCGGAAGCCACCGCTGAAACCATTGATGCTGACGGTTGGCTGCACACTGGTGACGTCGGAATTATGGACGAGCGTGGCTACGTGCGCATTACCGATCGCACCAAGGACATGTTCATTGTCGGCGGCTTCAACGCCTATCCGGCCGAGATCGAAAACCTGCTGATGGCGTACGAAGGCATCGCGCAGGTCGCGGTTGTTGGTGTGCCGGATGAACGAATGGGCGAAGTTGGTATGGCCTTTGTGGTCCCGCGTGATGGCGTCACTGTCGACGTTGCGGCGTTGAGCACCTGGGCCCGTGAAGCGATGGCGAACTTCAAGGTTCCCCGGCATTTCCGCATTGTTGAGGTGCTGCCCACGAACGCCAGCGGCAAGGTCGTCAAGGTCGAACTTCGTGAAATGGGTCGTGCCGAAATGGCAAAGCTTGAATCGGGCAGCGGGGCCTGACGTTCGTGCCACTACCCGCCGCTCCCTTCACCGACGACTACGCCAACCTGCTCGGACTTTTCGACGCAGTTGTGGCGCAGTGCGGCGATGTTGAAGCGTTCGTTGACGGGAACGGTCCGGCCGCTGATCGGGCCCGCATGACATTTGCGCAATGGGAACGCGCTGCTGATGGTGTCGCGACGCGATTGTCGGCAATGGGCGTAGGCCAAGGCGATGTTGTTGGTATTTCTTTGCCCTCGTCGATTGAGTATGCAGTTGCCTATCAAGGGGTTGTGCGGCTTGGCGCAATCGCCAGCGGTATGAATCCGAAGCTTGGGCCAGCTGAAACCGAGCACATCATCGCCAAGTCATCACCCAAGGTGATCATCACCGACGCACTCTTCGTGAACGATCCGGCGGTGACCGTCTTGTCGGTCGAAGAACTTCGCGACGCCTACAACGACGAACCGTTTACCGCTCGACCAACAATTGTCGATACCGATCTTCTCGCCATCGTCTGGACATCCGGCACCACGGGTAAGCCCAAGGGAGCGATGTTCGACCACGCGTGTTTGCGGGCTATGACTCGCGCTGCTGGGCCACTTTCTGCAGTCGGCGATCGTCGATTGTCGCCGCTTCCCTTCGCCCATGTTGGCTACATGACTCGCGTGTGGGATGAATTGATGCACGTCATCACCACCATCATTTGCCCGACGCCGTGGACAGCGGTTGGCGCACTCAAGCTCATTGAAGAGGAACGAGTCACTGTCGGTCAAGGTGTTCCTGCTCAATGGCAGATGATGTTGGCGCTCTCTGAACTCGCCACGACTGATACTTCGTCATTGCGAATCGTTTCGTCGGGCGCAGCGCGTATTCCGCCGGAAATGGTCGATGCCATGCGCGATCGCTTCAATTCTCCGGTGGTTGTTCGTTACACGAGCACCGAAGCGTGTGTTTCTACCGGCACCTCGCTCGACGACCCCGACGATGTCATTTGCAACACCGTGGGTACGCCTGGTGATGGTGTCGAAATGGAACTGCGTCTTGACGATGGTCGCGGTCGAGTCGTTGAACAAACTGATTCGGGCGACACCGAAGTTGGAACAGTGTGTTTGCGTAGCCGGGCGATGATGCGCGGTTATTGGCAAGAACCAGTGCTCACCGCCGACGCGATCGATGCCGACGGTTGGTTGCTCACCGGCGACCTTGGATTCCTTGATGCTCGTGGTGATCTTCACTTGGCCGGGCGTAGCACTGAGATGTACATCCGTGGCGGCTACAACGTCTACCCGATCGAGGTGGAGAACCACCTTGGTCAGCATGATCTCGTTGACCGTGTTGCGGTTACGGGATCGGCCGCACCCGTTCTTGGCGAAATCGGCGTGGCCTTTGTGGTTCCGGCCGATGCGGCGAACCCGCCCACACTTGAACAACTGCGGGCCTGGTGCAACGAACGACTCGCGTCCTACAAGGCGCCTGACGCGCTTGTTCTTCTTGATGAACTACCGCTCACGGCAATGTCGAAGATCGACAAGCGTGCACTGGCCCCTGCGGCGGCGGAAGCCGAAAAGGCGTGGGAACGATGATGTATTTCCAAACTCAGAAGGAGAAATAAGCAATGGGTATTTGTGACGGACGTGTCGTCATCATCACCGGTGCTGGTCGCGGCCTTGGCCGTGAACACGCACTCGCATTCGCCGCCGAAGGCGCCAAGGTTGTGGTGAACGATGTCGGCGCATCGCTGCAAGGCGACGGCAACGACATGAGCCCAGCCCAGGAAGTTGTCGACCTCATTCGCGCCAATGGTGGCGAGGCCATCACAAACGGCGATGACATTGCCGATTGGGACGGCGCTGGTCGTCTTGTGCAGAGCGCCATCGACACGTTCGGTGGTCTCGACACCGTTGTGACCAATGCAGGCATCGTGCGAGATCGCATGTTCGTCAACATGAGCGTCGACGAGTGGGACGCAGTCATTCGTGTGCATCTTCGTGGCACGTTCTGCCCGGTCAAGCACGCCGTCGACTACTGGCGCGCCGAATCAAAGGCTGGCCGTCCTCGTGAGGGTCGCGTGGTCACCACTTCGTCCGGCGCTGGTCTGCATGGTTCGATTGCTCAGACGAACTACTCAGCGGCAAAGGCCGGTATCGCGACCTTCACCATCAACATTGCTGCAGAACTCGGCCGCATTGGTGTGAATGCGAACTCGATTGCACCTTCGGCCCGCAGCCGTATGACCGAAGAAGCGTTCGCTGAAATGATGGCCAAGCCCGAAACCGGTTTCGACGCCATGGACCCGGCCAACATCAGCCCGCTTGTGGTGTGGCTCGGTAGCGGAGACTGCAACGTGTCTGGTCGCATCTTCGAATGTGCCGGTGGCCTCATTAGCCTTGCCGACGGTTGGCAGGTCGGTGCCGAGTTCGACAAGGGCGACAAGTGGGATCCCGCCGAAATCGGCGCAGTTGTTGACGATCTGGTGAAGGCTGCCCCCGCTCCGTTCCCGGTTCACGGCACCTGATCGGCAGTCGACGCACATGAGCGACACCACCGCTACTGACGGTCGAGTAATCGGGGAGCGGGCACTGCAAACGCGCCGCCGCATCCTCGAAGCCACTGCGGCGCTGCTGCGCGAACAGGGTGCACTTGATGTGAAGGCGATGGATGTTGCTCGTGAAGTAGGAACGTCACCAGCGACCTTCTACCAATACTTCGCCGATGTTGAAGATGCGATTTTCGCATTGGCACTTGAGTTGCCGGAAAAGGTTGCGCCCATTCAGACACAGTTTGAAAGCGACTGGTCGGGGCCCGCGGGCCTCGACCTCGCTCGTCAAGCAGTGTCTGATTACACCGACTTCTGGGATGAGAACGCTGCGGTCCTGCGGGTGCTGTTGCTTCGAGCTGATGAGCGCGATGAACGTTTCCGTCAGGTGCGACGCGACTACAATGCCCCGTTCATGACAGCGATGGTCGCCAAAGTGCGTTCTGCGCAAGACGCGGGCCGAATCGCGAAAGTGATCGATGCTGAAGCAACCGCAGGCGCAATGCTCGCGGCGCTCGATCGCCTTCCCAATTATCGAGAAGGTTTCGAAAAGCGCGGCACAAGTCGCGAGGCGATGATCGAGACCGTTGCTCGTCTGCTTCATTCCTCACTGACCGGAGAACCATTGTCATGAAACTGCTCAAGCGTTGTCTCGCAGTATCCGTCGCGCTCGCAATACTTGCCGCTTTGGCAACGGTGTCGACACCTGCGTCCGCTCAGGTCTCGCCGGCAATCATCAACCCAACCTGCGCGTTCCCGATCATCGTGAATCAGCAAGACGCCAATGTCGCCTATCTCGACACAAACTCGACCTATTGGGCCATGCCGACCAACTTCTCTCTCGGTGATGTCGTAACGATCACCGGCGAGTTCTCCTACGCCCGGTACATGTCGTTCAACTCCTACAACGAAACCGGTTCAAGCGTTGGCGGTCTGCGCGATACGGCCATCCTCCCCGATGTAGGCAGTATCAATCCGTTTCTCGACGGTCAGTCGCTTACGGGTACGCCACGTAACTACACGGTGACTGTGAATGTCACGAATACTCCGCAGGTCACATCGCCGGTTGCCGGTGAAATCGATGCGATTCCCGGTGTTGGTTGGCTGCTCATTCGTGTCTATGTGCCGTTTGATGCCAACAGTCCGAGCGGTGGCGTTCCCATTCCGTCAATCACCGTGAACGGCGCGACCAAAACTGGTTGCACAACGTTCGGCGCGGAACCAGCGATCGTTGCACTCGCTGCGCTCATCATGGGTCAAGCCATCGCCGATGCCATTCCGCCGGCGGAAGTTCCTGAGTTCTCGTTCTCTGGCGGCGGCGGCTTGTTCCCTAACGCCGACAATAAGTACGTGTATGCCACGACATCGTGGAAACCGGGCCGAATCGCCATCGTTCGTGGTTTGGCGCCGAGTTACCCCGATACTCCTGGCCAACCGCTCTATCCCGAGCAGCAGCTTCGGTACTGGTCGATGTGTACGAACCTGCTCGTAACGCCCGCGCCTGTTGTTGAATGCGCTCGCGACAATGTCACCGCGCTCGATGCGCAGGGCTATTACACCTACGTGATTGGTGCCGATCAGGACCAGCCTTCGGCTGCGGCGATCGCTCGTGACAATGCAACATGGTTGAAGTGGTTTGGCCCCATCGGCGAGGCGCTTCCCGATGAGTTGAAGCCCAACGGCAATCTCATTTTGCGCAACATGCTGCCGGACGCATCATTTGGCAATGCCGTGCAAAACATTCCGATGACGCAATCAAATGCCGCCGCCCGAGCCACGATGGGCGCGTATTACCCGGAGGCGACCTACTGCGATCGTTCAGTCTTTGAGCGTTACGGCGCCGGTGCGTGTTTCGTGCTGGGCCCGAAGTTCACCGGCTAAGCACGCCAGCACTTACCAGCCGCGGTATTCGACGTCGCGACGTTCCTTGAACGCAGCGACACCTTCTTGGAAGTCCTGGGTGTAGGAAGCCATTTCCTGCGCCCATGCTTCATCTTCGAACGCGCCGTGACGGTTGGAGTCGAGACTGCGGTTGAGAAGCCACTTCGACAGCATGATGGCGCGGGTGGGCGATTCGGCCAGACGGCCAGCCCACTCGCCAGCCGCGGTCATGAGTTCGGCCTGCGGAACAACCTTGTTCACGAGTCCAACGCGCTCAGCTTCGGCGGCCTTGAGATCGTCACCGAAGAAGATGAGTTCTTTCGCCTTCTGCATGCCGATGAGGCGGGGGAGCATGTAGGCGCCGCCACCGTCTGGGGTAATGCCACGACGAACGAACACTTCGATGAACTTGGCGTTGTCGGCGGCGATCACGAGATCAGAAGCGAACGCAATGTGGGCACCAATTCCCGCTGCAGTTCCGTTGACCGCGCAGATGACGGGCTTTTCGCAATCCATGATCGATGCGATGAGGCGCTGAGCACCGCGCTTGATGTTTCGGCCAACGTCGCCAAGCACCTTGTCGGGAGCATCGGCCGGACCAGGGTTCACTGGGATGGTGGAGACGCGCAGGTCGGCGCCGGTGCAGAAATGACGCTCGCCAGCGGCAGTGACGATGACGCAACGAATGTTGAGATCGTTCGACGCGCCTTCCATGAGCGAAATGGTGAGGTTGCGCTGATCGGGGGTGATGGCATTGGCCGCATCGGGGCGGTTGAGGGTGAGCGTGGCCACGCCGTTGTCGGAGATCTCGAAGAGGATGTCGGTGCCGAGAATGCTGTTGGGATCGTTTGCGTAGGTCGGTGCAGTCATGAGGAGTTTCTACCAGTTCGCACCCTTGGGCTCTGCCGACCCGGTTAGTTTCGGGCCATGGACATGCAGAAATTCGACTCATTGTTTGATCTCACCGGCCGCACCGCCATCGTTACCGGAGGAACCCGGGGTATCGGTCGGGCCATTGCCGAAGGCCTGATTTGTGCGGGGGCCAACGTCGTGGTGGCCAGTCGCAAAGCCGATGCTTGCGAAGAGACCGAGACGCATCTGAATGTCTTGGCTGCCGGCGCCGCAAAGGGTGGCCGAGCGCTCGGCGTTCCAACCCATATGGGCGACGTCGATGCGTTAGCCGCACTGGTGGGCGTAACTGTTGCCAAGTTCGGTGGTGTTGACATCATCGTGAACAACGCGGCGACTGGTTTGGCGATGCCGATCGGTGAATTCACTCCTGAAGCGTGGGACAAGCAGTTCGAAGTCAATCTTCGTGGGCCGATGTTTTTGATTCAGGCCGCGCTTCCGTACCTCGAGCAAAGCGAACATGCATCGGTCATCAACGTGATTAGTGCAGGAGCGTTCCTTGCCGGCCCGCAGGTGTCGATGTACGCAGCAGCGAAAGCCGCGCTCATGTCGTTCACTCGTTCGTTCGCCAGTGGTCTGGCGAAGAAGAACATTCGCGTCAACGCCCTTGCTCCTGGCACCGTCGATACCGACATGGTTCGTGCGAACTCGCCGGAAGCGCAGGCCTCGATGGCCGCCGCCTCGCCCATGAAGCGGGCGGCGGACGCCGATGAAATGGTCGGCCCGGCCCTATTGCTGGCCAGCGATGCCGGCAGTTTCATTACCGGGCAGTGCATCCTCGCCGACGGCGGCATGGTTCCGCACTGATCTAGGGTTTGCTCATGCCGCTTTATGACTTCAAGTGTCCCGAGTGTGACACCACCTTTGAAGCTCGCCGCTCCATGGCCGAAGCGTCAGACCCAATTGATTGCCCCAAAGGGCATGCCGGTTCGCGTCGACTTCTGAGTGTGTTTGCAACGGTTGGCGGTTCTTCGGGTTCAGCGGCGCCAGCGCCTGCTCCGATGCCACGTGCTGGTGGTCACGGTTGTGGCGGCGGGATGTGCGGCTGTTAGTTCCGGCCGCGGCGCACTACACGTCGCGTTCGTAGACCCAATCGCCTTCGCCCATCAGAAGGCGATTGCGCGCGCCAGGCACTGATGCATCGCCGACCTCGTACCCGGCATCGCCGGCGTACAGCGCGATGTTGTAGCCGTCTTTGCGGGTGAACTTGGTGACAAAGAATTCCGGTGAGTTGTCGCGGTAATACGCGAGCGCGTCGGCAGCTGATGCAAATGGTGCAAGTAGTGCGAGCGTGATGAAGGTCGGCGGAATGAGTTCGATTTCGCCTTCGTTGCGACGGTGCATTGCATCGGCCGGACGCATCCACTCAAGCTCGTGAATCTCTTCGCCATCGGCGGTGAGCGTTTCGGTTGGTGCAGGGCCCATAAAGAAATAGGTGGAGAAACGCTTGGGCGCTTCAAGCGGGGGAGTCCAGTGCGACATGAATACGAGATCATCGGCATTGATGACGGCATCGGCTTCTTCGGCTGCTTCACGCACGCAGGCTCGGCGAGCAACGTCGAGGAAGTCTTCGTGGCCTTCATCGAAATGATCGCCAGCGAATTCGGTGCCGTGGTCTTCGGCATCGATTCGTCCGCCTGGGAAGACCCACGCGCCACCGGCGAAATAGATCTTTGAATTGCGACGAGCAAGAAGTACTTCGATTCCTTTTGCGCTGCCGGCGGCATCACGAACAAGAACAGCAGTGGCGGCGGCAACGGCGACTTGCTCAACCTCGGGCTTTGTCCATTCCTCTGGTCGATTGCTTTTTGCTTCGTCCATTAGTCGTCCCCCATGCCCAACCGTTTGAGCATCGTATGGGGAACATCGAAGTCGTCGTTTGCCAAGCGAGCAGCGCGCTCCACATTCACCGCATCGAGATCGCGTCCCGACCATTCATCCCATGGGCCGGCGGGGATTCGCGCGGGATCGCCACCAGCGTCATCGCACGCGTAGAGATAGGCCTGCAGAAGTTGAAGGTGTCGTGGAGCCCCGATTGGTCCGTGGCCCGGCACGATCACGGTCGCCTGATCGGCGAGTTCGCCAAGGGTGTCGGCCCATACCGAAGGATTGCCATCCCAAGCGTTTGGTGTGGTGCCGATGGTGGCGAACGCGCCAGCGAACATCACTCCGGCCGAAGGAACGAGCACGACGAGATTCTCGGACTGCTGGCCGCTCACGGGCAGCGCAAGTACCACCGGGGTCAACCACGCAGCGGTATCGACAACGTGAGAAACCGGGCGAGTGGAGAACGGAACCTCGGCGGTTCGGGGATTGGTGTCGTAATCGTGAGCCCACGCAGGCGAGAGTCGTTTATAGGCCTCGATGGGGGCGGGCTGATCAAGCAGCACATTGGTTTGGGTGCGGCCATAGCGACCAGCCATCCAGAACACGGCTGAACCGCCCACGGAATCGAGATGACTACTTGTATAGACAACGCGTTTGATGGGCAGGCCGAAACGGTCGGCAAGTTCGTTGTTCAATGCTCGGGCTGCCGACGGGGCCAAGAGTGTGTCGATCACGGTGATGCCGTCATCTTCGATGACCACTCCGGCATTGCCCGTGCCATTGCCGATCCAGGCCCACACGTTGGGTGCGATTGGCTGCAGGCTTCCGCAGTCGGCCGCGACCGGACCGATATCGGGGGTCGGGGGCATTGGTCCGAGATCGGTCATGGGCCTGAGCGTAGGGGGCTAACGTCTCGCCGTGGCTAACCACAAGAAGACAAAGAAGCCTCGGAAACCGCAGCACCACCTTCCCAAGGTCGGTTCGCCGCAGAACGACGCCTACCGGCTCAAGCGCAGTCGTGAGGATGTTCTCGATTTCGGGCTTATGCACCCCGGCAATGGTCGGCTTACAAAGATCATCGGCGTGCTTGCCGTGATTTTCATTGCGGCCATGCTCGTGTCGTTCATCTTCCTGACCTAAGTCAGGCGAGGATCTAGAGCAGCAGTCCGCCGTCGACGGGGATGACTGCGCCGGTGATGTAGGCGCCCGCCTTCGACGACAAGAAAATCGCCGTACCGGCCATATCGGACGGTTCACCAATTCGGTGCAGCGGAACCGATGCCTTGATGGAATCGCCGAAGTTCTCGAGCGTGGCCGCCATCATCTTCGATTCGAACGGGCCCGGCGCGATTGCATTCACAGTGATGTGTTCGCTGGCAAGACGCTTGGCGAGCACTCGTGTGAGCTGGTGTACTGCCGCCTTGGAAGCGGAGTAAGAGTACGTCTCGAGTGTTGGCACGTGAATGCCATCAACCGAACCAATGTTGATGACGCGTGCGGGATCGGGTGCCGATGCACCGGCGATCAGTTCGGCATGAAGGAAGCGCGTGAGTTGGAACACGCCCTTGACGTTGATGTCGAGAACTTTGTCCCATGCCGCATCGTCGAAGTCGTCGAACGGAGCACCCCAGGTTGCGCCGGCATTGTTCACGAGAATGTTGAGCGAACCATCGCACCACTTACCAACTTCGCGAGCGAGGCGCAGGCATTCGGCTTCGGTAGAAAGGTCGGCGGGAAACGAAACGCAGTTGGGGCCGAGTTCAGCGGCGACGGCATCGCAGACGTCGGCTTTGCGCGACGAGATCGCGACCTTGGCACCGGCTTCAATAAAACCGCTGGCGATCATGAGACCGATACCGCGGCTGCCGCCGGTAACAAGTGCTGTCTTGCCTGAAATATCGAACAGATTGCTCATTTCGATTTCACTCAATCCTGATTTGGGGTGACATCGATGAGGAGATGCTTTGAAAGATCGCCGTACAGCGTGGGTCGCATTCGACGCTCAACGAAACGCCATGTTCCATCGACCTGTTCAAAGGTGTCGGTGTAGGCGCCGGCAATGATTGGTTGCAGGGGCAGTTCTTCAGTTTGTTGAAATACGGTGAATCGTGAGCGACAAACAGCAGACAATTCGTCGTCGGCAATTTCAATGAGCGGATTCGTCGTGACGTGGTGCGATCGCGGTGTGCCGTCTGGGTACTTGCGAGTCGTAGATGTGTAGAGAGCCGTCACCGCTTGAGCGCCTACAACCATTGGGGTTCCGTCGGCGTCTGCGATGGCACCATGTGCGAACAACGCGCCGATTGCTTCGTAGTCACCAGCATCGATTGCTTCGGCGTAGGTATAGAGAAGGTTTTCGATTGCACCGCGATGATCAGCCATGGGCGAGAACCTAGTTCGCGCCGGTCAGTGAGCGGATTGTGTCTCCGTACAGCATCTCTTTATGGATGCCGATGACTTCGCGAGATTTCGTGGCCAGCACGGCCGAATGGGCGATTGTGGTGGCAAGGAGTTCCTCTTCGGTGAGGATCTCGTCGGCGATGCCGGCGGTGAGTGCTTCGGGCCCGGTGAACCGGTGGGCGGTGTTGAGGGCACGGGCGATTGCGGTGCGGGGGAGACGGGTGAGGAGAAGCTGTGCCATCTTCTCGCTCACGGGAAGTGCGAGGTCGAGTTCGGGCATGCACCAGTAGCCACGATCCGAGCGCATGGTGATGCGGTCATGGGCACTGGTGAGCAGGGCCCCGGCTCCGAAGCAATGACCATTCACGGCTGCGGTGGTGTGGCAGTCGAGGCCGAGAATGCGACCCCACAGCCGGTTGAGTTCATGGAGAAACTCGCGAGCATCGTCGGGATTGGCCATGAGCCATTCAAGATTCAGGCCATTCGAATAGAACTTGCCCGTTCCGGTTGTAACGAGGGCAAGGGGGCCCTCCTTGGCTGCGACCTGGTCGATGAGGCCATGCCAATGGCGAACGACGTCGAGGTCGAATCGGTTCTCTTCGGCGTCCATGGTGATGACGGCGACGGCGCCTTCGGGGCCCTGCCAGGAAAGGGTGACGTTCGGTGCGCTCATGGGCAGAGCATGGCACGGTCAGGGGCCTCTAGCCTGCAGGAATGGCTGACTACCGCCCTCCTTTGCGAGACGTGAACTACGTGCTCGAACACCTCGTTGACCTCGACGGACTCTGTGGTTTGCCCGAGTTCTCCGGACTCGATGCCGACACCATCAAGGGTGTGCTTGAGGAAAACGCGCGCTTTGTGGCTGAGGTCATCGCACCGCTCAACCGGATTGGCGACACCGTTGGTTCGGTGTTCGAGCCGGCGACCAATACGGTGCGCACGCCCGATGGATTCATCGACGCGTATCGCCAGTACGTCGATGCCGGTTGGGGCGGCGTTCCGTTCCCTGAGGTCTACGACGGTGGCGGATTCCCATGGCTTGTTGGCATCGTCATGCAGGAATTCATTTCGTCAGCGAACATGGCGTTCTCGATGGCACCGCTTCTTACCCAAGGTGCAATTGATCTGCTCATGCACCACGGCAACGAAGAGCAGAAAGAGAAGTATCTGAAGCGCATGGTCACCGGTGAATGGACCGGCACCATGAACCTCACCGAGCCGCAAGCTGGTTCCGATGTTGGTGCCGTGCGCACCAAAGCGGTTCCGCATGGTGATGGCACCTATCGCATTACCGGCACGAAGATTTACATCTCCTTCGGCGAACACGACATGGTCGAAAACATCGTGCATCTCGTTCTCGCACGCACGCCCGATGCGCCTGCCGGTACCAAGGGAATTTCGTGTTTCATTGTTCCCAAGTATTTGGTGAACGACGACGGCTCTCTGGGTGCACGCAACGACGTCAAGGTTGTGTCGATTGAACACAAGATGGGCATCAAAGCGTCGCCCACATGTGTGATGTCGTTTGGCGAAGACGATGGCGCGATCGGCTACCTCATCGGCGAAGAAAACCGCGGCATGAGCTACATGTTCACAATGATGAATAACGCTCGACTTTCGGTTGGGCTTGAAGGTTTGTCGTTGGCCGAGCGCGCCTACCAAGACGCGTTGCAGTATTCGCAAGAGCGTCGTCAAGGCCGCGCACCTGGTGCGCCGGCTGGTGAGATGAGTCTCATCATCAATCTTCCCGATGTGCGTCGCATGCTGCTCACGATGCGTTCGATCATCGATGCACTGCGAGCAATCATCTATGTGAACGCACACGCGCTTGATATGGCGGCACATCATCCCGATGCCGATGTTCGCCAACGCAACCAGGAACTGGTGGAACTGCTCATTCCGGTTTCGAAGGGCTTCGGCACTGATATGGGTATTGAAGCAACTTCGCTGGCCATTCAGGTCTACGGCGGCATGGGGTACATCGAAGAGTCGGGTGTTCCGCAGCATTACCGCGACGCCCGCATCACCTCTATTTATGAGGGAACCAATGGCATTCAGGCCATGGACCTTGTCGGGCGCAAACTTCCGATGCGGGGTGGGGGAGTCATGGACGACTACCTCACGCAAATCGGTTCGCTGGTTGCTCGTCTTGATGCTGCGGGTTCTGAGTTCGCTGGCATGCGCGATCGCATCGATGAATCACTCGCGTGTGTCCGCAACACCGTGATGTGGCTCACTGAACATGGCATTGCCGATGTTCGCAACGCACTCGCCGGTGCAACGCCGTTCCTGCGCATGTTCGGTTTGCTTGTTGGCGCTCGCTACTTGGCCGACTCTGCGCTTGCGGCAAAGGTCGACATCAATGCCGGTGTTGGCGATACTGAGTACCTGAACGCGCGAATCACAGTGGCTCGCTTCTATTGCGACAACTTGTTGCCTGGTGTGCTCGGACTGGAATCGGCTGTCACCGCTGGTTTCGAAGACATCTACGCCATCTCCAACGAAACGCTGTGATCCCGTGAACTCTTTCCTGGCTTCAATCCCGAGTCCTTCCTCAAACCAACTCGGTCCCTTCAATATGTACGGGCTGATGATCGCCCTCGGCGTTCTCGCTGCGGTTGAACTGGGTCGTAAACGCTGGCGGGCACGTGGTGGCGATCCCGACGATGTGTACGTCGTCGCGTTGTGGGCCGTTCCCGCAGGCCTCATCGGCGCGCGGATGTACCACGTTGCAACCGACTGGCGAAGCTACGAGGGTCGTTGGCTCGACGCGCTCAAGATTTGGCAGGGCGGTCTCGGAATCCCCGGTGGTGTCGCGCTTGGTGTTGCCGTCGGGCTTTGGGTCGCCCATCGTCGTGGTTGGCGACTGTCGGCGGGTATCGACGCGCTTGTGCCCGGCATTCCGTTGGCCCAAGCAATTGGTCGTTTAGGTAACTGGTGGAATCAAGAACTGTTCGGCAAGCCCACGAGCCTTCCGTGGGGTGTGCAGATCGATGTGCAGCATCGCCCGCAGGACTACGTCGCATATTCAGTGTTCCAGCCCACCTTCCTCTACGAGATGTTGTGGAACCTGGCGCTGTGTGGACTCCTCATTTATGTCGACAAAAAGCGCGTCATGCGGCCGGGCAACGTTCTTCCGCTCTATGTCGGCCTGTACTTCGCTGGTCGCCTCTGGATTGAAGCGCTGCGCATTGATCCCGCCAGCACTATTGGGCCGTTCCGCATCAACATCTGGATGTCCATCATTGGAATTGGCGGAGCCATCTTGGTGTTCATTGTCCGAGGCGTTCGCCGGCGCGAAAGCGACACCGATGAGCCCTACCGTGACGGTCACGTATGGTCTCCCGAAACCACTTCTGAAACAGAACCAGAGAAAGAAGCTTCCGAATGAACCTCTCCGATCTCACCGCCCTCGACGGTGCGGGCCTTCCCGACACCGATGGCAAGACCGTTCTGGTTGTGAACGTGGCCTCGAAGTGCGGACTCACCCCGCAGTACGAAGGCCTTGAGCGTTTGCAGAAGCGTTTCGGTGGCGATTCGTTCACCGTTCTTGGTGTTCCGTGCAATCAGTTCATGGGTCAAGAGCCAGGCACGCCCGAAGAAATCGCCGAGTTCTGCTCCGCCACCTATGGCGTGTCGTTCCCGCTCACAGAGAAGATTGATGTGAACGGCGATGATCGTCATCGTCTCTATACCGAACTCACCGCTGTCGCCGATGCGGCGGGCGATGCGGGCGATGTCCAGTGGAACTTCGAGAAGTTCCTCGTAGGTGCCGACGGCTCGGTCACCCGTTTCCGTACCTCCGTTGATCCTGAAGCCGACGAAATCGTCGCTGCCATCGAGTCGAAGGTTTCCTGAATCTCTCATGCGTCGCACCCGCGTTCTCATTCCCGCGCTCGCTCTGACATTCGCAGTTGTTGCCGCTGCGTGTGGTTCTTCCTCGGACTCGGGCACCACGGGTCCAATCGCGGTTGCATCAATCGCATCAAGTACCGGTAGCGCTTCGGCCTATGGCATTGCGCAACAGAACGGAACGGTGTTGGCGGTAACTGAACTTGCCGATGGATCGATCGATCTGAGCACCTACGACGACCTTTCCGACCCGCAAGCCGGAACTGATGCGATGAAGAGGGCATTGTCCGAAGGTGCAACGGTTGTACTCGGTCCGACACTCTCGCCGGTCGCCGCCGCCGCCGATCCATTTGCACAAGCAGTTGGTGTCCCTGTGCTCGGCGTTACCAACGCCACTCTTGATATGGCCGCAATCGGGAATTTGATTTGGCGAGTGTCACTTTCTGAAAATGCGATGGTGTCGGCTTCGGTGAACTACGCGGAATCCAAGAAGTCGGTCAAGACGGCGACACTCATCTGGGAACCTTCCGATGGCTACTCGGCGGGCTCGGCGGCTTCGTTCCGGGCTGCTGCAAAAGCCAACGGCATCACGATTACCAGCGAGCAGACGTACGTCGATGGTTCTACCTCAGTCGATGTAGTTGCTGGAGCGGCTTTGGCCAGTTCGCCCGATGCAGTGTTCTTCGCATTGCGCTCGGCAGTCGCCGACGATTTCCTCGTTGCGACTGCGTCGACAAAAGCGTTGCGTGTCGGTGGAAATGGCTTCAACTCGGCAGCGGTCGTCGCATCATCGGGAGCAGGGGCAGACGGACTGATCGTTTCGGGCTCGTGGAACATCAATTCACCAAATGCGATGTCGAAGAGGTTTGTTGAGGCCTACACAAAGGCCAACAACGTGGCGCCGGATTCCTTCGCTGCACAGGGGTACGCGGCAATTCAGATTTTGCTGGCCGCAATGAAGAAGGCGAAGACCTCGTCGTCTGCCGATATCCAGGTTGCATTGAGTAAAATCGGTACCGTGGAAACGGTGCTCGGTCCGTTCGGCTATGACGCCCAAAATGAACCCACCTACCCAGCTGCGGTGCAGATCGTTCAGGGTGGAGCCTTCACACTTGCGTCCTGAGTAGGGATCGCTCCCGAATGGGTCATTCAGGTATCGGCCGGTAGGATTAGGGGTGTTGGGGCGGCCGTCGGTCGTCCGGCGGCATCCGGAGGGGTGTCGCATCCTCCCTCTTGGAAAGCCACCTCATGACAACGTTTGCCGATCTCGGCGTCTCACCTGATCTCACTGCCGCACTTGAATCTCACGGCATCATGTCGCCGTTTGCGGTGCAAGAACTCACCATTGCCGACGCACTCGCTGGTCGCGATGTGTGTGGCAAGGCCAAGACCGGTTCGGGTAAGACCCTTGCCTTTGGTCTTCCGCTCCTCGAAAAGGTGAAGGGCGCCGAAGCTCGTCGTCCTCGTGCACTCATTCTTGTTCCTACTCGTGAATTGGCAACGCAGGTACGTGACGAACTCGCTCCGCTCGGGGTTGTACGTGACGTGACTGTGACTGCCATTTATGGCGGGGCCAAGATGGAAACGCAGGTTGCCGAACTCGAAAAGGGCGTGGAGATCGTTGTCGCCACACCGGGCCGCATGATCGACATGATCGAGCGCAAGGAAATCTTCCTTGACGACATCACCCAGGTTGTGCTCGATGAAGCCGACCGTATGGCCGATATGGGATTTCTTCCGCAGGTTGAGTGGATCCTTCGCCATGTTCCTGGCCAACACCAGACGCTGTTGTTCTCGGCCACGCTCGATGGCGTCGTCGACACCCTTATCAAGCGTTACCAAACTGATCCCGCTATGCACGAGGTCGTGTCCGAGCAGGTCACTGTTGAACAGATGCAGCACCGTTTCCTGCAGGTGCACGACATGGACAAGGTAAAGGTCGCTGCGGCGATCATTCTCAACTCCAACCGCACCATCGTGTTCGTGCGTACCAAGCGTGCTGCCGATCGGGTTGCCGACAACCTTCGTCGCGAAGGCGTCGACGCGGCATCGATCCACGGTGATCTGCGTCAGAGCCAGCGCGAGAAGGCACTCAAGGACTTCAGCGACGGAAAGTTGAAAGCACTTGTTGCCACTGACGTTGCTGCCCGCGGTATTCACGTCGATGAAGTCGACGTTGTCATTCATTACGACCCACCGGAAGATTCAAAGGCGTACCTGCATCGTTCCGGCCGTACCGCGCGCGCTGGCGCCAAGGGTGTTGTTGCCACGCTTGTCATGTGGAACGAGGAACTCGAGGTCAAGCGTCTCTTGAAGCGCCTCAAACTTGATCAACCCATCGTCGAGGTGTTTTCGAACGATAAGCGTCTTGCCGATCTCGCTTCCTGGGATCCGCGGACCGAATCCGCAACTCGCTGAACGTGTCCGATCTCGGTCGGGATTACGAAACCTCGCTCGATCCGACTCGTCGGCGTCGAGACGGAGTGCACTACACGCCGCGGGCGATCGCCGATGAGTTAGTTGAACGTGCATTCGCGGTGCATTTGTCAGCGATTGCGTCGGAGGTTCCCTTTTCTGTTTGCGACCCCACCTGCGGGGCCGGAGTCTTTCTGCTGGCTGCGGCTGATGCTCTTGTGGCTCGGGGTCGCACGCCATTCGATGCGCTGGCGTGCTTGCGGGGGATGGATATCGACCCTGAAGCGCTTGATCTCGCGCAAGCCGAATTGATGAGCTGGGCGCGAACACATGGAGTCACTGCCGAGTTGCCCTCGGTTCTTGTTGTGGGCGACGCGCTGAACGACCAGTGGCCAAACGACGGGCGTCTCGATGTTGTGGTCGGAAATCCTCCATTTGGGGGACAACTCGCCGGGGCGACGGTGCGAGACGGAAGCGCGGTTGCGGGCGCGGCACGCATTCTTGGTCGGCCTGCGGGTTACACCGATACCGCTGGCGTTCTGCTTGTGCGAGCGCTCGATGCCGTTCGTGTCGGGGGGTCGGTGGTGTTCGTGCAGCCACTTTCTGTTCTTGGGTCTCGAGATGGTGCAATCGTTCGTGATTCTGTGAGCCCGGCACTCGAATCGATCTGGATTCCGGACGACCAGTTGTTCGATGCTGCGGTCAGCGTGTGTGCGCCGGTGCTGCGCAAGCCATCCGCTGCTGAATCGGCGGCTGATAGCCAGTTGATTCCGACGTGGACCGAACTCGCTGCCGAAGCAATGGGTGTTCCATCTGTTCACTTGCGCGGCGAACCGCTTTCAACGATCGCTGATTGCACGGCGGGCTTTCGTCACGAGTTCTACGAGGTTGCGGCGGCAACGGTTGAGCGGGGGAGCATCGGTAACGAAGGTGAAGACTTCCCCAAACTCGTCACTGTCGGATTGATTGATCCAGCAAGGTTGTTATGGGGAACGCGAGCGGCTCGAATTGCGGGAACGACGTTCGCCGAGCCGGTTGTTGATGTTGCGAAACTTTCCAAGCCATTCGAACTTCGCAAGCGTCCGAAACTGTTGGTGGCCACACAGACTCGAGTCATTGAAGGAGTTGCTGACTACGACGGAATGTTGTGGCCATCAGTTCCGGTGATCTCCGTTCTCCCTCGTTCTGACGATGCGGGCGCTCTCGACCTTTTGCTCGCAGCATTGATTGCGCCACCGGCATCGGTGTGGGCCGCTCGCCAGGCGGCGGGCACCGCCAGAAGCCCCGGAGCCGTTCGGCTGAGTGCAACGCAGCTCGCACAGCTTCCGTTGCCAACCGATCGCGCACTGTGGAACGAAGGGTCTGAACAACTCCGGGCAGGGCAGTTGGCGACTGCAGTCCGGACCCTCACTGCGGCCTATGGGCTGAACGAACATGATCAGTCGGTGGTCCTGGACTGGTGGACCATCCGGTCGCAGCGCCGGAAACGCCAAGGGAAAGTGGCTGGTCTTTGACCTCGGCCCGGTTGGGGTGGCAGCATTGAACTTCACATCACGAGTGGCTCGGTTCTCCGGGCTCGGCAACCTGGGGCGAACACCCAAGGTGCCAACCCACCTTTGGTGGGGATGCGGCTTCCACCTTCCGGTGTCGGCAACAACCAGTTCGAGGAGATGCTTTGACCGAAGTGAACCGTCGGGCGCCACTGAGCGCCGACCCGCTACCCGCCTCTGGCGCGTGGCGTCCCGGTGACCCTGTGGGTCAACGGCGGTTCGTCGCGTTTGATCCCGACCGCAGATTTCAACTCGAAGGCGGGGGTTCGCTCAAGGGCGTGACTGTTGCTTATGAAACCTGGGGCGAACTGAATGCCGACGCATCGAACGCAATTCTTGTTTGTCATGCGCTGACTGGCGACAGTCATGCAGCAGGCCCGAGTGGTCCCGGTCATCCCACTGAAGGTTGGTGGGATCCGCTCATTGGTCCGGGCAAAGCCATCGACACGAATCGTTTCTTTGTTGTGTGCACGAATGTTCTTGGTGGTTGCCAAGGCACCACCGGGCCCTCATCGACAAATCCGGAAACCGGTCGTCCCTATGGTTCGTCATTTCCTGTCGTAACGATTCGAGACATTGTTCGTACCCAAGCTGCGGTTGCCGACGAACTGGGCGTTGCGAAATGGCTTTCGGTCGTCGGCGGCTCAATGGGCGGAATGCAAGTTCTTGAATGGGGGATCATGTTCCCCGAGCGCGTGCAGTCCTTGGCGCCGCTTGCGACCTGCGTTGCGGCCAGCGCGTTCCAGATTGGTCAGTCCAGCGTTCAGCGAAGCGCAATCGCGCTTGACCCCAAATGGAATGGTGGCGACTACTACGACGCTGCTCCCAATGAAGGACCGCACTTTGGGCTGGGTCTCGCACGCGAACAAGCGATGCTGACCTATCAGAGTGAAGAACTCATTGACACGAAGCAGGGCCGTCGCGAAAAAGATGTCATGGACCGAGGCTTTAGCCCTTGGCAACGTTTCGCGGTTGAAGGCTTCCTCGACTACCAAGCCGAAAAGTTGATTCGCCGCTTCGATGCCAATTCGTACGTGGTTATCAATAAAGCCATGGATCTCCACGATGTCGGTCGCGGTCGCGGCGGTTTGCAACGCGCACTCGCTCGAATCTCGGCCCCAGTCCTCACGCTCTCAATCAGTACTGATGGTTTGTACCCAACCCGTCAGCAACAGTTCTTGCATGATGAGATCGTGAGCAACGGTGGCAGTAGCCGTCACGAAATCGTTCACTCCAAAGCTGGCCACGACGGTTTCCTTACTGAACATCAGGCTGTTGGCGCTGCACTCAAGCCGTTCCTTGCTGAAATTGAAACGAAACTGACGAACTCATGACTGAAGAACGCGACACCTCACACCTTCATCCAGAAACCCGTGCGATTCGCGCTGGCCGTGCCGATAATGACACTGCGCTTGCGCCGATCCTTTGGGCAACAACAACGTTTGTGACTCCGACGGTTGATGAAGCGCGCAAGATGGCAACGGGTGTTGGTCCGTCGCGGTTCTATGCCCGCTATGGAAACCCAACGGTTGCTGGTTTCGAAGACGCAATCGCGCAACTTGAAGGCGCTGAGAAGGCTCGGGCGTTCTCCTCGGGCATGGGTGCAATCAGTGCGGTTGTGTTGGGCCTTTGTTCGAAGGGCGATCACATCGTCACGCAGAACCAGCTTTACGGTGCAACACAGTTGTTGTTCCAAGCGGTGTGCCCACGCTTCGGGATTGACGTCACGTTTGTCGACGGCACCGAACCCGGTGCGTTCGCTGCTGCGGTCATCCCTGGCCGCACCACAATGATTTATGCCGAGACCCCAGCCAATCCTCGTCTCGACCTCGTAGATCTTGCCGAGCTCGGTGCGATCAAGGGACCGGTCAAGGTCGTGGATTCCACGTTTGCCACGCCGTTTGCACAACGTCCGCTTGAATACGGCATTGATCTTGTTGTGCATTCGGCCACGAAGGGAATTGCCGGACATAACGACGCGACTATTGGTGTCGTAGCTGGAGCTGCGGACTACATCGATTGGCTGTATTCCTTTGCAGTTATTCAAGGTGCGGTTGCTTCGCCGTTCGATGCAATGAACGCATTGCGCGGCCTGCGAACATTGGGCGTTCGTCTTGAACGACAGAGTAAGAACGCTGGCGAAATCGCACGTTTCCTCGAAGCGAACCCGAACGTCGCGTCTGTTCGTTGGCCTGGGCTCGAATCGTATCCGCAGTACGAACTTGCCCAACGACAACTCGATGTTCCTGGTGGGCAATTGGCGTTTGAACTCGTTGGTGGAGTCGATGCCGGCCGCACGTTCGTTGAAGCTGTGCAGATTGCGCAGTTGGCGACCTCGCTTGGTGGACCTGAAACGCTCGTGACCCATCCAGCCTCAACAACACACGTTGGTTTGAGCCCAGAAGAACTCGAAGCCGCTGGTATCCAGCCATCGACGATCCGTGTGTCGGTTGGCTTGGAACATGCCGACGACCTCATCGCCGATTTCGCGCAAGCCATCGATCAGATCAAGTAGTCACCATGCCGGAGATGCTCGAAATTGAGATCTACCGGCGTGCTGCTGCAGCATCGTTGGGTCGACGCATCGTTGCCGTCGACGCGCCCGATTCATGGTTCCTTAAAGGCGGCACCGATGAAGTATCGGTTGTCGCCGCGTTAGTTGGTCGATCATTTGTTACTGATCGTCGGCGGGGAAAGTTGCTACTGCTCGATACAAGCGAGGACGGACCAACCCTTGGTCTGCGCTTCGGGATGACCGGCGTACTGGAACTCGACGGTGTTGACGCGATTGATGGACTTGAGTATTCGAGTCATCGCAAAGATCCGGCATGGGAACGATTCGTGGTGCACTTCGAAGGGGGCGGCGCACTGCGATTGCGCGACCCGCGTCGACTCGGGGGAGTGGAGCTTGATCCCGATGAAGGACGACTTGGCCCCGATGCGGGCGACGTGTCGCTCGCGCAACTCAAAGCGATCCTGGCCGACTCGAACGCACCACTGAAGGCTCGGCTCATGGATCAGGCTCGCATCGCCGGGCTCGGCAACTTGCTCACCGACGAAACATTGTGGCGAGCGGGCCTGGACCCAGCACGCGCTGCGGGTTCACTGACTGGTGACGAGGTTGCAGTACTGCGGAAATCGATGCGTTCGACGTTGCGCGTACTCGGTCGCCGGGGTGGATCACATATGGGCGACCTGCAGGACTCCCGCCATCGAGGCGGCACCTGTCCGACCGACGGGGCGGTGCTATTGCGACGCACGATCGGTGGCCGAACCACCTATTCCTGCCCGCAACATCAGCGGTAAGCAGCGGACGCGTCGGATCACCGACCAAGTCAGAAGACATCGCCGGTCTAGGGTTGAGCACGTGACGCGCCCGTCCACCCCCCGCCGAGCCGCTGTCGCTGCTCTCGGTGGCGTCGTACTGCTGCTCATGATCGCAATGTTTGGCATCGGAGTGGGTCCGGCAGAGGCGACGACGACCACGTCAACGTCGACGACGACCACGTCAACGTCGACGACGACCACGTCAACGTCGACGACGACTACTGATCCTCCTGCGCCGACGACAACCACCCAAGCCCCACGCACCACGACGACGCAACGCAACACCACAACGACGCAACGCTCGACAACCACGAGTTCGATCTCAACGACCTCGAGTACCTCGACGACCTCATCGACGACCACCACAATCGCAGCAGCCGCAGGTCCGTCTTCGTCTGATACCTCGGGCGGCTCAAGTTCGCCGTTCTGGTCCAGTGGCCGAAAGATCGCAGCGATCGTGACGCTGTTGCTCCTTGCCGCCGTCGGTATGTCGGCCCTTACCTACTTCTATTGGCGAGCAACGCGCCCCGGTGGTGCTGGAACCGATGGCAAGGGTGCGGGTGGCGACGACACCGGAATCGGGAGCGTTCCCGACGCCACTGGACCTGTAGGCCCAGTAAGCCCGATGTTGGCCGAAGCGTTGCGTCCGGATCCTTTCGTGACTCGCGACGATCTCGGCTTGCTCTGATCTAGCGTTGAGCCATGGCAGACGCACTTGATCTCGACGCAATGCTTGAACGATTCCGCGACCGCGCAGCTGCGGTGAAGAACCGCAATCTTCCTCCCATCGGTGGCGATGAGCGGGCTCGCTTCATTGAACAAGCGCAGAACGACTTTCAGGACTTCGCCATCATTGGTGATGCAACCGCAACGCTCGACGACGGTGTTCTCACGCTCACTATCGATCTTCGTCCCAAGGGCTAAGCGGTAGACATTGTGAGCACTCGTTTTGAAGAAGCAATCGCTGCGATCGATGCAGCGAACGCGGATGATCCATTCACCGTCACCTATGTCGTTGACGGTGTTGAAGTCACTCGGCCAAAGGAACTCGCGCATTCGGAGTTGATGTGCGAATGGGTGAAGAAACTTGACCCCGAAGCTGACGACGCTCAAATGCTTGCGGCTCGCGCCCATCATTTGCGGCGCTGGGCCTATCCCCGAACCGAACAGCCCGAAGGTCGCGCTGGCTATTTGAAGTGGCGCACCGAAGCGCGCAGGCTCCACGCCGCGTTAGTGGGGGAGATCCTCACTGGTGTTGGGTACGGCACCGATGGCGATGACACCATCGAACGCGTGCAGGCGTTGGTGTCGAAACAAGGTCTTGGCAAAGGCGGGCTCGCCGATGTTGATGGTCGATCGCCAGCAGTGCAGGTCCACGAGGACTCGTTGTGTCTGGTGTTCTTGCAGACCCAGTTCATTCCTGTCACCTCACAACTTGGTGATGAGAAGATGATCGACGTTCTCGTACGCACGGTTCCCAAGATGGGTCCTCGCGGCCAAGCTGCGGCGTTGGCCCTCGACCTCGACCCCCACTGTGCATCGCTGGTGGCTGCTGCCCTTGATCGGCTGGCGTCGGCGTCCTGAACCCTGCCGTCACGAGCCCCGGTTTTCCCCGTGGCCGCCACCGTTGGTAGGGTGTCCTCTTCTGCGGACGTGGCTCAGCTGGTAGAGCATCACCTTGCCAAGGTGAGGGTCGCGAGTTCGAATCTCGTCGTCCGCTCCAATTGAAAGAACCCGGCCCCAGGGCCGGGTTCTTTCAATTGGGACTGCAAGTAGGGCCGAGATTCGGGCCGAACTGACCGTCGGTGACAAATGGCCATATCGGAGCGAATCCAAGGGGCGCTTGGGATCTCTCCTCCAAATATGACAGTTTCATGACGAATGGGTTGCGGTTTGTAACGGGGCCGTGGTTGACTTGTCATCTCATGACGACTCCTCGCCGATCGTTTCGTTCTGTTCTGCGTCTGCGCACGCTTGCTATAGCGCTTGGGCTTGCCGTTGTTGCAGGCCTTGTCGTGCAGCCCGTGGGCGCCGATCAGCTTTCCGACAAACGAGCCGAGGCCGCCAAGATCGCTGCTCGTCTGAGCGAAATCGACGCTTCCATGATGGAAGTTAATGCCCGGTTCGAGGCCGCCAACTTCAAGCTTCATCAGGCCGAGGCTGAAGTGGCCGAGGCCCGCCGGATGGCCACCATCACCAAAGCCGAGATGGAAAAGCGTGCGGGCGAACTTCGTGGCTATGCCGTGCAGGCCTACAAGAGCGGCTCCGACGGCCCGGCCGCCGATGCGTTGCTTACCGACGACGCCTCGTCTGGTGTTGTCTCCAAGACCTACATGGCTTCGTTGTCGGGCAATCGTCAGGATTATGTCGACGCGTTGAATGCTGCTCGTACGCGAGCAGAAGAAGATGCGACTCGTCTTGCCCAGGCCGAGGCAGAAGCCAAAGCCAGCGCTGACGAGATCGAAGTCGCTCGCAACCAGGCAAAGGCCCAGCGCGACGAACAAGCGGCGCTGAACGCCAAGGTGCAGGGCGAAGTTGCCGAGTTGGTTCGCAGGGAACAAGAAGCAATCCGGGCAGCTGCTGCAGCTGCTGCCGCTGCCCGCCGCAGCGCCAGTGTGGGATCAAGTTCTCGCAGTTCAAACCAGGTGTCGGTCAACGTTCCTCCCGCAAACGGATCGATTGCGAACGCTGCCATCCGTGCGGGTCTGACCAAAGTTGGCAGTCCCTATGTGTGGGCTTCTGGTGGTCCGAACTCGTTCGACTGCTCGGGCTTCACCCAGTGGGCGTTTGGGCAAGCAGGCATCCGCCTCCCGCATTACAGCGGTGCGCAGTACGCCATGACGACCCGTATCTCTGCATCGCAACTTCAGCCTGGCGACCTTGTGTTCTGGGGCGGTAGCGGTTCGGAACATGTGGCCATCTACATGGGTAACGACCAACTGGTGCATGCCTTTGGCTCTGGCGGCGTTGATGTCACCGCACTTGACGGTTGGTGGAAGCGTCCATCGGGCTACGGCCGCCTCAATCTCTGAGCCTGAGCGGTTTTGCTAGGTACGGTTGTAGTCCGTGCCTGCTCTGACCGAATCTTCTGAAGCTGTCGATGCACCCATCGGGGCCATGCCGACGTATTCATTGTGGTGTGAGCGGCTTGCTTATGCGGTGCTTGTCGTTGTCATTGTTCTGTTCAGTTGGAAGGCAGCCACACTGGACTGGAAAGCCGCCGGCGATCTCTCAGTGCTTCGCCTACGAGCACTCGATGTCGGTACATCGAACACGCCGCTTGTAGGCCCCTATTCAAGGTTCCAGTGGAATCATCCAGGGCCGTCGCTTTCGTTCGCGTTCGCGCCGTGGGTTCGATTATTCGGAACTTCCGGAGTCGGGATTCTCCTTGGCGCGTTTGTCGTCAATCTGGCTGCGATGTTTGGCGCTGCGTGGGTTGCGCGCCGTTCGTCGAACGTGTTGTTCTTCCTTACTTCGATCGTGCTCGCTGCATTCGTGCTGCTGGCGCAATCGGGTGAGTTGTTCAACCCGTGGAACCCCTTTGTCGTCGTTTTGCCATTGTTCACAGCACTCTTTGCAGCATGGGGAACATTTCGTGGTGATCGAGTCGCTGCGGTGGTGTTGGTCATCGCTGCGAGTTTCGCGATTCAGGGACATATCGGTGCCGCTCCACTTGGCGTCCTTGCGTTGCTGGTTGGCGGCGGGGGATTGCTGTACGCGATTGCCGGCTCGGCCGGTGAGGATCGTCGAGGTTTCGTAACGACCTCACTCATGGCTGTTGGAGTGATGTTCGTCTGCGGATTCCGCCGTTGCTCGATCAGTTCTTCGGCACGGGAAACCTTGGCCGTCTTGTGAGATTCCAGTTCACAGCCACTGAACCGTCGTCTGGCCTGCGTTTCGCCCTTGATCAAGTGACCCGCTTGCTGACCTTCCCTCCGGGACGTGAAGTTGGGTTTCTTGGCGTTGTCGGGACTGGACCAGTTGTGCCGTGGATGGCGATCGTGTTGCTCGCCGCCACTGTTGTGGCGTGGAAGAAGGGCTGGCACGATCAGTTGCAACTGGCACTGGTGGCCTGGCTATCGATTGTCGTGACTGGCCTGGCCATTTCAGGCATCAAGGGGATCCCATTCCAATACGTGTTCCGTTGGTCATGGGCAATGGTCCTTGTTATCTGGATCGCGTGTGTGTGGGTTGGCGCTTCGTTGCTACTTGAGCTCGCGCCGGTGCGTCGATGGTTCACCGCAGGCGCATCGCTTGTGCTTGCAGGACTGTTGGGAGCGCTGCTGATCTTCGGAGTGAGTTTCCGCACGGTTCAGGGCTGGGATGAGCAACTGCGTTTGTACGAACCGTTGATGCAGCCAACTCTCGACGTGCTGCAAGAGGCGCCAAAGCCAGTAATGGTCGTGACACATTTGAATATGGCTGATGGGACAGTGGCGAATGAACTCATTGCGCGTAGCGATGAACTCGGTCTTGACCTTCGCCGAACTCCTGACCTCTCATTTATCTTTGGCTCGGAGCGCTCGATTGATCCAGCGAATGCAAAGAGTGAACTTGTCCTAGTGACAAGGGGAGAGTTTGAGCGGTACCGCAATGATCCGCGGTTCGCTCTGGTTGCGCATTTTGATCCGTTCACTGCGGAGGAACGTTCGGAGTACGACGCACTGTTTGCTCGATATTGGGGTCAAAAGGTCGACACGACCGCCGATCCCGATTTGCAGCGTTTTCTCCAACTCGCAGAGAACCCCGAAGAGATCTGGGTGTACTACGCCGATACGCCACCGGTGGCCGCCAACTGATGGCCGCGCTGGGTTCAACTCTTGCTTCATTCGGAGAGTCGTTATCGATCGTTGACCGAGACGGAGAGCAGAGTTACGTCGCTCTTGATGGTGCCGCGAATGCTGTGGCGGCTGCACTGGTTGACGCCGGGGCTCGACCCGGTTCAGTAGTTGCGAGCGTGTGTCCTGCGGGGCGCTGGTGGTTGGCCGGCACCTATGGGGCATGGCGCGCAGGTGCAGTGCTGTTGCCGCTCGAGGCATCGCATCCTCCTGCGGAACTTCGTCATCCCGTTACCGACTCAGGGGTCACGCATGTTCTGTGCACTGCGGAATCTGCCGAGCTGGCGAATGAACTCGCCTCATTTACGAATGCGCAGATCGTTGATGTGCGTGAGGTGGTTGCCGCCGGGAGTTCTGAGAAGCTCCTCGAAATCTCTGACGACGGCGACGCAATGATTGTCTACACAAGCGGAACCACCGGATTGCCGAAGGGTGTCGTGCATACGCATCGCTCGTTGGGTGCTCAATGTTCTGCGATGGTCGAAGCCTGGGCCTGGACTGCTGCCGACCGCATCGTGTGTGTACTTCCCCTGAATCACGTGCACGGTCTCGTCAACGTCACATTCACCTCGCTTTCGGTTGGTGCAGTGCTCGAGACGCCCGGCCACTTCGATGCACTCGAGACATGGGAACGTTTGGCATCGGGTGACATCACGGTCTTCATGGCGGTGCCCACGATCTACTCGCGCCTTGTTCGTGCTTGGCTCGATGCTGACGATGAAACGAAAGCCCGCTGGTCCTCCCGGGCGGCATCGCTTCGGTTGATGGTGTCTGGTTCGGCGGCATTGCCAGTCTCGACCCTCGAACAGTGGCGAGAAATCAGTGGTCATGTGCTCCTCGAGCGTTACGGCATGACGGAACTGGGCATGGTGCTGGGGAATACCCTCGATCGACGAGTTCCCGGTCATGTGGGTTGGCCGTTCCCGGGGGTTGAAGTGCGCATTGTGAGCGAAGACATTGTCAATGTTCCCGACGGCGACGTTGGAGAACTCCTCGTTCGTGGGACGCAAGTGTTCAGTCGCTATTTGAATCGTCCTGATGCAACTGCTGAATCATTTGTCGACGGTTGGTTCCGCACCGGCGACGTTGCGCAGCAAACGCCTGATGGTTATCGGCTTCTCGGGCGCGCGTCCGTCGACATCATCAAGTCTGGTGGCGAGAAAGTTTCAGCGCTCGAAATCGAGGAAGTGTTTCGTACCCATCCGGCGATTGCGGATTGTGCGGTCGTTGGTTTACCCGACGAAGAGTGGGGTGAGCGTGTGGCAATGGCGTGGATAGCCGATTCGGGCGATCGACCAACTGATATAGAGTTTCGTGCGTGGGGCAAAGAACGCCTCGCCCCAGCGAAAGTCCCGTTCGACTATCTGTGCATCAGCGAGTTGCCTCGAAATCCCATGGGCAAGGTCACCAAAGCTGCGGTGAAGGAATTGTTTGGCTAGCGAGTTCGGTGCTGCTGTCGAAGGGTGGCACGATAGGGCTCGGACTGCTGGCCAGACCTTCTCGATTCCAAGGGGAAACCGTGCTCGAAATTACCGACATCGATCGCATTCGCATCATCACGCTCAATCGCCCCGACGCGCTCAACGCGTTCAATGAGGCGCTCTACGACGCGACGACAGATGCCCTCATCGACGCTGCTTCCGATAACTCCGTTGCTGTCGTTGTCATCACTGGAACGGGACGATCATTTTCTGCCGGCACTGACGTTGTCGAAATGGCAATGCGCAATACCGGTGGAATCGAAAATGGTCGGCATGGGTTCCCCGGTCTCGTCGACAACCTCGTCGATTTTCCGAAGCCGTTAATCTGTGCAGTGAACGGAATGGCGCTTGGTATCGGCGCAACGATGCTTGCACTTTCCGATCTTGTATTCATGTCTACGGAGGCACGCGTTCGTTGCCCGTTTACGGCGCTTGCAGTGGCGCCTGAAGCGGCGAGCAGTTACACGTTCCCCGCGCTGATTGGTCGTCACAACGCGACATGGGCGCTCATGAGCTCCGAGTGGTTGTCGGCGCAGGAGTGTCTCGAAATGGGCATCACATGGAAAGTGTGTGAACCCGACCAATTGATGGAAGAAACGATGAAGCACGCGCGCGTCCTTGCATCGAAATCGATTTCTTCGTTGGTTGAATCAAAGAAGACGATCATGGCAGCGATCAAACCGCAGATTGATGCGGCGCGTGAGCGCGAGAACGCTGCGTTCGCGTATTTGATGGGCAGACCAGCAAACATGGAAGCGATGGTGGCGCTCGCCGAGCGTCGTCAGCCCGATTTCGCCGCCATTGATATGGCGGATTCCTAAGCTCGTTCCGCACTTCGAGAGTTTTCTGGATTCTTTCCTAATTCTCACCTTTCATTCGGGGGCTCCTTACCCGCGAAGTTGATGCTGTGTGTGTCCCCAACGGACACCCCACACCATCACCCCCCCCACGAATACCCCACCAAGGAGCCTCACAATGAATAAGAAACTCGTTTCCGTCACTCTCGGCGCTGGCCTCATCGTCGGATCCGCTGCTGGCCTCATTGCCGTACCGGCTATCTCCGGTGCCCAAAGCACCTCCAGCACCTCCGCAACCGCTCCGGTGAATCGCCCCGACCCGTCCGTTCGCCTGAACGAGACCCTCAAGCCACTCGTCGACGCTGGCACCATCACTCAGGCCCAGGCCGATGCGGTGATCGCTGCACTCAAGGCCGATATGCCTGAGCGCGGCGAACGTGGCCGTGGCGGCAAGGGCGGTGCTGGCCTCGAGGTGGTTGCACAGGCACTCGGCATGACTGCCGATGAACTCCACACCGCTCTCAAGGGTGGACAGACGCTTGCGCAGGTTGCCGAATCAAAGGGAGTCAACGTCCAGGTTGTTGTTGATGCACTTGTTGCGTCAGCGACCAATCACATCAATGAGAAAGTTGCTTCAGGCGACATCACTCAGGCCGAAGCCGACGAGAAGCTGGCCAACGTCACTGATCGTGTCACCGAGCGAGTCAATAACCCTCGTCCCGAAGGTGGTCCCCGTGGCGGTCAGGGAGCCAAGCGCGGACCAGCTGCTCCGGAAACCAACTGAGTTCCCTGTAACACCCGCTCGTCTCTGACCCCGCCCCCCGAAGAGACGAGAGAGCAGAGAAGGCCCGGTCAATTGACCGGGCCTTCGTTCTGCTGGAGGCGGCGCCCAGAGTCGAACTGGGGTACGGGCCTTTGCAGGGCCCTGCCTAAGCCACTCGGCCACGCCGCCAGGCGAGAGTGAGCCTAGCCGTCTCCGGGAAGAGACAAATAGTCCTCGATCGGAGCAATGGTCAGGCCCTGAATGGCGCTCTGCCAGATCAGCGCCCGAATGTTGTCGTAGAGGTCGTATCGGAAGTGGGTGAGGATGATGTCGCCAGGCTGCAACTGATTGCCCTGTTGATATTGCACGCGTCCATCGTTCAATATCGCGTGCCACGACAGCACGGCGTTGATGCCGCAACTGCCGGCCGCGGTTTGTATTGCGGTGTTACTCACCCCGAACGGGGCGCGAAATAAGTGGCCAGGAACCAAGACATGCTGGCTAATGATGTCGCGCATCCCGCAGATTTCAGCGCGTTGTGCTGACGCGGAAAGTTTCGTCAGCAATCTGTGTGACTTCGTATGCGAATTAATCGAACCGCCTGAAGCAGTGACTCGCGCGAAGTAGTCGGGATTAGCAAGGTAAGGACCTTGGTTGACAAACAATGTGGCCGGAATCTTGAACTGAGCGAGAAGTTCGGGTACCCGCGGGTCACGACTGTAGCCATCGTCGATGGTGAGAAACACGACGGGGTCGGCGGTTGCGATTCTGGAAATGACAGGAACCGCACCGGCAGCGGGAATCGCGGGCACGGGAGCTTTGGGCCATGCCTTCGTTGTCGTGGTTGTCGGCGGCAGTGTGGTCGTTGGGGCGAGCGTGGTGGGCGGGAGTGTCGTGGTCTCGGCTTCGGTGGTGGCGGTGACAAGTTCGAGTGAGTTGGCCGAATCGGGACCGCCGAACGACGAATCGGTGCGGGAGGTAATAAACACCGCCCCAGCGGTCAAAGTGGCCACTCCTGCGAGTGCAGCGATGGCGGCACGGGATCGCTTTGTGGGTCGCTGAGTAGACATCGCTTGACAGTAGGTGCCTCGCTTGGGAGAGTGGGGTCATGGTGCTGCTAGGGTTCGGGGCCTTGTAAGGACCCGTAGCTCAGTCGGCTAGAGCACTTCCTCGACACGGAAGGGGTCGCTGGTTCGAGTCCAGTCGGGTCCACTCTCAAGCACTTCGGCCGCCTGTGGGCGGCCGTTGTCGCATAGGAACCAACCTCAGGGGGAACCACAATGATTACGCCGTTCGATGATTTCCCAATCCATCAAACGGGCGACCCAATCGTCCAGACCGTTAGTGCTGATCCCAATCATTACGACCGCTACTTCTTTAACGGTTGCGATCGAGACGGCGCTTTTTTCATCGGTGGCGCCATGGGGCACTACCCGAACCGTGGCGTGATCGATGCCGCATTCAGCGTTGTCGTTGATGGTGTTGAGCATTCGATTTTCGCTTCAGGGGCAATGCCACTCGGAAGAGAAACGACAATCGGTCCGATCTCTATTTCGGTGCCTGAGCCACTGAAGGAGATCCGCTTCACTGTTGCGCCAAACGACGAAGACATCTCTTGCGACTTGTTGTTCCGTGCTCGTACCGCAGCGATCGAGGAGCCCAAGCAAACGATCGTGCGTAACAACGTCAAGATCATGGACTACACGCGCCTGACACAGTGGGGAACCTGGGAAGGCACGATCAACGTCAAGGGTCAGGTCATCGACGTGAAGGCTGAATCAACCTTTGGCGTGCGTGATCGTTCATGGGGTGTGCGTGGTGTTGGTGTGCAAACGCCAACAAACTTTGCCCCCGGTGAAATGCAGATCTTCTGGCTTTGGGCCCCGTTGCACTTCGACGATATGTGCACGCACCTCGCGATGTTCGAACGAGCTGACGGCACCCGGTGGATGGAATCAGCGCTTGTTGTCCCGATTCTTGAATCGCCCGACGCTCCTACCTGGGGTGCCGACATCGTTGAGCCCGAAGAAGTGAGCAACATTCGCTACGAGCTGCAGTGGCAAAAGGGTCGCCGTGAAATGGAATCGGCTGCCATTGAAGTTAGCCATTCCGATGGGACGGTTGATCGCATCGAATTTGAGCCCATATACACCTTCCGCATGCGCGGCATTGGCTACATGCATCCACATTGGTCCCATGGTTCACTACACGGACCACTTGAAGTTGGAAGCGAATCGATTCCGCTGGGTGAATTCAACCCGCAGGATCCTTCTTGTATCCATATTCAGACGCTGTGCAAAGTACGCATGGGTGATCGCGTCGGTGTTGGTGTTCTCGAGCAGTTGTCGTTCGGTCCACACGAGCCCACCGGACTCACGGGCATGGTCGACGGTTGGAATCCGGCCTGACCACTGATGTGGTCGCTGCTTCGACGTAATTCCGCATTTCGAAAACTGTTCACCGCTCAGGTGATCAGCTACGGCGGCGACTAGTTCGCTGCTGTGGCGGCGATTGGCCTATTGCTCGACGCAACTGGTTCGGATTTTCTCGCGTCGGCCTTCTGGGTCGCTCAAACCTTGCCCACGTTTGTGATGGGCCCGATTGCGGGACCAGTTGCCGACCGTTTCGATCGCCGCAAGGTTCTGATCCTTGCGTCATCAGCACAGGCTGCCGCTGCGCTCCTGTTCTTGTTGGCCGGATACGGAATGCCATGGATTGTGTTCGTTGCGCAGGGCGGTGTGACGGCGTTGGGATCGTTCTTCGGCCCCGCGGCTCAAGCGGGTATTCCGAACATTGTCGACGAAGACGATCTCGCCACCGCAACATCGATGATGGGTGCAACCTGGGGAGCGATGCTTGCGATTGGGGCAGGGCTCGGCGCTCTGTTCACTGTGGCATTTGGGCGTGATGCGGCGTTTCTCGCCAATGCTGCAAGTTTTGTGGTTGCTGCGTTGATCATCGTGACAATCCGTGAATCGCTGCAGGCAGATGGACCCGCGAAAGTTCGGGCCGAGCGCATGCGTCCATTGCGCGATACGCGTGAAGTGCTTGCCCATGCTCGTCGCCATCCCGCGATCATGGCGCTTATTGGTTCTCATATCGGCTTTGGTTTTGGCGCTGGAGTCGTCGGCATGTTGGCTGTGCTGGCGACCGTGAAGTTCGGCGGCAGCGATGGAGCCATTGGGCTTTTGCTCGCCGGTCGAGGGATCGGCGTTGTGCTTGGACCTCTCTTAATCATTCGCTTAGTGAGGCGAGGAATTCACGGCGTACTTCTTGCCAGTGGGTTTGCGGCTATTGGTTACGGGGCGATGTATCTCGGCGTCGCGTTTGCGCCGTATCTGTTTCTCGCTGTTCTTGGCGTGACGATCGCTCATATGGGTGGCGGTGCGCAGTGGGCGCTCACGACCTATGGATTGCAGGTGCTCACGCCCGATGAACTCAGAGGCCGAATCTTCGCGGTCGATGCATCATTGGTGACGCTAGCTATGAGTCTCTCGCTGCTCTTCGCTGGCGCAATCAGTGGACTCGTCGGAGTGTCGACAACGATTGCGATCATCGGTGGCGGAAGCCTTCTGTGGGGCGTCGTGTTCTTGTTCTTGACTCGGGCGCTGCGAGCGGACACGGAGGCGGAAGCGAACGCGGTGCATCCACCGGCGGTAGAAACTCCGCTGACCTAACCGGTTCAGGCGGGAACAACGGTGACGGGAATGCCATTCAGTACGGCATTGCCTGACAACGGATCAAGGAGTTCAGGGTCGGTTAGAAGGTTAGAGTTCACACCCGGCCGTTTCGACGCGACCTGTGACCGTGTGCCGGCCATGTCATGACCCCAACCGTGAGGAAGGCTGACGACGCCGACCGGAACTTCTTCGGTGACCTCGACTGGCGCCGTCACCGAACCGACTCGCGAGGCAATAACTGCATCAGAACCATTGGTAAGCGAAAGTCGCGTTGCGTCGGTGGGGTGCACGAGAAGTGTGCAACGGACTTTGCCCTTTACGAGCGCTTCGACGTTATGCATCCATGAGTTGTTCGATTGCAAGTGTCGACGGCTAATAAGTACAAGGCCATCGGTGTCGAGGGGCTCATCGAGAGTTGTAGCCAGGCGGGCGAGTTCGGCGATGATGATCTGCGGCGCGAGTTCGATCGTGCCTGATTCGGTGCGAAGAGCTTCGGGTAGGCGAGCTTCAAGCGCACCCAAATCGATGCCATGAGGATTTGCCTCGAAAACATCAAGAGAGAGGCCATCGGGAACAGCGCCAAACCAATCGCCTCGCGAGCCAGTTCGAATCATCACGTCGAGAATTTGGTCGACGCCGGTGCGCGACGGGTCTGACTGGACGATTGCTCGCAACTCGTCGATGGAGCGATCGGCGATCGGGGAGTTGGTTCCGTCGATCGCCGCCTGAAGAGCGCCATCGAGCAGCATCGCGTCGAGGACGGTGGGATCTGTGCCGGCGTCGGGACCGGAGAAAATGAGTGCAAGGCGTCCGATGATTTCGTGTTCTTGTAAGCAGTCGCTATCGAACATCGGCGGTGCCCATTGGGCAAAGTTGCGCACGGCTAATCCGATGAACGCCATTTGGTATTCGCTGCGCTCAAGCGCTGTCGGTGGCGGAAGGATCACGTTCGCATGGCGAGTGGTTTCGTTGAGGTACGGATCGACACTCACCATGAATTCGAGCTCGCGCAGTGCGGCATCAAGTGCAGCGGAATGCGGTGTCGAAAGCACGGGGTTACCGCCAACGGTGACCATCGCTCGAATTTGTCCATCGCCCGGTGTCGTGATTTCTTCGGCAAGGCCAGCCACCGGGTACTCGCTGCGCACTTCGGGATACCCGCGCACGCGGCTATGGCGCCGTCCGATGCGGAAACCGCGGCCTCGACCCTTGCCGCGGCCACTTTCGTGCGGAGTGAGCGGGAACATGGCCCCGCCCGGTGAATCGAGATTTCCGGTGACCAGATTGAGAGCGTCGACAGCCCACGCCGCGAGCGTTCCGAAACCGACAGTTTGTGTGCCGATGCGTCCGTAGACAACCGCAGTAGGCGCGGCAGCAAGTTCGCGGGCCATGCGCGCGATGGTGTCGGCGTCGATTCCGATGCGGTCGGCGACAACGGATGGGGCAAACGGTTCGACGGCGTCGGCGATGTCGCGCAGGCCACTGGTCATTGCTGGGCCGCGGCCGGCATCGATGAGGTCCTCGGCGAACAACACATGCAACATCGCGCACAGCAGTAGTGCGTCGCCGCCGGGGCGAATCGAATGCCACTCGTCGGCATTCGCCGCGGTTTTGGTGTGCCGGGGGTCAATGACGACGACCTTGCCCCCTCGTTCGCGAATGGCCTGAATACGACCGGGCCAATCGGGAGCGGTTGCGAGCGAACCATTTGACTCGTAGGGGTTAGCCCCAAGAATCAGCAGGTGATCGGTGCGATCAATATCGGGAACCGCGATGAGGATTGGATTGCCGAACAGAAGACCGCTGGAAACATGCTTCGGCATCTGATCCACGGTTGAGGCTGAATAGATCTGAGGACTCGCCATTGCTTGGATGAGAACTCGGTTGAATATGACGGTGCCGAGTGAGTGCACGCTCGGGTTGCCGAAATAGGCACCAACTGCATGACGGCCGTGGCGGTCGATTACGCCCTGGACTCCTTCGGCGATGATGGCGAACGCGTCGTCCCACGAAACCTGTTCCCAGATGGCGGTTTCGGGGTCATTGCCTCGTCGGACAATGGGAGCGCGCAGTCGATCGGGATCGGCGTGCAACTTGTGCAGCACTGATCCCTTCGGGCAGATGAAACCCTTGGAGAACGCGTTGTCGCGATCGCCACGAATACGAACGACGGTGCCTTCGCGCACGGTTAACTCAAGACCGCAGGTTGCTTCGCACAGCGGGCAGGTGCGGAAGTGTGTTGTGTCCGTCGTCATGGCACGAGCGTAGGCTGCGGCGATGAAAGCTGTCGTTCTAAATGGCTATGGCGAATTCGATGTCCTCCAGTTGATCGACGTGGTCGATCCCGTTCCTGGTCCCGAGGAAGTGCTCCTCGATATCGTGGCGACAGCGCTCAATCGTGCTGACCTCTTGCAACGCCGCGGGTTGTATCCCAGTCCGCCCTTGGCTGGGTTCACTCCGCCGGCGCCGGAGATCCCCGGCATGGAGTTCTCTGGCCGGGTGGCTGCTCTCGGTGAACGAGTCAGCTCATGGTCGGTTGGCGACGAAGTCATGGGAATCGTTAGTGGTGGTTCGTACGCCGAACAACTGGTGATCCACGAACACCAACTCATGCAAATTCCGACCACGGTTTCGGTCGAAGATGCTGCGGCAATTCCTGAGGTATGGATCACGGCGTTCGATGCGCTCGTAGTGCAGGGTGGACTCACCGCTGGCCGCACGGCACTCGTTCATGCGGGTGCGTCCGGCGTGGGTACTGCAGCGATCCAAATCTGCAAGGCGATCGGTGCGCGGGTGATCATCACTGCGTCGGCCGGAAAACTTGCTGCATGCCGCGAGCTCGGTGCGGATCTCGCAGTCGATTACGCGACGCAGGACTTCGTTGCTGAATGTGCGTCATTCACCAATGGCGCGGGCGTTGATGTTGTGCTTGATGTCATCGGTGGCGATTACGTCAACAAGAACATTGCCGCCGTGCGCGTTGGTGGTCGCATTGTGCAGGTTGGCACCATGGGTGCTGGGCGCACCGAGGTGAATATCGGAATGATGTTGCCTAAGCGTGCCAGCCTCATCGGCACGGTGCTTCGTGCTCGGCCTCTCGCCGAAAAGATTGCAATCACGCAGCGATTCGCTGCGGAGATCCTGCCGCTGTTCGATGCTGGCGTTGCGAAGCCTGTGATCGATTCGCGCTATTCGATGTCGGCGATTGCCGATGCGCACGCGTACATGGAAACCAACGCAAATGTTGGCAAGATCCTGATCGACGTTTGATCAGAAGTTGAGACTCAGTGCTGGATACTTAGCGCTGAGCGATCGGCACGTAGTCACGGACGCCGGAGCCTGTGTAGAGCTGACGGGGGCGAGCGATACGTGAGTTCTGATCGAGCATTTCGCTCCAGTGAGCAAGCCAACCGGCCATGCGGGGGATGGCGAAGAGAACGGTGTACATCTCGATCGGGAATCCCATGGCTTGGTAGATCAGGCCCGAGTAGAAGTCGACGTTCGGGTAGAGCTTGCGGCTCACGAAGTAGTCATCGGCGAGAGCGGTTTCTTCGAGCTTGAGAGCGATGTCGAGAAGTTCGTTCTTGCCGGTGACCTCGAACACGTCGTAGGCAATCTTCTTGATGATCTTGGCCCGAGGGTCGTAGTTCTTGTACACCCGGTGACCGAAGCCCTGCAGGACCATCTTGCCTTCGCGAACGTCTTTCACGTAGTCGTCGACGTTGTCGAGCGTGCCGATGGTGTTGAGCATGCGAAGCACGGCTTCGTTCGCGCCACCATGGCGAGGGCCATAAAGAGCGGCAGCAGCAGCGGCAGCTGATGAATACGGGTCGGCGTGCGAAGAGCCAACAACACGCATGGCCGTGGTGGAGCAGTTCTGCTCGTGGTCGGCATGCAGGATGAAAAGAACGTCGAGGGCCTTGGCCAGAACCGGGTTGGGTTCATAGTTCGGCTCGGCGACTCGCCACATCATCGAAAGGAAGTTCGAGGTGAAGTCGAGGCTGTTGTCTGGGTAGACGAACGGCATGCCGACGCTGTGACGGTGTGCGCCAGCGGCGATGGTCGGCATCTTGGCAATCAGGCGAATGATCTGCTTCTGACGACTTTCGAGGTCGAAGATGTCCTTCGCGTCGGGGTAGAAGGTGGAAAGCGCGGCAAGGGTAGAAACGAGGATGCCCATGGGGTGAGCGTCGTGGTGGAAGCCCTCCATGAAACGCTTGCGCACATTTTCGTGAATGAACGTGTGGTAGGTGATCTCGTGAGACCAATCGGCCATCTGCGTTTCGGTGGGGAGTTCACCGTTGAGGAGCAGATAGGCAACTTCGAGGTAGGTCGACTGTTCGGCCAACTGCTCGATGGGGTACCCGCGATAGCGGAGGATGCCTGCGCCACCATCGAGTTCGGTGATGGAACTCTCGGCTGCAGCAGTGGTGGAGAAGGAGGGATCGTAGAACCAGGTGCCCGGCATGAGTTTCGACCATGCCGCGGAATCAACGCCACCGTTGACGATCGGAACTTCGACCGACTCTCCGGTGCGGTTATCGGTGATGGTCACACTCTCGGCCACTCGTCGAACTCCTGTACATCGTTGTCGTTGGGATCCCCTACAGTCGCAGCCTAGTGGCCCCAGCGAGGCGTTCGTTCGGTCGGGCGTGAACGGTTCGTAAACAACACCCGACGACCAATGTGGAATCGGATCCGTGTGGTTACAGGGGCGTGTTGTCGTGTGAGCGGGGTTGGATCCGCTCGCGTTTGTCCTCGAGTGCAACGAGGGCAGCGGCGACCTCGGCGCGGGTCTCGGCCGGGTCAATCACCGCGTCGATAAAGCCGCGATCGGCCGCGATGTAGGGGTTGAGGAGTCGTTCCTCGTAGGCATCTTCGAGGGCCTGGCGATCTTCATCGGCAATGCCGCGATTGAGGATCTCGACCGCACCTTTGGCACCCATCACCGCGATTTCGGCCGATGGCCAGGCCAGAGCGAGGTCGTTGCCCATGCGCTTGGAGTCCATCACGATGTACGCACCGCCGTAGCTCTTGCGCAGGGTGACGTTGATGCGAGGAACGGTGGCTCGGGCGTAGGCGAAGGCCATTTGCGCACCGTGGCGAATCATCCCTCGCCATTCGAGATCTTTGCCCGGGTAAAAGCCGGGTGTATCGACGAGCGTGATGAGCGGGATGTTGAACGCATCGCAGAACGCAACAAAGCGTGCGCCTTTTTGTGAGGCGGGAATGTCAAGCGTGCCAGCAAGTGCACAAGGTTGGTTTGCGACGAATCCGACTGGTCGACCCGCGATCGATGCAAAGGCGGTCACGAGATTGGCGGCCCATGCGGCTCGCAGTTCAAACAGCTCGCCGTCATCGGCGATCGCTCGAATCACGGTACGAATGTCATAGGAGCCCGTTGGTGTTGCGGGAATGATTTCGCCGGCTTCTGGCGTCGGTCGATCAACGGGATCGTCGCTCGGGAGTCGGGGCGAAAGTTCGTCGTTGTGGCCGGGCAAGTAATCGAAGAGGTTCGTCACCCATTCCATTGCGGAATCGGCGTCAGCCACGACCGCGGAGGCAACGCCAGTGTTGCGACTATGGGCACCGGCGCCGCCCAGATCCATCTTGTCGATGGGAACGCCGGTGAATTGGCGAACCATGTGTGGGCCACTTACGAATGCGTAGGCGTCTTCGGTCATGACAACGTGATCAGCCAAACCAAGAAGAAGCGCAGGACCCGAAACTGCAGGACCAGAAACAGCCATCACCGTGGGGACAATTCCCGAACATGAGCTGAGGGCTTTGGCGGCTTGGCCCCAACCGTGCAGTGCTGCGAGTCCTTCGCTGATGTCGGCGCCAGTCGAGGAAAGTTCAACGACAACGGGAAGCCGTTCGGCGAGTGCGACATGCGCTGCGTTCGCGATGCTTTCGCCGTCGCGTGGAGAGAGCGCGCCACCTTTTCCGTCTTCGTTGGCGTCGCCGCCGATGCGGACTCGAACAATGCGGCGTGGACCGCTCATCGTGTCGAGAATGTCGATGTCGGCGTGAACCACGCCGGGGACCTTGGCTCGCAGTTGCACCGCGCGACCGGTGTTGGACGCGAACCTTCCGCCGTTGGAGTTGGAGGCGGAGGGAGGAGTCATCAATCGGGGGAAAGGCGCTGAGGTGAAGCTGGGTGAATGCCCGGCTGGCGTTCACCACGGGAACTCACGACATCTCGGAGGACATCGGAAAGTGCTCGTGCTGGTGCTGAGAGTAACGCCTGCCGACGGGTCGCGAGCCCGACGGCTCGGCCGGGTAGCCCTTCGACCGGAGCGGTATGCCACCCAAGGTCGGATCGGGCCGACACGGCACTGGCCGGCAGAATCGCGGCGCCAAAACCTTCGAAGGCGAGCGAGGCCATGAGACGGGTGCCATCGACCTCGGCTTTCACCGCCAGCGTGTAACCACGTTCTGCGAAGAGCGCGTCGAGTTGTTCTCGGAAAGGGCGGCCGGGCGGCTCGACAATGAGCTCAATTCCGTCGAGGTCGGCGAGTGTGATGCGAGTTTTTCCGAAGAGAGAATGCCCTGCAGTGGTGGCCAAGATGCGGTCTTCGGTGAACAATGCCGTGGCCACAACCTCTGTGTCATTCGTGGGGGTTGTGAGAACAGCCAAGTCGACGGCGCCGGAATTGAGTTTGAGTAGAAGTGATGCCGTGGTGGCGTCGTGAACCTCGACTCGCACGAGTGGGTGCTGGGCCAACATCGCGTTGATCAACGCAGGCGCCAGCCACCGAGCCGTCGTGCCGATGATCCCGATGCGGGCCGTGCCGCTGATTTCTGACCTCACCGAGTGGACATCGGCAGTGAGGGCCGAGAGTTCGGCCTGAATGCGGCGGGCCCGTTCGACGACGACCTGTCCCTCGGCCGTGGGGAGCCCTGTGGCTCGGTCGATGAGCGTTGCCCCGAGTTCCTTCTCGAGCCGAGAGATATGGGCCGAAACGTTTGATTGCACCGTGTGGAGCGATCGTGAGGCCGCCGTGAACCCTCCGTTATCGACAATGGCGAGGAGGGTGGCGAGCTGGCGGAGGTCCATCACAAATAATGATGACATAGATCACCATAAACAGTTGGACAGATGGGTAACGTGTCGGCACACTTGCATCAGCAAGCGTCGAACTCATCAAGCGGATCCCCCCTCTGCAGAGTTCGTAGAAGGTGTTGAGACTGTCCCCCCGGTTTCCACCTCGCTCTGAAGCCGGCCCAAAGGGCCGGCTTCAGTCGTTTTCGACCTACAGTTCGCGGCCATGGACCGGGGACCAGTCATTATCGAAACTGCCATCAACGGCAACCGCACGAAGGAACACAATCCGAACGTTCCTCGTTCGCATGAAGAGCTCGCATCCGACACCCTCGAGACATTGGCCGCTGGTGCATCGATCATTCACAACCACGGTTCAGTCTTCGGCGATCCGCAGAAAGTAGCCGACGATTACCTCGCTGGTTGGATGCCGGTGTTTGCTGAACGTCCCGACGCGCTTTTGTATCCGACCGCAAACTACGGCCCGAACGGGTTGAACTTCGAACATTTGCATCTGCTCGCGGAAACCGGACTTATGAAAGTCAGTTTGTGCGATCCAGGTTCAACAAACCTTGGTGGTCTTGACGCTGATGGTCTACCGACTGCGGGCATCGTGTACGCAAACAGTTACGACTCGATTCGAGTGCAGATGGAACAGGCCGCTGCCGATCGCGTCGGTCCGAGTCTTGCGATTTATGAGCCTGCGTTCATGCGCACGACGATGCTGTACTGGAAGGCCGGCAAACTTCCTGCTGGTGCGATGATCAAGTTCTACCTGTCTGAAGAACGCGGCTACCTCGGTGCACCATTTGGTTTACCTCCAACGAAGCTCGCACTCGATGCGTATCTCGAAATGCTCGGCGACTGTCCGGTGCCGTGGGCATTGTCGGTTGTCGGTGGCGATCCGGTTGAGAGCGGGCTAGCCGAGTACGCAATCGAACGCGGAGGCCATCTTCATGTTGGCCTTGAGTTCTATGGCGGTGATCGTCAACCGACGAATGCTGAACTCACGCGCAATGCGGCCGAGGTTTGTGCGCGCATGGGTGTTGCTGTTGCAACATGCAACGAGGCAGCCGAGATTCTCGGACTGCCCCGTCAATAACTCTCTGAAATTTTAGAGGTCTGAGCTGAGCGTTCAGACGCCTTGGCGTTGACGAATGATGTTGAGCGCGCCGCCGGCTTTGAACCAACCGATCTGCTCATCGTTCATTGTCTGGATGCCTTCGAAGTCGATGGTGGTGCCATCGGGCTTCACGATCTGACACTTGACTGGAACATCGGGTGTGAGGTTGGCGAGGCCGAGCACGTTGATGCGGTCGTCTTGTTCGATGAGGTCGTAGACCTTCGGATCGGCAAAGACGAGCGGAAGGACGCCCTGCTTCTTCAAGTTCGTTTCATGGATGCGAGCGAACGAGCGAGTGAGAACAACCTTGGCGCCGCGGAATCGCGGTTCCATCGCTGCGTGTTCACGCGAAGAACCTTCGCCGTAGTTCTCGTCGCCGATGGCGATCCAGCCTTGGCCGGCAGCGTGGTAGCTCTTGCCGATATCGGGGAACGACTTCGTGGTGCCATCGAGCTGGTCCTTGCCTTGGCCAACTTCATTGGTGAAGGCATTGACGGCACCGATGAACATGTTGCCCGAGATGTTCTCAAGATGGCCGCGGTACTTCAGCCACGGGCCCGCGGCAGAAATGTGATCGGTAGTGCACTTGCCCTTGGCCTTCATGAGGATCGGAAGGTTGAGGAAATCGTTGCCGTCCCACGCGTCGAACGGTTCAAGAAGTTGCAAGCGGTCTGAGGTGGGCGACACCTTGACGACAATCTTTGAGGAATCGGCGGGGGGAGCAATGAAGGTGTTTTCGCCTGGGGTAAAGCCCTTTGGTGGAAGCTCGACACCGACGGGAACCGGAATGGTGACCTGTTCGCCGGCGGCGTTGGTAAGCGAGTCGGTCGTGGGGTCGAAGTCGACGCGTCCAGAAAGGGCCATAGCCACAACTGTTTCCGGTGACGTTACGAAGGCAAGCGTGGAAGCAAGGCCATCGTTGCGCTTCGGGAAGTTGCGGTTATAGGACGTGATGATGATGTTTTCGGTTCCTTCTTCAACATCGCTACGTGACCACTGACCGATGCATGGGCCGCATGCATTGGCGAGAACGGTGGCACCGATTTGTTCGAGGTCGGCAAGAAGGCCGTCGCGTTCGATGGTGGCGCGCACCTGTTCTGAACCGGGGGTCACGAGGAGCGGAGTCTTGGTGCTGAGTCCGTTCTGGTGGGCGAACCGAGCAATGGCAGCAGCGCGACTGATGTCTTCATACGAAGAGTTCGTGCACGAACCAATGAGGGCCGAAGAAATCTCCATCGGCCAGCCTTCAGCCTTCGCTTCAGCACCGAGTTCGCTGACCTTGCGTGCACGGTCGGGTGTGTGCGGGCCGTTGATGAGGGGCTTGAGGGAGGAAAGGTCGATCTCGATGACCTGGTCGAAAAACGAGGAGGGATCGGCGAGGACCTCGTCGTCGGCACGAAGATCGCTGGCAACCGCGTCGGCGGCAGCGGCAACATCGGCGCGGCTTGTCGAGGCGAGGTAGCGCGACATTGCCGGGTCATAGGCGAACAATGACGTGGTTGCGCCAATTTCTGCACCCATGTTGCAGATGGTGGCCTTGCCGGTGCAGGAGATGGATTCGGCGCCAGGACCGAAGTATTCGACGATGGCGCCAGTGCCACCCTTCACGGTGAGGATGCGCGCGACCTCGAGGATGATGTCCTTCGGGGCAGACCATCCGGCAAGCGTGCCGGTGAGCTTCACGCCGATGAGCTTTGGCCAACGAACGTTGAAGGGGTAGCCGGTCATGACGTCGACGGCGTCGGCGCCACCCACACCAATGGCGACCATTCCAAGGCCACCTGCGTTGGGTGTGTGGCTGTCGGTGCCGATCATCATTCCGCCCGGGAACGCGTACTGCTCGAGCACGACCTGATGGATGATGCCGGATCCCGGCTTCCAGAAACCGATGCCGTACTTGGCCGAGACGGACTCGAGGAAGTCATACACCTCGGCATTTACATCGTTGGCTGTTGCGAGGTCGATTCGCGCGTTGCTCTTGGCCTGGATGAGATGGTCGCAGTGAACGGTTGACGGCACGGCTGCTTCGGGAAGACCTGCAGTCATGAACTGAAGCAACGCCATCTGAGCGGTGGCGTCCTGCATGGCGACGCGATCGGGATCGAGGTCGGCGTAGCTGCGGCCACGCTCAAGTTCCTGGTTGCGCGGGTCGCGAAGGTGATTGATCAGCACCTTCTCGGCGAAGGTGAGTGGGCGCCCAAGGCGCTCGCGACCGATGGCAACGTTCTCGGCAAGACGGCCGTAGACACCGTTGATCAGTTCGATGGGGGTATTGGCAGCAACAGCCATGAGGGGGAGCCTTTCCGATGCTCAGCGAAACACGCCGAGTCTACGGCTCAGGCGCCCTGAAGTTTTCCGCCCGTGGTGGTTGTGGTCGTGAGGTTGTCCACAAAGTCAGTGATGAAGTTCGGGTTCTTGAACAAGAAGATCAGGTACACGATGGAGAAAATGATGCCGATGACGCCAGTGACGATGCCGGCGGTGGCCATGCCGTCACCCTTCTTCCAGCCATTCGAGCCGGCAATGGCCTTCCGGCCAGAAAGGCCAAGGCCAAGTGCGGTCGGGCCAAGAATGATGCCGAGAAAGCCCGTGCAGGTAATTGAAAGGATTCCGCACACCATCGATGCAATCGCCATGCCCGAGAACTTCGGCCCTTGCCAGGCCGGTTGCGGGGGAGGGGGAGTGCCAGGCCACGCGGGTGGCGATGCGGGGCTTCCGCCCGGAGCGGGCAGCGGCGGAGGAGGGGGTGTCGCCGACGCCGCGGGGGTGTCGGGTGTCTGGGCACCTGGCCACGCGGGGTTCGGAGCGAAGTCCGGGGGGTAATCCTCGGGCTGCGGGTTGACCGGTCGCTGGTCATCGGGAGAAAGGGGGTTGCCCCATGGGTCGGTCATTGTGATCGGACCCTACCGGCCAGATGCAGTGCGCCGCCTGCAACGGCGATGACTACGACAACCGCAAGGGCATCAAGCAGAGTGATCGCTGCGGGTCGATCGGTAGCAAGACAGACCAGAGCGAGTGCTATGAGCAGCAGGTTGCGTATGACATCGCGAGCGGAAATGGGTTGGGCTCGGGAGGAACCAAAACACGCGCACGGCGCGCGCACGCCAGCGCGGAGACGGCCGATGAGAAATGTGGTGAAGAACGCAAGCGAAACAAGTGCTGCGAGCGCCCCTGCCGGAGGGACGATGAGGAGCAACGCGACGATTGAGAGTTCGGCGAGTGGTACGAACCGAGCGAAGAACGATGCTCGGGGAAGTCCGAGTCCGACAAAGTCACGTTCGGTCGCAGATACATCGCGAAGCTTCGCAACTGCGGCAATCGCAAAGATTGCGGCAAGTGCAACTGCTGCTGCGTAGCCAACGCCGGTGCTGCTCACTGCCCCATTGTGGTCCGAACTTCCGCTCTAGAGTCATTCCGTGCGGCAGATGCGCGGTTTTCCTCTGGTTGTGGCGGGTCTGGGTCTTTCCGTATGTCTACTTCTGGGGCTTCTTCCGTCTTGCTCCTCATCGGCCAAGGAAACTGCTGAACAGGCGCCATCGAATTTTCAGCCTGGGACCTTCCCCGTTGGCATCACATCGTTCACATTTGTCGATGAGTCTCGGCCGACTCCAGCGAATGCTTCCCAGCCTGGCCTGCCGTCCCGCACACTCAGAGTGCGAGTCTGGTATCCAGCGGTTGCAGCAAAAACTGAGTTGATTCAGGATGATGACTTCGCGTCGATCCCTGATCCAACGCCGCAATTCGATGCGCCACCCGCGACGGGTTCGGGCCCGTTCCCTCTGATCGTCTTTGGGCACGGGTTGGGCGCGGCACCCGCCCAATATGGCGATCTGCTGGCGACGTGGGCGGGCGCCGGTTATGTAGTGGCAGCTCCAGCATTTCCCCTGAACAGCGAAAATTCCCCTGGTGTGGCAGATGCCGGTGATGTGGTGAATCAACCGGGAGACATTTCGGCGGTGATCACTCATATCACTTCATTGTCCGGAAGTGCCGATGGACGAGCATTGGCAGGAATGATCGACGGTGAGCGAATTGGCGTCGCTGGTCACTCGAACGGTGGAATCACGATCGCTGGACTTATCGGTCAAGCCTGTTGTAGCGATGAGCGTGTCGACGCCGCGATCATCATCGCTGGAACATCGCAACTGCTTCCAGGACGAACTTTTGATTGGTCGCGCACGCCACCGTTGTTGATTGTGCACGGCGAGAACGACATGGTGATCCCATACGACGAGGGAGTGCGCATATTCAACAGTGCTCGCTCGCCAAAGGGGCTCTTCACGCTGATTGACTCAGATCACAATTCGTATCTCTTCAGCGATTCCAAGGCATTTCCAATCACGGCAAAAGCAACTTTGGATTTCTTCAACGGCTACCTGAAATCAGATGCCGCGGCGATTGCTGCGCTGGCCGATGATCAGGAGCCGGGAGTCGCGTCTATGACATTTGTTTCTGATCCAAATCAATCGGCGACTGTTGAGCGAACGCTCCCCAAGATGTCTTCGCGCAACGCCACCGTTACGCCTTCAACGGACTTGCGAGACGGACAGATGGTTCGGGTGGAATGGAGTGGATTTCTTCCTGACCGCATTGTCACCGTGGCGCAGTGCTCGGGCGGCGCAAGGGATGGTTCAGCTTCTTGTGATCTGGTGACGGGGAAAGTTCTGCAGTACAACCCGGATGGTTGGGGTTCGTTGGAACTTGAAATCGTTGTTGGAAAAGTTGGTAATGGCGTCTGTGATGCAGATCAAACAGATTGTTTGGTGATCGTGAATGATGCGGCGTTGCTCGACGATGACGCGAATTTTCGGTTCCCGTTGACTTTTGCTCGATAGTCGGAACGAGCGTTACACCCGAGGCCAACTGCGGCGGACACCCTTGGCCTTTGCGGTGCGAGCCCACGAACGGCGCCAAACCCCGGCATCGGGACCATCAAGAGTTGGGGTCTTTTCTGACGCAGCGTTCTTACGGGCCTGCCACCAATCGGTTGCAGATTCATCTCCGAGTGCAGCAACAGCTTCCTGGATGCGAACGGCGAATGATTTCGAATCCTCACCTTCGGCGGCTTGCATCGGCGATCCGAACACGACGGTGGTGTGCGCTGGGCGCGGGATGTTCTTTCCCTTCGGGAGCACCTTGTTTGTTCCTTGAATGAAAACGGGAACGACGGGTGCGCCGCTGTGTGAGGACAGAAATGCTGCGCCAGAAGTGAACGGACGGGCCCAACCATCTGGGGAGCGAGCGCCCTCGGGGAAGATGAGCATGCTCCAGTTGTCTCGCAGTAGTTCAAGCGATTGATCGATGGCTTTACGCGACACCTTCGTGCGCTCCACCGGAATTGCACCGATGACCAACGCAGAAAGCGGTGATGTCACGCGGTTGGTGAACCAGTAGTCGGCAGCAGCGCCGATGAAGAGACGATTGCGCCAGGGTTCGGGAATCGCCGTCATCATCAACGGTGTGTCGGCGTGGCTGTGATGGTTGGCGGCGAAGATCACTGGACCGTCAACGTCGGTAAGTCGGTCGGTGCCTTGGATGGATGGTGTCGCAAGGAGATCGACGACTGGCTTCATGACGCCATTAAGAAGCAGCACGCGCGCGACGCGAGCCGGATACGAGCGAGCCCAGTCAGTGTCGTAGTTCGCACCGACGTTGTTCTCCTTCTTGAGGAGATCAACACCAGCCGGCACTGATGGTGATTTCAGAATGGCTTTCGCCATACGAGTAACTCGCGAGGTCTTTTGGGCCGCAGTGGACACAGAACGGTTCACTGGCAGTCGCTTAATGAGGCGTGTCGCCTGTTTGCGAGTGATGGGCATCGGACGCATGACAGACCTCAGGAAACGTCGGCCATGAGGATGGGCGGATTGTGGAGATGGGTGATTGTCGCGTCGCGACCGACCACATCGCTTGCCATTTCGAGGGCGTCTTGCAGAGTCGATGCTGGCTTGAAGCCGAGTCGACGGACTGCACGCACATCGCCACCAACGATGATGACCTGGCCGACGTGCTCAAGAGCATGCGAGCACCAGTACCACATGTAGAACGGGTGAACGCCGTGATACGCGTAACTCGTGCGGTACAGATGTCGATACCACTCGTCTTCAGCGAATGACTTCTCGAACTGCTCCGACATGACGACTGGATCATGCGTTTGCGTCAGCACCTGGTCGAAGAAGTCGATGTACGAGGGATGATGCACCGGGTGGAATTCCCACGGTGTTGGGTGGCTCATGATGACAACGCCACCTTCACGCACCGGCGGACGCCCGCGATACAGGTTGAAGAAGTAGCCGAGTCCCAGGCATGCAACGAGAATTGGGTTGAGGATCGAGTTCACGTTGTAGGGACTGATGTACGGAAGGCCCATCGTGAGAATGTCGGTCTGTCCTTCAACCGGAACGAGATGTTGGGCGTACACATTCTCAGTCGTGAGTTTGTGAACGGTTTCAACCTCGCCCGCCTGCACTGATGTCATTGCGTGCGGTGCTTGCCAGGAGTTGAAGATCGATCGACGCGTACGTTGCGGCATGCGGTCGAGCGCAGACTTCATTCCTGCCATCGTGATGCGGTCCTTGAGTGACCATTCCCATTCGCGCTTTTGCAGCACGCTCATCGGTCCCTCGGTGCCGAACACGTTGTTGTTCATCGTGGTTTCGATCTGGAAGACCTTGACCCCTGAATCACGAAGCACCTTGCCCATACGCCAATTGGCCGAATGGAGTTCAGACTTGTGCTGATCCATGAACGACTTTGAATGACGCATCGTCTGCGGATTGTGGTGGTGGCGAAGTGAGCGATACGAAGCGAGGCCGGTTGCGGTCGACTTCCAACCGCCGTCCATTGAGACGAGGTTGATATTGACGTAGATGATGAGATCGCTCTCGGCCGCTCGCTTGTTGATCTCGACCTCCTCGCCCTTCTCGGTCTCGCCGATGAAGAGGAGGTTGTCGGGATCTTCAGCGTCGTGATTGACGAGAAGGCCCTGCGGTGCAAATGCGTCGTACACGCGGTCGCCAACGGCATGACGAAGTTCGTCTTCGGTCATGCGGCGATGCAACGCAAGCGCGGCGATGAGCATGACGTCGTCGACACCAGCAGCTGCAGCCAGCTCAAGGACTGCTTCGATGACTCGCTGACGAATGTCGGGCCGCTTCATTGGGGGAAGCGGCAAAGAAATGTCATCGAACGCGATCGTGAGCTTCATGCCTGGCTTGAGAAGCGCGCGCAACGGCTCGCTATCGCCGATCGGGTTATCGAGCGCATCACGAATGGCGCCATCGGGGTTCTTCAGTGCCTCGATGGGCTCAGCCGGATAGATAACGCGACTGCGTCCGGCGGGGAGTTTCTCGAGTCGGAAGCCCTCTCCATGGTGAAAGAGGATCGGTGGCGTCGATCGATCGACGTCGAGGACGAATCCTGGTCTAGGCACGATTTCGTTCCTTTTCGTTGCGAAGGTCAAAGGCGATACGAACTGCCCCGCGCCCGCCAGCGTTTGCGGCGTGCGTGATGGCTTCTTCAAAGCGGTCAAGCGAATAGGTGGCGCTCACTAGCCGACCAAGGTCGGCGGCGGCCACAAGTTCAAAGGCAAGATCGAACGTACGTCGACGTTCGCCATTGGGAAGCGTTTCGGTTCCGTAGGCGTACGCACCGCTCATGGTGATCTCGCGTTGCCACAATCCGGTGAGATCGAGGTGAACATGACCGGGCATACCCACCATCGTGATGCGACCCTTCGGGCGCACAACGGTGAGCGCTTCGGTGAGACTGCTTTGGCTACCGACACAATCGATGACGTGATCGGCGCCACCGGTAAGACGAATGATGTCACCATCACCGATTGCGAGTGAGCCAGTGATGCGTCGGATTGGCCGGGAGATGTGATCGGAAGCGATGACGTGATCGGCACCGAACTCACGAGCGAGTTCTTGTTGATGAGGATGTTTCGCTACCGCAATGATCGTGCACTTGCGACCGAATCGGCGAAGTGCGGCGATGGTGAGGAGTCCAAGAGCGCCGGAGCCAAGAACAACGACGGTGTCGCCCTCGGAAACATCGGCAGCGAGTGCGCCGTGTACCGCGCATGCGGTGGGCTCGACCATGACCGCCGCCTCGTCTGACCAGTCGGCGGGGACTGCATGCAACTGGCTGACGTGAGCGATCATGCTCGTGGACCAACCGCCGCCGGTATCGCAGCAAAAACCGCTTTGGAGGCCGGGACTGATGTTGCCGAACGTGATGCGTTCGCAGTTGCCGAGGTCGCCCCGTGCACATGCTGCACACACTGGGTCGATACCACGGGTGACACAACCAAGTACGGGTTCAACAACAACGCGACCGGCCGGCACGGCATCAAAGTCGTGCGTGAGATCGGCAACGATCTCGTGGCCGGGAATGAAGGGAAACGAAACGATTGGTTCGAAGTAGCGTGAACTGTTTCCGTCGATCGTTGCAAGGTCGGAACCGCAGATGCCGGTAAGGCGCGGAAGGATTTCAACCCAACCGGGACCCGGTAGCGCCGGTGTGTCGATGTTGCGCAAACGAAGCGGACCGACTTTGGCGCCGCCGCCAGAACTCAGACGACCAGCAATGTTGGCGGCAGCAAAGCGCGCGATGTTGCGTTCGAAGCGGAGGGCTCTCATGCCGTGCCTCCTGGAACAAGCGGATTGGCGAGGCCTCCGTGTGCGGTGCGAAGCGGGCCGATTGGAATGAGTCGACGCGGTGAACCGGGAGCCTTCGAGAAGTTCTCGACCAACCATCCGCGCTTGCGAGCAAGGGTGGCGAGACGAGTCTCGGGGTTAACGGCCACGGGGAAGCCCACGGCTTCAAGCATTGGAAGATCAGAACTGCTGTCGGCGTAGGCGACGGTTTCGCTCAGGCTCAAACCATGCGAAGCCGCATAGTCGCGCAATACCTGTGCGCGGGTTTCGCCCGTGGGTGGAACGTTGCGGAGTTCGCCGTCGTAGCGGCCATTCGTGACGCTCATTTCGGCGGCGATGATGTCATCGAAGAGGGGCATCAGTGGCTTCACGACAAAGTCGAGTGCACCAGTAATGAGCACGGTGCGATGGCCAGCGGCTTTGTGCTCGCGCACCCGACGAATTGCTTCGGGGAACGACTTCGAAAGAATGAGTCGGGTGAACATCTCTGCTGAATCTTCTTCAATCTGTTGCAACGGCGCACCGTCGTAACGGCGGTAGAAAAAGCGCAGGAAGTCGGTGCGATCTTTGCGGTCAAGGGAAAGCAGCGTTGGGCCCTCGGCGATCATCTTGCCGATAAAGCGAAGGCGTTGATCGGCGGGCATGCGTCGCGTTGCGAGAAACGCGTAACTGGCAACAACATTCGAAGCGATGAGTGTGTTCTCAAGGTCGAATGCGGCGAGTTGTCGCTCCGGGGCGAGGATCTGGCTGCGAAGTCGATCGGTACGCGTCGGGCCGATCTTTCCGCCTGGGGTGGTGCGAACGCGTGCTGCCTTGACGACCGATGGAAGATGAATTTCGTTGACGAACTCATCCCACTCAATGACGCGAGGGTCAAAGCAAAAGTCGCGCTGATCTTCTGCGGTCTGGTTGTCCCAAAGTGCGAGCAAGCGATCGAGGCCATAGATGGCTTCACATTCGGCATATGCGCCGTAGATCTGGACATAGCCAAGTGCTCGTTCAGCTTCTTCGCGCTTTTCTTCAACCGCCGCGCCCCACTCGGCTTGTTTGCCGCGCAAGGGGAGTGCGCCGAGGATGCTTTCCGCGCGCCCAAGAGTTTTGGTTGCTCGTTCGAGTTGGCCCTTGACGCGACCGCGGCCGGGAAACGACCACGTCGGCACAATGATGGGCTGACCCTTGGTGTCGTACAACGGACGCTGCTGGAACCACGCGCTAACAAGGTTGACCAAGCGGCGGTAGTGCAAAGGGTTCTGTGAACCAGAGGCAACCTGAACAACCTCGGGTTCGGGCTCGGGACCCTTTGCGGCGACCGCAATGATCGCAGCGGAAACAAGATCGACTGGAATGACGTCAACAACGCCTTCGGGAACGCCTGGGAATTCTTTGAGAAGACCGCGTGCGTAACTGATGATGATTGGCTCGGCCATGCGGAATCCGCGAATCCACCCGGGAACTGGTTCAGCAAGCGCCGATTCAATAATCGAAGGACGCACGATGCTGACCGGCACATCGCCGTGGGTTTCGACAAGGGCACGCTCGCCGAGGGCCTTCGTGTAGGCGTACGCGTCGGGCCAACCGAGTGACGCAGCACGAGCACGGCCGGTTTCAACCATGCGATCAGAGACCCAGCGATCGCGGAGCTGTTCGGTCTTCTCAGCAAGAAGTGGAGTGCCGGCAGCGCCCAGTTCACGATCGGCCTGTTTGCGGAAGTCGACGAGCTTTTCGGGAGTGCGGCTTTCGGCCTCCGCATCGCGACGTGCGCGACGTGCGCCCTCAACTTCGGCGCGCCAATCGACATCGATAAAGAAATGGCTTTGATCGACGAGTTGTTCGGGTGCCGCACCTCGATGGTTGCCAGCCACATAACAGGTGGACACCGCAACGAGATGGGGCGTAATACCGAGTTCGTTGCAAACAGCCGCAATACGAGTTGGTCCGAGAAGGTTGACTTCAACTGCGGAATCGAGCGGGGAATCGAAACTCACGGTTGCCGCGGAGTGAATGATGGTGTCGCAACTGGCAAGAGCAGCGCGGCCCGCTTCATCGAGGCCAAGACCATCGCGACCAACATCGCCTGCAACCGACGTGATGCGTCGGGCCGTCATTTCTGCGAATCCGTCTTTGCCGAGTTCGGTGCGCAGTCGGTCGAAGGCGTCGTTCTTCAGGATTTCGCGAGCCACCCGCTGTTCAACAGTGGAGCGCCGGCCGGGACGAACCAGCAGCACGATCTCGCAATCGGGCACTGAGCGCAGAAGTCGCTCGAGAAGATTGGTGCCCAGGAAACCGGTGGTGCCGGTGATGAACAGCCGTTTGCCGGCAAGTGCGTCACGAATCACGAGCGAATGTTTACCACTTGGTAAGTGAAACGTCTACACTCATGGCATGGCCCTCGCCGTGACCAGTCCCCCCAAGGGATCCCGAGCCGCCCGCACCCGGGCCACCGAGGACCGCATCCTGACTGTTGCCCTCGAATCCTTCGGCATGAAGGGCTTCGATTCGGTCTCGCTCGATGACCTGGCGGCCGATCTGGGCATCACCAAGCAAGCGATTCTCTATCACTGGCCATCGAAACGGGCTTTGCTCGACGCGGTCATCGATCGAGCGGCGCTTGAGCTCATCATCGAGTTCGACGGCGCGCTCTCCGAGGAAGGCTCAGGTTGGAGTCGTGTCGAGTCAGTGGTGCGTCGGATTTTCCGCGTCGCCATGCGTCGACCCGAATTGCTGGGGTTCATTCGTGAAATCAGTCGAATCGGGGGCGATGCATCACTGCGAGTCACCGCAGACCTCGATCCATTCGTTTCACGCGCTACTGCGTATTTCCAGCGTGAAATGGACGAAGGTCGTATTCGTCGATGCGACCCAGGCTTGTTGTTGGTGTCGGCGTATTCAACGGTGCTTGGCGCTGCAACGGAAGTTGAAGTGTTGCGAGCTGTCGGTATTGAACCCACGTTGCGAAGCACGGTCGTGCGTCGTAGGGAGTTATTGGCGTTCCTGTATGCGGCGATGGTCGCGCCGGAGTACGCGAGAACTCAGGCGCTGCGGTAGCGAACAACTGTGGCCCGGCGTTCAATCGCCAATCCCACGAGTTCATCAATGAGTGCACGGTAGGGAAGGCCACTGGCCTGCCACATCTGGGGGTACATCGAAATGGGCGTGAAGCCGGGAATCGTATTGATTTCATTGAGTAACCAGCCCCGGCCAGGGCTCTCAAAGAAAAAGTCGACTCGGGAAAGCCCCTCGGCTCGATACGCGCGAAACACTCGACATGCGAGTTCACGAACCTGTTCAGTTTCCGCTTCGGAAAGCGGCGCCGGAATATGAAGTTGAGCAACTCCAGCGGCGTACTTGTCTTCGTAGTCGTAGAAGTCGGCGCCGGGAACAATTTCGCCGGGAACTGATGCCCGTGGTGTCACGGTATGGCCGAGGACCGCAACTTCGATCTCGCGGGCAACAACGCCTTCTTCAAACACGATCCATTCGTCGTAACGAAGCGCGTCATCGACTGCAGGTCGAAGTTCAGCGCGTGTCGTTACCTTCGATACGCCAATCGACGAACCCATATTGGCGGGCTTCACGAAAATTGGAAATCCAAGCGAAGCACCAAGTTCGTCCAGCACGGCTTCGCTTGCAGGACCATTGAGTTCCTTGGCATGCAAGCCGCGCCAATTGGTCTGAGCGAATCCTTCAGCCTCGGCAACCTGCTTGGCAATGATCTTGTCCATCGACATCGACGAACCGAGAACTGCCGAGCCGACAAAAGGGACACCAGCAATTTCAAGCAGACCCTGAAGCGTGCCGTCTTCGCCCATTGGCCCATGAAGAAGAGGAAAGACCACAGAATCGGCGGTCAGAACTGAGAAGGGGTCGACCGTTTCGCCAGAAATTTCCATGGCATCGCCAAAGGTTGCGACGTCGGTCGAACACTCAACCCAAGCGCCTTCGCTGGTGATGCCGACGGCAACGAGGTCATAGCGATCGGGATCGGCGGCGGTAAGGACGTGGCGAGCGGTCACACGAGACACGTCGTGTTCAGCAGATTGGCCGCCGAACAAGACGACGAGACGGGTGCGATCCGGGCCAGGCATGGGAGGAACCGTAGTTCGGCGACCGTCGACCCGATTGACGTCCCGTAGGGTGAGACCGTGAAATTTCAGGCCGCAGACATCGCCGCCGCCGTGGGCGGAACCCTTTCCGGGCCCGATGTCATCGTCGATGGTGCCAACTTCGACTCTCGCCTGATTCGACCTCGCCAACTTTTCATTCCTGTTCGTGGCGAGCGTGATGGCCACGACTTCATCGACGCAGCCCGACAGGGCGGAGCGACGGCGACGTTGAGCTCTCGGGGAGCCATCGATGGGCTGACCACGATTGAAGTCGCCGATGTCGAGGCCGCTTTTGGTGCGTTGGGGGCTGCTGCGCGCAGTCGTCTGCCCGATCGTGTGGCCGGCATCACCGGATCGGTTGGGAAGACCTCAAGTAAAGATCTTGCCGCTGCGATCCTGGCCCGTCGGTATGTCGCGACTGCGAACGAGAAAAGTTTCAATAACGAGCTCGGTGTGCCGCTCACGTTGGTGAACGCGTCGCCGGACACTGAAGTGACAATTGTGGAAATGGGTGCACGCGGCGATGGCCATATTGCTGATCTGTGCGCGATCGCGCAGCCGACTGTTGCAATCGTGACGTCGATTGAATTGGCCCATTCGGAATTCATGGGTGGTCTTGATGACATCGCGCGTGCGAAGGGCGAACTTGTTGAAGCTCTTCCCGCTCATGGGGTTGCATTGCTGAACGCTGACAATGAACGAGTTGCTGCGATGGCGCAACGCACAGCAGCGCGCACGATCACCTTTGGACTCTCGGGTGGAGACGTGTATGCCACCAACATTCTCATCGAAGACGATCTCCGCGTGCGCTTTGATCTGCACTCGGAATGGGGAACTGCTTCGATTCGATTGGGTGTTCGTGGCGTTCATCACGTGGGCAACGCTCTCGCTGCAGCAGCACTTGCGTTGTTGTGGGATGTCCCTATGGATGATGTTGTCGATGGCCTCGAACAGGCTGCACTTTCGCCATGGCGCATGGAACTACATGTCTCACGTGCCGGTGTCCGTGTGTTGAACGATGCCTACAACGCCGGACCGGCTTCGATGGAAGCGGCACTTCGTGCGGTGGCGCAGTTGCCGACGGCCCGCCATCACGCAGTGCTCGGACCAATGGCGGAGCTCGGAGACGAGAGCGCAGCAGCACACGCGCATGTTGCGGCGGTTGCTTCCGAACTCGGCATTCGATTGATTGCGTTCGGCACCGATGGTTACGGAAGTTCAGCTGTGCAAACAGTGACCACAATCGATGACGCGCTCATGGCACTTGGCGACCTCGGTGCAGAGGATTCGATTTTAGTGAAGGGCAGTCGAATCGCTGGGCTTGAACGTATTGCCGCAGCGTTACTGGCTGACTGAACAGTTACCGACGAAGAGTTTCTCGTAACGGCGTTCGTTCTTCCGGTGGACGAAGGTCGGCGAACCATGCAAGGAACAAGGCGAATGCTGCGCCGAAATAGACGACGGTATTTACGCTCGAGTAACTCACGAGCCAGCCGGCGAGAAGTCCAGCAACCGGAACAGTTCCGCCGAAACACATCATCCACACCGCGCTGACTCGACCGCGAATGGAGTGATCGAGTCGGGACTGGAAGATCGTCGAGAGCGATGTGACGAGAACGAAATAAAAGAAGCCGAGGAGAAAGCCAATGGGGAAGGCAGGCGCTGGCCCCCGGATCGTGATGTAGGCGGCGAGCGAAACACCGAAAAGTACAAACGAGACTCGAAGTACATGTTCGATTCTGTAGCCAGAAAGAACGGTGCCTACTGATAGGGCTCCGATAACTGCACCCAGTCCAAAAGTGGCGTAGAGCAGGCCGTACAGCGTCGACTTCGTCGAAACGCCCCAATCGACTGATGCGATTGCCGGGTAGAGGACGACGAAGGGCATGCAGAGCATCGAGAACATGAAAACCGTGAGAACTGCGCGGAAGACGACTGGGTCTCGGCGAACATAACGGAAGCCGCCGACCAATCGGTCGAGGTTGCTTTCGCCAACTTTGCGCTCAAACGCCGGGACCTTCACATAAGTGACGCCGACCATGATGATCACGTAGGTCGCCGCATTTAGAACGAAAACCCAGGATGCGCCGATCCACACGTAGAGGACTGCGCCAATTGCAGGGCCAACTACTCGGGAGACGTTCATGCTTACGGAGTTCAGCGAAATTGCGCCCGCGAGGTGCTCGCGTGGAACGAGTGAAGGAGTAACGGCAAGAAACACCGGGCCTTGAAGTGCAGCGCCAGTTCCAACAGCGAAGACGGCGAGAAGTAGCGCAGGCTCAGAGAAATCGGTGGTGCGCACAATCCACGCAATCGCGAGCGAACCGATCATCTGTTCAAGCGATAACCAGAAGATGAGTTTCTTGCGGTTGAACATGTCGGCGATGATTCCGCCGAAGGTCGCAAAGAGAAGTTGGGGTACGAGGTTGCAGAATCCGACAAGGCTGACCAACCACGCGCTTTTCGTAACGGTGTAGACGAACGCCGCAAGGATGACGTTCTGCATCCACGTTCCGATAGTGGAACCCAGACTGCTGAGCCACATTGTTCGGAAGTCGCGATTACGAAGGACAGCTCGAACCGCGCTGATCTCTTGGGCATCGAGTGCTCGGTCGCCATCGACGAGAGCTTCCTCGGCTTCGCCGCGGAATTCCTCCTCAGATGTGAACTCGTGCTCCCCGGTCATTGGGAATGAACTTACGGCGAGGG
>CALEHQ010000009.1 GCA_937876315.1 uncultured Actinomycetes bacterium | reverse complement strand
GCCGTTCAAGAGGTTGCGTCTTCTGAAATTTCGAGTTACGGGTCAATCGAACCCGAGGTGTTCTCTGAACAACTCGTGCGCTTGCGCGGGATCGTAGAAAAGCCAACCGCTGAAGATGCGCCATCGAACCTCGCCGTGATGGGCCGTTACGTTTTCACCCCAGCGATTTTTGATGTCCTTGATCAGGTCAAGCCTGGTGTTGGCGGGGAAATCCAATTGACTGATGCGATCGCGTTACTTCTTGCCGACCACGACGTCTACGGCTGGGTCTTCAGCCACGGTCGTTTCGATATTGGCAACAAGCAGGATTACCTGCGGGCCACAGTCGAACTCGCTATTGAGCGTGAAGATTTGGGCCCGGAATTTCGCGCCTTCCTTATCGACCTTGTCGATACGCGCCTGCGGTGATCGAACTTCGTGAAGCTCGCGACTACGTCCTTTCTGGATGTCTTCCGAATGATCACATTGTTGTCGCGCTGAACGACGCTCTGGGCTGCGTAACTGCCGAAGCGGTTGTTGCGGCTGAACAAGTTCCACCATTCGCAAATACCGCCGTCGATGGATATGCCGTCGACGCCGCTGACACGGCAACGGTTCCGGTCACTCTCCGGGTTACTGGAACAGTTCGTGCCGGCACGTCGGGTACGGATTCGCCAGTTGAAACTGGCTGCGCGGTTCGAATCATGACTGGTGCTCCAGTTCCGCCCGGGGCCAACGCAATTGTGATGGTTGAAGACACCGAAGGTTCTCCCGAGGGCGACACCGTCGTGGTGACTGCAACGGCAACTGTGGACCAACACATTCGTCCTGCCGGTGACGATGTGAATCCCGGCGATCCTGTGATCGCTGTCGGGACGGAACTGACTGCTGCGCACCTCGGCGTTCTGGCAACAATCGGAGTGACGCATATTGCGGTAGTGCGTCGGCCAGTCGTCGGAGTGATTTCAACTGGCGATGAACTCATCGACGATGGTTCGCCCTTGGCTCCGGGGCAGATCCGTGATTCAAACCGACTGACGCTGCGCAAACTTCTTGAATCTCATGGCTTTGACACCGTTGATCTTGGGCTCGCTCGAGACAATGAGCAGGTCATCGAATCCGCAATGCGTGCCGGTGCCGAATCCTGCGATGCAATTGTGACCACTGGCGGTGTGAGTATGGGCGACTTTGATTACGTCAAGGTCGTCCTCGATCGAATCGGCGATATGCGTTGGATGCAGATCGCGATCAGACCGGCGAAGCCACTTGCATTCGGAACGTTGACTCGTTCGGACGGCACTGCGGTGCCCGTTTTTGGTCTGCCGGGAAACCCTGTTTCATCGATGGTGAGCTACGAGCTCTTTTGTCGGCCGGGATTGCGAAAAATGTCGGGCTTCGGCGACGACAATCTCGATGTAGGGATGATCAACGGGGTGCTCACCGAACCGCTGAGGCGCCGCGCCGACGGGAAAACCCATTTCGCCCGAGTCGTATGTGAATGGGATGACGAGAGCTCCGCATACAAGGTGCGCTCCGCTGGTGCACAGGGCTCACACCACATGGCGGCGATGGCCGCAGCCAACGCGCTGGCCGAACTTCCCGATGGCGACACGCTCGAAACTGGTTCCACCGTGCGCGTCCGCCTGCTTCGCCCGTAACCTCCTGTTATGGCTGCCGAACCAACATCCCTCGTTGACGGGTTTGGTCGCGTCCATCGGGATCTTCGTATCTCGGTCACCGATCGTTGCAATTTTCGCTGCACCTACTGCATGCCCGCCGAAGGTCTCGACTGGATGTCACGAGACGACTTGCTTACCTACGAGGAACTCACTCGGGTTGCTCGGGTTTGTGTTGAGCGTTTCGGATTCGACGGAATTCGTCTGACGGGTGGAGAACCGACCGTTCGAGCAAACCTCCCGGTATTGATTGATCAGCTGTCGTCACTTGGAGTCGATCTGTCACTCACGACGAATGGCACAACGCTCACCAATCTGGCGCCGGCTCTGGTGTCGGCCGGGCTTGAGCGCATCAACATTTCGCTTGATTCGTTGAAGCATGAACGTTTCGAACAAATCACGCGTCGAGATGAACTCGACAAGGTGCTTGAAGGTATTGATGCTGCGGTTAGCGCTGGCTTAGCGCCCGTAAAGATCAATTGCGTCGTTATGCGTGGTGTGAATGACGACGAAATCGTTGACTTTGCGCGGTTTGGTCGCGAACGCGGTGTCACTGTTCGTTTCATCGAATTCATGCCACTCGACGCGCAAGGAGAGTGGACCAACGAGCAGGTCGTCACCAAGGCCGAGATCGTTGCGGCAATCGGCGACGTCTTCCCGTTGGAACCAGTCGCTGAGCGCGAAAGCGATCCGGCGGCGCGCTGGCGTTATGTCGATGGTGGCGGTGAGTTTGGCGTCATCCCCAGCGTTACCGAAGCATTTTGTGAATCGTGCGATCGTGTTCGTCTCACCGCCGACGGAATGCTTCGACATTGTTTGTTTGCAACTCGGGAACTCGATCTCCGCACGCTTCTGCGCAATGGCGCAACCGATGACGACCTCGCGGAAGCGGTTACTGCCGAGGTCGGCGCGAAGTGGGCTGGTCATCAGATCAACCAGGTCCACTTCATCCGGCCATCACGATCGATGAGCCAAATCGGCGGGTAGCAGCGAAATTCTGGTCGGTTACTTTCGTGCCGATGGCGCAAAGCGAATGTCGAGAGAGCGCAGATACGTCTGCAAACCGGCATCTTGAATCGGAATGATCCACGCCTGTTCGCCTGATTCGTTGTAGTGCGCATGCCACATGCCCGGCGGAGTCACGAATGCTGAGTGCGGTTCCCAGTCGACGCGAATCGGGTCGATGATTTCCCCGTCCTCATCAACAGAACGGCCTACGAGCGTGTAGCAACCCGGCTTGCAGTCGCCGACAAGGTCGAGCGCTGCAGATTGATGTCGGTGCGGGCGTTGCACCGCACCCACTGGAAGTAGTCCATACATCGCCCACAACACATGCGTGACGGTTTGTGTCATGTCGTTCGGTGTCGTGTTGAGAAGAATCGACAAACGATTTCGGTCGGTTGCGCGAGGTGACAATTCGACATCGGTAAGTTCGGCATGCACACGCTCAGCGGGAAATCGAGTTGGATCGAATTTCGCGTGCGTTGGAGCGACACCGAGATGACGAAGTAACGGTTCGTCGGTGACCCAGTACATGGTGGTGTCAGTTGTCGCTCGGTGGACGGTGGCCGAATTGGCAGGGAGGACAAAAAAGTCGCCTGCGCCCCATTCGAGCTCGCGGCCGTTCACGATCGAAACACCGCTTCCCGAAATCACGTGGTAGAGCTCTGACGTAGCGACTGGAGCGGTGTCGACCGACGCGCCAGGAGCAATTCGAATGAACGAGGTGAGTAACGCGGGCGATGTTGCCGGACCATCGGTGATCGATAGTTGTTGTGAAAGGTCGAACGGAATGATGCCGGTTGCGACTGCTTGGTGCCGGGCGGCGGGGAAGCGCTCCATCGCGACTGGCGGGATGCGTCCTGAACCAACGGGGTTCGCCGCTCGGGAGTATTCGAAGTAATTCGATTGGCCGGACCAATCCTGATCATCGAGACCCTCGGCTGATCCGCCCATCACCAATGTCGGTTCCATCGCTTCAGTCTGCCTTCTCGCCCGGGTTCACGCGAGGGGAGAGGCCTAGGATTGGGTCATGTCTGACCGTGGTCTCACCCATCTCGATCCTCTGGGCCGTGCCCGGATGGTCGATGTCACGCCCAAAGACGTCACCCACCGCCGGGCGATCGCTCGTAGTCGGGTGCATATGACTCCTGAGACAGCGTCGTTGGTTGCCCGGGGGGCAATCAGTAAAGGTGACGTTTTGTCAGTGGCGCGCGTTGCTGGCATCCAGGCGGCCAAGCGCACCTCAGATCTCATTCCGCTTTGCCATCCGCTGATGATTGGTGGTGTCTATGTGAACTTTCGCATTGAGGATGACTTCATCGAGATCGAAGCGCAGGTCGAAACCGTTGATCGCACCGGCGTAGAGATGGAAGCACTCACCGCGTGTTCTGTTGCGGCGTTGACCATCTACGACATGTGTAAGTCCTCGGATCGTTCGATGGTGATCGGCGACATCGCGCTTTGGGAAAAGACCGGTGGGCGTTCCGGTGTGTATCGACGTGATCCAGATGCGTCTTTAGGAGATGACGTTCTTGGTGGCTCCTTCACGGGAAACTCAGAGAATGACGAAAATCGCTCGGTGTGACCGATTTGTTGAACCGGGGTTATGTCATACAGAGCAAGGAAAATCAGGGTTATTGCCGGCGGCTCGTTGGAGTCTGATTGGCGGCCTGTAGTAGAACCGTAACGTTCTCATTCACCCGATGGACGCTTACCGGCAACCGTTTCGCAACGAGAAACCTGCCAAAAGTCCCGTCCCGATTTCTGCGAGGAAGGTCACGTCATGACGATTCTGGTGCTCTTTGTGCTCGCAGTTGTTTGGGCGGTGTATCTGGTTTCGTGGATTCGTTCCCGTACCGAGCACACTCGAGTGAACTCAATCAGTTCGTTCTCAAATCACCTTTCAATCCTCGAGCGTGCCGCACCTGGTTCGACATCGCCTGTCGCACCCGTTGCATCGGGCACGACCACGCTTCGGGGTAGCGAGTACTTCGCTCCGCACCGACCGAAGCTCTCGCCGCAGAGGAAACGCCGTCGCGACATCCTGTTCGGCTTGGCCGGAGCCACCGGTGTCACCCTTCTTGGTGCATTCGCTTTCGGCGGCCTCATGATCCTGTTGTTCTTCATCAGCCTTGGCGCCTTTGGTGGCTATGTGGTGTTGCTCGCCAATGCCCAGAAGCAAAAGCTCGAGCGACAAGCCAAGGTCCGGTACATGCAAGACAATGGCGGGGCACTGCCCGGAAAGGCCGGCGCTACTCCGGCCGCATTCGATGACAACGAGGAAGCCTTTCCTCGGATGTTCGTCGTCGGCGGCAACTGACCCTTCTGGATCGTCGATTCCGTGGCGGTTCGTACCGTCCGGTAGATTGACGACCCCTGCGGGGGTGTAGCTCAGTTGGCTAGAGCGCTACGTTCGCAACGTAGAGGTCGGGAGTTCGATTCTCCTCACCTCCACCGCATTGGCCCGGTCCTCGTGACCGGGCCTTTCTCTTTTTGGCTGGGGCCACCAATCTGCCTGTGTCTGAGTGGAGGCTGGGGGATTAGCGTCTCGCCTATGCCGACCTATCGCTCACGTACCACCACCCATGGCCGAAACATGGCCGGAGCCCGAGCTCTCTGGCGCGCCACGGGCATGACCGACGGTGATTTCGATAAGCCGATCATCGCGATCGCGAATTCATTCACTCAGTTCGTGCCCGGTCACGTACACCTGAAGGACATGGGTCAGCTTGTGGCGCGAGAAATCGAAGCCTCAGGTGGCGTTGCAAAGGAGTTCAACACCATCGCTGTTGACGACGGCATCGCGATGGGTCATGGCGGCATGCTCTACAGCCTTCCCAGCCGTGACCTCATCGCCGATTCGGTCGAATACATGGTGAACGCACATTGCGCCGACGCACTCGTGTGTATTTCGAACTGCGACAAAATCACTCCAGGCATGCTCATGGCGGCACTTCGCTTAAATATTCCGGTGGTCTTCGTTTCAGGTGGCCCCATGGAAGCGGGCAAGACGCGTCTTGCCGGCGCTGAAGTCAAAGTCGATCTGATCTCGGCAATGCAGAAGGCTGGCGATCGCAATGTCAGCGACGAGGACGTTGAACTCGTTGAACGTTCAGCATGTCCCACATGTGGTTCGTGCTCGGGCATGTTCACCGCAAACTCGATGAACTGCCTTACCGAAGCACTGGGACTTTCACTTCCGGGTAATGGAACGCTTCTGGCGACCCATGCCGATCGGGAGCAACTGTTTTTGCAGGCGGGTCGAACAATCGTCGATCTCGCAATTCGCTACTACGAGAAGGACGATGACTCCGTCCTTCCCCGGGTAATTGCCAACAAGACAGCATTCGAGAACGCCATGGCACTCGACGTCGCTATGGGCGGCAGTACCAACACTGTTCTACACATCCTCGCTGCTGCCCACGAAGGCGAAATCGATTTCACGATGGCGGATGTCGACGCGCTCAGCCGTCGCTTGCCGAACATTTGCAAGGTTGCACCCTCTACCGAGAAGTACCACGTCGAAGACGTTCACCGTGCCGGTGGTGTCCCCGCAATCCTCGGAGAACTTGAGCGCGCCGGACTTATCGACGCGACGGCACCAACCGTGCACAGCTCTTCACTGAAGGCGTCACTCGATGAGTGGGACATCATGCGCGATACCTGTACGGCTGAAGCGCGCCATTTCTGGAGTGCTGGCCCGGCGGGTATCCCCACACAGGTCGCGTTCAGTCAAGACACGCGTTGGCCCTCCCTTGACGACGACCGCGAGAATGGCTGCATTCGTTCGGTTGAACACGCGTACTCAACCGAAGGTGGCCTCGCGGTTCTCTTTGGAAATCTTGCTGCCGACGGTTGCATCGTCAAGACCGCTGGCGTCGATGAATCCATCTTTAAGTTCACAGGCACCACTCGCGTCTACGAAAGCCAAGATGCTGCTGTCGAAGGCATCCTCAGCGAAGAAGTCGTTGCCGGCGAGGTCGTCGTTGTTCGCTATGAAGGTCCCAAGGGCGGACCAGGTATGCAAGAGATGCTCTATCCAACGACGTTCATCAAGAGCCGCGGGCTAGGCGAGAAGTGTGCGCTTCTCACCGATGGCCGTTTCTCTGGTGGAACCGCGGGCCTCTCGATCGGGCACGTGTCGCCAGAGGCCGCCGAAGGTGGCCTCATCGGGTTAGTTCACACCGGCGACACCATTACGATCGATATTCCTGCTCGTTCAATCACGCTCGATGTTTCTGATGAAGAGCTTGCGAAGCGCAGGGCGGCCGAGGAAGCACGCGGAGCCGACGCGTGGACCGCAACCAACCGAGACCGCACGGTTTCTCTTGCGCTTCAGGCCTATGCCGCAATGACGACGTCAGCCGCACGAGGCGCAGTCCGCGATCTGTCTCAACTCCACCGCAACTAGAACTCGGTGTGAATCACACGTCGTTGAATTGTTGAACGAGACGTGACCGATACAGCTTGCCGGCGTCGCTTCGGGGCAACTCGTCGACAATGAAGACTCGCTTCGGAGTGAGTTGTGACCCGATGGCCTCTCGGCAATAGTCGATCGTCGACGTGATCATCGCGTCGGGGGCGGCGCCATCGGAGATCACGATTGCTGCGGCCACGATTTCGCCGAGGTCGTCATCCGGAAGGCCAAAGGCGGCGCCGTCGATGACGCCAGGAGCTGCAGCCAGTGCCTCGTCGATTCGGGCCGGATAGATATTCACGCCACCGCTATTGATGCACTCGGCTGTTCGGCCTGAAAGGTAGAGGTAGCCGTCGGTATCGATATGGCCGCGGTCGCCGACCGTGTACCAATCGCCGCTTTCGTCGTAGGTCGTGGCGGTCTTTTCGGGGTCTCCGTGATAGCGAAACTTGGAAGCGCTGAAGAACCACACGGTTCCGACTTCATCGGCGTCGGCGGTTGAGCGATCGTCGTGACGAATACGAATGCGTTCGGGATCGACGCGTCCCACGCTGCCTGGGTGTGCGAGCCACTCCTGCGGTGTAATCCATGTACCAGGACCTTCGCTGGCGGCATAGATCTCGTGAATCACCGGCCCAAACCACTCGAACATCGACTGTTTCGTGGCGACGGTGCAAGGGCCAGCGCCGTGGAGAACAAATCGAAGCGTCGAGACATCGAATAAGTCGCGATCAGGAACCGTCAGCATGCGATTGAACATGGTGGGAACAAAAAAGGCGTGTGTAATCGAATTGTCGGTGATGAGTTCAAGGGCTTGATGTGGTTCGAATCGGTCCATGAGTACAACGGTGACGCCCGCGCCCAGAGGCCATTCCAAACACAATCGGCTCGGGCCAGAGTGGTAGAGCGGCGCAGTACAAAGCATTGAGTCGCCGTTGTCGCCATCCATTCCAAACATGGCAACCATCGCCGTGCCAGCAGCGGCGGCGGACGCGGAGGGTTGGGGGTCGTGGCGAACGCCTTTCGGACGGCCGGTGGTTCCTGAGGTGTAGATCATCTGCGTGCCACGAGGACGCTCCGGTGCGGGCGCAGAAACTGACGAGAGCGTGTCATCCCACGAATCAAAACCATCGATTGGTCCACCAATTGCGATTCGAAGTACGAGCGAATCAGGAGCACCTTGAGCTTGATGGGAAAAGACCGATTCCGCGACGAGTGCTTTAGCGCCGGAATCCTCGAGTACGTACTGGACATCGTCTGCTTCAAGATGCCAATTCACGGGAAGCAACGTGACGCCCGCACGTAGTGCTGCTTCGTAGGTGACCATCCATTCCGGTCGGTTCCGGCAAAGCAACGCAACGACATCACCAGATACCAGGCCGGCTGTAGCGAAGGAAGCGGCGATGGCATCGACATCGTGATCAAGATGGCCGAAAGTCATCACGCTCCCGTCAGTGGTGATGATGGCGGGACGATCGGGATCGCGTTGCGAAATTGCGGCGATCTCTCGACCGATGCTGTGGAGTTTCTCGTCGATCACGTTGATCCTGGTGCGCTGGGAGAACGTTGTTGAGAGTGATGGTACCTCGGCCCTCATGTTCAGGGACTTCGAAAGTAGGCGAAAACAACAAAGGCCCCGCCGAAGCGGGGCCTTTGTACTGCAGAACTGAAGATGATCAGGAGAGACGCTCGATGATCATCGCCATGCCCTGGCCGCCACCGATGCACATGGATTCCATGCCGATGGTGCCGCCAGTGTCTTCAAGGCCGTTGAGGAGCGTGGCCATGATGCGGGCGCCGGTCATGCCGAACGGGTGACCGAGGGCGATAGCGCCGCCGTTCACGTTGAGCTTGTCCCAGCTGATGCCGAGATGCTTGGCCGACGGAACAACCTGCGCCGCAAATGCTTCATTGATCTCGACGAGGTCGATGTCGTTGATGCTCATGCCGGCGCGAGCCATTGCCTGACGGCACGCCTCGACTGGACCAAGGCCCATGATCTCGGGGTCGATTGCGCTCACGCCCGAGGAGATGATGCGGGCGATCGGGGTAAGGCCGAGTTCCTTGGCTTTGGTGTCGCTCATAACGATGACAGCAGCAGCGCCGTCGTTCAGCGGGCAAGCGTTACCAGCGGTGACGGTTCCGTCGGGGCGGAACACTGGCTTGAGCTCAGCAAGCTTTTCCTTGGTGGTTCCGGCGCGAATGCCATCGTCCTGCTTGACGACAATGGCATTGCCATCGGCGTCGACAGTGTGGATAGGGGTGATCTCGCGTTCAAAGAAGCCACGCTCAAGCGCTGCGGTTGCACGCTGCTGTGACTGTGCGGCGAATTCGTCCTGCTCTTCACGCGAGACGTTTTCGAACTGTGCAACGTTCTCTGCGGTCTGGCCCATGCCGAGGTAGTAGTCGGAGATGCCACCGTCGAAGGCGGTCCAGACCGGAGCGCCACCGGTGGCGCGCTCGGCGGTGCGAGCCTCGGCTGCTGCCATGCGTGGGTTATGCGTGCCGGGAAGACCGTCGGACATGCCGAGACCGAACTGGCTCACGGTTTCAACGCCAGCAGAGATGAAAATGTCTCCTTCGCCGGCCTTGATCGCATGTGCAGCCATACGAATGGTCTGGAGTGATGACGAGCAGTAACGGTTGACGGTGACGCCAGGGATGTGGCCCATGCCGGCGAGTTCAGAAACAACGCGGGCGATGTTGTAGCCCTGGGCACCTGCGGGCTGCGCGCAGCCAAGCATGATGTCTTCGACGAGGGACGGGTCGAGTGATGGCACCTTGTCGAGAGCGGCGCGGATGATCGTCGCGGCGAGGTCGTCAGGGCGAACCTGTGTAAGCGAACCCTTGTGGGCACGACCAATGGGTGAACGGGCGGTCGAAACGATGACTGCTTCGGGCATGACGGCTCCTTGATGCACGGAACGCCGGAAGGCTCCGGCGGGCAGGGCCTGATCGGGCCCTTGGTCGGAATTGTCTATCGCAAGGAACCTACTGAGCGGTAACTATCCGGCGAGAAGGCGTGCGGGGGGCGGAAGCGTGGGGTAGAACCGTCTTCATCCGTCTCCCCGAAAGGCCTCGATCGCTCACTGCGGTCGGAGGGCCGAGGTGAATTCAATGGCACTTGATCTCCGCAACTTGCTTGACCCGAACACGACTGCGGTCGTTACCTCCGAGTGTCAGAACGGAGTCCTGGGGCCCGAGACCTCCTTGCCGGAACTCGCAGCCGCCGCTCGGGTCCAGGCCATACCGAATGGAGCTCGCCTGTTGCACGCCGCGCGTGTTGCCGGAGTGCAGGTTGTTCATGCGGTGTTCTGGCGTCGTCCGGACTACCGCGGCGGCAACACCAATGGACGCTTGTTCGTCGCAATGCAGAAACACGGTGCGGTGGCGATGGAGCCCGGCAGTCATTTGGCGATGCCAATCGAAGAGTTCAGTCATTCTCCAAGCGACATGGTCTTGGGTCGGTATCACGGTCTCGATCCCATGGGCGGAACCGATCTTGACCCAGTGCTTCGAAACCTCGGAGTGAAGACAGTCGTGGTAATCGGGGTTTCCGTGAACGTTGCACTGTTGGGTCTGTCGATTGGATTGGTGAATAACGGCTACCAGGTTGTGGTGCCACGGGATGCGGTGGCCGGAGTTCCTGCCGACTATTCCGAAACATTGCTCGACAACACCTACCAAATGATTTCGACAGTGGTCACCACCGACGATGTCGTCAACGCATGGTCGTGAACCAAGAGTTATCGAGGGTCCTGTAGTGATGTCCGAGGTGAACTCTGACGCGACCCGATCGCTTGGTCGGCGTGGTGAAGCCACACGACAAAAATTCCTTGAGGCAGTTGAAACACTCCTTGAGGAAGGCACCTATCGCGAATTGACGGTTGCCGATATCGCTCGCCACGCCGGAACTTCCCCCGCGACCTTCTACCAGTACTTCAGCGCTGCTGAAGATGCAGTGTTGGCAGTAGCCAGCGCAACTGTCGATGTTGCAGGTCCAGAACTCGCCCGACGTATCGAAGGTAGCGAGTGGTCTGACCTGCGGGGCTGGGAATCTTCCCTTGGCGTTGCCGATGCGTTCATTGCGCTATGGAATGGGCATCGATCGGTTCTTCGTTTGATTGATCTCGCAACTGATGAAGGTGATCAACGATTCCGAGACGTTCGTACGCGACTTCTAGGTGCGCCCGCGGATGCCTTCGTTGCGGTCTTGCGCAATCGACCCGACCGGAGAGTCGTCGACCCGTTGGCCGATGCCGGCGTTCTTGTTTCCATGCTGGCGCACGTGTCCGCCCATATCGACGGCCTGCAGTCGTGGGGGGCCGATGGTGCTGAATTGCGCCGCAGCATGGCGAGAGTTGTCTTCCTGACTCTTACTGGTCAGTCGCCGCCAGGAGATTGAGAATCGTCCGATCGGGCACGGTCGGCGATTGATCCACGACGGAAGAGGGCCCAAAGGCAGAGGCCCGAGGCCGCAGCGATGGCAAGAACGATGAGTGGCCACGGCGTGGAGGAAGCGAAGGTGACGTCAGGGATCAACGGCATCTCCCCACGCTAGAGCGTGCTGTGCTGGTCAGGGTGACGCGTGGCCGGTACCTTTCGACACGTAACAAAACGCAAACTGTCGACTCGAGGCTGCACGATGAAGATTTCTGTCGGTTTACCTACGCACCATGTGGATTCGCTGGACGAGTGGTGTACGGCAGAGGCCATTACCGAAATGTCGCAGGCCTGTGAAGCTGCTGGCGCCGATGCAGTCTTTGTTACCGATCATCCGGCACCCGATGTGAAGTTCCTTGCCAAGGGCGGCCACCATGCGCTCGACCCGTTCGTCACTCTCACCGTGGCCTCTGTGGCGACGTCGAAACTCCGTCTCCATTTCAATTTGGCGATCCTTGCGTATCGGAACCCTTTCATCTCGGCCAAGGCAATTGCCACGCTTGATCTGATCTCAAACGGTCGAGTCATCCTTGGAACCGGTGCCGGGTATCTCGCTCCTGAATTTGCAGCCGTGGGCGGAGATTTCGACCGTCGGAATGACGTGACCGACGAAGCCATCCGTGCGATGCGCGCGGTGTGGTCAGGTGAACCGGTAACGATGACCGGTCTTCACTTCGACGCTGTCGACACGATTGCGCTCCCGCTTCCCGTGCAACAGCCATCTCCGCCCATTTGGATCGGCGGAAATTCCAATCGGGCGATTCGCCGTTCGGTGGAACTGGCCGATGGTTGGAATCCGATGCCAAGTCCGGCACAAGCAAGCCGGATGTTGCGCACGCCTCCGATTGAAACGATCGAGGATCTTGAGCGTCGAATTGGCGACTTGCGCCTAGCGAGTGAAAAGGCGGGCCGCGAGGTTCCCCCTGAGGTGATCTTTACCCCAATCGGCTACGCACATTTCAGTGGTGCATTCCCCGATGCTGCGCAATTTGTTGATGACGTTGCTGCATACTCCGCGATTGGAGTGAGCACTCTCACGATCAATCTGCCAGGCAAGACTCGCGCAGAGTTCATCGAGAGCGTCGAGTGGCTTGGTGCTGAAGTCATCTCCAACATCGATTCGTGAGCGGTTGTGACTGACATTGATCGCGCGGTCGCCGTACTGCGGTCGGGTGGACTCGTCGCATTTCCAACCGAAACGGTGTACGGCCTTGGCGCCGATGCGTCAAACGATGCCGCCGTTGGCCGGGTGTTCGAAGTGAAGGGGCGTCCAAGCGATCATCCGCTGATCGTTCACCTTTCCGATGCCTCGCACCTCGATGGCTGGGCGGCAAATGTGAGTTCGAACGCAAAGCTCCTTGCTGACGCGTTCTGGCCTGGTCCACTTACTCTGCTTCTCGAACGTTCGTCTTCAGTTTCTTCTGCAGTGACGGGTGGTCGTTCAACGGTTGGGCTTCGTGTACCCGATCATCCGGTTGCTTTGGAATTGCTTCGCTCCTTTGGTGGCGGAGTCGCTGCGCCTTCTGCAAATCGTTTTGGCCGTGTGAGTCCCACGGCTGCAGCGCATGTGATCGCTGATCTGGGTGACGATGTAGACGTTGTTCTCGATGGTGGACCGTGTCGCGTCGGGGTGGAATCGACAATCGTTGACCTCACGACTGACCGCCCGGTCGTGCTCCGGGCTGGGGGAGTTTCTATCGACCGCCTGGAAGAGGTACTTGGATATTCCATCGACATTTTTGTGAGTGCGGAGCCTTCGACTGGAGGCGCTCGTGCTCCGGGAATGCTTGAGGCGCACTATGCGCCAAACGCACGCGTTGTGCTTTGCGCGGAACACGAGATTGCAGAGGTACTCATCGAAGTTCTCGGTTCAGTCACTGGTCCCGTTGGTCTTCTAGCGGGGAGTGCTTTGGTGGGGCTTCCCGAAGACATCGTCGAATTGGAACCGGCAGGGACCGCCGATGACTACGCCGCGGTGTTGTATTCGCGCCTGCGTCAGGCCGACAGGCTTGGCCTTCGTGTCCTGGTATGTGTTCCGCCGCCGGAAGTTGGTGTCGGTGTTGCCGTCAACGATCGACTTCGGCGCGCTGCGGCTTCGTAGAACTACGAATCAGACAATTGTGATTGAGCGGTATTCCCAGCCGGTGTGACCAGCGATGGGGTTCGGAGTGATTTCTCCGGTTTGCACTTGTCCATCGGCATCGATGCAACGCACCGCGATCTCGTGTTCACCCTTTGTGGCATTCCAGTCGAAGTACCACTGTCGCCACACACCGCCGGAGAGTGAATCTCCAAGTGTTGCGCGGCGCCATACGCTATCGATAAGAACCTCTACTGCTGCGACGCCTGTATTCGGGGCCCAAGCGACTCCGGCGAGAGTGACAATGCCCTCGGGTTGGCGTGCTCCGTTTCGGGGGACATCGATTCGTGAAGACATCTTGATTGGGCCGTCCTTTGCCCAACCCTGTTGAATCCAATAGCCGTTGAATGAATCCCATTCGGTAAGTTCGATCGAACGCAACCATTTGGTTGATGAGACGTACCCGTAAAGCCCTTCGACAACTATGCGCGCAGGGAAACCATTGTCGAGTGGAAGCGGTACGCCGTTCATTCCGATTGCGACAAGAGACGAACGTCCGTCGAATGCTGCGCTCGTTGGAAAGCCGGCGTTGTACCCATCGACTGATGTTCCAACGATCTGTTCTCCCGAAGGTTCGACTCCGGCGCGGTCGAGCAATGTACGTAACTCGACTCCTTGCCACATCGCAGTGCCGATCAACGTGCCGCCGACCCGGTTGGAAACACACGCAAGCGTGATCGGAGCTTCAACCTGGGGCATCGCCAGTAACTCGTCGTAACTGATGGAGAACGGCTCTCGAACGTTTCCCTTGATCTCGAGTCGCCAGGTTGCGAGGTCCACCCTGGGGACGCTCAATGCAGTGTCGATGCGAAAGAAGTCGTCGTTCGGGGTCATCAGAGGGGTAATGCCCTCGATGTTGAGATTAGGTGTGGACGCTAACGAACGAAGTTGTGGCGGCAAGGTGGCGACAGGAGTGGGGAGAGCAGGGTTATTGGCTGCTACCGCACTGCCGCCGCCTGAACCACTCGAGGAAAGAGCCTTGGCCCCTGTCGCAACGATTGCTGTGCCAGCAGCGGCGATGCCCGCCCAGCGCAGAAACGAACGCCGATTGCCTGCAACTCTCCGATTGCTCGGCGGCGTCGATTCCTCGGCTGTTGACGGCTCGTCCATGGGTTCATTCAACTCCGTCTCCGAGCCTGTGCAACGGTCGGGGCGGCGAGAACGTGTTTCCCTTGGCTTTTCGCCCGCATTGTGGGGCCGAATGCCTTAGTTCTGGCGGTGACGAGCGTTCATCAGTCGAACTGTGCCGGTCTTAGAGCGGATCACAAGAGACTGGGTTGAAACGAAACCGGCGCTGACGTGAACGCCCTTAAGCAGTTCGCCGTCGGTGATGCCGGTGGCAGCGAAGAAACAGTTATCGCCGGCAACGAGGTCGTCGGTGGAAAGAACCTTGCTGAGGTCATAGCCAGCGGCGATAGCTGCGCTGCGTTCGTCGTCGTTGCGCGGCCAGAGGCGACCCTGCAGTTCGCCACCCATGCCCTTCAGGGCTGCTGCGGCGATGACGCCTTCGGGGGTGCCACCAATACCGAACATGATGTCGGCGCCGGAATCTGGCCATGCTGTCGTGATCGCTCCAGCAACGTCGCCATCGGGGATGAGCCGAATGCGAGCACCGGCTTCTCGGATTTCGGCAACGAGGTCATCGTGGCGGTCGCGGTCGAGAACTACTGCGGTGACGTCGCGAATGTCGATGCGCTTTGCTTTCGCAACTGTTTTGAGGTTCTCGGTTGGGGAGAGCTCGATGCTGCACAGCCCGACGAGTTCGGGGCCCACAGCAAGCTTGTCCATGTAGACGCACGGGCCGGGATCGAACATCGAGCCCTTTTCTGAAAGGGCGATAACGGCGAGTGCATTCCCTCGACCCTTTGAGGTCAGGGTGGTGCCATCGATTGGGTCGACTGCGATATCGCATTCGGGGGGTGAGCCGTCGCCGATGCGCTCTCCGTTGTAAAGCATCGGTGCTTCGTCCTTCTCGCCCTCACCGATAATGACGGTTCCGTCCATGGAGACGGTCCGAAGGGCAAGGCGCATGGCATCGACGGCTGCGCCATCGGCGCCTTCCTTGTCGCCACGGCCCATCCAACGGCTGGCGGCGAGGGCAGCGGCCTCGGTCACGCGGACGAGATCGAGGGCGATATTGCGGTCAAGGGGCACGTCGGTCATGGGGGCAGACGATACTGCCTCGGCCCCGCCCGACAGGATCCTCAGACAGGTAGGGCGATACCCTCGCTCCGTGGTGGCGCTGGCTGAACTTGAGATCTTCTGCTCTCGACCTCACGCGCCCACCCGAAGGGTCGCACTTGGAACCAGCCATCTTCCCTGCGAGCCATCCCCAGGCTTTGGCGGAGTCCTCCTCGGAGGGGTTGTGGCTCGCTTTGCGGCGGAGATCGACCCGGACATGGTTCCTGACCTTGAAGCGCTCACTCACGAACTTGAAGCCGGTCGCCGTGTTTCCCAGCCTCGGCTTCGGTTTCGCTTGCAGGTCGACACTGTTGGACTTGATGCTGTGACCCACCGGTTGGTTGAGATCGATGATTCGCTCGCTTTTGAATTTGATGAGCGAGGTGCGCCAGAGCAGCACATTCTCGGAGCCGCGTATGCGGTTGGCTCACTTGCCCCGACGGCGCGTCGGCCGGTCATGGCCATTGTTCGGCGCGCCATTTCTTGGGGTGGCCCAGTTGGCCCCGAACTTATTGCGTCGCTCAGCGGTTTTCGTGGGGGCGTCACCGGTTCGAGAAGCGCGGTTGGCGATCCGGTGAAGTGGGCGTTGGATCGACTTGGTTTCGCACGCGGATCAAACGCACCGTCATCGCGCGATGTGCAGCGCAATTACCGCGAACGTTTGCGCGAGGTTCATCCCGATCATGGGGCCGAGATCGCGGGGGCGGCTCAGCGAATCGCCGAACTCTCCGAGGCTCGTCGTATTCTCATCGGACGATGAGTTCTGCGGGCGCGCTACTTCTCGCACCCGGTGCTGGTGCCGACCGAAACCACCACACGTTGTGCGCTGTTGCCGATGCGCTTTCGCCGCTCCCAGTTGAGCGAATGGATTTTCCTGCGCGTAAGGCCGGGCGAAAAGGAGTTGACCGCGCTCCTGTTGCGATAGCTGCGGTCGTCGCTGAAGCCGCCGCCCTTGTTTCTTCCGCAAAGATTCGAGCGAATCGTCTTGTAGTGGGTGGGCGATCATTCGGTGGTCGCATGTGTTCGATGGCCGTTGCCGAGGGGCTCCCGGCAGCGGGACTCGTCTTACTAAGTTACCCGCTTCACCCTCCGGGTAAGCCCGAGGTATTGAGGGTCGATCACTTTTCCGCTCTCGAAGTTCCGTGCTTGTTCATCAGTGGCGAGAAAGATCCCTTCGGAACTCCTGCCGAATTCGCGAAGCATCTGAAAAAAATTCCGGGCAACGTCACATTCATTGTTGTGCCTGGAGCTCATGATCCGCGCGGTCAAGATGAGGTCATTGCTGAACAGGTACGTATCTGGATGCGTGAATTGCGTTAAGCGCGCGAGTCGCTCATCGGTCGTGTTCCTTGTCCGAGGGGTTGAGATCTTCAAGTTCGCGACGTGCGGTCTCCGGAAACCAGATCAACACGACAACAACGAGCAACGCTGGAGCGATTGCGACGATCGCCATTGCTTGGCCGAGTCCGCCTAACTGATCTGCCAACCAACCAACAGTGAGCAGGCCAAGGCTGCTTCCTGTCACCGCGACAACTTGGAGACCACCGTTAGCGGTTCCGCGTTGGCTTGTCGGGAATAGTTCGGGTCCATACACCGCAAGTGCCGGTACCGCGACTGCACCGATAACTGCAGCAGTAACTGATGCAAGCCATAACGGCCAGCCCCATGAGAGGTACGACACGACGGTGAACAACACACCTCCGGCTATGCCGATCGCACCGATGACGCGTCGTCCGTGACGGTCGGCCAACTTTCCACCAAGAACAATGCCGATTCCACCCGGTGTGTTTGTGGCAAGAACGAAGACGGCGATGAGAATGCCGGAGAATCCGCGTTCGGTTCGAAGGAACTCGTTGAGGAACTGGGCAGCGGGCGCGAGGAAGAGCGACCAAAGAAACGCGCCTGTTGCCAACAATGCGAATCTTCGCCAATGAATCCGATCCTTGAGTCCCGGTCCGCTCGCTGCAGCCACTCTGCGCTGGCGAGATTCATATCGTTTTGATTCTGGGAGTCGACGAGCCATCTGGAGACATGGATAGATGGCGATCAATGGAACGAGGTATGCCACGCGCCACGCGCCTACTGCTGCATCGACATAGACGAGGTTCAGGACGCATAATCCCGCGCCAAGTGCTGCGGCCATGGTTACAACCGATACGGCGAACGCTCGGGTGCCTGCTGGCATTTCCTCAGCAGCCATGACTGCGATGAGGATGACGACGACGGTCGAGAGTGATCTTGCGAACGTTTGGGATAGCCCAAGCCACGCCATTCCCGTGGATACGGCGCCGACAGCGGTGATGAGGCATGCGCCGATTAGTGCACCAACGAGAACACGTTTGCGCCCATGGCTGTCGGCAAGCGCAACGATGCCGAGAGAGAGAAGTACGCCTATGCGCACAATCGCCAGGAGCGTTCCTTGTTCGCCTGTCCCTGCGCCGAATTGATCGGCGGCGTAGGTGAGGGTTTGAGTGATGAGTGTGCCTAAGTAGCCACTGACGACGGCAAAAGCGCAGAGGACGGAGAGCACTGTTGCCGCTCTTGCATCGAGTGCTTCAGGCGGCGCCCACCAAGGTTGGTGCTGCTCTGCTCGCGGAGGTCGGCGAAGATGGTGACGAAGTGCGGGTCGAAAGAGGATTCCCCACACCGGCACTGCGAGCCGGTAGTCGACAATTTCGTCGACAATGGTGTGACCATCAGTGTCGACACTGAGTTCGACGTTCCGCTGCCATTCGTGGAACGGCCCGACATGTGCTTCGAAGGTTGAAGAAGTTGAAGTCTCGTGAGTTCGTCGTTCGACGACGACATCGTTTCGTGGCGCAAGCCACGCTCTTGCCGAGTCGTGAGGAACTCGGTGTCGATGTTGGAGTCTCGTCACGGACGGGGGCCGAACGCGACTGCGTCGCGCCGCCCTCGTTTGAGTTCGAAGAAGGTAGGAAGTTCCAACGATGTAGTGAGCACGTTCCAGAGGGCGAGGCTTTCGTCGCCAGTCGGAGGAGGAGACACGATTGGTCCGAAGAAGCCGCGTCCTAACTCGGGGACCGCAATGATTGGTGAACCAACCTCGGGTCCGGCGAGTTCCATTGCTTCTGTCACTGATTCAGCGATTGCTTTGTCCCAAGATTCGTCATTGAGTGCACCGGTGGCGAATGAATCTTCGACGGAACACTCGGTCGCGCAAGTGGTGATGAGGTCATCGCTTGGATCGTGGTCGTCGTGATGAAGACGCGAGCCGTACGCAGTGAACATCGCCCGCATTTCGTCATTGCGGCCTTCGGCACGAAGCGCTTCTAGTACGCGGGCCCCCCGGCGGCTGCATGTCAGTTTGGGCCGGAAATGCTCGGGAACCTCGCGGTCTTTGTTGAGTTCCGCCAGGCTCAGCGTGCGCCAGATGATTGAAACGCCGGAACGGTCGGCAGCCTCGACAAGCCAGCGGCTCGTGTTCCATGTCCACGGGCAGCAGGGATCAGCGAAGAAGTGCACGGACTCGGCCGCCATCAATCGGCTCCGGTGACGGGGGGATCGCTTGCAGCGGGGCGGGCTTGGTCGCTGAGGCGCTTGGCCTGAATGGCTTTGGCTCGCTTGTTGGCGAGCGAAAGGAGTCCGACAAAAACGGCGATTGGGACAAGAACAAAGAGTGCTTCGTCCCAACCACCTTGGTGTCCGAGGATGGCAGCGATCATGGCAAGAGTCTCGCACGGTGGGAATGAATCGCAACCTAGGTGTGGCGTAACCCTTCCGATTCCATAGACTCAGCCTGTGCGTGAACAAGTCGAGAAAGTCATCGAGGTCATTCGCCCGGCAATTCAGGCCGATAACGGCGACGTGGTTCTGCACGATGTGAATGAAGAGACCGGTTTGGTCACCGTGGAACTCATTGGTGCCTGTGTCTCGTGTCCCGCCTCAACGGTCACTCTAAAGGCTGGTCTTGAGCGCATTCTCATCGACCGTGTCCCAGGAGTTACCGAAGTCATCGATGCTGGTGCGGCGAACCACGTCATTGGTGAAACCCCAGTCTCTCTCTGAGCAACCGATCGTGACATCAATCGCTGTCCTAGCGTGGGGCCATGACGGCTCCCGTTGATGCGGACGCTGCAGCACTCCTTGTTGCGGCGAGATCTGGAGATAGGTCCGCCCTGGCGCGTCTCCTTTCAAAAGTTGAACGTGGTGGTGATGACGCTCGTTCAGTGAGCGAAGCCACGCACGCGCTTGGCGGAGCAGCAACGACGGTTGGAATTACCGGAGCTCCCGGCGCCGGCAAGTCGACGCTCACTTCGGCGCTGGTCCGCGAGATGCGATCTGCCGACGTCAGTATTGGAGTGCTCGCGATTGACCCGTCATCTCCGTTCACTGGCGGAGCGATCCTGGGTGACCGAGTGCGAATGGATGAACACGCGCTCGACGCAGAAGTCTTTATTCGGTCGATGGCGACGCGCGGGCACCTTGGCGGGCTTTCGGTGGCGGTTCCGGATGCGGCTCGAGTTCTCGACGCTGCAGGTATGCAATGGGTGCTCATCGAGACAGTTGGAGTCGGGCAGGTCGAGGTTGAGATTGCGGGAGAAGCCGACACGACAATCGTTGTGGTGAATCCGGGATGGGGCGACACCGTTCAGGCCAACAAGGCGGGACTGATGGAAATCGCTGACATTTTCGTCGTGAATAAAGCTGACCGTTCTGGCGTCGATGAAACGGTTGCTGATCTTGAACGCATGTTGTCACTTCGAACGGGGTCAGAGTGGCGCCCGCCAGTTGTGCAGACAATCGCTACCGACGGTCGCGGAGCCAGTGAGTTGTGGTCGGCGATTCAGCGCCACAGCGCGTGGTCGCACGAAAGTGGAGAGTTTGAACGTCGCCGTTCGCTTCGGCTTGATCAGGAACTCCGCCGAGTTGTCAACGCACTGATGGCAGCAAAGGTAGAAGAACTTTCTGGTGGCGATGCTTGGCAAAGAGCGCGTAGCGAGGTTGCCGCGCGCCATACAGATCCATGGACTGCGGCGAACGAACTCCTTGCTTGAGGAGAATGTCCTAGGCAATTTGAACTGAATGCTCGAGAGCCTCTCGAATTCTCTTGGGTAACTCGGTACCCTGCGCGACCTTCGAACTGGGGGGTGGCAGCGATGCGCGGTCGTCGGTATAGGTGGTGTGCGCGTAAGGGGCATGGCGTCGTCGCCGTTGTTGTGGTTCTGGGCGGACTGCTTGGCTTCACTGCCGACCACGCTGGTGGCCAGGCCCTAGGCCGCATCACCAACGGAACGCCAGAGGCCATCGTCGTTGTGACCAGGGACGGGACGTTGGGTTCGTGGCGATCAAGTGGATCGAGCGGCGCTCGTTGGAGATGCGGTTACTACGCAGTAGTTGCTCCGCAGATGTCGGTACTCGACCCCACTCCCGTCGTGGATTGGGCCTCAGGCCCGACGAATCCCATTCGTGGCGAGTTCTACATGCTCGGTTGCACCGACGCGACAGGCGCAAGAGTTCACACTCGCTATGTGGCATTCGATCCTCGTGATCCGTTCGGCGGGGCAGGCGCAACGGCACGCGCGGCTGATGAAGCTCGGCGGAGATTGGAACTTCCCGAACCGCTACCGCGAGTCAATCCACCCACTTGGCAATTGGTCGGGCTTCCGATGTGGATGTGGCTGGAAGGCTCATGGGAGCGTGTCTGGGCGACCGCGTCAATCGGTGATGCGTGGGCAAGAGTCGATGCGTGGCCTGAGAGTTCGCTCTGGGAATTTCAGGACGGGACACGTCTTTGGTGCGATCAAGGCGTTGCCTACGACATGTGGCGACGACCTTCGGAGCAATCGTCGGGATGTACCCACACCTTCACTCGTTCGTCGATGTGGTCGAGCGGGGGAGTTGAATGGGTTCGTGTCACAGTGACGTGGGGCGTTGAATGGACCTCAAGCGAAATGGGCGGCGAACCGCTCGGCACGGTGACGCGAACGGCGGAATTTCCTGTTCGGGTCGTGGAAGCTCAGGCGCTCGTGCGCTGATCATTGGAAGGCGAACCGATAGGGTCGCTGTTCATGTCAGAGCAATTGGTTGCAGTCGAGCGCAGAGATGACGGCGTCGCAGTTATCCGTCTGCAAAACGGCAAGGTCAATTCGTTGTCCTCGGAAGTGCTGCGCCAGTTGCGTTCCGTTGCGGAGGCGCTAACAGTCAATCCACCCGGTGCTGTTGTCGTCACCGGGAGCGATCGAATCTTCGCAGCGGGCGCTGACATCTCTGAGTTCTCAGGTCCCGATGAAGCCCGTTCGATCGGTCGGCTCTTTCTCGAAGCGCTCAACGCAGTTGCGGCGATTCCACGAGTGGTCATCGCTGCAGTGGCCGGTCCGGCACTTGGTGGTGGATGCGAACTAGCGCTTGCTTGCGATCTGCGTGTGTGCTCAACAAGCGCAAAGTTCGGACAGCCAGAAATTCTCCTCGGCATTATTCCCGGCGGTGGCGGAACGCAACGGTTGGCTCGCCTTGTCGGTCCATCGCGTGCGAAGGACCTCATTCTGAGTGGGCGCCAGGTTCGTGCTGAAGAAGCACTCCGAATCGGACTCGCCGATGAAGTCGTTGAACCTGAAGAACTTGAGAGCCGAGCACTTGAACTCGCGGCCTCGTTCGCTTCTGGGCCCGTGCAAGCGCATGCGATCGCCAAGCGTGTGATTGACCATGGTCTTGAGGGTTCGCTGCCTGACGGTCTTGAGCTCGAACAAGACGGGTTCATTGAGGTGTTCGGCACGAACGATGCACGAATCGGTGTGGCGTCATTTCTCGAGAACGGGCCGGGGAAAGCGCAGTTCACGGGACAATGAGCCCTTTGGTAAGCCTTTTGAGGTTGTTGCGAGTTGGGTTCCAATGACTCAACCAATGTCGACCTGTTATCGACACCCGAATAATCGAGCGGGTGTGAGTTGCCAGCGGTGTAATCGTCCAATTTGTGGCACATGCATGACAGCCGCATCTGTTGGTTTTCAATGTCCGGAATGCATCAAGGGTGCAGCGAAGAAATCCCCGGTGATTCGTTTCAGTGAGCTGCGTGACGGTCGGCCGATCGTCACTGAAGTACTCATTGCGTTGAATGTGCTTGGCCTCATTGCAATCGTTACGACCGGTGGATCGCTGTTCAACGGTGGGGGGAGAGCGACTGAGCAGGGGATGACACTCGGCCAGGGGGCGATGTACTCCCTCTCTGGTAACCGCGCGACCGTAGAGTTCCTCGGCGTTGCCTACGGGCAATGGTGGCGTATCATCACCGGAGGTTTCCTGCATTCGGGCCTGTTGCATTTCGGAATGAACATGCTGCTGCTGTACTTGCTCGGCAAACAGCTTGAGCCCCTTCTTGGTAAAGCCCGATTTGCTGCGCTTTATGTCGCTTGTCTCGTGGGCGGCTCCTTCGGAGCACTTCTTGTTTCGCCCACGGTTGGGACTGTCGGTGCATCCGGCGCAGTGTTTGGCCTGATGGGTGCTGCAGTGATCGCTCAGCGCCGCTCGGGCGTTGACGTCTGGCGTAATGGCATCGGTGGTCTCGTTGTCATCAACGTTCTGCTGACGTTCGCTGTGCCAGGTATCGCCATTGGCGCGCACATCGGCGGACTCGTCATCGGCGTTGCTGTCGGAGCACTTGTCTTTGCGCTCGACAGGGCGGTTCGCTCACCTTGGGCCGGCACGATGGCAGCGCTTGGCGTCACCGCTGTTTTGTGGATCGGTTGTCTGGTCGCAGCGTCACGCGTTGTGAGTTGACCCGGGACCTTCGACGATCGTTTTCAGTTCTTTGAGGTTCCGTTTCCAAATGAGCTTGAGAACCTGACCACCGACAACGGCACCGATTGGTCCACCCATCCACCAAGGGAAACGAAGTGATTCCTTCCATTGGAATCCGGCTCGGTCTTCGCCGATCGGAAAGATCGTGAATGCTCCGGTTCCGGTCACCATTCCGACATGGCGGACCCCGATCGTGGTCCCGTCTTCCCATTCGGTGATTTCCATCTTGTCGGTGAGGCGGAATGGACCGACTTTGGTATCGCAATCGAATGTGGTTCCCACGCCGGCGGTCGTGGGCGAGGTGAAACGGATCGCTACGGCATCGTGCATCCAGTCGACGTGGTCTGCGACATTTTCAACAACGGCCCAGACCTTGTCGGGAGTTGCGTCGATAACGGTGCTGACCTTGATGGTTGCCATTCCCACAGCGTAGAGAGCGACGGCCTAAATCACGCGGTTGGGGCGTAGATCGAAACGTGAGTGGCGCTCTCATCGGTAAATGGCGTGCCGTTCCAGTCGCTTCGGCGCTCGACGAGCACGAAACCTGCAGTCTGGGCAGCACGGTCAAGTTGCTCGGGTCCACAGATGAGAACTGACCACGGCCGCACGGTGATGGCGCCAGGTTGAACCTCAATGTGGCGACCATCAAGTCGCGATCGTTCTCGGTCATAGGTCGTTTCAATGAAGACGGCAGCATCGGATTCGACCCGTGCGGGCGACAGTGACTGAGAGGGGATCGTTGATTCATCAATCGGTACAAATGCTTCGACGACAAGATGTCCTGATGGGAGTAGGACTTGTTGACATCCTCGAAAGCAGCGACCGAGTGCATCGAAACTATCCAGATTCAGCAGTGTGTTGAACGCGCAGAAGATGAGCGTGAAATGTTCGTCATAGTTCGCGTTTCGCAATGAGCCATCGACATCCGCCATATCTCCGAATACGGGGATGACCATCTGGGTCGGGTCGGCAAGTTGGAGCCGATCGAGCATTTCTTGTGACGCGTCGAGTCCGACGACTCGCAGGCCGCATTGAGCGAGGGGAAGAGCGAGTCGCCCTGTCCCTACGCCAAGTTCGAGGACAGCTCCACCACCTGCGAGGCGCACCAAAGCAAGGACTGCGGCGTCGGTATCGAACGAGGTTGCGTACCAGTCGTCGTAGACGTCGGCGAAAGACCGGCCATAGGTACTGGGGTCGCTGGGGTGGTTGGTAGTCACCCGAGAAGTCTGCCCGTGATGGCGATGCCAGCCCACCGGTACCCTTGAGCCATGACGTCGTATCTCGATCACGCTGCGACAGGGCCAATGCGCCCTGAAGCGATTGAGGCGATGCTGCCGTTTCTTTCCGAGCGATTCGCTAATCCATCTGGCGCACACCGGTTCGCTCGAGATGCCCGTCGCGCGGTCGATGATGCCCGCGAGGAATTTGCCGCACTCGTTGGAGCCGAACCAGGCGACATTATTTTCACGAGTGGCGGCACTGAATCGGACAACCTCGCCATTTTCGGTCTTGGTTCGGCCGATGGCGTTCCCGTCTGCAGCGCAGTGGAACACCACGCTGTTCTTGATCCCGTTGAAGCTCTTGGCGGGCGTGTCGTCGGAGTCGATCGCAACGGAGCGATTGATCCCGCGGAACTTCGGCGGGTACTTCACGAAGGGCCAGTGAGGGTTGTCTCGCTCATGGTCGTCAACAATGAAACTGGTGTTATCGCCGATCTGGACGCTCTTGGGAAGGTCGTGCGCACTTCTGCGCCGGATGCGGTGCTTCATTCCGATGCGGTGCAGGCGTTCTGCTGGACAGATATTGCTGAAGCATGCGCGGCCGTCGATTCGTTCAGTTTGAGCGCGCACAAATTCGGTGGACCAAAGGGCGTGGGCGCGCTTGTTGTTCGCGCCGGTGTTGCGCTTTCTGCCCGCCAACTCGGGGGAGGCCAGGAGCGTGAGCGTCGATCAGGCACCCAGAACGTTCCTGGGATTGTTGCAATGGCGACTGCGGCTCGTCTCGCTGCCGAGGATCGAAATGCCGATATCGACCGAGTTGGCAAACTGCGCGATCAACTTCTCGATGGCTTGCTCGCTGCGCTCCCAGGGTCAGTTGAGACGGCTGGTGCCGATCGTTCGCAACGAGCAGCAGGGATCGCTCATCTTTGCATTCCAGGTGTTGAGAGCGAGGCGCTTCTGTTCTTGCTTGAACGCGGTGAAGTCTCTGCCTCGGCGGCATCCTCGTGCGCCAGCGGTGCGATGCAGTCTTCTCATGTCTTGGGGGCTATGGGGGTCGAGACAGAATTGGCGCGTGGTTCGTTGCGTTTGTCTTTGGGTTGGTCTAGCACGCAGGCTGATGTCGACGAAGCTCTTGCCGTGATTCCGCCAGCGGTTGAACGACTCCAAAAGTTTGGAATTTGATGATGCAGGTCATGGTTGCGATGTCCGGAGGCGTTGATTCTTCAGTTGCTGCTGCGATGTTGCGCGACCAAGGGCATGAGATCGTGGGCGTCACCCTGAAGTTGTGGGGTGGAGAATCTGATTCTGGATGTTGTTCGGTGAGCGACGTCGACGATGCGCGTCGCGTCGCCCAGCAGTTGGACATCGACCATTTAGTTTTCAATTTCTCTGAAGATTTCGATCGCGACGTGGTTGAGCCCTACGTCGCCGATCATGCACGCGGAATTACGCCCAATCCATGCATTGAGTGCAATCGTCACCTCAAGTTCGATCGTTTAATGGCTCGAGCCGATGCCCTCGGCTTCGACATGGTTGCGACTGGTCATCACGCACAGATTGTGCGGTCGCCTTCGGGTCTTCCCCGCCTCACTCGCGGCGCCGATTTCGCCAAAGACCAGAGTTACGTGCTTCATATGCTCACGGCCACACAACTCGAGCGAATCATGTTGCCAATCGGAGGTATGACCAAAGACGAAGTGCGTGAACGTGCAACCGAACTTGGTCTCCGCACCGCCGGTAAGCCCGACAGCCAAGACGTCTGTTTCATTTCGCATACGGGCGGAGGACGCCGAGTATTTCTTGGGAACCGAATCGAAATGCACCCAGCGCGACTGGTTGATGAAACCGGAACCCAATTGGGTTCTGTCGACGCAGTGGAACTCGTGACGATTGGACAACGTCGTGGCCTCGGCATCGGCATCGATGGTCGTCCTCGCTATGCACTCGATGTCGACGTGCCGAATCGCACTGTTCTGGTTGGCGCTCCTGAGGGGCTCGATGTCTCGGGTGAACTCTTGCACTCGTTTACGTGGGTCGATGAAAGTGCCCGATCTGAAACGTTGATCTCAACGACAGTCTCGGCTCAGGCAAGTGCTCACGGTGAGTCACTTGCAATTAGCGAACTCCGAGAAACCGACGCGGGGCTCGAACTGATCTGGGAGTCTCCGACACGTCGCGTTGCCCCTGGTCAAAGCATTGTGTTGTACGACAACGATCTTGTCGTCGGCGGGGGACTGGTCAGTCGACGGTAAGCCGACGTTCTTTGGCTGCGTCAAGGACCCAGCCGGGACGGCTTGGCGTGAATCGAACTGCTTCAACATCAAGCGGTTCGATCATCTTGTGGCGGTCGCGTCGTGCCGGTGTCGGAATGATTGAGTCGGTCGTTGAGAGGCGTAACTCGACCTGCAGGCCGATGGCGCCTGCGCTGAGGTCGGCGGCCGCAGAATCCTCTTCGGCAACACCGATCGAGCTCACAACGTGACGCTGAACAAGCAGTGCGTCAAGGAGTGTCGTTCGGTCGACAAGAACAAGGCCGGCGGGCACGAAAACGAGCCAACGCTTCGAGAGTTGGTGGAGTGCTCGCGCGCCTACAACGCAGAGACCAACGGCGAGCACGCTGATGATTGCGCCCGGGATCCATTGTTTGGCGGCAAGCAGGAGTGGTCCCGCCAGAACGCTGGCGACTATCGCAACCCAGACAAGTTCAAGTGGACCGAGAACGACCGGGCCGGGAGGTCGTAGCGGGAATCTTCGCTCGTCGCCGTAGGACGACCCATTGATGAACGTGTAGCCAACGGGGGCGGAAAGTGAAAGCACCGCGCACATTGACGTAACGCCAAGCGCAAATGATTCCGCGAAGTCCGCCCCATTGGGAGCAAGAATCGCAGCCCACGCGGCGGCCACGACGGAAGCAGGCATGACAATTCGGATCGTGGTGAGCGAAACCGAACTGGGAGCGAGTGCTGCGATCAGGCCGATAACCCACATCGACCACAGACCGATTGCAGCCGTGAGCGTGACGGGCGCCGAGCGTTGGTCGAGGGCGTGAGCGAACGAAGTGCCTGCGGTGAGGGGGAGTGACAGCCAGATGAGGGCCGGGGCCCAGCGACTGATTGCCCTGCTGGTGGGGGTCATCACTCACGAGATTTGCCGATTCTGGCCGTCCTCGCTAACCATGTGACTTCGGCCACAAGATTCCGACCGATTTTCGGTTCGGAAGTGGGCGAAACCTTCGGGACGGTGCGAAATGATTGACCACGACACGAGAGGGAGGCGTTGACGTGAGTTCGCGCGCTACCTCGTTGTCGTTGCCTCCCGGTCTCTCAACCGGAATCGGCTATTTGCCGCATTGCGATCCAGGCGAGGCAGTCGAGTTCGTGCTCAGGCACAGTCCGCGATTGCCATCGGCTCCGTCGTTGCCAGCTCGGTCGCGACGTGAAGGGATGATTGCCCAAGCAGCATCGGGACTCGCTGGCGTCACAATTCGCGTCGATGGTTCAATCGATGTGGACCTTTCGCTCATCGACCCCGAGGCTCCTCTTGACGACGAGCGTTTGTCGAGCGATGCGTGGGTTGGTCTTCGGGCGTTCCTTACTGCAGTTGCCGATAGAGATGGCCCGGTCAAAGTCTCACTAACGGGTCCGGTGACCCTGGGTATTGCTTTGTGGGGTGCGGGGATCGACATTGACCTTGCGTTTCGAATCGCGGGCCACGCGGTACGGGCCCGCATCAATCGACTCGTTGATCATGTGTTGTCGCGCGTTCCGCAAGCCCAGGTGGTCGTGTTTCTGGACGAACCAGCGATGGGTTCGCTCACCGATGAAGGATTCCCAATAGGTCCCAACGAAGGTATTGACTTGGTGTCGTCAGCGATGGCAGTTGTCGAGTCCAAGGCAATTACAGGACTTCATTGCTGCACCGCAGTTGATTACAGACTTCTTTTGAGTACCGGTCCTCGGATTCTTTCGGTCCCGGTTGATGATCGAATCGCGAAACACTCGGGGCTCGTTGCCGATTACCTCGAGCGTGGTGGATGGATCGCGTGGGGGGCGGTTCCAACCGACGGTCCGATCGGTACGAGCGTTGATCGCCTTTGGCGACGGCTATCAACGGTTTGGTGCGATATGGCCAACGAAGGCTGTGATCCGATGTTGCTACGAACAAACGCGATCATCACGCCGGTGTGCGGGCTCGCTCAACATGGGGTGACGCAGGCCGAACAGGTGATGGAGCACACCTCGCGATTGGCCGAGCGACTGCAGGGTCAAGCCACAGGTGCTCGAATTTCGGTCGGTGCTTGAACGCGACGCCAAAGGCGATGTCCTCGCTAGTGTTCGCTCGTGTCCAAGTCGTCTGATGGAGAGCTGAATCCTGCAGGTCGCATCGACGAACTGCGCGAGATCATTCGCCACCACAGCCGGCTCTATTACGAGCAGGATTCTCCCGAAATCCTCGACGCCGATTTCGATGCGATGTTTCGGGAACTTGCAGCCCTCGAGGATGAACACCCAGATCTGATTACGCCCGATTCCCCGACTCAGTCAGTTGGCGGATCGGCAACCATCACGTTTTCGTCGGTGGAACATCGCGTGCCGATGATGAGCCTCGACAACGCGTTTACGCCCGATGAAGTAACGGCATGGGGCGGCCGCTTGCAACGTCGAATCGATGAACTGGGAGCGTCAGCCGAATCAGTTGGACTCGTCGCCGAACTCAAGATCGATGGCTTGGCAGTCTCAATTCGTTATGAAAATGGTGCACTCGTCCAAGCGGCGACCCGCGGTGATGGTCGCGTTGGCGAAGACGTCACTGCGAACGTGAAGACGATTACGGGTATCCCGCATCGGTTGCCGAAAGGAAGTCCTGAAGTTCTCGAAGTTCGCGGCGAGGTCTACATGTCGATCTCGGCATTCGAGGAACTCAACGCAGCGCAGATCGAAGCGGGGGAGAAGACCTACGTCAATCCTCGAAATACCGCTGCTGGGTCTCTTCGCCAGAAGGATGCTGCCGTCACAGCGAGCCGCAACCTTTCGTTCTGGAGTTATCAACTTGGCGAAGTTGTCGGCGGACCGGAACTCACCGATCATCACCAGATTTTCGAATTCCTCGGTGGGATGGGATTTCCCGTCAACCCTGAAGTTGCGGTGCTGCACGGCCTCAACGATGTCGACGCGCATCTCTTGCAATGGCAGAAGCACCGACATGACCTGGACTATGAAATCGATGGGGTCGTGCTCAAGGTTGATGCACTCTCGTTGCAAAGAGAGCTTGGCTTCACCTCACGCGCTCCTCGTTGGGCAATCGCCTACAAGTTCCCTCCCGAAGAGCGCACAACAAAACTGATCGATATCCAGGTGTCGATCGGGCGAACCGGAAGAGCAACGCCGTTCGCTCAGTTGGAACCAGTTTTTGTGGGCGGTTCAACGGTCGAGTTCGCCACACTCCATAACCAAGATCAAGTTGCGGCGAAAGATGTGCGCCCCGGCGACACGGTCGTTGTGCGCAAAGCGGGCGATGTCATCCCTGAGGTCGTTGGTCCGGTTCTCGGCGATCGGCCGAAGGGTCTGCGTAAGTGGAAGTTCCCCACGAACTGTCCCGTCTGTGGACACACACTTGTGCGCCCCGAGGACGAAGCTGTTCATCGTTGTCTCAATCTTTCGTGCCCCGCTCGAGTTGCTGGAGCCATTGAACATTTCGCTTCCCGAGGCGCAATGGATATCGAAGGACTTGGTGAACAGCGCGTGCAGTTGTTCTGCGAACTCGGTCTTCTCTCCGATGTTGCTGACATCTATTCGCTCGATTCAGAGCGTCTCAAAGGACTCGACAAGTTCGCCGACGTGTCGGTGCAAAAACTTCTCGACGCGATTGATGGCTCGAAAACCAAGCCTCTTGCCAACCTTCTTGTTGGTCTCAATATCCGCCATTTGGGCGGAGCCGGTTCCGTCGCACTCGCCGAACATTTCGGTCATCTCGATCGCATCGAAGCGGCATCGGAAGCCGAGATCGCAGGCGTCGAAGGTCTCGGTTCAATCATCGCCGCATCTGTGCACCAGTGGTTCGCTGACCCAACGAACCGGATTGTCATCGAAAAACTTCGTGCTGCTGGGGTGAACCTGCAGGGTCCCGAAGCTTCTGGACTTCCGCAGACGCTCGAAGGCTTGATCGTTGTGGTGACAGGAACGTTGGACGGCTTCACCCGCGACGAAGCAGAAGCAGCGATCAAAGGGCGAGGCGGGAAATCTCCGGGGAGTGTCTCGAAGAAAACCACTGCGGTGGTCATTGGGGCTGGCCCAGGCGCATCAAAAGTCACAAAAGCCGAGGAGCTTGGGGTTCCGATTCTTGACGAGTCCGGTTTTCTCGAACTCCTCGAAACCGGTACCTTGCCGTCTTCAGTTCGCACTCAGGGGGATTCATGACAATCGAAGCAGTGGTATTTGATTTCGGTGGCGTATTCACCTCCTCGCCCTTTAGTGGGTTGCATGCGTGGCATATCGAGCGCGGTCTCGATCCCGAACTTGGTCTTCGCGCAGTGTTTGGTCCCTACGATCAGGACACCGATCACCCGTGGCACCAACTTGAACGAGGCGAGATTGCACTTGAAGCGGCCGCTGAACAGATCAAGGCAGTCGGCGCCGAGATGGGTCTCGAAATTGACCTCAAAGAAATGTTCGGCGCGCTTGGCGGTGAATCGGGAGCCCGAAGCGATGTCGTCGAAAAGGGCTTGGCATTGCGTGCTGGCGGGTACCGCACGGCATTGATTACGAACAACATCAAGGAATTCTCCGACGGCTGGCGCGCCATGATCCCCGTTGACGAATTATTTGAGGTCATCGTCGATTCATCGGCGGTTGGTATTCGTAAACCCAACCTTCGGATTTATGAGATGACACTTGAACAACTTGGAGTTGAACCGGGGAATGCAGTATTCCTGGACGATGCCCCCGGCAACATTGTCGCTGCACGCGCAGCGGGGATGCATGCAATCCTCGTAGAAGATGACCATTCCGGCGCGTTTGCGGAACTCGATCGACTTCTTGCTGAACGCTGATTCCTTGTCCGACGCGATCACCTGCTCTGAGTGCGCGTAACTCGTGGTCAGAGAAAAGTCGATCAGATTACGGTGAAGCACCAACTTCTGACGGAACTCACTTTTGGACCGAACGCGGATTGCCAGTACGTGGCCGTCAAACAGTTCTCCCCTGCGGGCAGAGTTTCATAGACCTTGCCTGGTCCGGCTTTGAACGTGACTTGGTTGAGCTGTGGAACGGTGTAGGTCTGGTCGAGCGGAAGCGGAATTCCGTTAAGCACGAGTGACGCTTCGTATCCCGGGGCCATATCGATTCCGATGATGTCCTGCTGAAGAATCTTCGCTCCGGGAGTTGGGATGAGGCGTTGAATGCGACCACCATCGAGTTGGGAGGTGTCGGAGGCGCCGAGACGAGCAGCCAGCACGATGCAGACCACCGCGATCGCGAGCAACGCGAGGTAGGCGAGATAGCGAGGCTTGAACCGGCGGTTTGGCGGAGAGGCGGACTCGGTAGTGTCGGCGCCGGAGTTTGTGGTGTCATTCGCAGGATCGGAAGTAGTCACGGCAAGAGTCTGCCCGCTCGCGGCTCGCGTGCGGGTCTCGGGTGTGACGATTTTCCGTCACGTCCCTGCTGAGGGTGGCCGAAATCGGCAAGGTAGAGAACTAGCCTCGGCCTGTGTCTAACGCCCGTGCTGCCGACCGCATCGGTCAGGTGCTCGGGGGGCGCTACCGGCTGCTGGCCCCCATCGGCACCGGGGCCTCCGCGACTGTCTACCTGGCCGATGACGTGGTTCTTCGTCGTCGCGTCGCGGTAAAAGTTCTTCATGATGCACTCGCGAGCGATGTTTCGTTCCTGAAACGTTTCCAAGCAGAAGCTCGCTCCGCAGCCGCACTGAACCACCGACACATAATGGCGGTGCACGACTGGGGGCAGGGAGAGGTGCCCTATCTCGTCACCGAATTACTCGATGGCGGTTCTTTGCGAGCGATGCTCGACGCCGGGAATCTTCTTGATCTTGCCCAAGCCAGAAGTGTCGGTGTCGATACTGCTGCGGCATTGGACTATGCCCATCGCCGAGGGTTCGTTCATCGCGATATCAAGCCAGCCAACCTCCTCTTCGATGACGAAGGAACCCTTCGCATTGCCGACTTTGGACTGGCTCGCGCACTTGCTGAAGCTGCATGGACAGAACCAGCCGGCGCGGTGTTGGGCACCGCTCGCTATGCCTCACCCGAGCAAGCTCAAGGCGTAGTGCTCGACGGACGCAGCGATGTTTATTCACTTGGTCTTGTGATTATCGAATCGGTCACCGGCCAACTTCCGTTCACTGCCGATACAACGCTGGGGACACTCATGGCGCGCGTCGATCGGAATGTTCCGGTTCCCGATGTGCTCGGACCACTCGTTCCTGCGTTGCGTGCAGCAGGGGTTCCAAATCCTGCAGACCGTCCCGATGCAGCCGAATTCGCGACGATGCTCATGGCTGCTGGTGACCTCGGTCCCGTTGCGCCATTGCCTCTCGCGGGAACTGTTGCGCTTGAACCCGATCAGCTTGAGCCGCGCGAACCCACCACAATTTACGTTCCTGAACAAGTCATTCTCGGAGGAACGCCAGCGGGGGTTGCAAGCGGTCCGACGTTCGCCGATCCAACGATCGCAAATGAACTGTTTTCCGCCGCTCAACCTGCCACTCGAACAATCGATCGTCCTGAGAGCGCAGCGGTTGCGACTGCAGCGCGTTCGGGCAAAAGGCCACGTCGACGGCTACCGGCAAAATCGATCGCGGTGCTCATAGCGTTGCTTGTTGTCGTCGGAGGCGGGGCGGCATTCTTTCTTCTCCGTACCCCCACTCACACCCTTGCTGATTACGCGTCGATGTCTGCACCGGTGGCGCGCGCCGAACTTGAATCGAAGGGATTCAACGTTGTCGACGAAGGCGCCTATTCGGAAACCATCGAGATCAATACGGTGATTTCTCAGGATCCAGTTGCGAGTACATCGCTCGCCGAAGGCAAGACCGTCACTCTTACGGTGTCCTTGGGTCCGCCTCCGGTTCCGGTTCCAATTGATCTGCCGGGGAAGGCGATCGATCAAGCGTCGGCGGCTCTGACGGCTGCGAGCTTGAAGCTTGGTGTCGTTACCGATGCGTTCGATGAAGCGGTTGCAAAGGGAATTGTGTTGTCACTCGCCGACGGGGTTACCCCGGAGATGCCGAAAGGCTCGGGGATTGATCTCATTGTCAGCGCCGGTCCAGTGCCTCGGACAATTCCCGAGATCGCAGGAAAGCCAATTGCGGAAGTTACGCCGCAACTCGATGCGCTTGGATTGAAAGTCACCCGGGTCGACGAGTTCTCCGACAGAGTGGCTGAGAACATCGTGATTTCTTCATCTCCTGCGGCAGGTCAGACCGCAGCGAAGGGGAGCACCGTGACCGTGACGGTGTCGAAGGGCAAGAAGCCGGTCACGATCCCTGCATCGATTGTCGGTAAATCCATCGCTGATGCCAGTGCGCAGCTCACAGCATTGGGTCTCACCGTGAGCGGAGTCGCTGGTAACCCGACCAAGACTGTGACTGGTTCGACTCCAGCCGTCGGAACGCAGGTCAAGGCCGGATCAGCTGTCACATTGGTGACCTCGCCGTAATCGGCTCTGCGCACATCCGCCGGTACCATCGCCGTTCGTGACAACCACCGACCATCCCGAGGGTTCCGAAGGGGACGACAGTCTCAGTGATGCTGGCCTCGGTGATGCTGAGGAACTTGAACTCGGCATCGAGCCATCTGGCGGCGACGAGGTTGTCGTTTTGCCTTGGAGTCTCATGCTGCAACGGCGCGTCGCTGGGCGTGTTGAGCGCAGCCCGCGCAAAGCGTGGATCATCCTTGCGGCGTCGTTGCTGGGCGTATTTACCGCAAGTTTCACGATCACCGTTCTTACAGTTTCGTTAGGCGAAATTGCGCATGACCTAGGTTCCACTCAAAGCATCCTCACCTGGGCGGTGACTGGTCCGAGTCTTGCAATGGCGGTGCTGGGTCCGATCGGCGGAAAGATGTCCGACCGCTATGGGGCTCGGCGCATTTACCTGATCAGCATCTTGGGTGTTGCGGTGTTCTCTGCTGCCGCAGTTGTTGCGTGGAGTGCGCCTGCCCTTATTGCTGCTCGATTAATCGGAGCATCGCTTGGTGCGGCAACAGGTCCCGCAGCGTTGTCGATGATCAATCGAAGTTTTCCCCCAGAGCGTCGCGCGCAAGCGCTCGGCTATTGGGCGCTCGTCGGGGCCGGAGCACCAGTTTTCGGTGTCGTGATTGGCGGTCCGTTGGTTGATTCTTTCGGTTGGCGATGGATCTTCATTTTGCAAACACCAATCGCTGTTGCTGCTGTGGTGATCGGTTTTCTCGTACTTCCGCATTCGGGTCGTGGCGATCGGCACCCATTCGACATCGCCGGTTCGGCGCTGCTTGCTTTTGGCGTCGGATTCATTCTTGTTGCGTTAAATCGTGGTCCCGAAATGGGTTGGACCCACCCACTCGTACTCGCTGGCTTCATCGGGGGACCTTTGTTGTTGGCCTGGTTCGCTCGCGTCGAAAGCCAGACAGAACATCCGCTACTGCCGATGCGCTATTTCCGTCGACGAAATTTCACGTTTCCGATGATTAATCAGTTCTTCGCAAATTTCACCTACATGGGTGGATTCATTCTCACGCCGTTGCTGCTTCAAGATGTTCTTGGCTACAGCACAACAAAGACTGGGTTGGTTTCGATTGCCCGACCGATTGCATTTTCGATTTGCGGTCCGATCGCTGGTTATCTCGTCATCAAGTTCGGTGAGAGAACGATCGGCATGTTTGGTTCCATCGTGTTGGTCGCCTCAATGATGAGTTTGGCGATGGTTACGGCCGACTCAGGATTGTGGTTGATTGAAGGCGCGCTGGTTCTTTCTGGAATCGGAATGGGCGCGTGTGCTCCGGCGATGATCGCCAGCATCGCGAACTCAGTCGACAAACGCGATCTCGGTGTTGCCAGCGCGGCATCCCAGACTGTGAGTCAGATCGGTGTGGTCGCGGGCATGCAAATTCTTCTGACGGTGCAATCGGTGAGTGCAGTAAGCGGGAGCGGAACCTCGTCCTACGCTGCGGCCTATTACGTTGGGGCGGGGGCAGCGGTTATTGCTTTGGTTGCTGCGTTCTTTGTGCGCCGTACCCGACACGATGAACCGCAAGCGGTCGAGTCTCTGGTAGTTGCCTGAGCTGACTGGCCGAAAAACTCGACTGAAACCGACAGGACCCGATCAGTCTGCGGTGATGTCGCGCAGTGCGTCGGCGAGCCCCTGTGCGTTCGCGTCGGGGGCGGCGGCGGAAGCCTGCATCGCAAGCATCTTGGTGAGATCTCCGTCGACCTTGATGCGCCCGCCCATGAACGCCTGCATCGCTGCAGCGGCGTCTTGATCAATGAAGATCGCCCGAGCCGTTTCGTAGTCCACTGTCACGGTGAGGTCTGGCCCATCAAGGTGACCATCTTCGATGACGACTTCACCATCGGTGGTATCGACATGGCCCTGAACATCGGTATCGAAGGGGGTGTCGGTGACCACGAGGTTCATGCGGACGGCGACCGGCGGAGCGGTGTCGGGCCGGGGCATCGTTTCCCGAAGCGCTCGTGCAGCATTCATCCAGTCGGGGCTCAGGAATGGATAGGCGGTCGCCACGGGTCCTCCACAGAATTGTCGTGAACTGCCGACCCTATCCACGTCGGGAGGGGTTGGCCCGGTCGGCATCTACGATGACTCTCCATGTCCGCTCGTCTCACTCGCGACAATGTCGCCAAAGTCGCCGATCTCGCTCGGCTCAATCTCTCCGAAGCCGAACTTGAGCGATACACCGAGCAGCTCGGTGCGGTGCTTGACCACGCCGAAGATGTCGCGTCGCTCGACCTCGACGGGGTTCCGCCGACTGCACACCCTCTACCTCTCGTGAATGTGCTGCGCGACGACGTGGTCGTCGAAGGTGTCGATCGTGAAGAAGTTCTTTCCCAGGCTCCTTCGGTTGAGGACCGCCGATTCCGGGTTCCCGCCATTCTTGGAGAGGAGCCCTGAGATGAGTGTCATCCCTTCTACTGCTCTCGAAATCGCCGCCGCGGTTCGCTCCGGCGAATTGTCGGCCCGCGAAGTGCTCGACGGTCACCTTGCTCGTATCGATGCTCAAGACGGCGAGATCAATGCATTCAACCTCGTGATGATCGATGAGGCTCGCGCCGCTGCGGCTGCGGTCGACGCACAAGTTGCTGCCGGCGAAGATCCTGGCCCGTTGGCCGGGGTGCCTCTGGCCCTCAAGGACAATCTGTGCACTCGTGGCATCCCTACGACATGTTCAAGTCGGATTCTTGAAGGCTGGCGACCGCCCTACGACGCAACGGTCGTGCAGCGCGTCAATGCTGCCGGTGCGGTTTCAATTGGTAAAACCAACCTCGATGAATTCGCGATGGGTTCATCAACCGAAAACTCAGCATTCGGTCCAACGCGCAACCCCCGTGACACAAGCCGGGTACCGGGTGGCTCATCAGGCGGCTCGGCGGCTGCTGTCGCTGCAGGCTTTGCTCCTCTTTCCCTTGGTTCCGACACTGGTGGATCAATTCGCCAACCTGCAGCGCTCTGCGGTGTTGTCGGCGTCAAGCCCACCTACGGAATGGTGAGTCGATACGGGCTCATTGCTTTCGCCTCCTCGCTCGACCAGATTGGCCCATTCTCGACCACCGTTGCTGATTCGGCGTTGCTGCTCGAAGCGATCGCTGGTCACGACGGTCGTGATTCCACATCAATCAATGCGCCGGTTCCTTCGTTGCTCGAATCGCTTGGCCAAGGTGTCGACGGACTCCGTGTTGGGCTCGTTACCGAACTCATGGGCGAAGGGATCGCTCCCGATGTTGCTGCTCGTGTTCGACAGGCCGCCGATGCGTTGACTGCAGCCGGCGCGCAGATCGGCGAAGTGTCCGTTCCTGCTGCGGCCTACGGGTTGTCGGCGTACTACCTCATTGCTCCGGCAGAAGCGTCGAGCAACCTTGCCCGTTACGACGGCGTTCGTTACGGCATGCGCGTCGATGCCCCAACGACTGCCGAAATGAACGCAGCCACTCGCACTGCCGGTTTTGGTGATGAGGTCAAGCGGCGCATCATGCTCGGTACTTACGCACTTTCCGCGGGCTACTACGACGCCTATTACGGCAAGGCGTTGAAGGTTCGCACGCTCATTGTGCGCGATTTCGAAAAAGCCTACGCCGATTTTGATTTGCTTCTCACGCCGACTTCTCCAACGACGGCGTTCAAGTTTGGTGACAAGACTGCTGATCCGTTGTCGATGTATCTCAACGACATCTGCACGATTCCCACCAATCTCGCCGGTCATCCGGCGATGAGCGTCCCATTTGGTGGCGGTTCCGATGGCATGCCTGTCGGCGTGCAATTGCTCGCACCGGCGCTGGGTGAGTCGACGATGTTCCGTGCTGCAGCAGTTCTCGAAGCCGCTGCCCCTGCTCTGGATGAGGTGTGGTCATGACGCTTACGCACGAACCGATTGAAGGTGAGCACTTCATTGTTGTCAGCGAGACGACCGGCGAGTCATGGGAGATCGTTGTTGGTCTCGAAGTCCACTGCGAGCTTGCAACAGTCACCAAGTTGTTCTGCGGATGTCCAAACATGTTTGGCGACGAACCGAATACCAATGTGTGCCCGGTGTGTCTCGGACTCCCTGGCTCTTTGCCGGTCCTGAATCACAACGTGGTCGAGCTAGCGATACGTCTCGGCCGAGCGTTGCATTGCACGGTTGAACCATCAGTGTTTGCTCGCAAGAACTACTTCTACCCAGATATGCCGAAGGACTATCAGGTGAGTCAGTTCGATAAGCCGATCAATGTCGACGGCTGGCTCGATCTCCCTGATGGCACCCGCGTCGGTATCGAGCGCGCGCATATCGAAGAAGACACCGGCAAGAACACTCACGCAGGTGGAAGCGGCCGCATCCACGGAGCCGATTACTCGCTGGTCGATTACAACCGCGCTGGCGTTCCGCTCGTCGAAATCGTTGGCCGTCCGCATATTCGTCACCCAGAACAGGCCAAGACCTACATCGACGAACTTCGCGCCATTCTCCTAACCACAGGCGCTTCCGACGCCAAGATGGAAGAAGGATCCCTTCGTGTCGACGCGAATGTTTCGGTTCGACGCGTTGGCGACACTGCACTCGGCACGCGTTGTGAAGTCAAGAACTTGAACTCACTTCGGTCTCTTGGTCGAGCCATCGAATACGAAGCTCGACGTCAAGTCGATCTACTCGAAACTGGTGAACGGATTAAGCAGGAAACTCGCCATTGGGATGAAGGCGCTGGTCGCACCCGCGCTGGTCGTTCAAAGGAAGAAGCACAGGACTACCGCTACTTCCAAGAGCCCGATCTTGTTCCGCTCGCGCCAAGTGCCGAATGGATCGCAGCGATTGACGCCGCAATGCCGCCGCTTCCCGCAGCAAGGCGCGATGCGCTTGCATCTTCTGCAGGCGTTGCAGTTACCGAAACATCCGTCGTCATTGCCGTGCAACGAGATCTCGATCAGCTCGCACTGGCAACGATTGCTGCCGGCGGCGATGGCAAGCGCGTGCTGACACATGTTGAACACAATTTGTCGGGTGACGGCGCTACCGATCTCAACCCCGCAACCTTTGCGCAACTTGTGAGTTTGGAGCTTGGCGGGCAACTCACAGCAACACAAGCGAAGACGGTTTTGGCCGAGATGGTGACCTCTGGTCGCGCTCCAGATGTGATCGCTGCGGAACTTGGCTTCGAAGCCATGGATTCCTCAGAACTCGAAGGCATTGTTGACGGATTGATCGCAGAGAGCCCCGATGAGTGGGCCGATTTCTGTACCGGAGATGACAAGAAGCGAGGAAAACTTCAGGGCTTCTTCACCGGCAAGATCATGAAAGCAACGAAGGGGCAAGCCGATGGCAAAGCGGTAGCTGCGCTGCTCGAGTCACGTAGAGCCGAAAGTCTCTGATCTGTTCACGCCATTGTTTGTTGTGAGTTCTTCCGTACTCTGTGGAGATCTCCAAACCCTCTGGGAGGGAATGACATGCGTCGAACAACAAAGCGTGCGGCTTTTGCGGCACTCCTATTAGCTGGTCTCATGTTGGTGGGCGCTGCGTGCGGCGGTACTTCTGACAAGAGTGGCGATTCATCAAATGGTTCAGAGTCGTCTTCGGCGACGACCGCAAAGCCCGAGGGCGGAGACTCCGGCGCTTGTACCGATTTGTTCAACAAGACTGAAGAGCTCTCGGCAAATTTGGAATCGTCGATGGCGTCTGCGTCAACAAGTTCTTCTGTTGACCTCAGCTCCATGGTGTCGTCACTTGATTCGTTCACCTCAACGGTTCCAAGCGCGATCCGCGAGGATTGGAAGTCGCTGGTTTCGGGGCTTAAGGGCTACGCCGATGCGATGAGGGGCGTCGACATGAACAACCTGACGGACCCCGCAACGCAGGAGAAGCTCAACGCAGCTGCGGCAAGCATGGACGGCGCTAAGTTTCAAGCAGCGTCGGACAACATCGAAGCCTGGGTTACGACGAACTGCCCGAGTTACGCGAACAAGTAATCGGTAACAGCAAGTGGATGTGCCTAGAACGCAGTGAGGCCCCGGTCGGCGTCCGGGGCCTCACTCGTGCCCGAAGTCGCCTTCGCTCGGTTGAGCATCGCATTGGTGAACACCCTGTTTCGTTACTGTCTGGTGACAGGCCTGCGGCGGGCGTGGTGCCAAACACGAGGGAGCATCAGTGACGAATACGGGATCGACAGGCGGAACGTTCTGTACGCAGTGCGGGACATCGATGTCTTCAGGGGCAGCCACTTGCACTTCTTGTGGATTTGCCATGTACACAGGTCGCAACAACTGCTGGAATTGCGGAACTCACACTGCTGTCGGGCAGGCAGTTTGTACCTCGTGTGGTGCGGCAGTGGTTGGTGGATCCGTTGCGACGAGTTCAAAGTCGAAGATCGCAGCCGGGCTCCTTGCAATTTTCCTTGGCGGCTTTGGCATTCATAAGTTTTATTTGGGTTATACGACGCCGGCAGTGATCATGTTGGTAGGCGGTCTCATCGGCTTTTGCGGGTCGTTCCTATTCCTTCCCCTACTTCTCATCATCGCCACGTCGATCGTTGGATTCATCGAGGGGATCATCTACCTCACCAAGTCCGATGCCGAGTTCGAGCAGATCTACGTACAGGGCACTCGCGACTGGTTCTGATCGTCTGACGGGGAGTCTCCTCCTCGGGGCGACGGTCGCGGTTGCGACTGTCGCCTACGCGCCCGGAGTCTCTGACCGGTTGTTCGCTCAAGGCGTCAGTTGCCCGAGCCGCCTATGGTTGGGAGTCCTGTGTCCTTTCTGTGGAATGACCCACGCTGTAGTGGCCCTACTTCGTGGCGACGTCTTCGGGAGTTTGAGCGAGAACGCGTTCGCTTTGTTCTTTCTGTTGGGGCTAGTGGGTTCGCTAGTGGGCCTGTTTGGACGGTGGCGGCCCCGAATCCCATGGGCACTCTCGAGATCTGTCATTTCTCTCGTTGCCGGCCTCGCATTTGTGGCCTACTCAGTAGGCCGGAACCTGGTCTGATTTCGTCGTGGAGCGGGGAAATGCTCCCGAGTTGCCGTTGGGGGCTCCGGGCGGCAAGACTTACCAACCTGTGAGCACGACGGTCCTTACCTCGCTCGTAGTACTCCGCTAGCACACGCCGGCCTCGTCCGTCGCGTGTGCACCCCCGGCCTCCCACTCGGGAGGCCGTTTACGTTCCGCCCGTTCGATCCGGCCCGATCCCGCTGATGCCAAGGCATCTGGGAGGACAACCATGAAAACCAACGGTGGTGCCGCACTCATCAAGGCTCTCGAACTCGAGGGTGTCGATGTGATCTTTGGTCTGCCCGGTGGAGCAATCCTGCCGGTATACGACCCGATCATTGACTCGCCAATTCGCCACATTCTCGTTCGTCACGAACAGGGTGCAGGCCACATGGCCGAGGGCTATGCGCACGCAACTGGACGTCCTGGCGTCGCGATGGTCACTAGCGGCCCGGCCGCAACAAACATCATCACGCCGCTCGCCGATGCCTACATGGACTCTGTGCCGATGGTTGTCATCACCGGTCAGGTCGGAACAGCAGGCATCGGAACTGACGCGTTTCAAGAAGTCGACACGGTTGGCATCACCCGTTCGGTGACGAAGCACAACGAACTCGTCACGAACGCGGCGGATATCCCGCGCATCGTGCGCGAGGCGTTCCACATCGCGACCACAGGTCGTCCCGGTCCCGTGCTTATCGACATTCCAAAAGACCTCGTTGATCCCACGAATCCGAACTCGGCGCTTGATTGGTACTGGCCCGATTCCGTCGACCTCGCCGGTTACAAACCGCGTCTCGACGGTGATCCCGCGCTCATCAAAGATGCAGCGCAATTGATCATCGCTGCAGAACGTCCAGTCATCTACGCAGGTGGTGGCATCCTCAAGGCGCGCGCTGCTGAATCCCTGCTCGCGCTTGCGGAGCTACTCGACATCCCTGTCGTCACGACGCTGATGGCTCGCGGCACGATGCCCGACGATCATCCGTTGTGTCTCGGCATGCCGGGTATGCACGGTAACTACACCGCCGTTACCGCGATGCAGGAATCTGATTTGCTCATCGCTCTCGGTTCACGTTTCGACGACCGAGTCACCGGCAAGCTCGATGCATTTGCAGCGAACGCCAAGATCATTCACGTCGACATCGATCCTGCCGAACTCGGCAAGGTTCGCCGACCCGACGTCGGTATCACTGGTGACTGTCGTCTTGTGATTAACGAACTGATCACTGCGCTGAAGCAGATAGGTGCGCCAGAAGTTCAGCCCGATCGTTCGTCGTGGAAGTCCACGATCAGCGGATGGCAAGAGAAGTACCCGCTTGCCTACGTGCAGTCTGAGCCAGGAGATTTGCTCAAGCCGCAGTATGTGCTTGAACAACTTCGTGACAACACCCCCGATGACTGCATTGTTGCGTCGGGCGTCGGTCAGCATCAGATGTGGACTGCGCAGTACTGGAAGTTCAACCATCCCTACACCTGGATCAACTCCGGTGGACTCGGAACGATGGGCTTCGCGGTTCCGGCAGCAATTGGCGCCAAGGTCGGGCGTCCCGACCGCATGGTGTGGGCTGTTGACGGCGATGGTTGTTTCCAGATGACCGCGCAAGAACTTGTTACCGCCGCCGCCGAGCGCATTCCGGTGAAGATCGCCATTCTCAACAACGCGTATCTCGGAATGGTTCGTCAGTGGCAAGAAATGTTCTACGAAGAGCGTTACAGCGAGGTCTATCTCTCCCCTGATCTTCCCGACTACAAAATGTGGGCCGAATCTATGGGTTGTGTCGGCATGCGCGTCGAAGCTCCCGAAGATGTTCTCCCCGCAATTCAGCGTGCGAATGAAGTTGACGACCGTCCGGTTGTCATTGATTTCCGCACCGATGCGCGCGAGAAAGTTTTCCCGATGGTTCCTGCGGGCAAGTCGAATTCGGACATCGTCGTTGGTCCGGAGGATGAACGATGAGCCCGGCGACGCGTCATCACATTCTTTCCGTCCTTGTCGAAAACAAGCCGGGTGTTCTTGCTCGCGTATCGGGTTTGTTTGCCCGTCGCGGTTTCAACATCTTTTCGCTTGCGGTTGCGCCAACTGACGACCCCACTCGCAGTCGCATCACGATCGTGGTCGATGTTGAATCAGCACCGCTTGAGCAGATCACCAAGCAGCTCGACAAGCTCATCAATGTGTTGCAGATCGACGAACTTGCTCCCATCGATGCGGTCGAACGCGAACTCATGATCGTCACGGTCACGGTTTCGCCAGAGTCGAAGCCCGAACTGCTTTCGCTGACTGAGGAATACAGCGGTGCCGTTCTCGATGAGTCCGGGGATCGCATCACTGTGTCGCTGGGCGGAACCCCCGAGGCGCTCGATGCCTTCACCTCCCGTATGGGGGCAGCAGTGGTGGCCTACCAGCGCACCGGCCGCATCGCTCTTCCCCGCATCAATTGATCCCTAGGTAGTCCCGGGGTTATGGCGCCTTTTTGTCCTGAGCCCCTTTCGTCGTAATCTCTCCAATCCGCCCTGCAGGGCGATCCAATCCCGAAACAGGAGTTCCTGTGGCCACCGTCTATTACGAAGCCGACGCCGATCGTTCATTCATCGCCGACCGCAAGGTCGCCGTCATGGGTTACGGCTCGCAGGGCCATGCCCATGCGCTCAACCTCAAAGAGTCGGGCATCAACGTCGTTGTTGGTTTGCGCGAGGGTTCGTCCTCGAAGGCCAAGGCCGAATCGGAAGGCCTCACGGTCATGTCGATTGCCGACGCCACAAAGTGGGCCGACGCAATCATGATCCTGCTTCCCGACACCGAGCAGAAGTCGGTGTACGACGCAGAGATCGCTCCGAATCTTTCCGAAGGCGATGCACTGTTCTTCGCTCACGGTTTCAACATTCGTTTCAACCGCATCGTTCCGCCGGCTGGCGTTGATGTCGTTATGGCTGCCCCCAAGGGCCCAGGTCATCTCGTGCGTCGTACCTACACCGAGGGTGGCGGCGTTCCGTGCCTTATCGCAGTTGAGCAGGACGCAACCGGCAATGCCCGCAACGTTGCGCTTGCCTATGCCGATGCAATCGGTGGCACCCGCGCCGGCGTCATCGAAACCACGTTCACCGAAGAAACCGAAACCGATCTGTTCGGTGAGCAGGCTGTTCTTTGTGGCGGCGTGGCTGCACTTGTACAGGCCGGGTTCGAAACCCTCACCGAGGCTGGTTATCAGCCGGAGATGGCGTATTTCGAATGTCTTCACGAGGTGAAGCTCATCGTTGACCTCATGTACGAAGAGGGCATCAGCGGTATGCGCTATTCAATCTCCGACACTGCCGAGTACGGCGACGTCACCCGGGGCCCGCGTGTCATCACGCCGGCCACCAAGGTTGAGATGAAGAAGATCCTCGACGAAATCGTTTCCGGTCAGTTCGCCGAGGAATGGATCGCCGAATCAGAGTCGGGTCGCAAGAACTTCAACGCCCTGCGCTCTGCTGGTGCTGAGCACCCAATCGAAAAGACCGGCAAAGAACTACGCGCCATGATGCCGTGGATCTCCGCCGGCCGGAAGAGCGTTGCCGAAACTTCAGGTGGCGCGCAGGACTGACCCAATTGGGTTGACTCTCGTCGACTTCGGTTGACGGCGACGGATCGATACGACGCACCGTGGGGTGCGAAGTTCAGCGGGTGGAGTGCGCGAGGGGCCTTCGGGCCCCTCCGTCGCGTCTGGAGGGCAATGTTGCGACGACGTTAGATTCGGACGATATCGAAGCCAAGACCTTCGATGAAACCACCGTCTTGTGTGATGATGGGAATTCCATGTGCCATCGCTGTTGCAGCGATCCAGGAATCGTTCACACTCATCTTCGTTTTTGTATCTCGAAGAGTGATGCGAAGTTGGGCCCAGGCTTCAGCGACTTCACCATCGACTGGTAGTGGATCCAGATCTGACGCGTAGAGAAACGTAGAGAGGCGGAGTGAGCGCGCAGATGCGCTATGAGAGGTGAGCACACCGAGTCTCAGTTCGGCAATCGTCACGATGCTTACGGCGCAAACGGTGGGGACTCGATCACTGCTGTGAGGCCGGCCAGATTCGCGCGCCACGAAATACGATGTGTCGAGGAGTCCTTGAGTTTCGGACATGTCAGTCGAACTCGTCATTGTCGATGAGTTCATCGAACTCGCGGAGATCGTCGAGAAGGCCCCGATCAGCGAGGGGAAGGTTCTTGAGGAACTTCTCGGTGTTGACCCAACGTGGTTTGGTGCTGATTGGCTCGATGCGGGCAACGGGTCGACCATCGAGGGTGACAATGACGGTGTCGCCTTCGAGGACGCGATCCAGCACTGATCGGGTTTCGTTGCGAAGTTCGCGTGCGCCGACGGTGGGCGGGTCAGAGGCGAGGGCCATGTCGACGTTGTAGCACATGTGCGACATAGAGCGACAGCGGTCGAGTGGTCCTCTTTCCGGCGGAAATCTCCGCCAGGCTCGAATTGTTGAGTTGATTGGTCGGGATTAGGCCCCTAGAGTCTCGCTCCTGTCCAACCGGGATGTGCCGGTCGATTGATGAGGAGTGACCATGAGTGACAACTGGGGTTTCGATACCCGTCAGATCCACGCCGGCCAGGAACCCGATCCGACCACCGGTGCCCGCGCTGTCCCGATCTATCAGACGACCTCGTATCAGTTCCGCGATACGACTCACGCTGCGAACCTGTTTGCACTCGCCGAGATTGGCAATATCTACACCCGCATCATGAACCCGACCCAGGGTGTCTTCGAAGCACGGATCGCATCGCTTGAAGGTGCAACGGCGACAGCAGTTGGTCTCCCAGGCGCACTCGCTGTTGCTTCAGGTCAGGCCGCTGAGGCTCTCGCCATTCAGAACCTTGCCGAAGCCGGAAGCCACATCGTTGCCTCGGCAGCGTTGTACGGCGGCACCTACAACCTTCTTCACTACACGCTCCCGAAGTTCGGTATCGAAGCAACGTTCGTTGACGATCCCGACAATCTCGATGAATGGCGTAACGCAATTCGCCCGAACACCAAGGCGTTCTACGGCGAGACCATTGGTAACCCGCGCAATGACGTGCTCGACATCGAAGGTGTCTCGAAGGTTGCACACGAAGCGGGCATTCCGCTCATCGTCGACAACACCGTCGCATCGCCGTGGCTTATTCGTCCGTTCGAGTGGGGTGCCGACATCGTCGTGCATTCCGCGACCAAGTTCATTGGAGGCCATGGCACGTCAATCGGTGGCCTCGTCGTTGATGGTGGCTCGTTCGACTTCTCGGCGAACGACAAGTTTCCGATGTTCACCGAACCCGACTCCAGCTACCACGGCCTTCAGTACTGGCCCGCACTAGGTGCCGGCTCGTACATCATCAAGGCACGCGTGCAGTTGCTTCGCGATCTTGGCCAGGCCATCACGCCGTTCAACTCGTTCCTGTTCCTTCAGGGTCTCGAGACGCTCAGCCTTCGCATGGAGCGTCACAACGACAACGCCGCAAAGGTCGCCGCGTATCTCGCTGGGCACTCGCAGGTTGAAGAAGTGCAGCACGCCAGCCTGACCTCTTCGCCGTGGCATGAGCGGGCCAAGAAGTACACCGGTGGCAAGGGCTTCGGTTCCGTACCGGCATTCATTATCAAGGGCGGCAAAGACGCCGGACAGAAGTTTGTCGAGGCGCTTGAACTGCATAGTCACGTTGCCAACATCGGTGATGTACGCAGCCTTGCCATTCAGCCGGCAACCACAACGCATTCACAGCTCACCGAAGCCGAGCAGATCACCGCTGGTGTGCAGCCGGGTCTCGTGCGTCTTTCGGTCGGCCTCGAGTCAATCGACGACATCATCGCCGATCTCGACAAGGGCTTCGCTGCTGCGAAGTGAGTCGTTGGCAGTCCCAACTTGTATGGAGAGGCCCGGTCGCTGACCGGGCCTCTTTCTGTCCCGAACCGGCTACGTTCGGGATCTGATCAAGGGGGAGTCATGGAAGCGACATTTGATTTGAGCGGCAAGGTCGTCATCGTCACTGGTTCGACCAAAGGGTTGGGCAGGGCCATGGTCGACGGATTCGCTGATGCCGGCGCAAAGGTTGTTGTAAGCAGCCGCAAGCAAGACTTGTGCGATCAGGTCGCGGCCGAACTCACAGAACGCACTGGCGCCGAGGTTCTGCCACTCGCATGCCACGTTGGCGATTGGGATGCGATTCCTGCATTTGTCGAACAGGTCATTGACCGGTTTGGTCGCATCGATGTCCTCGTGAATAACGCCGGGATTAATCCCACGAGCGATTCGCTGATGGAGACGAATATTGATCTGTGGCGCAAAGTGTTTTCGGTCAACCTTGAAGGTCCGCTGCGCATGGCCACCTGTGTCGCTCCGCATATGCGTGAAGTTGGCGGTGGATCAATTGTGAACATCGCAACCGTTGGCGCTTATAGCGGAGGTCCCGGCGTTGGCGCCTATGGAGCATCGAAGGCGGGACTCATCAATTTGGGGCGCACGCTTTCAAAGGAACTCGCGCCATGGAACATTCGTGTCAACACGATTTGTCCCGGCCCGGTGAAGAGCGAACTGACAGATGGTGCGGAACGAATGGCACCTGGTTTCTACGAGCGAGCCGCGTCGGCGACCTCAATGAAGCGAGTGGCCGAGACCGCAGAGATCATTGGTCCGGTGTTGTACCTCGCCAGTGATCTTTCTTCGTTTGTAACCGGCGACGACATCGTTGTCGCCGGTGGTATGCCGCGTGGCTGAAGCCATTGTCTTCAGCGGTGAAGTTGCGGTCATCACCGGCGCAGGTGGTGGGCTCGGGCGCGCCTATGCCCACATGTTGGGCGAACGAGGTTGCCGAATTGTTGTGAACGATGTTGGTCGCCCGCACGGCGACAACGTTCCTGTCGCTCAATCGGTGGTTGATGAACTTCAAGCGAAGGGCATCGAGGCAGTCGCCGATGATCACAATGCAATCACCGATGGCGGCGCGATCATCGCAACGGCGATTGCCTCCTTCGGTGCCGTCGACATCGTCGTGAATAACGCAGGAATCGGTGCTGGTTCACCAATTGGTCCGAACGCGGCGGACGAATGGCGCGAAACGATTGATGCAACATTGCAGACCTCAATCGCTGTAACTGGTGCTGCTTGGCCGCACCTCATTGAGCGCGGTGGTGGTCGAATCGTGATGACCGGTTCGCCGGCAATGTTCGGGGCATCGACAGCGATTCCATATTCGGCCACAAAGTCTTCGATGTACGGCTTCACCCGTTCCGTCGCGGCGGCTGGCCGCCGTCACGGCATCATTGCCAACAACGTGATGCCCTCGGCATTGACTCGACTTACGAAGTCGTTGCCTCCTGGGCCCATGGCGCAACTGTTCTCGGATCACTATCTGCCCGAGGACGTTGCGTCATTTGTGACTTGGCTCTGTCATCGCTCATGCACAGTGTCGGGAGAATCGTTCTCGGTCGGTGGAGGTCGTGCGGCACGCGTGGTGCTTTCAGAAAACCGCGGTGTACTCGTCGACGATCAGGCGCCGGAATCTTGGGCAGCGCACGTGGACGAACTCATGTCACTTGACGAGGTCGTCTTCCCTCTTTCGATGAACGACGAAGTTACTTGGCAAGCGCACACGCTTGGAAAGTCGGTACCGGCAGAACTCACTCCCGGCGGGCCACTCGATTGGAACCGCAAGCCCCGGCCGTAGCCGAGATGTTGCCTACAGGTTTTCGACCACGTAATCGACGCACTTCGTGAGCGCTTCGATGTCTTCAGGATCGATCGCCGGGAACATGGCCACACGAATCTGATTGCGACCAAGTTTGCGGTAGCTGTCGGTATCGACGATGCCATTGGCGCGGAGCACCTTGTTGACCTCGTCAGCCGAAACCGAATCATCGAAGTCGATCGTGGCAACGACGTGGCTGCGTTCGTCGGGGTTGGTGACGAACGGCGAGGCATAGGACGAAGCTTCGGCCCATGAGTACATGATCTCGGCAGAGCGATCACATCGTGATGCGGCAAAGTGCAGACCACCGTTTTCATTCACCCATTCGACCTGGTGCACGGCAAGGAACACGGTTGCGAGTGCAGGCGTGTTGTAGGTCTGGTCTTTGCGTGAATTGTCGAGCGCGGTTGTGAGGCTCAGGGATTCGGGAATCCAACGACCCGAAGCGCCGATGCGTTCGATGCGCTCAACCGCAGTGGGGGAGACAGCGGCAAGCCAGAGGCCGCCGTCAGAAGCAAGGCACTTCTGCGGGGCGAAGTAATAGACATCGGTTTGTGATGCATCGAATCGAAGACCGCCTGCAGCCGATGTTGCATCGACGAGCACGATTGCTTTGCCGTCGGTGCCGGTCGGGCGAACCAGCGGCATCGAAACGCCGGTTGACGTTTCGTTGTGCGTGAACGCGTAGGTGTCGATTGCATCGTCGACGATGGGCTGCGGGTGCGTTCCGACATCGCACTTGATGACGACGGGGTCATCAAGGAACGGAGCGGCTGCTGCGGCTTGGGCAAACTTCGACGAGAACTCACCGAAGGTGAGGTGCTGACTGCGGCGATCGATAAGGCCAAACGTGGCGATGTCCCAGAACACCGTGGAGCCACCGTTGCCGAGCATGATCTCGTAACCGTCGGGAAGGGCGAACATTTCGGCCAGACCATTGCGCAGTCGGCTCACCATGTACTTGACGGTGTCCTGCCGGTGGCTGGTGCCGAGGTAGTCGCGGCCGGCTTCAGCAAGGGCGGCAACGGCCTCGGGGCGAACCTTCGAGGGGCCACAACCAAAGCGGCCGTCGGCGGGAAGGAGATTGGTGGGGATGGTGATGGGGGATGCGCTCACCTCTCCATCGTCTCACTCCAGAGAGAGGGTTGCGTAACGCCGTGAGTCACACCCAATTCGCTGCAGGAGAGGGTCGCTGAACCGGTAGCGTGCGGTCGCCCACTTCAGTCGATCCGAGGACTTCTCCAATGGCCACAGAGCGCCTTTCTCGCCGTGTCTCCGCCATCACCGAATCAGCGACCCTTGCGGTCGATGCCCGAGCGAAGGCCCTCAAGGCTGCGGGCGAACCGGTCATCGGCTTCGGTGCGGGAGAGCCCGACTTCCCGACGCCCCCTCATGTGGTCGAGGCGGCAGTGGAAGCTGCTCGCGATGTCAAGAACCACCGCTACACGCCAGCGGCTGGTCTTCCGGAATTGAAAGAAGCGATCGCCGCCAAGACACTGCGTGACTCAAAGGTCGAGGTGTCGGCCAGTCAGGTGCTTGTCACCAACGGCGGAAAGCATGCGGTCTACAACACGTTCGAAGCGCTGTTGAACCCTGGCGACGAAGTTCTTCTTCCGGCGCCCTACTGGACGACCTATCCCGAGCCCATCGCTTTGGCCGGTGGCGTTTCGGTTGTTCTTCCGACCGATGTCGAGTCGGGCTTTCGCGTCACGGTTGAACAGCTCGAAGCTGCACGCACTGACAAGACCAAAGCGCTTGTCTTCGTTTCGCCTTCGAACCCAACCGGTGCGGTGTACCCGCCGGAAGAAGTTCGTGCGATTGGTGAGTGGGCACTCAAGCACGGCATTTGGGTCATTACTGATGAGATTTATGAACACCTGACGTTCGGCGACAACGTGTTCACCTCGATCCTCGCTGAGGTCCCTGGCCTTGCTGATACCTGCGTGATCCTCAACGGCGTTGCCAAGACCTATGCGATGACCGGTTGGCGTGTTGGCTGGATGATCGGACCAGCCGACCTCATCAAGGCCGCCACAAACCTTCAGTCGCATTCGACCTCAAACGTGGCGAACGTTTCACAACGTGCCGCTATCGCTGCGCTTGAAGGCGGCCTCGAATGTGTTGAGGAAATGCGCGAGGCATTCGCTCGCCGTGCGATTCTCATTCACGGCCTTCTCAATGACATTCCCGGTGTCACCTGCATGGTGCCCCAAGGCGCGTTCTACGCATTCCCGTCGATGGAAGGTCTCTTCGGCCGCAACTTCGGTGGCGTAACACCCACGACAACTTCAGAACTGTGCGAGGTCATCCTTGACCAGGCAAAGGTTGCGCTTGTTCCTGGTGAAGCGTTCGATGCGCCGGGCTATGTGCGCATTTCGTTCGCCGTGAGCGATGCCGACATCACTGAAGGCATCGGTCGCATCGCAGAACTTGTCGCCAAGAGCAGCTGATCAATCCATGACAACTGCACCGTTCGGATCGTGGTCCTCTCCGATCACTGCCGATCTCATCGTCTCCAAGTCTGTTTCCATCGGCGAAGTGTTCGTTGGTGGCGACGATGTGTGGTGGTCTGAAGCTCGACCCGAAGAGGGCGGGCGCGTGCAGTTGGTGCGTCATCGTCCTGGTGGTGGAGCAATTGATGTTCTGCCCGAAGGGTTCGGTGCTCGCACGCGCGTGCACGAATACGGCGGCGGGGCATGGTGGCTGCACGGTTCTGATGTCGTCTTTGTGAATTGGTCCGATCAGCGCCTTTATCGATTGGCTGCTGGCACCTCGACCCCAACACCTCTCACGCCTGAACCAGCCGATCGTCACGGCGACCGCTATGCCGATGGCCGATTCACTGCCGATGGTCGTTGGGTCGTCTGCGTGCGCGAACGCCACGAAAGCACCGACGCCGAACCAATCAACGAAATCATTGCGGTGCGCGTGCACCACAATGGCGAACCTGCCGAACCAATTGTTCTTGTTTCTGGTTCCGACTTCGTTGCTGCACCGCGCGTGAATCCTTCCGGCAACGTGCTCACGTGGTTCCGCTGGAATCATCCCGATATGCCATGGGATGGCACCGAACTCTGCGTCGCGTCGATGTACGACGATCAATCCGATGACGGACAGATCGTTGTTGGCGACACACGCGTCGTTGCTGGCGGTCGCGACGAATCCATTACGCAGCCTGAATGGGCGCCCGATGGCTCGTTGCTCTTCATCTCCGACCGCACCGATTGGTGGAACCTTTACCAAGTCTCCGCTGAAGCAGTTCATGAACTAGTTGCGAACGGAGTTGCCGCTGACGCAACGCCGATTGCGCCAGTTGACGCGGAGATCGGCGTTCCTCAATGGGTGTTCGATAACTCGCGCTACGCAGTGCTGGCTGATGGCCGCATTCTCGTTGCGTGGTTCAAGTTGGGCATTGATCACCTCGGAGTCATTCCTGCTGGTGGCGGAGCGATGGTTCCGCTCGAGTCACCGTTCACCGCGCTTTCTTCGGTGCGCGCGTTTGGTTATGGGGCTGTGGTCGTTGGAGCATCGCCGACCTCCGAAGCGGTCGTCGCAGTACTCGACATTCCGTCGAAGCCCGATATCGACGGTTCGACCGCAGTACTTTCAGCACCGTTGCGACCCGCGCGCGACTTGGGCATCGGCACCGAGTGGTACTCCACGCCTGAGCCGATCACGTTCGCAACCTCTGGTGATCGGTTTGCTCATGGCCTCTACTACCCACCAACAAACCCAGAGTTCACAGCGCCCGCCGACGAACGCGCGCCGCTCATTGTTCTGAGCCACGGTGGGCCCACGTCAGCTGCTCGTCCGCAACTGAACCTTGGCGTGCAGTTCTGGACGTCACGCGGCTTCGGTGTTGTCGATGTCAACTACGGCGGCTCCACTGGCTACGGCCGTTCGTATCGTCGACGTCTTATCGGCGAGTGGGGAATTGTTGATGTCGACGATTCCATCGCTGCAACGCGCCTTCTTGTTGATCGCGGTGACGCCGATCGTGATCGACTCATCATCCGTGGCGGAAGTGCTGGCGGTTTCACCACGTTGAGCGCACTTACCTTCCGTGATGTTTTTGCTGCTGGCTGCAGCCTCTACGGAGTGGCCGATCTTGAAGCACTTGCCCGCGACACGCACAAATTTGAAGCTCGCTATCTCGACTCACTCGTCGGACCATGGCCCGCTCGTAGCGATATCTACACCGAACGTTCGCCGATCCATCATGTTGAAGATCTCGAATGTCCGCTGATCGTTCTGCAGGGACTCGAAGACGAAATCGTTCCGCCGAATCAATCGCAAATGATTGTCGAAGCGCTCGATGCCAACGGCGTGCCGTGGGCCTATCTCGAATTCGAAGGCGAACAACACGGTTTCCGACAGGCCGCCACGATCAAACGAGCCCTCGAAGCCGAGGCCTACTTCTACAGCAAGGTGCTTGGTTTCGATCTTGCTGACGATGTCGAACCCATCGACATCGCTCATCTCTGAGAGCGGATGAGGCGGCGGGTGGATTCCGGTCGTCGCTCAGGGTGGCGTGTTGCGGGTGCGGCACTGTCACTCGTGGTGGTTTTCGGTGGCATTGGCGTGGGCTGGTGGTTGATCGGCGACCTCACTGAAACTGGAGTCGTGGACCCCAGCTACGTGGTGCGTGCGCCCGAGTGGGCCGATCAACATCCTCGGCGAATCGGATTGGTCGGATGTCTCCTCATCGCGGTTGGCCTGGTCGCAAATCGCTTCCTCGTGACTCGGAGGCTTGAGCGGTCTGCTCAGACCCGGCTGCTGGTGGTTCGTCTCCTCTGCGTCGTCGACGGTTTGTTTATCGGATTGGTCCTCAGGCTCCTGACTATCGGCACCGATTATGCGAGTTTCATTGGCTTGACGATCTTCCTTGGCGTGCCGCTCGCTCTCATCCTCACTGTCGTTCTCTTCGTTGTGGGAGACAGGTTGATCGGCTCTGCGCAGCAGCGGTGAATGGTGACCCCTGATCTGGGTTGGCGACCAGACGGTCAGCCCGTAAGGAAGGTCACCTATGGCACGGATCCTTGCATTTGAATTTTCTGGTTGACAGATGGATGGAAATCCGTAGAGTCAGTTGCGCAAGGCGGAGATCATAAATAAGGGCTGGTGGGAAGTACCGATGAATCGGTTCACGTTCTCTTGTTGTGCTTGGCGCACTCTGTTTCTGAGGTCGGCAATTGCGGGCTTGGCGCTGATCTCACTCTCGATTTGTTCGGTTGCTTGTGGCGGCTCGGCTTCGCCGTCTTCAAGTTCTGCATCTGAACCGACGACCTTGGCTGGCGGAAGTGCATACGGAGAGGATGTTTCTCTCGGCGTTTCGCTCAAGATGTCGAGCACCACGAGTCCGGTCATCGCCCTTGTCACGATCGAATCAGTCGGGGTTGACTACAGCAGTCCGTTTGGGGCCGAGCTGAACGCTCCCCAAACGTCGCTTTCGGTCACGCCGGTCCGAGTCGCTGTTACTCGTGTTTTCCGAAATGAGAACGATCTTGATGTGTCGCAGGGGCTCGTGCTGCGTGACTTTGCGGGCTTCTCCTACGACGAAGGCCGGCTCTCGGAGATGCCGATTGGCACAACGATGATCGTGTTCATTCAGGAACCTGCATCAAGACTCAGTGATGGTGCACAGACTGCGATCGGCGCCTTTGTCGTGCGCGATGGAGTCGTCTTTGATCGTGCATCGGGCCAGGAAGTCTCGCTTGCGGGAATCAGCGAGTATCTGGCGAATCCGGACTCGATCCCAGCCCCAATGCTTGAACGCTGAGACTAAGCACTTCTTGTAAATGGTGGGTTCGTTTGGCGACCAGACGGTCAGCCCGTAAGGATGGACCCCTATGGCACGGATCCTTGTTACTGAAACCATCGCTGATGGCGGCCTCGACCGCCTCCGCGCTGCTGGCCACACCGTCGATGTGCAGGAGGGCCTGAGCCCCGAGCAACTGATTGAGGCCATCAAGGGAGCCCACGCGCTCATCATCCGTTCGGCCACTGATGTCACTGCCGAGGTGCTCGCTGCTGGAACCGACCTCATCGTGGTTGGTCGCGCTGGAATCGGTCTCGACAATGTCGACACCAAAGCCGCTACCGAGCGTGGCGTGATGGTCGTGAACGCGCCGCAGTCGAACATCCTTTCCGCCGCCGAGCACACCATGGCGTTGTTGCTTTCGATGGCTCGCAATGTTCCCCAGGCTCATGCCGCGCTTGTTGCTGGTCGTTGGGAACGCAGTCGTTGGACGGGCGTTGAACTCGCTGACAAGACCCTCGGTGTTGTTGGTCTTGGTCGTATCGGCAAGCTGGTTGCACAACGGGCTATGGCCTTCGGTATGAAGATCGTCGCGTACGACCCCTTCGTGTCTCCGGAGATGGCCCGCAAGATGAACATCGATATTGTCGATCTCGACACATTGCTCGCTGTTTCTGATTTCGTGACATTGCATGTGGCCAAGACACCCGAAACTGTTGGCCTTCTTAATGCTGAGCGTTTGGCGAAGGCTAAGAAGGGCATCCGCATTGTCAATGTCGCGCGTGGAGGCATCATCGTTGAAAGCGATCTTGCCGACGCCATTCGTTCCGGTCATGTTGGCGGCGCCGCTATTGACGTGTTCGACAAAGAGCCGACCACCGAGTCGCCCCTGTTCGAACTTCCCGAGGTCGTTGTTACGCCGCATCTCGGTGCCAGCACGCACGAAGCACAAGACAAGGCCGGCGACACCATCGCCGAGATGGTTGGCCTCGCTCTTGCTGGCGAGTTTGTTCCGTTTGCCGTGAACGTGAACGCGGCTGAAGCCAGCGAAACCGTTCGTCCATTCCTTTCACTCGCTGAACGACTCGGTGCAACGTTTGGTGGACTCGCCACTGGTGTTGAGTCGCTCGAGGTTTCCTATGAAGGCGAAATCGGCGGCTATGACACGCGTATCTTGACGCTGTCGTTGCTCAAGGGTTTCTTTGGTCGTATCAGTGACGACCCGGTGTCGTACGTGAACGCGCCGAAGATGGCTGAAGAGCGCGGCATCACCGTCACCGAAACCACTACAACGACGGCGCATAACTTCGTGAATCTCATCACCATCCGTGGTGGCGCTCATTCGCTGGCCGGCACGTTGATGGGTCTTGATGGCGAAGCTCGTCTCGTGATGGTCGACGATCACCGCGTTGATGTTCCGCCGGCCAATCACATGCTCGTGGTTCGTAACGACGATCGCCCCGGCATGATCGGTCTTGTGGGCACCATCGTTGGCGAAGCTGGCCTCAACATTGCCGACATGGACGTCGGTCAGGCCCCCAATGGCGCCTCGGCGATGATGGTCCTCTCGATCACCGGTGCAGTGCCGGCCGAGGTTTGCGAGCGCCTTCGTGGTATCGAAGGCATCGTTTCCGTCGACGCCATCTGAGGCCCACCCTCCCTTTGGGGGAGCGGGGGGGAATTCCCCATGGTTGCAATCGGAGCGCAGGCCCGGCAGACTCTCTCCATGCGTTCTTTTGCTCTGGAGCTTCTACTTCGTTAGGCGGGTGCCACATATGGCGCCTGCCAACCTCCTGCGCCCCCGGGCCGGGAGGTTTTTTCGTTCTCCGGCCAGTTTCTGTTTGATCCCCACAATGCAGCACATGCCCCGAAAGGCACCGTTATGAGTACCACCGACATCACCGCAAACAACGACAGGGTCATTATTTTCGACACGACCCTTCGTGACGGCGAACAGTCGCCGGGAATCTCGCTCGATCAGGGCGAGAAGGTTGAGATTGCTGAACAGCTCGCTCGTCTCGGTGTCGATGTCATCGAGGCCGGATTCCCGATCGCCAGTCAGGGCGACTTCGAATCCGTCCAAGCCATTGCCAAGTCCGTACGCGGGCCTGTCATTTGTGGTCTGTCTCGGACGGCACTTGGCGATATCGATCGCTGTTGGGAAGCCATCGAGTCGGCAGAGCGTCGCCGTATTCACGTGTTCATCGCCACCAGCGAAACGCATATGAAGCACAAGCTGCGTATGACTCCCGATCAAGTGAAGGCCGAAGCGGCATCTGGTGTGGCTCGCGCTCGTTCGTACACCGAGGATGTTGAGTTCTCGCCAGAAGATGCGTCGCGTTCCGATTTCGACTTCATGTGCGAGGTTCTGCAGATCGCTGTCGACAACGGCGCCACCACACTGAACATTCCCGACACCGTGGGCTTCGCCGTTCCGCAGGAATACGCCGAGCGTCTGGCCAATGTCCGCAAGGTCGTCAAGGGTGACTACATCATTTCCACTCACTGCCACAACGATCTCGGCATGGCCGTTGCGAACTCACTGGCTGCAGTGCAGTTGGGTGCCCGTCAAGTCGAATGTGCAATTAATGGTTTGGGCGAGCGTGCGGGTAACGCTGCGCTTGAGGAAATCGTCATGGCGCTGCGCACACGTTCTGATTACTTCGGTGGCATTGATACCGGCATCAAGTCAGAGGAACTGGCCCGCACCTCGCGCTTGGTAAGCCGCCTGACCGGTTACCCGGTGCAGTACAACAAAGCCGTTGTTGGTCGTAATGCATTTGCGCATGAATCGGGCATCCACCAGCACGGCGTGCTGAACGAGCGCACCACCTACGAAATCATGGACCCAGCCGCCGTTGGTCAGGGCGAGTCGAAAATCGTTCTGGGCAAGCACTCAGGCCGTCATGCGTTCGCCGACACATTGAAGAAGATGGGTTATGACCTGCACGGCGATGCGCTGAATCAGGTGTTCACTCGGTTCAAGGAACTGGCCGACCGCAAAGTCGAACTGAGCGATGCCGATCTTGAAGCGTTGGTGGCCGAGGAAATGGGCGACACCGTTCGCTACGCATTCTCGCTGGTGTCACTTGATAGCCACGGTGGTTCGAAATCAACGCCCACAGCAACGATTGTGCTCGATCATGACGGCACCAAAATCGAAGCCACCGCCGAAGGTTCGGGCATGGTCGATGCTGCCTGTGCCGCGATCCATACTGCTACGGGCATAACGGGCACCCTCACCGACTATGCCGTCACCTCGGTGACTGGTGGCGTCGATGCACTGGCCGACGTTGCCCTGCGCTTTGAGGTCGATGGTGTTTCGATGCCAGGTCGTGGCCTGTCCACCGACGTGGTCGAAGCTTCCGCCCGAGCATTGCTCAATGCACTGAACCGCATCGTACGGGTCCGTGACACCGGCGAAGACCCGACCGCAGTGTCGCGGCCGGGTTCGCTCAGCTGAATCAGCGGTTTGTTGCCGGCATCCACGCTGGGCGGGTTGCTTCGAACGCAGTGATCGCGTCGACGTGCTGCAACGTGATGCCGATGTCATCGAGCCCATTCAGGAATCGATCCTGAGTCGAATCATCGAGTGGGAACTCGATGTCGATGTCGAGCGATGGCACCGAGACGCGCTTGGTGGCGATGTCGATGGTGATCTCGGTGGTGGGCTCGGCTTCGACGGCACGAAGGATGCGCTCGCTTACGTCGGCGGGAAGCACAACGGGCACGAGTCCGTTCTTCGCTGAGTTGTTGCGGAAAATGTCGCCGAATCGGGGAGCGATGACAGCCTTGAAGCCGTAATCCATGATCGACCACACGGCATGTTCACGTGACGAACCCACGCCGAAGTTGGCGCCGGCCACAAGGATGTTGGCCTCACCGAACTGTGGGAGGTTCATGACAAATTCCGGATCTTCACGCCACTCTGAAAAGAGGCCCTGGCCGAAGCCCGTGCGCTCAACGCGCTTGAGCCAATCGCTGGGGATGATCTGATCGGTATCGACATCCGATCGATCGAGCGGAAGTGCAGTTCCGGTGATGGTGATAACTGGTTCCATGATGTTCTCAGTTCTCTCAGGCCAGATCACGAGGATCGGCAAAGGTTCCAGCGATGGCAGTTGCTGCAGCGACGGCGGGGGAGACGAGGTGCGTGCGGCCACCCTTACCCTGTCGTCCTTCGAAGTTGCGGTTCGAGGTTGATGCAGAGCGCTCGCCCGGTGCCAACTTGTCGGGGTTCATGGCAAGACACATCGAACAACCCGGTTCACGCCAATCGAATCCAGCGGCGGTGAAGATCTTGTCGAGCCCCTCGGCTTCGGCCTGACCTTTCACCATGAACGAACCAGGAACGACCATGGCGCGCACGCCGGCCGCTACCTGACGACCTTCTGCAACCGCAGCTGCGGCACGAAGATCTTCGATACGACTGTTGGTGCAGGAACCAATGAACACCGTGTGTACTGGGATGTCCTTGATTGGTGTGCCTGCAGTGAGGCCCATGTATTCGAGTGCACGTGCAGCTGCGTCGCTTTCCGAAGAATCGGCAAACGATGCGGGGTCGGGCACGTTGGCATCAAGTTCGATGACCTGGCCGGGGTTGGTGCCCCACGAAACGAACGGACGCAGTTTGGTTGCGTCGATGTCGACAACCTTGTCGAACACAGCGCCTTCGTCGGTGGGGAGTGTGCGCCAGTAGCCGATGGCAGCGGCCCAGTCGGCACCGGTGGGGGCGTACTTGCGGCCCTTGAGGTACTCGAACGTTGTTTCGTCAGGAGCGATGAGGCCAGCCTTTGCACCCGCTTCGATCGACATATTGCAAACGGTCATACGGCCTTCCATCGACAGCGAACGAATGGCTTCGCCGCGGTATTCGATGACCGAACCGATACCGCCACCGGTGCCGATGCGCCCGATGATGGCAAGCACCAAATCTTTAGCAGTCACGCCGTCGGGGAGCGCACCGTTCACATTGACGGCCATGGTTGAGGCCGGATGTTGCGGCAGAGTTTGTGTCGCCAGGACGTGTTCAACCTCGGAGGTTCCGATGCCGAACGCCAGAGCGCCAAAAGCGCCATGCGTTGCAGTGTGACTGTCACCGCACACGATGGTCATGCCTGGCATAGTCAGACCTTGTTCTGGTCCGATTACATGCACGATGCCCTGTCCGGGTGTGCCCATTGCGTGTTCGACGATGCCGAACTCTGACGTGTTGGCGCGCAACACATCGACCTGCTTGCGCGAGATGGGATCGGCGATCGGCTGATCGATATTGGAGGTGGGGACGTTGTGATCCTCGGTGGCGACGGTGAGTTCGGGGCGACGAACGCCACGATCATTGATGCGCAGACCGTCGAACGCCTGCGGCGAGGTCACCTCATGAACAAGATGGAGGTCGATGTAGAGGACATCGGGTTCGCCATCGGCGCGATGCACGATGTGATCGTCCCAAAGTTTTTGCGAGAGGGTTCTCGGTGCCATGTGCTGCTCCTATTCGGGAGATGGACCGGGGCCGACGATGACGCGAGCCCAGGACGGCGCAGTTTGCGTCTCACATAATGGGACGGTAATCTTGCTTCGTGGGAAACACTGTAGGCGGTGTCGGCGTGTTGGACAAGGCGGTTGACGTTCTCGCCGCGCTCGAGGTCCAGCCCCGCTCCTTGTCGGAACTTGTGGTCGCCACCGGTCTGCCGCGGGCCACAGCGCATCGACTGGCGACTGCGCTTGAACAGCACGGTCTGGTGCGTCGCGATGACGATGGCCGGTTCATGCTTGGCACTCGGCTCCTGTCACTTGGTCAAGCGGCCGCAGAGACATGGCCACTAGCGACTTCTGCCGCGGCTCCGTTGGCGACACTTCGGGACGAAACCGGGGAAAGCGTTCAGCTCTTTGTGCGAGACGGCGAAGAACGAGTCTGTATTGCTGCTCTGCAGTCGCTTCATGGGTTGCGAACGATTGTTCCGCTCGGAGCGCGCCTTCCACTCTCAGCAGGTTCGGCAGCACGAGTACTTATGGATGGTGTTTCGCAACCCGGCGACTGGGTGCAGAGTGTTGGCGAGCGCGAGGCCGGCGTTGCGTCAGTCTCGGCCCCAGTTCGTGATTCGGTAGGCCGTATCGTCGCTGCTGTGAGCGTTTCGGGACCGATTGAGAGAACCACCAAGCAGCCGGGCAAGCGGTACGGTGCTTTTGTGGTCAATGCAGCGCGCCAGATTGAAGTGAACGCCGGTCTTCGAGGCGCAGGCGCATGACCGAACGTCCACTCGCGGCAATTGATATCGGAACCAACTCGTTCCATATGGTTGTCGCTCGGGTGGGAGAGGTTTCTGTTGCGGGCGAGTTCGTAGGGCCAGCATTCGAGGTCATCGCCCGAGAGAAGGAAATGGTTCGCTTGGGTTCAAGTTCAGGCGATATGAAAGAACTTTCGGATGAAGCGATTGATCGTGGAGTTCTTGCGCTGAAGCGTTTAGTGAAGATTGCAGCGATTCACGATGCAGATGTCGTAGCGGTCGCAACGAGTGCCGTTCGTGAAGCTGAAAACGCTGATGTCTTTATCGATAGAGCGCGCGACGAGGCCGGTGTTGTTGTCGATGTAATCGCTGGTGTGGAAGAGGCTCGACTCATTCATATCGGTGTGCTGCAAGCGGTTCCAGTCTTTGATCAACGCCTCGTACTCATTGACATTGGTGGAGGTAGTACCGAGATCCTGGTGGGCGAGCAGGGCGAGATGATTGCCGCGGGAAGCCTGAAACTTGGGGCGATTCGCCTCACACGGCGCTTTTTCAGAGGCGAGCGGTTGCATCCTGGCGCGGTCGAGTCCTGCCGCCGACACATCCGTTCTGTGCTTGCGCCAATGGTCCGCGAAGTTGAACGAGTCGGATTCGGTGTTGCTATTGCTTCCTCGGGAACTGCCGAAACGGTTGCATCGCTCGTGAATTCTCAGCGAGGAACTGGGTCACTTCGAACGATGAACAACTTCGTTATGACCAGCGAAGAAATCAAGAACGCAGTGAAGTCGCTCGTCGCCGCAAGTTCCGTGGAAGAACGAAGAGCGCTTCCAGGAATGGATCCCAGCCGGGCCGACATCATTCTCGCTGGTGCTCTCATCCTTGAGCAGGCTGTTGAAGAGCTCGGAATCGACGAGATCGTGATTTCCGATAATGCACTTCGTGAAGGTGTCCTCCTTGACGCTTTGTCTCGTCGAGGAGGCGCGACCCTTCACCACTTGCGCGATCTGCGTCGGAGAAGTGTCCTCCATCTCGCCGAATCGATGGATGACGACGTCGATCACTCAATGCGCGCAGCTGGCTTTGCTCTGGACCTTTTCGATGCGACTGCACCGCTGCATGGGCTTGGCGACGACTCACGTGAATTGCTCGAAGCGGGGGCCCTCCTTGCCAATGTGGGCTTGTCGGTTTCGCACTCTGAGCATCACAAACACAGCTATTACGTGATTCGGCACTCAGATCGACTTTCCGGTTTCACTGACCACGAGATCGAACTGATCGCCCAAATCGCGCGCTATCACCGCAAGAGCGCACCAAAGCCAAAGCATCCGGAATTCGCCCGTCTTTGGCCTGAGGACCAAGAGCGAGTCCGAGTTCTCGCTGGTCTTCTTCGGGTCGCAATCGCGCTTGATCGCTCGCATAAGGGGCGTGTTGAGCGCATAGTCGTCTCTGTAAAACAAGGTTCGGACGAGGTTGTGATTGCTGTGCAGCAGCGAGACGGATTTGATGCTGATCTTGAAGTGCAAACGGCAGAAGATCGAAAAGGATTGCTTGAAGAGGTCTTGCAACGTCGCGTTCGCTTCAGTAGCTGAGTTTGGTGAGTTTGCGGTCGGGTGCTTTGTAAATCAGCAAGAAATCTTTTCGGTCGCTGGAATGACTAGCTCAGCCGAGGCGAGACGCAACGTCTTGGCAAGCATCCATGAGGACGTCAGCGAATCGTTCGGGTCTGGTTGCGCAGATGTCATGGCGACCGCTGACTTCGAATACGGATGCACCCGAGATTGAGTCAGCGAGTTGCCGTTGCTGGTGAGGCGGCACAGTTTCATCGCGAGTTGTGAGAACGACAGCGGTGGGCACGTTGACGGTGTCGATCCAATTTCGTGCGTCGAATGAAGCAACATCATGTCCCGCTTCAAGTATGATCCGCAGATCGTTTTGGCGGGCTTGTTCGCGAGCCCAGATGCCTAACGGTGTGGTGTCGTATTTCGAAATGAGAACTCGTTCAGAAACACGACGGTTGACCGAAGACGGTGCGACTCGGGTGGCGAAGGAAAGCCCCGTTACGACTCCGCTGAGTGCACGCTCGCCGCGACGATCGCGGAATCGTGCTGCAGTTGCGCAGAACACAAGTCCTTCGATCATTTTGGGGTGACGCCTCCACAGCAGCTGAGAAATTGGTCCGCCCATCGAGTATCCGACAGCGATCGCACGCTCAACGCCCAGAACCTCAAGTACTGCGGCTGCATCATCGGCACAGTCTTCGAGTTTGAAGCGACGGCGGCTTCGTATTCCGTGGCCGTGACCTCGGTGATCCATCGCGACCACGTTGAACTCGCGCTGCAGTGTTTCGTAGGTCCCAAACCAATTCAGCGCGGAATTTGCGGTCCACCCGTGCAAAAGCAACAACGTGGGTGCGCCGAGCGGGCCCCGTGCCTCGCGTATCCAGGTTGTCCCCCGACCGGGGAGTTCGAGTGCACGCCCCTCGGGAAGGCCTGGGGTGAGGAATGGTGTGGACCCGGGCAGCGAGGGCGACATATGAGTGAAGCCGTCAAGCTTCGATCGCGACGATTTCGACCTTGAGAACTCCACCGGGAGCTTCGAAGTCAACGATGTCGCCGACCTTGGCGCCCATAAGGGCGACGCCGAGCGGTGATCCTGGGGTGAGGACTTCGAGTTCGCCGCGTTCTTCGACCGAGCCGACCAGAAGACGTTCAACCTCGTCGTCGCCTTCGTAGCGGATGCTGACGATCACGCCAGCCACGACGGCGGAACCATCGGCAGCCTCGACAATTTCGGCATCGAGAAGGAGCGCCTGAAGCTGGCGAATTCGGGCCTCCATCTTGCCTTGCTCCTCTTTGGCGGCGTGATAATCGCCATTTTCGGAGAGATCGCCCATTTCTCGAGCGGCCTGAATTTTGCGGGCAATATCGACCCGACCATGGGTTGTGAGCTGCTCATGTTCGGCGCTCAGCCGGTCGTGGGTCTGTTGGGTGAACTGGTGGACGTCGGCCATCTCGCCAGCGTACAAGGCACCCGTGGAACTCGCCTAGGGCGCCGGAAGGGGGTCGGGCTAGAGTCATGACCCATGTCCACACCGAGCCCACACCGTTCGCGCTCCATCGTGATCATTCGCTAGCGCACGCCGAACCCGGTGTGCGCCCTCGGCCGTCCACCCCGGTGGGCGGCTTTCTCGTTCCGGCACAGGTCTCGTCCCATATTCGTCAGTACCGCCCTCATCTGCACAGCAATCAATCGGAGTCATTGTGAGTCACAGAATCGGAGTCATCCCCGGAGACGGAATCGGCCATGAGGTCATCCCTGTGGCACTTAACGTCGTCCGCGCCGCAGGCGTTGAACTTGATTGCGTGGACTACGACCTCGGTGGAGCTCGCTATCTGCGCGATGGCGTCGTGCTCGATGACGCAACGATTGAAGAGTGGCGCAGTCTTGATGCGCTCTTACTTGGCGCAGTCGGAACCCCCGATGTTCCGCCCGGTGTTATTGAACGCGGTCTTCTTCTGAAGATGCGTTTCGATCTCGACCTCTATGTGAATCAGCGTCCGTTTCTTGCCCCCGACGGGTCACATGATTTCATCGTGATCAGAGAAAACACCGAAGGCACCTATGCCGGCGAAGGTGGGTTCTTGCGTAAAAACACCCCGTTCGAGGTCGCAACACAGGGTTCTGTCAATACCCGTCACGGCGTTGAGCGTTGCGTTCGGTATGCGTTTGAACTCGCCCGTAGTCGCGAGCGCAAGCACCTCACGCTTGTACACAAGACCAATGTGCTGACGTTTGCCGGAGACCTCTGGGAGCGAACCTTTAACGAGGTCGCTGCTGAGTATCCCGATGTCGCCACCGCCTACAACCACGTTGATGCGGCCTGCATCTACTTTGTCGAAGATCCAAAGCGTTACGACGTGATCGTTACCGACAACCTGTTCGGCGACATCCTCACCGATCTCGGTGGGGCGGTTTCTGGCGGCATCGGCTTCGCGTCGTCGGGCAATCTCAACCCCGATCGCACGAGCCCGTCCATGTTCGAGCCAGTACACGGCTCGGCACCCGATATCGCTGGTCAGAACAAGGCCAATCCCGTTGCCGCAATTCTCTCGGCAGCGATGATGCTCGAATTCCTCGGTGAGGACGCGGCCGCTACCGCAATTCGTAACGCGTGTTCCGACACCGCAACCCTCACTGGTTCCACTACCGAAATCGGCGACCTTGTCGTCGCTCGTCTCTGAGAGGCAACGCAATGCCCATTACGCCTACCAACAAGATTTGGATGAATGGAACGCTCGTCGATTGGGACGATGCGAAGATCCACGTTCTCACGCACACTCTTCATTACGGCATGGGTGTGTTTGAAGGAGTTCGTGCCTACGAGACCCCGAAGGGGCCCGCGGTGTTCCGTCTCACCGAACATATGGAGCGCCTGCACAACTCGGCGAAGATCCTTGGCATGGACATGCCCTACTCGGTCGACGTGCTGGTGCAGGCAACCAAGGACGTCGTAAAGGCCTCTGGTCTTCCTTCGGCCTACATCCGCCCGATTGCCTATTACGGCTATGGCGAAATGGGACTCAACACGCTTCCGTGTTCCGTCGACGTCGCGATCGCATGCTGGCCTTGGGGTGCGTACCTGGGCGAGGACGCGCTCACCAAAGGCATCAGCACCAAGATCTCTTCGTGGACTCGCCACGACCACAATACGATGCCGCCTGCGGCCAAGACCACTGGCAACTACGTGAATTCGTCGTTGGCAAAGGTCGAAGCGCTGAAGGGCGGTTACGACGAAGCCATCATGCTTAACCCGCAAGGTTTCGTGAGCGAATGCACCGGCGAGAACATCTTTGTTGCGCGCGACGGTGTGTTTGTCACGCCTCCGATCGCAGCCGGTGCGCTCGAAGGAATCACTCAGGACAGCGTTATGACGATCGGTCGCGATCTCGGATATGAGTTCCGTGTCGACTACCTCACTCGTTCTGACCTCTACGTTTCAGAAGAAATCTTCCTCTGCGGAACCGCTGCCGAAGTTTCGGCAGTAAACGCAGTCGACGACCGCCCGATCCCGTGTCCAGGCCCCATGACGTCGGCAATTGCTGCTGAATACGGCCGCGTCGTTCGTGGGCATGTTCCCCGTTACGAGGACTGGTTGGAGTATGTCCACTAAGAACGGTTCCACGCCGGAACTTCCGTTGCTGCCTTCGTCGGTCGAAATCTTCGACACGACGCTGCGTGACGGCGCCCAGTTCGAAGGTATCTCACTTACGGTCGAAGACAAACTCCGAGTTGCTGAACAACTCGATTGGCTTGGCGTCCGTTGGATCGAAGGCGGCTATCCGCAAGCCAATCCGAAGGACGAAGAGTTCTTTCGGCGTGCGCCCTCAGAGTTGAAGCTGACGAATGCCGAACTCGTTGCGTTTGGTTCCACTCGTCGGCCCGCTGGCAAGGTTGATGTTGATCCCACGCTTGCGGCGCTTATTGGGGCCGGAACATCGACGGTGTGCATCGTTGGCAAGAGCTGGGACTTTCACGTCACCGAAGCACTGCGAACCACGCTCGATGAAGGCATCGCAATGGTCGCCGAATCAGTTGCGTTCCTAAAGGCCGAAGGCCTGCGAGTGTTCTTCGACGCCGAACACTTTTTTGATGGGTACAAGGCCAACGCGGAATTCGCACTTCGTGTTCTCGAAGCGGCAATGGTGAACGGTGCCGATTGCGTCGTTCTTTGCGATACCAACGGCGGATCTCTCCCGCATGAGGTCCAGCACATTGTTTCTGATGTCGTGTCGTTTATCGGTGGAGCGACTGCAGTCGGCATTCACACGCAGAACGATTCAGGCTGCGCAGTCGCCAACTCCGTTGCTGCAGTTGTCGGTGGTGCCACTCAGGTGCAGGGAACCATTAACGGCTACGGCGAGCGCACTGGCAACGCCAACCTCATGACGGTGATCCCCGATCTCACGCTCAAACTTGGTGTTGCGACTCTTCCCGAAGGCCATCTCGACCGGCTCACCGTTGTGAGTCATCGGGTTGCTGAACTCGTAAATCTTCCCCCGCATCCGGCTGACCCTTTTGTGGGCGCGTCGGCATTTGCGCACAAGGGTGGACTGCACACTTCAGCGCTCGGTCGTGCTGGTGGAGCAACCTACGAACACATCGATCCCTCGATCGTCGGTAACCACACTCGCGTGCTTGTTTCTGATCTTGGTGGTCGTGCCGGCATGGCGTTGAAGGCCGACGAATTTGGTGTTGAACTCGACGATCCATCGGTTGCCGCGTTGTCGGAAGAACTCAAGCAACTCGAAGCTGAAGGATGGCTTTTCGAATCCGCTGATGCATCGCTCGAACTCCGAATGCGTCGCGCCACGGGTTGGGTGCAGGATTTCTTTGAGGTCGAGGAGTATCGGGTCTCAAGTTTTCACCGTGAAGGTCCAGCTCTGCCCGACGGAGGCCTTGAGGTAAGTACCGAAGCCACAGTGAAGCTTTGGATCAACGGCGAGCGTGTCTCGGCCGTCGGTGAAGGCAACGGTCCGGTGAATGCCCTCGACGCTGCAGTACGTCGTGCCCTCAACGGCCAGTTCCCCGCACTCGAGCGCATCCATCTCACCGATTTCAAGGTTCGCGTTGTCGATGGCGGTGCAGCCACTGGTGCAGTCGTTCGCGTGCTCATCGATTCCACCAACGGCGATCGTGTGTGGACGACCGTCGGTGTCGATTCGAACGTCATCGAGGCCTCATGGCAGGCGCTCATGGACTCCATTCAGTTCGGCTTGGTCCACGCCGACGATCTCGCCGGGTAGATTCAGCACCAATGGCTGCTCCTGATTACGTCCCTGCTCCTGTCGATGATCTCGCTCGGGTCTATCAATCACCCCCGTGGCGTCCAGAGTCTTGGATGGCCGATCGTCCTGCGGAAATCACTGGTCGTCAGCCTTTAGGTCCTCGACTGGGCGATCCGGGTCCCGACCAGGGATTCGCTCTTCGTTTGGCTCGTCAGGTCCGAGGTCGCCTCGTGCTTACTTCGGCAGAATCTGAAGACGATGTCATCGCAGGCACTGTTGCAATCGCGATGCGCCGTTCGGCGATGTTTGGTCGCGCACCGGCCATTCACGACATCACCGTTGCGCTCACCCTCTGGGGTTTTCTGTCAGAAGCTCCGGCCGACCTCGTTGCGGTTCGTGCCCAGGTCTTCGCCGCTGTTGCCAGCACGCACCATTACATGGAACGTCGAGCAATCGTCGACGCAGTGCCCGACGAGGTTTTGCGCCTTAATCCGGCAGCGGTCGACGCACTCGTTCGCAACGAACCTTCGCGTATCCTGGCCATGGCTAACGCTGCGTTGGCTGGTCAATCGCACGACGACCACGCCTAAACAGCCCGAGCCAATGGGGCTCTTAGAAATGCAGGTGCCCGACTAGGGCCTTGCGGCTGTGGTGGAACCAGTGCTCTTGGCCGACCACGATGAAGGAGTCGTAGCGAAGACATCGATTGGTGTTCCCGCAGGGATGGCCTCAGCGATCTTGGTCACGATGTCATTGGGGATGCGGACGCAGCCATTTGAGGCCTTGGTACCAACGAGTTCAGGTTGGTTGGTGCCGTGGAATGCAACCTGAGGGAGACCATTGTCGAATGTGTCAAGAACCTCGCTATAGCCATTGATCGGCAGGATCCAAGCGCCGTAAACGCCGGTGTCGGAGGAGTTCTTGATCTTTTCAGTCACAAAGTAATGCCCGACTGGTGTCGGTGTTGAGTCCTTGCCGATCACGACGTCAGTTTCAACGAACACATCAGGACCCTTGAAGACCTTGAGGTGGAACGTTGAAAGGTCGAGTTCCATGCGGTACTCCGTTGCGGCGATGGTGACATCGTCAGCTTTGACCCAGCCGGTGGTGTGGTTGGGGCGAGCGGTGATGAGCACCTTCATGTAGTCGCCTTGATTTTCAAGAACCTCGACAACAAGTGGATTCTTGTAATAAGTGGGGTTTGTGAACTCGTAACCGTCGGCGGTCTTTTTCACACCGGCGGAGTTGAGTCCGTTGCGGGGGATTGCGGGAACCTTCGAGGCAAGTGTTGTGGAGGTGCTTGACGTACTCGACGGGGGAGAAGTGACGACACTCTTAGGGAGCTGGTCGAGGACAGTGAGCTTGGCTCCCTTTGCGGTGGCATAGGTGGTTTGAAACGGAGTGGAAACTGATGACGAAGACTGCTCCGTTGTCGGTGTGTCAGAAGATGATGTCTTGTCGCTTGAGCACGACGCTGCGCCCAGAACCAATGCGAACGACATCGCAATAACGGCCAATGGGCGGAGGCGGCGCAAGAGGGGCGAAGACGACATGGAGTGCTCCGGGCGAAGAAAGGGAGGGCGGGCCGGTTCGAAAATCTTCTCGGAATCGGTGACTCGACCAAAAGAGCGAGGGCCTGACGGTACCATCGACCCTGTGAACACCCCAGTCGCCCGAGTCCGCTTCGCCCCTTCTCCTACGGGCTATCTCCATATTGGTGGGGCACGAACCGCCCTTTTCAACTGGCTCTTTGCCCGCCAGCAGGGCGGCGAGTTCGTTCTGCGTATCGAAGACACCGACGCCGAGAGGTCTCGCCCCGAACTGATCGACATCATCTTCCGCTCGCTCGAGTGGCTGGGGCTCGATTGGGACGGCACGCCGGTTCATCAGTCCGAGCGCGGGGCCATGCATCTCGCAGCTGTCGAGAAACTCCTCGCCAACGGTTCTGCCTACTGGTGTTCGTGTGCCCCCGACGAAGTAAAGGCTCGTGCCGAGGCCCGCGGAGGCACACCTGGCTACGACGGATTCTGTCGAGACCGCGCATTGGGTCCTGGCGATGGTCATGTTGTTCGATTCCGAGTTCCCGACACCGGAATCACGGCTTTCGACGATCTCATTCGCGGCACCGTCAGTTTCGAAAACGCCGTTCTTGAAGATTTCGTCATCCTGCGTTCGAACGGCACGCCGATGTTCCATTTGGCCAACGCTGTCGACGATGCCGATCAAGGCATCACTCATGTCATTCGCGGTGAAGATCTCATCAACGTCACGCCGAAGGTGCTGCTCATTCGTAAAGCGCTTTCGACGCCGGGTGAGTTGATCTTTGCTCATCTCCCGCTCATTGTGAATGAAAAGCGCCAGAAGCTCTCGAAGCGTCGCGACGATGTTTCGGTTGGCGACTACATCGACCGCGGCTATCTGTCCGAGGCAATGGTGAATTACCTCGCCACTCTTGGTTGGGGCCCTCCTGATGACATTGAGATTCGACCACTCGCCGAAATCGTCGACCTGTTTCGCATCACCGACGTCAACAAGTCAGGTGCATTCTTCGACGTCAAGAAACTTCAACACTTCAACGGTGAATACATCCGCAATCTTTCGATCACGCAGTTTGTTTCAAAGTCAACGCGCTGGTTGTATGAAGACACGCCTTGGGAAACCGATCGGTTCGACATCGGAACCTTCGAAGTTATGGCTCCACTCGTGCAAGAGCGCGTCAAGTTGCTTTCGGAAGTTCCTAGCTATGTCGATTTCCTCTTTACCCCCGAACCAGTAATTGACGATGAGTCATGGCAAAAAGTCATGGTGAAAGGGGCCGAACTTGCCGATGCTGTGCTCGATCACGCGATTGCACAGTTCGCTGACTGCGACTGGAACGCCGCTTCGCTGGAAGCAGCCTTGTTCTCTTACGCCGAACAGCATGAAATCTCAAAAGGCAAAGTCCAGGCACCCGTTCGGGTTTCCGTAACAGGTCGGAGCGTGGGCCCGCCGTTGTTCGAGTCACTCGAAGTTCTTGGTCGAGACGAAACTCTTCGTCGAATCGCATCAGCGAAGGTTCGACTGCAGGGCTGACATGTTTTTCGGACTGCGCTGGGCGATACGAATCGCCTTCGGACTGCTTGCAGTCATCGTGCTTTACCTCGGCATCTCGTTTGCCCAGGTGTGGTGGGCATCGCGTCAGGACAACACCGCGGCCGCGTCTGCCATTGTCGTCATGGGTGCAGCGCAGTGGAATGGTTTGCCCTCGCCGGTCCTCAAGGGCCGACTCGACCATGCGGCCGATCTCTATCAAAAGGGCGTCGCTCCGGTAGTGATCGTTGCTGGGGGCAAGCAGGTTGGCGACAAGGTCACACAAGGTCTTGTCAGCTTTGAGTATCTGCGGTCGAAAGGCATCCCTGAATCGGCTCTCAAGATTGAAGGTGCCGGCACGAATAGTTACGAAGAACTTTCCTCAACGGCGTTCATCATGCGTCAAGCCGGATTGGCGCAGAACGTTGTGATCGTTACCGACCCCTATCACGCCTATCGGGTTGCCGATATCGCCGACGAGGTCGGATTGTCTGCGCATGTGTCGCCAACCTCGGGCAGCACAACCCTGAGCGACTACGTCCGCGAAACGGGCGCAGTCGCGATTGGTCGCATTATCGGCTACCGCCGATTGGCCGCCTGGCGCTAGCCGGATGCGCCTGCTTGGTGTGGTTTGGTGCCACCCCCGTTCCAGCCGGTAACGTTCCCTCGCCCTTCGGGGGTGGTGTAATTGGTAACACGGGTGGTTCTGGTCCATTTGTTGGGGGTTCGAGTCCTCCCCCCCGAGCTTTGAAGATCGGGCGTCGACAGAGTCGGCGCCCGTTTCGCGCCCCAGCGTGACCCTTAGGCTGATCTCGTGACAACACTTCGATCTCTCTGCGTCTATTGCGGCTCTAAGCCCGGCAATGACCCCCGGCACGAGGCCACTGCTGCAGAACTGGGCCGCCTCATGGCGCAGGCTGGCGTGCGGCTTGTCTACGGCGGTGGTTCGGTGGGTCTCATGGGCGTTGTTGCTGATTCAGTCCTGGCCCATGGGGGTGAGGCGTTCGGCGTGATTCCGAAGGGGTTATTCACCACCGAGATCGGACACCCGGGCCTGACCGAACTCGTTGAAGTGGGATCCATGCACGAGCGCAAGGCGCTTATGGCCTCTGAGGCCGACGCATTTGTGGCGCTGCCTGGCGGATTGGGCACCTTGGAAGAACTGGCCGAGATAGCGACCTGGTCGCAATTGGGTATTCACGCCAAGCCTGTCGGAGTGCTCGACATCGATGGCTTCTGGCAGCCACTGCTGCAGTTTCTCGATAGTGCGGCCGACGCTGGATTCATTAGGCCCCAGCATCGGGACATCATCATTCGCATTACCGATGTTGATGATGTGATTCCCGTCTTGTCCTCGAAGGCAGTTTCGGCCTCGGCCCCAATTCTCAGCATCGAAGAGTCCTGACCCGATGGGGTCCGGACAGCGCTGACGCGAAACAATTAGGGCATGGAACAGGTAGACATCGCCGTGATCGGTGCCGGTCCCGCAGGCTCATCGGCCGCGGCGTGGGCTGCGCGAGGCGGAGCATCGGTGGCGCTGTTCGAAAAGGCAACACAGGGTCGTGACAAATCCTGCGGCGACGGTCTGACACCTCGAGCAATCGAAGAATGTCGTCGCCTCGGAATCGATGTCGAACGGTTTCATCGAATCGATGGATTGCGCGTGCAAGCCGGAAGCAAAGTTCGTGAAGTGTTGTGGCCCGACGGAGCGTTCCCTCCTGTTGGTGCTGTTGCGCCGCGCGCCGAGTTCGATGCAATGGTCATGCAAGCTGCAATCGATTCTGGCGCCGACTTTCGTGAGAACTCGCCGGCTGAACCTTGGATCGAAGACAACAGGGTTCTTGGTGTCATCTGTCGTGGTGAAAAGGTGCGCGCTGGACTCACCGTGATTGCATCGGGGGCTGGTTCACCTGCGGCGCGAGCGGTTGGCGCGACACGAATTGCATCCTCGCCGTTCGGTTTGGCGATTCGCGGGTACATTCCCTCGACCCGTGCCGACGACCGCTACATGGAGGCATGCCTCACTGTGAAAGGTCCCGATGGTTCGATCGTTCCTGGGTACGGATGGGTTTTCCCTGCAGGCAATGGCATTATAAATATTGGTGTCGGCGCGTTGTCGACGATGAAGAACTTTTCCGACCTCAATCTCAACACCATGCTCGAGGCGTATACCGCTCAGGTGCGCGAGTCGTGGGGTCTCGGCGAGTTCGTCGCCCGTCCCAAAGCGTGGCGGTTGCCGATGCACGTTGAACATCGCGGCGGCCCCGGTTGGGTTGTTGCCGGCGATGCCGCTGGCCTTGTGAATCCGTTCAACGGTGAAGGCATTGATTACGCACTCGAATCTGGTCGACATGCCGCTGAATGTTTCCTCACTGAACCGGGCACGGCGTGGGCTGCCTACCAGGCAGTGCTGCGCAAGGAATACGACCCGTTCTTTGCCACCGCTCGCCGCTTTGCATGGCTGATTGGTCGTCCGAAGCTTCTGCAGTTCCTTTTGGGCATTGCCTTGTCGACGAACTTCACCATGAAACTTGTTCTCGACATCATGGCGAATCTGGTCGATATGGAACACCCCGGACTGGCTGGCCGTTCGCTCACAATCGGTGGCAAGGCGTTGTCATTGGCCGACCCGCTTCTGGTTCGTTCTTCCGCAAAGAGCAAGGCCAAGTCAGCAACTCCGGTCGGGTAGGTTCGGGAGTCCCATAAGGGGACGAACGGGGGAGTCGGTCATGGGTAGTTCGCCAGTCGCCATTGTCACGGGCGCAAGCCGCGGAATTGGTCGAGCCGGAGCGCTTGCACTTGCCGAAGCCGGTTTCGATGTTGTCGTAAGCGCGCGCACCGTTCGAGAAGGCGAGGGTGTCGCTGAACCCAACTCCGTTCGTGAGGAAACCACACTTTCGGTGCCGGGAAGTCTTGAGCGCACCGCTGAGGAAATTGAGGAGCGCGGACAGCGCGCGCTCATCGTTCCCATGGATCTCATCGACGTGGCTTCGGTTACTGCGCTTCCCGCAACCGTCATGGCCGAATGGGGTCGCATCGATGTTCTGTTCAACAACGCGATCTTTCGCGGCGTTGGCACGCTTGATCGAATTACCGATCTCACGATTGAGTCGATGACGAACCTTCTTGCGGGCAACTTCATGAATCAGGTCCTGCTTATTCAGCAGGTCATCCCACACATGCTTGCTGCAGGCGGAGGCACGATCATCGACATGGTGTCGGGTTCTGCTCGTCTCGATCCCGCTGGGCCTCCCGGAGAAGGTGGCTGGGGCATTCTCTATTCTGCATCGAAGGCAGCGTTTGGCCGCGTCGCTGGTGGTGTGAACGCGGAATATCGCGCTCAGGGCATCAAGGCGTTCAACGTGGACCCCGGCAATGTTGTGACTGAAGCTCGTAAAGCGGCCAAGCCCGATGATGAATACAGCAGCGGCTACGGAAGTGAGCCTGCCGAAGCAACGGGCAAAGTCGTTGCGTGGTTGGCCACCGATCCCACCGCTGACAAGTTCCTGGGCAAATGGATTTTTGCGCCGAAACTTTGTTCCGATCTCGGACTGCTTCCTGGTTGGACCTTCCAGGTTCCGCAATGAACGCAGAGCAGTTGCAAGAACTCTCTGATCGACTCGAAATCCGATCGGTTGTCGAGGACTACGCGCGCTTTGCTGACCGAATCGATAACGAAGGACTCGCAGGGCTTTTTGCGCCTGACGGTGTGCTGCGCATTTTCGAGCGCGGCAATCCCGAACCGGTACGACAACGAATCGGACGTGGCGAAATCTCGGAAGCAATCAAGGGATTGTCTCGTTATGACGTCACGATGCATTCGGTGAGCAATCACTATGTCGTCTTGAACGGCGATGTTGCGATGGGCGAGACCTATTGCCGAGCCACACACATTCGTCCGGTTGATGGTGGCGCTCCGGAAGCTCGCGAGAACTACGTCATGAACATCCGTTATCTCGACGAGTACATTCGCTTGCCCGAAGGCTGGCGTATTTCCAAGCGTGAACTCCAGGTCGAGTTCACCGAGGTGTTTCCGATTCTCTGAATCTCGAGGTCAGCCGCGCAGTGAAGCGACCGATGATGCATTCGCGAGGTCGAGTGCGAGCTCAGCTAATTCTGCGATGGTGTTCTCGGTGCTCGTGGTGTCATCGTCTAGGCGCGTGGCCTTGATGCGGGCCAAGGCCCCCTCGGTGATGATTGAGAGCTTGAAGACGGCGAGAACTCGGTAGACATCGATATCTCGGAGAGAGCGGCCGCTGGTGGTCTCGTAGCGAGCTAGCAGATGGTCGCCCGAGGGAAAGCCCGGATTGAGGCGGTGTGGCTGAGGAGAGCGACTGCGCCACATGAGTGCACCGGCCTCGCCCCAGTACACGCTGACCATGCCCAGATCGGTAAGCGGATCGCCAAGGGTCGACATTTCCCAGTCGAGAACCGCCACCATCTTCGACGGATCAGTGCGACTCCACATGGTGTTGTTGAACGAATAGTCGCCATGCACGACCGATGCGTCGGTGTGTGCAGGAATCGAACGCTTGAGACGTTCGGCAACCTCATCAATGGCGGGAAGTTCTCGTTGTTTCGACTTCTCCCATTGGGTGCACCAGCGATTCACCTGGCGTTCAAGGAATCCTGCGGGCTTACCGAGTTGGCCAAGACCCACCGCTTCGAAATCGACGGCATGAAGGCGAGCAAGAACATCGATGAGTTCGTCGCTTGCCGCAAGGGCTTGAGTTTCATCGAGGTGCGCAACCTGATCGGTGTCGGAATAAACGATGCCATCGACGAAGTCCATCAAATAGAACGGCACACCGATGAGTGATTCGTCCTCGCACATTGCAACAGTTCTCGGAACAGGCACGTCGGTATTCTGAAGCCCGGTCTGCACGCGATATTCGCGGCCCATGTCGTTCGCTGTTGCGAGAAAGGCCCCAACCGGCGGGCGACGCAGTACCCAATCATTCGCGTCGTCTTGAACGCGAAATGTGAGGTTCGAAGAACCCCCGGACAGGTGCGAGACCGTGATCGGTCCGCTCGCGGTGGAAACGTTGGAGCGGATCCACTGGCTGAGTGATGCAACCGGAACGGCCTCGGCTACTTGGTCAGAGTTCATTTGGTGGCAGTTTTCGCAATGATGCGGAGACGCTGCACCTCAAGCCGGTCGTGGACTACCACAGCTCGTTGACGTAGGTATCGGTTCCGACAACGGTGCGGAAAAACGGTGCAACGAGATGCACGTCAGCAAGACCGGCAGCTGTGACAGCATCGGTGTAGGTCTTCATGCGGTCGAGCGACTTGGTGACATCGCCACGAACGAAGATGATCTGCACGAGACGCTCGGTGCCGCCTGCTGGGGTTCCGAGATCCATCGGCTGATCCGCCGCTGGTGTCGCCACCGGCTGCCAGGACGAAACTATTTCGATATCGGAACCATTCATGAGTTCGGCGTACGCGCCGGATTTCTCGAGATCGGTATGAACGCTCTTTGCGGTGTTGCCTTCACGGGCGTCGAAGAACACGGTGAAGATGCCGTCGTACGCGCTGTCGAGCGCAACATCAATTGGAACGCCGTCGGAATCGCGATTTGCAGTGCCGATGTAGTCGAACAGATTGGTGTGGGTGTGCTTGCGCTCGGGGAAGCCGCGATTGTTTGTGTAGAGCCACGTGACGCGTTCGGTACTCCAGTTGTTCCAATCATCATGATGTCCGCCTTCGATCCAGTAGATCGCGACATACGACCCTGAATCGGTCGGGTTGGCAACAGCGGTGTCGCCTTCTGGCCAGCGCAGATCCTTGAGACGGCGCGGTGCGACCCAACGTGAACCAGACATCTGATGCGGGGCGACCATGCAGCCCGCGTAGAAGTGATCGCGCTCATACCAGCGGTTGTAGGCCGATTCGAAACCAGGGTTGGGATCAACCATGGTGAGGAGCATCGATCCGACCTTCATCGGGTAGTCGTTAAGGCCGCCAACATCGAGTGGATATGCCATGAGTTCCTTCGCTTTCGAACGCGGGCGCAACGCCCCCCTATGGGAAGTGAAACTAGCCGTTCAGGGTGGAACACAACGCAGGGATCAGCGCTCGGACGCACCCACGACGGAGACCCGGTACATCAGACGGCGACCGGGGAAATCATTGAGGACTCGGTGCATGGTGGAGCGGTTGTCCCACATGAGCAGGTCGCCTTCTCGCCAGTGGTGGCGATAGGTGAAGTGCTCCTTGACTAAGTGTTGAAACAAGAACGCGAGGATCGAATCGCTTTCGTCGGGCGGCAGGCCGACAATGTGGCGGGTGTAGGTCGGGTTGACGAACAAGCCCTTGGCACCAGTCTCAGGATGTACTCGAACGACGGGGTGAGCGGTGCGTCGGTCTTGGGCAATGGCATCGGCGTAGTGCTGCGGTGTGGCTCTGCCGAAGCGATACCGAAGTTCCGTCGTGCGACTGAGATCGTGAACTGCAGTAAGGCCTTCGAGATACAGCTTCATGTTCGGTGACAACGCGTTGTAGGCGGCGGTGGTTGAGGCAAACATCGTGTCGCCCCCTACCTCGGGAAGCGTCTTGGCATGAGTGAGCGTTCCCATCGGGGGATGGGGGAGGAACGTTTCGTCGGTATGCCACATCGATGCGGTGTTGCCTTCCTCGGAATCGAGGACGCTGACATGTTCAAGGCCGGGGCCAAGGTTGGGGAAGAACGCGTGGATTTCGATCTCGCCGATTCTGCGGCCTAGGGCCATGTGCTGTTCGGGAGTGAGGTCAGGAGCGTGGATGACCAGGACCTGATTTTCGACAAGCGCATCGTGTACGGCATTAAGGGTCTCATCATCGAAATCGCTTGTGAGATCGAGTCCTGTGATCTCTGCTCCAAGGGCGGGAGTGAGCCGACGAATCTGCATCGGGTGATGTTGACACTTTTCCCGACCACTCGTAGGTTCGCAGGACCGGCCGCCGGTTGGCGGCCCTTCATCTTGGGGGCTCAATTCCATGACAAACCTGTTCAGTTACGCCGGCAAGCGCGTCGTTCTCACCGGAGGAGCCACCGGTATTGGCGCCGCCCTCGCTGAGTTGCTTGGTGAACTCGGTGTTGAACACCTCACCATTCTCGACATCAAGGCACCAACTGGCCGCTGCGACACGTTCATCGGAACGAACCTCGCTGATCCCGCGTCGATCGATGCGGCTATTGCACAGATCGAAGGTCCGATCGACGTGTTGTTCTCCAATGCAGGCGTCGCAGCAAATGCTGGCATCCGCACCTGCATGGCGGTCAACGTCGCAGCGTCGCGCCGACTCACCGACGGGCTGATTGAACGCATCACCAAGGGCGGAACCATCGTCTACACGGCGTCGATGGCAGGAAATGGTTGGCCGGCTCAGGTGGCGGAGATTACCGAGCTTCTCGAAATCGCCGACTGGGATGCATTCCTCGATTGGTGCGAGGCGCATCCCGAGGTCGTCAACGATGTCTATGCCTTCTCAAAGATGTGCATGCAGGTGTACACGATGCGTCGCTCGTATTCGGCAATTCGTGAAGGCATTCGCATCAACAGCATCTGCCCTGCTCCTGTGGATACGCCGCTCATGGCCGACTTTAAGGTTTCAATGGGTGAAGACGCCATCAACTGGGCCGTCGGCGTTCAGGGCAATGGTCGTATGGCTGTTGCGACAGACATTGCGCCATCGCTTGCGTTCATGGGTAGCGACGCTGCCGCATTCATCAACGGCGAAAACCTGCACGTTGATAGCGGTCTGAGCTCAGCAATGGTCACGGGCCTGGCCTTCAGTTGATCGCGATGCATCCCGACGACGAGTTTCACCCGCCGACATCCGACGATCCCGAGTGGACCGAAACCTGTTGGTTCACTTTTGCCGTTCCCGAACGGAACCTGTCGGGGCAGCTCTACCCATATTTCAAAACAAATCAAGGTGTCGCTGCGGGCGGTGCGTTCTTTTGGGACGGGCGCAACGAACGCCCCGAAACCTGCGTGTATGCCAAGCAGTTCTGGCATCTTCCACTGGTTGATCAAAAGTTGACTGATCTCACACTGGCCAACGGCATTCGCTACGAATGTCTTGAGCCACAAAAGAAGTGGCGTATTCGTTACGACGATCCCGACGGTGGCGATGAAATCCATGTCGATCTCATCGTCACCGGCATCGTTGCGCCAAACATGCTCGGTGAATCACATGTCGATCAGCCCTGCCGTTATCAGGGCACAATTGTCTTGCACGGCGAAACCATTGAAGTTGATGACTACGGGTTTCGTGATCGTTCGTGGGGCCCTCGTCCGCAGTTTGGGCAAGGTATCCATGGTGGATCGATGATGCGCGGTGGCTACAGCTACGCCACTGCCTCAGACGCGCACGCGTTTCATGCCATCACCATGGACTTTGGCACCGGCGCAATCGTGATTCACGGTTCGTACATGCGAGACGGTGAGTGGTCGAAGTTGAAGAGCGGTGAGCGTCGGGTCATTGAGCGCGATGGTGAAGGCTTTCCGCTCATTGTCGAACTCGATGGGGTCGACGAACTTGGTCGTGAGTTCAATGCTCGTGGGGAAACTACGAACTCACTTGGGTTCCTGATCAACCCGAACCTCTACACGATCAATTGCCTGACTCGTTGGTCATTCGACGGCACCACAACCTGGGGCGAAGACCACGACAACCATTCATTCCCCGATGCACGTCGATTGTTCCGCGAAGCTCGCGGTCAGTCGCTCTGGGGCCAAGACGTATGAGCATTGGGTCACGAATAGCGCTGGTGACGGGCGCTAGTCGCGGAATTGGCCGGGCCACTGCAATCGCGTTTGCAGAAGCAGGTTTTGATGTTGCCATCACCGCTCGAACGGTGGTTGATGGTGACCCGTCCTCGCTAACAGAAGACGGAAAAGTACTGCCGGGTAGTTTGGCGTCAACCGCAGCGGAAATTGAAGCGCTCGGTCAACGTGCAGTGCAGGTCCCGCTTGATCTTCTCGATCGCGATGCGCTCGTTCCTGCGGTTGAGTCTGCAATCAGCGGTCTTGGTCATCTTGATGTTGTGGTGAACAACGCGATCTACGTCACCGGTGGTGGTCCGAAGTATTTCCTCGACACCGACCCAGATGATCTCGTGAACCAGATGTGGGGCGATCTCACGGCGCAGTTGTTGTTGCTCCAGCCACAGGTCGCACACATGGTTTCTCGCGGCGGTGGCGTAGTCATCAACATCGGTTCGGGCTCTGGGAAATGGAAGTTGAAGTTTCCCATTGGCCAAGGTGGCCCTCAGTTGGCTTATTGCGCGGCAAAGGCCGGTTTTCATCGCGCTGCCGATCGATTGGCATTCGAATATGGCGATCAGGGAATCGTTGCATTCACGGTCGACCCAGGATTCGTTGCCACTGAACGAACGAAGATGGTCAGCGAACTTGGAGAGATCGCTTCACGCGGTGTCGAGCCGGCGGTTGTTGGCGAAGCAATCGCGTGGCTGGCGACTACGGGGGCATCGACAGAAAAGAACGGCAGTTATCACGAGGCGCAAGAGATTGCCCGCCACATTGGGCTGTTGCCGCCGCTTCCCGAAACTGACTGAGTGTTCTTCAGCGGTTAGAGATTTGGTGCAACCTGCGTGCAGGTGAGTTCGACGTGGCGTTCGACGATTTCGTCGGGCATGCCCGCAACACTTGCCCACAAATACACATGCTCGACCGGTGAACCTTCAGTTGCTTCGCGGATCGCTGTAACTGCATCGGTCGGAGTAAGCACTCGAAGACCTGGGATCTGGCCTTTTTGTGCCGCGCCACCGCGCAGTTTCTCGACCGTGATTTCTTTCGGAGCGTCGCGACTTGAACCGGCAACTGCAGCGGCTCGATAGGAGTTCAACTGATGCGCGTAGTGGGGGAGGATGCGCTCGAACGCTTCTTCCGGATCGTCGGCGACGATGATGTCGAGCATTCCGCCGGTGCGTGCAGTTGCTGGATCGTGCCCGCCCTCGACAAGTCCTTCGCGGTAGGGATCAAGAAGCGAGCGATCAAGACTTAGGAGGCCAACGCCCAGACGACCAGCGCGCTTTGCGCCTTGTGGTCCTTGATAGCCGAGCCAAAGAGGGAATGGATTTTGCGCTGCTGGGGGAGTGACGATTCCGTCGTCGAGTAAACGACGGATTTCGGCAACAGCGGCGTCGGTGAGCCCGTATCGCTTTGTGATGTCGGCGTTATAGAGCTCGTATTCGGGAACGCTGTACCCAGCGCCTATGCCGAGCTCGAGACGACCGCCGGAAAGTTGATCAATGACTGCTGCTTCTTCAGCAACCAAGGCAGCCGGTCGTAACGCGGCGACAAGCACGGCAGTGCCGATACGCACACGCGAGGTGCGCGCTGCGGCCGCTGCCGCAAATGTGAGCGGCTGGGGAAGATAACCATCGGTGAAGAGATGGTGTTCGGAGAACCACACCGAGGCGGCCCCGAGACGTTCAGCTTCGACGACGAGATCGAGTGCTCGCCCATACACCTCGGGCCACGGACGGGCCCAAGGTGCAGGGTTGCGCAGATCGAAATAGAGGCCAAGCTTCACGACATGCGACCGACCATTGCGTCGTGGCCGATTGCCGGCTCTATAAACGAGCGGAAGTCGGGACCAGAACGCAGGTGATGGCCACCGTCGACGTTGATCGTGGTGCCAGTGATCCAGCGAGCTTCATCGCTGAGAAGGAAGGCAGCGAGGTTGGCGACATCTTCAGGCTCGCCAACATCATTGAGCGGCGTGTTGACGATGTAGGAGTCGTAGACCGCGGATTCACGCGGGATGCCTTCCATGATCTCGGTGGAGATGAAACCGGGGCGAATGGCGTTGAAGCGAACCTTGGTTTCGCCGTACTCATTGGCGGCGTTGCGCATCATTTCTTCGATGCCCGCCTTCGAGACGCAGTAGGCGCCGAACATGGGGTGGGGAATGTGACCGGCAAGTGACGACATGCCAACAAACGAACCGCCGCCTGCAGCGACTATGTGGGCGGCGGAGTACTTCACCGAAAGCATCGTGCCGAGAACGTTGAGATGAAGGACACGCAAGAACTCGTCGGTATCGAGCAAGTGGTACGGGCCCATGCCGCCACCGCCACCGGCGTTTGCGACAAAGCCATTGAGGCCACCGAATGCTTCGACGTGATTTGCAACGAGTGCGGCAACGTCGGATTCAACGGTGACATCGGTGACCTGATGACGGATCTGGCCTGAAGCGCCGCCAGCCTTGATGCGATCGACAACCTCGGTGAGTTTGCTTTCGGTCCGGCCACAAATGGTGACGTTCATGCCGTCCTGGGCAAGACGGGTTGCGCAGGCTGCGCCGATGCCGGTGCCACCACCGGTGACGATTGCTGAGCGACCTGCAAGTGATGACGACATGGGTTCCTCCGGGAAGTTTGAGAGTCGGCGTCACGCTACTACCAACCCAAATAACGCTTCTTTCAACCGACGGAAGAACGCAATGGCGCTTGAGGACGGTGTCTAGGAAATCGGTGTCCCGTCGAGATTGTGGATGTCGAGACCGAATTCCTCGATGTTGTCGAGGCTGACGGTGATGCGCCCAGAGATATCGGGGCCACAATCGCAAAGGAAGAGGGTTCCCTCGACCATTGCCTCCATCGACTCAATCTGATCAGGTCGCAAGCGATCGCCCACGAGTGCAGCAGCACCTTCGGACAGCACCGCTGCCCTGGGTTCCACGGTGTTGACGCGCACTCCCGTGCCGTACAACTCCATGGCGAGACCGTTGCTGATGCGGTTGAGTGCTGCCTTCGTTGCGCCATAGGCCGAGATGTTGACCGAGGTTGGAACGATGGGCTCTGAAGGTCCGCCCCAGAATTTCGCGCTGCCGCTGGAAAGATTCACGATCCATCCTTCGCCAGCGGCGACCATCGCCGGAGCGGCAGCCAGCGAAAGATCGAGCGGAGCATTTGCATTCACTTCAAACATGATGTTGCGACGCTTCACCGAGAATCCCGTAAGCGGAGCTTGGATTGATGCCGCCGCGTTGTTCACGAGAATCTCAATGTGCCCGCCGAGGGCTTCGGCTGCTTCGGGAATGACGCGAAGTCGATCGATTGGATCAGTGAGATCGGCAACAACTACTTCAACCTGCGTTCCGAACCGCGCAATACGGTCGCGAGTTGCGTTGAGGCTCCCTTCGAGGGTCTCGTGCTGATCAAGTGTGCGCGCGGTAAGGACGATGTTCGCGCCCTCAGATGCAAGTCGTTCTGCAAGTGCGGCGCCGATTCCTCGACTAGAGCCCGTCACGACAGCACGACGCCCCGCAAACCGACCAGTCATCAAAGGCCCTTTTCGGCGACGAATCCATCGATGCATTCACCGATGTAGTCGCAGTCTGCGTCGGAAAGCGAATGATTGTTTGGAACGATGAGGCCCCACTCCATGACGCGGTCAGCGTTGGGCAGACCGTCGGAAGGCACTCGGAATTCTTGGCCACGAAGCATCGGCTGACGGGTGATGTTGCCGGTCCAGACCATGCGGGTGTCGACGCCATGTGATTCCATCCACTGCTGAAGTTCAGCACGACGGATGCCTGAGTCAGGCTGAATGATGAATGGGAACATGTGCCACCCGGTTTCGATCCCTTCAGTGAGCTGGGGAAGTATGAACAAGTGTGGGTACTTCGCAAGATGTGAACTTGTAATGGCAAAACTGCGCTGACGCCGAGCGAGGTTTTCGTCCAACTTGTCGAGTTGTACAAGACCAAATGCTGCGGAAAGTTCGGAAGGCTCGAAGTTCCAACCATTCTCATCAAAGATGAAGATGTTGTCGTACTCAAGGCCGTCGTCGAGTTCGCTGAAGAAGCGATCGACCTTGCCCTTGAGTGACCCAAAAAGCTGAAGTTCTGAGCGGCGACCCCAGCGACGGAAGAGCAACGCGCGGTCGGCAAGTTCGTCGTTGTCGAAGCAGACCATGCCGCCAGTTCCGGCTGCAGTGATGATGTGCGAAAGGGCGAAGCTTGTAAGCGAAATATCGGCTCGGGTGCCGGTTGGCGTTCCGCGCAAGGTTTGACCGAGAGCGTCACATGAGTCTTCGATCACCAAAAGGTTGTGGCGGTCGGCGATTTCACGAATGACATCCCAGTCGGGGCAGTTGCCGATGAGGTTGGGAGCAAGGATGGCGCGCGTCTTCGCAGAGATCATCTCTTCGATGCGATTGACATCGATCTGAAACGTGTCAGGGGTGACATCGACAAACACCGGCACTGCGCCCTTACGGATGACGGGTGCGACGTCGGTAGAGAACGTGACCGAACTCGTGATGATCTCGTCGCCGGGTTGGAGGTCGATGGCTTCGTACGCGAGGTACAGCGCTGAACTTCCCGAGTTGCACATCACACCGCGCTTCTTTGCGAAGAGATCGGCAACCCGACGTTCCATCGCCTTGACATTTTTGCCAATGCGCATGGCGGTTGGACCACCGCGAAGAACTTGAACAACTGCGTCGATTTCGCGGTCGTCATGGACGGAACCGGCGTAGTCGATTCGGCGGTCGCTGTTGATGCGGCTCATGGGTGCTCCTTGGTGGTGAATGAGTCAGTGCGGATTGGGGTCAGGCGAAGGTCGGTGACGAGGCGGTCGATGAGACGAACGAGTTCGGTGCAGTCGTGTTCGCTCCAGTTCTCGAGGACGTCAGTCATTTGTTCAACTCGTAATGCCACGATGCGGTCATGTGTGCGTCGGCCCTTTGCCGTGAGTCGAGCGACAGCAAGGCGAGCGTCGTCGGGGTCAGTGCCGCGCTCAACGAGTTCTGCGTCTTCCAACACGCGTACCTGGCGGTTTGCTGCAGCAGGGTCCATGGAGCATCTGCGAGCGAGTTGCCCCATCGGCAACTCACCGGCGTCGGCAAGCGTGCGGAGAATGGCGTAACCAGCGCGGGTGACCTCGACGCCGATCGCAGCAGTTTGGCGATGATGAATCGCCCGGTTCACCGTGAGCCGAAAGAGACGTTCGAGAGAGCGTTCGGTTTCGGCGACGGACTCCGCAGCGGGCATGGCGGAACCGTAGGGAAGGTCTTGGACTATGTCAAGGTTCCTCGGAGCGGGCCAACCCGCGTAAGACTCACCAAATGGCAACTGACGCTCAAACATCTGAAGGCATGCCCGCAAAGGCCGGCATCATCCTCGCCACCCTGATTGGCGTGGCCACCGTTGCCAACCTCAACCTGGCAGTGGCGAATGTGGCACTTCCCGACATTGGCCGTCACTTCGACGCGTCGCAGACCGCGATCAATGCCGTTGCTGTGGGCTTCTCGCTCGGTCTCGCAGCCACCGTGCTGTGGCTTGGGGCGCTTGGTGACCGTTACGGACGACGGATGATGTTGCTGCTTGGCATGGGATTGTCAGTGCCTGCCTGTGTGATCGCCGGTTTTGCTCCGAGCATCGGCGTACTCATCTTTGCCCGAGTTCTTGGGGGAGTGGCAGCTGGTATGGCATTCCCGACCACTCTGGCGCTCATCACGGCACTTTGGGCTGGTTCACATCGCACGAAAGCGATCGCGTTGTGGTCCGGAATCGGTGGCGCCATGTCTGCTCTCGGACCCCTTGTTGCTGGAGCGCTGCTTCTCCACTTCTAGTGGGGATCGGTCTTCCTCATCACCATTCCTCTCGCAGTCATCGGCTTTGTTGCGGCATGGGCCTATGTCCCAGCGCACGTCAACGAGGACGACTCTCCGATCGACAACCTCGGTGGTGTGCTTTCTGTTGTGATGGTGGCCGCCGCAGTAGTTGCGATCACGCTCGCCCCCGAGCCAGGAGCGGGTACCGCTGCGCTCATCATCGGGCTTGTTTCTGTCGCTGCGGTTGGTGCGTTTGTCTTGCGTCAGCGCCGAGCAGCATTCCCGCTCTATGACCTGAAACTGGCAGGACGTCGTACGTTCTGGGTCGCTGCTGTGGCCGGAATGTTGGTTTTCGGTGCTCTGGTCGGCGCAATGTTTATCGGACAGCAGTATCTGCAAAACGTGTTGGGCTACTCAACATGGAAAGCCGGACTCTCAATTATTCCGACTGCGGTGTTCATGGTTGTGGCTGCTCCAATTTCGGCGCGAATTATCGAACGCCGCGGTTCACGAGATGCGCTCCTCGCTGGATTCGTATCCGTCGGTCTCGGTTTCCTCGTGATGCTCTTGTTGTGGAAACAAGACACGTCGTTTGTCGTTGTCGCACTTGCCTATTCGCTGCTCGGTATCGGTGTCGGTATCGCAGGCCCGCCGGCATCAAAGTCCCTCACCGAGTCGGTGCCAGTTCCGCGAGCGGGAATGGCGTCAGCTACCGCCGATCTTCAGCGCGATCTTGGTGGAGCCATTCTTCAAGCGATCCTTGGCGCTGTGCTTACAGCGGGTTACGCAAAGGCGTTCACCAAACAGATTGCAGACGCGCCGACGTCCGTTACTGATTCGGTGACCACGCAACTTACGAAATCCTTTTCGAGCGCTGAAAACATTGCGATGCAATATCCACAATACGCCGATCAGATCGTTGCTGCTGCAAGGCAGTCGTTTATCGACGGACAGCAGGTTTCATTTACCGTCGGCATCGTCTCAATGCTGATCGGACTCGCGGTGGTGTGGTTCGGTTTCCCAACGAAAAACGCCGAGATCGATCTCGTCGCCGGCTATCAGCGCAGCGACGAGTCAATCTCGGCGTAATCGTGCTTCGAGTGCTCTAGGCGGTGGCGAGCGGTGCCGGGTTACGGCGTGCACCGGCGGTGAAGTTCACCGGCATGTGCTTGATGCCACCAATGAAGTTTGAGCGAAGGATGTCGACGTTGCCTGCAAGGGTCATGTCGGGAATTCGCTCAAGGATCTCTTTGAAGATCAACTTCAGTTCCATGCGAGCAAGGTTTGCTCCCAGGCAGAAGTGCTGGCCGCCGCCGCCGAACGCGATGTGTTCGTTGGGGAAGCGGTCGATGTTGAACTGATAGGGATCGTCGAAGACCTCTTCGTCACGGTCGGCAGAAATGTGCCACATGACGACCTTGTCGCCCTTCTTGATTTCCTTATCGCCGATGACCGTGTCATCGGTTGCGGTACGTCGGAAGTGGTACACCGGCGTCGCCCAGCGAAGGATTTCTTCGATGGCGTTGTCGATCTTTCCGTCCATGTCGCCAGCAAGAGCGGCGTACTGATCAGGGTTCTGCATGAGTGCCCACATGCCCCACGAGGTGGTGTTGCGGGTGGTCTCGTTACCAGCGACCGTCAGCAGCATCATGAACATGTCGAACTCGAGTTCGGAAAGGCGATCGCCTTCGATCTCGGAGTTGATCAACTTTGTGACGATGTCGTCGCGAGGATCGCTTGCACGCTGCTTGCCAAGCTCGTTCACGTACATGAACAACTCGCCAGAAGCGGCAGCACCGTCTTCATTTGCGTATTCCGGATCGTCGAGGCCGATCATGCTGTTCGACCAGTCGAACAGCATCATGCGGTCTTCCTGGGGGACGCCCATGATTTCGGCAATCGCCTGAAGGGGAAGTTCCGATGCGAGGTCGACGACAAAGTCGCACGAACCACGCTCGATGATGTTGTCAACGATGAGAATCGCGCGGTGCTGGAGGTACTTCTCGAGCAGGCCGATCATGCGCGGCGTGAAGCCCTTGTTCACGAGAAGGCGATAGCGCGTGTGCTTGGGCGGATCGGTGTAGAGCATCATGAGGCCGCGAGGGTCCATGCCCTGTGCCTCGCCGGGGAATTCCTCGGGGGTCAGAATCGAGATGCCGCCAGCTTCCGAGGAAAACAGTCCGGTATCGCGGTTGACCGTCACGAGGTCCTTGTGCTTCACGATGTTCCAGAACCCTTGGGCGCCTGGGTACTCGTGCCAGCTCACCGGATCTTCGGCGCGAAGTCGGTCGAACATTTCGTAGTGCTCGAGACGCTGGAAGCGGTCGAGGTCGAGGAGGTCGATTCCCTCAAGTGTCATACGGATCCCCTTGATCGGTGCTGAGACAGCCAAAGACGTGTCAGTGGTCACGGAACACTAATGGAGACGGCGAGTGGGTTCACCTTCGGGTCCCCGGACCCGCCCTACGAGGCCTGAACTTTGGGGTCGGCGGTCTCCTCTGATCCGGCAGCCACAAGGGGAGAGGAGGCCAACACCACGATTCCGGCGAGGACAAGACCGATGCCGGCGAGGGCGCCGAGGAGATCGCCGAGACTGTGGTGAAACCGTTCGTCGAAGATAACTATGGCGACAGCACCGGCGACGAGGGGATTGCCGCCGACGAATGGGGCGAGGGCGGCGGCCAGGCTTCCCTGGCGAAAGGCGACCTGCTGCAACGCGAGTGCACTGAGTTCGCAAAGTCCAAGAAACGCAAGGACAGGGAGCAGCGAAAGCAATCGGTTGTGGTTGGCCAGGTTGGTGTCAATCACTTTGAGCATCACTGCGGCTGAGCCCAGCGCTACCGCTGCGGAGGAACCAAAAAGAGCAGCACGCACATTGGGGGCGGTGGCTCGACGAGCGAGAACGATTAGCGTCGCCATGACGGCGAAGAAGACGAACGTTCCGATGACAGCGGTGCGGAGTGGAATGTCGTAGTTGCCATCTTGGGGATCGGCGAAAAGCAGGAACGCAACTAGCCCGACGATGGTTGCAAGCGCTCCGAGCCAGTCGCGCAGTGAGACGCGAGCGTTGCTTGCGACCATGCCCAGTCCAAGAGCGAACAGCAGTGAGGTCACCATGATCGACTCGACTTCGATGAGTGAACCATGACTCAGGGCGACGGCATGGAAGAGGCCCGACAGGCCCGCAAATGCGGCGCCGAGTAACCAGATCGGTGTGCGAACGAGTTGGAGGAGGAGTCGAACGACGTTCGGTGGGGCCGGATGGACTGATAGGGCGCCACGACTTTGAAACACTGCGGCCGCCGCACCCGCGAGGGCGGCCAAAAGCGCAAGGAGCAAAGCGGTCGTGGACACGGACGAAGCGTAGGAGACCTTCAGCGTCACGACGATGACGCTCGCACTCTTCTACCCTCTACCGATGGGCATCCTGATTCTTCCTCTCGTGGTCGTGCTGGCGTGGGTTTTTGCTGCATTCGGACTCACGCCGTATGGGAGTTCAGTAGGCGATGATTTTGCGGTAGAGGCAATGCGGTAGATGCTGTTTCTTCCCGCAGGCATTCAGTTCATCGCGAGCGGCTTCATGCACACGGTCTTCGCGAAGTCGACAGCGGAAAGCATCGGTTGGAAAACCAATGGCTTCCAATACGAGTTGGGTTTCGCCTCTTGGGGGCTCGGCATCGGTGGGATCTTGGCAGCATCACGTGACTGGGACAGTTGGTTGATCGTGACGGTGGTGGCCTCGATTTTTCTCGTGCTTGCTGGCGTCCAGCACGTCGTGCTCATGGTGCGCGAGAAGAACTTCAAGCCGGGTAATTCTCTCGTTTTGATCTATGACTTTGGACTTCCGGCGTCGTTGATTGGGTTGTTACTCGCAACGCATTCCTCGATGGCGTAAGGAAACCGACGATTCATTGGTGACGTCGGCTGGTGGCGGAGGTCGGTTCACCTGGTTGCAGGGCTCCGGCGGCCAGCGCACTCCATCACGCCGGACACGGCGGTACTCGACGGTTCTCGACTCGATCGCGTGGCACCCCCAACGGGATTTGAACCCGTGCCGCCACCTTGAGAGGGTGGTGTCCTAGGCCGCTAGACGATGGGGGCCGGTGTCACGCTTGCGTTACTGGGCGAAGCCTCAGCAGCCGCGAGAGCATAGCGGCGGCCTCAGTTGCGGCACCAAGCCGCTTTGAGTGATGCTCACGAAGGAATTCGGTGAATCAGAGTTCCGAATCGCGATTTGGTTCCGGCGGGAACTGCACATCGGCTGCAGGCCGAAGGGGACGAACGCCTTCAATCGGCCCAACGCCGCGAACCGACACCTCGCTGGGTGGTCCGATATCAACCCAATCGGGGACGCCATCGAGTGCAGAGGGGTGGGCGAGGAGCTGACCGGGTTCTGCTTCGTCGCAAAGACGGGCGGCGAGGTTCACTGGTCGACCGATGTAGTCGTCGCCGTCGAACAACAGTGCAGTGCCACTTGCAACACCTGCGCGTAAATCAATTGCGAAGGATTCAAAGCGGCCGGTCATTTCCGTAACGGTCGCAATGATTGGTCCTGGTTTCACGCCAACAAGAAGGACGCCGTCACCCAACCACTTGGCCACACGCACGCCACGACGACCAGCTACTTCTTTCACCAGCGTTCGGAAGACCTCAAGCGCACGTACGGCGCGACGCGGGCCGTGTCGTTCCGTGAGTGCAGTGAATCCACAGATGTCGATAAAGGCGAAGGTCCGTTCAAGGGCAATAGGGCCACCGGTGGGCGGAACTTCCTCGGGACGTTCAGTACCCATGCCGGTTGCCGGCGGGGGCGTCATTGGTCCAGCGGCGTTGGCGTCGGACTCTTGGGTGCGGGTGGAATCATCAGGCATGGCCCTCTGACGATGACACAGATTGAGCCGGCTTGGCAGCCGAGTTTCGGAAATATCTGGTGAACTCGGCGCAACGTCTCAGCGTCGAGGACGTCCGAGGGCTTCTTGGGCCGCAGTCGCAACGTGGGTTCCTGCCCGATCGAAGACTCGAGCAATCGAGAGACCGCGGGCATCGGCCATTCCTTGGCCATCGAGAGTGAAGCAGAGCCAGTCATCGACTCGAAGCGGACGGTGGAACCAAAGGACATGGTCAAGGCTCGCCGTCATCAGCTTTTCGAAATCACCGATGAGACTGTGTCCGGTAAGTGCAGCTCCGAGAAGATGCTCGTCGGAGAGGTACGCGAGCGCGCAGGCATTCATCACCGGGTCGTCACCAAATGATTCAGTTGCGCGCATCCATGCAAGCGTGGCCATGCCGTGAGTGTCTCGTTGTGCACGGGTTTGGAAGAACAACGGTGTTTCTTCGTCTTCCAAATCGTCTGGTGGTGGAGCGTCGCTAGGCAGAAATGTTGCCTCGCGTTCTTCGCTTTCTTCCGGAGTATGAAAACTCGCGATGCAATTGAGAATCGCTCCTCCGGATTGCGATGCCACGACCTGACGAGTGGAAAACGAGCGCCCATCGCGAATTCGTTGCACTTCGTAGAGAACCGGAGCCGCTTCGTCACCTTGTCTGACGTAATAGGCATGCATCGAGTGCGGGACCTGACCATCGTGAACAGTCATGGCTGCAGCGCGCAGGGCCTGTGCGATTGCTTGGCCTCCGTAGATTCGTCCCCAACCGGTATGAGCGCTGGGTGCGAGAAACGCATCGGGACTTACTGCATCAAGGGTGAGCAACGTGCGAAGGTCGGTTGCAAGGGGGAGTTCGAGGGTCACCTGATGAGCCTGCCACGACTCGGCTGGGCGAATCACGCTGCGGGCGAGGGGCTTGTTGCAAACGAAGAACTCTTGTCCATCCACCCATCTGGGGTGTGAGCCTTCTACCGTTTTCTGCGTCGCCGACTCCCGGCGATTCCTTTCACCCCAAGGGGGGCATCTATGACTCACCCCAAGGGGGGCATCTATGACTATGGGCAAAAAGCTCATCGCCGAAGCGATCGGCACGTTCTGGCTCGTGCTCGGTGGCTGCGGTAGCGCCGTATTGGCAGCAAAGTTCGGCTCCGACCTCGAGGGGCCGTTCCTGGGAATCGGGCTCGTTGGCGTTTCGATTGCGTTCGGTCTCACCGTTCTGACGATGGCGTACGCAGTGGGTCACATTTCGGGTGGTCACTTCAACCCGGCCGTCACCATCGGCCTGTGGGTCTCGAAGCGATTCCCGACCAAGGAAGTTCTTCCGTACGTGATCGTTCAGGTCATCGGCGCGATTCTTGCTGCACTTGCAATCTGGGCGATTGCTTCTGGTCGTGCAGGCTTCGATCTCAAAGTCGATGGGCTTGCTGCAAATGGTTACGGCGAGAATTCACCGGGTGGATTCAACCTCACTGCCGGCCTCATTACCGAAATCGTGATGACCGCAGGTTTCCTGTTCGTCATTCTCGGCACCACCGCAAAGAAGGCGGTTGGAGCTGCGGCGCCGATGGCGATCGGTTTCGCTCTCGTGCTTATCCACCTCATTTCAATTCCGGTCACCAACACCTCGGTGAACCCTGCTCGTTCGACTGGTCCCGCAGTTGTTCAGGGCGGTTGGGCGATCGGCCAGTTGTGGCTGTTCTGGGTCGCTCCGATTATTGGAGCGGTTATCGCCGGTTTGGTGTGGCGATTCCTTAGCCCCTCCGACAGTGTTCTCGACGAAGAACCAGCAGAGGCACGCGCCTACTGATTGGTCGTTTCATCGGTTGGAAATGAAAGTGGCCCGGCACACCATTGGGTGCCGGGCCACTTTTCGTTGCGAAGTCGTTTACTTAGGCGACGCGTCGAGATTTCAGGCCACTAACCGCGAACTCCTGGAACGCGATCGTGCCAATTGCATGCACTCTCAAGTTCCGATGCGAGCTGAATGAGGAGGTCTTCGCGTCCGAATGCTGCAACGAGTTGGATGCCGACGGGCAATCCGTTTTCTGTCCACCACAGTGGCAGCGAAATAGCCGGTTGTCCGGTGACATTGAATTGAGCGGTGTACTGCATGATCGCAGTGACCCGACCCAGTCCTTCGATTGGATCACTAAGCCAACCAATCTTTGGTGGCGGGCTATTGAGTACTGGTGTGCAGAGAATGTCGTAGCCGTTTGGGTTGAATTCGTTTTTCCACCAGGTGGACATGCGCCTCGACCATTCCTGTTGCCAGAAAATTGCATCGAGGTACTGCGGCGCAGTGAATGATCGCCCAATAGTTGCAAACATCCAGTTTCGCTCTTCGACGTCGATGTGGGTGATCTCGCGACCAAGTTCGCGGCCCCATGAATCGAGATTGTGAGCAACATGTGCGGCAATCACGGTTGTAAATGCATCGGTGAACTGTGCATCGCCCATGGCATCGGGGTGTGAGTCTTCGATCTTGTGTCCGAGTTGTTCGAGTAACGACGCTGCAAATCGGATTGCGTCTTTCATTTCACCGGATGCTTCAACGCCGGGAAGAAGTGGATGGTCGAGGACCCCGATCTTTAGCGAGCCAGGTTCGCGGCCAACCTCTGCAGCAAGTGGCCCTGGGAGTACTGGCGCTGCGTAAGCATCACCAGGCATTGGTCCAGCAATTGCATCAAGCAGTGCCGCCGTATCGCGCACCGTTCGCGTGACGACGCCGTTTGACGTGGAACCCGCCCACGAATCGCTAATGGCTGGTCCGAGCGGAACGCGACCACGTGTTGGCTTCAGGCCAACGAGACCACATTCACTTGCGGGGATACGAATTGATCCGCCACCGTCACTTGCATGTGCAGCAGGGACCATCAGTGATGCGACGGCCGCTGCTGATCCACCTGATGATCCGCCGGTTGAGTAGTCGGTGTTCCATGGATTGTGTGAGATCCCGTGTGATTCGGGCTCAGTTGTAATCGTCGTGCCGAATTCGGGTGTGTTGGTGCGACCAACGATGACAAGTCCCGCAGCCCGAAAACGAGTTGTGACGTAGTCATCGCGATCGGAAATGAAGTTTGCATTCTTGAGGAATGCGGTTCCTGCATGATGAGGGTCGCCGAGGCTTCGAGTCTCAAGGTCTTTCAACAGGAAAGGCACGCCGCGAAATGGGCCGTCAGGCAATGTGTCAGCGGCTTCGGCCTGAGCCTTTTCGAATCGTTCATGAATGACAGCATTCAGCTGCGGATTGATCGCTTCGATTCTCGCGATGGCAGCATCGACAAGTTCTGCAGCGGAAACATCGCCGTTGCGCACGAGTTCCGCCTGTCCAGTTGCATCAATCCGGGGAAGGTCTATTGGAAGAGCCATATCCGGAAACTATCGCTGCGTGCATGCGCATGCCGATTGTCAGGCTGGCTGAGTTCGCAGAATCTCCATCGCTGTTGCGTAGAATGTTTCGTATGCTTTCATGGGGATTTCAGGGAAGGCTGCACCCAGGAGTCCGGCTCCCAATGGGTTGACCGACCAGAACCACACCGCCACTTCGGCGTCGATGTCGGACCGGATCAAGCCTTCGCCTTGAGCATTTCTCACAAAATTCGCCATGGCAGCAAGGGTGGCGTCTTGGAGTGGTCCCACAACGGCAGCGACTTCAGGTTCGTGCCGTGCTGCATCGCGAGCAGCGAGTCGAAGTCCACGACTGTTGTCACCGGTATCGCTATTGACGCCACGGGTAAATTCGTTGAGCGCTGGTTTGGAAAGTGAAGAAGACGAAGCGAGTGCCTGTCCCAGATCAATACCGAGTATCTCAGTATCGGCGCCTAGTTTGGTGGCGATGACCTCGCTCATGAGGCCCGCCTTGCCCGAAAATCGGTTGTAAATGGCGCCGGTCGTGAGCTGGGCACGGCGCGCTATGTCGGCCACTGCGGCAGCTTCATAACCCATTTCGGCAAAAACTTCTGCCGCCGAATCGACGAGGGCGACATGAATCTTGTCTTGGTCGTCGTGTTCAACGCTACGAACTTTCGGGGCTGTGCGTGCCTTGAGGCGAGTTTGAGCAGGAAGCGGAGTTGAGAAAGGGATGTTCATAACAGCCATGCGCATGTAGGCGTTGAGCGCTTTTTCTCCGCGTTTCGGGGGTTCGCTCACTAAGCCAAAGAAGTAGGTGCCAACCCATGTGGCAGCACGCATCAATACCTGAACTTTGGGATCTTGATCGTTTCGTACGTCACCGCGTGCGGCCGCCTTTTCGCGTTCCGCTACAGCGACCTCGGTACGACGGCGGAGAAACCCGTACACCGACTCATGGAGAGACGGGGTGTGTCGCGCTGCCAAGAGGAGTTCGGCAACGACACCAAGTTGCCCGAAGTCGAGTTTGGGCGGTTCGTCGGAACCTGACCAGAAAGCAAGAGCCTCTGCATCGGTTTGCGCTCCAAGACCAGGTTCAATCCGTTCCTTGAGGAGAGCGTCAACAAGGGCCTCTTTTGTGGGGAAGCGGTTGTAGATGGCACTGGTGGCGAGTCCGCAGTTTCCGGCAACGGTTGTGAGTGCCATTGCGTCATAGCCCACCCGTCGGAGTTCCGCCGCAGCGGCATCAAGTAATTCGATGCGCAGTTCTGCAGAGCGTTGACGACTTACTTTGACCATTTCTGAACCCCAGTTGCTGAAGGGCAGAAGTGCGCCCTGAGCCGAAGACGAATAGATATTCTTCGAACAATAGCCCATGAGCCATAACAAGGTGAACGGAAAGTGAACGTAAGGCGCCTGTTCAATGGACGAGTTATCAGGGAACGAGTGATGGCCCGCTTGGCTAGGCAGGTTGGCCGGTGATGGCTCGGCCACCTCGACTGTCGCGCTTCACGCCGCTGGGGTCTTTGGCAATGGCCCCAGCAACGAGCACATAGGAAATGCCCTTGGACATCTGTGCTGGCTTCTCGACGGTTGATGTATCGGCGATCGTTGCAGGATCGAAAATAGTGATGTCGGCATCGGCGTCCATTTGGAGTCGACCCTTGCGGGCAAGCATCGGGACGCGGGCGTCAAGGCGCTTGGCCGGAAGGATCGTGCACTTCGCAAGTGCGTCCATCAGTGAAAGCGCACCCATGTCCCGCACATATGGTCCGAGGAGGCGAGAGAAACAACCGGCACCGCGGGGATGGTTGTTGTTCGACGACTCAGGAATGGCATCGGAGCCAACTAGCGACCATGGAGCGCTGAGTGCGGCATTGACATCCTCTTGCGGTATCGCATAGGCGACAACGAGTTTGTTTTGTGCTTGATATTTCTTGAACGATTCGGGTGTGAGTCGTTCAGACGAGCCTGCGAGCTGCAGGTCGTTGTAGGAGATGCGGAATCTCGATTGCCAGTCACCAGAAAAGCGTGCAGATCCGAGGTAGGTGCCCCAGAACGTGTAGGGGTAAAAGCATCCGGTGATATCGAGCCCTTCGCTGCGGGCAGCATCGATTTTCGCAATAGCTTCAGGCATCACGTGTGTTGCCATCGACGGAATGTGATCGACATGCAACGAGACGCCAGTTTGTCGAGCGACATTCAGTACTTCGTCAATCGCGTCAAGAGAACTCTTTCCTGCGGGCCCAGGCGAGGAATAACGGATATGTGTGAACAATGGCATTTCCGCTTGCTTGGCAACTTGAGCGAGTGCTGCGTATTCGTTGAAGTTGATCCACGGCGCGTATTCGGGGTCGATCGAAAGCCCGATCCAGCCGGCATCGAGTTGTTTGTTGAGATCTTCGCTTAAACGCGAAAGTTGCGCAGGGGTGGCTACTGATTTCACGCCGATGGAGTCTCGGTACCACTGATCAGAAAAGGCGCCACCGAAGTTGATTGGCGGGGCGTTCTTCCCTGTGTAGTTCGAGAAAAAACCTTTCGCGTCGACAGGTGACTTGATCCCGTGCATGCCAAGGTTTGTCGTGACGCCGTCGCCAAGTTTGTACCAAACCCCGTACGAGTTCGGCTCGTAGGAAAGGACATCAATGAAACCTGGGGCAACGACCAAGTCGCTGGCGTCGACGACGGTCTTGCCGTTGATGTCGTCGGTGGTGATGAGGGCGATGCGGTTGCCGATGAGGCCGACGTTGGCGATCGCGTCGTAGCCAGTTGCTGGATCCATGACACGACCGCCAGTGATGGCGGTATCGAACAACGTCGAAGAGGGTGGTGGCTGGTAGGACGCGTCCAGTTTTGGTGGTGCGACCTGTTTTGGCTCTTTGACCTTGACCGTCGATGAACCCGATCCTGATGAACAGCCCGTGGCGACGGCTGCTGCGGCGACGATCCCAGCGCCGCCTAAGACAAGAAAGTGCCGACGGTTAATTGGGGATCCCGTACCTGGGACATCATCGGCCACGAGAGTGAATCTACCAGCGTCGGACCAAGGAGCTAGGTCGCCCTTGGTTGCGATCTACGGACGTGTGGTCTCGCCTGCGTGGAGTGGACGACCTTCGGGGAGACCGAGAGTGAGCGACGCGTCGGCGGAGAGCATGCCGATAGGAGTTGCGGCGCTGTTGATTGGTGGGAGTGCAACCGACCAATCGCGTTTTGCATCAACCAATTCAAACAATGGCGTGCACCAGGAACTGGTTTGGCGATCAATGCAGGCAGTTCCCGTGGCGATGGAGGTGCTGAGCGAAGGTTCTCCGCCGAGACGTGTTGCCAGATAGCCGATTGGAAGCGTGAAGGTGTGAAGCCGTTCCCATGCCTCGGGCGAGTTTCGATGCAGCCACGAGAGCAATGAGACGGTGGACCCTGCTGTCGGCACAACGCCAGTGATCGATCGCCAAGCATCGGCTCCGCCTTCGAACTGAGAGAGGAGGCTCTTGGCGTCGTCGCTTGATTCAGAGTGGGAACTGCTGAGCGCCACGCAGACGTCGCCAGCGTGATCGAAACCAACCAAACCTCCAGCGGGCTCGTTCCTGGAAAGTTCGATCAGGCGGATGTCATCGCTCGTGAGGTTAAGGACGGCGAGGCCATCGAGCGCAGTTCGCGTTGCTTCGACCAGTGCCTCCCACCAAATCATTGCGGCATCGGAGGATGTTGATGAGGCGGCGTGTCGGCCGTGTGCTTCGGCGACGGTCGTGCGTGCTGCGGTGTCGACGATCGTGACGACGGTAGACGCGTCGGACCAGTCAATCGTGAGCACCAGTGCCATACCCAAAGCCTGCCATGTGGAGAGCGAAAACTTCGTATGCAGCGAAGGGTTCACTTACAAAGTTGGACGGTGGCCCAAAGGCGATCAAAGGTTGCTGGACCGAGGGCCGCATCGAGAAGATCGAAAGCATCTGAGCGTGAAGGGAGTGAATCCATCGCCCAGCGCGAGAACATGCCGGTGTCCATCCATGCAGCGGTCTTCTTCCCTGCGTCACCAAAGGGGAAACCTCCGACCGCCGTGATCACCCGGCGAAATCGCTCCCAGTCGAGCGAGTGACCGAGGGCTTGAGTTGCTTGTGCGATTGCCGCTGGTATCGCAGGTTCACCGATGCTGTTGCAGGCAGGGTGCAACGACACGATGTCTGACCAGGTGATCTCGGGGTGCTGGAGTGCGACTCTGGAGATGACTTCGAGCCATGCCGCGATCACGAAGTCGGTCATTGAGTCGGTTGGTGGTGCGGTGGTGAGGCCAAGAATGCGACGGCACGCATCGGGGACTCGACCGTGTTGAGGTTCTGCGGTTGGTCCGAAAGTTCGCACTGACTCCAATTGCGAGAGCGCCGTGAGCGCGATTCCGCTCCGGTGAACGATGTGCACAACTGTTTGATCGGCGGAGACGGTTGACTCGCCGCTGGACCCAGACATCGTCGCAGGCGCGTAAATGCCGACGACCGAGATGTGGGCATCGACGGTGCGGCAAAAGAGCGATGGCACGGGATCGTCGGCATCTAATGGAACCTGCGCGACGAGGTGTGTGTCGTTGAACGTGAGAAACATTGGCTGGTCGAACGAACAGCGCAGCAAACGGTCGACGAATGATTCAAGATCGATGTGAGTGGTGGGCATGGGAACAACTCTCCGCGTCGGTGGACAGCGGCGATCGGTTCCGGGTGATCGCAATCCCGGGCATGAGCCTCGCAACGAGCGCACACAGATGGAAGTGCTTGTTGGCCTGATTATCCGAAGGGGAGTGCGTCTTGCTCGGAAGGGGGATGCAGGAGAGTGATCATGGCGGCGAGCACAGACGCAGTGACGCGAGTGTCGGCGAGGGCGCGATGAGCATTTGGGTGATCAATGCCTAACGCCGCTGCGCATGCAGCCAGCGAGTACCCCTCGTTTCCTTTGAGTACATGGCGGGCAAGTTGCAGAGTGCACACAGCGGGCTGATCTGGAGTCGTCGAACCTGCACGGTGAAATTCGGCAGCGAGGAAACCAGCATCGAATGAAAGGTTGTGTGCCGCGACCATGGACCCGGCAAGCCGCGCACGAAGTTCCTCGGCGATGTCTTCAAATGCGGGAGCACCCTCGAGATCGGAAGCAGTGATGCCGTGAATATGGGTGGGGCCCGGGTCGCGGCCGGGATCGACAAGTGTTGACCACTCGTCGAGGAACGAACCATCAGGGGCGCACCGGACAACAGCGATTTCGATGATTCGGTCTTTCGCCGGACTAAGGCCTGTTGTTTCGACATCGAGCACAGCGAACGGAAGTGATGGTGGTTGGGTTGACCACTCTCGTACGTTGACACTCGGGAATGCAGAAATCGATGGGCTCACGGACTGCACGCTAGATGGTGAGTCCGACAGTTGGATCGCCGCAGCACGGCGCTGTCCAAATTCAGGAGTCCAAAGGTCCGTCGAGTAGTTCGGTGACGACTGCTGCTATTTCGCTGCGCTCTGATCGGGTCAGCGTGACATGACCAAAAATCGGGTGGCCGCGTAGCGCTTCGATGACAGGGATGATTCCGTCGTGGCGACCAACGTGCAAGTTGTCGCGCTGGGCAACGTCATGGGTGAGAACCACGCGGCTTCCCTCGCCGAGGCGGCTGAGTGCGGTAAGCAGAACTGGACGCTCAAGGTTTTGAGCCTCGTCAATGATGACAAAGGTGTCGGTAAGGCTCCGTCCGCGGATGTGAGTGAGCGGAAGCACCTCAAGAAGTTCACGGTGGATGACTTCGTCGATGATTTCTGGTCCGGTAATTGCCTCCAGTCCATCAAGTACGGCCGCAGCCCATGGACTCATCTTTTCGAATTCGGAACCAGGGAGATAACCGAGGTCTTGGCCGCCGACGGCGTAGAGCGGGCGGAAGACCACGACGCGTTTATGGCTGCGCTGTTCAAGTACTGATTCGAGACCGGCGGCGAGAGCCAACACGCTCTTTCCCGTGCCTGCAGGACCTCCAAGGGAAACGATGCCAATTGAAGGATCGGCAAGAAGATCGATCGCAATGCGCTGTTCGGCAGAACGGCCGCGTACATCGAAAAGTTGTCCGTCACGACGAACGAGGTGCAGCGATTTGTCGGAATGAATTCGAGCTAATGCTGATTGAGATCCAGCGTGCATGACAACGCCTGTGTTGCAAGGAAGATTGCGCGCGCGTTCATCGTCGATGGAGCCATGTTCGAACAATTCGTCGATCGTTGATCCGTCGCATTCAAGTTCGACGATTCCTGTCCAACTGTCGTCACGTGCGAGCTCATTGCGATATTCGTCTGCTGCGAGGCCAACGATTGATGCCTTCAGTCGAAGGGGAAGATCTTTCGTGACAACGGTGACGTCATTGCCTTCGGTCGCCAGATTTTGGGCTACCGCAAGTATTCGGTGATCGTTGCTATCGCCGGAAAGCGACGGAGGAAGTGCATTGAGGTTTTGATGGTTGATCTCAACACGCAGAGTTCCGCCCACCTCGTTCACAGAAAACGCAGTGGTGAGGTTCCCGTATTTGACGCGCCAATGTTCAAGCTGACGTAACGCTTGACGAGCCGACCAACCGAGTTCGGGGTGGTTGCGCTTTGATTCGAGTTCCAGCACAACGACGACGGGAAGCACGACGTCGTGTTCTTCGAAGCGCGTCATCGATTTCGGGTCGGCGAGAAGTACTGACGTATCGAGTACGTAAATGCGCTTGCCCATGGGAGTCATCGACCCCCTCCGGCGACGTGATCGGGGTTGAATCCCTGCGATTGATCGGACGAGTTGGACGACACGGCCTGCGTGGTGGTCACTGGTCTCCCGGAGTTGCGGTTGCTGCGACCCTGTCATCCAACACCGCGCGTTGGGTTGACGCGCGGATACTTGGGTGGAGTTCGTCTTCCGTTCACAGAGCCGTCATGAAGGGAAGTCTTCTGACGGTGAGTCAGATCGGGTCAGAGATTATTCAGCAACTTGAAGATTTCTCCGCGAGACACGTTTGTTGCGGCACCGACGGCAGCAGCGTGGTCTCGGATCCGTTCGCCAAATACCGTGGCAAAGGTTCCGTCGTCACCGGGCGGAATGGCGTGAGTTGTGACGAATTGGCTCGTATGGGCCAAGAGTGCTTCAACCTTCGTGTCGACAAAGCCACTGATGTCTTCGACATGATCTGGCTCGTCTGCTTCAAACAGAAGAGCGCAATCGGGGCGGTGAATCTCAAGACCGTGGTGGCTGAAATAGTGCGGATCACGGGCAGCCACGATGCCGTCGAGTGCGAGCCATCCGGCATTGCGATGATCGGGATGGAGTCGGTATCGCTTCCACGGATCATGAGCGAGAACGACATCGGGTTGAATCGAACGGATCCAGTAGGCAACTTGATCGCGAATGTGAAGTGTCGGCTGGAGTTCGCCATCGACATGACCAAGCATGACGACCTTGCCAGTAGAGCCGAGCCGACGGGCTGCTTCCATCTGCTCCGCTCGGCGCATTTCAACGAGTTCGTCAGCGCTCTGATTGGGATCCCAAGTTCCTTTGGCGCCGTCGGTAAGAACGAGATGGTTGATGACACATCCTGCAGCGGCCCATTTGGCAAGAGTGCCGCCGCACTGAAATTCGGCATCGTCGGGATGAGCAACGATGACGAGCGCGCGCTTCGGAGTCGGAAGGTCGCGTGAAGCCATCGGGCCGTCTGGAAGATCTCCGATGGGAAGGGGCGGTAGGTGGCTGCTCATAACTGGTCCGCCCACTTCGGGGTGTTGAGATCGTCGGGTCGATCAACGTCCCATGCCAGTCGGTCGTTGTGGATCACTCGCACGTCGAGCCCGAGCCGCTGTGCTTCTGCATGGTGGCGGGCAAATGAAGCCGGTCCGTAAGAAAAAACGAAACCGCTGTCAGTGGGGATCACGATGACGTTGGTTCCATCGCCATGTCGATCAGGAACAAGCGTGACGCCATCGACGTCGGCCAACCATTCGAGACGTTCGGCGTGGGGCAGATCGGCGTGAGCGACGATCACCGTGTCGATGTCGAGACGGGCAAGATCGGCAACGCCTTCGTTCACCGCGCCGTTGAGCCCGCGGCCGGGCTTCCATAGGACATTGGCGCCGAGACGAGTTGCCCATTCGGCAACAGCGGTGTCATCACAGACGATCCAAACGTCAAGCGGTGCAGCAGCGCGCACGACAGTGGTTGCCATCGATTCGGCGAGGGCTGCTCGTTCCGCGGGATCAAGGGCACCGGCGAGGCGCGCTTTTGCATCGGAGAACGCCTTGACGGGGATGAGCACAGCTCGTGTGGACTCCGATACGGACACCGCCGGAGTGTAGGTCGCGTGAGTTGCATCACTCCTAGCCGCGTATTTGTTCCGAACCTGTCGCCATAATGAAGAGGGGTGCTTCTGTCGGGGGTAGCGTCGCCGCCGATGGAGCATGTTGTTGTGAACCAAACCTCTGACGATCAATTGGCCGAAGAGTCGTGGGCCCTTTTGGGAACCATAGGGGCCGGGGGTCGAGCTGCAATCAGCCGGCGTGGGGTCATTACGCCCGAAAGCGGCGCGTGGTCGCTTGATTGGTGGGTGGGTGCTGAGGACCGCTGGCACGTCGCCTCGGGCGGTGCTCATGTTCGCCAATCGCTTGTCGAAGCCACCCCGGTCGTTCTCAGTGGATTACGGCTTCCCGGAGGGGAGATCGAACAGCGCGCGTGGAGCGCGGTCGATGGAACGACTGGTCTCCCAGTTTTGGTGGTTGATTTCCATAATGCGACAAAGATTCCTGTTGCCGTCGCGATCGCGTTGTCGGGATCGTCGAGCGCCTCATCAGCGATCGATGTCGTTGATGGTGTCGTCGTCGTGGATGGTGACGGAGTCGCACTGTTTTCCCGGCAGCCATCGCGCTACGGCATTGCTGCCGACGGGCGTTCCGCCCAAGAAGTGACGGTTGAGGGAGACGCAGTTCCCGAATTCCCCGAAGGAGGAGTCTCATCGACGTCGGGTTCGGTGACCGTAGGATTTGTTTTCCCACTCCCGCATACAGCAACGCTACGAGTCGTTCTTCCAATGCGTCGCGTTGCTGGCCCGAGTGAACTCGCGCGAATCGATGTCTCGACACTTCCGCCCCATGATCGAGTCGTCGCAGGATGGAAAGCACAACTTGCACGGGCCCCGCGATTTGATTTTCCAGAACGACAGATTGAAACCGAAGAAGCAATCGATGCGGCGCGATCACACATGCTTGTGCACGCAGCCAACGATGATCCGTTGCGCTGGCCTGGAACACTTGTTGATGGTGTCGAACGTTCAGAACTCATCATGGCGCTCGACGAGCAGGGTTTGTCGGCAGAAGCTGAGCGGTTGCTTCTGGCTGCTACAGATCTTCAGGATGCAGACGGTTCGCTCGGTGACTCGCGCCTTGACGCGACGGCGAGTTGGGTCGTTGCCGTTGAACGTCACGTTGCCCTAACAGCGAACGATGTATTTGCCGAGGTACTCGTCGAGCGTGTGGCATCGGCAGTGCATTGGTTGTCGAAACGGCAGCGGGTAGGTCGCCTTCGACCGGCTCGATCGTTCTTCGGAGTCGGGGAGGGCCCTGATTGGCTCGCTGGTGAGGATCGACGCGCCTACGACGCACGCTGGACTGCACGCGCGTACAGCTCGGCGGTTTTGTTGCTCGATGCCGTCGGTCAGTCCGACGCAGCGCAGGCAGTTCGACTCCACCACGCTTCGCTCACAGAAGAAATGGAACGGCGTTCGATCGCCGCAGATGGCCCTGGTGATGGAGCACGACTGGCCGATGCTGTTGGTCAGCTCCGAAGCGACCTCCTCGAAGGTGAACCTCTGTGGACCTGGTCAAGTGCAACGGATGCGCACGATCCGGCCCGAACCGCTGCGTTCCTACGCAATGTCCGCTCAATTGTCGTGAACGACCATGGCCCCACTATTGACCTTCTCCCCAGTTTCGGTGAGGACTGGCTGGGGCAGCCGATTGCGGTTCATCGATTGCCGACCGTCGGTGGTTCGTTGTCCTTCGCGTTGCGCTGGCACGGTGCACGACCAGCACTGCTGTGGGAAGTGGAAGGCGACCGAACCTTCACCCTGACCTGCAGTGCGATCGACTCGTCATGGTCCACCTCAGAGCAACGTGGTGAAGTCCTCTTGGCGGCGCCAATCATTGATCACGTCCATACACATCTCGACCACGACCTCAACCACGACCACGACCACCCGCAACGGGCAGTTGATCCTCTTGCCGAGAGCGGAGGCTCCTTTTCCTGATTTGGTCAGACTTGAACTTTGGCCGAGCGATTCGGGTCTGCTGCGGAAAATCGCCCTTTGCCCTCGCATGTGCCCCGGGTCACGTCTAAGGTTCCGCCTACAGCAGGGTTCCATGGGGTCCCCTGAACCAACCGTCGGCTGTGGCCGAAGGAGGCAGTAATTATGGAGAAGCGTGCGGGATTCCGCCGCTGGGCACCGGTTGTTGCAGCAGTCATGGCTATTGGCCTGATCGCTTCGGCATGCGGTGGATCGAGTTCAAGTGACTCGGACCAGAGCGGCAAGACCACTGACGTAACAATCAAGGCGTCAGGGCCGCCCAAGGCGGGGGGCTCGATCAAGTTTGCGCTTGAAGCCGAGACTGACGGTTTCAACCCATCTAGCAACCGTTGGGCGATTTCTGGCTACATGGTCGGTAACGCAGTATTCGATCCATTGACGGCCTACGACGCAGAAGGCAAGTGGGCCCCGTACTTGGCGAAGTCTTTTACTCCGAGTGCCGATTTCAAGACATGGACTGTTGACCTTCGTGCCGGAGTGAACTTCTCCGATGGCACGCCGGTCGATGCGGCTGCAGTGAAGCTTGCGCTCGACACGGTGAAGGCCAATGCGCTTACCGGTGCCGCCTTGGCGAATATGTCCACCATCACGGTGGTCTCGCCCTCGCAGCTCACCATTGCCACCACCGATCCGTGGGCCTCGCTTCCCGCAGTGTTGACCACTCAGGTCGGCTTCATTGCTGCTCCTGCCCAGTACAAGGCAGAAGGTGCTGCCGCAACGCGTCAGCCCATCGGTTCAGGACCTTTCATTCAGAAGGAATGGGTTCCCGATAGCCGCTGGGTCGGCACCAAGAATGCCAACTACTGGCGTTCAGATGACAAGGGCAACAAGCTCCCGTACCTCGATTCGGTTGAGTTCCGTCCGATCGTTGATCCCCAGAACCGAGTCAATGCACTCATTTCGGGCGACGTTCAGATGATCCACACCACTGACTGGCCGGCGATTAACCGCCTGCAGTCCGAGGCGGCGTCGGGCAACATCCAGTTCGTTGCCGACAACACCGAAACCGAAGAGTCCTTCTTGATGTTCAATACGGCGAAGGCTCCGGTTGACGACGTACGAGTGCGTCAAGGACTCACGTTGTGCACCGATCCCGCTGCATCACTTGTTGTGGGCGAGACGCCGACAGAACGTTTGGCTACCAGCCAGTTCACGAAGGATTCCCCGTGGTATTCCGAGAACGGTTTCACCACCAACGATGTGGCAAAGGGCAAGGCGCTTCTCGATCAGGTGAAGGCCGAAAAGGGCCCGATCACTGTCTCGCTTGGCACCACGCCAGTTCCGGCCAACACCAACACCACTGCTCTTATTAAGCAGCAGTGGGAAGCCTGTGGCGTGACTGTGAACACCACCACATCCGACCAGAGCAAGTTTGTGTCTGATGCCGTGACCGGCAACTACACGGTCAACTTGTGGCGTCAGTTCGCAGCTTCGGATCCCGATGGCGATTACGTCTGGTGGACAGGAAAGAACGCGTCTGGTCCCCTCACGCTGAACATCGCTCGTTTGAAGGATGCTCAGATTGATGCGGCCCTTGATAAGGCTCGTGCCTCAAACGACCCGGCTGTTCGCAAGCAGGCGTACGCCGATATGCAGAAGCGTCAGACTGAGTTGGCTCCCTACATCTGGCTCTCTCACAGCCAGTGGGCGATCGGTGCGGCCAAGAACGTCCGCAACATCACGAACCAGACCCTTCCCGACGGACAGGCAGCACTGCCGTTCCAGCGTGGCGAGGTTCGCCTGACTCAGACCTGGGTCGAATAAAAACCCAGAACTGACTCCGTTGTTGATAGGGCCCGGTGCTTCGGCACCGGGCCCTATCGCGTTCGCAGGAATTCCGACACGAAGTGATGATCAGCGTTACTGTTCGCGCAAGGGGTGGTGAACATGGGCGAAAATCCAAGGTTGCGTCAGTTCGTTTCGGTGGTTGCTGCGGTGGTTGCACTAGGGCTGTTTGCGGCTGCGTGCAGCAGTTCGAGTAGCGGCGATAACTCGGCAACTGCAAGTTCCGATGTCACGGTGAAGGCGGCGAGTGAACCCACGCAAGGTGGAACGGTGAAGTTCGCGGTCGAGGCAGAGTCAGACGGTTTTAACCCCACTACAAACCGGTGGGCAGTTTCTGGTCACACGGTTGGTTCGGCGATCTTTGATCCACTCTCCGCCTATGACGAAAACGGCGATGCGCAGCCGTACCTCGCAAAGTCATTTACGCCGAGCGCGGATTACAAGATATGGACGATTGAACTTCGCCCGAATGTGAACTTCTCCGATGGCACGCCGGTCGACGGCGCAGCAGTTGCGAAGTCGCTCAACGCAATGAAGAAAGATGTACTGGTCGGTATTGCGCTTGCGAATATTGCTTCTGTTGTTGCATCTGGTCCATTGAGTGTGACGGTCTCAACGATCGATCCTGACGCGTCATTGCCGGCGGCACTAACGACGCAGGTCGGATATGTCGTTTCCCCCGCGCAACTTGACGCAGCACCTCCAGCGAATACGCGATCACCGATTGGCTCAGGTCCATTCATTCAAAAAGAATGGATTCCGGATAACAGTTGGAGCGGCACCAAGAATCCGAACTACTGGCGCTCAGATGACAAGGGCAACAAGCTTCCGTATCTTGATTCGCTTGAATTCCGTCCAATCACCGATCCGCAAAGTCGGGTGAACGCGTTACTTGCAGGCGACGTAAACATGCTCCACACCACCGACTTCCCTGCGATGGCAAAACTCAAGAGCGAGGCGCAGTCTGGAGCCTTGCAGGTTGTGTTTGATCAGAACGAATCTGAGGAAAGTTTCGTGATGTTCAACACAGCAAAGGCTCCGCTTGATGATGTTCGGGTTCGCGAAGGTCTGAAACTCTGCACCGACCCTGCAGAGGTTCGTTTGATTAGCGAAGTCCCTGAGGATCGTGCGGCTGACAGCCAGTTCAGTAAAGATTCGCCCTGGTATTTCAATTCAGGCTTCACAACAAATGATCCAGTGGCAGGTAAGGCGCTGATCGAACAGGTGAAGGCGGAAAAGGGGCCCATCTCCTTCACCCTCGGGACGACCCCGGTGCCGGCGAACGTGAATATCACTGCACTTCTGAAGCAGCAGTGGGAAGCCTGTGGCGTGAGCGTCACTACAACGACCACTGAACAGAGCAAGTTCATCCTCGACATGGCGACTGGGAACTATCAGGCCAACTTGACTCGTCAGTTCAGTGGGACTGATCCCGCTGTCGATTACGTCTGGTGGACTGGCAAGAACGCAACGGGCCCACTCGCGTTGAATTTCGCTCGACTCAACGATCCGGAACTGAACGCAGCACTCGATAAGGGTCGCGGGTCTCCGGACTTGGCTGTGCGCAAAGAGGCCTATGCCACGGTCCAGCAACGGCAGACGGCATTAGTCCCATACATCTGGCTCGCTCACTCGCAGTGGGCGATCGGTGCTGCCAAGAACATCCGGAACTTCACGTCAATGACGCTTCCTGATGGGGCAAAGGCTCAGTCGTTCCAGGGTGGCACCGTGAAACTAACGGAGACTTGGATCGAGAAGTGATCCCGGGCTAGCGACGCCTTCGCCGCTACGTTCGACGTCATGGCTGGTTCAGTTCGGCAACTTCGCGCGGGGCTGCGTAACAGTTCGCCAACGCTCGCAAATGAAAAACAATTGTGGGCCGAGGGGCACTCGATTGTGGTCGGGCTCGACGAAGTTGGTCGCGGATCATGGGCAGGTCCTCTCGTCATCGGAGCTGCGGTTGTTCCGAAGGAACGGCGTGTCTACAAACTTCGTGATTCCAAGATGCTCACCGAGACTGAACGCGAGTCGATGTTCGATCGCGTTGCCGAGTGGTGCGATGCGTGGTCACTCGGCATCGTGACGCATCAGGAATGTGACGACCTCGGCATGTCTGCAGCATTGCGACTTGCAGCGAGTCGCGCGATTGAATCGCTTGGTAGTCGGCCCGACCGGGTACTGCTCGATGGTTCGCATGATTTTGTGGGTGGAGGAATCACCAAGACGATCGTGAAGGGTGATGCGACATGTGTGTCGATTGCAGCTGCATCGATCTTGGCAAAGGTGAGTCGCGACCGCATGATGCGGGCCGAGGCCGAGAACTTTCCCGCTTATGACTTCCATCGCAACAAGGGCTATCCGTGTCCGCGACACCGCATGGCGCTTTCGGCATTGGGGCCGACCACAATTCATCGGCGTTCGTGGTCGTACATGGACGATCTGCCGTGGTCGGGGATTCATCGTTCTGATCCGGTCTCGACGCAGGCGAGTTTGTTTAACGCCGGGTAGTTCGGTACTTGCCGGGTGGCGGGTACCCTCACTTCATGAACCCCCGCTCCCGCATCGTCCTTCTCGCCTTCGTTGCATGGACAGCATTTGTTTGGGGTAGTCGCATTTCCAACACCTTGCGTTCCGAAGAATCCACTGGCGCCAAAACATTTTCCACGGTGCTTTCACTTGTGCTTTTGGGATTCGCGGTGGCGGTCGTGGTGGTTGTGGCAAAGGTCTGGAAATCAAATCTCGGTGCCGGGGGAGCGAAAGTTCTTATGTCGGCGGCTGCGCTCACGGTGGTGGTGTGGCTCGTCCGAGTACCCATGATCCTCGTGGCCGACCACGGAGCTCCGTTCAAGATCGTTCATGTGGGTTTGGGCGTCGTGTCGGTGGTTCTTGCCGCTCTGGTTTGGCAGATCGGGGTCGTTGCGCTGCGTGGCGGTCGCGATGGCCTACCGATGGAGGGCAGTCGGGCCTGACCCGGCTACATTCACCTCCATGGGTCAGCCAGTTACCGTCATCGAAAAGCCGTCCTCAGTGAGTGGCGTGGTCCGCTTTGAGACCAATCGTCCCCTCACCGGTATGGGGCACGAGATTTACCGTTCGGCCGACGATGTCTTGGCTGATCGCCCGGCCGATCTTGTCGCCCGCACGTTGTTCGAGGCTGGTGGCGTTGAATCAGTGCACGTCAATGGCAATGTCATCACGGTGAGCGTCAGCGGTGGGTCTGCAGGGCTGAAAGAACGGCTCGAGGAACTCTTCATCTATTACCGAGAAGGCGTCGAAGTCGTGATGCCCGAAGGATTCGGCGACTAACCAGTTGCCTTCATCGAACATCTGTTCGATACTGGTGGGGTGGTTCTTCCCGCCGCCCTTCCTTCCTCTGTAGTGCCGCCTTCGTTGCAAGAACTGGCCGAACGCATTCGGCCGGTGGTCTTGGCGCGCCAAGCGGTGGTGCCAGTGCTCGAACCCCTGGAACGGCTCATGCCCGATGGAGGGCTCATTCGTGGTTCGACCATCACCATCGGTGGAGTGGGGGCGACCTCGCTCGCGCTGCAACTGAGCACGGCCGCTTCACAGTCAGGGTCATGGGTCGTGGTTGTGGGGCTGAACGATCTCGCGCCAGTTGCAGTTCTTGAAGCGAACCTCAATGCGGAACGGATTGCCTTCATTGATCCAGGGAACTCGGGACGGCACGTCGATGTACTCGCAGCATTGATCGGCGCTGTCGATGTCATCGTGCTCGATGCGCGGCTTTCACTGCGTCCATCCGATGGCCGTCGGCTTGCATCACGACTTCGTGAACGCGGATCAATCCTCATCGTTGTGTCTCCGGGTGGCACCGTGAACCCCTCGTTGTCTGCCGATCTTTCGCTCACCGTTAGCGACGCGCAATGGGAGGGTTTGGGTTGCGGTTATGGCCACCTGCGTTCGCGTCATGTATGTGTTGGTGTCAATGGGCGGGGAAGAGCAAGTCGTACGGCTCGATGCGAGTTGTTGTTGCCGGCAATCGACGCGCAGGTCGCAATTGCAGAATCTGAACGCGAGGACGGGACGGTTGTCGCGTTCAGTCGTTGACATGGTGACGCTATGAACGTGCGGACACTGGTCGTTCTGTGTCCGGATTGGCCGGTGATTGCAACAGCAGCCTCGGCCGATGAAGCCGTTGCAGTAATTGCGGCAAACAGGGTGACGGCGACTTCGCCAGCAGCTCGCGCCGAAGGAGTTGAGGTTGGGCTTCGTCGTCGCGATGCGCAACGTCGGTGTCCGGTATTACACATCGTTGATCCCGACCCCGACCGCGATGCTCGAGTCTTTGCTTCAATCGCTGCGCTTGTTGATCGCTTTACTCCACGAGTTGAACTGTCTTCTCCTGGATCGCTTGCCTTTCCAACCCTTGGGCCTTCTCGGTATTTCGGTGGAGACGAGCCATTAGCGGGGCTGGTGGCCTCTGAGATCGACAACGCATTGGGGTCGTCGGGTTGGTTTGATGCGGTTGGGGTCGGTGTCGCCGATGGCATCTTTGCTGCAACCCGAGCTGCAGAACTCGCGGTTGCTCGACCCGGCCATGTGAGCGTGATCCCTTCAGGGCAATCAGCAAAATTTCTTTCGCCCTTTCCGGTGAGCGTGCTTGGTCGTCCCGAGTTGGCCGATGTCTTGTACCGACTTGGGTTGCGGCGAATCGGAGACTTTGCTGCGCTCAGCGTTGACGATGTCGTTGCTCGGTTTGGCATTGAAGGTCGATTTCTTCACCGACTCGCTCGAGGGATTGACGATCGACCGTCCTCGGTTGGGCCTCCGTCGCGATCATTCGATGTCGAGTCGGTCATCGATCCGCCTGCTGAACGCGTCGACATTGCTGCGTTTGCCGCGCGCGCGATTGCCGATGATCTACACGATCGGCTTTGTGCGGAAGGTTTGGCATGCACCCGTTTGCTGGTGGTGATCGAAACCGATGCGGGTGAACGGCTTGAACGTGTGTGGCGTCACGAAGGGGCGCTGTCGTCAACGGGAATTGTCGATCGTGTTCGTTGGCAACTTGATGGATGGCTGAACGGTCCGAGCGCGCAACGGCCAAGTGGCGGTGTTTCAAGGTTGCTACTCGTTCCTGACGAAGTGATGCCCGCCCGGGGACGACAACATGGGTTCTGGGGTGGCGAAACTGAAGCCGATGAACGCGCTGGGCGGGCACTAGCGCGCGTGCAGGGGATGTTGGGAGTTGCTGCAGTCACTGTCCCTGAACGGCGTGGTGGTCGAGGCCCAGCTGATGTCGTAGTGCGCGCGCCGTTTGTTGGTATTGATGGCGACGATGGTCAAGGGCGCGGAGTTGCGCTTGATGCTCCGTGGCCGGGCCGAGTGCCTTCGCCGTTACCAACCTTGCTTCCGACTGAACCGCTGCCAATCCAAGTGCTTGATGCGCGGGGTGCTTCAGTATGGGTGAGTGGGAGGGGAACGCTGAGCGCTGAACCCTCAATGGTGAGATTCGATGACGCGGCACGAGGTGATGTCTCGATCCTGGGGTGGGCAGGACCATGGCCATGTGATGAGCGGTGGTGGGATCAACTCACGCATCGTCGTCGTGCCCGCTTGCAACTGGCGTTGGCCGATGGTCGGGCATTGCTCGTACAGATCGAACAGGGGAGTTGGTCGGTCGAAGCGATCTATGACTGAACTGAAGGAATGCCCAGTGATTTACTGGGCTTCGAGGGCACAGTGCTGCCCCCGAGAGTTGGGGCGATGTCACGGAAATCATGGGTGGTCGTATGATGAGAAAGGACTTGCCGATCTAAGGCTGACGAATGGCGACACACCAGAACCGAAATCGATTGCTGCTGGCGACAGTCGGTCTTGTGGTGGTCGGGGCGATTCTCGCTGGGGTTGTGATTCAGAGTCGACCAGAAACGAATGATCAGGCCGCCGAGCCCGTCACATCGACCACCTCGCTATCGGGATCCACTACGCCGTCAATGGCACCGACGACACCTTCGGTCTCGTCAAATGGGCCGATTCCCCCTGAACAAGTCACAGTGCAGCCTGAGGTTCAAGTAACCATCGATGCAGGAGATATCGCCCCGGTTATTTTGAAACTTGCCGTGACACCAGTAGGTACCGACGAAGAGCGCATTGAGCAGGTTCGTGCAGCCCGTAACGAACTTCTTGCACAGCTGCCAGCGGGTTCGTGGACAGGCACTGACAATGTCGGAACCTTGCCGTATATCGCGTTGTCTCTTGACGCCGCGGGCTTTGAAGCAACACGAAACTCCGGCGTTGTGTCGATGATTAACGACGATGAACAGCTGTTTGTCTCTGCTTCGAGTCTTGAACCATCCTCAACAGTTAGCCCGAGTTCCATTAATTCCACCGCCACGATGGGTGCTACCGCTGCTTGGGCCGCAGGATGGAAGGGTGCGGGTTCGACAGTTGCGGTCATCGATACCGGCGTTCAGACCGATCATCCCTATCTCATGCGGGGATCTACGAAAAAGACGATTGCCGAAGCCTGCTTCACGATTGTTGGTTCTTCGTGCCCATCTGGTGAGGAGATGACGCCAAATAGCGATCCAATCCCTGGTGCAGCCGAACCATGCTCATCAGTGGTGATTAGTTGTAGTCATGGAACTCATGTTGCCGGCATAGCGGTCGGTGGGGACGGAAGCAGCGTCCCCTCAGGCGTTGCTCCTGATGCAAATCTGATTGCCATCAATGTGTTTCACGAATACACGGACGGGATGATCCCAAAGATTTCGTCGGCGACGTCGAGCATTAACGACGCATTGAGCTGGCTCTACAACAAACGCGGGCTGTTCCCTAGTTTGACCTCAGTGAATATGAGTCTCGGTGGCTCAACCAAGTACACGAACTATTGCGATTCATCGAACAGTTCCACAAAAGCTTTTATTGATCAGCTTTTGACTGTTGGCATTACGACGGTGATTGCCTCAGGTAATGATGGCTGGGCAAACGGAGTATCGGCCCCGGGGTGCATTTCAACAGCCGTGACCGTCGGAGCAGTCGATGGGGTCCCAGATGCGAGCACCCCCTACTCCAACGATGGCCCTCAGGTTGACCTGATGGCGCCGGGCTCAAACATCACTTCATCGATTCTTGGATCGCAAATGGGTTTGCTTTCGGGCACATCGATGGCAACCCCAGCCGTGGCCGGAGCAATCGCCGTGCTTGCTGGAAACGGAGTTCAGCCCTCGCAATGGCTGACTCGACTTCAGCGGGTCGCACAAACTGGAGTTTGTGTTCAAGCATCGGGATATGTCATCCCGACGTTGCGCTTGGATGTCGCGCTGGGCATCACCACCCCTTCGACAACCTACGGATGTGGAGGGTCGCCTTTTGGGGTTTGGGACAATTCGACTGCAGGACTTGGGACCATCACTGTGAGGGGCTGGGCGATCGATCTAGGGCAATTTGAGACGGTGCCGTTACACGTCTATGTCGATGGAGCATTTGCCTATAGTGGTCTGGCTGCTGAACTTCGTAGTGACGTTGGTGCTGTATACCCCTTTTACGGTTCCAACCGTGGCTTCTCGATTCCTGTCACCGTCAACAGTGGAACGCGCAACGTGTGTGTTGCGATGATTAATCAGGGACCTGGGTCAAACGTGTGGCTTGGATGTCGTTCGGTGGTGGTGCCTGGTGGTTCGCCGTTTGGTGTGGTTGATGCGGTGATGGGTCGGGTTGGTGGTGTTGATGTTGCTGGTTGGGTGATTGATCCTGATACGGCGTTGCCTGCTCAGGCGCATGTGTATGCGTTTCGTGGTGATGGTTCGGTTGCTGGTGCGATTGCGGTGACGGCAGGTAATTTCCGGTCTGATTTTGGGGTTGTTTTTCCTGCTTATGGGCCGAATCATGGGATGAGTGGTTCGTTGTCGTTGCCGGGTGGCACTTATGGGGTGTGTGTCGCGGCGATCAACGTTGCGGGTTCGGGCTCGAACCAATGGTTGCCCTGTCGTTCGGTGGTGGTGCCTGGTGGTTCGCCGTTTGGTGTGGTTGATGCGGTGATGGGTCGGGTTGGTGGTGTTGATGTTGCTGGTTGGGTGATTGATCCTGATACGGCGTTGCCTGCTCAGGCGCATGTGTATGCGTTTCGTGGTGATGGTTCGGTTGCTGGTGCGATTGCGGTGACGGCAGGTAATTTCCGGTCTGATTTTGGGGTTGTTTTTCCTGCTTATGGGCCGAATCATGGGATGAGTGGTTCGTTGTCGTTGCCGGGTGGCACTTATGGGGTGTGTGTCGCGGCGATCAACGTTGCGGGTTCGGGCTCGAACCAATGGTTGCCCTGTCGTTCGGTGGTGGTCCCATAGCAAGGGCAACCTTTTCGCTTGCCGTATCGAACACATGTTCGATACGGTGGGCCCATGGGGTCGGAGTCCTATGCAGAACTGCATTGCCATTCCCAGTTCAGTTTCCTCGACGGTGCCAGTACTCCAGAAGCGCTGGCCGCCGAGGCGATGCGGCTGGAGCTCAGCGCGCTCGCCCTCACCGACCACAACGGGTTCTACGGCGTTGTTCGTTTCGCCGAGGCGGCACGTGCTGTCGGGCTGCCCACCATCTTCGGAGCCGAACTCACGTTGGGGCGCACGGCGCCACCAGCGGCCGACCCCGACCCAGGCGCTGCCGCGGGCGAATCGCATCTCATCGTCCTTGCTCGCAATCCTCGCGGCTATGCGCTGTTGGCGCGTGCGCTGAGCGAAGCGCAACTGCGGGGCGAGAAGGGCGCGCCGCGCGCGTCGCTGGCCGAACTGTGCGCGCTTGGTGGCGCGGCGGCACCGGTGGCCGATCGCAATCACTGGTTGGTGCTCACGGGCTGTCGCAAAGGTGCCGTTGCTTCCGCGCTGGAACATCACGGTCCTGCCGCAGCGGCCGATCAACTCGCGTTGCTCGTCAACACCTTTGGTCGCGACAACCTCGCAGTCGAGTTATGGGATCACGGCCATCCGCTTGATTCAGTTCGTAACGACGCGCTGATGCAGATCGCGCTACGCGGCGATGTCGATCTTGTTGCAACGACCAACGCGCATTATGCAACGCCAGCAGAACGTCCACTCGCAACAGCGTTAGCTGCTGTGCGCTCTCGTCGCAGTCTCGACGAAATCGATGGTTGGCTGCCGGCAGGTGCTGGTGCGCATCTTCGGTCAGGTTTCGAACAAGCCCGAAGGTTTGCTCGTTACCCCGGCGTGGTGGAACGAGCGGGGGAACTGGGTCAGGCCTGCGCGTTCGATTTGAAACTCGTGGCGCCCAACCTTCCACCATTCCCATGTCCCGATGGGCTCGATGAAATGGGGTACCTACGGCGTCTGACCGAACGCAGTGCCGAACGTCGCTATGGGCCTCGCCATCGTGAACGCGTTGCCGGGGCTTGGGCACAGATTGATCACGAACTGGCCATCATCGAACAGCTCGGTTTCCCCGGTTACTTCCTGATTGTGTATGACCTTGTCGATTTTTGTCGGCGCAACGATATCTACTGCCAGGGTCGCGGCTCGGCTGCCAACTCTGCGGTGTGTTTCGCGTTAGGTGTCACCAAAGCCGACGCCATCGAGTTGGGTTTGTTGTTCGAACGTTTTCTTTCGCCTGAGCGCGATGGTCCGCCTGACATCGACATTGACATCGAATCTGGTCGACGCGAAGAAGTCATTCAGTACGTCTACCAACGTCATGGTCGTCACTACGCCGCGCAGGTTGCCAATGTCATTACCTATCGGCCGCGTTCTGCTGTACGCGATATGGCCAGTGCACTCGGGTATGCGCCCGGTCAGGCCGATGCATGGGCCAAAAATGTCGATCGTTGGGGTTCGCTCATCACCCAACTTGAAGACAATGCCAACACGGTTGCGCCTGAGCCCGATTCCGACGCCATTCCGCAAGCTGTCATTGAGTTGGCTGCACAGATTGAACACGCGCCGCGACATCTCGGTATTCATTCTGGCGGCATGGTGCTCTGTGACCGTCCCATCATCGAGGTGTGTCCCGTCGAGTGGGCTCGTCGCGAGAATCGAAGTGTTTTGCAATGGGATAAGGACGATTGCGCCGCAGCGGGTTTGGTGAAGTTCGATCTTCTCGGTCTCGGCATGCTCACTGCATTGCACAACACCGTCGATGCGGTTGCCGAGGCCTACGGGTTTGCTATCGACATTGCCGAAGTTCCTCAAGACGATGCCGTCTACGACATGTTGTGTGTTGCCGATTCTGTCGGGGTCTTTCAGGTCGAGAGTCGCGCGCAAATGGCTACGTTGCCTCGGCTTAAGCCGCGCAAGTTTTACGACCTTGTGGTTGAGGTTGCGCTTATTCGCCCTGGTCCGATTCAAGGCAACTCGGTGCACCCGTACATTCGCCGGCGCAATGGTCTTGAAAAGATCACCTATCTGCATCCGTTACTTGAGCCTTCGTTGGCCAAGACCTTGGGCATCCCGTTATTTCAAGAACAACTCATGCAAATGGCAATCGATGTGGCCGGTTTCAGTCCGGGCGAGGCCGATCAGTTGCGCCAAGCCATGGGGTCAAAGCGAAGTTCTGAACGCATGGAACGTTTGCGTGGTCGATTTTTTGAAGGCATGGCTGAGCGCGGCATCATCGGCGATACCGCTGAACAGATCTTCGACAAACTCGCAGCATTCGCGAACTTCGGCTTTCCCGAAAGCCACTCGGTGTCGTTCGCCTATCTGGTCTATTCGAGCTCCTATCTCAAGCGGTACTTTCCCGCAGCGTTTTGCGGTGGTCTCCTCAACGCGCAACCCATGGGCTTCTATTCACCGCACACACTGGTGGCCGATGCTCGGCGCCACGGCGTGGTGGTGCGCACCCCCGATCTCGCAGCGTCGGGCGTAGGCGCCACCCTTGAATGGGTCGAGGGTCGCGCGGCTACAACCGCCGATGTCCCTTTCCCTATCGATGCGTTTCCGGTGGGCGGTGCTGAAGTACCGCAACCGGCAGTGCGTCTTGGGTTGGCTTCAGTTCGTTCAGTTGGTGACGAACTGGCTGAATGCATCGTGACTGAACGTGAAGCAAACGGGCCCTATGTGTCGATGACCGATCTCGCGCAACGCATCGATATCGATCGGACTGCGCTTGAAGCAATGGCAACCGCAGGGGTGTTTTCGAACTGCACGGATCGAAGTGGCACAAACCTCGACCGCCGTCGTGCTCTGTGGGTGGCTGGCGCAGTGGCTGAAACCAACGCCGACCGACTTCCTGGCATCGTTACCGGTACCGATGCGCCATCGCTCCCAGGGCTTTCAGATCGTGAACTCGCAGGTGCCGATCTGTGGGCCACCGGTGTGTCTCCCGATGGGCATCCCACATTGTTTGAACGAGAACATCTCGCGTCGCTTGGCGTTCTCACTGCAGCAGAACTACGTACCGCCCCGACCGATACGCGCGTGTTGGTTGGAGGAGTCGTCACTCATCGCCAACGGCCGTCAACCGCACACGGCATCACCTTCGTAAATCTTGAAGACGAAACCGGTCTCATCAACGTGGTGTGTTCTCCGGGGTTATGGAAGCGCTACCGGCGTGTGGCTCGCGGCGCGCCAGCGCTATTGGTGCGAGGTCGTCTTGAACGCATCGACGGTGTCATCAACGTGGTGGCCGACAAACTCGAGGTTCTTCCGGTGGTTGGCGGCCACAGATCGCGCGACTTTCGTTAAAGCTGGGGCTGGCGTTGGCCCCTAAAGAGCGTCCACCTGACGCGACTCTGACGGCCATACGCTGTAGTGGTCAACAACCCTCTCGAGGAGGAACCGAATGCTCGCCCAAATGATGGACGTGCCTGTAACGATGATGTCCACCGATATGTATGCCACAGACGAAATGGCGAACGGACTCAATCTTGGTCTGCTCATCATCCGTGTTGTCGTTGGTGTCACGCTTGCTACGCATGGTCTGAACAAAATCTTTGGTGGCGGCAAAATTGCTGGCACCGCCGGTTGGTTTGGATCCATGGGTATGAAAATGCCGAAGGCCAACGCCTGGATCGCTGCGCTCACCGAAATCGGTTCAGGTGCACTTCTTGCGCTTGGTTTCCTCACGCCACTTGCTGCGGCGGGCATGGTCGCCATCATGGTGGTCGCGCTGATCACCACGAATATGAAGAAAGGCTGGTTCATCTTTAACCCGGGCGGCGGCAGTGAATACGTCGTCGTACTTGCTGCTGTTGGTATCGGTCTCGCCTGCACCGGCGCTGGTGAATGGTCCATCGATCATGCTGCCGACATCGACTGGGCAGGCGTTCCCAAGGGGCTCATCATCGTGCTCGTCGCTGGCATCGGTGGCGGCCTTTTGCAGCTCGCAACGTTCTGGCGTCCGAAGTCGGTCGCATCGAACTAAGTATCTCCAACCGAGAACGACAAGGGCCCGCAGCACGCGCTGCGGGCCCTTTCGTTTTTCCGAACTTCACACCATGTGCAATCAGGGAACGATGACGGCTCGACCCTGTAGTGTTCCGTCAACCATCTTGTTGTAAACGTCACGGGCTTGATCGAGTGCATAGGTCTCGGCGTGAACGCGGAAACCGCCACCGCGTGAAAGCTCAAGCAGCTCACCCAGTTCGGTGATGCTTCCCCAGTACGTGCTCTGCACGCTGCATTCGTAGGGGAAGGTGAAGAAACTGAAGGGCAGCGTTCCGCCGCCGACACCAACCACCGTGAGGCGGCCCAGCGGCGCTGCAACTGCAGCGGCAAGAGCAAGTGTGTCGTCGTAGCCGCAAATATCGAGGATGACTTCTGCGCCACGGCCGCCGGTGATGCCACGAATTTCCGCAGCAGCGTCTGGACCCATCACAACGGTGTGGTCGGCGCCAAGACCAGCAACAACCTTGAGGGCCGACTCGCGTTGATCAACACAGATGACAGTCGCAGGTGACAGCGCTTTGAGGAACTGCACGGCAAGATGGCCAAGGCCACCAGCACCGATGACCACAACGAATGAACCAGGAACAAGCAGCGGAAGAGCTTGCTTGATCGCGTGATAGGGCGTAAGGCCAGCATCGGTGAGCGGAGCTGCTTCTGCTGGCGCCATATCGCCGAGCGGAACGAGGTAGCGGGCGGCAGGTACAAGGAGGTACTCGGCCATGCCGCCATCGACGCTGAGGCCCGGACCGCTGGCAGAAATGTTGAGGCAGTAGTTCTCCATGCCCTTGCGGCAGTTCGAACACTGACCGCAACCCCATGCGCCATAGACAGCCACGGGGGAACCGATCTCGAGACCGGGGGTCGGCACGGTGGCGGGACCGAATGCTTCGATCCAACCGGCGTTCTCGTGGCCGAGGGTCATGGGCGTTTCGCGAGGGCCGCCAGCGGAGAATTCCATCAGGCTGATATCGCTGTGGCACGCGCCGGCGCCGCCGATGCGAATGAGCACCTGGCCCGGGCCGGGATCGGGCTGAGCGACCTCGTTGAGTGCAGTGGTGGCGTCGACCTCGGCCGAACCGCCGAGCAACTGGAATGCCTTCATGGAAACCCCCGGAGACAGAGCAATGTGTGAACAGGTTCTAGCGCACGCCTGCGGTCGTTGCTACGTGTGGGTGATGCCTAGTCTCAGAGCGTGAACACACGTTTCGAAACTGACACCGCTGTTCAACCGCTCGGCAACGGACGCTATGAGGCGCGCCTCGATACGGGGTGGTGGGCCGGTGTTGGACCAAACGGGGGATATCTGAACGCCATCCTCGTGCATGCATGTGAAGCCGAGATCAACGATGCATCACGTGTATGTCGATCATTTACGACCCATTTCCTGTCACGGGCATCCGAAGGGCCAGTGGAACTCGAGGTCGTGACCGAACGTTCAGGCCGATCACTGAGCTCGATGCGCGTCTCGATGACACAACAGGGCCGAACGGTTGCTGTTGCCATTGGCGCGTTTTCAACTGGCCGAGAAGGTCCTTCATTTAGCGATGTTGTGATGCCTGATGTTCCCCGGCCTGAAGATGTTGTTTCGCCAGGATACGAACCAGCTATTCATGATTTGGCATTTCCCGAAATGGCCAAGCGTTATGAACAGAAGTGGGTCCTTGGTGCGCGCGCCTTCAGTGGTGGTGACGAAGCGCGTATCGGTGGTTGGATCCGTCTGCCCGAGCCACAACAAGTCAACGGTGCAGTACTTGCAGCATTCGCCGATGCATGGATGCCGGCGATGTTCAGCCGTGTAAGTGGGCCATGGGGAATTACGACGGTTGATCTGACGGTTCACGTTCGGTCATTGCCGTCGGTTGATCACGATGGCTGGTGCTTTGTCCTCTTTCATTCCACCGCGAGTCTTGATGGTTTCTGTGAAGAAGACGGGATCATTTGGGCGAGCGACGGAACACTCCTTGCCCACACGCGCCAATTGATGGCACTACTGCCGATTGTCTGAACTCAGCGCGAGTACGTACCGCTGATAACTGAAGCTGCGGTCGACTTCGCAATTGCGGCATTGACCTCGGCAAGCGTCGAGCTCGTGGTGAGACCTGAAGGCGAGGCCAATGCGTAAAGGGCGAACTCGTAACCGTTTGCACCCGATGTGGGGCAGGGGCCAGACCAGCGAGGGGTGCCTGAACTATTCGTCATCTGGATCGCACCAGTCGGAATGCCACCCTGCGGTATCGAAACAGTTGCCGGGCCGATGCCTGCGAGAAGCCACAACGTCTGATTGAGATCGCTCTGATTGGACGCGACAAAGACCATTTCTGAGGTGCCGGCAGGAACGCCACTAATGGTGAACGGGGGAGAGGTGTTGACCCCATCGCAGGTGAAGGGCTTAGGCATGGACTGGCCCGTTTTCCAAGCGCTTGTTGTCAGGGTGAATGCCGTCGAGCGGATTTGGGGGCTCACAGAGCTGTTAGCGGCGTCGGCGTTGGTGTTTGCCGGAATAGTGGAACCAGCGTTCTTTCGTGCCGGAGCGGTGGCTCCAGGCTTTGGCTCGTCCATGGTTCGGCCGCTGGTTCCGCACGCTGTAAGGGAAATAGCAAGTGCAGCAATGGCAAGTGCGGCGAGACCTCGGCGGCGGGCACTTGGTGTGCGGTGGGTGGATGGGGTCTCGCTCATCGGAGTGAGACTACGCGTTTATCGCTTCCATGGGGCGGCGCGGATCCTGGCTCGAAACTTCGACTAACGGCCTGGAAGTCATTTGGGGGGAGGTTTTTCACTGTCTATTGGGCGGTAGGAAGCCTGGTTCGATCTCAACGAAGTTACGACGGGTATTGGGACGAGTCAGAGCCAAGAATTTGCGGGCGACCTGTGGGCAGGTGAGCGCCGAGACCAGTTCAAGTGTTATCCGCTTACGTTTTTTGCGCGGGGTCTTGGGGCGCTCAGTTGATCTTGGTCCGCGGGTTGTCAATCGTGGTGGGCGATCAGAAACCTCTCGCCGAGGTCGACCAGCACCCTAGGGAAGCTCGCGACAACCAAGTAACTGATGTGAGCCCGTGCCAGCGATATTCAATGCATAGACACAAACACGCTGCAATCCGCTACCTACTCGTGGGGCTGCAAATGTCCAACCATGAAGCGAGCCCAGACCCCAAGGGTTTCCCAGATCAGGCCTGTCTTCATTCGCAATTATCTGATGCCCCACCCCATTCACATACACATGCATAACAACCGGTGAGGCAGTATCCGGGTCAATAGCCCAGCCATTAAGTGAAACGATCCCGTTCGCTATCGAGGCTCCATCAATGAAACCAATTGGATTCCCTGGGGGTACCGTCACCGTTCGACAACCGAGCAGGGAGTTCACATCCCCACCGGCGAGATCGATGGCATAGGCGCAGATCCTGTTGGTTCCTGGAGGGGCCGGTATGAGTCCATTGAATCCGTGGGCCGGACCATAGGCAGGGAGTCCGCCGGCAATATCGGGGCGGTTGTGGTCAGCAAGAAGTGCATATCCCTGACTCTGCAAGTAGATGTGTACAGGCAGCGAAGACGCGGTGTCTGGGTCAACTGTCCAGCCTGTAACCCGTATTGAACCATTCTCAAGGGTGGCCGAGTCGAACGCTCCGAATGGGGCTCCCCCTCCAACCTGAACGACGCGGCAACCGAGGCCGACGTTTGTTCCAGTTCCTGACACATTGATTGCGTAGACGCAGACGTTGTGGCTTCCTGGCGGAGCATTGAACGTTGCTGAAAAACCGTGGTCCGGTCCGGCGGCAGGGTAAACCATGCCGACATCGGCTCTGGGGTTAGAAGCTATGGCGGCGTAGCCCGTGCTGCCGACGTAGACGTGGACTTGGGTAGCGGTAACATCGTTACTCGGGTCGATCGCCCAGCCACTGACCGATACGCTTCTGATGCTAGAGTTGACGCTATCGAGGGCTCCGAAAGTTTGTTGGTCGATGAACCGCACGTAATCTGCGATTGCCGCGCCCCAACGGAACGCCCCAGGCGAGTAGGTACTGCAAATCGGGGTCAGATCGCCAAATGTCACGGTGCCTGGGCAGAAATGTACGAGGTCAGCAGCCCGGACATCTATCAAGCCATTTCGGCAAAGTACATTGGCGGCCTCCCAAGGCGCGCATGGCTGAACCTTGGTCCAAGTACCAGTCGGGGAGGCGAACGGCGTGAAACCATCGATGATGCCAACCTGAGCATTGCGGGCTCGCCATTGACCAGACACTCGGCGGTAGACGCCATCGAGTTCGCTTTTCGACGAGTACAGGCCAGATGGGATCTCTCCTACAGACCGCATCACGCTTAACTCGGTAGACGGTGCGGTGGCGATCCCTAGTCCTGTGTCGACACCAGTCACTGCTAGAGCATCGGAAAGCCCATCAGTTGTAGAAGTCGCGTTTACTTCGGAAGCCCTGCGGAGCCCGGGTGGCGGTGTGACAAATGCAATCGGTACTCCGATACCTGAAAGGTTGCCAGCGACCCAGTTCGCGTCTGATTCGTACTTCTGGGCAATCTGGGAGTGCGTGTTGTAGCCGCTCATGCACGGTGTTAATGCGTTACCTGAGAATGCAAGGACCACGAGCTTTGGTCTCAAGTTTCGTGCATCGTTGACAATCGAGTCTCCGTAGTCGCACAGCGCGGTGCCACCCATGGCAGTGACCCGCACCTCATACTCGTTTCCAGTGAGGAACTTTATGTAGTCCACCGACTCGTGTGTCAACGAATCACCGAAGACCAAAACGATGGGTTTCACGGGAATGCAAGCCGTGAGAGAAGCGGCGGAAGCGAGTAGTAGCAGAGCGAGTGCCGCTAATCGCAATCTTCGTCCGAGCGGGCGCGACGATGATTTCACATGAGTCGAAAGTTGCTCTGGAGAAAGATGTGCCATCGGGGAATCAACTCTCAACATTTTCGTTGTTCCGTGCAACCGAAATGGATAATGCACCAAGCGTTTGTTTTCATCAGTGCCGCCACGTATTCATTGCTTTTTATGCCGCAACAGTCACGGCGTGTTACGCGACTTTGACCTAAATATTTGTGAATTCGCCCTATTCTATGGGAGCAAGCGATCGTTCATGCGGCGCTCCGCTCGTGTCAGAAACGCGTTTTATGCGCTGATCCAGCAAACGCCCAGAACTGTGGGTTTGGTCTATCGGGCCATCCTTGGCTTCGACGCGGTGCCGCCCCTCCAGCGGACCGGTAGCGTGCGGCCATGGCTGACCGCTGTCTGCTCTCAATCCACGCTCATCCCGACGATGAAGCCTCCAAGGGCGCTTCTACCGTTGCGAAGTACAAGACCGAGGGGGTGCGGGCAGTGCTCGTCACATGCACCGGAGGGGAAGAGGGCGACATCCTGAATCCGGTGATGGATCTCCCCGAGATCAGAGCCGACCTCGCCGCGGTGCGTAAGCGTGAACTTGAAGTTGCATCGGCACTTATTGGGTATGACGAAGTCGTCCTGCTTGGTTATCGGGATTCGGGAATGCCCGATTCGGAGGCGAATGCTCGTCCCGAAGCGTTCGCAAATGCCGATCTTGATGAAGCTGTTGCTCGGCTCGTTACAATTATTCGCCGCGAATGTCCGCAAGTAATCCTCACCTACGGGGACGATCAGCAGGGCTACCCGCATCCCGATCACCTGCGTGTTCACGACATTTCATTACCTGCGTTCGAATGTGCGGGTGACCCTTCGTATCGGCCAGATCTTGGCGAACCATTCACGCCGCTCAAGATGTACTACTCGGTATGGTCGCGTGCGCGGGTTGAGGCAACCCACAACAAGTTCGTGGAACTCGGTCTCGAGTCACCCTTCTCCGATGATTGGTTTACGAGACCCAACCAAGACGATCGAGTGACAACATCAATTGCTATCGGCCCGTGGTTCGATGTTCGTTTAGAGGCGTTGCTTGCGCATGCGACGCAGGTCGACCCTGAATCAGCCTTTTGGTTTGGGCTTCCCCGCGAGGTCGCTCGTTCGGTTCATCCCTTCGAGGACTACATCCTCGCCCATTCTCGAGTAGAGACCCAGTTGCCCGAGACCGACTTATTCGCAGGGATTCACTAGATGTCATGGCCTGATTCCCCACCCACCCAGCCTCCGGCACAACCCCCGACCGAGCCGGCTTCTGTTGTCTCTTCACGTCCGGAAATCGCTGAAACATCGCGTACGACGAGTCCTTCGGTAGCGAGAGTCAAGGAACGACCCCGTCGCGCTCGAATGATCCTCGGCATCGTTTTGTTGTTCTTTGCTGGCCTCTCTGGAATATTCGGAATGGCGTCGTTCTGGACGCAACGAGCGATTCTCGATGAAGACACATGGGTTGCAACAAGTAAAGCGATCGTGAATAACCCGCAGGTACAAGAAGATGTCGCTCGCGCAATCGCCACGCAGATCGTTACGGTTGTTGGCATCGATGATCTTGTTGGTGGAGTGCTCCCTGGCCCTCTTGGTTCATTATCGGGCACAGTCACTCAAGGGGTGACTGACCTCATCACCGTTGCCACTGTGCAGGTCGTGAAGACCGATGCATTTGTGAGTGTCTGGGAATCGGCGGTTCGAGCCACGCACGATGAGTTCGTGCGGGTTGTCGATGGAAGCGGTCGATTTGTGAGCATCGACTCTCAAGGATTGTCGCTTGACCTTGGATCCTCGCTTGCAGAAATCGACAAGCAACTCAATCAACGCGGTATCGACATCCTCGACAACGTCAATCTTGCAGGGATCGACCTAGAGGTCCCGTTGGTCGATGCTCCTGGACTCGAACGTATCGAAACGTGGGTGCAGGTGCTTCGTATTGGTTCCATTGTGTTTCCAGCGGTCGCAGTGATTGCGGCAATGGGTGGGCTGGTCGTCGCCCGACGCCGCTGGTTTGCGGTGATGGCAGGCGCAGTTGGTGTCTTCATCGGAGCAGGAGCTATCGCTCTCATCACATCGACGGGTCGAGATCGTGCGATCGAAGAGATCTCGGGCGGCGTGCTCGGCGTCTCTTCAGCTGGTGTCATTGTCGATGAAGTGCTTTCGGGACTCGACCGCGCACTGCTCGTTGCCTGTGCGCTCGCGGCCGTTGCCCTTGTCGGAGGCCTGATGGCAGCCATCTTCTCGTCACGTAGTCGTCCCAATGTTTCGGGCGATGTGGCGGTTCCAGCGGCGTGATGGAACTCGTTCCATGGGGTGCTGATCGTGTCGATGATCTTGTCGATCTGATGTTGCGCGCGGCTGCAGATGAAGACCTGACTCCTGACGAACTCCTCACGGCCTGCCACGAACGTTCAGGGATTGTGATGGCGACCGCCGACGGTGAATCTGTAATCGCCGTCGGCGTCGATCGCAACGTAGATGGCGACCTCATTGCGTCGATTCGTCTGATCGCAGTCGGCCCTCGTATTCAACGCACAGGGCGAGGCGCTGACTTGCTTGATCATGCCGAGCAATGGGCGGCCGAACGAGGGGCACAGCGCATCCATGTCGGTGGAGAGCTTTCGTTCTCGCTGTGGCCGGGAGTTCCCGTCGAGTCGCCGATCGCGGCATTGTGTTCAGGCCGCGGCTACGAGACGCATGAGTTCTGGCAGTCCTACGACGTAGCGACGTCATTTCGGGCGGAACCGCCGGCGGGCATCACCATTCGCCGTGCAGTGCATGATGACGACGTCACCCGTGTACTGCTCGCGGCTACATCGGGCTGGCCTCGGAGTGCCGATGAAATTGCACGTGCGCTTGAACACGGCACCTGTCATGTGGCGTTGCGGGGTGATGTTGACCCCGTCGTCGTTGGGATCGGCTGCCATTCAATTACACGAGCTGGTTGGACTGGTCCGCTGATTGTGGATGAGTCCGCACGCCGTCGCGGCGTTGGTAAAGCATTGCTTGGGCAAATCTGCCGCGACTTGATGATTGCTGAATTCGATCGGGTCATTGTTGCCGATCTGCCTGACGACGCGGCTCGCTCGTTTATTGAATCGACTGGCGCAGTTGCGTCAACGCGCTATCAGCGAATGTCGAAGCAGCTTTAGGACTCTGCGTTTAGCCTGCGCGCTGGAGTTCGCGAAGTTCGCGATATCCGATGAGCACAGCACCTGAACGCTCAAGCATCGCACGAAGTCGCGAGTCGTGACAGACGAGGTGCAGATCGTCGACTCGTGAGGCCCAATCGGTACCAATGGCGCGAAGTTCGGGCGTATCGGTAGCGGGATGGACGTACATCTCGGTGACGCCGGGACGCAGTTCAAAGACTGCCTTCTCGATCACCCGTCGACTTCCAACGCCATTGACGTACAGGAAGTGGTCGGGGGAGACGATCCCTTCTTCGGCAGCGAGGCGACGGAAAGGGAAGCCGATGCTTCGTTCTGTTGAAGCACCTGAAAGTCGAAGCGGCAAGGCGAACTCAACGGCGAGGTCAAGGTACACGTCGAAAAATTCGGGACGAAGTTGGAGTGCGCCCATATGTGAGTCGAGGTGGCTGACGTCGAATCCCCAAAGGATGGCTCGTTCAATTTGTGCCCGACATTCACGGCGAACCTCGTCGAGGTCGGCATGGTCCCAGAGGTCGGCAACAGTTCGGGGGAATCCACCGTCGCCATCGAGCAACGATGGCGCGTGGGTGATTGGTCCCCATCGGTAGCGTTCAAACTCCGCATTGAGCGTGAGGTGCACGCCGATGTCTTCGCCACGGAAGTCCGATGCCGCTTCGCGAGCCCATGCGCAAGGCACCATGAGTGTTGCGCTGGTGCAGACGCCTTGTCGGAGTGACTCGTAGGTGCCGGTGTTGGCGGCGTGACAAAGACCGAGATCGTCGCTGTTGATGATGACCAATCGGGCATCGGCGGCATAGCCCAGGCGTTCGGCGAGTGTCGGCACGTCCGTCACGGTATCGCCCGAGACGGCATCGGCCCTCATGAGGCGGGTTTGTCCGGTCCTCCGCAGGTGGCCCAAAGCCCGACGGGGGTGGCCTTGGCCGCAGTCACGGCCGCTCGGAGCTCATCTGCATGGGCGGTGTTTGGTGCGATTGAAAGGATGTCGGCGTAGCCACCGGCGACGAGGTCGAGATTGACGAAGAGCCCATCGGAGGCTCGCCAGACATAGGCCAAGAGGCGGTTGTACGCATCGTGTTTTTCGATGTCATGTTCGAGTCGGACGATGGTTCCAGGTGGCAGAAGCTCGTCGGTGCGTTCGCTGGCCTCGCGGCCAAAGCATTGCACCGGTTTTCGTGGGTCTTTGGTTTCTGGGGTGTCGATGCCGAGAAGTCGGATGCGTTGGCGCTTGTACCCGATGCGCACATCGATGGTGTCTCCATCGATGGTCTCAATGACAGTGGGCTCGGCTGCATACGGCGTCGAACTATTTCGGGCAACGGTATTGAGAATGAGAACAAAGAGCGATAGTGACCCGATAAACAACACCGCACCCAACAGTCCGATGAGGGCAATGACGCGAGCTGATTGTCGTCGATGGGCATTGTGTCGTTCGAGCTTTGAGGGAACTCGTTGTGCGTGGTGGGCTGTTCGTGTTGTTGGTGTCGCCATGGTTGCCTCGGAGGTGAGGGTGTTTTGGCAGCACACGCGGCGATGTCGTGACCATAGAAGGTGGATGCGTGACGCGGAAGAGCCCCGGCTTCATGCCGAGGCTCTTCGTGAAGAATTAATTCGTATGACTTGGGGCCGAAGGTTCGGCCTGTCGGTCAGATTCGTTCGATAAGTGTGCCGGTGCCAAGACCGCCACCACAGCACATGGTGACGATTGCACGCTTGCCGCCAGTTCGCTGTAACTCGTGTACGGCTTTGGTGATGAGGATGGAGCCGGTTCCGCCGAGCGGATGACCAAGTGCAATCGCGCCGCCATTGGGGTTGACGCGCTCAAGATCGCCATCGAGCTCGCGGGCCCATGCCAGAACGACTGATGCAAAGGCTTCGTTGATTTCGAACAGATCGATGTCGTCGACCGACAGATTGTTGCGCTCAAGCAGATGCTGGGTGGCATCGATGGGGCCGGTGAGCATAAGGACGGGATCGACGCCAACCAGGCAGGTGTCGACGATGCGAGCGAGAGGGGTGAGTCCAAGTTCCTTGGCCTTCTCGGGCGTCATGAGAAGGACAGCGCCAGCTCCGTCGGAAATCTGTGACGCGTTGCCGGCGGTGTGCACACCGTCTTCGCCGAACACGGGCTTGAGGCCGGAAAGACTTTCGGCGGTGGTGTCGCGAAGACCTTCGTCGCGAGCAACGTGGTGCGTGGTGCCAGAGGGCTTGCCGTCTTCACCAAGGTCAGGTGCATCGACCGGAATGATCTGTGTTGCGAAACGATCCTCGGCCCACGCCCGTGCGCCGCGCTCTTGTGATGACAACCCAAGTGCATCGGTGTCTTCGCGGGTGATGTTCCACTTCTTGGCGATGCGCTCAGCGCCATCGAACTGTGAGGTGTACTCATACTGCGGGAAGTACGACTTTGGAATGGGTGAACCCATGTCGAGGCCCTTGGCCACGTTGGAGCCGATCGGGACCTTGCTCATGACTTCGACGCCACCGGCAACAGCACTGTCGATGACGCCAGCTGCGATGAGCGCGTAGGCGATGTCGAGCGCTTGTTGGCTCGAACCACATTGGGTGTCGACCGTTGTTGCGGCGACCTCAAGCGGGAGGCCGGCAGTGAGCCAGGCGGTGCGGGTGATGTTGAACGCTTGCTGGCCGATTTGGCTCACGCAACCGCCAACGACCTGACCAACCTCGGCTGGGTCCATGCCAGTTCGGTCGAACAGCGCCTTGAATGGCACGGCAAGAAGGTCGGCCGAATGCATCGAGGACAATGCCCCATTGCGGCGACCAACAGGGGTACGGACGGCATCAACAATCACGACTTCACGCATAGTCGAATCCTAGGCCCCGACGCGTCGAGATGTTTTGGCCAAATGCGTGGTTGCGTTAGGCCGCTTCTGCGTGATCGTGGAGCTCGAGGGTTGCTGGCTCGGGGCTGTGGGAGGCCAGGGCTGCGGCGAGCGCAGCACGAGCCTGAGCGATGCCGGCGAGGGCGAGTTGGCGGGTGGCGTCATCGATCTGCCAAGAGGCAGGCCCCTCGGGGAGGCGATGAACACCGCTGGTGTGGAGGGTGGGTCGCTTCTTCATGAGAGTCAGTGTGCCGAAGGGGTGTGACAGTGGAGGTAAAGAACGGCGGGCCATCTACGCTCCCTGCGGTGGATGCAAAGGAATGGCTGGGACTCCAGCCCACGCACAACCCGATGCGCTGGTATTTACCTGTCACTGAGGGCATTTGCAGCGGTCTGGGGACCCTCTTCGGCGGATGCGGCCTCGGCGCGGCGATCGATGCTCTTGAACGGGTGACCGAACGGCCTGTGGTGTGGGCCTGCGCGCAGTACATCAACTACACAAAGCCGCCTTCGGTGGTCGATCTCGATATTCGGATCGATGCCTCTGGTCGCACCACCACCCAAGCCCGGGTCACTGGTCAGGTCGGCGACACCACGATCTTTATTGTCAACGCGTCTCTCGGAAGTCGCGACATGGCCGAGGAAGGACAGTGGATCACTGCGCCAGAAGTTCCGCTTCCGGTCGATTGTCCTCCGCGTCAGCTTCGGTTCGACCCAGGGAACTCCATCTCCAGTCGTCTCGACATGCGCATGGCCATCGATGAGCCCGGCACCGGCCGCACCGCGTTCTGGGTTCGCATGCCCGAGATCCTTGAAGCCTCTGCTGCATCGCTCGCTGTGCTGGGCGATTTCGTTCCGATGGGTCTCGGCATGGCCGTTACCTCGGAAATCAACTCCAATAGTCTCGACAACACCATTCGTGTGATGAACATCGTGCCCACCAAGTGGGTGCTCGCCGATGTTCGTATCGAAGCAGTGGCTCGCGGGTTTGGTCACGGACACATCTATTTGTGGGCTGAAGACGGCACGCTCATGGCGACGGCAAGTCAGTCAGCCATGATCCGTACTTGGAAGGGGCCCTGATGGAGCCCTATCGCGGATACGGCATCACTCTTCCGTTTGATCGAGTTCCGTTGCACGCGCAACGTGACCGCATTGCCGAACTGGCCGACCTTGGGTACACCGACGCATGGTCAGCCGAAACCGACGGAACCGACGCGTTCACGCCACTCGCGCTCACTTCGCAATGGGCGCCCTCGTTGCGGCTCGGTACGGCCATCGTTCCGGTCTTCACTCGTGGCCCTGCAGTGATCGCTCAGAGTGCGTTAGCAATGGCGCAAGCTGCGCCCGGCCGCTTCGTACTGGGTCTTGGAACGTCATCCGATGTCATCGTTGGTCGCTGGAATGGCATGGCCTTCGATGATCCCTACAAGCGGGTTCGCGACACCGTGCGGTTCATTCGTGCTGCGTTCACTGGCGAAAAAGTCACTGAGTCCTACGAAACGTTTTCAATCCGTGGTTTCAAACTCAGCGCAGTTCCCGAGCAACGCGTACCGATTCTCATCGCCGCACTTCGCGAAGGCATGTTGAATCTCGCTGGCCGCGAAGGCGATGGCGCAATCATCAATTGGCTGTCGGCTGAGGATGTTGCTCGTGTTGCGCCGATCGTCAAGGCCCATGGTGAAGACAAGGAAATCGTCGCTCGCATCTTTGTCGTTCCTTCAGAAGACGCCGAGACGGTGCGCACGCAAGCGAAGTTTGCAATCGCTGCGTATCTGAACGTTCCGGTCTATGCCGCGTTCCACGAATGGCTAGGCCGTGGTCCGCAATTGCAAGGAATGTGGGACGCATGGAAAGCGGGCGACCGCGCCGCTGCTCTTGCTGCTATTCCCGACGAGGTCGTCGACCAACTCATCGTGCACGGCTCCTACGAACAATGTCGTGCCCATATCCAGCGCTACATCGAAAACGGTGTCACCACGCCTGCGCTGGCAGTCTTGGGCATGGCTGGTGTCGATACCGAAGAGGCTGTGCGACAACTCACGCCGCAATAACGGCCTACAGGAGTTTGAGCTGTTCGGTGCGATCGGCCCATTCGGTGAGCGGCACCCACATGACGCCGCCACGCGGGCCGCGGTCTTTGACCTCGACGGCGTCGAGTGGCATGGCTCGCATCGCGCCTTTGGAATCGCACACGCCAAGACTGCCGTCGGCCTCGCGGCGCGTAACGGTGCCGTCTTTCCAGCGCTCGGTGTCGCGGCGGCGGAATCGAACTGCTGATCCCGGAGTGAGCCCAATCTCGCTCAGACCGTCGGCGGGGAACGGGTCGGCGGCTTGGGTCTTCTTGCCTTTGGGGCGGCGAACGGGGGGCATGGCTAGAACCGGCCTGCGGCGGCGTTGATGGTGTCGGCAATGACACCCATGCGTTCGGACCCCCAAGGCATGGGCATCACGACAGGAATGTCGACACCGGCATCGACATAGGACTGCACGGTTGCATGGACGTGAGCGGCGTCGCCGAGCACATCGATTGCGTCGACCATGCGATCGGAAACGGCAGCAAGTGCAGCGTCGCGATTGCCCGCCGCGTGACACTCGCGGACCTGTGCGACTTCGTCGGCGAATCCGGCGCGAATGAAATTGTCGGCATAGGCGTCGACAACGATATAAGAGAACAGATCTTTACGAGCGAGATGGCGGTGTGGCTCGGGGTCGGTGACACCGACGTGTACGTAGCCGTACACCGTTGCGTCGCCCCCAGAGCGCACTTGCTCGACGGACCACGCAACATGCGAAGCGGGTAGGTAATTGAGCAGCACACCGTCGGCGAGTTCGCCCGCGAGCTTCAACATGAGTGGATTGAGTGCCGCAAGGATGATCTTTGGGCGCTTCTCGCCAAGGCGTACCCCGAGGCGAAAACCCTTCACCGTGTGGAAGTCGCCGGCGAAGTCGACCTTTTCGCCACTGAGGCAGAGGCGGAGGAGCGTGAGTTCTTCGCGCATTCGAGCAAGTGGACGATCGCCGTACTCGGCGCCGTGCCAACGACTGACAACGGTGGGGGAGGAAATGCCGATGCCGAGAAGGATGTCTTGGTCGGGATGCAGTGCCTGGAGGGTGGCCGCGCCCATGGCGGTAACGCCGGGAGTGCGGAGCTGTGTGGCGAGCACGCCTGTGCCGAGGCTGAGAGTGGGTTGAGCGGCGCCGACAGCGGCCAAGGTGGAGAACGCTTCGAGGCCGGTGGTTTCGGCAACCCAGAACGAGCTGTAGCCGGCATCGACTGCCCAATCGGCAGCGGTGAACCCGGCGGCAGGGCCGAGCCCGGCGAAGCTGGCGAAGGTGAGTCCCAGTGGGTGGGATGGAGCGGCGCTCATGGGCGATGACGCTAGTGCGGGCCGATGACAGTGCCGAACGGGTGACCTTTGTCAACGAGAGCGAAATCCTTCGCGTAAATCTTCGAATATGACCCACGCATTGCACGCATTGGCCTCTACGATGCGTTAGTAACGGCAGTGGCAAGTGAACTACCGCAACCTTCGGAACCCTCCGAGGCAAGTGAATCTCAACCGCCGGCTACGACAGGAGAAACACATGACTGAAACCCGAGAGATGGACGCACTCACCGAGGCGCTTTCGATCATCGATCGTGCACTGGGCGAAATGCTCCACCGCGAGTTGGTTAGCACCAACGAGGTTGCCGATCTCCTGCTCGACATCCGATCACTGGTTGCTTCCGAGGCCGCAGTTCTCGTTCAGAGCTGAGCGTCACCGAGCCCCGTGCTCGGTCGTCTCGCCACAAACTTGTTCAACGATGCGCGGTCTTTGGGCCGCGCATCGTCGCGTTTGGGGCTCAGCGATCGAGGCTGGTGTGCTTGAACTCGTTGAGCGAGGGCCACCCGGCCAGCATTTCGACGATTCGTTCGACTGATCGACGGGCGTCGGCGGCGTCGACCGGAAGTTCCATAAGGCGAACGAATGCTGCGTGCTCGTCGGTCATGAACGTGGGGACGCCCCATACATCGAGGTCGCGGGCGGCAGCGGTGTGCTCATCGCGGATGGTGGCGAGTGGTGTGCCGGTGGCGATCTCGGCGAAGACCGGGTCGGGGTCGAAGCCGTTCGCCTCGAAGAGCGAACGGAGAACGGCTTCGTCGCGAAGTTGTGCGCCTTCGACATGGCGGGCTTCGAAGAGTGCGCGATGCAGAAGCGGGAAGCGCTCAGGATCGTTGTCTCGAACAACGACGGCAGCCTGAAGGGCAAGGAGGCCGGTGTCGTCTTCGGGGTGCTCCCAGATAGGTGCTTCGCCTTCTTCGATGTGCACCTGACCCAGAGAGAACGGTACGAATCGGACATTCCAGTCCGCTCCGTCGAGGATGCCGTCGACGATATGGGCATGAACGATACGGGCGAAGGGGCAGCGGTAGTCCCATGTGATGGCGAACTCGAGAGTCATGGTGATGGCCAACCGTTTCGTTTGCTGGAAGAGGAAGGAGAGTGGCGGCGCTCTTAGCGGCGACGGCGGTACAGCGGGAAGACTGCTCGGGCAATGGCGCCGAGTCCGAGCCCGACAGCAAGCCCGCCAGCCACGTCAGACGCGTGATGAATACGTACATGGATGCGACTCACAGCGACAAGTCCACCCAATCCGAAGAGTGCAACCTTCGTCGGTGTCGATGATTTCTGGGCCAACAGAACCCCGGCAACCATCGCGGTGCTGGAGTGTCCGCTTGGGAAGCTCGTCGAAAGCGGAATGCGCAGGCGGTGGGGGCGAGGTTCTTGGATGACCGGACGTTCGCGCTTGAACCGCGTCTTGACGATGCCATTGATGATGACGGACTCTGCGGCCAGGATCGCAGTGAGGCGCCAGGCGGCGCGGGCATCTTCTTCGGACTTGAGGCCACGGAGAAACGCGAGAAGTACCCAGATGAGTCCGAAGTCGCCGAGTTCGGTCAGCGCATAAATGATTCGGTCGGTGGGTTCGGTGCCGCGAAAACGATCGAAGAATTCGTCGACCTTGTGGTCAAAGCGATCGACAGCGCTCAACTGATGAGGCGGTTCATGGTCGTGGTGAGGGAGGGGGAGCTCCGGATGATCGGCTGCCAACTTTTCGACAGCGGCGTCGATGAAGTTCTCTGGTGGCAGCGATTCGGTCTCGTTGGGGCTCGTCACGGGTAGCAATGCTAGGGGAGGACCGAAGCCCCTCGATCAGGCCTGAGTGAAACCGTTGGGACGAACGGGACGTTCGACTCCCTCAAAGGCTTTTCGGGCGTCGTCGGGGTTTCCACCGAATTCTGGACACCACTGCTGATAGGAGCACCACGAGCAAAGTTTCGACTTCTTTGGTCGAAAGTCGTCGCGCTCGCACGCCGTTTCGATCGCTGACCAGATTGAAGTGACTTTGCGTTCGATTTGGCGAGTTGATTGTTCGGTCGGGGTTGTTTCAACGATGGTTGGTGTGCCGCCGAGATAAATCAATTGCACCTTGCTGGGACGCTCGCCGTAGATCTGTTCGCAGAGGTAGGCATAAATGTGCACGCCGGTGAGGCGCGACTGCTGGTAGCCCTCGGCGGGCGCTTTGCCGGTCTTGTAGTCACTCACGACGAGTTGACCATTTGCATCGCGTTCGAGCCGATCGATGATGCCGCGCAACGTGACGCTTGAACCGCTTTTTACGGGGAGCTGATGTTCGACATGAAGTTCGAGGCCGATGGGCTCGATAGCGGTGGGATCTTCAATGTCGAAGTATTTGTGTACGAGCACATCAGCATCGCGGAAGAAGGTGACTTGTTCGTCGGAGTTGAGCGCGAGTTCTGCCCACTCGGGATCGGTATCGAGCTCGGCTGACGCATCGGCAAGGCATGCCAGTGCGGCATCGATTGTTCGATCGGCGGGATCGAGCGCAAGAAGACGCTCGAGCGCTGAGTGCACGAGCGTTCCTTTGACGGTGGCAACGGTTGGCGGCTGCGGAATTTTGTCGATTGCCGAGAAGCGAAATGACAACGCGCAATCAGTGAAGGACGACACCTTTGACGGCGAAAGCGACGTGGGGAGTTCCAAGGCCATGTTCGGCAGGCTACGCAGAGCCAGCGACAGTTGCCGCGATGAGTGTCAGATCACTGTTGAAAAAGAATCGAAAATCGATGAGGCAATGGTTCTGGGGTCCTCGAGCGGCCCGAAGTGAGCCAGTTCGGGGAAGGAGGCAACTGTTCCGTTGGGCAGTGCATCGGCGATCTTTCGCCCAAAGACGGCAGGAACCGCGTTCTCGACTCCCATTGCGATAGTGACCGGGCAGGAGACATCGTGCAACGAAGCAAAGGCGTGGTGTGACATCCCGTGGGCGTAGACCTCGGCCTCGTTCTCGGGAAGGCACTTCAACGAAACAGCGCCGTCGGCGTTTTCGGCAAAGCCGTGATCGACGTACACGCGCAGAACCTCAGGATGCAACGTGTTGAACGGTGGTTTCGATGCGTAATTGTCGAATGCCTCGTCAAACGAGTCGAAGGTGTCTCGACGTCGGCGAGCGCCGTTCGAAAGCGGGTTGTCGGGATTGTGTCCAGAGACAAAATCGGTCGGAACGACAACAGGCTCGAAGAGGTACAGCGCGCGAAACGTTCCTGGGCGAGCCTGTTCGGCGAGGAGGAGCGCGGCGGCGCCTTTGGAGTGTCCGACGCCGAACGGCTTGTCGAAGCCGAGGGCATCGACAACCGAAAGTACGTCGTCGGCAAATCCGTACCACTCGAGAGGTCGATCCTTCGGAGCATCGGAGTCTCCGTGGGCACGCATATCGATCGACCACTGGTGGAATCCAGAGAGGTGCGTGGCGAGCGGTTCCCAAACACGGCCGTGGAATCCGGTTGCATGGGCAAAGAGGAGTGGGGGCCCCTCGCCGCCGAGATCGTGGACCTCGAGTTCGACACTATCGGTGGAGGGTATTCGCATGCCTCCATCCTGCCTCTACGGTGTGGCTGATGGCGCCGGATTCCTCCGATTTCTCTGCAGCGGGCGATGACCAGTGGTCCGGCGATGAAGCGCGTGATCCGATCGATGCTGCAGTGCTTGAAGTGAATCGGGCGTTCTACGACGCGTTCGAAACCTCAGATTTCAATGCGATGTCTGATCTTTGGGTTCATGAGGATCATGCAGTGTGTGTTCACCCAGGATGGACGGCACTGCGCGGTTGGGCGTCGATCGCCTCGAGCTGGGCGGCAATGTTCGATGGGCCCCAGCACATCCAATTCATCGTGACCGATGAACATGTCTCAGTAAACGGTGATGTCGCATGGGTATCGTGCGACGAAAATCTCTTAACGATCGGCGCAAGCGCGACAGTGAACGCGCTCAATGTCTTTGAACGGGCCCAAGACGGCCAATGGCGAATGGTGGCGCACCACGGTGCGCCGGTGATGATCTCGTCAGACGAAGAATTCGACGACGACCTTGACAACTAAGAACATCAAGCTCTCAGGCATTGCCCTTGAGAGTGTGGAGGATCTTCGAGAGTTCGCCGTTGTTGTCATCGGGAACGATGTAACCGTCTTCGTTGCGGATGGTGTCCCAGTTTGCCGCGATGTCTTCGGCCGTGAGATTCGGGTTGAAATAGCCCGGGGTGAGGCCGATAAAGAAGCGGGAGATGACGCCGCCGGCGGCGGAGTAGACCTCGCCGCTCACGTCGCAAGCCGATGACGAGAGATAGGCGACAAGCGGGCTCACAAGTGCTGGGTCCATTGCGTCCATGAGGCCGTCGAATAAACCCTCGGTCATGCGGGTTGCGGCGACTGGAGCAACAGCATTGGCCTTCACATTGAACTTGCGACCTTCGATGGCGAGGACGCGGGTGAGGCCGACAAGGCCCATCTTGGCGGCGCCGTAATTGGCCTGACCGAAGTTGCCGAGAATGCCTGAGTTCGACGAGGTCGAGACGATTCGGCCGTAGCCCTTTTCGCGCATGATTTGGTAGGCCGGCTGCGTGACATAGAACGCGCCGAGTAGATGCACCTGGATGACTGACTCGATCATCTGCTGATCAAGATTGTGAAACGACTTATCGCGCAGGATGCCTGCGTTGTTCACAACGATGTCGACGGTTCCGAACGCGTCGACTGCAGTCTGGACGATGGCCTTGCCGCCGTCGGGTGTTGCGACCGAGTTGGCATCGGCGACAGCTTCGCCGCCGAGGTCGAGGATTTCCTGCACGACCGACTGCGCCGGGCCAACCCCACCGCCGTCGCCGCTGACCGAGCCGCCGAGATCGTTGACAACAATGCGGGCACCGCGGCGAGCGAGTTCAAGTGCATGCTGGCGGCCAAGGCCACCGCCGGCGCCAGTGATGATCGCTACCTGGCCGTCGAAACCGATGTCAGTCATTGAGTCCATCCTCTCCGCGGCATGTGCGCGGACTGTGTTGTTCGAACGGAGGGATCGTACTCAGGGCAACTGGCAGGGGACCACATTGGCTCGGGTCCTCCTCCTTCAGGGGTGGGCGAAGCCCGCAGTCGTCGCAGCGGCCGGTAGTTCGGTAGCGTGGCCTCCATGGCCCCGAAGATCAGCACCGAAAAGATGTTCCGCCGTCGACAGAAGATCGCCGCTGCCGTCGAACTACCTGGCGTTCCGGTCGGCACCTTCGGCAAGGTGTGGTTCGTTTCGGGCGTTACCTGGATCCGCTACCACGTGGCGTTCGACAATGGCATGGAAATCGCCAATGTCGATGGCGCACAGATCGTCGACCGCAAGGTATGGCTCGCTGAGCAATCTGTTCGTGACCAAGAAGCGCTCGAGATCGAACGGGCTGCGGCTCGCGAAGCGGCTCGTGCCGAGGCCCTGGCGAATCTCGCAACTGGTCCTGCTTCGCACTGATCACATTCCAACGTCGCACAGCGGCACTGAAGGGGAGTCACCATGAAGTTCGGTATGCAGATCGACTACGCGGGTGGCTTTGCTGAATCCGCCGCAAAGGTCGCCGAGTTCGAAAAGGCCGGACTTGACATCGCATGGGTTGCCGAGGCCTATGGCTTCGATGCTCCGACCTTCATGGGTTATCTGGCCGCCAAAACCGAATCGATCACGATCGGTGCGGGAATTCTTCCGATTTACACGCGCACGCCAACACTTATGGCGATGACAGCAGCCAGCATGGACACACTGACCGATGGCCGATTCATTCTTGGTCTCGGAGCTTCGGGCCCGCAGGTCATCGAAGGCTTCCATGGCGTGAAGTACGACGCCCCACTTGGTCGCACGCGCGAGATCATCGACATCTGCCGACTTGTCTGGAAGCGCGAACGAGTGACGTACGACGGCAAGTACTACACGTTGCCGTTGCCTGCTGATCAGGGCACTGGTCTCGGTAAGCCACTCAAGATGATTGCCAAGCCGATTCGGGAAAACATTCCTGTATGGATTGCATCGCTTGGTCCGAAGAACGTCGCGATGACTGCCGAGATCGCCGACGGTTGGCTGCCAATTTTCTATATGCCTGAGCGTGCCCAAGATGTTTGGGGCGCTGACCTTGCCGCCGGTGCAGCAAAGCGCGATCCAAATCTTGGACCTCTCGAGATTTGTGCTGGCGGCCTTGTCGCGATCGGTGACGACATGTCCGAGGTAGCCGAAATGGCGCGCCCGATGGTTGCGCTCTATGTAGGCGGCATGGGAGCCAAGGGTCGCAACTTCTACAACGATCTCATGTGTCGTTACGGATACGAAGAAGAAGCCACCAAGATCCAGGATCTCTATCTTGAGGGCAAAAAGGATGAAGCGGCTGCACTCGTTCCGTCAGAGTTCTTGAAACTCACAAACCTTTGTGGTCCTGAAGGATTCGTGCGCGAGCGCATCGAGGCCTACGCCGCTTCTGGCGTGAACGTGCTGAACATCATCCCTGTTGGTGGAAACCCAACAGCAACAATTGAAAAGCTCAAGACCTGGGTGTCGTGAGTTTCAGCGCAGTGCGCCGATGCGGTCGATGACCGCTTCAGCTTCGGCCACAATCGATCGAACGAGATCGCCTGCGGGAACGAGTTCGTTGATTGCGCCAACGCCCTGACCGGCTGGCCAGAACTCGCGTGAAGGGTCGACCTCTGTGTTGGGCCCTGCGCCAAGATGATTCGCGCCATCGTTGATGGAACGAATGAACTGAGCGGGGAAGGGCTCGATGTCGCTCGCGTGTTCTTCCCAATACTGCGTGTAGTCGTTACGAGCGACGCGGCAGGTCTTTCCAGTGAAACCCTTTGATACGACCGTGTCGTCCTCGGCCATCGAAAGGAGCTTCTCTTTGTACCCGGGAGTTCCCCATGCTTCAGGTGTGGCAATGAAACGCGTTCCCATCCAAACGCCCTCAGCGCCAAGGCTGAGCGCAGCTGCGAGACCACGACCATCGAACAATCCGCCAGCAGCGACAACTGGAACCTTGTCCTCGACAATGTCGACGATCTGGGGAACAAGCGCCATCGTGGCGACCGTGCCTGTATGCCCGCCAGCTTCGGTTCCCTGGGCGATGACGAGGTCGCAGCCGGCAGCAACTGCGGCGACTGCGTGTCGAACCTTTCCGCACATGCTCGCGACGAGAACGTTGTTGTCATGGCAGAGGTTGACGACGTCACGCGGAACGCCGAGTCCGGCAACAAACACGCGGCCGCCATTGTCGATGATGGCTTGCACCTGTGCCGGCATATCGCCCGGCGCTGCGGTTAGAAGATCAACGCCGAAAGGTTTGTCTGTTGCGGCGCGAATAAGGTGCATCTGTTCGACCATGCGGTCGAGATTCATCGTCGACGCCCCCATGCACCCGAAGCCACCTGCCTCGCTCACAGCGGCAACAAGTTCGTGATAGCTCACGCCCCCCATGCCCGCGAGCATCACGGGGTGTTCGATTTCGAGAAGGTCAGTCAGCCGAGTTTGCATGACTGCCACGGTACGCCCCCGGGCCGGTGAGCATGCCCCTATGCCAGCGTCGAGGTGTCAGCAAAAGACCGCGTGGGTAATCCTCAAACAGCCATCGGCCAAAATTGCGACGTGTCCAACCGTTCATCCCGGCGATGCGAACGGCGCCTCGGGCACCGAGCGGCCGCCGGAGGATGGTCATGAGGCGTTCAGCGAAGCGATGGTCAACGGAGAGCTCAGTCTCAACCGAATGTTCGTAGGCCGAAGCGCACGCAGTCACGTTTGTGGGATTGGAGATGATTGCTTCGGCGGCCCATCGTCCGGTGAGGAGGGCTTGGCCGATTCCTTCACCTGTCATTGGATCGGTTGCCGCCGCCGCGTCGCCAACAAAGAGGGTGCGCTCACAAGAAAGGGCGATGCGATCGACTCGTGCGGGGATGGGCCATGCCCGGTGGGGACTTTCCGGTTCGGCATCAGGACCGAGGAACTCACGCACATGGGGTCGGGCAAGAAGTTCGCGCCAAAGTGGCCCCATATCGCTGACTTTGTACGAACTGTCGTCGCGCAGAATGCCAAAGCCGATATTCGCGGTTCCGTCGGCAAGGGGGAACGACCACGCGTAGCCGGGTAGAAGATCAGGTTCGAACCAAACGATGAGTTCGCTCGAAGCGCGCGGTGAAACGTTTTTGAAGTACTGACGAAACGCGTGCCATTCGCCGCGATAGCCCGGTTGCGCAATGCCGAGTGCCTTGCGCGTTGGCGACCACATCCCGTCGGCGGCAATGACATACGAGGCCGTAACGGTGTCGCCAGCATCAGTAAGAACTGTTGCTGAGGAATCGCTTTGGGTCATCGAGGAAAGAGCGACGTTTTCGCGGATTTCAATGCCTTCAGATCGAGCAAGTTGGACGAGCGCGAGATCAAGGTCTTGTCGGCGGCTCGCTGCGGCGTATGTGCCACCATCGCGCGGTAGAGGGAAGACAACTTCGCGACCGCTGGGCGATCGGACGACGACATCGTCAACGCTGACCCACGAGGGCACAGTCTTTGGGTCGAGACCGAGCGCGTCGAGCTCACGAAGCGCAGAAGTGGTGAGGCCGTCTCCGCAAATCTTGTCTCGTGGAAATGTTGCTTTGTCGATGACAACAACGGTGCGACCTGCACGGGAGAGTGTTAGTGCAGCAGCACAACCTGATGGCCCTGCTCCGACCACGAGAACATCGACCTTCGTGTCTCCGATGGGTGCGGAGTCGGTGGTTGATGGTTCAGTCGACATCGCCCGCAGGCTAGATGCTGTCCGGTTGGGGGCCGAAGCCGGGGCGGACTTCGCCTGGATCAAGCGGCCTCATCATGAGATCAAGCGCAAGCCAGATGGTTTTCGAAAAGGGAAAGAACGCGAGTGGAAGTAGTCCCGCAGCGACAACTGCAGCGATGATGATCACAACAATGGGCGGTGTCGGCCAAAAGGCAAGAAACCCGACCATAAGCACGATGAGAAGTGCCCCGAAACTCACGATTGTGTTGATGCCGAGGTCGCCGGTCCAGTGACCTTCGATTCGTTCAAACTTCAGATCACATTTGGGGCAGCGCTCAAGCATCGTGAACCAGCGGCGAAAGAGATGGCCCTGCCCACAAACAGGGCAGCGCTTCATGCAGCCGCGCAGGAAGGTCCGTTTGTTTGGTGACATGTTCAGAACCACATATCTGGATCGATATGGGTGATGTCGAGCGGTTCGGCAGGGAGGTTTCCAGAAACAACGGCGGGGAGGAACTCGCGTAAACGGCGGGGCAGTACTTGAACATCGGATTCCAAGAGTTCGTCTAAACCCCACCAGTGATGACCACCGAAGGCCATTGCTTCGAATGCCTCGAGTCCTCCGGGCTTGCGGGTCGAAAGATCGATTCGGTCGGTCCATGCGACATGGACATGCTCGTGCTGGTCGAATTTCCACCCGGCAAACGTGAATTTCGAATGTTGGGTCCACACGCACGGGCCGATTTCGGCTTCGACAATGCCGGTTTCTTCATAGAGTTCACGTAGCGCCGCTTCGGCACTTGTTTCGCCCTTTTCGATTCCGCCACCGGGGATCTCCCACCATTGGCCCTTCGATGCATCGGCAGGATCGCGAGCTTCAAGCAGAAGCACATGACCGTGTTGGTCAAGGACGACGACTCGAGCGGCGGTTCGTTTCAGTACCCAGTCAGCCATGATCGGCCTCCTCTTCTAGCCATTGCATCCAGCGAACATGCGGGTGGCACAGCGCAAGAACGCGGCTTGAACATTTGCCATTGACCCATTGTCGGAGGCCGAGCACTGTCGGCGTTCCGTCTCCTACCTCGTAATAGGCGTTTACAAGTTCATCGGGTGTTTCGATCCAAGGTGTGAATCGGGGTTCCTCAAGAGTCAACAACGCGAGATCGCGTTTTGCGCCGAGCGCGTCGATCGATGTCTGAATGGTTTCTCTACCGTCGGCGGAAACGTACGCAAGTGCCCAGGTGGACAAGACCACGGGCACACACTCGGGGGAAATCGTTTCAACCAGCGGAATGAGGTCGACCACCGCATCGCCTTGAACAAGAGGAGGCGGATTTTTGGAAACGACGGCCAGCGCAGTGGCAAGTCGCTCTGGTCGTTCGGGGATCCCAGGCCAAACGCACGCCTGCAACCAGCGTGATTCGGTCGCATTCGATGCATCAATCGGCGCAGGATCAACACCGGTTCGATGAGAGATGCGACCAATGCGGGATTCAGGGGGAATGAGATCACCGCGAAGTTCACAGGTCAGTTGAATCGGCGAGTCGGTCGGGCCCAACTCCCGAACAACGGTTTCATTGAGGAGATAGTTGGCATGCCACTGATCAACGAAGAGGTTGAGCCCGGCACTCGGGCCAATTTCGACCAAGGCGATATCGCGATCGTTGAGGGTGAGTGCACTCATCCCAAGAGCGATTCCTGCGCTTCGCCCAACCTCGTTTGTTTGTACCGACCGGGTGCGCATGTTGTGCACGATCGATTCACGTTCTAATTCGACAAGTTCAAGAAAAGGTTTCAGGGGATCGGAATCGGATTCGCCTCGATAGACACGTGCGATTTCTGACTCGGGGTTGGCAAGGATGCGATCGTGGGTCGCTGCGAAGAAAAGGACAGGAATGCGACCGCGGCGGGTATTGGGGCTCGCCGATGTCGCGACAAATTCCAAAAGCTGCGTGTCTGCGGCGATGGCACGAGCGAGCCGTTCGTAGGTGGGGCTGTAGCCAGCGAAATCATGATCGGCCAGAAACACAAAGAGATCTGAAAGTTCCTCGATGGCGTCTCGCTCGCTCACGAATTCGAGGGTACCGCCCTCGGTCAGGTGTTAGCGATCGAATCGCAGCACAATGGTCAGGTGACCGTGCCTGCCGAAACCCTTCTGCGTCGAGCCGCTCGACTCCAGTGCCCTATCTGTGGTCAGCGAGGGTTGTTTCACAACTGGGTTCAGATGGTTCCGGAGTGCCCGCAATGCGGTTTGGTTTTCGGTCGCCTCCCGGGGCACTGGCTCGGGTCGTGGTTTTTGAATATCTGCCTTGTGCAATTGGTGGTCGTTCTGATCCTGATCGTTAGCGTTGCAGTGACATGGCCTGATCCGCCGATGTGGATCATTGGTGGAGCAACGGCCGCATCAGCACTCGTTGTGCCGTTCCTTTTTTTCCCGTATTCACGAACCCTCTGGATGGCGATTGATCTTGCGATGCGTCCGCTCGATTATGACGAGGGTGTGGCTCCTGGATTCGTTCTCGGCGGTGATCAAGAGCAACTTGAATCGGAACGGAAGTCGCAGGACACAGGGGAGTAACGAGGGCTGGTGATTCGGTCAGTTTGTTGTTGTCGTTGATGTTGTCGTTGATGTTGTCGTTGTTGTTGGCGACGCAGGAACGATCTGCACGGTGAAGGTCACGACCTTGTTTTCAGCTTGTGGTGCTCCCGCTATTTGGTTGTAGCTCAGCGAGATTGTTGCGGGGCCAGGAGCGCGACCTGCAAAGGAAATGATCTGGACGAGCGGAAGGACTGCAGGAACTGTTGTTGCCGATGTTGAACTCGTCGTGAGATTTCCCGCCCGCACTCCGGTCGTCGTGGTTGTCATTGCGCTCTCGGCCTTGAGTAACAGGTCTGGGTCATCGCTGAAATGGGAGCCGAGAGCGATAAGGCGGGAGTTGTCGATTGGAGCGAGCACCCATCGCCACCCTGAACCTGGATCGGCCGGCAGCATGATCGCAAACTCTTTGCCGACTGTGGTTGTGATCGGGGCGGCAGGATCGACGTAGGTGGCGGTGGCTTCAGGGGGAGCGATGGTTGTGGTTGTGGCGGACTCATCGGAACCTGCCGAGGATCCACCCGAACAGCTAGCAAGGAGCGCAAAGACGCCAATCGCAAGAACGAGAGCATGTCGACGGCGGCCGGAGCTGGACCGCCGGAAAGCGCGATCGCTTGGGGTTCTGGGGTGAGATCGCATTGAACTGAGACTATGGCCCGCCGCCGTCGGTCCTCGTTCAACGGGGTTGTCGACCGCATCTAGAGTCAGATTTCGTGAACTTCGACGAATCTCCAGAAGAAGCAGAACTCCGGGCCGAAATCCGGGCGTTCCTCGATGCAAACGCCACTCTCAAGACCGGCACAGAAGCCGATTGGTCCCGAGGACCAGTCGACGATTCCGAAGAAGCCGCCCGTGCCTACATGGAACGGTGTCGCGCATGGCAGAAGGTGCTGTCGGAGAACGGATGGGCTGGCATCACCTGGCCAAAGTCATTTGGTGGTCGCGGCGACAGTGCTGCGGTATCGGTGATCTTCGGTCAAGAAGCATCGAAGTACGACGTCACTGCCGGATTCATCGGTGCGGTGCAGTCGCTGGTCGGTCCGCCGATCATGCGCCATGGAACTCCCGAACAGCAGCAGCGATTTCTTCCGGGCCTTCTTGATGGTTCAGTGAACTGGTGTCAGTTGTTCTCTGAACCAGGCGCTGGCTCCGATCTCGCAGCGCTCTCAACCCGGGCAGTGCGCGACGGAGATTCGTTCATTGTCAATGGCCAGAAGGTGTGGAACACCCAAGCGCAATTCGCTGATTGGGGCATCCTCGTGACTCGCACCGATCCCGATGCGCCGAAGCACAAGGGCGTTACGTTCTTTCTCGTCGACATGGCAACGCCGGGCATTGAAGTTCGTCCGCTCGTGCAGTCAACTGGTCAGGCGCACTTCAACGAGGTTTTCTTCAACGACGTCATGATTCCCGTCGAGAACGTTGTTGGTGAGATCAACGAAGGATGGGCCGTTACCCGAACGGTATTGAGCAGCGAAGCCGGAATGATTGGTTCTGGGGCTGGCGGTTCAAATGGTTTCGAAGGTGTGCTTGGTCTCGCTCGCAAGTACGGGCGGACTGAGGATCCTGAGATTCGTTTGCGTTTGGCCGATGCCTATGCGCGAGAGCGCATGCTGCAACTTCTTGGACTGCGTATGCAGTCGTTCATCCTTAATGGTCGTGGAAATCCTCCCGATCCATCGGTCATGAAGAACTTCATGGTGCAGGCTGCCGAAAAACGATACGACCTCGCACTTGAACTCGAAGGTGCTGACGGAATGCTTGATAAAGCCGACGCACCGCAAAACGGTTTCTGGCAGTCGGTTCACATGGGTCAGTTCGGTTCACGAATCGGTGGAGGTACAACCGAGGTGCATCGCAACATGATCGCTGAACGCGCTCTGGGCCTTCCGCGTGACGTCTCGCCTGACAAAGACCTTCCCTGGAAGGACATTCTGAAGGCTTAGCCTCCAGAGTCTGGACGTCAGGTTGCTGCTGCCATTCCGAGGATGCCCATATAGAGAAGGGCGAGTCCAAAGACTGACGCTCCAAGAATCGGACCAAGTCGCCGACTCTGGCCACCAGAGAGAAACGCCTTCATCACTGCGACACTCGTTATGTAGATCCCAAGCGTCAGCATGAGGGCGGACTCAACCGCGAGTCCCCAACCGAGGATGACAGCGAGAATTGCCACGATTCCCCAAGCGAGATTCGCGATGCCAACTTCAATTTGGAAGTTGTTGCGGATGCCATAGTCCCAGCCCATCCGGGTGGCGTCAGACCGATGCATGAGGCTGTGGCGTACGAACGAGAGCACACCTACAGCACCAACACTGAGCAGGCACGTCAAACTCAGTTCCGCTGGAGTCTGGTGGACTTTGCCGAAACCGATCGCCAGTCCGATTCCTCCGATGAGGTAGGTGCTGATCATCACCAAGCGTGATGGTCTCGGGTCAGCACCTCGCTGTGGCGCTGACCCATTTGCGGTTGTGTATCCGGTGGTGTCCTCGTCCTGTGTAATGCGCAGAAACGGTACTACCTCGCCCCAAAAAAGAGCGGCTGATTCGAGTTAGAGCTTCAGGACTTTCTTCGCGTTCTCGCGGAGGAACTTTGGCCAGACCTCGTCTTTGAACGGAACCTTCGGGAGTTCCTCAAAGATGCGGTCGTAGCTGAGGCCTGCTGGGAAGTAGCCGGCGTACATGACCTTGTCAGCGCCGCGACTATTGGCGTAGTCGACGATGGCCTTCGGATAGTGCTTCGGCGCGAACGCGGAGGTCGAGTAGTAGAGGTTCGGCCACTTGAGCATGAGCTTCATGGCGAGTTCGGTCCAGGGCTCGGCACCGTGGCGCATGACAAACGTGAGATCGGGGAAGTCGTACATGACTTCATCGATGAGTTCGACATGCTGTGGCGCGAACGGAACCCGGGGGCCGGGAATACCGACACAGCAGAAGATGGGAAGGTCAAGTTCCACAGCGAGCGCGTAGAACGGATACATCTTCTTGTCGTTCAACGGTGTGCGGTAGCCGGCAGGGAATGTGCTGATGGCTCGGAGGTTCACGCCGCTTGCATGAACTTCACGGATTTTCTCGATACCAGGCATGACGTCGGTGGGATCGAATTCGAAGCAGGTGAAGAACCGATCAGGATGCTCGGTGAGGGCGCGAAGACAATCGGGGTTGTTCGGGTTGTAGCCGAGCATCGCTTTTTCGATGTTGTGGCGTTCGAAGTTGTCGATGAGGAGAGCAACTGGATCGACGCCCTCTTCAGTGTCGGGCGGGACGTCCTTGAACATGTACTGCGCGGGAAAGCGGAAGTCCTTTGACTCCTGATCGCGCAGATGGGGTGCGAGGAACTTATAGACCTCTTTGCGATTGCGGCTTGGCATGCCAACAAAGGTCTCGATGATGTTGATGTCGGTGGGGAATCCCATGGGGTCCGTCGCTCCTTGAAGAAGTTGAACGGAGCGAATCTAGGACATGGAACGACTCGCGTTGATCGTTCCTACGCCGCGAGAGGGGAATCTTGTGGTGGCAGTCCACTCCGAACGATGTGGATCCAGAGTTCAAGTTCAAGTTCACATGCTCGGCGCCGGTAGGACGTGGCCAGGATCGGGTCGACAGAACGGGCGAGTCGACGCAAGGAATCGGCGCGCCTTTGCAAGCGTGAGAGATCGAATTCAGGTTGTTGGGCAACGGTGGAAACTGGCACCGCCGTGGTGGGCGAGTTGGAGAAGGTTGCGATAGCCATTGGAGGCTCCTTGTGCTCTCGGTGCCTGACAGGTGATGTCGATGCACCGTGTGGTCTTTCCTGTCTTGTCGGCAGGAAACGCCGATGTGTGAGCAACTTCTCCCGGGCCGGTTGGATCGGGTCAGGAAGAGGGGGCGGCGTCGGTCTCTGGCTGGGCCGATTTCTTGCCATATCGGTGGCGAAAAACGAAATGGGCTCCAAGGCCGGCCGGCAGCGGCAACCAGTAGGAGGCGATCCGGTAGGCAAGGACGGCGAGGAGTGCCTTCTCGCTAGGAACGCCAGCGAGCACGAGCATGGCAGTGAGGCCGGCCTCGACAAATCCCACGCCGCCAGGAGTGATTGGGATCATGCCGAGCACGGCAGCAACGGCATAGGCAAGCAAAACCAAACTCAGACGAGGGTCCACGCCACAGGCTTTGAGAGCGCAGACCAACGCGAAGTAATCGAGCAGCCAATTACCAACAGCGGCGAAGAGTGCAGCGCGCCATCGAGCGCCGAGGCTGCTCACCATCTGGTCGCGCTGGCGGACAATTCCTTCCACGGTCGGTCCGCCGGATCGACCACGACGCTTATTGACCCATCCGGCAACAGTCGTAATGGTCCTGGCGAACCAGTGAATTGGTCGATCAAAACGAACGAGCGAGAAGGTAAAGCCGAAGAGGACGACGGCAAGCACTGCACCGCCCCACGCGACATGGATCATCCCGCCTGGGATTGGAGCTCCCAGGATCGAAAGGAAAAGGGCAACCATCGGGAGGCAGAGCAGGACTCCGTTGGAAATGATTGACGTCGCAGTAAGTGCGGCGCCAGCGGAACCTTTATCGATCCCAGAGACCGACAGCATCCTGAACCCCGTTGCTGCCCCTATGGCTGCGCCTCCCGGTACAACTTTGGCGACTGCATTCGACGTGAGTTGCGCTGTGGCCGCGACGAACCACGACACGCGCGGAAGCGCAATGCGAGTGAGATCCCAGGCGCACGCGTAGGAACCAACCTCACAAATGAGAATGGCAACGAACCAATAAATGCTGACCGTTCGAAGTTGTGGGATTTGGTCCCACATATCGAGCAGTCTTGGTGCCAGCCCGTAGAACGCGAATGCCATGACAGCAAGAAAAACAACGCGTCCAAGGATTCGCAGACGCGAGACGTGGCGCGTCGGCGTTGTTCCCGCCGCCACGTCCGTTGTTGGCGGGAGAAGTTCGTCAGGCGGACTCAGCCGAGGACGCCCTTTTCGTGCAGTTCGGCGATTCGAGCTGCGTCGTAGCCGAGAACCTCGCTGAGGATTTCATCGCTGTGCTGACCGCAATCGGGAGCCTTGCGAGGAATCGGAAGTTCGCCGCCGATGATCTTTACCGGGTTCGGCAACATGTCGGCGCCAAGGATTTCTTTGGGAATCCAAGGCATACGGTCCTGGAACTGTGGATCGTCCTGCATGTTGGACGGAGTGTTGACCGGAGCGAGCGGGGTATTCCATTCGCCGCCGAAGTCCATCCATTCTTTCGAACTCTTCGTCTTGAAGATCGTTGTGAGTTCGGCGAGGAGTTCGCGGTTGTTGCGAGCATGGTCGGCGTATTTTGACCCCGGGAACTTCTCGAAGAGGTCGTCGCGTCCAACGCCCTTGCAGAAGTTCTTCCAGAACTCTTGTTCCGACGCCATGAAGAGAATGTGCCCATCAGAGGTTTCGTACATCTGATAGCGGACGCCTTCTTTCATGCCAGCGGTGCCTGGCGCGCGTCGTTCGTAGTTATCGGCCTTGTTTCCTGTGACTTCCGACTGTGGTCGTTCGTAGGCCTTGAACGACTCGCTGCGGTACCAGTCGAACGCAGCTGCGGCGTCAGACTGCGCAATTTCCATGTAGCAACCTTCGCCGGTGGCGCGGGCCTTGATGATTCCCGCGAGGATGCCTAAGGCACCGAACATCGGCCCAGCGTTGATGCCAATCGAGATATGCGGCGGTATGTAGCAGTAGCCCTCTTCGTCGTAGGCCGGTTCGATGATGCCAGCCCACGTGTCGTAGGCAATTCCATGACTCGGCAGATCGCGGTAGGGCCCGGTCATTCCGTAGCCACTAATTGTCATGAACACGATCTTGGGGTTGATGGCCTTCAGGTCCTCGTAGCCAAGGCCGCGACGAGCGAGCGCGCCTGGCCGCATGGCTTCGACGACAACGTCGGCATCGGCGGCGAGTTCCTTGAAGGCTTGGACGCCTTCTTCGGTCCGGAGGTCGAGCACGATGGAACGCTTCCCTCGATTGCAGTGGAGAAAGAGCAACGACGTGTCTTCGACGATGGGCCAGGTCATCTGACGGCCATAATCGCCCCCAGGGGCTTCGACCTTGATGACGTCGGCGCCGAGTTCGGCGAGATTGGTAGTGACAGCGGCGGGTCCGAGCATCGAAGCCTCGATGATGCGGACTCCTTTAAGGGGAGCAATTTCAGTCATGCCCACCAATCTGTCACGTTGTCAGGGCTCTCGTCACCCTGACGGTGGCAGATGGGGCAAGATGGCAGTGCGGAGGCGCTTGCCCCCGATCCATTTATTGTCATAGCTCTAAGAAGGGGACCGTCATGCGAATCGTGGTCGATTTCGATCTGTGTGAAAGCAACGCCGTCTGTATGGGCATCGCCCCAGAGATCTTCGAGGTTCGCGACGACGACTTCCTGTACGTCCTCGACGAGAACCCGCCGGAATCCATGCGCGCCAAGATGGAAGAGTCGGTGCAGCGTTGCCCCAAGCAGGCGATCTCCATCGCCGAGGACTGAACACCGAACGGCGGTTTTCGCCGCTCAGTGCACGATCTACTCCATGAACTCCACCACTGTCATCGTCGGCGCGTCTCTTGCGGGCATCAACGCGGCTCGAACCCTTCGGCTCCAGGGGCACACTGGCTCGATCATCGTCGTCGACGCGGATTCCGAGCGACCCTACGACCGACCACCGTTGTCGAAGCAGATGCTTACTGGCGAGTGGGAGCCCGAAAAGATTCTCCTGCCGGCAGGCAAGGAGGATCTCGACCTCGAGTTCCGTCTGGGGGTGCGGGCCAAAGCCGTCGACCTAGGCGCACGTCAGATCACGCTTGAAGGCGCCGATGGCACAGTTGCGAACACGGCGTTCGATTCATTGGTGATCGCGAGCGGAGCATCTGCTCGCCGATTGCCGGACTCCGCCGGTATCGCAGGGGTTCATGTTGTGCGCACGTTGGCCGACAGCCTTGCGTTGCGAGCGGAACTCGAAGCTGGACCTTCACGAGTCGTTGTGATTGGCGCTGGGTTTATCGGTGCTGAAGTCGCGTCGAGCTGTCGTAAGCGAGGCATCGAGGTCACTCTTGTCGAGGCCATGCCGTTACCGCTTGAGCGTATTCTTGGCGCCGAGATGGGGCGCGTCTGTGCACAGGTGCATATCGAAAACGGAGTGGACCTTCGACTCGGCACTGGCGTTCTGCAACTTGAAACCGAAACTGTCGATGGCGTCGAGAAGGTGGTCGGAGTTGCACTGACTGATGGAACAACGGTTGCAGCCGAGATCGTTGTCGTCGGCATCGGCGTCACCCTCAACGTCGACTGGCTTGAAGGTTCGGGCTTCACGCTCGACGATGGCGTTGTTTGTGACAACACACTTCTTGCTGCTCCCGGCGTTGTCGCTGCGGGAGACATTGCTCGATACCCGAGCGCTCGGTTTGGGCGCATGCTTCGCGTCGAGCATTGGGAAACTGCTATTGCCGGTGGTGAAGCCGCAGCCCGACGGTTGCTGGCAGAGGCAAGTGGTGAAACTCCCGTTGTTTTCGATCCGATCCCGTGGTTCTGGAGCGATCAATACGACCGCAAAATTCAGCTAGCTGGTCGTCCGATGCCGACAGATACGTGTGTCGTCGTCCACGGAAGCACCGATGAATTTCGCTTCGTCGCGCTTTACGGCGATGGTGATCGCCTCACCGGCGTTCTTGGAATGAATCGCCCCCGCCACGTCGTCCAACTTCGAGCACTCTTTGAAGAAGGCGCATCGTTCTCAGAAGCCTGTGAACGAGCGGCAACCCTCTGATGAGTGACGGCGCTGTTAGCGAAGAACTCATCGATCAACTCGATGAGATGGGCACAGTTGTCGGGACAGTGACTCGTGCCGAAATGCGCTCAAACAATCTTCTCCATAGGTCTGTCTTCGTGGTTGTTCGCAACGATGCTGATGAGTTGCTCATTCATCAGCGGGCATCGTGGAAAGACCTCTGGCCTGATGCTTGGGATATTGCGGTGAGTGGCGTTGTCGCTGCTGGTGAAGCATGGGAGTTAGCGGCGGCTCGGGAACTCGCCGAAGAACTCGGCATCTCTGCCGAACTCGCGTATCTCGGTGAAGGTTCGTTTGAGGATGATGAGGTTCGCGAAGTCGCCCGGATTTATCAGGCACGTACCGAGGGTCCTTTCGAATTCGCGGACAACGAAATTACCGAGGCGCTATGGGTTCCGATGGAAAGCGTCCGCGAATGGCTCGTTGGTCGTTCAGTGTGCCCCGACAGCATGGCCCTGGTTCTCCCACGGCTCGATGCGCCGTGAGACAACGATGACCGCACTCGCATTTCTTCTTCTTTCGTTGACTGCTGTCGTGGCTGTCGGTGACTGGCTCGCAGTTGCGAACAATTACCGCGTGGCGGAATACCTCCTCAAACCACTCGTCATGGTGTTCCTCATCGCAGTGACGTTGTCGATCGATCCGTCATCTGATTTCGCGCGAGTGATG
>CALEHQ010000008.1 GCA_937876315.1 uncultured Actinomycetes bacterium | reverse complement strand
CGGGAGGCGCTGGACAAAACCCCGCTTACAGACCGACTCACCATCGCACCCAAAGTCGGTAGACGATCTCCGCCCAAGAGGGCCCTTGTCCGCGATCTGTTCGCAGCCAGGAACAGTTCGCGGAACTAGTGCCGAACTTCGCCGGACGGTTCGGGCCCGTCCGATTCGGTAGCTGTGAGCGGGTACGGGCAATGGCGACATCCAGAGCTGCAGCAGTGACCTCTCGCCAGAAGGGAGATCTCTGTCAACACCAACAGTCTCGTGTCGGGATCGAAGTACCACTCTTTGCCATCAGCGAGCGCATCGGCGTGCACTGAGTCCCAACGATTCACGACAGAAGTCTCGCAGATCCATCCCACCAACAACGAGCCGGACGCGAGCGGGAGTGCCAGCATTCAGCACGCTCCGCCCCGACACAACCCCGGCACTCACCCTCGCGGAGAAATCGGAAATGTTTTCGGGCTCTTACCTAAGCGATTAGCGCACAGTCGAGCAGAGCCGTTCGATCGTCTGAGTCGTCCGCTTCGGCCATGCCGATGACTTCGTCAAACGCTCAGGCAGAACGCACACCGTTGCCAATGGGGTCAAAGGTGGTGAAGGTACGCCGGCGGTGGCGGGCTGAGCGGGTGTGCTCCAGACGGTCTCATCGGCGGGGCTACTGCACGTTTGGGAAACCACAATGCCGTACGCACCCGCCCGATACGGCCAGCGCACCGTCAGAGGAATCATCAGTGCGGTCGAGAAAGGTTGCGCAGCGCCAGTCGTGGTCCAGGTCACCGTTTGACCTTCCGCAGTCGTGGTCGTCGTGCCGGTCGTGGTCGTTATGCCAGTCGTGACCGCCGAAGTCCACCCGGGCAAGGATCCGGGAGTGACCTCACCGAATGGGGCGGTGAACTGAGCAACAACCTTCATGGTCCCGCCGCCACCACTGATGCACCCGTGTTGAATCTCGAGAGTCATGGCGCTGGTACGGCCCACGATCGCGTCTGAACTCTCAAGATCAATGATCGCGTGGGCTCCAGCTGGCACAGGGCTCAATGTGACAAGTGATCCGGTCACAGCGATGACGATGGCGATGGCCAAAGCGGAGCGGGCAAAGAGATTGCGATTCGACATAGGCGAAGGACACCGAAATTCAGAACCCAATTACCGGGACAGAGCGTTTCGAGCCTCAACTGCCACCTTCTGCAATGCAGGAACTGCCACCTGTGCGCCACGCGCATCCTGCACCCCGATGATGAAAACTCAAAGTCGACGCTTTCGACATGCCTATCGCACCGCTTTCCCGCACTGATCAGACTAAATGTGAAGAAAACGGATAGCGGCCCCGGCTCACCCCCTCGGGCAACTATCATCTGATCCAATGGATCCAACAAACGGTCTCAACCTTGGTCGTGTCTATGACTACCGCTTCGAGGACATCCAAGACAGCGCTCGCAGTGGTGTCTGGACCGAAATCGCCGTGTTCCTCCACCGTCGTTTTGGAAGTCCAGATCGAGTACTCGACACGGCGGGCGGACTTGGGGAGTTCATTGCCAACGTTCCCGCTGCGGATCGATGGGCCGTCGATCTAGTCGATCACGGCCTCTCCTCGGTTCCTGATGTCACGGTGCGCATCGCATCGTTCTTCGATGCCGACATTCCTGACAACTATTTCGATCTCGTCTTCATCTCTAACCTGCTGGAGCACCTCGCCACCCCCGATGAAGTCGCGCAATTCCTAGCTCGTGCCCGTTCGGTGCTCAGGCCCGGCGGAGTTGTCGTAATCATGGGCCCAAATTTCAAGTACTCCGCGAAGGACTACTTCGATTGTTCTGACCATATTCTTCCGCTCACGCATATTGCTGTTGCCGAACATCTCTATGCGGCTGAATTCGAAGTCGTCGAGACAACTCCGAAGTTTCTTCCATTCTCTTTCAGGTCACGCCTCCCTTCATCGCCCCTGCTTGCCCGCGCATATCTGAAGGCACCCTTTACTTGGAAGTTACTGGGCAAACAGTTCCTCGTCGTCGGACGCAAAAACTAACCAAAAGGCTCAACGCGACAGAGCGTTTCGAGCCTCAACTGCCACCTTCTGCGATGCGGGAACCGCCACCTGTGCGCCACGTGCATCCTGCACCCCGATGATCCCCCAGGTGTTCGTTGCGTAATCGACCCACGGGTAAAAACCCATCCCGCCGTTTCCGCTCACGACAACAGTGCCGCCGAATTCGTTGACCACATCAGGCCAGCCGCCCAGTCCATATCGCGGGATCTTTGTTATCCCGACTGAAAAGTCTTTCGTGGTGTCGTAGGCAGAAACCTGATTCGAGATGAGCGCATCAACAGCTTCCACGCTTAGCACTCGCGTTCCGTTGACCATCCCCTGATTCAAAATCATCTGCAGGAATTTGCCGTAGTCGTCGATCGTCACTCGCACGCCGAATGCCCCATTCGCCATCGACGGCGCTCCCGGCCATGTGGTCGCGTTCATTTGCAGTGGACCAGTGATTCGTTGGTTCACAATCGTTGCGAAGTCTGCACCGCCAAGGACTTCAACAAGACGACCGATGACAAGGAAGTCAGAGTTGCCATAGGAGAACTTCGACCCCGCCGGAAACTGGCGGGCAGACGATGCAATCGCCTTCACGCACGCGCTCAATGACATTCCGCCGGACTGACACTTGTTGTCTCGAACACCGGAGGTATGGCTCATACAGTTGTCGAGGTGTCACAGGTGGAGCGTCGTTCGAAAACTCTGGGAGCCATTTTGCAATGTTGTCATCAAGGCCGATTGCACCTTGATCAACGAACGTCATAAACGTCGCTGCTGTGAGCCACTTTGTCGATGAAGCCACCGACAACGGCGTTGAACCACGAACCGCACCAATCGATTTTTCATGGATCACCGATCCATCGGCACGACCGATGCGTACCATGCCACCAGAAAGTCCCGCCGATGCCACTCGTTCGGTCATCAGCACGTCGGTTTGATCGAATGCCGTGGCCGCATAGACCTTCAGCGAAGTTGTCGTCGTGGGCAGGGCGGTTGTCGTTGATGTCGACTCGATGGCAACAGCACTTGCGGATTCGTTTGCGCCGACTGCATCACTGTTTCCACAACTGGCAACAAACAGCACTGCACACGCGAGCGCTCCCAATAGCCCGAAGAGCGAGCCCGTCGTGGATTTCATCTCACGATGGTCCCACGCATTTCGACTAGCCGTGGAGCGGTCCAAAGCTGCTGACCTGATACTTCACAACGTCAGGCGCACCAGCGAGAAGATCGCCAACGATCGAAGTAAATACCGCCATATGTGGAGTCTGGAAATGGCCGCTGAGAGCAGCCTCGTCATCCCAGTGCTCGGTGATGATGAACGTGTTGGGCTCACGAACATCTTCAGAGAACCGGTACACCTGGCAACCGGCTTCAGATTCTGAACCCTCGGACACCGCAATGAATGCCGCAATTGCTTCGTCACGCTTGTCGGCACGAACGGGAAGGGTTCCTCGGATCACGATGGTCATTGGATGTCCTTTCAGAGGGGGTTTACTGCGCTGACGCTAGCGGTCAGCCAACCCTGCTGCCCGAAGATGCGCGATGTCGTTGAACCCGTGCACTGCTCGAAGACCGCCACCAACGGCAACCGACGTAATCGATGCCGTTGCCACCCATAAACGCCACGACACAAGATCATCGACACCCAGTGCCCAGCACACTGCCGCCTTGATCGGCGACACATGCGTAACCACGACCGTGGTCAGATCACTTTCGTCGGCACGATCTAAGTCGCCCAATGCTTCAGAGACGCGCTGTCCGAGCTGGCGAAGCGATTCTCCGCCGGGAGGAGAGAAATCAGCGTCAGTGCGCCACTGTTTCCAGATCTCGGGCTCGACCGAAGTAAGTGGCACTCCGTCGAAGTCGCCATAATCCAGTTCGATCCATCGTTCGTCGACGACTGGCTCGATACCAAAGGCCTCGGCGGTTTGTCGTGTTCGCAACAGCGGACTCGTGATTAACCGATCGACCGGACCGATCGCCGCAGCAAGCGCGGCGGCCTGATCCCGACCAAGGTCGTCGAGCGGCGGATCAATTCGGCCAAGCAACAGACCTGACGCATTGTGTTCGGTTCGACCGTGACGAACGATATGGAGCATGACGTGACCTAACAGGTTGGAGGTTTGGGTACCGAACGAGAGAGCTGCCCTGTGCGAAAGAATCGTTCCCGAATTTGGGGGTTCGAAAAATCAAACGCACGCCATGCCCACACGAGACATCCAAGACCGATGAACTCAAACAACAACGTGACTCCAATCGGATGACCAAGTTCGGGCAGCCCTCCGGTTCCGAAATCCAGTCCGAAGAATGGCCACCAGAACACTTCGGGTCGGGCCCAGATGCCATCAAGGACAAGGTGCATCATCATGCCGATCGGGATACCGATCCATCGGCGACGCACGAGGCGACGCTTCTGTGTTGCCAGCATCAAGATGCCCAGAAGCGCAACGGGAGCAAGCAGCGAATGCAGTACACGCGGACCAGCGAGGAAGAACTCACCTACGGGTAGCACTGCTCCAAGCATCACCAATCGGTAATCGAGTGCTGGGCTTCGAAACACCCACCACACGAAAACGAAACTGACTCCGGCGAACCAGAGGATCATCGGACGAGCAATCTCCCGCAATCGGGGCAGTATGCGAGTTCGCCGGCGGGCATTCGCTTCATGACGTCGACCTCGGCCGCGGCCAAAGAGATATGGCAGCCCATACAGGTGGCTCCCTGAAGTCGGGCGACACCAATACCGCCCTCGCCCCCACGAATGCGCTCGTATTCAGTAATCAACGTTGCGGGCACCGCATCGACGAGAGCTTGCCGTGCCGCCAACGTTTCCGCGAGCTCGCTGTCGACAACATTCTCAGATGACGCAAGCGAGGCCTTGACCTGCTCCCGCTCTGCATCGATCGCGCCAAGCGCTACAACCGATGCTGCAAGTTGCCCATCGAGCGGTTCGATTCGCTCCATAAGTTCAATCACTTCATCTTCAAGCGTTGATTGCCGACGCTTGAGCGATTCGAGATCGGCTTGAAGGCCCTGAGCTTCCTTCGGCGAGGTCATCGATCCGTCGTACAGCAGCTTTTCGACGTGTGCCGCTTTTCCTTCAACGGTTGCGATCTCGTCTTCAAGTCGCTTCTGATCACGAGCCAAGCCGTCGCGCTCTGCCTGTGGTTCTGCCACCTCTGCCCGCAGCGCGCTTTCCTTACGATCGAGTTCAACCAACGTCTCACGCTCCGGCAAGACCTTGCGACGATGACGCAATTGGTCGGCGGCGGTGTCATTGGCCTGCAGATCCAGGAGCCGCTCAAGATCACTCATGGGCACAGCCTTACGCGTGGGTGCCCTTGCTGTCGCATCGATCAGTCTGGAGGCGGAGTCGAGCCCATTGTCGTGGTCGTTGTAGGCGTCGGAGGTGGAGTCGTTGTTGTTGTTGTCGATGAGCTTGAAGTGGTCGGCCTGGGAAGTGTGGTCGACGTCGTGGACGGAGCCGTGGTCGTGGTCGTGGTCTCTTCGACTGTCAACTCGGCACCGTTGAGGATCCCATAGGGGTCACTCGCGCCCGACGCTGGTTTGGGTTCCCTTGTGGGGGCAGCACACCTCGGCCACTCGCCCCGCTTCGGCTTCGCCTCGTCGATGTAGGCCTGGTTGTAGTTGCGCCATATCGTTGCGGGCCACAAACCACCAAACTGCTCGCGACCACCAAGATTGCCCATGGGCTTGGTGCCTTCGGCAGGAATTCCCATCCAGACCGCCGTTGTGAGTTGTGGGGTGAAACCCACGAACCACGTGTTTGAGTTGCTTTCAGTGGTTCCGGTCTTACCGGCAGCAGGCTGCCCATTTAACCGAGCATTCGTACCGGTGCCGCTCTGAACATTGTTGGCAAGAATCTGCGTGGCGAGACAGGCGCTCTGCCAACTGACGCCGCGAGTCGGATTCGCCTGATGCTGAATCAACACTGTTCCCGTGCGGTCTTCAACACGATCGATGAAATACGAAGGCTCGCGAACTCCGCCATTCGGGATCGCCGAATACGCCGAGGCCATTTCAAGCGGCGTCACATCGAAGACGCCAAGCGGCATCGACTTCGCACGAGGATCGAACTGACTACTCACGCCGAGTCGCTGCGCGATGTGCATGACGTTTTCGAGACCAACAGTTTGACCAAGACGAACGAACGCACCATTTGATGACGACGCCGTCACACTATTTAGAGTTCCGCCACCACCGCTGATGACATAGGGATTGGGCGTACTGCCGGGGTTTGGCCATGAACCGCCTCCGCCGACGGTGTCGTCAGGCAACACGCCCTGTTCCAACGCAGTGAGGAGCACAAAGGTCTTAAAGGTTGAACCGGTCTGACGGCCCGGCTCGTGGGTGGCGATGTCGTACTTGTAATCGGCAAATCCAGGGCCACCAACCAGAGCGCGCACGGCTCCCGTTGCCGACTCAACCGAAACCATCGCGGTTGTGATTCCTTTGGAATCGGCTTCGGCGCGAACGTTGGCCGGAAACGTGTTGTCATGCGCGTCTTGGGCAGCATTCTGCGCGATCGGGTCGAGCGTTGTGTAGATCTTGAGCCCACCACCAAAGACCTGCGCGTAGCGCTCTTCGTATGTTGCGCCAAGGCGAGTATCGGCAAGAAGTTGCTGACGTACCTCTTCAACGAAGTAACTCTCCGCTGGAGGCTGCGCAATTCCGCCACAATCGCTGGGTCGGAATCCCGCCGCAACCCCGGTACAACGACCAACGGGAAGCGGCAATGCATCGAACTCGGTGGCCTGCGCCTTCGTGATCACGCCGTTGTCCACCATCCGGTCGAGAGCAAGCTTGCGCTCACTCTTTGACTTCTTAGGATGACGGATGGGGTCATTGCCCACAGGGTTCGAAATCAACGAGGCCAACAACGCGCTGTCGGCCAAAGTCAGATCGGCAACAGGTTTGCCCCAATAGGTTTCAGCGGCAGCCTGAACGCCATAGGCACCATTACCGAAATAGACAGTATTGAGATACAGCTCGAGGATCTCGTCCTTTGTCACCTGACCTTCGAGCCGAATCGCAAGCGCCGCTTCTTGAGTCTTGCGGTTAAGAACGCGCTCATCACTAAGCAACGCCTTCTTCACAAGCTGCTGAGTGATCGTTGAACCACCCTGCTCAACTTGGCCCGACTGGACGTTCTCGACAAGGGCGCGAAACAGCCCACGCAGATTGATACCGATGTGTTCGTAGAACTGCGCGTCTTCGACGGAGAGCACAGCATCTTTGATGGTGTCGGGCATCGCCGACAACGGCACTGGGTCACGATTTTCCGCGGCATGCAGTGTGGCTATCAACGAGCCGTCGGCAGCAAACACCTGAGAACGAACCGCGTAGTCCTGGAACTGAGAGACATCGATCGCGCCATCACCGCCCTCGACGGCGGAAGCAACTCGGGCAACCGAAGGAATGAGAATTGCCATCGCCACAGCGACGATGACGCCCCCGCTGAAAATCGCGGCCCCGAACTGAATCAGCTTCTTCATGCCAAGCCCAACAGTACCGGCGCCTGGCTGCGCTTCTCTGTCAGCCCCTCGGCCAATCGACAGGACGCTTCTCGACAAATGCCCGCATTCCCTCGACCATTTCAGGCCCCATCATCGTTCGATGAAAGAGACCGGTGTCAGACATTGGCAAACGGGCGTTGAGATCCCGCTTAATTGCGGCGCGTGCTTCGGGGCCAGTGAGAGAAATCTGCTCAAGAACCCATTCAGTCTGGGCCTCAAGTTCATCATGAGGCACCACTTTGCCGATGAGTCCCATTTGGTCGGCTTCGGTTGCAGACATCTCCGCAGCAGTAAAGAAGAGGTACCGAGCCTTTGCGATCCCGATGGCTTCGGCGATTCGGGCCGACATAAACGGATCAGGAATCCCGCGCAGTAGTTCAGGGATGCGGAACCGCGCATCGGCCGAAGCAATCACCACATCGCAATGCAACGCGAGATCGAGTCCGCCGGCGTGACACAGGCCATTTATGCGAGCCACCCAGATCTTGCGGCAACGTTCAATGTGGCGGAACGGGAAATTGTCAGTGGCGTCCCATTCGTTCGCAAGACCCTCGGGATCTTCTGACTTGCCGGCCATATCGCCGCCAGCGGCAAACCACTTGTCGGTTCCCGTAAGGCACACCGAGTCGAGTTCGGCCTGCCCATCGGCCCAGATCGCTGCACGCTTGAGCGCCCGATACATGTCCTGAGTGAACGCGTTGCGACGTTCGATGCGGTCGATACGCAAATGAAGTGTTCGGCCGCGCACTTCAGAAATGATTGACGCAGAACCAAACTCAGGCGGCACAACCGACGCAACCATCAGATGCCGTACACCTTGGCTGCGGTCTCGTAAAGAACTTTGCGGATGACATCTTCCGGAAGTCCTCCGAGCAGTTTTTGCGCATATTCGCGTGGACGTGTAGCCGCCGTGCGCGGACCAGGGTGCATGCACGTGGGGTGCGGATAATCGGTCTCGAACATGATGTTGTCGGGAAGAACGTCGATTGCTGCAAGGGCCGAATGCTGTTCAAACCAGAAGCAACCGTAGAGCTGACGGCGGAAATATTCGCTTGGAGTGAGTTCGTATTCGGGATGTTCATCGCGAACCCCACCGTTGTTCCACTGCCAATCGAAAGTTTCAAGCGCTCCGGGCAGCCAACCAACACCGGACTCGACCGAAACGAACTTGAGTTCCGGGAACCGATGACACATCCCACCGAAGATGAGATCAGCCATGCAACGCATGTTGTCCATGAAGATCATCGACGACACCTTGGCGAAGTTCGTCATCCAGCCCATGTTGGCGGTGTCTTCCAACAGCGTTCCCATTGAGCCGCCACCAACGTGGAAACTCACCGGCACGCCAGCGTCCTGCACCGTTTTCCAAATCGGATCCCAGTGCTTGCTGGCCAACGGTGGCTGGCCGTAGTCCTGCGGCTGATTGCAGAAGTTGATGGCTTTGTGGCCCATATCGAGACAACGTTCGATTTCACTAATTGCAAGATCGAGATCCCAAAACGGAACCGCGGAAATCGGAATCAAACGAGCAGGGTCGGCACTGCACCAGTCGGTGAGGAAATCGTTGTAGGCACGCACGCACTGAGCAACGAGTTCACGATCGCCGAGACGAAGGAAGTATCCGTTGCCGAATCCACCCACGTTGGGATAGAGGATCTGCGCGTCAACACCTTCTTCATCAAGGAACGCCAAACGCGCCTTGGCGTCGAACATTGCTGGATGAATGTCATCGAACGTCTTCGGCGTACTGATCGGCATGATGCCGTCGAAACCGGCCATTGAGTAGTAACCGGGAGCACCGATTCGTTCGCCGCTCACCATCCACTGATCCACACCATCGATTCTCTCGATGTGAGGAACCTTGTCGTGAAGCGACGCAGGAAACGAACGCGTCCAGGTATCTGGCGGTTCGGTGAGATGCGTATCGACGTCGATCACTTTGTAGGTATCGAAAAGATCAGTCATGGTCGAGTTCTCCTAAAACAATTTCCAGCGATGGATACTTAACGTTCTATGCCCATCGGCCAATCGCCGATGATGCCCTTCTCTTCCAGTTCAGCAAGTTCTACATCGGAATGCCCAAGCATCCCGCCAAGAATTTCCTTATTGTGCTGCCCGAGCGTCGGAGCCGGACGACGCACCCAGTGATCAACGCTCCCATATCGGAACGGAAGCGTCGGGGTCGGATGAATTCCGACGACTGAATGATCGATGTCTTCGCAGTACCCACGGAAGACATTTTGCGGATGGCCCGAAGACCGTCGATTGTCTCGGGTTTCGGCTGCAGGAACACCAGCGGCCACAAGCGTTGCGACCGCTGCGCTCAACTCTTGCTGCGCAGCCCACTCCCCAATCACCACATCGAGTCGATCATGCTCACGTCGCCGGTCGGCAAGAGTCGCCAGCGATGGATCGTCAGCCAGCTCGGGATGACCGATCACTGCTGCCAGGGACTTCCATTGCTCGTCAGTCGCACAAGAAACGGCCAACCAATTTTCAAAGCCTTCACATGCGTACAAGTTTTGCGGTGCGGCATAAGGACTGCGGTTGCCTTCTCGCTCAACGCGGAGATTATGCGCAGTCCATTCGATAACAGGTTCGGCCGCAACGTTGATCGCCGCTTCAAACATCGGAGCCTCAATGAGACAACCCTCACCGGTACGGTCGCGATGCTGCAAACCGATCAGCGCTCCAAATGCAGCGTGCAATCCCCCATTGGGGTCACACGGTCCACGCTGAATTCGAGGCTGATCTTCGGGGTGACCAGTCATCCATGCCAGACCAGTGATCTGTTCCATGGTTTGAGCAAAGCCGGGGCGGTCGCGCCACGGGCCATCAAGGCCGAACGCAGGCATACGCACCATCACCGCTCGCGGGTTCACACTCTTGATGACGTCCCAGTCGAGATCGAATGCTTCAACGACGCGAGGAGTGAAGTTCTCGATGACGATGTCGGCCTTTGCAGCCAGCTCTAGTGCAAGCGCTCGACCTTCGGGACGATCGAGGTCAAGGGTGACGTCGTACTTGTTGGTATTCGCCGACAAGAAGAA
>CALEHQ010000007.1 GCA_937876315.1 uncultured Actinomycetes bacterium | reverse complement strand
GTGTTTCGTTTTGCAGGGTGTTTCGTTTTGCGGCGGGTTGTGAACGCAACGTGCAGGGGGAATGTGTTTAAGCGCCCCAGCGCGATTGGCCGAATCGATAGCCAACGCTACGAACGGTTTGGATCAGGTTGGCGTGATGTTCGCCGAGCTTGGCGCGCAGACGTCGGATGTGAACATCGACTGTGCGTGCGCCGCCGTAGTACTCGTAGCCCCACACACGGCTAAGCAGAGTTTCACGCGTGAATACTTTGCCTGGGTTGGAGGAAAGGAACTTCAGCAGTTCGTATTCCATGTAGGTGAGATCGAGTGGCGCGCCACCGATCGCGGCCTGATAGGTCTCAAGGTTGAGGACGAGTTCGCCGTACTCAACAAGTTCGGGTCGCACACCTGCTCCGGTGTTCCAATACAAATGCTTAAGGCGTGCTTCGAGTTCGCGCGGGTGGAACGGCGCCAAACAGAAATCGTCGTAGAGGTCGTCGCGCAGTTCGAGGTCTCCCAACTGCGTTCCGCTTACCAAGAGCAAGAGCGGTTCAAGTGGAACATCGCGCTTGCGCAATGCTCGGCAGAGGGCAAATGCGCGCTCGGGGTCAAGGTACGCGCAGATGATTGCGCCACCCCAACCGCTTTCGGGTTCGATACGAGACGCGGCGAGTTCGTCGCTGGCGGCCTTCCACGGATACCCAGACAAGTCGAGCGATTGCGCGAGTTCCGGGGGTGGAGGATCGGGGAAGATGAGGATCGGTTCCATGGTGGCTACCAAGCCGGAAGGTACCGATCGAGTTCGAACTGCGTGACCTGAGCCTTGTAATCGGTCCATTCCGCACGCTTATTACGCAAGAACCATTCGAAAATATGTTCGCCGAGAGCTTCGGCAACGAGTTCCGAACTCTCCATGACATCGAGTGATTCCGAAAGTGATTGCGGGAGAGGGCGGATGCCTTCGGCAGCGCGCTGCTCGGGAGTTAGTTCGAACACGTTCGCTGCCGCTTCGGGAGGCAGTTCGTAGCCGCCTTCGATTCCCTTGAGGCCAGCGGCGAGCATGACTGAATACGCGAGGTAAGGGTTACACGCTGGATCGGGTGCCCGGTATTCGATGCGAGTCGATGACTGCTTGCCTCGCTTGGTAACCGGAACCCGAACAAGAGAAGACTGATTGTTGCGTGCCCACGTGATGTATACCGGTGCTTCGTAACCAGACACCAAACGTTTGTAAGAGTTCACAAGTTGATTGGTGACAGCGGTGATCTCGGGTGCATGGTGCAACAAGCCAGCGATGAACCCGCGCCCAACCTTTGACAACCCAACAGGATCGCCGGGTTCATGGAATGCGTTCTCGTCACCTTCAAACAGCGACATGTGCGTGTGCATACCCGAACCCTGCACGCCAGAAAGCGGCTTAGGCATGAACGATGCAAACACGCTCTGTTCCATCGCGATCTCTTTCACGATGAGACGGAACGTCATGATGTTGTCGGCCATGGTGAGTGCATCGGTGTAACGCAGATCGATTTCGTGCTGACTCGGTGCATCTTCGTGAAACGAGTACTCAACTGGAATGCCCATTGCTTCAAGAACAAGCAACGTGCGCGTGCGAAGGTCACTCGCAACGTCGGCAGTGGTGAGATCGAAATAGGAACCGGAGTCGAGCGGGACGAGCGGTTTCGAAGGATCGCCCTCGGCGAAGTAGAAGAACTCCATCTCGGGGGCGGTCATGAATGAGAAGCCGCGGTCGTGTGCCTTATCGAGGTTGCGCTTGAGTACCTGGCGAGGGTCACCCTCGAACGGGGTGTCGTCGTGGTTGAGAATGTCGCAGAACATGCGACCGGAGATTTCCGAGCCCTTTCCCCACGGGAGAATCTCGAAGGTGTTGGGGTCGGGCTTGGCGAGCACGTCCGATTCCTGTACCCGGCTGAACCCGTCGATCACTGAACCGTCGAAGTGAAGGCCTTCTTCAAAGGCGTTCTCGAGTTCGGCCGGTGAGATAGCCACGGACTTGAGCTGGCCCAGCACGTCGGTGAACCACAAGCGGATGAGGCGAACCCCACGCTCTTCGACGGTCCTGAGCACGTAATCCTGCTGTCGTTCCATGGGTTAAGTGTTCCACGCCCGGCCCTCTGATCCCAAGGCCGTTCTTTGACTTCTGGTCCGAGTTCACGTTCCGTTCACAATTGAGCAACAGTTGGGAAAAGAGGGTCTGACACCATGGCTTTGTCACTCCTCGGGAGCCGCATTGGCGCTGGGGGTAGTGTCCCCACCGATCAGCGTGACGGATCAGACCGGATCGCACCCCACAGGAGGAACCGTGCAGGAACGCACCCCCGAAGAAGTACTGAAGCTGGTGAAGGACGAAGGCTGCGAATTCGTCGATTTTCGCTTCTCGGACCTGCCCGGCATCATGCAGCACGTGACGATCCCCGCCAGTGTTTTGGGCGAGAGTCATTTCACCGAGGGTCATGGATTCGATGGCTCTTCAGTCCGAGGATTCCAGCAGATCCAGGAATCAGACATGGTGCTTATTGCCGATCCCAACACCGTGTATATGGATCCGTTCATGAAGCACAAGACCGCAGTCATCCACTGCTACGTGGCCGACCCGGTGACGCACGAGAGCTACTCGCGTGATCCGCGTTATGTCGCAACCAAGGCCGAGGCCTACCTCAAGACCACTGGCATTGCCGACACCGCATTCTTTGGTCCCGAAGCTGAGTTTTTCGTGTTCGACGATGTTCGTTTCGACACGCAGCCCAATGGTTCGTTCTACATGGTCGACTCCGTCGAAGGTGAATGGAACTCCGGCACCGACGAGGGCCCGAACCTCGGCTACAAGCCCCGCACCAAGCAGGGGTACTTCCCGGTTCCGCCGATGGATCACTACCAGGATCTCCGCAGTGACATGTCTCTCGCCCTTCATGGCGTTGGCATCGAAACCGAACTTCACCACCACGAGGTTGCCTCCGGTGGTCAGGGCGAAATCGGTATCAAGTTCAACACCCTTTTGAAGATGGCCGATCAGCTCATGACCTTTAAGTACGTCTTGAAGAACGTTGCATGGCAGGCCGGCAAGTCGCTTACCTTCATGCCGAAGCCGATTTTCCAAGACAACGGTTCGGGCATGCACACGCATCAGTCGCTCTGGAATTCCGGTGAGCCGCTGTTCTACAGCGAGACCGGGTACGGCGGTCTTTCCGACATTGCACGCTGGTACATCGGCGGCATCTTGCACCACGCCGCTGCGGTCATCGCATTCACGAACCCCACCACGAACTCTTTCAAGCGTTTGGTGCCGGGTTACGAAGCTCCGGTGAACCTCGTTTACAGCCAGCGCAACCGTTCTGCCTCGGTTCGCATCCCGCTCGCTGGGCAAAGCCCGAAGTCGAAGCGCATTGAGTTCCGTTGCCCCGATTCAACGAGCAATCCGTACCTCGGATTCGCTGCGATGTTGATGGCTGGCCTCGATGGCATCCAGAACCGCATCGAGCCACCTGCACCGGTGGACAAGGACCTCTACGACCTTCCGCCCGAGGAGCTTGCACTTGTTCCTCAGGTTCCGGCGAGTCTCGAACAGGCCCTCGACGCACTCGAGCAGGACAACGCGTTCCTCAAGGCCGGTGGCGTCTTCACCGACGATCTCATCGAAACCTGGATTGCGTACAAGCGCAAGAACGAGGTCGACGCAATTCGACTTCGTCCGCACCCCTACGAGTTCACGATGTACTACGACATCTGACCCTCAGTCGGGTACGACATCTGAGCCCGACCGGGTACGACATCTGACCCAAAGTTTCACTGCATGAATCGAATGAGGACCGGTCCATTGGGCCGGTCCTCTTCGCGTGCGATACAACGTTTGTGCTTGGGTTGGGTACGGTTGTCTCCGATGTCCACACTTTCCGATCGGCGGATCGGCCCGTTCATTGGCGCA
>CALEHQ010000006.1 GCA_937876315.1 uncultured Actinomycetes bacterium | reverse complement strand
CAGCAAAGAAGGCCGCTCCGGCGAAGAAGTCCGCAGCGAAGAAGGCTCCGGCCAAGAAGGCTCCGGCCAAGAAGGCTCCGGCCAAGAAGGCGGCAGTAAAGGCTCCAGGCAAGAAGGCCGCGGCCAAAACTCCAGCCCCGAAGGCGCCGGCCAAGAAAGCAGCCCCCGTCAAGAAGGCTGAAGTCGCCCCGGTTGTCGCCCCGCGCCCCAACCGCCTTCCGGCGATTCCGAAGGAACCCAAGAAGATCAAGTACCCGTTCGATGCCAAATTCCTTGATGCTCAGCGATTGCATTTGCTCGAGGAACGCCGTCGTCTCGTTCACGACGCTGAAACTCTTACCGCCGAGGCCAACTCGCTTGCAGAGTTGCGTGAGCCTGGTGATGTGCAGTTCGACGAAGAATCGGGCGAAGGCGACACGCTTGCGGTTGAGCGTGAACGTGACCTTGCACTTTCGGCACAGTTCCTCGATCAGGTCGATGAAATCGACCGGGCGATGGCCAAAATTGGTCAAGGTACCTACGGCATTTGCGAGATTTCTGGTCTCGCCATTCCGAAAGAACGCCTTCGTGCGATTCCGTGGTGTCGCGAGCGTGTTGAGTACAAGGTTGGCAACTTCCGTCGCTGAACAACCACGATTCGGGCAGAACAGCCCCTAGGTTGGACTCCGTGACATTGTCGACTGCATCTGCCACTTCAGCGCCCACACACCGGGTGCTGTTTGGCGCGGTTGCGGTCGGGTGGGTTGTCGCTGATCAACTTACAAAGTGGTGGGCGGTGTCCTCACTCAAGGACAACACCATCGATGTTTTCTGGACGCTGCGCTTTCAGTTGCTGACGAATTACGGAGCATCGTTCAGCCTTGGTGCCGGGTATGGCGCTTGGATTGGGCTCCTCGCACTTGTTGTCGTCGGGATCTTGGTGTGGAAAGGCGGATCAGTCCGCACACGATTGGGGGCGGTTGCCCTCGGCATGATCGTTGGCGGTGCATTGGGCAATGTCCTCGATCGCGCGTTTCGCAGCGATTCGGGGTTCTTTCAAGGTGGCGTCATCGATTTCATCGACCTCCAGTGGTGGCCGGTCTTCAATATCGCCGATATCGGCGTCGTGTGTGGCGCCATCCTCCTCGTGATCTCCACACTTTTGAATCCCGAACCTGACGCAAGTGACGTTGCTGTCGAGTCATCATCCTCAACGATCGAGAGCAACTGATATGGCCTATACCGAGGTCATCCCCGCATCATTAGCCGGAGAACGCATCGATCGAGTCGTTGCAATGATTACCGGTGCGAGCCGAACTCGTGTCACTGAATGGCTTGAACAGGGCCTCGTTGTTTGTAACGACACCGTTGTTTCCACTCGTTCTCGTCGAGTAGCCGATGGCGACACCATCGAGGTCAATGTTGAGCCCGACCTTGGTCCAGAGCCACTGATTGCCGAACCCGATATCGATGTGCCAATCGTGTATGTCGATGACGACGTGATTGTGATCGCTAAGCCTGCCGGGCTTGTTGTGCATCCTGGTGCAGGCAATGCCACCGGAACGCTTGTGCAGGCCATGCTTGCGATCTATCCGGAAATCGCCAACATCGGGGAACCAGAACGCCCGGGTGTTGTGCATCGTCTTGATAAAGACACCTCTGGGCTCATGCTCATGGCGCGCTCACAAGAGGCGCATGTCGAACTCAGCTCGATGTTGGCCGCGCATGAAGTCGAACGCACCTATCTCACCATGGTCTGGGGTATCCCCGAAGCCGGCAGTGGTCTCATCGACGCGCCCATCGGTCGATCAACTCGCGAACCAACCAAGATGGTCGTGAGCGCGCAAGGCCGAGAAGCTCGCACTCGCTACACCGTTCTTGAAACCTTTGTCGAGCCCGTGCAATGCGCGTTGGTGGAGTGTCGGCTCGAAACCGGGCGCACACATCAGATTCGCGTGCACATGGCGGCAATCGGTCATGCGGTTGTTGGCGACGATCGTTATAGGGGCGCGCGCCCGGCAATCGAAACTCCGCGCATCTTCTTGCATTCAGCCGCGCTTGCATTCGATCATCCTGTGCGTCTCGACGAGCGACTCGAGTTCGTCTCGGAACTTCCCGAAGACCTTGCGGCAGTGCTGGAGCGAATCAGGAACCAGACGCCCACGGCGGAGTAACCGAAGGAGTGGTGGCTACTTCGCTTGGCCACTTGCCCTGACCTTTTGCCATTGAAACGATGTCGGCCAAGGTTGCGGCCTCGAGGTACCGACGCATGTGTTCGCCGACGTCGTCCCATACGGCAAGCAACACACACTGACCTTCGTGGTCGCAAGCACCATCGGTGTGGGGCTGTCCGAAATCTCCAGCGACAATTGGGCCATCGACCGCACTGACGATGTCGGACAAGCTGATTTCCTCGGGCGTACGGGCCAAGACATAACCGCCGCCAACGCCGCGCTTTGAGTGAACGAGACCAGCGCCTTTCAATGCAAGAAGGATCTGTTCGAGATAGGGCTGGGGGAGACCCGTGCGCTCGGCGATGTCGCGCACCGACGTGGGTCCACCCTCGTCAGAGTGCAAAGCCAGGGACAGCAGTGCCCTGCTTGCGTAGTCGCCTCGGGTCGATACCTTCACGACCGGCATCGTAGGGGGAAGTGGCCGAGTCGGGGACATAGTGGCTCCGGCACTACCGTGATTGCCGGAGGACCACCGTGGATTCCCGATCTTCAACAACTTCTGCTTCGCCCGACGGACTTGTGCTCCCCGACTATGACGGGGCCTGCATCTCGAACATCGTTCCGGCTCTGCTCGATCCATCGAACCCATGGCCTACGTGGATTCCCGAGGTCGCCGCCGATGCCGATCAGGTTGTGCTCTTGGTGCTTGATGGCATTGGCTGGAACCAGTTGCTTGATCGTCGACATCTCGCACCCACGCTCTCGGCAATGGTGGGGGGACCAATCACCAGTGTTGCGCCATCGACGACAGCGACAGCCCTCACGTCAATCAGTACGGGGGTTGCGCCCGGGTTACACGGGATCATGGGTTACCGGATGGCGATTGGTCGCGACATTCTCAATATTTTGCGTTGGTCTGCGAACGGACGCGATGCGCGCAAAACCATTGTTCCTGAGTTGGTCCAAACGCTCGACGCGTTTGAAGGGCAACGCCCGCCAGTGATTACGCGGTCGGAGTTTCGCGACTCCGGTTTCACCCGCGCTCACCTCGACAAGACGCGACTTTTGGGTTGGCGTGCTTCATCGACATTGGTGACCGAAATCGCTGCTGCAGTCAATCGCAACGAACCATTTGTGTACGCGTACTACGACGGGATCGACAAAATTGCGCACGAGTTCGGACTCGGCGCGCATTACGACGCTGAGTTTGCGTTTGTCGATCGTCTTGTTGCCGACGTACTGAGCGCGTTGCCGTCCGGCGCGGTGCTTGTGGTTACGTCGGACCACGGACAGGTCGATGTCGGTGACGACGTCGTCACTCCGGACGCATCGGTGCTGGCGCATGTCGATCTCCAATCGGGTGAAGGCCGCTTTCGCTGGCTTCACGCCCGACCCGGTCACGCACGGGCGCTCTTCGACGATGCAACTGCTCAACATTCGGATCGATCATGGGTGGTCACCGTCGATCAAGTGATCGACGAGGGCTGGTTTGGCTCCGAGGTCACCGACGCCGCAAGATCGCGACTTGGCGACGTAGCGCTGGTAGCCAGAGAGGCTCTGGCCTTCGCTGATCCGGCCGATAGTGGAGCGTTTCCGTTGAGGGCTCGTCACGGCTCACTCACCGCTGACGAGATGTTTGTGCCGCTACTGGTTGGATCGCGCTGAGTCCTCAGCGAGACTGTCGACATGACTGATTCAATGACCGGCGGCGCTGAACGAGGCGAACTCGTCCTTCCGATTGACGAAAGCACAATCGAGGAAGAGCAGCGCGAGATGGTGTCAGAGCCAGCGAAGGTGATGCGCGTTGGCTCAATGATCAAGCAGTTGCTTGATGAAGTTCGACAGACCGAACTCGACGAGCCATCAAGAGTTCGCCTGCGTGCGATTTACGACACGTCAATCGACGAACTTGGTTCGGCACTCTCGCCCGACCTTCGCGACGAGTTGAAACGTCTTGCGTTTCCCTTCGCTGAAGACGGGACTCCGACAGATATCGAATTGCGTGTTGCCCAAGCGCAGCTCGTTGGCTGGCTCGAAGGCCTCTTCCATGGCATCCAGGCCACGTTGTTTGCCCAGCAGATGGCTGCTCGTCAGCAGCTCGAGAACATGCGGGGAGAACTTCCGCCCGGGGCCGGTCGCCCAGGTTCAGGAATGCCTGAACCCGAGGACCGCCCCGGTACGTACCTCTAACGAATCAGCGTCTGCTCAGCGGCCAGAAGCGAGCGTGGCCTTGACCTTGCTGAGCTGGTAGCCGGAGAAAAGGAACAACAGGCCAAGCAGTGTGAGGCCGATGCCGATCACGATGCCGAGCACGTTCGTGGTCGCGGTGGGCCACACCATGATGATGATGCCGATGGCGATGGTGATGAGACCCTCGATGAGAAGCGAGCCTCGGCCTTCGTCCTTACCGATCATGAACGACACAACGATTGCGAGAAGACCGGTAATCACGAAATCGAGTCCGACAAGCCAAACGATGACGGTGACGGTTGCGCCTGTCCAGAAGATCAGCGCGAGACCAAAGCCGAAATTCACCAAGCCACGGATCAGCAGCAAGCCCCAGTAGGTCCCCTTGCGATGGGTGGTGACTGCCTCGGCGGCCTGGCCGAAGCCGGAGACGACGAAGAGGAATCCGATGATGATCGCAATGATCTGGAGTTCTCGATCGGGCCGGAACAGTAGGACGAGGCCTGCGATGAGGCTGATGAAGCCGATCGAGAAGGCGGTGATTCTGGAGCCTCGTAAGAGGTCCATCGTGGAACGATCATCGGATGCAGCAGTCATAGTGACCTCCGGGTTGTAAGGGTGTTGAAAGGTTGACGAAAGGCTAGGACCGGCCTTCTGCGGGCTCGGGGATCCCCGGAGCAGGATCGGGGGAGTGACGCTACGATCGCCGGGCATCACATCGGTGTAATTCGCCGAGTTGCGGACCTTTACGACCATCAACGCCCCGGAGCCATGGTGCCCGATTCCTTTACCCACCTGCATCTGCATACCGAGTTCTCAATGCTCGACGGAGCCGCGCGTGTGGGCGAAGTGGTGGCTGCGGCAGCGGCCGACGGTCAGCCGGCGGTTGGCATTACCGATCACGGCAACATGTACGGCGTCCTCGATTTCTACAAGGCGGCCAAAGACGTTGGCGTGAAGCCGATTATTGGTTCCGAGCTCTATCAGGCCTACGACAGTCGCACCGAGCGCCCCACCCGCCGGGGCCGTATGGACGATTCGGGGGGCGAGGCCGAAGGTGGCCGAAAGGCCTACTACCACCTCACGACGTTGGCCGAGAATGCCACGGGCTACAAGAACCTCATCCAACTCTCGAGCCGAGCCTTCCTCGAGGGTTATTACATGAAGCCTAAGGTCGACTGGGAACTGCTCGAGGAGCACCACGAAGGCCTCATTGTTACCAGCGGTTGCCTTGGCGGGCAGGTGTTGCAGGCGCTCATGAACGGCGATGAGCGCGGGGCACTGGAAAAGGCGGCTCGTTTTCAAGACATCTTTGGTCGAGACAACTTCTTTATTGAAATTCAAGATCACGGGATCCCCGAACAGAAGACCACCAATCCACAGTTGCTTGAAATTGCGCGCGCAATTAAGGCGCCGTTGGTGGCGACCAACGACAGTCACTATGTTCACCAGCACGACGCCGTGTCACACGATGCGTTGCTGTGTGTGCAAACAGGTTCACTTATGAGCGATCCCGATCGCTTCAAGTTCCATGGCGATCAGCACTATCTGAAGACGGCTGCGGAAATGCGCTGGCTCTTCGACGAGGTCCCGGAAGCCTGCGACAACACGCTTTGGATCGCTGAACGGTGCAACGTCGATATCGAATTTGGAAACCCGCAGCTTCCTAATTTCCCGCTGCCTGAAGGTTTCGAAAACGACGCTGAGTATCTGCGGTTCCTCACGTTTGAAGGAGCGAAGGAACGTTGGGGTCAGCAACTTCCCGATCACATCGTTGAGCGTTTGGTCTACGAACTCCAAGTCATCGCCGATATGGGGTTCTCTTCGTACTTCCTGATCGTTTGGGATCTCATCAAGCACGCACGTGACAACGACATTCGTGTTGGTCCGGGCCGAGGTTCAGCTGCTGGTTGCGCAGTGGCGTACACATTGCGCATCACCGATCTTGACCCCATCGAATACGACTTGCTCTTTGAGCGGTTCCTCAACCCGAGCCGTGTCTCAATGCCCGATATCGACATGGACTTCGATTCTCGCTACCGAGACGAAATGATTCGCTACGCGGCAGAGAAGTACGGTCGCGACCACGTTGCTCAGATCGTGACGTTCTCCACGATCAAAGCCCGTGCTGCTGTGCGCGATGCGGCGCGTGTGCTTGGTTACCCCTACGCCGTTGGTGACAAGGTCGCCAAGCTGATGCCGCCGTTGGTGATGGGGCGCGACACACCGTTGCATGCATGCTTCGAAGAAACTCCGAAGTTCACCGACGGTTTCAAGATGGCGGCCGACCTCCGCGAGGTCTACGCCAACGACAACGACGCGCGTCAGGTCATCGATGTTGCTCGTGGCCTCGAAGGGCTACGTCGCCAAGATGGCATCCATGCCGCGGCTGTGGTGATTACCAAAGAGCCGCTCACCGAATACTTGCCCATTCAGCGAAAGCCGGAAGCAGGGTCCGATCCCGAACTCGCTCCGGTCGTAACGCAGTACGAAATGCATGGCGTCGAGGAACTTGGCCTCCTCAAGATGGACTTTCTCGGTCTGCGCAACCTCGATGTCATTACCGACACTCTTGCGATGCTCAAGATCACCCAGGGCATCGATGTTGCTATCGATACCGTCCCGCTCGACGACGACCTCACGTTGCAGTTGTTGCGCAACGGCGACTCCATCGGCGTGTTCCAGTTGGAAGGCGGACCAATGCGCGCGCTGATGCGCTCGCTGGCGCCGACCTCGTTCGAAGACGTCGCTGCTCTTGTGGCGCTTTATCGACCGGGTCCGATGGCCGCCAACATGCACAACGATTACGCCGATCGCAAGAACGGTCGTAAGCCCATCGATTACCTGCACGACGATCTCGCCGACCTTCTCGGCGATACCTACGGACTCATGATTTACCAAGAGTCCGTGATGCGAGTCGCACAGAAGTTTGCTGGCTATTCGTTGGCCGATGCGGACAACCTTCGAAAAGCCTGCGGTAAGAAAGTTCGCGAACTCATTCAGAAAGAACGCGAGAAGTTCGTCGAAGGTTGCGACACCGCTGGTTACGGGCGCGAAATTGGTTCGGCCTTGTTCGATGTCATCGAACCGTTCGCCGATTACGCGTTTAACAAGAGCCACAGTTATGGGTACGGCCTCATCGCGTATCAAACCGCGTATCTTAAGGCGCATTATCCGGTCGAGTACTTCGCTGCACTTCTCACGAGCGTCAAAACCAATCTCGATAAAGCCGCTGTGTACCTCAACGAATGTCGACAGATGGGCATCGAAGTACTTGTGCCCGATGTCAACATTTCCGTGAGCGACTTCATCGCCTTCGACAAACCTGATGGCACTCGCGCAATTGCGTTCGGCATGTCGGCAGTCCGCAATGTTGGCGAAGGTCTTGTCGGTCTCATGCTGGCTGAGCGCGACGAAAATGGTCCCTTCGAAGATTTCTTCGATTTCTGCGATCGCGTCGATGTCAGCGTTCTCAATAAGCGAACGCTTGAGTCACTCATCAAGGCAGGTGGCTTCGATTCCATGGGCTATTCCCGAAAGGGTTTGCTCGGATACTTCGATCGCATCATCGACGACACCGTTGCGCGCCGACGCAAAGAGGCCGAAGGTCAGTTCGATCTTTTCTCAATGGCCGATGACGACGATGATGGCGCGCTGGTTGCCGGAACTCGAATCGTCATCCCGGAAGAGGATTTCGATAAGCGGCAACGACTTGCGTTTGAAAAAGAGATGCTCGGGCTCTATGTGTCTGATCATCCGCTCATGGGTGCCGAAGCGTCACTTCGTCGGCGGACCGAGTCGACCATCGCTGAACTCGAAGGTATCGAGGATGGCACCATGCGCACGACCGGTGGCCTGGTGACCTCGCTGCAAAAGAAGTGGACTCGCAAGGGCGACCTCATGGCGGTCTTTACTCTCGAAGATCTTCAGTCCACCGTCGAGGTCATGGTGTTCCCGAAGACGATGCAGAACTATGGCCATCTTCTCGACGACGATGCCGTGGTCATCGTCCGAGGCCGAGTCGATACCCGAGACGACCAGCCCAAGCTCATGGCGATGGAGCTTGAACGCTTCGAGCCCGTCGTTGATGGAAATCCACCGGTCCGTATCAATCTGCGCCCAGCGGCCCTTTCCGATGAGCTCCTGAGCGCTCTTAAGGCCTTGCTGTCGGAGCATCCGGGCGAGTCCCAGGTCTTTCTCCACATCGGAGACCGCCAGGTCTTGCTTCTTCCTGACAATTTCGCGGTCTCCGCAACGGCCGGCCTTCTCGCCGAGCTCAGGGAATTGCTTGGCTCAGAAGCGGTAACCGCCTGACATCGGGGGCCGAATTGCGTTAGCGGGCGAGTCGGGGTGAACTAGGACTCCGGTTTTGTCTGTTTCAGGGGCTGTTGAACCATGGCTATCAAGGTCGTTACCAAGGACTGCACCCAACTCAGTGATGCTGAGTTGGCCGAGATGGCAGATATCTGCGCGGATGGGCCGAGCCTCTACGAGGTCGGACAACTCTCCAAGCAGGTCGAGGCATGGGTCCTCGTGTCACTCGCCCGAGAAGGCAATGGCCTCAAGGGCTTCTCGTTCTGCACACTCGAGCGAATCGGTGGCACCCCCAGCGTGCTCATTGGTCTTGCATCGATCAAGCGCACCTCCAAGCGTTCCTCGGTGCTGCGTGCCATCCTCGCTGATCAGTTCAAACGTGCCGTCATGGCGTTTCCTGACGAAGACGTGCTCATGGGAACTCGTTTCGCTACGGCGAGCGGTTTCGAAGCCTTCCGCACCCTCGATGACATCATTCCTCGCCCTGACCACAAGGCCACTGGCGAAGAACGTGCGTGGGGTCGTCGATTGGCGAAGCGATTCAGCATCAGTTCGAGTTCCTACGACGACAAGACATTCATTGCTACTGGCGATGGATCATTCCCATTGGCGCTCGATTATGAATCACTCGAAGCCGACAAGATCGATCCGCAGATCATCGAGTTGTTCAAGGGTGTCGGCGCCAAGCGAGGCGACTCTCTCGTTGCCTTCGGTTGGGCAATGGCCGAGGATCTCGCCAAGATCAAGTGATCTTTAGGTCGGCGTAGTGCAATTCGCCGACGTTGTCGCAAATAGGCGCATGATTCGCGCGTTCGAAACGAGTCCGGTTCCTTCGGATGTTCTTGATCGTGTTCTTGATCTTGCGCGACGAGTGCCTGCAGCAGGAAATACGCAAGGTCTTGATTTTGTCCTCCTCGAAGGCGACCAGACCCAGCGTTACTGGGATGCTTCGTTGCCGACGGAACGTCGGGACGCATTTCCTTGGCCACGACTTCTTGATGCTCCGGTATTGCTCATTCCCGTGTCATGGCCTGCTGCTTATGTCGAGCGCTACGGCGAGCAGGACAAATCGCGAACAGGACTCGGTGAGAGTGAAGAGTCCTGGTCCGTCCCGTATTGGTACGTCGACACCGCATTCTCCGCGATGGTCGCAATGTTGGCGGCCGTCGACGAAGGACTCGGTGCGTTGTTCTTCGGTCAGTTCGAACACGAAGATGCAGTCAAGAACGCGCTTGGCATTCCCGATGATCGCCGGCCAATCGGAACGATCGCGATTGGCTACGCCGCTGAAGAGCAGCGGCCAAGCGCGTCATCGAAACGACCGCGTCGACCATTTGATGAGGTCGTGCACCGCGGCGGCTGGTAATCAGCCGAGTGCGTTGAGTCGTTGGTCGAGTTCATCGACGGTCGATGCCGGGGCAGCACACACCATCTGGCGACACACGTAAGCCCGCCCGTCGGAGCCTCGTTCATGACGGCCCTCCCAAAGCGGCGAGGACCCGGGGTTTCCCCAAGTGAGAACGCTGCGAGGCATCCAGCGGCGTTGGGCCTCGGCGACAAGGTCTGGGCGATCGCCAGAAATGACGATTTCCTCAATGCCAAGAACGCGCAGTTCGGCCGCGAGAAGGAGATGGCCAAAGCCGAGGGGCAATCGGGCCGCTGATTCGGCCAAGCGATCGACGATGGCGGTTGCGAACTCGCGATGCCGCTCATTGCCAGTGAGGGCAGCGAGTCGGAGAAGCCCGACAGCGGCGAGGCTGTTGGAGCAGGCAGTGGCGTTGTCCATGAGCTCTTTGGGGCGGGCAACGAGTTGATCTCCATCAGTGCCGTTTGTGTAGACGCCAATGTCTTCAGGGTCTCCGAATAATTCGATGAGCGCGTCGGCGGTTGCTACGGCTTCGTCGAGCCAGCGTGGATCACCGGTTGCTTCGTGGACGCGAACGAATGCATCGATGAGCGCGCCGTAGTCGGCGCTAAAGGCCAAGACGCGAGCTTCGCCTTGCCAGGAACGCATCCAGCGTCCGTTCACTCGGAGGTTGTCGCAAAGAAAGTTTGCGTTGGTGACTGCAGCATCAAGCCATTTGACAGAACCGGTTGCCGCTGCGGCTTCGGCAATCGTGGAAAGCATGAGTGCGTTCCATTCGGCAAGCACCTTGTCGTCCAGGCCTGGGCGGATTCGTTTGTCGCGCGCTGCTAGAAGTGCGACTCGGCCCCGTTCAACAGAGTCGGGACGAGCAAGGTCGCCGCGAACGACGCGTTCGAGGATGTTGGTGTGTTCCCAGTTGCCGTGGTCGGTGACTCCAAACCATTCGATGACAGCGTCGGCATCGTCCCCACAAATCTCACGGATTTCGCTGATCGACCAGACGTAGAACTTTCCTTCGACACCTTCTGAGTCGGCGTCTTCGGCGGAATAGAAACCGCCAAGCGGGTGTCGGAGATCGCGCAACACGTACTCGATTGTTTCCTCAAGCGTTTGGAGAAAGCGCGGTTCGCCGGTGAGTTGCCAGGCGTGGAGGTAGACGCGGGCAAGGAGTGCTTCGTCGTAGAGCATCTTTTCGAAATGTGGAATGAGCCATCGTTTGTCGGTGGCGTATCGGGCGAAGCCGCCGCCGAGGTGATCGTAAATGCCGCCGGCTGCCATCGCGTCGAGCGAAAGGAGTGCGGCTTTGAGTGCCTCGGGGTCACTTGTTCGCACGTGCTGGCGAAGCAAAGCGTCAATGGCAAACGTTTGGGGAAACTTTGGTGCCGATCCGAATCCACCATCGATCTTGTCGATTTGGCCAACCAACGCAGCAGCGGCTGCTGCAAAGAGCGAGCCGTCTGGTTCTTGTGTTGGGTGCGGGAGCTGCACGCCCTCATCGATTGCCTCAGTGACGGTGGCAGCTTGTTCAACGAGTTCGTCACGCCGGGTGTGCCACAACTCATTGATGCGCTCGCAGAGCTCGGCGAAACCAAGATGCCCGCCACGTGAGGTCTTCGGAAAATAGGTTCCGGCAAAGAATGGGCGACCATCGGGGAGGCAGAACACGGTCATCGGCCAACCGCCATGGCCATTCATCGCCTGAACAGCGTCCATGTAGACCGCATCGACATCGGGTCGTTCCTCACGGTCGACCTTGACATTCACGAACAATCGATTCATGAGTTCGCCAGTGGCTTCGTCCTCGAATGACTCATGAGCCATGACGTGGCACCAATGGCAGGCCGAGTAGCCGACGGAAATGAGCACGGGAACATCCCGGCGTTCCGCTTCAGCGAGGGCCTCAGGTCCCCACGGCCACCAATCGACGGGATTGTCAGCGTGCTGACGGAGGTACGGGCTGGTTTCGTTCGCGAGGCGATTTGTCACGGCTGGGAGGGTATCGGCGATGAGGTCCTACGATGCGGTCATGTCGCAGATACCTCGTATCGAATTCAATGACGGCCATTCCATCCCGCAAATCGGTTTTGGCGTCTTTCAGATTCCCGCAGATGATGCTGAGCAACTCGTGGGTCAGGCGATCGACATCGGCTACCGCCATATCGATACGGCTTGGGGTTATTTCAACGAAGAAGGCGTCGGCGCAGCGGTGAATAACTGCGGTTTGCCCCGTGAGGACATCTTCGTCACCACAAAGGTCTGGAACAGTTCGCAGGGTCGATCCCTGTCGATGGAATCGCTCGAGCGCTCACTCGAAACCCTTGGATTCGACTATCTCGATCTTCTGCTGATCCATTGGCCAGCGCCAGCAAACGATCTTTATGTCGAAACCTGGGAGACCTTTATCGAGCTCCGTGAATCTGGTCGGGTTCGCTCAATCGGTGTTTCAAACTTCGAGCCGGAACACCTGCATCGGATCATCGAAGCAACTGCTGTCGTGCCAGCGCTCAATCAGATCGAATTACACCCGTTCTTCCAACAGAAACTTCTGCGCGACTTCCATGACCTTCATGGAATCGTGACCGAAGCTTGGGGTCCCATCGCTCGTGGAGCGGTTGACGATGATCCACTTCTCGTGATGTTGGCCAACAATTACGGTCGAACTCCTGCGCAGATCGCCCTTCGCTGGGAGATCCAACACGGCATCGTCACTATTCCGAAATCGGCAACGCTGTCGCGAATTCAGTCGAACTTCGATGTGTTCGACTTCACGATCAGCGAAGACGATATGGCCATGATCGATGCAATCGATCGCGAAGACGGCCGCTTTGGTCCGCTGCCGTCAGACATGAACTGAGTTACGCCTTCGCTATTTGCCCTGAAAATTGGGTGTGCGCTTTTCGGAGAATGCCTTCATGCCTTCTTTGGCGTCCTCTGAGCGCATGACAGGCGAAACGAATCCGATCTCGATCGGCTGTGCTTCAGACTCGGGAAGCCAGCCTGTAGCAATAACTGACGCCTTTGCGGCCTTGACCGCGAGCGGACCATTCGCGCAGATGACGTCAGCAATCTCTCGTGCCTTCGCCATTCCGGTGCCACTCGGTGCGATGTGGCTGACGAGTCCCCAGCGAAGTGCTTCTTCGGCATCGAGCACGCGACCGGTGATGAGCATGTCCATCGCTACGGCGTAGGGAATCTGTCGCTTCAAGCGCATCGTCGATCCAGCGCCGGCGATGAGTCCACGCTTCACTTCGGGAACACCGAACGTTGCATGTTCCTCGGCAATTCGGATGTCGGTGGCCTGCAGCATTTCGCATCCGCCGCCCATGCATTGGCCATTCACGACAGCAATGATCGGTTTCGTGCACCAATGGGTGAGGAGCAAACCCTTGCCGACGACACCTGGGTCTTCTTTGAGGCGCTCTTGAATTCGCTTCGCTTCTTCGGTGACTTCGCCGGACATCCAGCCATCGTTCAAGTCGCCACCGGCGCAATAGGCGACATCTCCCGCACCGGTGAGGATGACGCAGCGAATGGAATCGTCAGAATCAGCCAGGTCCCATGCATCGGCGAAGCGCACGAGCATGTCGGGCACCAACGCGTTTCGACGATGTGGTCGATTCATCGTGAGGATGAGTACTGGTCCTTCGCGTTCTACAAGAAGGCTCTGTGCATCGTTTTCAGTCATATCTTCCCCTTTGGTGCAAGTGTCGCTAGAGCGATTTACGTTCGACTTTTCCAAGCGAAGTGCGTGGAAGCGCATCGAGAAACTCAATGCGTCGTGGCGCACAGTATGCAGGAAGCGTCTGTTTCACGTGGTCTCTGAGTTCATCGAGTGTGGGCGGCGCTGATGGGTCGGCTGCCACCACGACGGCGGTGACGATATGGCCCCATTCGTTGTCAGGTCTTGCCACGATGGCGACTTCGTTGACTGAGGCAAGCTCGGAAATCGATTCCTCGACTGGTGCGGGCCAAATCTTCTCTCCGCCGGAAATAATGAGATCACCGCGGCGGCCGTGCACAACGAGGCGACCGTCGACAATCTCGCCGGCATCGTTGGTGGGGAACCAGCCATCTGTGGTGCGGGGGTCGGTGTTGTCTCGATAACAACGCAACAACATGTCGCCGCGTACTTCGATTTCACCGTCGACGATGCGAAGTTCGACGCCGGGGAGGATGTCGCCGTCGAACACAACGGCGCTGCCGGTTTCGGTCATGCCGTAACTGGCTCGGCAATTGGCGGGAAGATTTTCAGGCGCTGCTTGACCCCCAACAATGATGCGACGGAAGAGACTCGGATCAACTCGGGCGAGTGTGGTTGGAACGAGTGAGGTGAGGGTCGCTCCTTCTCGGGCCGCGTTCTCTACCGCCTGACTGTCGAATCGATCGTGAACCACCAGTGGAATCTCAAATGTTTGTGACCGAACCACGATGGCGAGACCAGCGATGTGGGTGAGCGGAAGGCAACACAGCCACCGATCGCTTGCGGTGTCAACACCGAGTGCGGCTGAAGTTGATCGTGCCGATGCCTCAAGCGACGCATATGTGTGGACAACGCCCTTCGGTGTTCCGGTGCTTCCGGAGGTGGCAATGACGAGGGCGTCGTCAGTGTCGACCTGACGGCCGTTGAGACGCTGTTCGTTCCCGTCGGCCTCAATGATGCGAGTGGGGGCGAGGGCAGCAATGAGCGAATCGCGGGCCGCATCGGGAAGGCGAGGGTCAAGAGGCATCGCCGCGTCGCCGCGTTCCCAGATTCGAGAGAGGGTCTCGACAAAGCCCTGGCCGGTTTGCGCAATCGCCACTAATTCCTGCATTGGGTTGAGGCTAGGCCTCAGATTCGGCGGGATTGGCCTCCACCGACCACACTTGCCGCTTATGAAGGACTGGATTGCTGGAGCCCGACCTCGAACCCTGCCTGCGGCTCTTGTGCCCGTGCTTGTTGGAACTGCCGCTGCCGCAGGAATGAATGGCGACACGAATGCTCTGAAGGGCCTTTTCATCTGGCGCTTCGTGGCTGCGCTCGTGGTCTCACTGGCTCTGCAGATCGGCGTGAACTACGCCAACGACTATTCCGATGGAATTCGCGGAACTGATGCCGATCGTGTTGGACCGATGCGACTCACAGGGTCAGGACGTAAGAGTCCCGGTGCCGTGAAGCGTGCTGCGTTCCTCTCCTTCGGCGTCGCTGCTGCCGCTGGTCTCAGTCTCGCTGCGGCCACGAGCTGGTGGTTGATCGCAGTTGGCCTCGTGGCAATCGCTGCAGCGTGGTTTTACACCGGAGGCCCTCGTCCCTACGGCTATGCCGGTCTGGGTGAAGTGTTTGTCTTCGTATTTTTTGGAGTTGTGGCAACGACCGGATCGGCATTCGTGCAGATCGAACGGTTCACGCCACTGACAGTGTTGGTCTCGATCCCGGTTGGCCTTTTTGCGACTGCACTTCTTGTCGTGAACAACCTTCGCGATATTCCAGGAGATACCGAGTCGGGCAAGCGCACGCTTGCAGTGCGACTGGGGGACAAGCGCACGCGAATTTTCTATATCGTGCTCGTCGTGCTGCCATTCTTCATGGTGCCGTTCTTGTGCGGACTCTCGCAGCGTCCGGCGGGTGCATTTTCGATGTTTGCTGTTCTTCTTGCCCGCAAACCCGTGCAACGTGTGATTGAAGGGGCTCGAGGTCCGGCCCTGATCCCAGTTCTCGGCGCAACGGGGAAGGTTCAGCTGGCCTTCGGTGTGTTGATCTCGGTCGGATTGTTTATCGGCGGCTGATTACAGGGGTTCTGACAGCCACTTCGTGATTGCCGCCGCGGTTCCTGCCGGATTCTCCAACTGTGCGCTATGCCCGGCGTTATCGATGAGTTGTATCGAAGCATTCGCTCCGATTGATTCAACGAGACGATGGCCAAGGTGTGTAAATTTTTCGTCGTTGGCGCCAGCGATGACGAGCACCGGCATTGTGAGCTCGCCAAGGCGACTCCACAGCGATTCTTGAGTGCCGGTTCCGCACAGCCGCAAGCTTGAGGCCAAACCAGCCGCCGAGTTCGTGGCTCGAAGTTCGCGGAACGATTGTTCGGCTGTGAGCGACGCAAACATTGGTTGCGAGAGCCACTCGTCGAGGAACGCATCGACACCGATGTCTTCGAGATGATCAGCAAGTGATTCATCGGAAACGCGACGCTCCTTGCGTTCCTCCTCGCTGTCGATTCCACCCGTGGCACCGATAACGACGAGTCGTTCGACGAGTTGTGGATGGCGAAGGGCAAGGTGGAGAGCGACGCGACCTCCGAGCGAATAGCCGATGACGATGCTTCGATCAATGCTCAAAGCAACGAGCTCGGTTGTTTGGCTCAGGTCGGCGCGAACCTCGCCCGAACCACCATGGCCGGGTAGGTCGATTGCTACCACCGAGCGGGTCGCGGAGAGTTTGTCCGCAAATGGTCCCCAGCAGTCGGCGGTTTGGGTGAAGCCGTGCAGCAGCGCGATCGGAGGGGCATCAGCGGGGCTGCTGGTCCGAACGCTGGAGAGATGGGGAGAAGCCACCCGCTCAGCGTAGAGGGCGGGCTGGCGTGGACCGTAGGCTGCAGCCATGGACGACGAGGACAATGGGGTACTCAACGCAACCTTCTGCGCCACCCTCGTCGACGAGTGGGTTCGTAACGGACTGACCGACGCAGTCGTCTGTCCTGGTTCCCGCTCTACGCCAATGGCAGTTGCACTCGTCGTCGATGGTCGCGTGCGTGTGCACGTGCATCACGATGAACGGTCGGGATCCTTCATGGCTCTTGGGCTCGCTCGAGCAACGGGCCGTGCAGTCCTCGTGCTCTCAACGAGCGGAACCGCTGCGGTCGAGTTCCACCCTGCAGTTGTCGAAGCTGAACTTGATCGAGTGCCCCTTCTCGTCGTGACTGCTGATCGACCTCCGCGTTTGCGTGGCATAGGCGCGCCGCAAACAATTGATCAGGTTGACCTCTACGGGTCATCAGTTCGATTGTCGGTCGACGCTCCTGTTCCGACCACGTCGAATCGTTCTACGTGGCGCCCACTCGCGCGACGCACGTGGTGGGCGACCGCCGGTGCTGATCCTGGTCCGGTGCATTGCAATCTCCCGTTCGACGAACCACTCGTTGGCATTCCAGCGGACTTGCCCAGCCTCGACGACTCGCAGCACGCCGTTGTCGATCTCGGCGATCCGTTTACTGATCCTGGGACGTTGCCTGAGTCCGGCCTCATTATTTCCGGAAGTGGCATCGACGACGCGAGAGCAGTTTTGCTTTTGGCCGAGAAACTCGGCTGGCCGGTGCTCGCTGATCCAAGGAGCGGATGTCGAGTTGAGCACCGTTGCGTTATCGCCCACGGAGACACCCTCCTTCGTTCGGCCGGTGCTCAGAGCGATGTCGAAATGGTCATCCGATTCGGAGCGCTCCCGGCGTCGAAAGTGATTGGCGAGTGGGTGGCGTCTTCCTCTGTGCCTCATGTTCATGTGGATCCGACTGCAGCAGTGAACGATCCGGCGCGTTCGGTGACTCATCGCGTTCGCCAATCGGCGAGCAACTACGCGAATTCTGTTTCTGCGCTTACTGAGCCCGTGGATGATCAGTCATGGCTCAACCGTTGGCGTCGAGCCGACGATGCTGTTGAAGAGGCGCTCGCAGTATCTCTGGGAGCGGCAACGTCAATCACCGAACCTGGAGTTGCGCGCAACGTCGTCGCTGCAGTTCCTTCTGGTGGAACGCTCGTGGTTTCCTCGTCAATGCCAGTTCGCGACGTTGAGTGGTTCAGCACTCGACGCGAAGGACTCACTGTGCTGTCGAACCGCGGAGCAAACGGGATCGACGGCGTCGTCTCCACTGCTGTTGGTGTTGCGCTTTCAGGAGTTCCGACAGCATTACTTATTGGTGATGTCGCATTCCTGCACGACACGAATGGCCTGCTCGGTCTCGATGCTCGTGGCGTCGATCTCTGCATCGTTGTGATTGATAACGATGGGGGAGGAATCTTTTCCTTCCTGCCCCAGGCATCGGTGCTTGAACCCACACAATTCGAGCAGCTTTTCGGTACGCCACATGGAGTCGACTTGGCAATGCTGGCTCATGCCCACCGATTGCCAGTGTTGGAAGCATCCGATGACCTGACCGTTGGTCTGGCTGTCGAAGCCTCTATGGCAACGGGAGGGGTGCATGTAGTGCTCGCCCGCTCAAACCGTTCCGAAAATGTTGCCGTTCACGATGCATTGCATCAGGCAGGCATCGCTGCTGCTGCAGCCGCTGGTTGGACTACGGCCTAACGATTGCGCCGAGCATGGTTTGAAGCTTTGCTCGAGTTTCGGCCAGTTCTTGTTCCGCTTGAGAATCGGCGACGACCCCAACTCCGGCGTGGATACGTGTGTGCGTTCCGTCGATCTGCGCCGACCGGATGCCAACCGCCCATGTTCCGTTGCCCTTGGCATCGACCCATCCGACTGGACCTGCATAGCGGCCTCGGTCGAGGCCTTCGAGTTCGTCGATAAGTGCGAGCGCCGCATCGCGGGGCATTCCGCCAACCGCAGGTGTCGGGTGCAGTGCTCCGACAAGATCGAGAACCGAAGCGACGGGCTCAGAGAGTTGACCCTCAAGACGAGTTGAAAGGTGCTGCACGTTGGCGACGGCGACGATCGATGGTTCTGCTTCTTCATCGAGATACGAACACCAGGGCAACAAGGTGTCGTGCACCATGTCGATGGTGTGGCGATGTTCATCTTTGGTATTTGTCGATGCCAGAAGTGCCGCTGCAAGTCGTGCATCAGTTTCCGGGTCGCCACTTCGGGGCGCAGTCCCCGCCATGGGATGGGCTCGAACGACAGTTCCGATTCGTTCCACCAAGAGTTCAGGAGTTGCTCCGACGAATCCGTCGACTGAGAACAAGTGACTGGCCGGAAAGGATCGGCGAAGTTGCGATATCACTGCGCTTGGGCTGACGGGCCGATCAGTGACGATCTCGATTCCGCGGGCAAGGACAACTTTGCGCGCTTCGCCCGCTGCGAGACGTTCGGTGGCAGTCGTGACCGCCGCGCACCAGTCCTCGGGGCTGCGTAAGGGGTGAATATCGAAGCTTGATGGTGAATTGCTTGAGGAATGAAGCCCCGCATCTCGCGCAAACCCGGTGCCGATGCGAGTGCTTCGTCCAAGGACTCCGTCGATTTCAGTTTCGGAGGGCTCATCGTCGTGATGGGCGATCGTGGTGAGCCAGGTTTCACCGTCGGCGTTACGGCCAACGACGATCCGCGGAATGATCAATTCGCCGTTGAGGTTTGTGTCGAAAGGAAACGCTCCGAAGGCGACAACTCCGGAACCGGGTATTCCGAGTTCGTCGATGACCTCGATGTTTCCGAAAGCGGCATGCGCCGTTGTTGAGGTGAGTGAACGATCACTTCGAGGGACGATGATCCGCGCTGAATGGCCGATCCCGACGATGCCCACGCCATTGGTGACGAAAAGCATGTCGTTGTCGTCACACAAGGCGATGAGGTCAGTGTCAATCGCAAGTGCACGTGTGCGAGCAACCATGCCCACGGTCTGATTCACCGCTGGTCGTCGCTCCGTGTCGCGGTGATGAGTTGAGAGATGCCAACGGAAAGCAATTGCCGTTCGACTTGCACAAAGCCAGCGTCGGCGAGTCGCTGCAACATCACACCAGGTTCGGGAAGATAGGCAACTGATTTCGGAAGGTACTGGTAGGCCGAAGGATCGGAAAGCAGTCCACCTACCTTGGGGACGATGGAACCGAAGTAGATCGAGTGGCCCCAGCGGAGGAAGCGATTCGGAGGCTCGGCGACCTCGAGAATGGCAATACGTCCACCGGGTCGAACTGTTCGAGCGAGCTCAGCGAAGAACCCATCGAGTTCGACAAGGTTTCGAAGTGCGAACCCACAGGTGATGCCGTCAAGCGAGCTATCGGGTACGGGAAGCGCAAGTGCGTCAGCTTCAGCGAGTGGAGCCGACGTTCGTGCTGCGGCGAGCATTCCGAATGAAAGATCGAATCCGATTGGTCGAAGACCCTGCTTTTGAAGTTCACGACAGAAGTCACCGGTTCCACACGCCAGATCAGCGACGAGCGAACCACCTGGGAGTCCAAGTTCGCGCACGGTGCGTGTGCGCCACGCCACGTCCATGCGGAATGTCATCACTCGGTTCACAAGGTCGTAGCGAGGCGCGATCGCGTCGAACATCGAACGAACGGCGCGGACTTTCTCCTCGCCCTGCGGAAGCTGCTGGCTGTCCATCTCGGTCACCACCTCAGCCTACGGGCCTCTGGGCTCAAGTGACGAAGCGGAGCCTCATTGCGTCACCTCGACGAAAACTCGCCTCAACGCTGCACGGTTGTCGAGGTCGTAGACGATGAAGTTGATGGCGCTCTAGGAGTCGCTATTCCAAACTTCGCAAGATTCGAGACGCTTGGATACTTGAGGCCGGCCGGACCTTCAGCGAAGGCATTGAGAATATTTTCGGTCACCTTCTGGAGTTTGCAGATTGGTGTGGTCGGAGGACCAGTCGGACATGCGTCGAGGAGTCGTGGCGACCACCCAAACGTCGCTGCGGTGAATACCCCGGCGCCACTGGGCACCGTGTACCAGGTTGAATCAGCGAACGATGCTTTGCCGCGACAGGTGACGGGGGAGTGGGCGAGCACTTGAATATTTGCCGGGGTCGGTGCACCGGGCGTTACTCGGTCGTATTCGTTGCCGACCATCTTCGACACGCGGTCACCATTTTTGAATTGGGATCCTTCAAACATCCACATCGACGCATCGCCAACTACCCAATCGGCTTCGACGGGGTTGCATTCGTAATAGGAACCCGTGAGAGAGCTCTCGGGGTTTGCCGCAGGGCTTTCGCGGAAGGAGGTGGTGACGCGCTCATTGTCTTTCCCGTAGGGGGGTCACGAGTCGCATCGCTGTAATTGACCTCGAGTCGGGCCTCTCCCGTGGGGGAGTCTTCAAGGCGAATCCGGCGGTAGACGTTGTTCGCTCCGAAGAATCCAATGTTGACGCCAGCATCTCGAGCGGCTTCGAGGTTCTTGCGCATTTCAACCGTGTAGTACTCGTCGTGTCCCGGGATGATGATGGCGCGGTGGTTCTTGGCCAACTCGCCGCGTAGGTGGAGATCGATATTGGTCCAATAGGAAACGTCGTAACCGGCACGCTCAACGAACGTGATGAACTCCCGTTCCCGGCCAAGAAACTCTCCGCTGCCGTTTCCGGTGTAGGGACGATCAAAACTCACGACATCGGCACGTCCATTCGTGCCCGTATAGAGGCTTGCTCCACCCCAGCCGTTATAGGACTGCCAGGTCGTGACAGCGCTCTGCATCAAGAGGTCCGATGTGCTCTTGTCGTCGCGAATGACGAGAGGCACGAATGTTTCGCCACCGTCATCGCTCTCAAGTTTCAGGAGGTACTGGCCAGGAGGCCACGTGACATCGGCGTTAATTGTTAACGATGGCGCCCATGGAGCGCTCCACGTCTTCGCTCGGGTTGAGACTTTCAGTACCGCAGATCCGCCGACATCGATACTTGTCGTGTCAAGGAAGCCTTCAACTTTTGCCCACATTGCGCGATCGTCGGGGATCTTCCACTCAGTGGTACCCGGTTTCGCGTTCTCCTCAGCGATCCAGCCCTTGACCCGGTACTGCGAGTAGGGATCTTTTTTTGTCGACCACAGGTGGTTTCGTCGTCGCTTCTGTACTCGAACCCGATGTCTGCGAGGAAGAGGACCGTCCTGCAGAGAATGCCGCGGCTCCTACTCCGATAGCGAGGATGGCGATGCCGAGGACAACCAGTTTTGCTCTCGACAGTTCGGGCTCTTTGGCGTGCTTCACAGAATCGGAAAGTTAGGGGTCAACCGTTGCACTGTGGTGTCGCCTCGAACCGGGTTAGTCGTCAGATCTCGCGACCAGGGATTGGGCCCATCGGTAGTCGGCCTTGCCCGCAGGTGACCGCTCAATCTTGTCGACCACGATGATGCTTTTTGGGAATTTGTAGCGAGCGATATGGCCATCGCAAGCAGCAAGTAGTTCCTCAGTGGTGGCGGATGAGCCATCCCTCAACTGCACGAGGGCGACGACTTCGTTGCCCCAACGTTCCGATGGACGGCCAGTGACAATGACGTCATAAAGCGCTGGATGGTGGGCGAGAGCGGCTTCAACTTCCTCGGCGAAAATCTTTTCACCACCGGAATTGATTGTGACCGAATCGCGGCCGTGAAGTTCTAGAACCCCGTCGCCGGTGATCCGGGCCCGATCTCCTGGGACGGAGTAGCGGACGCCGTCGATTGTGGGGAACGTGCGCTCGGTTTTTTCAGCATCGCCGAGATAGCCGAGTGGCACCCGCCCGCATTGCGCCAACCAGCCGAGGTCTTCGTGTCCGGGTTCAAGACGACGATCGAGCTCGGCCGAGACGATTGCCATGCCGGTGCCTGGTTTGAACGTTCCGGTTGTGATCTGCGCACCTGCTCCAATGACTTGGCTTGCCTGCTGACCCGTTTCCGATGAGCCAAGTCCATCCATGATCGCCATCGACGGAAGTCGCTCGAGCAGGGAGGACTTCACAGGTGCCGAGAGCGCAGCGCCCCCGCTGATGAGCAAGACAAGCGAAGAGAGGTCGTGGGGTGCTCGGTCGAGTTCATCAAGAAGTGGTCGACCAAACGCATCCCCGACGATCTGAGCAATGTTGACGTTCTCGCGTGCGATTGTGTCGCAGAAGTCGGCGGCATCGAATGTGGTCGGGTTGTGAGGAAGCACGATGGTGTTGCCATTTCCTAATGCATTCAGCGCCATCCAATGTGCGGCGCCATGCATGAATGGCGCCGATGGAAGGACCCGCATTCCACCCTCAACGGCGTTCTCGATAACCGATTCAATCGAGTCGTACTCGACTCCCGTTGAAATCTTTCGACCGCCAAGTGCGGCCGGGTAGATGTCTCCTTGGCGCCAGAGGACACCCTTTGGCATTCCCGTCGTTCCTCCGGTGTAGAGGATGTAGAGGTCCTCAGGCGACGGGGTTTCGAGCGGTGTCATTGGCGCCGATGCGAGGACGTCCTCGTACCACTCCGCGCCATCAAGAAGAGGTGCTCCGCTGTTGTCATCGACCTGAAGGAGCAGTTGAAGTTCGGGAAGCTCTGAGCGGATTGCGTCAAGAGTTGCCGCGAATGCGGAATGAAAAATGATGACGCGAGCGCCCGAGTCATTGAGGAGGTAGCGGAGTTCACCGGCAACGTAGCGATAGTTGACATTGAAAGGCGCAAGGCGAGCCGAATACGCCCCCACCATTGCTTCGATGTACTCGGGACAGTTGTGCAGGTACAACGCGACGTGGTCCTGGCCGCTTTGCCAGTTCTGCAGTTCAGTCCGGTTTGTGTGGTGGCCGAAACCGCGATTCGAAAGAGCGGAGGCCAAGCGATCAACGCGGGTCATGAACGCGGCGTAGGTCAGCCGCCGGTCATCGTGGACAAGTGCTTCGCGTGTCGGGACTGCGTGAGCGACCGCGCGAATGACCTCGGACAGGTTGAAATCCATGAGTGACTAAGAAAACCAGATTCGCTGGTATTCGCGGCTTTGTTGGTGCAAGAGGAGACCGAACAATGCCAGCGGCATGATGAGGAAAAGTAGGAAACTGAAGTTCACGACAGATCCCACCCCATCGGTCACGATCGCTAGAACAAAGGGGATCAGACCAACGACGGCAACAGTAATACCGAGCCAGTAGCCCCAGCGCTTCTCGTTTGCGATCCCGAAACCGGCACCCGCTCCAAGGATGATGAACAAACCAATTGGGTTTGTGAACCCTCCGAAGAGGACTGTGAACACGGCATCGATGTACAGCAGGTACACCGCAATCTGCAGTGTTTGGGGCTGAGTCGGGTTTGTCCAACGTCGGGTCTCCATGGGGTGCGAGTCTGTCAGGAATGGAACCGGTTGCCGCACCAGCACATCGAATTTCTCGAACCGACCTTGTTGGCGTGGCGTTGGCGGCTGGCGCAGGGACGCGACTGGCTCCGCTTTCGGGCCTGCTGCCGAAGGCACTCTGCACGGTGGGAAATCGGGCGTTGGTCGACCTCGCTCTTGATCGACTCGAGCAAGTGACTCCGAACATGGCGGTCAACGCTCATCACTTTGCCGATGAGGTAGTCCGGCATATCGATCAGGAATGGAGAACCGCTGTCACCGTTTCGACCGAATCAGGGGAAGCACTCGGTACTGCTGGTGCACTTGCTCGTTTGCGACCATGGATCGACGGGCGGGGGACGATTGTTGTGAATGCCGACAGCTGGTCGCCGACGTCTCTCGCTCCACTCGTCGATGGATGGGATGGTCGCAGCATTCGAGTCATGGTGAATGGCGATGGTGGTTTTGGTCCTCAGGCACGCATCGTTGCCAGCACGCTGCCGTGGTCGGTGACAAAAGACCTTGTCGAACAACCCACTGGTCTGTACGAAGTTGTTTGGCGAGACGCATTTGCGCGCGCAGAACTCGAAGTCGTTCCTCATAACGGACCGTTTATCGACTGCGGTACCCCGCTTGATTACCTCGAAGCCAATCTCGCGGCAGCGGCAATCTACGGATCGGCGATCGTCGGTCCAGGGGCAGTTATCGAAGACGGAGTCGACATCAGCGGAAGTGTGATTGGAGCCGGGTCCCGCATCGATGGCGATGTTGTGAGTTCGGTGGTGTGGCCGAATCAGTCCGTTGCCCGTGGCGAACGATTGATTCGCTCAATTCGTGCGGGCACTTCGGTCACCGTTGGTCCGCTGTGATTGGCACGCAGCTGGCCACATGCGGCATCAATGTCATTGCCGCGATTGGCGCGAACAGTGACGTTCACTCCGAGATCAAGTAACTGATCGGCAAATTCCTTGACCTTCGCTGGAGATGAACCCGTAGTCGGCCAGCCGGGGGTGTCGTTGAGCGGAATCAAATTCACATGGGCACGCAAACGGCGGGTGGCTGCTGCAAGCTCGCGCGCATCGCTTTGCCGGTCATTCACGTCAGCGATCAATGCCCACTCAAACGAAAGACGTCGGTTCTTAACCTTGAGGTAGTCCTCGCACGCGTCATACAGATCAGAGAGGGGGTAGCGCTTGTTAATTGGCACGAGTTCGTCGCGAAGTTCGTCATTCGCTGCATGAAGTGACACCGCAAGATTGACCGGAAGCGGTTCGTCGGTCAGACGACGAATACCGGGGATGATGCCGACCGTGGAAATCGTGAGGTGTCGAGCCGAGATGCCGATATCGCCGTGGATGCGATGGACCGCACCGATCATTCGGTCGTAGTTCGCCATGGGTTCGCCCATTCCCATGAACACAATGTTTGAGACGCGGCGCGGTGTTGGGCCCTCACTTGCTCGACGTGCGGCGCGAACAACTTGTTCGACAATTTCTCCGACGGTGAGATTTCGTTCGAAACCTCCTTGCCCAGTTGCGCAGAATCCACACGCCATCGCACAACCGGCTTGTGTGCTGACACAAACCGTCGACCGATCGGGGTAGTGCATGAGCACGGTTTCAACCGATGCTCCGTCCGGAAGCCGCCACAGCCATTTCACCGTGTTGCCATCGGCAGTTGCCGATTCGGTGACCATCTCAAGAGCAGAGGGCAGTGTTTCGCTCAGACGGGTTCGAAGCGAAGCGGGAAGTGACGTGATGTCCTTTGGCTCTGCAAAGTCGACATAGAGGCCCTTCCAGAGTTGGTCGAGCCGATATCGGGGTTCGCCGTCGAGGATCGTGGTGAGGGCGTCGCGGTCGGCCTCGAAGAGGGACATCGAATCTGATGTCATGTCGGCTCACTTTCGACACGATCCCACCAGCAGCGCGAATCGTGTTCGACGAATCCAAGATTTCGATAGAGCGATTGGGCGGCAACATTGTCGTTCTCAACATGCAGCATGCCAACCTCGATTGACTTCGATGCAAGAAAGGCGAGTCCGGCGATCGTGAGCGAACGTCCGAGGCCCTGTCCGTGGAATGCGGGATCGACGGCAATGATGAAGATTTCGCCGAGTCGAGGATCGGTCGCAGTTTCCGCGTGGACTCTGGTCCAGCAGAACCCGGCAAGGGTTCCCTCGATCTCGTAAAGCAGAAACCCTTCGGCGTCGAACCATGGCTCTTGCGCACGCTCATTGAGTTGATCGTGCGTCCAGTCCGATTGGTCGGGATGCCAAGTGAAAGCCAGGTTGTTCACACGCAAGAACTCGTTGTCATCTGCTCCAAGAACGAATGATCGGGTGGGAAGGGGCGTGGCCGAATCGGCAAGTGGAAGGCGGATCCGTAATTGCTGATTGCAACGAACGAGACTGAGACCGGCGGCGCGAGCTTCCGCTGCGTCAGCCTCAGTGGCTGGTTCTGTTTCCAGCGAGAGAAGCCGGCCTGCATCATCGCGACGTTCATTGCGCACGGCCGGACCCTACCGGCGCTGACGGCAGTAGGGTCCCGTCCCCATGGCCAAGCCCCGATCTCCGAAAGGTCGAGCGAAAGAGACGCTCGCTCGCCTCGACCTCGAATATCCCGATGCGCAGTGCGAACTCGATCATCGCAATCCCTACGAGTTGTTGGCCGCCACGATTCTTTCGGCCCAGTGCACCGACGTTCGTGTCAATCAGGTCACCCCGGCCTTGTTCGCTCGATTCCCTGCACCAGAAGATCTGGCAGTCGCCGATCCCCTCGAAGTCGAAGAACTGGTTCGGAGCACGGGCTTTTACAAGAATAAGGCCCGTTCCCTCATTGGGATGGCCCAAGCGCTAGTCGAGCGCTACGGCGCCGAGGTTCCGTCTTCGATGGAGGAATTGGTCACGGTCCCCGGGGTTGGTCGAAAGACCGCGAATGTGGTCCGGAGCGTGGCGATGGATCTTCCCGGGCTGCCAGTCGACACCCATGTCGGTCGACTCTCGATTCGGCTTGGACTCACGACCGAAACCGATCCGGTGAAGGTTGAATATGTGCTCAACGACATGATTCCGCCCGCCGATTGGGGCCGATTCAGTCTGTTACTCATTCTCCACGGCCGTCGGGTATGTGCGTCTCGGAAGGCTCGCTGTGTCGATTGCGTGCTTGGCGACTATTGCCCATCAGTCAGCCTCTGAGCCCCGAGAAGATTCCGCGGGGATGGTGGAGATCGGCCTAGTTCGTAGGCATCTTTCACTGGGGAGCGGTGTGAGATCGTCAAATTTTCGCGCTATGTTGACCCTGTCAGGCTCCCGCCGCCTGACACGGTGACAATCATCTGGGATCCGCCGCCCAGTGTCACCTTGCCGACGCCCCTTTTGGGGCGTCGGCGTCTTTTTGCTCAGAGGAAACCTCGACCCAGTTACTGCGACGCCGAGACCGCATCACAAATGCAGTAACTGTCTGAGCCAGAACGATCCATGCTCAGTTCTGCGAGACTTCGGCCGTGCATAACGAACGAGCCCAACTGTCGAGTGCGACCACCACGCTTGAGGAACTTCTTGATCGGGTGAGCTCGACTGCGGAAGCGGTACTGGCCGCGGGTGATGAATCGCTGGCCTCAGACCTGTTCGAAGTTGAACGGTCCCTGCGCACGGCGCACCGTCGATTGGTCTCGGCCACGCGTCGGGCCGGCTGAACCGGTAAACCTCTCCGGGCCAAGGTGGGCCGACCGCTAGCGTCCTAGTTCGTGTTGAACCGTCTCGATCTCCGTGGACGTACCGGCGACAGTCTCGTCGCTGATCTTCCGCGTCCTGATCCGGCTGGTGAAGGACCCATCGATGCGGTGCGTTCGATTATCGCCCAGGTGAGAGCGGGCGGCGACGCTGCGGTCCGCGAACTCACCGAAAAGTTCGATGGCGTCGATATCGCCGATTCACGAGTGAGTCGTCAGGAACTCGACGCTGCGCTCGCAGCGATTCCAGCCGAACTCGCTGATGCGCTTCGTGAAGCGGCCGAAGCCGTTCGTGCGTTCCACATCGCTCAACTCCGAACTGACCACGCAGTTGTTCGGGGTGGAATCAGCGTCACCGGGCGTTCCGTTCCGGTTGATCGCGCCGGTTGCTATGTGCCCGGCGGGCGCGGTGCCTATCCGTCCTCAGTCATCATGACAGTCATCCCTGCACAGGTTGCTGGAGTACCTGAAATTGTTCTGTGCGTCCCGCCCGATCGCGAGACCGGAAAGATCGCGCAGGCCACGCTGGCTGCCGCTGCCATTGCTGGCGCCGATGAGGTTCGAGCCATCGGCGGAGCGCAAGCAATTGCGGCCATGGCCTATGGCACCGAAACGCTTCGCCCAGTCGATGTCATCGCTGGTCCCGGTAACGCGTACGTTGCAATCGCTAAGCGCGAAGTGGCGGGCCAGGTTGGTGTTCCGATGGCGTTCGCCGGACCATCTGAGATTGTTGTGGTCGCCGATAACACTGCACCGACCGATTTCGTTGCGATCGATCTCATGGTGCAAGCCGAACATGGTCCCGATGGGCTCGCATGGTTTGTTGCCTGGGACGAAGCCGTTGCTGATGCTGTCGATGAATCGCTTTCTCGTCTCGTTTCGCAAGCGCCGCGTCAGGGCGAGATTGAATCCACGTTCGCATCTGGTGGATTCTGCGCTCTTGTCGACTCGCCCGAAGCCGCCATCGCTGTGGTGAACCACATCGCCGCGGAACACGTTGAAGTCATGACTGCCGATGCTGCAGCTCTTGCGTCGGGCATTCGTCATGCCGGTGCGGTGTTCCTCGGACCACTTGCTCCTGCATCGATCGGCGATTACGTCGCCGGGCCGAGTCACGTGCTGCCGACATTTGGCACCGCACGCTTCGGCAGCGCGCTCACAGTCGATGACTTCACTAAACAGGTTCATGTCGTCGAAGTAAATCGCGCAGGGTTCGATGCAGCCGCGCCAGTGGTGGCAGCAATTGCCGATGCTGAGGGTCTCGCCACGCATGCCGAATCGGTGCGCCTTCGTTCCCGCGCGCTCGAGGCCGACTCATGATCACGCCTCGCGATGATGTTGCACTTATGGACGGCTACCACTCTCCGCAGGTCGATGTCGCGGTTCGTCTCAATACCAACGAGTCTCCAGATTCACCTCCGGAGGAGTGGACAAACGCGATCGCCGAATCGCTTCGTTCCATCGAATGGAATCGCTATCCCGATCGCGCTGCGACAGAACTTCGAACCAAGATCGGCGCGCTTCACGGCGTTGGCCCGGAACAGATCTTTGTGGCCAATGGTTCCAACGAAGTTCTGCAGACGGTCATGCTCACATTTGGTGGCCCTGGCCGCACCGCTGCCGTTTGGGAACCTACCTACGCGTTGCACAGTCATATTTCACGCATCGCCGGAACTGCGGTCGTCGAGGGCGAACGCGCCGTTGATTTCTCGACCGACCTTGCTGAGGTTCGGCGTGTCATCGACCTCGCGAAGCCTCAGGTCAGTTTCTTGTGCTCGCCGAATAATCCGACTGGTGTTGTCGACGACGAAGCAACGGTTCGTGCGGTGCTCGACATGGTGATTGCGGTCGACGGGCTTCTGGTCGTCGACGAGGCGTATGGTCAATTCGCTCCGTGGTCAGCCGATATCCTTACTGCCGACGACGTTCCGCTCGTTGTAAGTCGAACGTTCTCGAAGACGTGGTCAATGGCTGCATCTCGGCTCGGGTATCTCGTTGGTCCGGCCTGGATCATTGCTGAACTCGAAAAGGTCGTTCTGCCGTATCACCTCGACGCGTTTAAACAGGCTGCCGGAACACTGGCGCTTGCCCATGTCGATGAAATGAACGAGCGCGTCAGTCGTCTGGTCGAAGAACGAGGACGGTTAGTCGCACGACTTTCCGAGCTCGATGTCGATGTGTGGCCTTCCGGTGCCAATTTCGTCCTGTTCCGACCCCGCTCGATCGATGGCAGCGATGTCTGGCAGCGCTTGGTTGATCGTTCTGTCCTTGTTCGTAATTGTTCATCGTGGCCGCGACTCGAAGGTTGTTTGCGTGTCACGATCGGAACACCCGGCGAGGACGATTCGTTCCTTTCCGCTCTTGAGGAGGCCCTCCAGTGAGTGCAACACGAACCGACGATGGTCGCCGAGCAGCAACAGTTGCCCGGGCGACTTCCGAAACCTCAATCCTCATCGAGATCGATCTCGATGGTCAGGGGCGCCACGAGACATCGACCGGTCTGCCGTTTTTTGACCACATGCTCGCCCAACTTGGTCGCCATGGCGGTTTCAATCTGATTGTTAAGGCCGAAGGCGATCTCCAGATCGATGCTCACCACACCGTTGAAGATGTTGGCATCGCTCTTGGCGATGCGTTTTCTGTTGCTCTTGGTGACAAAGCAGGTATTCGGCGCTTTGCCTCCAACCGCGTTCCGCTCGACGAAGCACTTGTCGATGTTGCGCTCGACCTTTCCGGACGACCATTCCTTGTCTACGAGGTCGAGTTTCCTGGCCAAAAGATTCTGAGCGATCCCCCATTCGATCCACAGTTAATTGAAGAGTTCTGGCGCGCGTTCGCTACATCGGCAGCACTCACGCTGCACATCTCGCTTGTTCGTGGTATGAATACTCACCACATCATCGAAGCAACGTTCAAGGGCGTTGCTCGTTCACTTCGCGAAGCAGTGCGCATCGACGGTGGAGGAGTCCCTTCCACCAAGGGCGTGCTGTGACAGACGAAGTTCGGCCGCTGGTGGCGGTTCTTGATTACGGCATTGGCAATCTTCGTTCAGCGCAAAAGGCGCTTGAGCGTGTGGGAGCCGATGCGCGCCTAACTGCCGATAGCGGACTCATTGCCGATGCCGACGCTGTCGTTCTCCCCGGTGTCGGCGCGTTTGGCGCGTGTATGGATGCTCTGCGTGAGTGCGGACTCGACCAGGTAGCGATCACTGCCGCCAACGATCAACGCCCATTTCTTGGTGTCTGCGTCGGGATGCAGATGCTCTATGAAGGTTCCGAGGAATCGCCCAGTTCGTTGGGTCTCGGCGTGTTGCCAGGTCGGCTCCGACTTCTCCCCGAGACCGTGAAGCGGCCGCAGATGCAATGGAACCTTGTTGATGTTCGGCGTCCAAGTCGACTGTTTGCGAACCTGCCTGACCCGGTGTGGATGTATTTTGTGCACTCATATGCGGCTGATGCGGAAGGCGAATCGGTCGTGGCCACTTGCGACTACGGCGGTTTGGTTGCTGCGGCCGTTGAACGTGACGGGTTGTGGGCGACGCAGTTTCACCCCGAAAAATCTGGTGCGGTAGGACTCGAACTTCTGCGAGGTTTCGTCGATGCTGCTCGTCCGAAGGTTGGCAACTGATGGAGTTGTATCCCGCTATCGATCTTCTGAATGGTCAGACAGTGCGTCTCTATCAAGGCGACTATGCGCGCGAGACCGTGTACAACAACGACCCAGTTGCTCAGGCCAAGGTATTTGCCGATGCCGGCGCTCGATGGATCCATGTCGTCGATCTCGATGCTGCTCGTACGGGTTCTCCGCTGAACCGTGAGGTCATCGCTGCAATTTGCGATGCGGTCGATGTGCCGATTCAAACTGGCGGTGGCGTGCGCAGCGAAGAAGCGGCCGACGCGTTGTTTGATGCCGGTGTCGCACGCGTCGTGCTGGGTACAGCAGCCCTAGAGGATCCTGATCTTGTTCGTGCATTAGCAGCGCGACATGCAGTGGCCGTCGGTCTCGATGCCCGTGGCCGCGAGGTCGCGGTTCGCGGATGGGAGGAAGGGTCCGGAAAGGACCTTCTCGATGTTGCGCGGGGCTTTGCCGACGCTGGCGTTGAAGCCCTGATCGTCACGGAAATCGGCCGAGATGGAACGCTCGAAGGTCCCGATCTTGATGGACTCGGAGAAGTTCTTGAAGCAACGGAACTACCGGTCATCGCTTCAGGCGGCGTTGGTTCATTGGCCGATCTCATTGCGCTTGAAGCGCTTCGGTCTGCGGGACGTCGACTTTCGGGCGCAATTGTTGGCCGGGCGCTCTACGAAGGTGCATTCACGTTGCAGGACGCACTCCGAGCATCAGATCCAAACTCCTGAATCGCTGATTCGTTCATCGTCCTACACTCGAACGATGGATGCTTCCGATTGGAACGCGCGGTACGACACCTCTGAACTCATCTGGAAGGGCGAACCTAATCAATTCCTTCCTCCCGAGGTTGCCGATTTAGTGCCAGGCACTGCGGTCGATCTTGCTTGTGGCGAGGGTCGCAATGCGGTTTGGTTGGCCAAACAGGGCTGGACAGTAACGGGTGTCGATTTCTCTGACGTGGGTGTCGAGAAAGGCCGAGCGCTTGCTGCGGAAAACGGCGTTGATGCGACGTGGGTTGTAGCCGATGTCACGACATGGGAACCACCTGCCGAGGGTTTCGACCTTGTCGCGGTTTTTTACTTGCAACTAGGAGCGGAAGAACGGCGAGCATCAATGGCGACAGCTGTTCGCTCGCTTGCGGTTGGTGGAACGCTTGTACTCGTCGGCCACGATCTTCTGAACCTCACCGAAGGTCACGGTGGACCTCAGAATCCAGCATTCTTGCTTACAGCGGAGGACATCATCGACGATGTCACTGCGGCGGAAGTGTCGCTTGACGTTGAACTGGTGACCGAGAAGTCGGGCCGGATCGATCGATCGGTGTCAACCGACGACGGCGATCGGATCGCTATCGACGTACTTGTTCGAGTTCGAAGAGTGGCCTGATTCGAAGTGAAAAATGCTCGGATTATTCCCTGCCTTGACGTCACCGATGGTCGCGTCGTTAAGGGCGTGAACTTTGTTGGCCTGCGCGACGCGGGCGATCCGGTGGAACTTGCTGCCCGTTACGACGCCGACGGGGCCGACGAACTCGTGTTTCTCGACATCACGGCAACATCGGATGGCCGGGAAACGATGGTCGACGTCGTTCGACGTACGGCGGAACAGGTGTTCATTCCGTTCACGATTGGCGGAGGAATCCGAACTGTCGACGACGCGCGCACGATGTTGCGTGCGGGAGCCGACAAGGTGTCCGTGAATAGCGCTGCTGTTGCTCGGCCCGAACTCATCAGCGAGATTGCTCAAGTATTTGGGAATCAGTGTGTGGTGTGTGCGATCGACGCTCGCCGACGTGCAGCCGATAGCAGTGCAGACGAAGGCTGGGAGGTCTACGTCGCTGGCGGACGAACCCCAACTGGTATGGATGTCATCGAATGGGCGCAGCGTGCTGAATCGCTTGGGGCTGGCGAGATCCTGCTCACCTCGATGGATCGCGACGGTACCCGTGATGGTTTCGATATTGAACTCACCTCTGCAGTCTCTGGTGCGGTGGGCGTTCCAGTGATTGCTTCCGGTGGTGTAGGAACCCTCGATCATTTGGTCGAGGGAGTCATGTCTGGTGGGGCCGACGCGGTGCTGGCCGCATCGATCTTCCACTTCGACGATCATGCAATTGCTGAAGCGAAAGAACACATGATCGCTGCTGGTGTCAACGTTCGTCCCTAACGAGAGTTCTCGGTCACGTTGCGAGCTGTGTCTCGATAGTTGCAACGATCAGGGCGGCAACCTTCTGGGTGCGTCCGACAAAGAAGTGATCGGCACCAGCAATTGCGACGACTTCGGTGTTCAGCCATGACGCTGTCGCTTCAAGTGTCGATTTGGGATCGCGGAATTGGTCATGCTCGGGAATGATGAGCAACTTGAGACGCGGATCGCTGCCAGCGGCAGCCGTCAGATCTTCAAGGGGAAGAACGCGCAGCGGTGGTGCGCAAGCCAACCACGCAGTGATTCGTGAGTCGAGGACAGAGAGCGACGTGTCGGCGCCAAACGACCAACCGGATACAAAGACGGGTAGTTCCGGGCATTCAGAGGTGATGGTGTCGAGAGCGGCAGCGATGTCGAGCGCCTCGCCGATGCCAAAGTCATGGGCGCCTTCTGAGGTGCCGACACCGCGGAAGTTAAAGCGCAGCACTGCTAGGGCCGAGTCAGGGAGAGTGCGAAAGAGTTCACTCGTCACCAGCGACGTCATGTTCCCTCCCTGTTGTGGGTGTGGGTGGCACAGAACCACAGCCGCTCGGGCATTCTCGGGAACGATCAGTTCGGCCTCAAGGGACAGTCCCTCGGATGTCTCGAGACGTAGGGAACGGATTGCGAAGTCGTCGGTCACGAGTGGAGACGGTACCGTCGTGTCGTGACCTCTTCGCAGACCACCGATCGACTGACCGACGGCGTAGGCGCCGGCGGCGAAAAACTCCCTATCCAAATGCTGAACGATCGAGTGCTCGTGCACTTGGGCGGACCAGAGGGTGAGCGGCGTTCCACCGGCGGAATTCTCATTCCGGCGACGGCGCAAATCGGCAAGCGCCTGGTGTGGGCCGAAGTCATGGCGGTCGGTCCGAATGTCCGTTCCATGGAACCGGGTGATCAGGTGTTGTTCAGCCCCGAGGATCGTTACGAAGTCGAAGTCCGCGGCGACGACTACATCATCCTGCGTGAGCGAGATGTTCACGCAGTTGCTGCCGAGCGCCTCTCTGAAGGAAGCACCGGCCTCTACCTCTAGCGCTGGGCGTTGCCCGAAACTCTGTTCGTGGCGAGGCGGACGCACCGCTAGCGTGGCGCCATGCCTGAAAGCATTCCGATCTCCGTTACTGCCGAGCAACTTGCTGCAGTGACCTACAACGCCGATGGCCTTGTACCAGCGATCGTTCAGGAAGAAGGCACGGGTCAGGTATTGATGATGGCGTGGATGAACGCCGATTCTTTGCGCCAAACTATGGAAACTGGCCGCACCTGGTTTTGGAGTCGTTCGCGTCAGGAGTACTGGTGCAAGGGGGAAACATCGGGTGATCGCCAGTATGTGCGCGAGGCGTACTACGACTGCGACGGCGACACTCTGCTCTTTGTGGTTGAACAAGAAGGTAAGGGTGCCTGCCATACGGGCAATTACTCGTGCTTCTTCACCGCATTCGGTGACGGTGACTGATCTTGGACGTTTCGCCGTCGCGCGATGAATTTCACGCACTCGCCGCCAACCACAGTGTTGTGCCCGTTTGGCGCGAGCTTCTTGCTGACCTCATTACTCCGGTTGCAGCCTTTGCTCGTCTCTGTGGCGACGATCAACCCGGATTCCTCTTTGAATCCGTTGAGCATGGCGAACGCTGGAGTCGGTTCTCGTTTGTAGGCCGAAATCCGATCGCGACCTTGGTGCTCCGAAACGGACTCGTGTCCGTTGATGGCGATCTTCCCGCAGCGATGCCTCGTGACAAGGGCATCCTCGCTGCAATCGAATGGCTCCTCGCTGCGTATCGCTCGCCGACGATTGATTCGCTGCCACCTTTGCATGGCGGGGTTGTTGGTTATCTCGGCTACGACGTCGTTCGCGAAGTTGAAGATCTTGCCGAAACTCCCCGAGATGCCAATGGTTACCCCGACGCGGTAATGGCCGTCATAGGCCAACTCGCTGCTTTCGATCACTTCCGTCAACGCGTCACTCTGATCGATAATGTTCTGGTTCCTGAGGGCGCAAGTTCTGGCGTACTCGATCAGTTGTACGACGAAGCGATTGTTCGTCTTGAGCAGCTGGCGGCCGATGGTGCGCAGCCGCTCGCTGAACCAATGGTCGATCCGCCTTCGCCGTCTCCGGAACTTCCCGAGGTCACTGGTTCGATGACCTACAACCAGTGGGAGAGCGCGGTCGACGTTGCGAAGGAACGCATTCTCGATGGCGATATTTTTCAGGTTGTGCTCGCGCAGCGCTTCTCGTTTGAACTAGGCGCCGACCCCTTTGATTTTTATCGGGTGCTTCGACAGGTCAATCCAAGTCCGTACATGTACTTCGTGCGCATGCCGGAACTGAGCCTCGCCGGTTCATCGCCAGAACCGATGGTGAAACTGGTCGACAACCGTGTGATCTCGCGTCCGATCGCGGGCACCCGTCGTCGCGGTGCAACCGAAGAAGAAGATCGCCGCCTTGGCGCTGAGCTCCGCGAACACCCAAAAGAAATAGCTGAGCACGTGATGCTCATTGATCTGGCTCGTAACGATGTCGGTCGCGTGGTCGAGTTCGGCACCGAACAGGTTGACGAGATGATGATTCTCGAGCGCTACAGCCACGTGATGCATCTCACTTCACAGGTATCGGGCGAGCTTGCAAGCGGTAAGACCCCCATCGATGTCCTCCGGGCCACGCTTCCTGCCGGAACCGTGTCTGGTGCCCCCAAGGTCCGGGCGATGGAAATCATCGACGAACTCGAGCCGGTGAAGCGCGGTCCCTACGCGGGCGTCGTTGGGTATGTCGACTTCTCGGGCACGATCGACACCGCCATCGCCATCCGAACGCTTGTTGTTGGAGCTGATGGCATCGCCCATGTCCAGGCCGGTGCGGGCATCGTTGCTGACAGCGTTGCTGAACATGAAGACCTCGAATGTCGCAACAAGGCCCGAGGGTTACTTAGTGCAGTTCCCGGTGCGCGGCGGATGACTGCGCAGCGCCGCGGCGAACTCGTCGACTGATTCATTCCCGTTACTGGTGCATTTGTCCGGCGAAGGTGCGACACTCGGGAGTGTGAGTGCTTCTTCGAACGACCAAATCATCGCCGGCTACGAGGCGCTGCAAGGTGCAGGCGGAGCAGTCGTTGTTGAACGCGATGTTCTGTGGGTAACCGGTCCCGATGCTTCTCGGTATCTCCAAGGTCAACTCAGTCAGGACGTTGTCGCCATGGTTGGCGACAGCGCATGGTCGTTTCTTTTGGCTCCAACGGGCAAGGTCGTTTCGTGGCTGCGTGTTCATCGAATCGATGCTGAGAATTACGTGCTCGAAACCGATCCCGGTTATGGCGACCTCATTCTCACTCGATTGAAGCGTTTCCTGTTGCGAACGAAAGCGACTATCACCGAACCGCAGCGCAGCGCATTGGTGCAACACCGCTGGGACTCCTCACTTGTTCGCCTTGGTGACGAAGGGCCTGAAGGCGCCCTCGTCGCAACTCCGGTTGGGCCCCTTGTCGCGGGTCGCGATGAACTCATTGTCAACGCGTCGACAACTGATCCGCGCGTATCGGTTGTCGACGCTGTCGCAACTGAGGCGATGATTCGTTATCGGATCGCCCATGGAATCCCAGCGATGGGAACCGAACTAACCGAGGACACCATTCCGGGTGAAGCAGGTGCGTGGGTCATCGACGCATCGGTGAGTTTCACAAAGGGCTGCTACACCGGTCAGGAACTCGTCGCCAGGATCGATAGTCGTGGAAACAATGTTCCTCATCCCATTCGTCTGCTCACGCTCGAGAGCGATGCTTCTGTCGGTGACGACGTAACCGTCGACGGCACTTTGGTGGGCGCGATCACAAGCGTCACTGCGTCGTTGGGCGCGGAACTTCCTGCGCTTGCCCTTGCTCGCGTCGGGCGAGCGGTGGTTCCGGGCACTCAAGTTGCTATCGGCAGCGGTCCAAGTGCCTGTGCTGCTTCGGTCGTTGAGCCGGGTTCGGTTCGCTGAAGCGTTATGGCCGATTCTCTTTATGACCGACTCGGGGTGTCGCCCTCGGCGAATGCCGCCGAAATTCGTCGGGCCTATCTTCAGTTGGCGCGAATACACCACCCGGACTTCCACACCAACGAGGCCGACCGGCAGAAGAACGAACGCGAGATGCAGGCGATCAACGAAGCGTGGGCAGTGCTTGGCGATCCTGATCGTCGTCGGACCCACGATGAACGTATGCGTCTGACGCAGTCCGACCCAGTTCCCTCGGGAACTCCGGTGCCCGGTCGCTATGACTTTGTTCCCTTCGACGACAGCGATGACGAGATCGATCCTCGGCTCATCGACGACGTTGGGGTTGAGGGGACCGAAGTCGCCCGTTCGGTGCAAATGGCGCCGGTTGTGTGTTTCTTCGGTGGCCTTCTCGGTCTGATTCTTGGCGTCATGGTGAACCTCCCGTTCCTCATTGCAGTCGGTCTCGTCGGTCTCGTGCTCGCTCTTCTTGGGTTTCTTGCCGCTCCGGCGGTGGCGATCTCACGAAGCATTAGGGCCGAGCGCGATCGTTAGCAGTTGACCTAAGGTCTGCGCCCATGACTCAGACTTCATTGTTCGTAAAGATGGTGTTTCAACCGGGAAAGCGTGACGAAGGTGTCGCTGCCCTCGAGACGATGCTTCCAGTCGTTGCCGGTGAACCCGGCACGCTCGTGTACTCGTTCCATCGCGATGCTGGCGACGAGAACACGGTGTGGATCTTTGAGCTGTATTCCGACGGCGATGCGCTTGGCGTGCACGGTGGTTCCGACGCGATGAAGGAACTCTTCGGCACACTCACTGGCCTTATGGCCGAACCGCCGATGATGGTGATGTCGACTCCCACCGGCAACGCAAAGGGTCTTCCAAACTGACCACCTATCTCGACCGCATTCTTGAGGCGCACCGAGAGGTTGCGGCTCGCGACGATCGCCCGTTCGACGAACTTGTCGAGCGGGCGATGTCCGTCGCGCCTGCCCGTGGATTCCGCGCTGCACTCGAAACGGTTGCGGCATCGGGGGACATTGCAGTCATTTCCGAGATCAAACGTCGCTCGCCCTCGAAAGGCGAACTCGCCGCAGGTCTCGATCCCATAGAACTCGCTCAGCAGTACGAACGCGGTGGCGCTGCATGTTTGTCAGTGCTCACTGATATCGACTTTTTTGGTGGATCAATCGAAGATCTTGTTGCTGCCAGCGCCGCGTGTTCACTTCCGGTCTTACGTAAGGACTTCACGGTCAGTGCTCGTGATGTGTGTGATGCCCGCATCATGGGTGCCGACTGTGTGCTGTTGATTGCAGCCGCTCTCGATCAAGCCGAGCTTGAGTCATTTCTGAAGTTATCCCGTGCCATCGGGTTCGATGCGCTGGTCGAAATTCATGACGAAGCCGAACTCGATCGTGCTGTTGCCGCTGGCGCCGATCTGATCGGTGTGAACCAGCGAGACCTCGTGACGTTCGCTGTCGATACCGACCGAGCAGTGAGGATGGCTCCACAGATGCCTGCTGGAGTGGTGCGCGTGGCCGAGTCGGGCATTTCGGGCCCGGAAGATGCGGCCATGTTGGCCAGCGCTGGTTACCACGCTGTGCTTGTAGGCGAACATCTCGTGACCTCCGGCGACCCCGAGGGTGGAGTCGCAGCGCTTCGGAGTGCTCGCCGGCCATAGGATCTGCCACGTACAACGAGACAGGGGGAGTCATAATGACCCGTTACAACATGTCCGAATCCGAGATGCCCTCGGCGTGGTTCAACATCCTTCCGCGACTGGCGACGCCGATGGATCCACCGCTTCATCCCGGAACCCGTGAACCCGTCACGCCTGACGATCTTGCACCGCTATTCCCAATGGCACTGATCATGCAAGAAATGTCACCGGAACCGTGGATCGACATCCCCGGACCCGTACTCGACATTCTTCGTCTATGGCGTCCGACTCCGCTCGTGCGTGCTGAACGTCTTGAGAAGATGCTCGACACTCCCGCACGCATCTACTTCAAGGACGAGTCCGTGTCGCCCGCTGGTTCGCATAAGCCGAACACCGCCGTACCGCAGGCCTATTACAACAAGATGGAAGGCATTAATCGCCTCACCACCGAAACTGGTGCAGGTCAGTGGGGTACCGCGCTTTCGTTTGCAACGGCTCAGTTCGACATGGAATGCATGGTGTACATGGTGCGCGCCTCTTTTGAACAGAAGCCGTATCGCAAGATCATGATGGAGGTGTGGGGCGGAAATGTTGTTCCGTCGCCGATCGACGATCCGTCGAATCCTGGTTCGCTTGGTGCAGCAATTTCTGATGCTGTTCGTGACTGTGTGCAGCGAGACGACTCGCATTACGCACTCGGCTCCGTGCTGAACCACGTGCTTCTTCACCAAACGGTGATCGGTCTTGAAGCACGCGATCAGCTCCGCGCCGCGGGTGAAGAACTTCCCGATGTGGTTATCGCTCCATGCGGTGGCGGATCGAACCTGGGCGGCATTGCATTCCCATTTGTTCCCGACGAAAGCGTTCGTCTTGTCGCTGTCGAACCGTCCGCGTGTCCGACTCTTACCCAGGGCCGTTTCGAGTACGACTTCGGCGATGTTGCCGGGATGACTCCGCTTATGCCGATGTACACGCTTGGCGCCGATTTCATGCCACCGTCGATCCACGCTGGTGGCCTTCGCTACCACGGCGATTCCCCGATTATCTCGAAGCTCGTGCATGAGGGTCGCATGGAAGCTGTCGCTATCAATCAGGGCAAGGTGTTCGACGCAGCAATCAAGTTCGCCAACGCTGAGGGCAAGGTTCCGGCTCCCGAATGTGGTCACGGTATTGCCGTCGCCATCGACGAAGCACTTGCTGCCAAGGAGTCCGGTGAAGAGAAGGTCATTCTTTTCAACTACTGCGGACACGGTCATCTCGACCTCGCGGCCTACGACGAGTACCTCAGCGGCCGAATGGTCGACGTCTGATTCTGTCGAAACAATTGATCGCGTGATGAACACGTCGCGCCGCTAGCGTCGCGGCGTGTTCATCAAGATCTGCGGAACAACGAATGCCGAGGACGCACTGCTCGCAGTGTCCCTCGGTGCTGACGCGCTCGGCTTCATTTTTGCCGAGTCAAAACGACAGGTTGATCGTGCAACGGTTGCGGGGATCATTCCCCAACTTCCTGCTGAAACGATTGCGGTCGGTGTCTTCCGCAACGAGTCCGCAGAGCGCATTCTTGAAATTGTGAACGCCGCAGGACTCGGTGGTGTGCAATTACACGGAAGCGAAGGACCAGAGGTGGCCCAGGCCTTGCGCGACACCGTTCCGTTCCTTATCCAAGTCTTCACCGCTGACGATTCTCGGCTCTCACGTCTCCAAGAGTATCCGATCGACGCGGTGCTGCTCGATTCACCCACTCCCGGCTCGGGTGAGACCTTCGACTGGTCCCGGATCGCCGATCTACCGCAGCGTCATCGGGTGGTCCTCGCCGGGGGCCTGAACGCTGCGAATGTGGCCGAAGCAGTCGAGCGGGTCTGTCCATGGGGAGTCGATGTGGTGAGTGGGGTAGAGGCGTCTGCGGGCCGTAAAGACCCCGACGCGCTCGCTGCGTTCATCAAGACTGCGAAAGATGCCCTGTCCGAGTTCTCCACCGACCCGGGCCCGGCGTAGCCTCATCCCATGTCACTGCCTGAGCCATCATCAAGCGGTCGTTTCGGAGAGTTCGGGGGCCGCTATGTGCCCGAGACCCTCGTTCCGGCCTGTCAGGAACTCGAAGCTGCGTTCCGTGAGGCGTGGGCCGATCAATCATTCCGCGACGAACTCGACGGTTTGCTTGCCGATTATGCCGGCCGTCCGTCGCCGATCACTGAATGTCACCGTCTTTCGGCAGAGCTCGGTGTGCGCGTGCTGCTCAAGCGCGAAGACCTCAATCACACCGGTTCCCACAAAATCAACAACGTGCTTGGTCAGGCCCTTCTCGCCAAGCGCATGGGCAAAACCCGCCTTGTTGCCGAAACCGGCGCCGGCCAGCACGGTGTCGCATCAGCAACGGCTGCAGCGCTTATGGGCATGGAGTGCAAGGTCTTCATGGGTGAGGTCGACATGGAGCGGCAGGCCCTCAATGTGTTTCGTATGCGATTGCTCGGTGCTGAAGTTGTTCCGGCCATGTCTGGCAGTCGTACTCTCAAAGACGCGGTGAACGAAGCCATGCGCGATTGGGTCGGCACCGTCGAGAACACCCATTACTGCCTTGGTTCGGTAATGGGGCCGCACCCATATCCGTGGATGGTCCGCGAATTCCATACCGTCATCGGTAAGGAATCTCGTGAGCAGTGCGCCAAGTTGCTCGAGAACGAAATTCCCGATGTCGTCACCGCATGTGTTGGTGGTGGATCAAATGCCATCGGCATCTTCAGTGGCTTTGCTGACACCACCGCCGAACTTGTTGGCGTTGAACCTGCTGGTGGCGCTGCTGTTGGGCGTGGCGTGCCCGGCGTCGTGCACGGCATGAAGAGCTATCTCATGCAGGACGAATTTGGTCAGGTGCAAGAAGCCCACTCGATCTCTGCGGGTCTCGATTATCCCGGTGTCGGCCCTGAGCATTCGCACCTTTCATCGATCGGCCGTGCTCGTTACGAACAGGTCACCGACGATGAAGTTATCGCTGCGTTCCAACTTCTCAGTCGCACCGAAGGCATCATCCCGGCACTCGAACCTGCTCATGCATTGGCATGGATCAGTCGTGACCGAGCCAAGCTTGCGGGAAAGACCGTGCTACTCAACATGTCTGGCCGCGGCGACAAAGACGTCGGGCAAATGATGGAAATCCTGGGATGAGCCCGACGCTTGCCGAAGAAGGACTAACAATTCCCGACGCGCCTGCTGAACCGGGGGAGTTCGAACGCTCGTTGCGTGCCACTCGCGAAAGTGGTCGCAAGTTGTTGGTTGCCTATGTCACTGGCGGGCTTCACGATGAATGGCCCGACGTCGTTCGCGCAGTTGCCGATGCCGGTGCCGATGCAATTGAAATCGGTATTCCATTCTCTGACCCGGTCATGGATGGTCCCGTCATTCAGGAAGCCAGCGAACTCGCGTTGCGCGATGGCGCCAGTCCTGTCACCGTGCTCGACACGCTGCGCACCATCGATGCCGGTGTTCCACTCGCAGTCATGACCTATTACAACCTTGCATTCCACATGGGCCATGAACGTTTTGCATCGTTGATGTACGAGGCTGGTGTGCGCGCCGCGATCCTTCCGGACCTTCCGCTTGAAGAGGTTGGTCCGTGGGCATCTGCTGCCGATCCAGCAGGCATCGAAACCGTCATGCTTGCTGCACCGACTGCGCCCGACGAGCGACTTCCTCGCGTCGTCGCTCGTTCCCGTGGCTTTGTTTATGCCGTCGGTCTTCTCGGCGTGACTGGTGAGCGCGATGCTCTTGCCGAGTCTTCGCTCATAATCGCGCGCAGGCTCAAAGCAATCACCGACAAGCCTGTGCTCGTTGGCGTTGGTGTATCGAACGGTGAACAAGCAGCGGAAGTCAGCCAAGTCGCTGATGGTTGCGTGATCGGTTCGGCGCTCATGCGTCGTGTCGTCGCTGGTGAAGGTCCCGCCGGTGCAGGCGCCTTCATCGCTGAAGTACGTGCTGCGCTCGACGCGTCATGACCGACGCAAACGCCGCTAATGCCGGTGGCGACAACGAACGCCGTCAGATCCCGCTCGAGCAACCGCTGTTCGATCGGGTCGACCCCGAGTTCTTCAACCGTCTTGTTGATCGTTTTTACAACGGCGTTATCGCTGACCCGGTCCTGGCCCCGCTCTATCCGGCCGATGATCTCGATGGCGCCCGTGAACGTCTTCGGATGTTCCTCGTGCAGTTCTGGGGAGGCCCTCAGACCTATAGCGAGCAGAGAGGCCATCCACGGCTTCGTATGCGCCATGAGCCGTATGTCATTGGTGAGGCCGAACGGGAGGCCTGGTTCCGCCTTATGGCCAGCGCGGTGAACGCAGAGGTCGAGGCCGGAGCATTGAGCGAAGAGGATGAGGCCCGGATGCTGGGGTATTTCGCCCATTCAGCCAAATTCATGATGAATTCGTCGGAGTGACGGGCGTCTCATTTCCCCCTCTGACCAGCACCGATTCAGCCAAGTGCATAGTCATGCAACAAAATCCGTTGCCATCCACCATTTCGGGCTCAACTGCAGCAATGCTTGAGCGCTATCGGGCGGTCCTGCCCGAGTTCGAAGGTGACCGGGGGCCGACCCGGAATCCAACCCGTGCCGGGCCACATGGCTGGGCCAACAGGAGGAAGTCATGACCAAGAGCGAACTCATCGCCGAGATCTCGAACCGGACGGGCCAGACAAAGGCCGACGTGGAAAAGACTCTCAAGTCGTTTGAAGACATCGCACACGAGGTTGTTGCCAAGGGCGCCGAGAAGTTGACGCTCCCGGGTTTCATCAGCTTCGAGCAGACCCACCGCAAGGCTCGTACCGCTCGTAACCCACAGACCGGTGCAACTATCCAGGTCCCCGCCACCAACGCCGCGAAGGTGTCGGCCGGCGCAAAGCTCAAGGCTTCAGCAAAAGCTGGCGCCTGAGTTTCAACACGCAATTCTGATTGAGGGGGAGCACGAAGGTGCTCTCCTTCTTTCGTTTTGCCGTGAAGCAGCTGCTTTCGATCTCCACGGCGTGCCCAGTTGTTTTCTCCCGCTAGTTTCAGGACATGGCAACCACACAACTCGCAGTTGGGGCGAAAGCGCCGGCATTCACCCTCGCTGATCAAGCCGACACCAAGGTGAAGCTCTCTGGTTTCGCCGGCGCCAAGGTGCTCGTGTATTTCTACCCAAAGGCCGATACGCCCGGCTGCACCACCCAAAGCTGTGGTCTTCGTGACATCGCCAAAAAGATCGGCGACACCGTCATCATCGGCATCAGTCCTGACCTTCCCGCCAAGCTCGCCAAGTTCGACGACAAGTACAACCTGGGCTTCACGTTGTTGTCCGATCCAGAACATGTCGTGGCTGAGAAGTTCGGCGTGTGGGGCGAAAAGTCGATGTATGGAAAGAAGTACATGGGCATTGTGCGCTCTGCTTTCCTTATCGACGAAAAGGGCAAGATCGAGCAGGCTTGGTACAAGGTCAGCCCGAAAGACACGCCGGCCAATCTTCTCAAGGCGCTGGGCAAGTGAGTTTTCCGGCACCAGCTGATGTACTTCCGCATCGGCCGCCATTCCTGTTTCTCGATGAGGTCACCCAACTCGAGATCGGTTCTTCAGCAAAGGGTTTGTGGCGCATTACTGGTGACGAATGGTTCTTTCCGGGGCACTTTCCCGGTCGGCCAACGTTGCCCGGTGTACTCATGCTTGAAGCCATCGCACAGCTCGGTGCCTACGCGGTGTTGAGCGACCCAGCATTCGCCGGAAAGTTGCCATTGTTCGGTGGCGTTGAGAAGTCGAGATTTCGTCGTCAGGTTGTGCCCGGCGATGTTCTCGAACTTGAAGTCACGCTCGGCCGTATGTCGGCTCGTGCTGGTAAAGGTGCGGGACGAGCTCATGTCGGTGGCGAAACCGCCGCTGAAACCGAACTCCTCTTCGTCTTTGCCGACGCCTAACTCATGGCCAAAGCACTGATCGATACGCCGATCGGTGCACTCACTGTCATTGCCAACGACGTCGGTGTATGTCGCGTGTGGTTTGGCGACCTAGACGAGAATGCCAGCGGAACTGAAACTGCTGACGAGCACTTGGCAGTTGCGCTCACACAGTTGAGCGAGTACTTCGATGGCGTGCGCACGTCGTTTGATGTGGCGATTGATCGCAGCGCGCGCACTGGTTTTCGCGGAGAAGTTTTGGACGCTCTCGAAACCGTGTCGTTCGGGCAAACGATTACGTACGGCGACTTGGCGGAGCGTGTTGGCCGGCCCAAGGCTGCGCGGGCCGTAGGAAGTGCGATGGCCACAAACCCAATCGCCATCATCGTGCCTTGTCATCGAGTGCTGCCAAGCGGTGGCGGCATTGGGCAGTTTGGCGGGGGAGTACCGGCCAAAGAGTGGTTAATGCGTCGAGAGGGCAGTCTCGACTGAGGAAGTACTTAGGCCGGAGGTGGGCCGATCACAATGCAGCCGTTATGGCCACCGAAACCGAAGCTGTTCGATAGCACCGGAGCAGGAGTCCATTCGCGGGCCTCTCCCACGACGATGTCGATGGGCGCCATATCGGGATCGACGTTCTCGTAGCCCGCAGTCGGCGGAATCGCGCCCTTCTGCATGCCAAGCACAATGCCAACGGCTTCAAGTGAACCAGCACCACCAAGAGCATGACCAGTGACGCCCTTGAATGAGGTAACCGCCGGCGGTGTGTCACCAAAGACCTCGGCGATGGCGGCAGCTTCGGCAGCGTCGTTGAGTGGTGTTGAGGTTCCGTGAGCGTTGACGTAGGTGACATCGGAGGGCACAAGGCCAGCATTGGCAATGGCAGTGCGCATGCAATTGATGGCTCCAACGCCGCCAGGAGACGGGGCAGTGATGTGGTGCGCGTCAGCGTTCGACGCAGCGCCCATCAATTCCGCGAGGATCGTTGCGCCGCGAGCCTTCGCCGATTCCATTTCCTCGAGAACGAGGATGCCAGAACCTTCGGCAAGAACGAAACCGTTGCGGTCTCGGTCGAATGGGCGAGACATGTTGTCCGACGACATTGCGGTCATGTTGGTGAAGCCCGCAATGCAGGTGGGCGTCATGACAGCCTCGGAAGAGCCGGTGACCATGGCATCGCACAGACCCGACACAATGAGTCGGTACGCATTGCCAACTGACTGTGTGCCAGCGGCACAGGCGGTGCAAGTGTTTTCGCACGGGCCCTGCCATCCATACTTCATGGAGATCGCCGCTGATGCTGCGTTGGCCATGAGCATCGGGACCATAAATGGGCTGACTCGTCGAGGACCTTTGTGCTCGTTGACGAGCACCTGTTCTTCGAGGGTAGTGAGCCCGCCAATGCCGGTGCCGATCCAAACTCCTTTGCGGGTGGGATCGCCGCCGACATCACCGGACATTTTCAGTGCTTCATCGGCTGCCGCCAGCGCAAACTGAGCGAAGCGGTCGGTGCGACGTGCTTCCTTCGGGTTGGCAAAATACGGCTCAGGATCGAAGTTCTCGATGTGACGCAGCCCTTCGGGCGGGGCCGAAATCAGTCCGTTCCAGAATGCTTCGGTGCCGATGCCGCATGGGCTGACGACACCTACGCCTGTAATCGCTACCCGACGCTTGGTGCTCACCGCTTCGACATCACCAGTTCGTAGGCTTCGCCAACGGTCGTGATGTTCTCAAGCTCAGATTCGTCGACAGAAACGTCGAACTCTTCTTCAAGCTTCATGACCAGCTCGACGAGGTCGAGGCTGTCGGCGTCGAGGTCCTCGCTGAATTTGGCTTCCATCGTCACCTGTTCGGGTGAGACGGCGAGGATCTCAACGGCGCAGGCCTTGAACTTTTCGAAATCGTCACTCATCGGGTCTCCTTGGTAATCGGTGCGACAAACCTAGCCGGGGGTCGCATTGGTTTTGGTGCTGCTAGGGCTGTTAGCCGCCCATTCCGAGGCCACCATCAACCGGCAGAACGGCACCGGTGATGTAGCCGGCCTCCTCCGAGGCGAGGAAGGAAACGGCGGCGGCGATTTCGTCGGGCTGACCCATGCGGCCGAGGGGGACAGCGCTGGTGATGGAGTCGCGCATCGCGTCGTCGACGGCGGCGAACATATCGGTGGCGACAGGTCCTGGGGCGACGACATTCACGGTGACATTGCGCGACGCGAATTCATGAGCGAGTGACCGCGCAAGGCCGACAAGACCGGCCTTCGATGCTGCATAATTCGCTTGACCGGCTTGACCGACCGAGCCGACAACCGATCCGATGAAGATGATGCGACCCCAGCGAGCGCGCATCATTTTGGGAACGGCGCGACGAGCGGCACGGAATCCACCGACGAGGTTGGCGTCGATGACGTCAGAGAAATCCTCGTCAGTCATGCGCAGAACGAGTTTGTCGATAGTCATTCCAGCGTTGGACACAAGAACCTCTACCGGACCGAGTTTTTCTTCAATCTCAGTGAATGCCGCTTCAACCTGTTCGGTGTCGGTGACATCGCATTGCACGCAAAGAAGATCTCCGGCATCGGTGGGCGCAGCGCTGCGGTGGGTGATCGCAACCTTGTGGCCGGCTGCAGCGAAGGCTTTGGCGCACGCCAGTCCGATACCTCGGTTTCCGCCAGTAACCAGCACAACTCTGCTCATGAGTTTTCCTCCGGAAGATGGCCGGTCCATCGAATGATTGCGCTTGCCCAACTCATGCCTGCACCGAAACCGACAAGCAAAATGTTGTCATCGTGTTTCACACGCCCATTCTCGATCGCATCGACAAGAGCGAGGGGGATCGACGCCGATGATGTATTGCCGGTTCGGTGCAGCACCATGGCGACACGGTCCATCGGCATGTCGAGACGTGAACACGCAGATTCGATGATGCGGATGTTCGCCTGATGCGGCACAACGAGTGCAATGTCATTGGCGGCGAGGCCGGCGTCGGCCATTGACACATTGGCGGAATCAACCATCACAGCGACAGCTTTGCGGAACACTTCTTTGCCGACCATCGACATGTAGCCCCCGATGGGAGCTTCAAGAAGTTCACGGGCGGAGCCATCGGAACCAAGGTCGAATGAAATCAGTTGTCCGTCGCCTTCGACGGACTCAAGCACAACTGCGCCTGCACCGTTTCCGAAAAGAATCGCGGTATTGCGGTCGTCCTGATCAGTGACCTTGGCGAGTGTTTCGGCGCCAATCAAGAGGATCCGCTTGAGGCCCATTGCGATAAGCCCATGTGCTTGGACAAGGCCATAGACAAAGCCGGAGCATGCAGCGTTGATGTCGCATGCACCACCATTGATCTGGAGTTCTTCCTGAACCTGCGACGCGGTGGAGGGAATCTGATAGTCGGGGGTAGTAGTTGCGAGAAGGATGAAATCAATGTCAGCGCCAGTGAGGCCTGCCATATCGAGCGCTTTACGCCCGGCCTCAACGGCAAGGCCGGCAGTGGTGCCGCCGTGACGACGCTCGCGAATTCCTGTTCGCTCGGTGATCCACGCATCGGTGGTGTCGAGACGTGCTTCGAAATCTGCATTCGTGACGATGATGTCGGGGAGCGCCGTGCCCCAACCGGTGATCGTTGCGCCACTCGGGGAAGGAATAGTCATCGGTTCCTCGGGGTAAGGGTGATCACGCTGAACGCAACCAAGCTATGGGCTGGCTGGTGGTGACGCGCTCGCCTTCAACGGCAAGGACGCCCACCAAGATGCCTGCGAAGGGGGAGCGAACTTCTTGTTCGCCAACACGGCCAAGGATGGTGCCCGGGCTCAGAACAAAGCCGGGGGCTAGGTCGGCCGCTGGAGTGAAGACGCCAGCAGTTGGGCTTACGACCATGCGTTCAGTGGCGAAGAGGTGCTCACCTTCGTGCACCGCAACGCTCTCCGAGGGCGAGGCCAGTGCGGTGAGGAGTTTGTCGAGGTCTTCGGGAGTTGAAACCGCAAGCGTTGTTGTAGAGGTAAGTGTGCGCTTCGCCATGCCGGTAAGCACGCTTCCTGGACCAAGCTCAACGAAGACAGTTGCGCCGGCATCGCCAATATTGTGCAGCGTCTGGCGCCAGCGAACTGGGCTGCACAGCTGGGCATTGAGAAGTTCGGTCCACTCAGCACCGGTATGAGCTCGGGCGTCGACGTTGGCGTAGACGGGAAGGTCGGCCTCGCGAAGATCGGCCGACTCGATAGCGCTGCGCAATCGATCGCGTGCCGGAGCCATAAAGGGGGTGTGGAAGGCGCCGCTGACGGCCATCGACATCACTTTTTTGGCGCCGAGTTCTTTTGCGACAGCGGATGCTCGCGCTACCGCTTCAGGATCGCCAGCGATGACGACCTGTCCGGGAGCGTTGTAGTTGGCCACCCACACGTCGCCGTCGACGCGGGCGCAGGCAACTTCGACATCGCCATCATCGAGCCCGAGGACCGCGGCCATCGTGCCGACCCGAGCGGCAGTGGCATCGAGCATTGCAGCGCCGCGTTCTGCGACAAGCGTGAGGCCTTCTTCGAATGCCAGTGCACCTGATGCCACGAGTGCGGTGTATTCGCCAAGGCTGTGACCGGCGGCCGCAGCGGGCTCAACGCCGAGGCGTTCCACCGCGTCAAGAACGATCAAGCTGGTGAGGAATGTCGACAATTGCGCGTTGTCGGTGCGGGTGAGTTCCTCGGCTTCGGTATGGAGGAGGAGGTGCTCGAGGTCGCGGCCAAGAACGCTTGAGGCTTCAGCGACGAGTTCCCATGACGGGTGGTCTCGCCACGCGTCTCCCATGCCCGGTTTTTGTGATCCCTGGCCGGGGAAAGTGAAGACGATCATCGTGGCGGTGGTGGCTTTCGCTCGTGGGTGAAGGGCGCTGGTGCTCTGACCACTGCTCTGACCCGGATGCGGTCACTTCGGTTTCATTTTCCCAGCCGGAGCCGGGAGTGGTGTTCGTGCGGCGGGAGGGACTCGAACCCTCAAGCCCCGAAGGGCAGCGGGGTTTGAGCCCGCCCTGTATGCCAATTCCAGCACCGCCGCAGAGGTACGGACGCCACGCTACCAACTGGCCGGAGGCTGCTCTTCACTCATTGGGGTCGAGTGCCCGAGTGTCTTGGCAGCGCCGGTCCTACACTTCGCCGCCATGACAAGGGCGACATTGGAGCGGAGGCTTACCGAGATCGGTGTCCTGTTGCGCGACCTGCGTCATGAACTGGCAGTTGCCGACGAGCAACTGGCCCATTTCGCCGACGAGGCCGACGATGCTCGCCTCCGGTCGCTCGTTTCCGAGACCCCGCTCGCCGAACGGGAGCATCGCACCGCTGCTCGTCACGCCGAGGCCATGGAACGTCACCGCAACGAGGTGGTTGCCGATATTGGGCGGCTCGAGCAACAGCAGGATGATTTGCTCGACAGACTCAACGACGCCATCGGCTGAACCGGTACGATCGAAGGACGGTCCGTATTTGGTCGGGCCTCCACTCTCAAGGGGCTGCAACGTTGCCGACCCGTGTCGTCATCGCCGAAGACGAGGCGATCATCCGACTCGATCTGAAAGAGACCCTCGAAGAAGAGGGATACGAGGTCGTCGGTGAAACTGGACGGGGCGACGAAGCCGTCGCTCTCGTTCGTGACCTCAAGCCCGAAATCGCCATCCTCGACATCAAGATGCCGGGTATCGATGGGCTCACCGCAGCGAGACAAATAACTGCCGATCAGTTGTGCGCTGTATTGGTGCTCACCGCTTTCAGTCAGCGAGACCTGATCGAGGAAGCTCGCGATGCCGGAGCCCTCGCATACCTCGTGAAGCCATTTCAGCGCAGCGACCTCGTGCCGGCGATTGAGTTAGCGGTGGGACGGTTCCGCGAATTGCGGGCGCTCACCGAACAAACGAAGTCGCTCGAAGATCAACTCGAAACTCGCAAAGTGGTTGACAAGGCCAAGGGTGTCCTGATGGATGCCCACGGTTTCACTGAAGCCGACTCGTTCGCCTTTGTGCAGAAGACGGCGATGCGTGATCGCACCACGATGCGCGCCGTTGCTGAATCGATTCTCGACGGCACCCTTACTCCGGAGACTCCATGACCACGTTGATGCTCATCGACGGAAACTCGCTCACCTACCGAGCGTTCTTTGCGTTGCCGACTGACATGGCCACGGCATCTGGTCAGGTCACCAATGCGGTCTTCGGGTTCACGTCAATGCTCGTGAATCTTCTCCGAGATCAAAAGCCCGATCATCTGGCGGTGGTGTTTGACCGATCGGAACCAACCTTCCGACACGAAGCGCTTTCCACGTACAAGGGAAATCGCGATGCCACCCCCGATCTACTGCGTCAGCAGATGGGCATTGTTCGCGAAGTTGTCGAAACGCTGCGCGTTCCGGTGCTTGACCTCGTTGGATTCGAAGCCGACGACATCATCGCCACGTTGGCAACAGCAGCCGAAGCACGCAGTGACGACGTCATCATCGTCACTGGCGATCGAGACAGTTACCAACTTGTTCATGATCCTCATATCAAAGTGCTCTACAACAAGCGTGGTGTTTCTGATTACGCGTTGTATGACGAAGCAGGAATCTTCGAACGCACAGGTGTAAAGCCAACCGATTATGTGCACTACGCCGCTCTTCGTGGCGATCCCTCCGACAATCTTCCGGGTGTCCCCGGTGTTGGCGAAAAGACCGCAGCGAAACTGATCAATCAGTACGGCGGTATCGACGGTATTTATGAGCACCTCGACGAACTCACGCCGAAGTTGCGCCAGAACCTTGCCGAGAACGAAGACAAGGCTCGGATGAACATCGACTTGATGACGTTGCGTCACGACGCGCCCGTCACTGTCGACCCCGACGAACTGCAGATCGGTAATTTCGATCTTGCGGAAGTTCGACAGTTGTTCGACTTCCTTGAGTTCCGTCAATTGTTCGATCGCCTCATCGGTGTCTTGGGTGTCGCCAATGATTCGCCAGAGGCTGCCGGCGCCAGCGTTCTTGAAGCCGAGCGCACCGATGTCTCAACCCAGAAAGACGCCATTGCGTTGTTTACTGAGTTGGCGAAGACCGATGGCCCACTTGCTGCTGCTGGCGCATGGGAAGGCGACGAAGGACGCTCGGTCTTTGAGGGCATTGCAGTCGTCACCGATGCATCGATGGGTGAAGTCGCCTGGGTCGGCGCCGAAACGCTTGCGGCCCCAAAGGTTGCCGCCGCTGCTGGCGCATTGTTCGCCGATGGTGGCCGGGCTGTCGTTGCCCACGATGCCAAGGCGCTTATGCGTGGTCTCGACACCTGCGGCATCGATCTTCGTTCACTTGCACTCGACACGATGATTGCGGCCTACCTGCTCGATCCGGCCGAGCCTCGCTATTCACTCGAACCGTTGCTCGATCGTTACGCCGATGCCCGTTTGCCGCAGGAAGACGATCAGGGCGAAGGTCAGCTCGATTTCGGTGGAGCCGATACGTCAGCGCTTGCTCAGCGGGCGTCGCGGCGTGCACTTGGCGTGAATGCCCTCGTTGATCCCTTGCAGGAATCGCTCGTTGCTCGCGGACTCGCCGACCTGAATGCCGATATTGAAGTTCCGTTGGTCCGAGTGCTCGCTCGTATGGAAATCCTCGGTGTTGGTGTCGATGAGAGCGAACTTCGGAAGTTGCGCGATCAACTCGTTGCGCGTTGCGATGAACTGCGCGCGTTGATCTGGGCCGATGCTGGCGAAGAGTTCAACGTGAACTCCACCGTGAAGTTGCGAGAGATCCTTTTCGAAAAGTTGGAACTCACGCCACAGAAGAAGACGAAGACCGGTTACTCGACCGATGCAGCAACGCTCGAAAAGTTGTTGGGGGAGCATCCGATCATCGAACATCTCCTTGCCTACCGCGAGGTCGAGAAGCTTCGCTCGACCTATGGCGAGGGACTCCTCACCGAAATCGCAGCCGACGGCCGCATTCATGCGACCTTCAATCAAACTGTTGCGAGAACAGGTCGTCTCAGCTCTGACGCTCCGAACCTTCACAACATTCCGGTGCGAAGCGAGCTTGGGCGCGAATTCCGCAAGGCGTTTGTTCCGGCGAAGGGTTACACGCTCCTCATCGCCGACTACAACCAGATCGAACTCCGGTGCATCGCCCACTTGGCGGAAGATCCAGGTTTGATAGGTGCGTTTGAATCGGGTGAAGACATTCACAACGCAACGGCAGCTCGTGTGTTCGACGTCGATCCCACCACGGTCACCATCGAGCAACGCTCCAAAGCAAAGATGGTCAGTTACGGATTGGCCTATGGCATGGAGGCGTTTGGCCTCGCGCAACGCTTGGGTGTTTCCATTGGAGAAGCGCAGCAAATCCTCGACGCGTACTTCGTGGCTTTCCCTGCCGTGCATGATTACATGGAACGCACGGTCGCTGAAGCCCGCGAAAAGGGCTACACCGAAACGCTCTTCGGGCGGCGTCGTCAGATTCCTGAACTTGCTTCGGATAATTTTCGAATTCGTCAAGCGGGCGAGCGTCAAGCGATGAACGCCGGCATCCAAGGTCTTGCTGCTGACATCTTTAAGGTCGCACTCATTCGTCTTGATCGCGCGCTCGATGCTGGTGGCTCAACCACTCGTCTGATCTTGCAGGTGCACGACGAGGTCATTTGCGAAGTGCCGCCTGCTGATCTCGACGCGGTTACCGCAATCGTCCTCGAAGCAATGTCCGGTGCATTTGATCTTCGGGTTCCGCTTGAAGTGAACCTCTCACATGGCGACTCGTGGGCTGCAGCCAAAGGTTGATGTGACTGACGCTGCCGAAGGCCATTGGTTCGAAGGCATCGCCGATCATCTCGGCACCTCCTACCTTCGCTATTCCTTCACGATGGGTACGGCCAACGAGGTCGACTTCCTTGTCGATGAACTTGGTTTGAAGCCCGGCATGCGAGTTCTCGATGTTGGGTGTGGTCCTGGACGCCATGCCTACGCGCTCGCCGAGCGCGGCATTGCGGTTCACGGCGTCGACATTGCCCAGACCTTCATTGAACTCGCTCGTGCCGGAGCGCCTGAAGGTGCCACCTTTGAGCGACTCGATGCCCGAGCCCTGCCGTTCGACGCTGAGTTCGATGCGGTGATTTCTCTCTGCCAGGGCGCCTTTGGCCTTGCCGGGGGAGCGACTGCGGTTGGTCCCGACCCCGACGGCATCGTGCTCGACGGCATGGCCCGAGCCCTCCGCCCCGGTGGGCGTATCGCCGTTTCGGCCTTCTCCTCCTATTTCCAGATCCGTTGGCTTGAAGACATCGACACCTTCGATGCCGATGCTGGCGTGAATCACGAATCGGCCCCGCTCCGGGCCCCTGATGGCACCGAAACCAACCGAGACCTATGGACGACCTGCTTCACGCCCCGTGAGCTGCGATTGCTCGCCGGTCGGGCCGGATTGCAGGTCGATGCGGTCTGGTCGGTGACCCCGGGGGAGTACGCCCGCCGGACTCCCGAGATCGATCGGCCCGAGTTTCTTCTCGTGGCCACTCGTCCACCGGCCTGACCTGCCATTTGCGGGCTGGCGGCCCCTGTGGACAGGGGTCTAGCCTTGCCGTTCTTCCTCGTGCCTGTGAGGGAGTTGTCCCATCCCCTACTTCCTGTCCATCGAAGAGAGAACACCCGTGTCCGAGCAGTCCACCATTGAAGAGGCCACACCGGCCGCCACCCCCGCCGTTGAAGCACCCGCAGACATGGGGAGTTTCGCAGCCGACGGCACCTACGTTCCGCGTCAGGTGATCGAAGACGATCTTGGTGGAATGTCGCTCGACGATGCGTACACCGCATCAATGGTGCAGGTTGAAGACGGACAGATTGTCCAAGGCACCGTGGTCAAGGTTGACCGCGACGAAGTTCTTCTCGACATTGGTTATAAGTCTGAAGGCGTCATCCCTTCTCGCGAGCTTTCGATTCGCAATGACGTCGATCCCTCCGAAATCGTTTCAATGGGCGAGGTCATCGAGGCACTCGTTCTTCAGAAGGAAGACAAAGAAGGTCGTCTCGTTCTTTCGAAGAAGCGCGCACAGTACGAGCGGGCCTGGGGAACGATCGAAAAGATCAAAGAAGAAGACGGCGTCGTCAGCGGCCCGGTCATCGAGGTCGTCAAGGGCGGTCTCATTATTGACATCGGCCTTCGTGGCTTCCTTCCCGCATCACTTGTTGAACTGCGTCGCGTTCGCGACCTTGCGCCCTACGTCGGCCGCACCCTCGAAGCCAAGATCATTGAACTCGACAAGAACCGCAACAACGTTGTGCTCTCGCGTCGGGGCTGGCTCGAAGAGACCCAGAAGGAACAGCGCGAGGACTTCCTTGCCAACCTCAAGCCCGGCGAGAACCGTCGCGGTGTTGTGTCTTCAGTTGTGAACTTCGGTGCATTCGTCGACCTCGGCGGCATGGATGGCCTCGTTCACGTTTCCGAGCTGTCGTGGAAGCACGTTGATCATCCCGGTTCCGTTGTGCAGGTTGGCGATGAAATCGACGTTCAGGTCCTCGAGGTTGATCTCGACCGCGAGCGCATCAGCCTTTCGCTCAAGGCCACCCAGCAGGATCCGTGGCAGGAATTCGCCACGGCCCATCAGGTTGGCGAACTCGTCTACGGCCGTGTCACCAAGCTCGTTCCGTTTGGTTCCTTTGTGCAGGTTGGCGAGGGCATCGAAGGCCTTGTGCACATTTCGGAAATGTCGGCTCACCATGTCGATCTTCCCGAGCAGGTCGTCACACCGGGCGAAGAACTCTGGGTCAAGATCATCGACCTCGACCTTCAGCGTCGCCGTATCAGCCTCTCCATCAAACAGGCTGCCGAAGGTGGCGTTGTTGCTGCTGAGTATCAGGAGCACTTCGGTGAGCATGCGTATGACACCGAGGGCAACTACATCGGTGGCGAGACCACTGAAGCTCAGGAAGCGTGGGCCGAGTACTACGCCGAACAGGGCGATACCTCGATTCCGCCGGTGCCGACAACTGCTGAGGTCGCTGCCGAGGCCGAGGCCGAGGCCCCTGAGGTCGCCGCCCCCGAGGCCGACGCCGCCGAGTGAGTCTCACCGGCCAAGGCCGGTGATCAATCGAGACGCACGATCCCTAAACGCAGCGCGGTGAGAACCGCCTGCGTTCGATCGCGCGCATCGAGCTTTTGGTAAATCGACGCGAGGTGATTCTTCACGGTCTTTTGCGAAAGATAGAGCCGTGAGGCCACCTCCGGTGTCGAGCATCCGTCGCAGATCGCCTGGAGGACTTCTTCTTCCCGGCGGGTGACGGTGATGGGATAACCCCGCCAATCGGTAAGGGCGGGACGGGTTGGGTGCATCGCTGTGTTGGTCATGCACTACTTGTCGGCAGAGTCGGCAAAAGTGTGAGCGAAATACGCGGAAAAACATTGAGACGCGCTCTGGTACGTTCCGGCGATGCTTCTACTTGGCCTCACCGGCGGTATCGGTTCGGGAAAGTCGACGGTCTCAGCGGAGTTTGCTCGCCGTGGTGCGATTGTCATTGATGCCGATCTGGTCGTTCGCGAACTTCAGTCACCTGGCGGCGCTGTATTGGCCGCAATGGTCGAACACTTCGGCGACACGATCCTTTCCACCGACGGAACGCTGAACCGTCAGGCCGTTGCCGACATTGTGTTCAACGATCCCGAGCAGTTGAAAGCACTCAACGCGATCGTGCATCCGAAGGTTGGCGAGGAAATTGACGGGCGAATTGAAGCGCAACGCGAAAGCGACAATGTCGTGATTCTCGACGTCCCACTGCTCGTTGAATCGAAGGCGTACGAGACCGAAGGAATCATCGTCGTTGACACCGATCCAGAGATTGCAGTGCAGCGTCTCGTCGAGTTCCGTGGTTTCAATGCAGACGACGCGCGTGCTCGGATGAAACTTCAGGCAACGCGTGAAGAGCGACGTGCGGTGGCCGCGTTCATCGTTCCCAACGACGGAACACAAGAAGAGCTGATGACACATATCGACGAGTGCTGGAACTGGATTGAGTCCAAGCGAAACGCTGGTTGAGACTGTTTAGAGCCCGAGGCGTCGGGCGAGGTCGCTCATTATTTGTCGATTGGGGTCAACGCGTTCGCGAACGGCTTTCCATTCATCGAGTCTCGGGTACATCTGTGGCAAGAGTTCAGGGCGAACGCGGCTGTCTTTTGCAAGGTAAATGCGTCCGCCAACGCCAACCACAAGGTTGTCGAGGCGGTCGAGGAGTGGCCCGAGTCCGGGAACGCCGGCGGGGATATCGAGCGCAAGTGTCCAGCCGCCTGCAGGAAAGGATAGAGGCGCAGCATTTCCTTCACCGAATGATTTCAACACTGCGAGGAACGATGTGCAGCCAGACTGACTGATCTCTTCAACAATTGTGAAGAGTGTCCTTGTGGCGTCGAACGGGATCACGAACTGCCATTGCAGGAAGCCTGCTGGTCCGTAGATCCGATTCCAACCGCGAACCATGTCGAGCGGATGGAAGAACGTCGAAATCGACTGGATCTCGTCACGGCGCTCAACAGGCGCTTTGCGGAACCACAATTCGTTGAACGCGCGAATCGAAAGTTTGTTGAGCAGACCGGCCGGCATGAACGGCGGTGCGCTTACGATTTCGCCGGCGCTGTATTTGTATGGATCAGCACCGATCTTGGTTGCTGCTTCTTCCGCGCTGGCGAACCGGCCACGAGTGAGTACTGAGCGACCCATATTCGTGCCGGTGGCCATCAGGTCGATCCAGGCCACCGAATAGTCGTAGAGGTGATCGCCGGTTCGCATGAGTTCGCACACTGCATCGAGATCGGAAGCGCGATCAGTGTCGACAACAAGTTGGCTTGAACCAATGCGAGGACAACGGAAGGTGGCATCAAGGATGACTCCGGTCAGACCCATGCCGCCCGCCGTGGCCCAGAACAGTTCCGGGTCGCGATCAGGGCCGATCTCAACGACCGAACCGTCGGCGAGTTGAAGATGCAACGAAACGACGTGATTGCACCAGGAACCTTTGAGGTGGTGGTTCTTGCCGTGGATGTCTGCAGCGATTGCGCCGCCGACGGTGACATAGCGAGTGCCAGGAGTTACCGGCACGAACAAACCCTGTGGCACAAGTGCGTGCAGGAGCCGATCGATACTTGCGCCGGCATCGGCGGTAACGAGCACAGTGTCGGAGTTCGGATCCGATTCATGAATTGTGAATGCAGTGACATCGGTGGTTTCGATGACGGTTCCGCCGGCGTTTTGGGCCGCGTCGCCGTAGCTGCGGCCAAGGCCACGCGCAATCAGGCCGCGCTCGAACGAGGTGGGAAGCGCACGCTGTAGTTCGATGGGTGAGGTGGGTCGACGAACATCCGCGCCTGAAGGAGCGGTGCGACCCCAGCCGAAGAGTTCGACCGAAGAGGGAACGGCCCGAGAGGCCGCCGGTTCAGGAGGCGTAGACGGCACAGACGTAGATGGTGGCCCAGATCGCACCAGCGACGAGAAGGGTTCGGTCGGAAAAAACAAGGTTCTCGGGTTCGGCACCCTTTCCCTGTTCGAGTAGCAGTGCGTAGCGAAGGATTGCGATGGCAAACGGGACGATTGAGATCTGGAAAAGAACAGAACCACTTGTTGATTCCTGCGCTGAAGCAAACGCCCACAGGCAGTACGTGATGACGGTTCCGGCAGAGAACACGGCCTTCAAGTAGTTGAGATAATGCGGGGTGTAGGCCGCGAGAGCAGGACGAATCGTTGCGGCATCCTCTCCGAGTTCCGCTCGTTCGCCAGCACGCTTTCCTGTGACCATAAAGAGGGCACCGAAACTCGTAACGATGAAGAACCATTCTGAGATCGGTAGTCCAGTTGCCGTTGCTCCGCCGATTGCACGAAGAACGAATCCGGCAGCAACCGCGACGATGTCGAGAATGGGCATGCTCTTGAGCCACAGTGAATAAACAGTGGTGAGTGCAAGGTACGCGAGGATCGTGAATCCAAAGTCGCGGCGGATAAGGAATGAGCCACCGATGGCCACGGCGAGCAGAACGGCAGCGAGAACATACGCAAGGCCGACCGGAACGATGCCTGCGGCGATAGGGCGGTTCTTCTTTACCGGGTGACGGCGATCGGACTCGATGTCCATCGCGTCGTTGAGAAGGTATGTGGCGCTTGCTGCCGCGCAGAAGCAGCCGAAGGCGCCAAGCGCATGAAGGTCGGTAGCCCTGTTATCGAAAAGTCCTGCGGCGACCGGAGCGGCAAAAACGAGGACGTTCTTGATCCACTGCTTTGGACGCAGTTCTCGGACAACTCCACCGAGAAGTGAGGGGTGGGGGGCAGTTGCGGCTGTCATCTCAGGTGGCGCTCACCCTGCGCCACAGGAAACGAGGAAGATGACGGAGGGTGAGGAACATCGGCATCATGATCGACGGTGCCCAGATGATTTCCTTGTTCTTCTGGAGACCATTGATGACGGTGTCGGCGATTTTGTCTGGAGTCGTTGCAAACGGCGCGGGCTTCATACCTTCGGTCATGTGCGTGTGCACGAAACCAGGACGAACGACAACACATCGCGCGCCAGTCCCAATGAGGGCGTCGCCGAGGGCTTGGCTAAAAGAATCCATCCCCGCCTTTGATGAGGCGTAGATCATGTTCTCTGCACGAGAGCGGACACCGGCAACTGAGGTGATGGAAAGAATCGTTCCATGACCCTGCTTACGAAGTTGCACAGCCGAGGCGAGACCGGCGGAAACGGCGCCACCGAAATTGGTTTGCACGACCCGAGCGGCGAAGACCGGATCGGTATCGATTTCTGCATGACCATCGAGAATGCCGAACGCGAGGATGACCATGTCGATATCGCCCATACGTTCAGCAGCAGCGTCGATGACCTTGGTATGTGAGGCGGGATCAAGCGCATCGAAGTCGATCGTGTCAGCATCGACTCCGGCAGAACGGAGACGATTGAGGGTGGTGGTCGCCGAAGCGGGCGAGCGAACGCCGAGCACGACCTTTTTGCATCGACTGGCCACAAGCCGGTCGACGATCGCCAAAGCAATTTCGGAGTTTCCACCGAGTACCAGTACCGATTGCACCGAACCCAAAGCGTCGCGCATGTGTGTCGTTCCTCTTCCAGGGTCACGGGCCGTTTGATCAAGGTTAGACGGCGACCGCCGAAGTGCCGGGAGCAATGGTCTCCACCCTTCGTAGACTCGTCCGATGCCGCCGTTTCGACTCGTTTCTGATTTTCAGCCCGCTGGGGATCAGCCCAAGGCGATCGAGGGACTAACGGCAAGCATCGAAGCGGGAAATCGCTTCCAAACGCTTCTCGGAATCACTGGTTCCGGTAAGAGCGCAACCATTGCGTGGACAATTGAAAAGTTGCAGCGCCCGACATTGGTCATGGCGCCAAATAAATCGTTGGCTGCCCAGTTGGCCAACGAGTTCCGCGAGTTCTTTCCCGAGAATCGAGTCGAGTACTTCGTTTCCTATTACGACTATTACCAGCCTGAGGCCTACATGCCGGCCTCTGATACCTACATCGAGAAGGACTCGTCGGTAAACGATGAGATCGAGCGATTGCGTCACGCAGCAACTTCGGCGTTGTTGTCTCGCCGAGACACGATCGTGGTTGCGTCGGTGTCGTGTATTTATGGCCTCGGCAATCCTGCGGAATATGCCGACCAAATGTTGGTGATTCGTCAGGGTGAAACCCACGAGCAGCGCGCCATTCTGGGTCGACTTGTCGACATGCAGTACGAACGCAACGACATGAACCTGATTCGTGGAAAATTCCGCGTCCGTGGCGACACCATCGAGATTCATCCGGCATATGACGAAACCGCGATCCGCATCGAGCTCTTTGGCGACGACATTGAGCGGATCATTGTGGTTGACCCACTCACCGGTGAGAAGATCACCGAACTCGAAGAGCTTGTTGTGTTCCCGGCAACGCATTACGCCGCAAGTGACGAACGCATGCGCACCGCTATGACACGTATCGAAGCAGAGTTGCAGCAACAACTGGCCAAGTTCGAAGGCGAAAACAAACTTCTTGAAGCGCAGCGTCTGCGGATGCGAACCCAATACGACCTCGAGATGATGGCGGAGCTCGGATTCTGCAACGGCATCGAGAACTACTCGGCCCACATCGATGGCCGCGAACCAGGGGAGGCGCCGTACACGCTTCTTGACTATTTCCCCGACGACTTCCTCGTCGTCATGGACGAAAGCCATCAGGCAGTTCCGCAGGTGCGTGGCCAGTACGCCGGCGACCGTTCTCGCAAGCAGACCCTGATCGAGCACGGATTTCGCCTTCCATCAGCTGCAGACAACCGCCCACTGACCTTTGACGAGGTCATGGGCCGCATTGGTCAGGTGGTGTTCCTCTCCGCGACGCCGGGACCATTCGAACTCGAGAACTCTTCAGCCATCGTCGAGCAAGTTGTTCGTCCCACCGGTCTGGTTGACCCTGAGATCGTGGTCAAGCCCACGAAGGGCCAGATCGACGACCTCATCGAACAGATCAACAAGCGCGTCACCAACGGCGACCGCGTACTCGTCACGACGCTCACCAAGAAGATGTCAGAGGATCTCACTGACTATCTCCTTGAACTTGGCGTGAAGGTCCGCTATCTCCACAGCGAGGTCGACACCATCGAGCGCATCGAGATCCTTCGCGACCTTCGCCTCGGTGAATTCGATGTATTGATTGGCATCAACCTCCTTCGTGAAGGTCTCGATCTTCCCGAAGTGTCTCTGGTCGCAATTCTCGATGCCGATAAGGAAGGTTTCCTCCGTTCGGAAACCGCTCTTGTTCAGACCATCGGACGTGCTGCTCGAAATGTTGATGGTCAGGTCATCATGTACGCCGACAAGATCACAGATTCCATGCAGCGGGCCATTTCCGAAACGAATCGTCGTCGTGGGCTACAAGAGGCCTATAACAGAGAACACGGCATCAACCCGCAAACCATTCGCAAGGCTGTCACCGACATCCTCGCGACACTTCGAGGAACCTCAGGTGCTCCGGTTCCCGGGAACGGCAAAAGATCAACTGCTCGCGACAAGGTGCGCTCGAATCTTGCTGAACTGCCGGCCGATGAACTTGGTCGTTTGGTTCTGACCCTCGAGGAAGAGATGAAGGAAGCTGCGGCCGACCTTCGTTTCGAATACGCGGCTCGACTCCGAGATGAAATCAAGGAACTGCGTCGGGAACTTCGCGAAGTGGGCTGAACCCCCGCTCCGGGCATCGTTCTGATTCGGGGCGACAGTAGGCTCCCGCCGTGGATCAACTGGTCATTCGTGGTGCCCGAGAGCACAACCTTCGCAACGTCTCGATTGAACTTCCCCGAGATCGCCTCATTGTTTTCACCGGCCTATCTGGTTCGGGCAAGTCATCTCTTGCGTTCGACACGATCTACGCCGAAGGCCAGCGCCGCTACGTCGAGTCGTTGTCGGCCTATGCCCGTCAGTTCCTTGGCCAGATGGATAAGCCCGATGTCGATTTCATCGAGGGTTTGTCGCCGGCAATCTCCATTGACCAGAAGTCGGCCTCCCGCAACCCCCGTTCCACCGTCGGAACGATCACCGAGGTCTACGACTACCTCCGTCTGCTCTATGCCCGCATCGGGGTTCCGCATTGCCCGGCGGATGGCTCGGTCATTAAGCGACAGACCCCGCAGCAGATTGTCGATCGAGTCCTCGAACTTCCCGACGGCACCAAGTTCCAGGTCCTTGCCCCAGTCGTGCGTGGCCGCAAAGGCACCTATGACACGCTGCTCGCCGACTTGGCCTCGCAGGGCTTTGCCCGCGCCATCATCGACGGCGAACTGCATGAACTCACCGACAAGATCGAACTGGCTCGTTATGAGCAGCACACCATTCAGATCGTGGTCGATCGCCTCGTGAAGAAGGCCGGCATCGATCGCCGTCTCACTGATTCGCTTGAAACCGCGCTGCGTATTGCCGAAGGCGTTGCGGAAGTGCAGATCGTGGGCGGGGGAGACGACTCCGGTCTCGACGATGAAATCCTCACCTTCTCTCAACATCTGGGATGCCCATCGTGTGGTCTGAGTTATGAAGAACTCGCTCCGCGAAACTTTTCGTTCAACTCTCCGTATGGCGCGTGTGAGCACTGCGATGGTCTGGGCACAAAGTTCGAGGTCGATGCCGAACTCGTCATCCCCAATCCCGATCTCAGCGTTACCGAAGGAGCGCTTGCGCCTTGGGCCACTGCTCGCACCCAGTATTTCGGCCGACTGCTCGAGTCGGTATGCGATGTCTACGAGATCGACCCCGATGTTCCCTTCGACAAGTTGCCAAAGAAGCAACAGAAACTGCTGTTGCATGGCACAGGTGCCACTGGCCGAGTGCAGGTGCGGTACAAGAACCGTTATGGCCGTCAGCGTTCGTACGACGCCAAGTTCGAAGGTCTCGTTCCTTGGCTGCAGCGTCGCCATTCCGATGCAGAGAGCGATGCGCAGCGCGAACAGATCGAGGGCTACATGCGCGAAGTGCCGTGTCCTGATTGTGAAGGCTCACGGCTTGCTCCGTTCAGTCTCGGCGTCACCATCGACGGTCACTCAATCGCAGAGATCTGCGCAATGTCGATTGGCGATGCTGCTGCGGCTCTCAACGGCCTGAAACTTTCTGAACGTGATCGCATGATCGCCGAGCGAGTGGTGAAAGAAGTCAACGCTCGTATGGGCTTCTTGCTTGACGTGGGTCTCGACTACCTCTCGCTGTCACGGTCGGCCGCAACACTTGCTGGCGGGGAAGCGCAACGCATCCGACTTGCATCCCAGATCGGTTCTGGACTTGTTGGGGTGCTGTATGTGCTCGACGAACCTTCAATCGGGTTGCACCAGCGCGACAACAAACGACTGATCGACACATTGATGCGTCTCCGAGAACTGGGTAACACCGTGCTCGTCGTCGAACATGACGAAGAGACCATCAAGGTGGCTGACTATGTCGTCGATATCGGTCCTGGCGCGGGTGAACACGGTGGCGACATTGTCTACGCGGGTCCAGTCAAGGGCTTGCTGAAGTCCAAAGAATCAGTGACGGGTCAGTACCTGTCGGGACGTCGATCAATTCCTGTCCCAGAGATGCGTCGTTCTCCGGGTGCAGATCAACTCGTAGTGCGCGGTGCTCGCGAACACAACCTTAAGAACGTCGATGTTGAGTTCCCACTGCACACCTTCATTGCGGTCACCGGCGTGTCGGGTTCAGGCAAGTCCACCTTGGTGAACGACATCCTGCACCGTGCCCTCATGCAGAAGGTCTACGGATCAAAGACACCGCCAGGCCTGCACAAGAGCGTCGAAGGAATGGAACTGGTCGACAAGGTCATCAACATTGATCAGTCACCGATTGGACGCACGCCGCGTTCGAATCCCGCCACCTACATCGGCGTGTTCGATCACATCCGCAAGCTGTTCGCTCAGACCCATGAAGCAAAGGTTCGTGGGTATCTGCCCGGTCGGTTCTCGTTCAATGTGGCCGGCGGCCGCTGCGAAGCCTGCTCAGGCGACGGCACGATCAAGATCGAAATGCATTTCCTTCCCGATGTCTACGTGCCATGCGAAGTGTGCAAGGGAGCTCGCTACAACCGCGACACGCTCGATATCACCTTCAAAGATCACAACATCTCCGACATTCTCAGCATGAGTTGCGAGGAAGGGGTCGAGTTCTTCGCCAACCAGCCTGCTATCGCTCGTCATCTGCAGACGTTGGTCGATGTCGGTCTTGGCTATGTGCGACTCGGCCAGCCGGCCACAACGCTTTCTGGTGGTGAGGCACAACGAGTCAAGCTCGCCAGCGAACTTTCGAAGCGTTCAACTGGTCGAACCGTGTACATCCTTGATGAGCCGACCACGGGCCTTCACTTCGAAGACATCCGCAAACTTCTCACTGTGCTTTCCCGTCTTGTCGATCAGGGCAACACCGTGCTGGTGATCGAACACAACCTCGACGTCATCAAGACTGCTGACTGGTTGATCGATCTTGGTCCGGAGGGCGGAAGCGGCGGTGGCTCGGTACTCGTCGAAGGCACACCAGAAAAGGTTGCCGCTACAAAGAAGAGTTACACGGGACAGTTCCTGCGGCCGCTGTTAGGTATGGACTGACGAACAACTCGCCGAGCAGATGTTTGCTCAGGTGATTTGCAGCATGCGGTCGAGCGCGACCTTCGCCCACTCAGTGGTGTCGGGGTCAACCGTGATGCGATTGACGACCTTGCCGTTCACGAGGTTCTCAAGCACCCAGCACAGATGTGGTCCATCGATGCGGAACATCGTCGAGCACGGGCACACAAGCGGATCAAGCGACACCACGGTCTTATCGGGCGTTTCGTTGTTCAGTCGGTTCGTGAGGTGGATCTCGGTACCGACACCAATGACGGCGCCCACCGGTGCGTTCTCGATGGCGCGAATGATGAAGTCGGTCGAACCGACCTGATCGGCCAGTTCGCACACATCGTGCGCGCATTCGGGATGCACAACCACGATGCCGTCGGGGTTTGCCTCTCGGAACGCCGCGATGTGCTCGGGGCGGAAGCGCTGATGCACCGAGCAATGGCCCTTCCACAGAAGGAAGGTGGAGTCCTTCACATCGGCTTCGGTCAACCCACCGTGTTCGCGTCGAGGATCCCACACGCGCATTTGGTCGTGAGAGAAACCAAGGTCGATCGCGGTATTGCGGCCGAGGTGTTGGTCGGGGAAGAACAGCACCTGCTCGCCACCGGCTCCGTCCTCGGCGCGATCGCCGAGCGAAAGTGCCCATTCAAGAACGGCGCGCGCATTTGAAGAGGTGCATACCGCTCCACCGTGTTCACCCACGAATGCCTTCAGCGCTGCCGAGGAGTTCATGTAGGTGATGGGGATGACCTTCGAGATGTCGGTCGTGGCGGCGAGGGTTTCCCACGCTTCGGTGACTTCTTCGAGATCGGCCATATCGGCCATCGAGCAGCCCGCGTTGAGGTCGGGGAGGATCACCGCTTGGTGGTCGCCGGTGAGGATGTCCGCCGACTCGGCCATGAAGTGCACACCACAGAAGACGATGTACTCGGCCTGCGGCTGTTCCTGTGCGAGCACCGAGAGGCGGAAAGAGTCACCGCGCGCATCGGCCCATTCCATGACCTCATCGCGCTGATAGTGGTGACCGAGGATGAAGAGGCGGTCGCCAAGGGTGGCCTTGGCCGCAGCGATGCGATCGGCGAGTTCGCCGGGTGTGGCGTCTGTGTAGCGCTCACCGAGCGGTAGTTGGAGGCGAAGCATGTTGTGGTGCACTCCCTGAAAGGACGGGGAGATCCGATGAGTGGCCGGTGGGGGCAGCCTGGTCGCCACGCCACGGGGTTGTCGGCCTCGGGTCTCGATATGTCGCCGGATACCAGGCCGGCTTCAACAGTGTACGCACTGAACGGCTTGTTTGCCTCTGATGGCCCATACGATCGTGGGAATGGTGCAGCGACCGCCGGCCGGCACGATTCCTGACGAGCCCGGCTCGTATCAATTCAAGGACATCAACGGTCGCGTCATTTATGTGGGCAAGGCCAAGAGCCTTCGGTCGCGACTGTCGAACTATTTCCAAGATCCGGTCCATCTCGCGCCCCGCACCGCTCAGATGGTGGCCACGGCCGAGACGGTCGAATGGATTCAGGTGCGCAACGAACTCGAAGCGCTCATGCTCGAGTACAGCCTGATCAAACAACACGAGCCCCGGTTCAACATCGACCTTCGGGACGACAAGAGTTATCCATTCCTGGCTGTCACGGTCGACGATGAATGGCCAAGAGCCACTGTGATGCGCGGCGATAAGCGCAAGGGCACTCGCTACTTCGGCCCGTACGCCGCGGCATGGGCAATCCGCGAAACCCTCGATCAATTGTTGCGAACGTTCCCGGTGCGAACGTGCTCGGACACGAAGCTTTCTCGTCACGCCAAACTCGGTCGGCCGTGTTTGCTATTTCACATTGAGAAGTGCAGTGGTCCGTGTGTTGGCGAGATCACGCCAGAGAAGTACGAATCGCTGGTTCGCGATCTCATCCGCTTCCTTGATGGCGATACCGATGAAGTGATTTCTCGTCTTGAAGTTGAGATGCAGTTGGCCAGCGATGAACTCGAGTTTGAGCGTGCAGCGCGTCTGCGCGATCGCCTCGGTGCTGTTCGTAAGGTTATTGAACGTCAGCAGATGGTCCTGGAAAAAGACGAAGACCTCGACGTCGTTGGTCTTGCCGGCGATGAACTTGAAGCGTCGGTGCAGGTGTTCTTCGTTCGCAAAGGTCGCGTGGTTGGCCGCAAGGGCTACGTGCTTGATCGCAAAGAAGATCTTTCCGACAGCGAACTCGTCGACTGCATTCTTGAACGTCTCTATGGCGATCCACCGCCCCTCGGGGTTCCCAAAGAGGTGCTGGTGCCGTTCGAAAGTGCGAACCCAGGTCTTTACGAAGAGTTCTTGAGTTCTCAGCGCGGCTCCAAGGTCAGCATTCGTATTCCGCATCGTGGCGATAAGCGCGAACTCATGGCGACGGTGACAAAGAACGCCACTGAGGAATTCTCTCGGCACCGTTTGAAGCGCGCTGCCGATCACAACAGTCGTGCGCGTGCCCTCAATGATCTTCAAGAACACTTGGGTCTGCCCGAAGCTCCGTTGCGGATTGAGTGTTACGACATGAGCCACATTCAGGGCAGCGACTATGTCGGCTCGATGGTCGTCATGGAAGACGGTTTGCCCAACAAGCGCGAATACCGTCGATTCAAAATCAAGAGCAATCAGGGCAACGATGATTTCGCTGCTATGGAAGAAGTGCTCACCCGTCGCTTGAGCGCTTATCTCGAAGAGCGCAGTAAGCCGGTTGCCGAACGATCAGGGAAGTTTGCCTATCCGCCGCAACTGCTACTGGTCGACGGCGGCAAGGGCCAGCTCAGCGTTGCGGTGAAGGTGCTCGAGGAACTCGGACTCGAAGAGGAGATTCCCGTCGCGTCACTGGCAAAGCGATTCGAAGAGGTGTATCTGCCACATCGTTCCGAGCCAGTCGAAGTTCCGCGGGGGAGCGACGCGCTGTATCTGCTGCAACGCATCCGCGATGAGGCTCACCGATTCGCAGTTTCGTTCCACCGCGAACTTCGTGGCAAGCGCATGACGAAGTCAGTCCTTGATGACATTCCCGGTCTTGGCGAGGCGCGTCGAACGCGCCTTCTCAAAGAACTTGGGGGAGTGACGGCAGTGAAACGAGCAACTGAAGAGGAACTCAAGGCTCTTGCCTGGCTGCCCGATTCGGTTGGCCAAGCGGTTTGGGACAAGATCCATGTTCCTTCTCGTCGAGACTCGCGCTGAATCGGAGATTTCGTGTCTGAACCTGATGCCAATGCCCAACTGTGGGAAGCGCATGCCGACTGGTGGCAGCGCGAGTTCACCGACGGTGTTGATCCCGAATACACCGAGCAAATCATTCCGCTCATTCTTGAGTGGACCGAAGGCTTCGAGCGCGTGCTCGAAGTTGGCACCGGTGAAGGTCAGGTCGCTCGTGCAATTGCGGCGACGCACGGCGCAACGGTTATCGGTATTGATCCAACAGTCAATCAAATCGATGAAGCCATTCGTCGTGGCGGCGGCCCCGAGTACCAACTCGCAGGCGCTGAATCACTTCCATTCGACGACGCGTCGTTCGACGCCGTCGTGTGCTGTCTCGTGTTCGAACACATCGACGCTGTCGACGAAGCGCTCGCTGAAGTTGCGCGCGTGTTGCGCCCGGGCGGAAGGTTCATCTTCTGCCTGAACCATCCGTTGTTGCAGACGCCCGGTTCGGGATGGATCGACGATCAGATTCTTGACCCGCCCGAGCAGTATTGGCGCATCGGTCCGTACCTCACAGAGCAGGCCACGATCGAAGAGGTTGAAAAGGATGTATTCATCCGTTTCGTGCATCGGCCTCTCAGCCGCTACATCAACGCCATGGCCGATTCAGGGCTTGCGCTGGAACGCATGATTGAACCCGCGCCGCCGCAGGGCTTCATCAATCGAGCTCCGGAGTACACCGAAGTCACGACCATCCCGCGGTTGCTGACGTTGGTGGCTCAACGCCGGTAGCGTTCAGGCGGTGAGCGACTTCGTTGTGATCACGGGATTATCGGGAGCCGGACGCTCTCAAGCCGCGGACGTCCTCGAAGATCTCGGCTGGTACATCATCGATAATTTGCCGCCAGCGCTTATTGGTCGCGTTGCCGACTTTGCCGATGCCCCCGATGCCACCATTACCAATGTCGTGCTGGTTGTCGGCACCGGCCCCTATCACTCTGAAGCGTTGCCGGCCCTCGACGCGCTCCGTCGCCAGGGCAACCGACTTCGGATCGTGTTTCTTGAAGCGGCAACTGACGAACTCGTGCGCCGCTACGAAAGCACCCGTCGCCGTCATCCGCTTGCTGCTGAAGATCGTTCTCTCGCTGAATCAATTCAGGAAGAGCGTCGAGTTCTGGAATCGGTGAAGGCCGAGGCCGATGTCGTCATCGACACCACCGAACTCAACGTTCATCAACTCCGTGCCCGCATGCTCGACCTCTTTGCGGCCGATGCACCTGCCGGCGGCATGCAGACCACGGTGCTGTCCTTTGGCTACAAGCACGGGCTTCCCCTCGACACCGATTTAGTCATCGATTGCCGTTTCCTCCCGAATCCCCACTGGGTCGAGGAACTGCGGCCGTTCACCGGTCTCGATGAATCCGTTCGTGACTACGTGCTTTCCCAGCCGCTCACCTCAGAGTTCCTCGCACAGATCAATGGTCTGCTCGAGACGCTGTTGCCGGCCTATGTGGCCGAAGGAAAGAGCTATCTCACGGTGGCTTTTGGGTGCACCGGTGGGCGCCATCGGTCAGTTGCAATTGCCGAAGCGGTGGCCGAAGCCCTTCGCGAACGGGGATTTCACCTTCGGGTCACCCACCGAGACCTCGACCGCTGACATCATCGCGGTCGCCGATTCTGCGAAAATCGGTCGGGCCGGAGTCAGACCGGCGAAACGCGTGCGCCGACTGGCGTAACGTCGGTCCATCTCGTCACTAAAGCCGTCGACCGTCGACGGCCAACCCAGGAGGCAGTGCCCACAATGACCATCCGTGTTGGCATCAATGGCTTCGGTCGCATCGGCCGCAACTTTTTCCGGGCGGTGAGGCAGTCCGGCGCTGATGTCGAGATCGTTGCCGCCAACGATCTGGGTTCGGTTCCGGCCATGGCCCACCTGCTCAAGTACGACACGGTTATGGGTCGCCTCGACGCAACCGTCGAAGCAACCGACGAGGGCATCCTCGTCGACGGCAAGCTTCTCAAGATCACTGCGATCCGTGACCCCAAGGATCTCCCGTGGAAGGAACTCGGCGTCGACATCGTTGTCGAGTCCACCGGCTTCTTCACCGATCGCGACAAGGCCGCTGCTCACCTCGAAGCTGGCGCTCCGTTCGTCATTATTTCTGCTCCGGCCACCAACGCCGATGCCACCTTCGTTGTTGGTGTCAATGACGACACCTTCGACCCGGCCAAGCACAAGGTTGTGTCCAATGCCTCCTGCACGACCAACTGTTTCGTTCCGATGATCAAGGTTCTCGACGATGCCTTCGGCGTTGAGAAGGGCCTCATGACGACGGTTCACGCCTACACCGGCGATCAGAACCTTGTCGATGGCCCACATAGCGACACGCGACGTGCGCGCGCTGCGGCCGCAAACATCACGCCGTCGTCAACCGGCGCCGCTCGCGCCACTGGCCTCGTGCTCGAAGCCATGAAGGGCAAACTCGACGGCACCGCACTTCGCGTGCCGGTTCCCGACGGCTCCATCACCGACTTCGTTGGTGTGCTCAAGCGTGACGTCACCGTCGATGAAATCAACGCAGCATTCAAGGCGGCCGCAACCTCCGGCCCGCTTTCCAAGGTCCTCGTGTTCACCGATGAAGAAATCGTGTCGTCCGACATCGTGGGTGAGCCCGCATCGTGCACGTTTGACTCGAAGCTCACCATGGCTATGGGCAACCTCGTGAAGGTGCTCGGCTGGTACGACAACGAGTGGGGTTACTCCAACCGCCTGGTCGACCTCGTGCAGGTCATGGCCAAAGCGGCGAAGTAGTCCCGCCTGATGAGCATTCCTTCGCTGGAGGATCTCGGCGACGTCAGCGGTCGCCGAGTCCTTCTCCGCGCTGATTTCAATGTGCCGATCGCCAATGGTGAAATCGTCGACGACTTCCGCATTCGTGCGGCACTTCCCACGATCGAGTATCTGACCTCTCGCGGTGCAACCGTCACGGCCTGCACGCATCTCGGTCGCCCGAAGGGTGCTCCCGATCCGAAGTATTCGGTGGAACCGGTTCGTCGACGTCTTGCTGAACTCGCACCAGGTGTCGAACTTCTCGACAACCTTCGATTCAATCCAGGCGAGACCGCTAATGATCCTGTGTTTGTGCAGGAACTCATCGCTGGTCAAGACCTTTACGTGAATGATGCGTTTGGTGCCTCGCACCGCGCACATGCATCGATTGTCGGTCCTCCGCAGTTCCTTCCGTCGGCCGCAGGTCGTCTTCTTCAGCGTGAAGTCGATGTGTTGTTGCCGTTGCGTTCCGATCCGAAGCGTCCGTTCGTGGTCATCCTTGGTGGCTCGAAGGTTTCCGACAAACTCGGCGTTATCGACGCGTTGTCCGAAGTCGCCGACGCGCTCATCATCGGTGGCGGGATGTGCTTCACGTTCCTCGCCGCACAGGGACATCACGTTGGTGATTCGTTGCTCGAAGTTGACCAGATCGAAACCTGTAAGCGATTCCTCGACTCCGATGTCACGATTCATATTCCGCACGATGTGACCGCACTCGGCCCCGATGGCGAAATCATGAACCCCGAAGCTGGGGGAGAGGTTCGCCAACTCGGTGCCGATGTGCCCGACGGTTGGAAGGGTCTCGACATTGGTCCCGGAACCGCATCAGAATTTGCCGACATCATCGCTGAAGCAAAAACAATCTTCTGGAACGGCCCAATGGGCGTCTTCGAAGATCCGCGCTTTGCTGCTGGCACTCGCGTAATCGCCGAAGCAATGGCTGAAGCCCGTGGCTTTACCGTTGTTGGTGGTGGCGATTCTGCTGCAGCACTCGACGCGTTCGGTCTCGCCAACGAGGTCGATCACGTCTCAACCGGTGGAGGTGCGTCACTCGAATTGCTTGAGAATGGCGACCTTCCCGGACTCGAAGCCTTACGAGGAGCATCAAATGCCTGACCGCAAACCACTCATCTCCGGTAACTGGAAGATGAACCTCAATCACTTCGAGGCAACAGCAACGCTCGACAAGTTGCGCTATCTGCTTTCGAAGGACGATTACGCGGCAGTCGATGTGTCAGTGCACCCGCCGTTCACCGACATTCGTACCGTGCAGACATTCCTTGAAAGCGAAAAGGTCCCGATCGCTCTCGGTGCGCAGAACTGCCATTGGGAAGCCAACGGCGCCTACACCGGTGAAGTTGCTCCGGGAATGCTCTTCAAACTCAACGTGTCCTACGTAATCGTCGGACACAGCGAACGACGCGAGATCTTCGGTGAGGACGACATCATCGTTGCTCGCAAGGTCAAGTCCGTCTTTGAAAACGGTATGACCCCCATCTTGTGCTGTGGGGAAACGCTTGAAGAACGTGAAGGTGAAGCCACCCGCGCAAAGGTCACTGGTCAGATCCACGCCGGCATCGAAGCCCTCAAGCCCGAGCAGGTGGCCTCAATGGTCCTCGCCTACGAACCGATCTGGGCCATTGGCACAGGTCGCACCGCCAGCGCTGAAGATGCACAGCAGGTCTGTAGCTGGATCCGCGCCAAGGTGAAGGACATGAAGGGTGCCGATGCGGCCAAGGCCGTTCGCATCCAGTACGGGGGCTCGGTCAAGGCAGGAAATGCTGCCGAACTCATGGGTCAGCCCGATATTGATGGGGCTCTTGTTGGTGGAGCGGCCCTCGATCCCGAGGAATTCGCCCGAATCGTCCAGTTCCGACTGTCCTGATAGCGTTTACGCCGTGCTGATCGCTGTAATCATCGTCCAAGTGCTCTCCGCCCTCACCCTTATCTTCCTCGTCCTGCTTCACAGCGGTCGGGGTGGTGGTCTTTCCGACATGTTCGGTGGCGGCTTGGGAGCGTCAGCTGCAGGTTCAACTGTCGTCGAGAAAAATCTCGATCGCATCACCGTGGTTGCGGCCGTCATTTTCATGTTTGCGTCGGTCGCACTCGCACTCCTGCTCGACAAGTAGGTCACCATGGGTCGACTCGACCCTGCAGCACTTTCACTTCGCGACGTCACGCTTGTGCGGGAAGGTCGAGCGATCCTCAACAACATCTCCTGGAAGGTCGGCGCTAACGAGCGTTGGGTCGTGCTCGGGCGAAACGGTTGCGGGAAATCCACGTTGATGAAGATTGCGTCGCTGTATTTGCACCCATCCTCTGGTGATGTCGAAGTGCTGGGCGAGAAGCTCGGACGGACCGATGTTCGGTCACTGCGAAAGCGCATTGGTGTTGCCAGCTCGGGTATGGCAGACCAGCTTCGATCCGACCTGATTTCAACCGATGTCGTCATGACGGCAAAGAACGCAGCGCTCGAACCCTGGTGGCATACCTACGATGAGGCCGACCGTCAGCGAGCTCGCGATTGTCTTGAACGAATGGAGATTGGCCGTTTGGCCGATCGCAGTTTCGCCACCTTGTCGTCAGGCGAAAAGCAGCGAGTGCTGCTGGCCCGCACGTTGATGCCCCAGCCGGGCCTACTTCTTCTCGATGAACCCACCGCAGGGCTGGACCTCGCTGGGCGCGAGGACCTTGTTCGCACATTGGGTGTTCTCGCAGCTGGAGTCGATACGCCAGCAACAGTGCTCGTCACTCATCACGTCGAGGAAATTCCGGAAGGGTTCACAAATATCTTGATGCTTCGCGAAGGCCAGGTACTCACTGCCGGCCCCCTTGACGTTGTGCTGACTGAATCGAATTTGTCCGAATGCTTCGAGATGCCGCTTGGTCTTGAACGACGACATGGTCGATGGTGGGCTTGGGGGCTTGAAGCGTGAATCCGGCGTTGGGGCTTGTTGCAGTGTTCTTTTTGATCATCGCGAATGGATTCTTCGTCGCGGCTGAATTTGCCCTTGTTGCTGTCGATCGGGCGAAGGTGGAAAACGATGTCGAGTCGGGTCGACGTCGCGCTCGAGTTGCCAAAGGGCTTCTTGCGCACCTGTCGTTTCATCTGTCCGGCGCACAACTCGGGATCACGGTGACATCACTACTCATCGGATTTTTGGCTGAGCCTGCAATCGCAGAACTTCTGCACCCTGTGCTTGAGCCGTTGCTGGGTTCGACAGCGATGATCGGCGTTTCGTTAGTGGTCGCAATCTTTCTCGCAACAGTCGTGCAGATGATTGTGGGCGAGTTGGTACCAAAGGGTCTGGCCATTGCCCGGCCTGAAACGACGGTCTACTACCTCGGTCCGCTTGTGCGGATGTACGGAATCATTTTTGGTCCACTCATTCGCATGTTGAACGGAGCGGCGAACCGCACCGTTCGCATGCTCGGCGTTGAGCCAACTGAAGAGCTTTCGCATGTTCGGACGCTTTCGGAAATGCAGATTCTTGTGAGTGCATCGAGTCGAGGGGGAGTCCTCGATGACTCGGCATCGCAGTTGCTCACACGATCGATTCGATTTGAAGGCAAGAGCGCCGAAGATGTTCTCGTTCCGCGCACGGCTGTTACAGCTCTTCGAAGCTCTGACACGGTTGATGCGCTCGTCGAGGCTTCTGTCTCAACGGGACACTCACGTTTCCTGGTTTACGGTGAGGATCTCGACGACATCGTCGGCACGGTTCACGTGCGAGCAGTTCATGCGGTACCTCGCGAGCAGCGTTCCACCACATTGGTTTCGTCGTTGATTCGCCCCATGCTCGAGTTGCCCGAGAGTCGTGATCTTGCGGATGTGCTTAGAGATCTGCGCCGGGCCAGGACCCATCTTGCAGTGGTGGTCGACGAATACGGCGGCACTGCAGGAATCATCACACTCGAGGACATTCTCGAAGAAATTGTCGGGGAAATCGGCGATGAACATGATCGTCGCACGCCTTCGACGGTCGTTCCTGGGCGGCGAAATGAATGGTCGCTCCCCGGTGGGCTTCATCCCGATGAAGTGGCTGACCAAGTCGGGTGCGTGATCCCCGAAGGCGAGTACGAAACCTTCGCCGGATTCCTTCTTGATCAACTCGGGCATCTGCCTGTCGTCGGCGAGAAGGTTCAGTGGGGTGACTGGGGCTTTGAAGTCGCTGAGATGGATCGTCGTCGTATCTCGCTAGTCACCGTTCGGGTGGCGGTGCCCGATGGCGCGGGCGACGCTGCTAGCAGTCCTTCGAAGAGTCGCAAGAGGGGAGAGGGCTGATATGTGGCCGTTCATCCTCATCATCATTCTCCTCGCAGTGAATGGTTTCTTCGTTGCGCTTGAGTTCGCGCTTGTGGGTTCTCGTCGTAGCCGACTCGAGCCGCTCGCTAACGCAGGCGATCGCGCTGCAATTCGCGCACTCGATGCGATGAAAGAGTTGAGTATTCAGCTCGCAGGGGCGCAGTTGGGTATCACCGTTGCTTCGCTTCTTCTTGGTCTTGTGGGTGAACCCGCATTCGCTCACTTGATCGAATCTGTTGCTCATCACGCGTCATGGATTCCGCAAGGCTGGGTTCGCCCTATTTCTGCGGTAGTGGGCCTCCTCGTGATCGTGTTTGCCCACATGGTCTTGGGCGAGATGGTGCCGAAGAACTTGACCCTCACGCACCCTGAATCGGTCCTGAAGATCGTGAGCGGGCCGAATCGTCTCTATCTGTTGTTCGCCCGTCCTTTCGTTATCGTCCTCAACTGGTTTGGGAACGTGGGCGTCCGGATGTTTGGCGTCGAACCGAAAGATGAACTTTCCGATGCGCATTCCGCGCAAGAACTCGCGGTGCTGGTTTCGGTCTCACGCGAAGAAGGAGCGATACCGGATTTCTCGGCGGAACTTCTCTCCGGAGTCTTGGATTTCGGTCAGCGAACGGTCGCTTCGGTCATGGTCGCGCGCGAATCAGTTGCCGCTGTTTCGATAGAAGCCACACCCCGGGAACTAGAAGAAGCAGTTCGCCGACTCGGACACACACGGCTACTGGTCGTGGGCGACGGCGGGATCGACGACGTGCGCGGGTTTCTTCACGCAAAGGACTTACTCACCGTCCCTGATTCGGAAATCGACAATCCAGTGCCACCTCGCTTGGTGCGCCCGACACTCGAAACTGAATGCGAGAAGCGGCTCGAGGAACTGTTGACGAAGATGCAGTCGACACGGGTGCACTTCGCGACCGTCTATAACGCCGACGAATCAACCGCCGGCATCGTCACTCTCGATGATCTTCTTGAGGAACTGCTGAGCGACCTGACCGAAGAGGATTAGGCGCCGGTGGCGTGGTAGCCACCATCGACATGGACGATTTCGCCAGTTGTCTGTGGGAACCAATCTGACAGCAGTACGACGCAGGCCTTGGCTACCGCGCTGGAATCGCGAACATCCCAGCCAAGGGGAGCGCGTTCATCCCACACGTCTTCGAATTTTGAGAATCCTGGAATTGACCGCGCTGCGATGGTCTTGATGGGACCCGCCGCAACGAGATTCACACGAATCTGCTGTGGGCCTAGATAGCGGGCGAGATAGCGAGATGTGGATTCAAGCGCTGACTTGGCAACACCCATCCAGTCGTACGAAGGCCAAGAAACGGTGTTGTCGAAATCGAGCCCGACAATGGAGCCGCCTTCGGTCATGTGGGGAGCGACAACATCGGCAAGGGCTTTGAGCGAGTAGGCCGAGATGTTCATGGCCACCGAGACGTCTTCCCAAGTTGCATCCATGAATGTTCCGCCAAGGCAGACCGGCGGGGCGAAGCCGATCGAATGGAGCGCACCATCGACGCGACCCCACTTCTTCGTGAGGTGTTCCCGGGCAGCATCGAGGTGTTCAGGAACTGAAACATCCAGTTCGATGACCTCGGGTTCCACATCGAGCTTCTTGGCGGCCTTGAGCGTGTGCTTCATGCCGGCGCCCACACCCGTCAGAACGATCTCGGCCCCTTCTTGCTGAGCGAGACGAGCGACGCCAAAGCCAAGCGAGGAGTCGTTGAGCACTCCGGTCATCAACAGTCGCTTACCTTCAAGCAGTCCCATAGTTCCTCCGATCGCGGTTACGGGTGAGACGTTACGTTGCCGAACCCGCAATTCGGCGGAACAGCGCGATGAGCGAGCGATGGTCCGCTACGGTTCGCCGCATGCAGATCGGAATCGTGGGCGCTACAGGCCCAGCAGGAAGTGCCCTCGGAATCAGACTCGCTTCGGCAGGTCATCAGGTAATCCTTGGCTCACGAAGCGAGGAACGAGCGGCCGAGGTCGTCAATGGAATCCTCGCCAAGTGGCCCGATCGCAACCTTTCAATTACCGCGGCCGACAATGCTGGCGCAGCATCGGCACAACTGATCGTGATTGCGACTCCATGGGACGCTGCATGGACAACGGCAAAGTCGGTCTCCGATCTCCTCGAAGGCAAGATCGTGATTTGTATGGCGAATGCGCTCATCCGCGTTGGCCACGAATTCCAGCCCCTCGTTCCTCCGCGCGGATCTGTCGCTGCCAGCGTCCAGGCTGCAGTCCCCCGTTCACTTGTTGTCGGTGCGTTGCATCACGTTCCGGCGAAAGAACTTGCCGATCTGGATCACCCGATTGAGAGCGACGTGCTGGTCTGCTCCGATCATCCGGTGGCAAAGCGAGTTTCAATGGATCTCATTAACGAAATGCCAAACATGAGGGCTCTCGATGCCGGTGACCTCACCCAAGCAGCGCCAATTGAAGCGTTTACCGCAGTGCTGCTCGAACTGAATCTCAAGTACAAGACCCGCGTTGCGGTGAAGTTCACCGGAATCGATCCCGAAAAGCTTCGATGACTATGGCAAACCCGGCCGGACCGATGCGCCTTTACGACACCGCTCGTCGCGAGGTCATTGCGTTTGATCCGGGCCCTGTGGTCCTCATGTACACATGCGGAATCACGCCGTATGACGCCACCCATCTCGGACATGCGGCGACCTACGTAACCTACGACGTGTTGCAGCGACGTTTGCGTGATCTAGGCCATGAAACTCGATGTGTTCGCAACGTCACCGATGTCGATGACGATCTTCTTCGTAAAGCCCGCGAACTGGGCGTTCACTATCTCGATCTGGCGGCAGCCGAAACCGCTCGCTTTGATGCAGATATGGAAGCGCTTAACGTCGTCGAATGTTGGAGTGAACCACGTGCCACCTCAGCAATCGCTGACATTCGCGGTTTCATCGGCATGGTGCTTGATCAGGGTCATGCCTATGAGAGCGGCGGCTCTGTCTATTTCGATGTGAGCTCCTTTGACCGCTTCGGTCAGGTATCGCACTACAGCCGCGAACAAATGATCGACCTTGCTCGTCAGCATGGTGGCAATCCCGACGATCCCAACAAACGCGATCCTCTCGACTTCGTTCTTTGGCAGCCATCTGCGCCCGATGAACCCAGTTGGGAATCGTTGTGGGGGCCGGGGCGTCCGGGCTGGCATATCGAGTGCTCCGCTCTTGCTCTTCGCGAACTCGACACAACGATTGATCTTCATGGTGGTGGCTCCGACCTCATCTTCCCGCATCACGAATGTGAAGCAGCGCAGAGCGAAGCCGCCACGGGACAGCCCTTTGTGCGTCACTGGGTGCACCAAGCAATGGTTCGCATGGACGGCGAAAAGATGTCGAAGTCACTCGGCAATCTCGTTTTCATCAGCGAATTACGCAAGACCTGGGACGTTCGTGCGATTCGTTTGGCAGTCGTTGCGCACCATTACCGCGACTCATGGGAATGGCACGACGAAATCATGCCGATCTCAGCAGCTCGTCTTGAACTCTGGTTGGCTGCCACAACTGCTCCGGGTGCTGTCGATAGTCAGACAGCACTTGATGCGGTCCGGGTGCGTCTTGATGACGATCTCGATACGCCGGGAGCAGTTGAAGCAATTGACCGAGCGGTAGAACGAGGCGAGGGCGTGGCGTCTGCTGCAAAACTCCTCGGCGTCTTCCTCGTTGGCGAGCCTCAGCGCTGATCTCGTAACTACTTCCGGGGCGCCAGAGCGCAACGGGTACGCTCGCCGTTATGTCTGACGAGATCACTATCACCCTTCCTGACGGTTCCGAGCGCTCTGTTCCCGCCGGTACAACCGTCGCTGGGCTGGCCTCGTCTATTGGTTCACGTCTGGCGAAGGCGGCCGTGATCGGCGCCGTGAATGGCACCGAGCGAGATCTCGTGTGGCCGCTCGAGGGTGGCGACGAGGTTTCCATCATCACCGAGACCGACGAGCGTGGCCTGTTCACCATTCGTCACTCGACTGCCCACGTGCTGGCCCAAGCGGTCCTTGACCTGTTCCCAGGGGCCACGTTTGCGATTGGCCCGCCAATCGAGAATGGCTTCTATTACGACTTCGAACTTGCTGACGGCGGAACGTTCACTCCTGATGATCTTGAGCGTCTTGATACGCGCATGCGCGAGATCATCGCCGAAAAGCAACCTTTCATCCGCGACGAAATTCCTGAAGATGCTGCGCTCGAACTCTTCAGTGGGCATAAGTACAAGTGCGAAATTATTCGCGGTGCTGCCGACGACCCGACTTCGGCAACTGAATCGGGTCTCGTCCGAACCTACGAGAACCCACCCAGGTTTATTGATCTCTGCCGCGGACCTCACGTTCCTGATACTGGTCGACTCGGTCACTTCAAGCTCATGCGTGTTGCCGGGGCCTATTGGCGTGGCGACGAACGCAACCCGATGCTTCAGCGCATCTACGGAACTGCGTGGGCATCGAAGAAAGATCTCGAGGCCTATCTCAAGCGTCTCGAAGAAGCCGCCGAACGCGATCACCGAAAACTCGCGACGGAACTTGATCTCCTAAGTTTCCCATCGGAGTTGGGTGGCGGTCTTGCGGTGTGGCATCCGAAGGGTGCACTCGTCCGGAAGTTGATGGAGGATTACAGCCGCGATCGTCACGAGAAGGGCGACTACCAGTTCGTTGTTACGCCGCACCTTGCGAACGCGAATTTGTTTGAGACTTCAGGCCATCTGGATTTCTACAAAGACGGCATGTACCCACCAATGGAAATGGACAACGGGTCCTATTACCCGAAGCCCATGAACTGCCCGATGCACTGCCTGATCTTCCGCAGTCGTCAGCGCAGCTATCGCGAGCTACCGCTCCGCCTGTTTGAACTGGGCACGGTGTATCGCTACGAGAGAGCCGGAACCCTCCACGGCCTCATGCGAATTCGTGGGTTCACGCAAGACGACAGTCACATCTATTGCACTGAAGAACAACTGCAAGACGAAATCGCTTCACTTCTCGATTTCGTAATGAGTGTTCTTCGTGCCTTCGGCTTCACCGAATTCACCGCCAACCTCAGTACGAAGGATCCCGACAAGCATGTCGGAAGCGACGAAATCTGGGACAAAGCGACTGGGGCGTTGAAGAACGCACTCGAGCAGTACGGCTTGGAGTATTCGGTCAAAGAGGGCGATGCCGCGTTCTATGGTCCCAAGATCGACATCGACATCAAGGATGCAATCGGCCGCACCTGGCAGCTCAGCACGATCCAGTGCGATTTCAACCTTCCCGAGCGCTTCGACCTCGAATACGTGTCCGATGATGGTTCGCGTAAGCGCCCGATCATGTTGCACCGTGCGTTGTTCGGATCAATTGAACGATTCTTTGGCGTGCTCCTCGAGCATTACGCAGGAGCGTTCCCGGCGTGGCTCGCTCCCGTTCAGGTGCGCATCCTTCCTGTCCGCGACGATCACGATGCTCACGGTCGTTTGCTCGTCGCCAGCCTCCGAGCTCGTGGGTATCGAGCCGACATGGTCGAAGCCGACGAGCCGCTTGGTGGTCGGATCCGTAAGGCAAAACTCGAAAAACTTCCGTATGTGCTTGTGGTCGGAGACGACGATGTCGCTCACTCGACAGTCGGCGTGAACCCGCGCGGGGGAGAGGTCGAGCGCAACGTGGCCTTTGAATCGTTCGTTGAGCGTCTCGCCGCGGACGTTGCTGGACACTCGTAGCCCATGTCTGACGTGCCGCACCTTGATCATCTCTGGGCGGGATGGCGATTGTCTTACATCACTGCGGTGACGCAGCCCGGCGACACCTCGCTCGATCCGGACGAGAACGGTTCGCTCTTCGAACGCGTCCTCTCACTTCCCGATGACGAGGGCATGATCGTTCATCGCGGTAGGACATGCTCGGTGCTTCTCAACGCGTACCCGTATACGAGTGGGCATTTGCTCGTGGTACCTAATCGGGCTGTCGCCGAACTCGAGGGCCTGACCGACGAAGAACTTGGAGAGATGGCGCAACTTTCAAGAGATGCAGTGCTTGCACTCAAGGGTGCGTATCGCTGCGACGGGGTAAACGTTGGACTGAACCTCGGCCGTGCTGCCGGCGCCGGCGTTCCCGATCATCTCCATACCCACGTACTTCCACGCTGGGATGCCGACAGCAACTTCATGACATCGATTGCACTTGCTCGTGTTCTGCCCGAGCCGCTCGATGCAACGCTGCAAAAAGTTCGGGGCGCCTGGCCGAACTGATCGGTTGCGAGGCGTGATTTCGGTCACCTCGAAGCGGAAACGCCTGAGATTGTGATGACCGCCAGAAAGAAAGTTCTCAGATGGGAACGATCTGGGCTCAGAAAACGACAGAGTGTCTGTATGCGTCGGTCAGTGCTCGCCTTACTGTCCTTGGGGATTGCCATTGCTTTGGTGATGAGTGCGTGTACCTCGGGCACCTCCTCCTCTTCGTCGACGACGTCAGCGCTGAATGCCCCTCGTGGTTACAAGCCGACACCCGTTCGCAAAACCGACACCGTCTCGCTTCCTGATTATGCGACCGATTCCGATGGTGTCGACTTTTCGTTCAAAGCGGCACCGGGGAATTTGCTTGTTGTGTTTTTCGGCTTTCTCACCTGCCCCGACATTTGCCCAGTAACGATGGCCGATATCGCAGCCGGACTTGAAGAGTTAGGACCAACCGTTGTCCAGCACGTTGAGATCGCGTTTGTGACCGTGGATATTGAACGTGACACGGGTCCTCGAATGGTCGAGTACCTCACCCATTTTTTTCCAAACTCAACCATTCACGCGCTTCGCGCCCCTGATTCAGCTCAACTTTCCGCGGTCACCTCTCAATTCGGTGCCCAATGGCAGGTCGATCCGCATGAACCCGGTGCCGCCACCTACGGAGTCGCGCATTCAGGTGTGACCTATGTCGTTGATGACAGAGGTCAGTTGGTGTGGGAATGGCCATTCGGTACGACGGGACCCGAAGTTGCTGCCACACTGAAACAACTCATGGACACCGTGTACCCAGCGTCCTGAGGTGAGAAGTCCTCACCAACGAGTCAATCCACCCCCCCTATGGAGACACGATGAACCCCCGTTCCCCTTCTCGCCCTTTGGCGCTCATTGCGATCGCCCTCATCGCCGGCTTGGCTCTTGTTGCCTCGGCCTGTTCGAGTTCGGGGTCCTCGTCGGCAACGTTTCAAGGTAAGGACATCGTTGTGAGCAACGTTTGGGCTCGCGAGTCAGCGGGGGCAGCCGATACGGGCGCGGTGTATCTCACAATTGAAAACACTTCGGGAACTGCCGACAAGCTTTTCTCAGCTTCGGTGCCACAGGCATTTGCGAAGAGCGCGTCTATTCATGAAACAGTGACGAGCGACGGAACGACAGCGACCACCATGGGTGCGGGCTCCTCATCAATGATGTCGATGAAGGAAGTCGCCTCGGTGACTATTCCTGCGAACGGCTCGGTCACCTTCGAACCAGGCGGCTACCACATCATGCTGATCGGCCTCGTTGCCCCCCTGAAGGATGGGCAGAAGTTCGACCTCAATCTCGGATTCCTCAACGGCGGCGTGGTGAAGGTGACCGCCAATGTGAAGGCATCCTGACCGTGGGTGTGCGACCGTGGCCCGCAGGGGGCTACGGTCCCATCCGATGTCTGACATGAACGACGCCACCGAATCCGCATCGACAGCGCCGCTGAACGACGCTGATATTCGTGACTCACTTCCCGAAGATCTGAATGCGGCGGGCTATGTCGGCCCCTATCTCTTCCCGAACAACAATCGGCGTCGGGTTCCTGCATATCTGTATTGGGCGATCTCTGCGATCTGCATCTTCATCTGGGTGTTTCGCAGTGGCAGCGATCCCGTTCTGATGAACCAGGGCGTTCTCATCGCGGCGATCTTGCTTGCGTTGTTCGGCCTCTACAGTTTTGTTGCGGGTTGGAACTTGAAAGTGGACGAAAGTGATGCACTCGTCGCTGCCACCAAGCAGGTTGGGTTTCCAGTCGGCCATGCTTCGGCGCAGATGGGCTGGCGCGGACTCCTAAGTCGACCAACATGGCGCATCCTGCTCTACAGCGCGGAAGATCCGCCTGAAAAGCGCGGGCTTGTGCTCGTCGATGGCGTCGACGGATCCATTGTCGAATGGTTCGTTGAAGACAACCCCGAGGACTGGGCCGAATAAAGCTTCGGGAAGTTCGTGTTCAGCGGAGCGACGCGATGATGCGCTCGACCTGAGTGAGCGCTTCGACTCCAACCTCAACGGCATCGCGCAAAAGGTCAAGCGCGCTGATTCTGACATCGGCTACGACGCCGGTACGCGACCAATCTTTGCCTTCGATGGAATCAGCCAAGTCGGCAACGGCCGTCACACGTTCGGTGAACTGTTCCAACACCGCTTCAGAGGGTTCGTTCGTTGATAGTTCGATGGAACGGAGTCGTCGGTTGGTCACTGCCGGGTGAAGTGGGGCGTCATCGAGAATTGAGACATCGCTGAGGCCCTTTTCCAGTACCGCAAGTGTGGCGGTTGCTCCGAGAATGGCCTCGATGGCAGAAACGCCGTCAGCGCCCAATTGGTGGGCTCGTCCCTCGGTTACCTCGTCGACTATGCCAAGGGCAGCGTTGACCCGTCGCGGAAGGGTGCGCAGGGCGACCACGGCATCGCCGGGCATAAGGGTCGAGTAGTCAGTCATTGCTGCAGATTAGGGGCGTGCCGGGGTCGGTCAATGGCCCACTGCTAGCCTTTCTTCGTGCTTGATGGTCGTTGGCGAACCAATATCGAGAAAGCGTTGAAGCCGGTTGGAGCAAACTTGCTCAATCTTGGTTTCACTGCCGATCGCCTGACCGCCCTTGGCGTGGTTATGTCGGCGTGTGCTGCAGTTGCGATCGCTGCTGGCTTCTTGCCGCTCGGACTACTTCTCTTGGTGCTCACCGGTTTGCCAGACGCCCTCGATGGCGCTGTCGCCAAGGCGGCCGGCACCGCTGGTCCTCGGGGCGCGTTTTTCGATTCTGTCGCCGACCGAGTGTCCGACACGATGTTGCTGGGTGGTGTGGCCTGGTACCTTGCCGATACCTACGGCGGGCTTATGCCCCTTCTGCCAATGGCCGTGCTCGGCGCTTCGCTCATCATTTCCTACGAACGGGCCAAGGCCGAAGCCCTTGGCTTTAACGCCAAGGGCGGCGTCATGGAGCGCGCTGAACGCGTCATCCTCCTTGGCCTGGGTCTTCTCTTTCCCGTCCTGCTGATCCCAGTCCTTTGGGTCATGCTCGTTCTGACAATCGTGACTGCTGTGCAACGCTTTGTGAAGGTGTGGCGCCAGGCATCGCAGGAGCGTCCAGTCGTTGCTCCAACACGCCGCGCGTCTCGTCGCCGTGCTGCCCGCGCAACCCGCGCCGGGTCGTCACAGTGGCGTCAGAACCTCCAGGCGCGTCGACGCCGTTAGGCGCTCATGGCGCTAGATCCGGTCACCGCGGCCTATCGCGCGGGTGCAGCGTTCACGCGGGCTGTGCCGCGTCCGGTCGCTGAGATCACTGCAAAAGGTTTGAGTCGTATCGCTGCTTCGGTATCAAAAGAGCGACGCATGCTTGTTGCGAGGCATCTTCATCGTGCCGATCCCACTCTTGAAGGTAAGGCTCTCGACCGCGCCGTCGACGCGACATTCGACAGTTACGCGCGCTACTGGATCGATTCTTTTCGTTTACCGCAGTTAACTCCGGAACAAGTCGACTTCAGTTTTGCTTTTGAAGACTTCACCCACATTGCTGACGCGCTCAATGCGGGCAAGGGAGTGGTGGCGGTTTTGCCGCACTTAGGCGGATGGGAATGGGCCGCATTTTGGATGACGAAGGTGATGAAGATTCCCGTGACTGCGGTGGTCGAGTCGCTTGAACCTCCGGCCTTGTTTGAATTCTTCGTGGAGTTCCGTCGAGAAATCGGGCTGAACATCGTTCCGTTGGGGCCTGATGCAGGTAACGAGATTCTCAAGGCGTTGAATTCCAATCATGTCGTGTGCTTGCTTGCCGACCGCGACATCATCGGCGACGGCGTTGAGCTTGAGTTCTTTGGCGAGATCACGACGATTCCCGCAGGCCCCGCAACTCTCGCATTGCGCACTGGTGCTGCACTCATTCCGTGTGCTGTCTATTTCGAAGGCCGAACTGGTCATCACGCTGTGGTTGAACCGCCGTTGGAAGTTGTTCGCGAAGGACGACTTCGTGACGACGTGCGTCGAGTCACGATCGACTTGGCTGGTCGGCTCGAAGATCTCATCCGTCATGCGCCGGAGCAGTGGCATCTGCAGCAGCCGAACTGGCCGAGCGACTACGCCGAACTTGAACGAATCGGTAAACCGCATCCACGACCCAAACGTGGGCCGTCTTCACTTGCAGCGCGCAGCGGCGACTGACATGCGTATCGGGATTGTTTGCCCCTACAGCCTTACCCTTCCTGGTGGTGTGCAAGGTCAGGTGTTGTCGCTCGCTCGTGCGCTGCGTGCTCGCGGACACGATGTCCGAGTCCTTGGCCCCTGTGATGGGCCACCGCCTGATTCCGGTGTCACGCCCCTGGGCGACAGTCTTCCGACAGCCGCCAACGGATCGGTCGCTCCAATTGCCCCCGACCCCTCGGCGCAATTGCGCACGATTCGAGCGCTTCGCGACGAACGCTTCGATGTTGTGAATGTCCATGAACCGCTCGCGCCGGGCGTCACCAATACGGCACTGCTGTTCAAGTCGCAACCGATCGTTGGCACCTTTCATGCGGCGGGGGAGAGTGCTGCCTACCGATGGCTTCAGCCTGTTGTTCGGTGGTTGGCGCGAAAGATCGATGTTCGTTGTGCAGTCTCAGCCGACGCTCGCGACATGGCAATCGAAGCGGTAGGCGGTTCCTACGAGCTGCTCTTCAACGGTGTTGATCTTTCCCACTACGCCGGCCCGGCAATCCCGAAAGCGGAACCTCGCACGATTCTTTTCCTTGGTCGTCACGAACCGCGCAAGGGTCTCGCGGTGCTGCTCGAAGCAATGGGTGAGCTTCCGGCGGGCGTTCGTCTTGTCGTGGCCAGCGACGGACCCGAGACCGAAGAACTTCGCCGAAGTGTCGCTGGAGATACGCGGATCGAATGGCTGGGTCGAATTTCGGAAGCGGAAAAGATCCAACGGCTTCGTTCTGCGGAGGTTTTCTGTGCACCATCGCTCGGCGGGGAATCATTCGGTGTCGTACTGCTCGAGGCGATGGCTGCGAAGACCGCTGTCGTCGCCAGCAACCTCCCCGGATACGCCAATGTGGCGAGAGCCAATAAAGACGCAGTTCTCGTTCCGCCAGGAGATCCAGCGGTCCTCGCAGGGGCATTGCGACGAGTTCTCGACGAAGCACCTCTACGTGAATCGCTTGTGGCCTCGGGCTCAGAGCGAGCAGGGGGATTCTCCATGGACCGTCTCGCTGAACGCTATGAGGAGATCTTCGAGCGAGTAGCGCTTCGCCGGTAGTATCGCCCTGTCCTCTTTCCCTATCGAAGGCTTCGTGTGACTTCCACTCTTGAGCAAGCGTCGCCTCGTTCCGCCAAATATGGACTTGCTGCCGCGCTGCCACTGGCCCTAATGGGTCTGGTCGTCACCGCAGTTCTCGCGGTAGTTGCGGGCGTGGTTGGCCTAATCGTCGGTCTTGTCATCACTGCAGTCGCCGTGGTTGTCCGGATGCGTACCTTTGCCGCCGGAATCGACGATGCGATCATTCAACAGCTCGGAGCGAGGCCTGCTGATGGTCCCGAGGCCGCTGGGTTCCGCAATCTCGCTGAGGGGCTTTCTGCCACAGCCGGAGTTCCTCTTCCGGAACTGCTGATCCTCGACACTCCCTCTGTGAATCTCCTTGTGGTTGGAACCGATGCCGAACACGCCGCGATCATCGCTACCTCTGGGCTGCTTTCCCAGTTGAGTCGTGTTGAACTTGAAGGAGTCGTTGCTCGAGCATTTGTACAACTTCGTCAGGGAGATGTTTTCTCCGCCACCATGGGTGTTCGGCTCGAAGCCGCCCCTGCGACGCGCGTCTTCGCCTCGATGTTGGGCCATAGTTCAAGTCTTGGCGATCCTGATCGCGATCTACTCCTCGATCGTTCGGCGGTGATGCTCACTCGCTATCCACCCGGACTGGTTGGTGCACTTGGAGTATGTCTTCGAGTGGGATCCATGGTTTCCGCGGGGTCGCCGTCGCTGCGCCGACTTTGGCTGGTCGACCCAATTTCTGTTGATGCAGATGCCCTTACCCATCGGATGGAAGCGCTTCGATTGCTATGACTCGCAAAAAGTTGTGGATGATCATTGGTGGATCGGTCGGAGCCCTTGTCATCGTGGGCGGGGTCGTGTTCGCTCTCACCCGGTCCGATTCCACCGAGTCGGCAATCCCGGAGCCGACAACATCAACGACAACAACAACCCTTCCGGTGTGGCCGCTTACGGGTGTTCCCGACGCGAAAGCCAGTGGTCCTGCTCACCCTGCCGTTGTGGTCAAGATCGACAACAGTCCCGATTCCCGCCCGCAGACCGGTATCAACGAAGCCGACATCGTCTACGAATTACTTGTCGAAGGCATCACTCGATACGCGTTGGTATTCCACTCGAACTTGGTCGATCCTGTCGGCCCCGTGCGCTCGGCTCGATCAAGCGATATTGATCTCGTTGCCGATCTTTCGACGCCGTTGTTTTCTTGGTCGGGAGGCAACGCAGGCGTCGTCGGCGAAGTTAGGAATGCAGAGCGCAAGGGGATTCTGATTGATGCGTCGCACGACGCTGCATCTCCGGCGTATTACCGAGCGAACGATCGTCAGGCGCCACACAACTTGTACGTGCATCTTCCGCAGCTTCTTGAGTTGAAGGCTCCTGCAAATTCGGGCAACCCTGCGCCGATCTTCAATTTCCGCAAGGTTGCCACTTCGCCTTCAGCGACAACCACGTCCTCTACGTCGACAACAACCTCCAAGAAGTCATCGTCAACGACGACAACGATTGTGCCGCCGACCACGACGACAACGCTTCCAGGTTTACCCACACCGGGGTTCAGTCTCGATTTCGGTGGCGTCAGAGTTGACTATGTGTGGAACGCCGCCACCAAGGGCTGGTCGCGTCTGCAGGTCGACCAGACCCATCCCCGAGCAAAGAGCGCGACGCTCGATACCGCAGGCGTTCAGGTCTCTCCTGAAAATGTGATCGTGCAGTTCATCGACTACGGCCAGAGCCCATCGGACAGTCGATCGCCGATGGCGCTCACCGTTGGCTCCGGCAAGGTTCTGGTCTTCAGTGATGGTCGGGTGGTTTCCGGAACTTGGTCTCGTCCCTCGGCCGACAAACCCACGACCTACACCGCCGCCGACGGCACACCGATTCTTCTGACGCCCGGTCGGACATGGGTGGCCTTGCCCAGAGTGGGCTCGGCGGTTGCGACGATCGACCAACCCACTGCCGACGCGTTTCTTGCCATCAAGGGTTGATCCCCTTCGACTTCGTTCGGGTGGGGTTCTCGCCCGTAGACTGCTTCCATGGCTGATCTGACCAATGGGATTGTCTCCCGAGCAACCGGTACTGACCTCGTCAAGCGTGGACTCGCTGACATGCTGAAGGGCGGCGTCATCATGGACGTTGTCGATCCGGCGCAGGCCAAGATCGCTGAAGACGCCGGAGCCGTTGCGGTCATGGCCCTCGAGCGAGTTCCCTCCGATATCCGTCGCGACGGTGGCGTCGCTCGTATGAGCGACCCGGAAATGATCCAAGGCATCCAGGAAGTCGTCAGCATTCCGGTGATGGCGAAGGCTCGAATTGGCCACATCGCTGAAGCGCAGATCCTTCAGGCCCTTCAGGTTGACTACATCGACGAGTCCGAAGTTCTCACGCCAGCCGACGAAGCCCACCACATTGACAAGTGGGCATTTGATGTTCCGTTCGTTTGCGGCGCAACCAATCTTGGCGAAGCACTCCGCCGCATTTCTGAAGGCGCGTGCATGATCCGCTCGAAGGGCGAGGCCGGAACCGGCAACGTCGTTGAAGCAGTTCGTCACCTTCGCTCGATTCTTGGCGACATTCGCAAGATCACCACCGCCGATCAGGCCGAACTGTTCGATTGGGCCAAGCGTCTGCAAGCGCCACTTCCGCTTGTCCAGGAAATCGCCGAAACCGGAACGCTTCCCGTGCCGATGTTCTGCGCAGGTGGCATCGCCACTCCCGCCGACGCATCGCTCGTGATGCAGCTTGGCGCTCAGGCCGTCTTCGTTGGCTCGGGCATCTTCAAGAGTTCCGATCCCTCGCACATGGCCAAGGCCATCGTTGAGGCAACCGCCAACTACCTCGACCCAGACATCCTAGCGAAGGTCAGTCGTGGTCTCGGCGACGCAATGCCCGGTCTTGAAATCGGTTCGCTTGAAACCAGACTCTCTGAGCGGGGTTGGTGAGCCGCACTGCGGTGAACCGTTTCAAATGACTGCTCGTGGATCGGAGCCCCCAGGTGGCTCTTCCCCGTATTGGAGTTCTTGCGCTTCAGGGCGCAGTTGACCTGCACGTTCACGCGCTTGAACGTCTTGGCGTTGAAACAGTTGAGGTGCGTCGGGCCGAGCATCTAGCCCGTGTCGATGGGTTAGTTCTGCCCGGTGGCGAATCCAGCACGATCTCGAAGTTGCTCGTCATTAACGAATTGTTCGATCCGTTAGCGGAACGTCTGGCTGTAGGCATGCCTGCGTTCGGAACTTGTGCAGGCATGATCATGTTGGCCTCGGAAATTCTCGACGGCCGCGACGATCAGTTGTCATTTGGCGCTATCGATATTTCAGTTCGTCGCAACGCGTTTGGTCGTCAGATCGATTCATTCGAAACCGATCTGAACGTAATTGGTTTGGCTGAAGCTCCAGTGCACGCAGTGTTTATTCGGGCACCAAGCGTTGAACGCGTCGGACCGGGTGTCGAGATTCTCGCTGCGGTTGAAGAAGGTCGACCGGTGGCGTGCCGTCAGGGTCAGGTCCTTGTGACCTCGTTCCATCCTGAATTGTCACCTGATCTCCGACTTCATGAACTATTCATCAAGGGGATGGCAGCATGACTGCGCTCCTCGTAATTTCTGAACCGTAAGAGAGGCACCAATGTCTGGACATTCCAAATGGGCGACGATCAAACATAAGAAGGGCGCTGCTGATCAAAAGCGCGCCAAGGTGTTCGCCAAGTTGATCCGTCAGGTTGAGGTTGCCGCACGTGAAGGTGGTGGCGATCCTGCAATGAACCCAGCGCTTCGCACAATGTTCCAAAAGGCGCGCGACAGTTCAGTCCCGATCGACACCATCGAGCGCGCCATCAAGCGCGGAACCGGTGAACTCGAAGGAGTCACCTATGAGCAGATCACCTATGAGGGTTACGCGCCGCACGGTGTCGCGATCCTCATCGACGTGCTCACTGACAATCGCAATCGTTCTGGCAGTGAAGTACGTACCGCGCTGAAGAAAACTGGGGGATCGCTCGCCGAACCCGGCGCCGTGTCTTGGCAGTTCGAACGTAAGGGCGTCATTATCCTTCCGCGAAGCGCTGAAGAAGACGACATCATGATGGCGGCACTCGACGCTGGTCTCGAAGATCTCGCCGATGAAGGCGATACGTGGAAGCTGGTGTGCGCGCCAACTGATCTTGCTGGGGTGCGCGCTGTGCTTGAAGAAGCAGGCATCGCCATTGAGTCTGCTGATTCAACAATGGTGTCGACCACAACGGTGATGCTTGATACCGCCGATGCAGCCAAGGCCGTGCTTCGGGTTATTGATGCACTCGAAGACGACGACGACGTCCAGGACGTCTACGCCAACTTCGACATCCCCGATGAGATCATGGGCTCCATCGACCTCTGATCAATGGGGTTCCGGGGCGGCTCACGCTCTCTGCGGGTAAGTGAAACGACGCATAGCGGGAGCAATGCTCGCCTAGGGTTTGGCTTTCGGTTTGCGTTGCCTGAAGGGGATTCTTGTCATGATCGAAGTGGGAGATATCGCACCCAACTTCGTGCTTGACGGAGTCGACGGCGACGGGTCTGACCAACGACAGTTCTCACTCGATGCGTATCGGGGCGCTCCCGTCGTTCTCGTCTTTTATCCGGCCGACAACTCGCCGGTCTGCACCGCGCAACTCCGCTCCTATACCGACGACATGTCTGCGTTTGCCTCAGTCGGTGCGCAGGTGCTCGCTTTGAGTCCCCAGTCAGTTGCAGATCACGTTGAGTTCGCACAACAAAATGGCGGTTTCGGTTTTCCGTTACTGGCCGACCTCGACAAACAGGTTGCGAAGGACTTCGGCATCCTCGGCCCGATCGGTTTCTATCGACGCTCAGTGTTCGCCATCGATGCCAACGGCGTCATCTGCTGGGCTCGGCGAGCAGCTGCCGGGCTTACCTTTCGTCCGGTCGACGAGATCGTCGCGGCGGTGCGCTCGATCGGGGAGTGACCGGTTCGGTTGCATCGGTTTCCGCTTCGAGTCGGCGCCATGCCTCAACTCGTTGAGTGTTGAGAGTCCCGTCGGCTAACGCCTTGGCAACGGCGCATCCGGGTTGGCCCTCGTGTTGGCAATCAGCAAAGCGGCAGGTTGAAGCAACGTCGTCGACATCGGCGAACGTTTCCGCAACCCCGTCGTTGTCGGCAACAAGACCAACTGCGCGAATCCCTGGTGTGTCGATCAGAACGCCGCCGCCAGGCAGTAAGTGAAGTTCGCGAGTCGTGGTGGTGTGACGACCTTTGCTATCGCTCTCGCGTACATCGCCAATTGTGACGACGTCATCGCCGATGAGCGCGTTCACGATGCTTGACTTACCTGCGCCTGATTCGCCCAGCAGCGTGACGGTGTCGTTGCCGATAATGGAACGAAGTTCATCGATGCCAATTCCTTCCTTCACCGATGTGACGATGACGTCGATGCCGGGGTGGGCGGCGCGCACTTCGTCGGCTGCTCGCTGCGGATCAACTTCGACATCGGTCTCGCGCGAGGCCTTGGTGAGGACCACAACGGGCTCTGCACCAGCATCTCGACTGATGGCGGTGCCGCGTTGAATTCGCCCGTCCTTGACTGGTCGATCAAGTCCGCAGACAAGCAGCACCTTGTCGATGTTGGCAGCAAGTTGCTGTTCACCTTCGCCGTGCGCGTTTCTGCGGCGTAAAAGCGAACGCCGCGGGAGGACGGCGACGGCTTCGCCATTTTTCAACGCGATCCAGTCACCAACGGTGGGCTGTGGTTCGAGCCGAAGTGTGAGCATCACGGTTTCGGTTCGGTCCGCCAACGAAAGTACAAGCGCAACGCCGTGATGCTGAAGAACTCGACCGGGTTCGGCGCCGTGGACGGTCGTGGCGAGAGTATTCGCCCACGCTGGATCCCAGCCGAGCGGAACCAGCGATTCAAGTGATTCGCTCACGAGTTCAAGATTCCGGCACGTTCCCAGTTGTTACATAGGTTTCGAGCCGCCCGAGGGTTTTTTCCATCGACGCAAGATTCTTTGTGGGGATGTCTTGTCGCTGCAGAAGCCACGGGAGCGGGCTCGGTCGCCAATCGAAAGTTTCGGTCACTTTCGTGCCGCCTTCGACAGGTTCGAGTTCGTAGCGCCAGATGTGCTGGCCAATATGACGCCAACCGATCTGCTTGCCGTCCTCAAACTCGACGACCTTGTTGCGCATCGTGGCGTGGAAGCTCATCTTCATGCCGAACTTGGCGCCAAGAAAGAGTCGAGGCGGATTTCCCTTCGCTTCGACGAGGCTGCCGGACCCATCAATGATTGAGTGCTTCGCCGGGTCGGCGAGAACCTCGAAGATTTCCTGGGCCGGGGCCGCAATGACACGGCTCGTGGAAACATGACGTTCTGCCTTAGGAGTGATCATGGCGTCAGTCTCTTAGGCTGCTGTCTTTGACGCGAGTACATCTTGAAGTGCGGCATCGATTGTGGGGTGGGCGAAGGAATAACCGCTGGCGGTAAGCGACCCTGGAAGTACGCGGGTGCTGGTGAATAGCAGTGCGTCGGCGAGTTCGGCGCCCAGCAAGAGTTTCGGGCCGAACGAAGGAACCGGTGCCAAGGTGGGGCGGTGCATTGCCTCGCCGAGGGCTTTTGTGAACTCTTGGTTGGTGACCGGGGTCGGCGCAGTCGCATTGACGGGTCCGCTGATGTCATTGTCAATCAGCCAGCGAATTGCTCCGATCTCATCGGCCATCGAGATCCAACTCCACCATTGCTTGCCCGAGCCCATGCGGCCGCCGAGCCCGAAGCGGAAAAGGGGAAGCATCTTTGCCAATGCTCCACCATCTGCGGTGAGCACGATGCCGGTGCGCAGGAGCGGCACACGAATTCCGGCGGCTATCGCCGGGGCTGCGGCTGCTTCCCACTCGACGCACACATTGGCGAGGAAGTCGTTTCCGGCAGGCGCGGTTTCGTCGACGGCGGTGTTACCAGTGTCGCCATAGAAGCCGATCGCTGATCCGCTGACCATGACCGACGGTGGAGCGTCGAGCGATGCAAGCGTGCTGGCAAGAAGGGCGGTGCCCTTGGTGCGACTTTCGAGAATCTCGCGCTTGTAGGACTCTGACCATCGCTTATCGCCAATGCCTGCACCAGCGAGGTGAACAACGGCATCGACGCCTTCGAACTTGGCAGCTTCAATCGTTCCAGCGGTGGGATTCCACTCGATGGTCTCGGTTGCACCCGAGGTGGGTCGGCGCACAACTGGCACCACCTGATGTCCGTCTTTGGCGAGCGATGTCGTAAGCGAGCGGCCGATGAGGCCTGATGCTCCGGTGATGGCGATCTTCACGGATACTCCTGGAAGTGGGGGACAGGCAGGTGTAACACCGAAACCAGCGTTCCTATGCCCGCGTCGCCTGATTCTGTGATCTCAGGATCATGGCCAGTCCCGATACTCTCTGAGGTCCATGAGTACCCGAAAACTGATTCTTCTCTCTTTGGCCTGCGGTTTGGCGATCTTGGCTGCTGCCGCGGCTCAATTGTTCCTCGCGGCCCGCTGATCGACGAACTTCGGTCTTGGCCTCGGGGGCGGAAAGTATCGGTCAGGCTTCGGTCCCCACACCGGTAGGATCAGGGTCCCCGTAGTCGCGATAGAGGTGGTCCGAATGGCCGAGAACTTCGACGTCGTCATCATTGGTGGCGGTCCCGGTGGTTATGCCGCCGCCCTGTATGGAGCATCGGCAGGACTCAACATCGCCTTGATCGAGAAGAACCGCATTGGCGGCACCTGCCTCAACGTTGGCTGTATTCCCGCCAAGGAACTTCTCGAAACTGCATCAATTCGTCGTGCGATCGAAAGTGCTGCGGCCTTCGGTCTCACGACTTCTGAACCCGTGCTCGATTTCTCCGTGACACAGACCCGCAAGCAGGGCGTGATCGACGGCCTTGTTGGCGGTCTCACGGGGCTCCTCAAGAAGCGCAAGGTCACGGTCTATGACGGCATCGGAACATTGCATGCCGGTCATGTCGTCAAAGTTTCTGGTGGATCATCGGGCGATGTTGAACTTCACGGCACCAATGTGATCCTTGCCTCAGGCTCGGTGCCTCGCACGATCCCAGGTTTCGATGTCGATGGCGTCACTGTCCTTACGTCGGACGAACTGCTTTCGCTTCAGAAGTTGCCGGCAACTGCTGTTGTCATCGGTGGCGGGGCAATCGGATGCGAATTCGCGTCGATGATGTCCGATCTCGGCACCGAGGTCACGATCCTCGAGGCCCTTCCGCAGATCCTTCCTGGCTGCGACGAAGACATCACACGTGTTGTTCTCAAGTCATTCAAGGACCGCAATGTCACTGTTCGCACCGGAGTTTCGGTGAACGGACACGACATCAAGTTCGGCGGGGGCACCACCGTGAAGTTCGGTGAAGGCGAAACCGTCGATGTCGACATGGTCGTTGTCTCGGTCGGTCGTCGTCCTCTTTCCGAAAACCTAGGCCTCGACGGAACGGCAGTTGCTGTGAGCGATCGTGGCCATGTGGTTGTCGATGCTCATTGCCGCACCGGCGAGCCCGGCGTGTGGGCAGTTGGCGACCTCATCGCAACGCCAGCGCTTGCTCACATTGGTTTCGCTGAAGGAATGCTCGCCATTCGCGACATGCTCGGTGAAGATCCGATGTCGATCGATTACTCCAAGGTGCCGTGGTGCATCTATTGCCACCCTGAGGTGAGTTTTGTTGGTCACACCGAGAAGTCAGCCAAGGAGGCTGGTTTCGATGTGATCGTGAGTAAGCACCGCTACACAGGTAACGGACGTGCACTTATCCTCGGTGAGCCCGAGGGCATGGTGAAGGTCATTGCCGAAAAGCGTTCTGACGGAACCGGCGGTCGCTTGCTTGGTGTTCACATGGTCGGCCCATGGGTGACCGAACAGCTTGGTCAGGCCTATCTCGCAGTCAACTGGGAAGCCGACGTCGACGACGTTGCCGCTTTCATCCAACCGCACCCCACGTTGAGCGAATTGTTCGGTGAAAGCGTTCTCGCTCTCACCGGTCGCTCACTTCACGGCTGAATCCCGGAGGATTCCATGGCAGAGATTCAACTTCCGCAACTTGGTGAGTCCGTCACTGAAGGAACCATCACAAAGTGGTTCAAGGCAGTCGGTGACTCCGTTGCTGAAGACGAGGTCTTGTTTGAGGTGTCCACCGACAAGGTCGACTCTGAAGTTCCGTCGCCGGTCGGTGGCGTGCTGACTGAGATTCGTGTTGCCGAGGGCGACACCGTTGATGTCGGCACGATCATCGCTGTTGTCGGCGATGGCGCTGCTGCACCTGCACCCGCTTCCGCTGCGGCGGCTCCTGCCCCCGAACCCGAGCCTGCTCCTGCGCCGGCACCCGTCGTCGAAGCACCGCCAGCACCTGCACCGGTTGCGGCTGCTCCGACTCCGGCTCCAACTCCTGCGCCAGCCCCAGCCCCAGGCCCAGTTGCTGCCCCTGCTGCGGCCACCGCCGGTCAGGTGCTGTCGCCGATTGTCCGTCGTCTCATCAGCGATTACGGCCTCGATGCCTCTCGCATTGCCGGAACCGGCCCCGATGGTCGCATCACTCGCTCCGATGTAGAAGCCGCAATTCGCTCAGGCGTTGCATCTTCGTCGACCCGTAGCGCTGCGCCAGCAGTTCCTGCACCCGCAGCGGCCACCACAGGTGGTCAGCGTCGAGCAACGCCGGCACCACGATCAGGTACGGGCGACACCGTCGAGTCGCTGAACAACATCCGCCGCCGTACTGGCGAACACATGGTGATGTCGAAGCAGGTTTCGCCGCACGCCTACACGATTGTCGAAGTCGATTACGAAAACGTCGAACGTGTTCGTCGTGCTCATCGTGACGAGTTCCGCGCAACAGAAGGTTTCGGCCTGAACTACTTGCCATTCATTTCTCGTGCAGTCATCGACGCGTTGCGCAACTACCCACATATGAACGCATCCGTTGGTGATGGTGAACTCATTGTTCACAACTATGTGAACCTTGCCATTGCAGTCGATCTTGATTTCACAGGCCTACTCGCTCCGGTCATTCATGAGGCCGACGACAAACGTCTTCGTGCAATCGCACGCGACATCAACGATCTCGCGGCACGCGCGCGATCGAAGCAACTCTCGGCCGACGACATCTCCGGCGGAACATTTACACTTTCCAACTCCGGTTCGTTCGGAAGCCATCTCGTACTTCCGATCATCAACCAGCCGCAGGTCGCAATCATCTCGACCGACGGTGTGCATCGCAAGCCGGTCGTCGTTAACGGAACCGACGGAAGTGAATCGATCGCCATCCATTCGGTCGGCATGCTCGCTATGAGTTGGGACCATCGTGCATTCGACGGTGCCTATGCCGCAGCGTTCCTGCGTGACGTTAAGGAAATCATTGAGACCCGCGATTGGGAGGCGGAGCTCTAATCATGACGACGGCCGGGGACGCCCCCACCGTCGGCGCTTCACCGTTGCGCGTCCGCTGGCTGGGAACCGTTCCCTACGGCGAAGCCTCTGATCTGCAGCATTCGCTGTTCGAGCATGGCACCGATGATTGGGTGCTCCTGCTCGAACATCCGCACGTCTACACACTTGGTTCAAACGCCGACCCATCGAACGTTCTTGTTGACCCGGCCTCTGTAGGGGCGGAATGTTTGCGCACTGATCGCGGGGGAGACGTCACCTATCACGGGCCAGGTCAACTCGTTGGCTATCCCGTGTTGTCGGTTCCCGGGAAGCGTGGCGGGGGAATGGCCGACACGGTCGCTTACGTGCGGTCGGTTGAGGATCTCGTAATCGGCGCACTGAATGATCTGGGCCTTGCTGATGTCGGTCGGCTTGAGCAGTATCCGGGGGTTTGGGTTGCTCCTGAATCTGCGAACCCTCGTAAGATCGCAGCTATCGGCGTTCGGTTGACTCGGGGGCGCTCGATGCATGGCTTCGCAATCAATGTCGACCCCGACATGTCGATGTTCACGCACATCGTTCCCTGTGGCATCGCCGATAAATTTGTGACCTCACTTGCTCAAGAGGGCATTGATGTTTCGATGGCCGAAGTGGTCGAAGCAGTCGTTGTACAAGCAAGTGCGTTGTGGGCCTCAAAGCGAAGCGTGGATCGGGCCGACATCATTCGTCGATCAACTGACGGCGATGACGATCTTTCTCCATTTAGCCGCGGCGCTGGAGCTGGCCTCCCAGTGAAGACAGGTGCTGACCATCGTGCTGGCCCATCGTTGCGTCTCAAGGGTCGTTTGGCCGAAGCCGGAGTCGCTGACGGCATTGATGTAATGGAACGCAAGCCGGAATGGATGCGCGCCAAAGTGAACATCGGCGGAAAACCGCTTGAGTTGAAGAAGACGTTGCGAGACCTTCAACTTGTGACGGTGTGTGAGGAAGCCGGATGTCCGAACCTTTCTGAATGTTGGTCTGATGGCACGGCAACTTTCATGATCAATGGAGAACGCTGCACCCGAAAGTGCGGGTTCTGCCTCGTCGATACCCGTCTTCCCGAGGCACTTGATCCTGAGGAACCAGCCCGTGTTGCAGAAGCAGTGGCGCGAATGGAGCTCGACTTCGCCGTCGTAACGACTGTTGCTCGTGACGATCTTGCCGACGAGGGTGCCGGAGCAATGGCCGATACGGTCCGAGCGATTCGCGAGCGAGTGCCTGGTGTGCAGGTTGAAGTTCTGATTTCTGATTGTCGTGGTCAGGCTGCGGCGCTTGATCTCATTTTCGAAAGTCGGCCCGATGTGCTCAATCACAATGTTGAAACGGTGCCGCGCCTTCAACGGGCGGTTCGGCCTTCTGCCGGTTATGCGCGATCACTTGCGGTGTTGTCTCGAGCAAAGCGAGCAGGTCTCCTTACGAAGTCGGGGCTCGTTGTAGGAATGGGCGAGACCGATGAGGAAATTGCTTCGGTGCTTGCTGATCTTGCGGGCATCGGCGTTTCCATCGTCACCATTGGTCAATACTTGCGCCCCACATCAACGCACTTGCCCGTAGATCGGTGGGTGACCCCTGAGCAGTTCGCGTCCTATGCCGTGTTGGGCGAGGAACTTGGTATCGGGCACGTCGAGTCGAGCCCGCTCACTCGTTCAAGTTTCCATGCAAAGCAGGCAGCAGCCGGCTCTTCCGTGCCGGTCACAATTGGCTGAGCGATAGCCTCAGAACATGCCCAGCGAACGCATCGACAGAGTCCGATCAGCGATGGCTGATCAGGGAATCGACGTCTGCTTGCTTTCTGTCGGTCCCGACTTGCCGTGGCTTACGGGCTACGAAGCAATGCCGCTCGAACGGCTCACAATGCTTGTCGTTCCAGCTGAGGCAGACGCAACCCTGGTGGTACCGGCTCTGGAAGTCGCACGCGTGGTGCCCCGAGACGAACTCTTTTCGATTCGCCCATGGGGCGAAACCGACAACCCGATCACGATCGTTTCTGACCTCATTGGCTCCTCGGCAAACGCCGCGATCGGCGAACGAACATGGGCTCGATTCCTTGTTGAGCTTCAGCATGCACGTCCCGATCTGAACTTCAGGACGACAGCACCGGTCATTGGTCCGCTCCGTGCAGTGAAAGACGCCGCAGAGGTGGTTGCACTGCGTACTGCTGCCGCAGCAGTCGATCGCATCGCTGCACAACTCCAAGCCGGCGAAATTCCGCTTATCGGCCGCACCGAAGCCGAGGTATCTGCCGACATCGGCCGACGGATCCTGGCCGAAGGCCATCACCGTGTGAACTTCGCAATTGTCGCTGCGGGAGAGAACGCCGCAAGCCCTCATCACGAGCCAGGTTCCCGAGTGATTGGTGCCAATGAAGTCGTTCTTTGTGACTTCGGCGGAACCATGGCCGACGCTGATGGTGTTGGTTACTGCTCTGACATCACTCGATGCGTCGTCACGGGATCACCAACTTCTCGAATGACCGAGGTCTACGGTCATCTGCATATCGCTGAAGCCGCCGGACTTGTTGCTGGTGGTCCGGGCATTCCTGCTGAAGATGTTGATGCGGCAACGCGGTCGATCATCGACGCTGCAGGCTTCGGCGAATGGTTCATGCACCGAACCGGACACGGCATTGGGGTCGAAGAACACGAAGACCCCTACATCGTTCTCGGAAATCGCTCACCCCTCGTAGCGGGGAATGCCTACTCGGTCGAGCCCGGCATTTACCTTCCCGGCGAGTTTGGCTTCCGGCTCGAAGACATTGTGGTGGTGACTGAATTTGGGGCCGAATCGATCACGAACGCCGAACGGTCATTGGTGTCTGTTGAAGCATGACAAAGTGGCAGTCCGATGATTGATTTCGATGCCGCCTCGCTCTTATTGCAGTGGGCTGCTGGCGGTCTGCTTTTCTTGTGGGTGACGACGCGGCGTCGTGAAGTTTCACTTGGCTATGGCTGGCTTATGCGTGGCACATACCTGCTGATGGCAGGCGGGGCCGCCTATATCGGCATCTTTGTCATTGAGCCGATGGCGGGTCGTGACATTGCTTCGGTTGGTGTGGTTTTGGCCTCGGGATACGCGCTTGCGTCCTCGATCATTCGGCGCAAGGCCGGGGTTTCCGGTCAGGTTGCGTTGGCAGAGTCTCGTTCCGAGCGCGTTGCTGCAATGACCGGGATTGAACGAGAGGCTGCGCAAAAAGACTTGAAGGTTCGTGAGTTCGATCCTCGCCTTGATCTCATCGCTCCGGTCATCGGGTTCGTGGGAGTGGTTGCTGCTGGTCTTGAAGCAGGAGGTCCAGCCTGGCTTGCAGTTGCTCGGTTCGTTGTCGGAGCAATGTTCCTGGGCGCAGTCACCGACGCGATGTTGCTGGGTCATTGGTATCTCGTGCAGCCGGGCCTAGCTCGTGGCGCGCTTCTTGAACTCGTGTACTGGACGGGTTGGTTGTGGGTTCCCGAAGTGATCCTGTTACTCGTCCCAACCGGAATGATCTCGGCCATCAACGGCAGCATTGACGACGGGTACAACGGCTTGCTCACCTGGTTCTGGGTGATGTGCACGGTCACGACGATCGGCTTGATCATCACCACACGACTCGCGTTGAAAGAGCGCTCGTATTCAGCCGTGATGGCGGCAACGGGATTGCTGTATCTCGCAATCCTCACGGCGTTTGGTATTGACTTGGTGGCTCGGGCGCTGCTCTCTTCAGCCAACTAACGCTCAACGAGCGACGAAATACTTGGCCTGAGGGTGATGACAGATCAGCGCTGAGGTTGTTTGTTCCGGCTGGTACTGGAAGCCGGTCTCTTCATTGACCTCGATACCGATGCGACCGGCATCGAGAATCTGAGCAACTCGCTCATTGTCCTCGAGTTCGGGACATGCGGGGTAGCCCCATGAGTAGCGACCGCCGCGGTATTGCTGACGGAAGAGTCCAGCGAGCGACGGACCGTCGTCTTGAGCGAAGCCCCAGTCCTCACGCATGCGGCGATGCCAGTATTCGGCAAGTGCTTCGGCCATTTCGACTCCGAGACCATGCACCATGAGGTACTCCTGGTATCGATTCTCTTCAAACAACTTGGCCGCAACATCGCTCACGCGCTGACCCATCGTGACGATATGGAACGCCGCGTAGTCGATCTCACCCGAATCAATTGGACGGAAGAAATCGGCGATGCACATGAACGGCGCAGCTTGCTGACGCGGATAGTGAAAGCGCGTGAGTTCCTCAGACCGGGTCGCGTCGGTCCAGACCACGAGATCGTCGCCATCGCTGTTGACCGCAAAGTAGCCGTAGACCACCTGGGGGATCAACATGTCGGCGGCTTTCGCCTCGGCAAGCTGTGATCGAAGCATCGAGCGAATGCGGTCTTTGAACTCTTCGTCGGTCTCGGTGACCCCGTCGGTCGTTTCGGGACGGAACTGCCATTGGTTACGGAACAACGCTGTTTCGTTGATGTACGCCGCGATGTCGTCGATGGGGATGCCCTTGACGACCTTCGTGCCGAGGAACGGGGGAGTGAAGACCTCGTTGTCGGCAGCGACATCAGGTGAGCGCGGCGGAAGGTCCTCGGCGGGCGTAACGGCCTTGGTTCCTGAACGAGCCGGCACGGTGCTCTCGCTGGGAACCCGACCCCAGTCGGCATCATCAGGTTCGTTACCGCGTTTGATGTCGCCAAGACGATCCATAACGCGCAAACCTTCAAAGGCATCCTTGCCATAGAACAAGCGACCTTCGTAAACCTCGCGGAGATCTCGTTCTACGTAACTGCGCGTGAGTGCAGCGCCGCCAAGCATCACGGGGATGTTGGAGAGGTTGCGAGTATTCAGTTCTTCGAGGTTCTCGCGCATGATGAGCGTGGACTTCACAAGAAGTCCGCTCATTCCGATTGCGTCGGCGTTCACTTCAACGGCCTTCTCGATCATTTCGGCAATGGAAATCTTGATGCCAAGGTTGATGACTTCGTAGCCGTTGTTGGTGAGGATGATGTCGACAAGGTTCTTTCCGATGTCGTGAACATCACCCTTTACGGTGGCGAGGACAATGCGACCTTTGCCGCCGTCGTCGGCCTTCTCCATGAACTGTTCGAGATGGGCAACAGCGGTCTTCATTGTTTCTGCCGATTGAAGAACAAAGGGAAGTTGCATTTCGCCTGTGGCGAAGAGGTCTCCGACGACTTTCATGCCAGCGAGGAGAACATCATTAATGATGAAGAGAGGCTCCAGCCCCTGCGCCCGGGCACGATCAAGATCATCTTCAAGGCCTTCGCGCTCACCATCGATGATTCGTTGGCTCAGAATCTTTTCGATGGTCCAGTCAGTTCGGTCTTCTCGGACAACCTCTGTTGCCTGGACATCAGCGAAGATGTCTAGAAGCTTCGTGAGCGGGTCGTAGCCCTCGCTTCGACGGTCATAAATGAGATCGAGACTGACTGCACGCTGCTCTTCAGGAATTTTATTGAGCGGCATGATTCGCGCTGCATGCACGATTGCTGAATCGAGCCCGGCGTTCACGCACTCGGCAAGGAAGACCGAGTTGAGAACGTGGCGAGCTGCTGGCTTGAGGCCGAAGGAAACGTTCGAAACGCCCAGTGTTGTGAACACGCCGGGTAGTTCGGTCTTAATTCGCTTGATGGCCTCAATCGTGGCGATTGCATCGCCGCGCAAGTCGTCGTCGCCGGTTGACAGGGGGAACGTCAGTGCATCGAAAATCAGATCGCTAGGTTCGAGCCCGTAGCGATTGACAGCGAGGTCATGAATGCGATGCGCGATGCGCAACTTCCATTCGATATCTCGAGCTTGGCCTTCTTCGTCAATGAGGAGACAGACGATTGCGGCGCCATATTCGGCGGCCAACTTCATGACGCGATCGAGCCGGCTTCCTTCCGCTTCGCCGTCTTCGAGGTTGGCGGAGTTGAGGATCGCACGGCCACCTAGCCATGCAAGACCAGCTTCCATGACCTCAGGCTCGGTGGAGTCGAGAACGAGGGGAACGCTGGACTGTGTTGCGAGCAGTTTCGCAATTTCATCCATGTCATTTGTGCCGTCTCGGCCGACATAGTCGACGCAGACATCGAGCACGTGTGCGCCTTCGCGAACTTGGTCCTTCGCCATTTGCACGCACGTGTCGAGATCGGCATCGAGTAGGGCTTCACGGAACTTCTTCGAACCGTTTGCATTCGTGCGCTCACCGATGATCATGAACGAGGTGTCTTGTTCGAACGGCACGAGCGAGTAGATCGAAGTGGCGCCCGGCTCATGCATAGGTGTGCGCGGTGCTGGCGTGAGGTCTTTGCAGCGATCAACAACGGCAGCAAGATGTTCCGGTGTTGTTCCGCAGCAGCCGCCGATGATGTTCACGCCGAGTTCGGTGACGAACCGCTCATGATGTTCCGCGAGCCCCTCGGGGGAGAGGTCGTAGTGCATGTGGCCATCGACAACGCTGGGAAGACCAGCATTCGGAATGCAAGAAATGGGCATGCGGGCATGTGCTGCGAGATGGCGGAGGTGCTCGCCCATTTCCACTGGACCAGTCGCGCAGTTAATGCCAATGACATCGGGATGAAGCGGATCGATTGCTGCGAGGGCAGCGGCGATTTCGGTGCCGGGCAACATGCGTCCGGTGAGTTCCATCGTGACCTGCACCTGAAGAGGCAGTTCTTTGCCCTCGGCTCGCATGGCTCGGCGGGCGCCGTTCATGGCGGCCTTCACAGTGAGAAGGTCGAACATGGTCTCGATGATCAGCAGATCGACGCCGCCCTCGATGAGCGCCCGAGTTTGCGCCTCGTAGTGGTCGCGGAGTTCCGCATAACGAATTTGTCCAAGGGACGGAAAGCGAGTTCCTGGCCCAATGGAACCGGCAACCCAGCGGGGCCGGTCAGGGGTGGAGAAGTCATTGGCGACGCCGCGGGCGAGGCGGGCAGCAGCGACGTTGAGTTCGTGGACTCGATCGGCGATGTCATATTCCCCAAGCGGGATGGCAAATGCGCCAAAGGTGTCGGTTTCGATGACATCGCAGCCAACCTCGAGATAGCGGGCATGCACGTCGGCGATCACGTCTGGCCGGGTGACTACGAGGAGCTCATTGCAGCCCTCGAGGTCGGGTCCGCCAAAGTCGTCGGCGGTCACACCGCTGGTCTGGATGCATGTGCCCATACCGCCGTCGAAAATGACGACACGTTCATGGATTGCTTCAAGGAAAGTGCTCACCGTGGATCTCCTGGCGATGGTCCGGGCGCGGAACGAGGATCGGAATTGATCTCGCCGCAAGCCGGGGCATCTCGCCCTACCCATCAGGTCAGCTTCGGCTCTCACACGGTAGCAGAGAGAGATTCGAATCCGACGTTGAAGGCGAGGGATGCACCTTGCGCCCTCTAGGCTCAACCTCGTGAAGATCTACACGCGCAAGGGCGATGACGGCACCACTGGACTCCTCTACGGAGGTCGTGTGGCAAAAGATTCCGCAGCACCGGCGGCTTACGGCACGGTTGACGAGTTGCAGTCGTTTCTCGGGCTCGCTCGGGCTGAGTCAGATGCCGAACTTGGCGACATCTTGGTGCATCTCGAACGCGACCTTTGGGTTCTGATGGGCGAGTTGGCTGCCGATCCCGGAAGTCGCGACAAACTCACTGCGGGCGCCACGTTGGTCACCGACGACATGATCACCCATCTCGAAGACCTCATCGACGCCACCAGTGCCAAGTTCGATCCACCGACCGAATTCGTAGTACCCGGTCAAAATCGCATCGGTGCGCTTCTTGATGTTGCCCGAACGGTCGCTCGGCGCGCCGAGCGCGACAGTCTCGCTGCGGCTGGTCCCGGCAGCGCCGTGGTGCCGTACCTCAATCGCCTTTCCGATCTGCTCTGGACGCTCGCTCGTTGGCAAGAGGGCACCTCACTGCCTACGCGCTCCGTACAGCCATAATTCCTCTCCTCTTTCATACCTATCTGCGAGGTCGTTATGTCGCTGAAGATTTCTCCTGCTCGCTCGCTACCGACTGCAGTTGATGCCATCGTCCTCGCAGTCGCCTCGGACAAGTGTTCCGATCGTGCGCTGAAAGCGCGAGGACTACCGGTTACGGCACTTCGCACGCAGGGTTTTACCGGTGCTGCAGATCAGGTTGCGTTTGTTGCCGATTCTTCGGGGCGCTCAGCGATTGTGATTGGTGCTGGTGCATCGAAGTCAATCGATGACAACCGACTTCGTCGCATCGGTGCTCAAGCAGTGCGGTCCGGTTCTCGGTCAAAGCGCCTCGGGGTCGACGTTCTGGACCTCATCGAAGCAGGCAGCGCTTCAGTTAAGGCGAGTTCGATTCGCGCACTCGCCGAAGGTCTCGTCCTTGGTTCCTATCGCTTCACTGAATATCGGTCAGATCCAAAGCCCGCTGTCCTTACTGCAGTAAGTGTCGCCGGAGTGACAGGCAAGGCCGCAACTGATGCGTTTACACAAGGCCTGAAAATCGGCGAAGCGCAGAATTTCGCGCGCGATCTCGTGAATCGTCCCGGTGGCGACCTCACGCCTGCTGCGCTTGCTCAAGAAGCAGTCAAGCTCGCCCGTCGCGAGCGGCTCACGATCGAAGTTCTCAATCTTGCCCAGATCCGTCGCCAAAAGTTGGGTGGTCTTCTGGGTGTCAATCGTGGTTCCACACACGAGCCCCGATTCGTAAAGATCACCTATACGCCACGCGCCCCAAAGGGAACGCTTGCGCTTGTTGGTAAGGGCATCACGTTCGATTCGGGTGGTCTATCGATTAAGACCGGCGAAGGCATGATGACCATGAAGATGGACATGGGCGGTGCCGCAGCAGTCCTTGGCTGTTTCGCAGCGATTCGAGCAGTTGCGCCCAAGTGCAAAGTCGTTGGCTACATGCCGATGACCGACAACATGAGCGACGGCGACGCAACCCGACCTGGTGATGTCCTCACCATTCGCAATGGCACAACGGTTGAGGTGCTCAACACCGATGCTGAAGGCCGCCTCGTCTTGGCTGACGCGCTTTCGCTCGCCACCGAAGATGCCCCCGATGCAATCATTGATCTCGCAACTCTTACCGGCGCTGTTGAAATAGCCCTCGGCGGTCGCATTGCAGCGGTGATGTCGAATAACGATGCATGGCTCGACGACCTCGAAACTGCTGCAGAGTCAGCCGGAGAGCGCATGTGGCAACTTCCGCTACCCGCCGACTATCGCTCATTCCTCGATTCTGATGTCGCTGATCTGCGAAACATTTCAAAGTCACGCGGTGGCGGCACGATTACGGCTGGCTTGTTCTTGCAGGAATTCGTCGGCGACAACATTCCATGGGCACATATCGATATCGCTGGTACCGCGTGGTCCGACGCTGACGATGCTGAGACCACAAAGGGTGGCACGGGATACGGCGTTCGCACCCTGCTCGAGGTAGCCAGAACCTTTACGCCGCGTCGCCGTTAACGAGTTCGCATTTCGGGGTAGATGTTTTCATCGACTCTCGATGCGGGTGGTGAGCAAGTGCCCAGCGAATCGCTTCATGGGCGATGGCTGGGTGGAATCGCCAACGATGGAGTTGTCGTTCAACGCTTTGATTGTCCTCGCCAAGCTGAATCATTGAAAGGGCAAGTGAACGGGCCCGTGTTTGCATCTGTTCGAATGAGGGCGAGACACTCGGGCGGTTCAGCCACTGGTCGTGTTCGTGGCGTAACGAGTCTGGTAGCCGCTCGGTTTGTGCTCGAGTGAGGGGAGCAAGCCGTCGGCGAACGGAGATCGCTGAGGTTCCGTGCATACGTGCAGCGCCAAAGCGACAGCACCGCTCGAAGGTTCGCAGCAGCGGTGCATTGCGACCGCCGCGCATCCCAACGCCAAGCGACTGAGCGGTATCGACGAGATCGATTTCAAAGCCTTCAGGGTGACGATCGAGCCCATCGGCGAGTCGGCGCAGGAGCCACACCGACGAAGGTCCCAAAATCGGAAGCCAAAACTTTTCGACATAGGCGGATCGGGGATCGTGGCCGAGTTGGTCGATGACGGGGTCAGACCATGCATCGACTGCGATCGTCTGTGCTGGATGGGTGGGATCGCTGATGAGAGTCAAGGCTCCTCCTGAGGATGTCGCTACACATCACGACGTTTCGTGATGTTTCGGTGACTGTCGTCTCGGAGTGCCGAAAGGTCAACGGGCCAGATGGACCGTTCTTGTGCGTGCGTCCTGCTTTGACGAGCTAGGAAGAAGCGGAGTCGCTTCCCAAATCATTGCCATTTTCTGATGTGTCGACTGATTGCTCAAGTTCAGTCACACGCAATCGCAAGAGGGCAAGTTGCTCGGCGAGTTCGCGAGTGCGATTTTCGGAACGAGTCAGTTCGTAGGAAAAGTGCACGACGATAAGAAGAAGTAATGCGAGCCCGAGGAGAATCAACAGTGTGGGCTGATACCAAATCCCCAGCCGTTCGGCCGTCCAATCGAGGAGACCGGGAACGGCAGCGATGACAACCATGACCGCACCGAGGCTCAGCCACAGGAGCGAATACTTCGCCTTTAGGTGACGGCGGCGTACAAGAACGATGATTCCGACAATCGCGAGCGCCACGAGGATGGCGAGTGCGACGTGTGCACGAAGGCTCATGTTGTTGCCTCCTTTGTGGTGCGGGGGCGGCGAGGAGTATTCGCCAACGACACCAAAACGCGCAGGTAGTGGTACACGAGTCGAAAGCTGCGGGTTGATGCTTGTCCGCCGGCGCGTTCTCGCATGGTGACAGGGACTTCACGCACGTCGAAACCGGCTCGGCACGCAAGTACGAGCGCTTCGGCGGAATCCATGTATTCAATCGGATAGTCGGTGGCGAACATCGCGAGCATGTCAGCGTCGAATGACCGAAATCCCGAAGAGGTATCGGTGAACTTCTGTCCGGCGAGACGCTCAATTGACCAGCGCAGGATTCCCATCGCAGCGCCTCGACTGCGACCGACGTGGTAATCGCCAACCCCAGCAAATCGCGATCCGATCACCATGTCGGCGCCATCAGCGAGCGGCGCCAAAATTGCGGAGATTTGCGATGCGTCATGTTGGCCATCGGCATCGAACTGGATGGCGCGTCCGTACCCTCGTTCAACGGCAAATCGGAAGCCGGTGCGCAGGGCGCCGCCGATACCAAGGTTGAACGGAAGGCGAATGCAGATCACGCCATTGGCTTCGGCGAGATCGGCGGTGTCGTCTTTAGACCCGTCATCGATAACGACCACGTCGTAGTCGGGAACAGTGCGTTTCAATTCGGCGAGGGTCGAGGGAAGGGTCTCGTGTTCGTTGAACGCGGGAATGATGACGAGCACCCGGTCACGATTGTTGGCCCTGTCCTGCATTGGTAGTGAGGTTACTCCAGTCTGTTTTGCTGCCTTGGCTCTCGGCAACGAGCTCTGGGTAGGCCACAATTGAGCCATGCCCGACGCCGCAGATGAGAGTAAGCCGCAAGCGATCGAGACCGCTCGTCGTGTGATTCGCGATGCGTCGTCGGTGGCGGTACTGACAGGCGCCGGGATCAGCACCGACTCCGGTATTCCTGATTTCCGTGGGCCAAACGGCGTCTGGACCCGAAATCCTGAAGCCGAGAAGCGATCAACCATCCAGCACTATTTGGCCGATCCTCAGGTGCGACGCGATGCCTGGCAGATCCGGCTCGAATCAGACATGTTCACCGCTTCACCGAACGATGGTCATCGGGCGCTGGTTGAACTCGAGCGTTCGGGACGTCTCCACACCTTGGTGACACAGAACATCGATGGTCTCCATGTCATTGCCGGCAGTTCGCCCGACAACGTGGTTGAGATTCATGGCACGGTGCATCGATGGGAATGTGTGGATTGTGGAGCGCGCGGTCCGATGCAGGAAGCGCTTGATCGAGTGCGAGCTGGGGACCCGGACCCGTCTTGTCCGATCTGTGGCGGAATCATGAAGTCGGCAACGATCATGTTCGGGCAATCGCTAGTGGCGGCTGATCTCCTGCGAGCAGAGATTGCGGCAACGCAAGCAGACGTATTGCTCGCTGTGGGGACCAGCCTCATGGTCTACCCAATTGCAGGAATGGTGCAGGTTGCGTTGGAGGCTGGGCGCTCTGTGGTGATTGTCAACGCTCAATCGACGCCCTTTGATTCGCAGGCGACAGTTGTCGTGCAGGGCTCAGCATCGGCGGTTCTTCCAGCCATTCTTTAGTTTTTTGGTCGGAGGTGGCGGAAAGCCGACCTAATAGGTAGGGTTTCGGTCCCGAGCGTGAGATTCGCTCGATCCCCCGAGCACTAAAGGCAACCTATGGCCACCTTCCGAGACCTCCTCTCGCAGACCAAGAGCCAGATCACCGAGATCGAACCGGCCGAAGCAGAAGCACTGCGCGCCCAGCCGGCCACCGTGTTCCTCGATGTTCGTGAGCCCGATGAGTTTGAGCAGGGCGCTATTCCGAACGCTGTCTTCATTCCACGCGGCCATCTCGAAGCTCAGGTCGAGAGTCGCATTCCCAGTCGGGAATCAAAGGTTGTGGTGTTCTGCGCCGGGGGCGTTCGCTCGGCGTTCGCAGCCAAGACACTCGGCGAGCTTGGGTACACCGACGTTCTTTCAATGAACGGCGGCTTCAACGCATGGAAAGACCAGGGGCGTGAATGGTCGGCACCTCGCACGCTGAGTGCCGAGCAGCGCAACCGCTACCAGCGACACCTTCTACTCCCCGAGGTGGGTGAAGAAGGTCAGCTCAAGCTTCTTGATTCGAAGATTCTGCTTCTCGGCGCTGGCGGCCTTGGTTCGCCATCGGCTCTGTATCTCGCAGCAGCAGGTGTTGGAACGATTGGCATCATCGACATGGATGTTGTCGATGAATCGAATCTTCAGCGTCAGATCATTCACAACATTGAGCGCGTCGGTATGCGCAAAGTCGACTCAGCGGCAAAGACGCTTCAGTTGTTGAATCCTGAAGTCAATGTCATCACTCACGACATGCGGCTCGATGCGTCGAATGTTGAAGAGCTGCTATCGCAGTACGACCTCGTTGTCGACGGAGCTGACAACTTCCCGAGTCGTTACCTGCTCAACGATGCATCGCTAAAGACGGGCACGCCGGTCGTACACGGATCGATCTTCCGATTTGAGGGACAGATCACGGTGTTCCTTCCGCATGATGGTCCTTGCTACCGGTGCTTCCTGCCCGAGCCACCCCCGCCGGAACTGGCGCCGTCATGCGCCGAGGCCGGAGTGCTTGGCGTTCTTCCAGGCATCGTTGGCTCGATCCAGGCGATTGAAGCAATCAAGCTCCTGCTTGGTCTGGGCGATTCATTGTCCGGCCGATTGATGGCATATGACAGCCTTGAACAGTCGTTCATGACCTACAAGATCCGCCGGGATCCGAAGTGCCCCGCGTGTTCAATCGAGCCAGAAGAAATCGTGATTGCGGAGTACGACCAGTACTGCACCCCGCACGCACCGCATTTCGACCTCTGATTTCACATTCCTGAGCGGGAAATCAGGCTGTCGAGGTTTTCTGCGAGGGCGGCGCTATGGTGGGGCTGGGCGGAGAGCGTGTTTTCACGTGTCTCATTAGAGGTCTGTATGAACACCCCCACTCCGAGAACTAGGCCCACGGGTTCACGTCGACTTCGTCGTTCCTTGGCGATGATTGGGTTCATCGTCGGCGTCGTCGTGGTGTCGGCGGGATGCATGCCAGAACTGCTCGTGCCGGCGACCTCAGGACGCAACTTCGGCCAAGGGCCACTTGACGCAATTCGCGAGGCGGCCAGTAGGACGGCGGAAACAAAACTCGTTGGTAGGCCAGAAGAGCCTGATCCCAATTACAACTGCGGACTTTCATCAACGGACCTGGCCGCCATGATGATCGTTCCCACCTATTTCGAAGCTGGTGGTTCACTGCCCTCTCCGATGACGTTGTCTCGTTGGGACAACACCTCCGGCGGGCGCGCGTCGAACGCCAATCTTTTTGCATTCAGCCGCACAACTGGCCCATATGTAAATGCATTCTTCAGCCCTGGCATTGGCTTATGGCAGTTCGATTCAGCGGGCCGTTGGGACATGACTGCAGCTGATGCGATCAACGCGACGACCGCAGCAAACCAAGCTGCAGCGACTATCGCCTATCGATGGTGCAACGCTCCGTCGAGCAAAAAAGCGACGCCTCAATTGCGTCGAATGTATGCATGGGGACCATGGTACGGGTGCACTTTGGGCGGGACGACAAAGTGTGAGGACACGTTCAACCAGTTAGTTACATCAGACGGGAAACTCAACACGTCCTTTGATCCTGCGGTAACTCGAACAGGCGGAATGCAGCAAAGAGTCTGCAATCTGCGTGGTCTCGGAGATGGCTTGACCTGTTTCTACATCAACCCTGCGCTTGCTGAGGGTTCCCGTGGGTGGCAAGGCGGCACCTACGACGGGTCGGGAAGCTCTATTACTCCACTTCCCAAACCCTTCTATTCCGTTCGAGCGAATGGCAACGAGTATCGCGTCTGGCTGAAGGAGGACACGGGTTACGACATCGACATCACTGCATCGAAACCTGTAACCGCAAACGCGCGTGATTCTCTGACGTGGACTGCCTCGACAGTGCTCTGCGATACATCGACTCGCCGCGGGTTCTGCGGAAATGTGGACCCCATTGGTTCGCTTGATGTCGTGTCACTATCTGCTCCAAATCAAGTTCGTGTTACTGGTTGGGCAATAGATTTCGATTCAGCGAAGAATCCGGTCGACGTACACATCTATGTCGGAGATGTTCGAGCTATTTTTTCTGCCTCGCTGAATCGTCCCGATGTCGGAGTAGCAATGCTGAGTGCTGGGCCACTGCATGGATTTGATTTTACTCTTGCAGCGCCAACCGGGTCGCAAAATGTGTGCGTTTACGCGATCGATATTGGAGGCGGAAACAACGCTCAAATCGGTTGTCGGACTGTCAATGTCACTGGCAACCCGGAAGGTTCGATCGACGTGCTCACGGCAGCGCCTGGATCTGTTTCGATTGAAGGATGGAGCGCAGTACCGGGCGATGCTGCTGCACCCGCAGAGATTGCAGTTGATGGTGTGACGGTTGCTCGGATAAGCAGGTCGGTCAGTCGTCCCGATGTCGCTAAGGCGGTGCCTTGGGCCGGCGCGACAGCAGGATTCTCGGCCACGATTCCGGTCTCCGGGGGCAGCCGCACCGTTTGCTTATCCTCAGGCGGTGCAGCAGCAAAAGCGATTAGTTGCCGAACCATCTCGCTTCCCACCGGTTCACCCTTCGGTTCGCTTGATGCTGTAAACGCATTACCCGGAGCAATCAGCCTTGCGGGATGGATCATTGATCCTGATGTCAAGGGTGCGATTGATGTGCATGTTTGGATCGGTGGATCGAGGACAGTCTTGAGTGCGGATCAGGGCCGTGCCGATCTTGCAGCCATATTTCCTGCTTATGGGGCAGCCCACGGTTTCAGCATGACGGTTCCGATTTCGCACGGCCCACAGAGTGTTTGCGTTTACGGAATAAATGTTGGAGGTGGGGCAAATATTTTGGTTGGTTGTCGTCAGATCAACGTTCCGGGCGGTTCACCCTTCGGCTCGCTTGATGCCGTTGTTCGAGGACCGAACGGTGTGACAGTCGCGGGCTGGGTGATTGATCCAGATACGTCTGCCTCGATTCCGGTGCATGTGTATGTGGGGTCTGATGGAACGGCGATTCTTGCCAACCTTCAGAGACCCGATGTCGGGGCGGCATTCACGCTCTATGGGAATGCACACGGGTTTGGTGCCACGCTGACGGCACCTCAGACACCTGTGCGGGTCTGCGTCTATTCGATTGAGGCGGCGGGAAGCGGCACGAACCAGCTTCTTGGATGTCGCACGGTCTGAGTCCCCTAGGGGTTGATGGGGTAGGGCTGCTAGACAGTCGGACGTGAAGGGCCTGATTCTTTCCGGCGGTGCCGGTACCCGACTTCGACCGATTACCCACACGAGCGCCAAGCAATTGGTGCCGGTGGCCAACAAGCCGATTCTGTTCTACGGCATCGAGGACATGGTCGAGGCGGGAATCACGGAGATCGGAATCATCACTGGCGATACAGGTCCCGAGATTCGCGACGCAGTGGGGGATGGCAGTCGTTGGGGAGCGAAGGTCACCTACATCCCTCAGGATGCGCCCTTAGGTCTTGCCCACTGTGTATTGATCGCTCGCGGCTTTCTCGGAGATGACGACTTTGTGATGTACCTCGGCGACAACCTGCTTCGTCAGGGCATTGCTGAATTTGTTGAAAGTTTCGAGGCGGACCATGCGGAATCAAGAGCGGGCGATGCGCAAATTCCGTCGGCACAGATTCTTCTTGCCCGGGTTCCCGATCCCCAGCGTTTCGGCGTGGCAGAAATTGGCGCCGATGGCGAAGTAACGAAACTTGTTGAGAAGCCAGAAGAGCCGAAGTCCGATCTCGCGCTTGTTGGCGTGTACTTGTTCGATCGAAGCATCCACGAAGCAGTTGCTGCCATCGAACCATCGCCACGCGGTGAACTAGAAATCACCGACGCGATTCAATGGCTTATCGACAACGCTCATCGGGTTCGTCATGAGGTTCTTGAAGGCTGGTGGAAAGACACCGGTAAACTCGAACCGCTGCTTGAAGGAAATCGTCTTGTGCTCGACATGCTCGAATCATCCAATAGCGGAACTGTTGATGCTGCATCGGTCCTCGAGGGAATCGTCGTTATCGAAGCGGGTGCGGAGGTCGTCAACTCGACACTTCGTGGTCCGGTGATCATTGGTGAAGGCGCTCGAATCGTCGACAGCACCGTTGGTCCGTACGCCTCGATCTATTTCGATTGCGAAATTTCCGATAGCACCATCGAGAACTCCGTCATTCTTGAGCAGTCGCGGATCACCGGTATTCGTTCCATCGCGGACTCGCTTGTAGGAAAGCAAGTCGAAGTGCGCAAATCGCAACGCGAACCGCACGCAAAGAGGCTGATGATCGGTGATCATTCCCTCGTCGAACTCGACTAGTCCACGTCGAACAGAGAGTGTTTGTCCCTATCTCTCTTCGGATTAGAGGGTGAGGGCAAGAGTCGGGCGAGGGCACGTAGAATTTGGATAGGGCAGGTTCCCGATGATTCCTCATGACTCCACCCCGCCGTTCCTCCTCCGCTCCGAATTGTGAGAGCGACCCTTCTTCGTCGCTTCAGGCGCCGAGGGTTTTTCGCGTGCTTGTCCTCGCGCTTGCCTTTGTCGGTGCGTCGTTCGCGGTCTCTTTGATCGCCTCTTCGGCAACCGCTGCACCGGCAAGTGCGCTCTTGCGTGGGATCGATGTCTCGAGTTGGCAGCATTCGGGAACTTCTGGCTCCATATGTGGGCGCCCAATCGATTGGGTGCAGGTTCGAAATTCGGGGATTTCCTTTGCCTACGTGAAGTCCACCGAGGCTACGAGTTACACCAATCCATGTTTTGCGCAGGATTGGGCGGGCATTGCATCGGTCGGTTTGCTTCGCGGTTCGTATCACTACGCGAAGCCAGCCCTCCCCATCAGTACTGCAGTAGACCAAGCCCGGTACTTCGTGTCCCGTGCGGGTTCGATGACCGGGCCAGGGGATCTGCCCGGGATGCTCGATTTGGAAGAAACCGGCGGCCTCGACGGGACACAACTGTCGAACTGGGCGCGTGCATTCATGAACGAGGTCACGTTGCTCACCGGCAAGAAGCCTGTGCTCTACATGGGTGCGTTCTTCTTTCCAGGGACGATCGCAGCCGATATCTCCGCGACCTATCAACTTTGGCTTCCGAGCTACATGTGTCAGAGCAACCGTGGGGAGCGAATTTGTGACCCCTATACCGACACGCGTCAACCGAGATTGCCTGCCGGTTGGTCATCGTGGACGTGGTGGCAGTTTTCGAGTATCGAAAAAGTTCCGGGAATCTACGCGAATTCTTACAATGGACAGCAATCGAACGCTTTTAACTACGCACTCGACAACGTCGATATGAATTGGTTTTGCTGCGACTTGAGTTCGCTTCAGGCGCTCGCTGGTGCAGGTACTGGTGGTGGGTCGCCGTTCGGTTCTTTTGATGGCACGGCGATGAACGCCAATGGCACGGTTCACGTTGCGGGATGGGCGATTGATCCCGATACGACTGCGTCGATCCAAGTCCATTTCTATACCGATGGTGCTTGGACGGGTGCGACGACCGCAGACCGAATTCGTACTGACGTCGGTGCGGTGTATCCCGGGTTCGGATCGGCACACGGATTTAGCGAGAATTTCGCAATTCCGACAGGTGCGCAGAGGATGTGCGCGTTCGGCATCAACGTCGCTTCAGGCTTGAATCTTCCATTTGGATGCCTCTCGCTTGGTGGCGCTCCTAAAGGTTCGCTTGACATCGCGACGGTGACTCAACCTGGAAAAGTCCGAGTCGCTGGGTGGGCAGCCGACCCGAACGATTGGTCTCGTTCGACTGTCGTGCATGTCTATGCCGGAACTGCTTGGACGTCATTGCCTGCCAATCAGCCACGGATTGATGTGAACACTTATCTCGGTATCACAGGCAATCACGGCTTCGACGCTGAGGTTGACGCGTCCGGCGGACCAATTCAGGTGTGTGTTTATGGCATCAACGACACTGGCCCCGGGGGGCCGAGTCTCTTGTCGTGTAAGTCCGTCACTGTGCCAACGGGAAGCCCGTATGGGTCGCTTGATGTGGTGAAGGCACGCCCTGGCGCGATCGATATTGCTGGTTGGGTGATCGACCCCGACACAGCCAACCCGACACAAGTTCGTGTTTACGTTGACGGCGTTGGAACTGCGATTGTTGCCTCGGCGTCGCGACCAGATGTCGCAGCAGCCTTCCCGCTCTATGGAGCCAACCACGGATTCTCGACATCGATACCCGTTTCAGCGGGTAGCCATCAGGTGTGTGTGTACTCAATCAACACGGTAGGTGCGGGTTCGAATCAGACCATGGGCTGTCGGACCGTCGTCAACCGTAATGGCGATCCGTTCGGCTCGATTGATTGGGCGGCGAGTGGTTATGGGCATATCGGGGTCGCCGGATGGGCCCTTGATCCCAACACAGATGATCCGATCGTGATCCACATTTATGTGAATGGCGTGGGCGTCGGGCGTCTGGCGAGTGATTATCGGGCGGATGTCGCCGCAGCGTTCGGGAATGGTCCGAATCACGGCTTTACGTATGTGGTGCCTCGACCAAGTGCGGATCCACAGACCATCTGTGTTTTCGGTCTGAATGTGGGATCAGGGTCGAACGCTCTGATCGGCTGTCGAGTCGTCTGATACAAATCACGTGCGAATGGGTGATAGCGCCCGTTCCGACGTGGGAACATGTTCTAGTGCGCTCCCGAATCCAAAGCCTTAAGGCAAAACGATGAAAGCCAAGGCCGTAGCTGCGGTCGGTCGGGCCAGAGAGGCAGTTCCCGCTGGCACAGGAGCCGTCGGAGCCGGACTCGTAGTTTCGTCGATCGCTTCCTATGCCTTTGTCGTTGTTGCACTGAATTCGCTTGATGGCAGCGCTAATTCAGCGTTCTCAGCGTTCTGGGCAGTTATTTTTGTTCTCGGGCCAGGTTTTTTCCTGCCCCTCGAACAAGAAGTAGGGCGCGCCCTTGCCCATCGGCGTGCTCAGGGTCTCGGCGGCCGTCCGCTCGTTACAAGAGCGACAAAGCTTGGAGCCGCGATCACCGCGGTGCTCGTTGCCGCTGCAATTGTGGCAGCTCCGCTTTTGGGCCGTGAGATTTACAATGGCGATCAGCTCTTCACCGTCGCGTTGTGCGTCAGCCTCGTGTCGTTCTTTTTGATGCACCTCACTCGTGGGGTACTTGCAGGTGAAGGTCGATTCGGCGCGTTCGGGGAACTCATCGCAGTTGATTCGGTCATCAGACTTGCGTTGGCGATCGGAATCACAATCGGAGGCGCCGACAAAGCTGGTCTTTATGCTCTTTGTCTCGCTGTTTCGCCACTTCTAGCGCTTCCAATCGTCCTCCGAGGCAACCGCCGGCATCTCGATGATGGGCCCACTGCGCCATATTCAGAGTTGTCTGCGAACATCGGCTGGCTTCTCGCCGCTTCGGTGTTCACTCAGGGTCTGACCTACGCGCCTCTGCTTGGGGTCAACCTTTTGGCAAGTGCTGCTCAGAAGGCTGTAGTCACCGGCTTTGCTTCTGCGTTTTTTGTTGCGCGTGTGCCAGTTCTTGTATTCCAAGCCGTGCAAGGAACGCTTTTGCCGAAATTGGCGGGGCTGGCCGGCTCAGGAAAGCACGACGAGTTTCGGCGTGGTCTCTATCGGCTACTTATGCTTGTGGTGACCATCGCTGTGTTTGGCACCATCGGAGCGTTCTTGCTCGGTCCAACCGTGGGCAAGATCCTTTTCAATGACTTCACGATGAGCGCAGGAAATCTTGCACTTCTTTCTGCGGGAAGCGGCGTTTTCATCATCGCAATGACTCTCGCTCAGGCGCTGATAGCGCTAGCAGCCCCGCGAACAGTTGCGTTTGCTTGGGGTGCGGGTCTTGCAACGTGTGCCATCACTATGGCGTTGATCGAAGATCTTGAATTGCGTGTTGGCCTCGGCCTCATCGTTGGTGCTGCGGTTTCTGCCGTATGGATGGCAATTGCGCTTGTCCGTCGACAAAGCCAATTTGCTGACGCGAAAATCGACGCGCTGGTCGAAGCTATTGAGCACGAGCCAATCGAGATCTGATTCTCGCTATGGAGGAAAGCCACGATTCCACGATTGGTGAGGGCTACACCGATCGTTTACAAGATCGTCGAGGGCATGCGTGGAAACGTCTCCTTCCCGATCCCTATCGTCGCAATATCCGAAGATTGAACTTGGGAAGAACGCTCGACGTTGGTTGCGGTATTGGTCGGTGTCTTGCATTCGTCGATGGCAATGGAGTTGGCGTGGATCACAATCCGACATCGGTTGGCGTGTGTCGAGGGCGTGGTCTAGAGGCGTATGTGCCGGAAGATTTCCAACTGTCTGACCGAGGACTCTTTGATTCGCTGCTTCTTTCACATGTTCTTGAACACATGGATGAAGACGCGGGAGTCTCGCTGATCAGCTCGTATCTCCGTTCTCTCCGACCAAGCGGAAAGATCTTGGTTATCACGCCACAGGCTGCTGGGCAGCGGTCTGATCCCACTCATGTTCGCCTAATTGGGGAACATGAGGTTTCTCGGCTTTTTGGTCGGCTTGGTGTTGAGCTTGAATCGGCTCGCTCATTCCCGTTTCCCCGCCCAGTAGGGCGGTTTTTCACCTACAACGAGACGGTCGTCACTGGGGTACTCCGGGGTGAGGCCTCCGGAGGCGACTAACCTCGTTTGCGTTCTACCGCTCTCGTAGCACCGCTCCCCGAGGACTCCATGGCAACTGTTACCCCATCCGAGAAAATCCACGGAGTTTTGATCGTCGACCCTGACGTTCATGGCGACGAACGTGGATTCTTCGTCGAGACCTATCGTCGAGAATGGTTCCCACAGGGTCGCGAGATGATCCAGGGCAACCGGGGGGACCGTCAGGCCGGAGCGATTGTCGGTCTGCACTACCACCTTCATCAGGCCGACTACTGGTACGTCCCCTACGGCACCGCACGAGTTGTGCTTCACGACTTACGTAGTGGTTCTCCCACCGATGGCGTCACCCAGTGGCTTGACCTCGGCCGTCAGGACGATGGCACGCACTCTCATCGCGGAATCTTCATCCCGCCCGGCGTCGCTCATGGTTTTGCGGCGTTGACCGACATGACCATTACCTATCTCGTTGATGGGTATTTCAACCCGGCCGATGAACTGGGCGTTGCATGGGATGACCCCGCAATTGCCGCCGATTGGGGAGTAGAGAATCCGATTCTTTCGAATCGCGATCAGGCCAATCCACGCCGCTCTGGGATTGACCCACAGTGGCAGCCGCATATCAGTCTTCGTCCTTGATCGCTTGTAACTGTATGGAGGGTTTGCGTTTCTCATGAAGTTGTTCATCACCGGCGCCGCTGGATTCATCGGATCGAACTATGTCCGTCATGTACTTTCGACCAAGGACGATGAAGTCACGGTGTTCGATGCACTTACCTACGCCGGGAATCTGTCGAGTCTCGATGATGTCGCAAATGATCCTCGTTTCCGATTCGTCCAGGGTGACATTTGCGATCGCGCTGCGGTGGCTGCGGCGATGGACGGGCACGACGCTGTTGTGCACTTCGCCGCTGAAAGCCATGTGGACCGTTCGATTGTTGATCCCGATACGTTCGTTAGGACGAATTGTCTAGGCACGAATGTGATGTGCGATGTTGCACGGAATGTTGGCGTCGATCGCTTCCTCCATATCTCGACCGACGAGGTCTACGGATCGATTGAAGATGGGTCATTCGTAGAAACTGATCGGCTCGGACCGCGATCTCCGTATTCGTCGTCAAAGGCGGGTTCGGATCTGATTGCGCTGTCCTATGAAGAGACGTATGGACTTCCCGTCATTGTCACTCGTTCGTCAAACAACTTTGGACCCTACCAGTTCCCCGAAAAGGTCATTCCGTTGTTTGTCACCAACCTTCTTGATGGCAAGAAAGTTCCCTTGTACGGCGATGGACTGAATATCCGCGACTGGATCTATGTCATGGATAACTGCGCTGGGGTTGATGTGGTTTTGCGCAAGGGCGTGGTTGGTGAGATTTACAACATCGGTGGGGGAAACGAAACGACCAATCGTGAACTCACTGAGAAAGTGCTGAGTCTTCTGGGTGTAGGCGATGAGATGGTTGAATACGTTCAGGATCGTCTTGGTCATGATCGTCGCTATTCAATCGATTGCAGTAAAGCGAATGCTCTCGGTTGGGTGCCGTCTCGATCACTCGATGAAGCACTGGCCGAAACCGTGGAGTGGTACCGGGCCAATCGTGCCTGGTGGGAAATACTGAAGGGCTGAATTATGAGAGTCCTGATCACGGGGGCGGGTGGCCAGGTCGGTTCCGAGCTGGTTGCCAGCTTCAGCGCAAGTGATCATGAGGTCTTTTCGTTTTCTCATGCTCAGCTCGACATCACCTCCCGTGATGCGGTCCGTGCCGCTGTGGTCGAGGCCCATCCCGATGTCATCGTGCATCCAGCCGCATGGACTGCCGTTGATGCCTGCGAGTCGGACCCGGATCGGGCCTTCTTGGTGAATGCACTTGCTACGAGGTTCATTTCCGAAGCAGCGGCAATTGTGGATGCCCCGGTGCACTACGTCTCCACCGATTATGTGTTTGATGGGACAAAGCCAACTCCGTATGTCGAATGGGATCAGGTTGCCCCAACTTCGGTCTATGGCGCCTCGAAACTGGCGGGGGAGCGCGAACTCCACTCCGGTTCAACGATCATTCGTACGTCTTGGGTGTGTGGTTACAACGGCGGAAACATGGTGAAGACCATCCTTCGAATCGCCGCAGAAAATGACACGCTTTCGTTTGTCGATGATCAGCGCGGTCATCCCACATTTGCTGATGATCTCGCCTCAATGATTCGGCGCCTTGTCGAGGAACGTCGAACGGGGATATTTCACGTTACAAATCAAGGCGCGGTGAGTTGGTACGAATTCGCACGCGAAGTACTGCTCTCGTCGGGTCAGGACCCCGATCGAGTGAAGCCGGTTTCGACTGCGGATCTGCAGCCGCCCCGTCCGGCTCCCCGTCCGGCGAACTCGGTCCTCGATAACGCGGCACTTCGACAGTCTGGCTTGCCGTTGCTCGACGATTTTCGCATTCCCCTCGCTCGCCTCGTAACGCGCCTAGCAGAAGACTGAACCCGAATGTCGCCCGTGGTCGACAAGGCCGATCTGCCGGTTCGGCTTGTCGTTCTGAATCACAACGGGGGCGAACTCACACTTCGAAGTCTTCGTCATTTGTTGGCACTGGATTGGCCCTCAGACCAACTCCAGATTGTCTGTTTGGACAACGATTCTTCTGATGGCAGCGTTGAACGCATAGAGAAGGAACTTCCGCAAGTAGAGGTTCGACGACTTGGTTCGAACACTGGTTTCCCCGCCAACAATGAAGCGCTTAAGGATCTCGCTGGTGTCCGCTATGTCGGATTGGTCAATAACGATGCGTTCGTGGAGCCAGGTTGGTTGAGGGAGCTCGTGAATGCTCTCGATGAGGATCGCGGTGTGGGTGCGGCTTGCCCAAAAATACTGCTGGAGCCCAGATTCGCAACTGTGTCAATCACGAGTCCATCGTTTGAGTCGGGGCGTATTGATACAAGATCTCGCGGAGTAGTCCTTCGCGGTGTGGTCGTTGACGGCATTGATGTTTCATCATCAGCACATCTTGGAGAGACAGGATGGGGCAGGGAAGTTGATCGAGTCGGCCCGTTTGAGTGGGCCCGACCGGAAGCGGTTCTGCGAGTACCAGCCCCCCAATCCTCGGATTCATTTTCCGCGCTGCTTTCGATCGAGGTTCCGGCTGACTGCACCATCGTGATCAACGGTGGTTCCGGCGACGAAGAACATCACCTTGCAAAGGGACTTCATCGGATCAACGTTTCGATCACGACACCTTTACGTGACGTCATTAACAACGTGGGGTCGATCGTCTTCGATGATGGGTACGGCGCAGATCGTGGTTGGCTTGAGTTCGATGACAGCCAATTTGATCTTCCGGTTGATGTCTTTGCGTGGTGTGGAGGGGGAGTCCTCTTCAGGACCGACTATCTCATCGACGTCGGCTTGTTCGACCCATCGTTCTTTCTCTATTACGAAGACACGGATCTCGCTTGGCGAGGTCGCGCTCGAGGGTGGAGGTATCGGACAGTTCCAAGCGCCCGGATGCGCCATGTCCACGCTGCCTCAACCGGCGAGGTCTCGGAACTCACGAGCTTCCTGACCGAGCGAAACCGTTTACTCATGCTCGTACGAAATGCGCCCGCGCGCAGAGTGCTCTCTCAACTACTTCGGTTCCCACTGATAACGGCTTCCTATGCTCGGCGCGACGTGGTTTACCCGGTGACGCAAAGGCAGCGTCCACACACCAAGACTGTTACTCGCAGAGTTCGCTCTTTTGTTGGGCTCTTGAGGATGCTTCCAGACGCTCTGCGTCGACGTCGTCAGCTTCGGGATCGGCAGATCGTCCCTGACAAAGAGATCGAAGGTTGGTTCGTCCCCCGTGAGTGAGGTTGGCGGCGAAACCACTCGAAGAACCACTCGCATGTGGATATGGATTCGGCCTCCACGAAGGGCGATGTGGGATTCCCCGTCCTGATCGGAATCTTGGTCGTTACCTTTTCCGCGCTTGGTGTTTCAGGCTCATCCACGCCATTGCTTGGATCGGAGGGCGGCCGTGATGGGGTTGTGGCAGGCTCGCCGCGAGCAGTGCGGAGCGACGAGTGGCTGGTGCGTACTCCCATGCTTGTCGGACAAGCCGAACGAGGATTTTCAAGATTTGCTGAAGTCGGCGTTGGTCAACATGACATGTCAGTGCTGGGTGATTTTGCTGTTTCAAGCTGGACTGCGTTCTTCCATCCCCAGAGCACTTTGTTTTTTGTGTTGCCTGTTGAAAATGCGTTCGCATTCGAGTGGTGGTCTACCGGCGCGCTCCTGCTACTCGGCACGTATGCACTCTTCCTTGTCCTCATCCGTGATTGGCGCTGGTCTGTCGTCGGAGCGTTCGTCCTGTGGGGTTCGCCGTTCTTCCATTGGTGGCACTATCCGGCGATGACGGCTATTGCGAGTTGGGCGCTGCTTGCAACTGCGTCGTTCCTGTCCTCGCTCAATCCGGGACTGCGTGGGTGGCATCGTTGGTGGAGAGTTGGCGCTACGGCATATTTCGGTTCGTGCTTTGCACTGATCCTTTATCCTCCAGCACAAATTCCAGTCATTTTCGTAACACTCGCTCTAGTTGCTGGGTGGGTGATTCCAAATCTTCGGTCGCGATCAATTGAGTGGCACTCGGTGGCCCTTCATCTCGTGATTGTCGGGGCGGCTATAGGCGCGGTAGCTCTCGCCTTTGCGAGTACCCGGAGTCAAGCGCTCAGGGAAATCTCGCAATCGGTGTATCCGGGGGAAAGGCGACTCCCCCGGAGGCGGCGGGTCTGTGGGTCTCCTCTTTGATGCCTGGTATGGCTGGAGTTTTATTTCGAACGATACGGGAATGCGCCCTGCCATTCTCAACGAAAGCGAAGCATCTTCGTTCTTATTCTTGGGACTCTTCGCGATTAGCGGTCTGTTCCTCATCTGGAGATTTGGTATTCGCCGGAACAACGAGCACCGAGGTGTCATCCTCGGGGTGTTGGCGGTCGTTTTCATGCTCCTCGTTCACGTTTTCATTGGATGGGGGCCTCTCATCACCAAAGTGACGTTGCTTGATCGCGTGCCACCCGGTCGAGCGATTCTTGGTCTCGGCATTGCGTCGACGATTCTGCTTGTCCTGATTGGAAAAATTGTCGCAGACGCCGCAATCCCGCCTAGATGGCGCAGACTCGCAACCGCTTCAACGGTTGCGGTAGGTGGTGCTGGAATCCTGTGGTTGGGTGCGCAATGGCGCCGAGACGGTTTGCCCATTGATCGCTCAACAATTGCAAATAGTCCTGTTCGTATTTTTGGTGCCTTCTGCAGTGCTTTTCTGGAAGCCGTTCCTCGCTCTTGTTGCACTCGCAGTTATCGGTATCGCTGTTTCCGTGCCTGCAAATCCATTAACTCATGGACTCGGACCATTGGTCTCTTCAGACCTCGTCCGCGAGGTAAAGACGCTCAATGAAGCGAACCCAGGTGGAGGTTGGCTTGCGTCTGATAGTTATGTCTCTTCGATTCTCACTGCTGCGGGAACTGATTCTCTGAGTGCCGTGAATCTTTATCCGAACGTCGATGCTTGGCGGATCTTGGATCCGGTGGGTGAATCGGAATTCGTCTGGAATCGTTACGCTTATGTTTATTGGGTCTTTGATGACATGGTGAGAGAACCGATATTCACGCTTTTGCAACCCGATGTGTTCCAAGTGCAAATCGCGCCGTGTGATCAGCGGCTCAGCGCTCTTGGTGCGACTAATATCGTGTCCACGTATGAGCTCAGGGGCTCTTGTTTGCGCCCGGTCACAGACGTTATGGGTCCCCGTGGGGTCCCTGTCACGATCTACACGAGGGTCCCTAGTTCCTCTAGATGAAGGGGGCCTGCTGCTACGATCATTGTTCGGTTCGCTCCAAACGGGGCGCCGTTTTGTCGCCGAACTAGGTCAGAGGAGCGTGATCCACAGTGAGTTCTGTCTCGCAACTGTGGGCCTATCGCAGCCTCATCTACAACCTCACTCAGCGAGAACTCAAGTCTCGCTACAAGAAGAGCATTCTGGGCTGGCTCTGGTCGCTAATCAACCCGGCGGCGGTGCTAGCGATTTACAGTTTCGTGTTCGGCGTGGTCTTTAGAGCCGAACCGCCTGTCGCAGGCAACGGTCATACGAAGTCGTATGCTCTGTACCTTTTCGCAGGCCTTTGGGTTTGGAACTATTTCAATGGCACGGTGATGGGTGCTATCAACTCACTCCAAGCGTCGGGTCCATTGCTCAATAAGGTGTTTTTCCCACCGGCGTGCCCCGCAGTAGCAAATACGGTCACGGTTCTGCTTCAAGCGATGATCGAGTCGGCGATCCTCTTCGTTGTGATGGCTGCCCTAGGTTGTGTGGGCTGGCAACTAGTGCTCTTCCCAGCGCTTATCCTTTGCATCACGCTGTTCTCCCTCGGTGTCGGTCTCGCCCTCAGCGTCTACAACGTCTTTTATCGAGATGTGAATTACCTCGTCTCTATAGGTATGAACGTTCTCTTCTATGCAACGCCAATCATCTACCCTCTGTCGTTGGTTGCGGAGCAGAGCTCAACCGCCGCACGAATTATTCAGTTAAGTCCTATTGCTCAGTTTGTGCGGTGGTCTCGAGACATCTTTTGGAACTTGAATTGGCCCAACACATGGTCGATGGTGGGCGTTCCTGTCGTTTCGATTTTGGCATTTCTCATCGGACTAGCGATCTTCAATCGCAAATCACGCGACATCGCCCAGGAGTTGTGAACTGATGATCGCAATTGACGTTCAAGATGTTTCAAAGAAGTTTCGGCTTTACACCGACAAGCCTGGAAGTGTGAAGGAACTTTTCACGAAGTTCGGGCGACCGAAGTATGAAGATTTCTGGGCAGTTCGTGACGTCAGCATGCAGATCAAAGAAGGCACAGTTCACGGACTGGTTGGTCACAATGGTTGCGGGAAGTCCTCACTTCTTCGCATGATGGCCGGAATCCATACGCCCACAACAGGGCAGATCGTTACGGCAGGTCGAATTTCGGCGCTTCTTGAACTCGGTGCCGGTTTCCACCCGGAACTCACCGGACGTGAAAACATCTATCTGAACGCTTCAATCCTCGGTCTCAGCCGCACGCAGACGGACGAACTCTTGGACCGCATCGTTGAGTTTGCGGGTCTGCAGGCGTTTATTGATAGTCCCGTGAAGCACTACTCAAGCGGAATGTTCGTCCGACTCGGATTTGCAGTTGCAGTTCATGTCGATCCACAGATTCTTCTTGTCGATGAGGTCATTGCCGTGGGCGACGAGGAGTTCCAGCGCCGGTGTCTTGATCACCTGCGCACACTGAAAGCCGAGGGGGTGACGATCGTTCTCGTGACCCACGCTATGGGGATCGTTCAGGGGATGTGCGATACCGCCACATGGATGGACCATGGTCGTGTCATGGCTGAGGGAGATCCGCTCAGGGTGGTCAGCGAGTATCTGCACGGCGTGAACGATAAGGAAGCTGAGCGTGATCTTGCGAACGAGATTGTGTCGTTTCACCCGACAACGGCCGTAGCTCCCGGCCATACCTCGCTCCGAGTTGAGAAGCTTGTCCTTCAAGACCCTGACGGCGAACATGTTCCTTTTGGGATTAGTGGCGCTCCACTCGATATCCGAGTTGATTGGTCAACCGTCGGGGAATTCGCTGAGCCCCGTCTCGTGATGCATCTTCTGAGCAGCGCCGGGCTTCATTTGGCCACGACTTATACCCCTGACGGTTCTCCGGAATTGCTGGGAGAGGGGCGGTGGTCAGCGCTCTGCCGCTTCGACTCGCTTCCTTTGGCGCCAGGTGCCTACAAGATCCAGGTCACCGCAACCGACGTTCGCACCAACGTAATTTTTCATAAGTCTGATGAATACGATCTCACAGTGCGGGCCGAGGGGCACTCAATCGAGGGTGTCTTTGCCTTACCCGCTCAATGGATCCATGGATTGCGTCGCGGCGAGAGTGCATGAAGCGGCGAAAGCGTCCAGAAGGTGATTCCGTCGACATCTTCGACGAAGCGGCGTACCTTCTAGCGAATCCTGATGTAGCGCAAGCAGTAGCGAATGGCTCTATGCCGAGCGGGGCGCATCATTTTGCGATCGCCGGAAAGTTCGAAGGACGTCCTCTGTCGCCTTCGCAGTCACGAAACGCAATCGTTCGAGCTGAGCTCGATCTCAACGGCCGAGGCATAGAACTCGGCCCCCTCGATAAGCCGATCATGGCAAAGCGCGATGGCTATCAGGTCGAGATCGTCGATTATCTCGACACCGATTCGCTGCGCGCCCAATACGGCCATGAATTGCACGTTGGTGTTGATGTGTCGCTCATTGAGGAAGTTGACCATGTTTCTCGTGGAGAAACATTGACGGAGTTGATCGGCAAAGAAGGCGCCTACGAATGGGTCGTCGCAAGCCATGTCATTGAACACATTCCCGATGTTGTGTCATTTCTTCAAGACGTGGAGCGGGTCCTTTCGCCTTCAGGGCGCTTGGGCCTGGTCGTCCCCGATAAGCGATTCTGCTTTGACTTCTACGGCGAACTTTCGACAAGCGGTCAGATCGTCGATGCGTTCGTAGAGAAGCGTACGAAGCCAACACTTGGACAGGTTGTCGATTATTTCTCGCGCACTTCACATGTGAACGGAGCCATCGCTTGGGGTCAAGCGCGAGGTGTAGTTCCCGATTTGATGTATTCCGGCGACTTAGTGCGCGACGGTTATCAGCGGTCAGTCGACGGTGACGATTTCGGTGGAGAAATTCATTGCTGGCGATTTACCCCAGAAAGTTTTCGCCTCATCATTGCGGATCTCAGGGCACTAGGGCTCACATCTCTCGGGATCGTCGCTGAGCACGAAACCATTGGCATCGAGTTCTTCGTCACTTTGGGCCGAAGCGACGAACTCGAACCATCAATCGAGCAGCGACGATCAATGCTCGAAGAAGTTCAACACTCAGATCTGCCCAGACGTTCCTGAGCTTCGGTTTGCTGGGGTCCGATAGACCCGTCGCTGTTAATGGTCGCGGTGCTCTTCGGGGGGAAGGGCAGGTAGCTGACTAAGCAGCAACCGCATTTGGACGCCAGTGCTGTATGCGGTCGGCATTTGGTCAATTCGGTTGCGAGCGGCAGCCGCGAGTAGTGATCGTTGTGACGGGTCATCAAAGAGCCGGCGCATGGCGTTCGAGGCGGCGCCTAGATCGGGTTCAGCCCATTCGCCGTTTCCATATGCGCCATCGAGTTCCTTAACCGGTACGAGGTGGTAGGGGATGAGTTCGGCGCAGGAACCGTCGAGAAAATCGACGGGACCTGAGTAGTTCGTCGTGATGATTGGTGTGCCCGCCGCCATCGCTTCTGCGAGGTGGAGTCCGTACCCCTCCGATCGGTGGAGCGAAACCAAGACATCGGATTCGGCAATGAGTGAGAGTTGTTCATCTCGACTGAGGTGGCCGTCACGAACTTCGATATCGGGCCGATCGGAACACGCCATCAAGATTCGCTCGAGGCAATCTCCGCGTTGATCGCCATTCAGCGTCTTTACGAGGAGCAAAGGGCCTTCGTCCGGTTCGAATGCTGCTCTGAATGAATCGATAACTCCAAAAGGATTCTTCCGTTCGACGACCGAGAACATGTCGAGGGTGCAGAGAAAGATGACGCGGTCATTCGGCAGGCCAAGTTGTGTCCGGTCGAAGCTCGTCTTGGGCGTGAAAACCGGCCTCGCCGGTGGCAAAAGCTCGACTTTGGTGGAATCAAGTTGAGCGAAGGATTCGCGCACAAATTCGGTCGGTGTCCATACTTGGTCAAGCAGCGTGATGGCTTTGGCGGCGGCAGCGGACGGTGTGGAAAGTTCCCAGAACCAGTAGCCAACCGAGCGACGACCAGCGAATGGGTCTTGGTTCAACTGGCCGGGTAAGCGCGAGAGTTGTTCAGCGGTGACGACGATGACGTTGGTGTCGAAGCGGAGTCGTTGATCAAGGTCCATTGCATTGTCGACGATGGGGCTGAGTGAATCGCCTATGGCGACTCGCGAAACTGGGACTCCTGCCATCTCTAATGCAGAGGCGATCCTGGCCGCTTCCAAGCCGATGCCACTTGTGCGATCGAGATAGCCGATGACATTGACGCCGCCCGCTTCAAACGTTGACGCGCCAAGGCCGTATCCACGCGACGCAAATGGCCGCACGAACGGCGATTGGTACTCGATACCAATGCGATCGAGCATCCAGATCCGGAAGTTTTCAAGAGCTCCGATTCGAACTTCGGGGAACGTGCTTTGGAGGTCACTGCGGCTCTCGTACACCGCTTTCCAGAAGCGACCCAGAAGTCCGTCCGGTTCATTGAGCCAATCGGTGAACGCGATTGGATCAGTCGTCGGATTCGCGATGAGGGGTTGGCCGGCGAATGAAGCAGTGATGTTGTCGCGAGCAAGGCGTCGGATGATGGGGCCGATCAGCATGCCGTCTGGCATCGTTGGTTCGGTCGGAGTCCCCCCAAGTTGATCGGCATGATTCCAGAGAAGCTCGCGAAGGCCATCGTGTTGGCTGAGACGCACACGAGGGCGAGTGACAGAACCAACGAGGAGCCACGGCCGTTTTGGATCGTGGCCTTCGCCGTCGATGAGTGCAATCGGGCCACGCGGAGCTTTCCAGGGTCCAACAGCGAGGTCCGATGCATCGGATGATGTGATGTTGTTATCAATGCCAAGAATCTCGATGACTCGACCGGCCGGAAGCGAGGCACCCCCACAGAGCAGCCGTGAAAGCGCAGCAAGAGAATTGAACGATGCTGACTTGGCGTGGAACGCGATTGGGTTGTAGAGGCCCTCCACCAGTAGTTCCCCGGGCGCCGGGGAAAGATTGTCTTGCGGTGGCAGGTGGCGAACTCGAGCAGGGAACGTCAGGTCGCCATCAGAAGTTATGAGCGAGGTCAGTGGAGCAGTAACAATTGCTGAACCGGTGAGGATGACGAGTGCCGACTCGTATCCGTCACTCATTAGTCGTTGTGCCTCGGCAACGCCCGCGGCGAGCGCGAACTGGCGGGGTTTAAGGGCAAGGAACAGACGGTCCCATCCGATGCCTGTGATCTCGGGAGGCAGTGATTCTCTGTCGTCACCGCAAACAATTTTCTGAATTGCATCGGGATGGAACGATGCGAGCGCAGCTGAAAGAGCCGTGGGGTCAACTCCCGCAGGAGTTGCAAGGACAATCGCGAGATGTTCAGGCACTAGTTAAGTTCCGATCCGCGGGGACCAGTCGTGACGCCCAGGTTCCAGGTTTGGATTGAAATACGGATCGGACGAAAGCTCATGTTGCCAGCGCCGTTGGATCATTGCGTGTTCCTCTACCGTAACTACTGGGTTGCGAGAAACGCTTTCAAAGTGGTAGAGCTCGGCATGGCAGGTGAAGACGTTGCGGTACCCGGCCCGATTGAGTTTTAGGGCAAAGTCGACGTCATTGAAATTCGACTTGAAGTCTGGCGAGAACCCACCGACTTCGTCGTAGGCATCGGCTCGAACGAGTAGACACGCTGCAGTTGAGCCGACAACTTCGCGATCGACAACGAGCATTCCGCGAGGACCAAATTCAGTGTTGTGCGACTTGAAAAATATGTGATCGGGATTGCCGGGGTAGACATGACCGGCATGTTGCAACGTTCCATCGGCAAAAAGAAGTTTCGCCCCGACTGATCCAACATCGGGTTCTTGAACGATTCCAACCATCGTTTCTATGAAGTCAGGAGAAATGACTTCAATGTCATCGTTGAGGAGCAGCAACAGATCGCCGTTGGCATGCACCCGCCCAGCGTTGACCTTTTCCGAGAAATTGAATTCGCCGTCGAACCATGTGAGGTGAAGTTTGTCGCCAGCAATGCGTTCAAGCGCTCGGATGGCTTCAGGTGGAGTGACAGTGTCAGCAACAACGACAAATTCAATATTTTCGTACGTTGACTTTTCAAGGATTGATTGCACTGCATCGATGAGGAAACATCGTTCGACTCCCCATACGCGTCCTGAGGTCCCGCGTGTCGGGATGATGATGCTGACGAGTGGATGATTCTTGAGAATTCTGCGAACGCGGTAGGTGCCAAGAAGTGGAAGTGACTCCACGACGGCGTTGATGCCGATTCGGTCGCAATGTTCCTGGATTGCTCGCTGACCTGCTTCGTAGGCGTACATCTTTGAGGTGGGATCGCCGGCGGTCGAAGTTGCGAGTTGGCGCCAGTGGTAAAGGACTTTCGGGAGGTGGTGGACACGCCGAGCTTTCTCAGTAACTCGCAGGATGAGGTCATAGTCCTGCGATCCCTCGAAGCCCGGTCGGAATCCACCAACATCAACTGCGAGCGACCGGCGTATGACCGAAAGGTGGCAGCAGTAGTTCTGTGCTCGGAATCGCTCGGGAGACCAATCGGGTTTATAGAACGCCTGCGTGCGCGATCCATCAAAGGCGATGAGGTCTTCATCGGTGTAGAGGTAGTCGATTGTTTCGTCGGCCAGAAGAACATCATCGATGAGTTCGAGCGAGTTGAGATCAATGATGTCGTCGTGGTCCAGCAACACGACGAAATCGCCAATGGCCGTTGTCAGAGCGTCGTTCGACGACGCAATGATTCCGCCGTTGCGTTCTCTGAAGGTGACCTTGATTCGTGGATCACCGACGTATTCGTTGAGAACCTCCCGGACATGAGGGCTCGGAGACGCATCGTCGACGAGATGTAATTCCCAGTCGGCGAAGGTTTGATTCAGGATGCATTCGATGGTGGCTCGGAGAACCTCTGCCGGCGGGTCGAAGACAGGGGTGATGACCGAGAATCTGGGGCTCATCGACCAAGACCCGAGAGAACTCGGCGCACGATGCTCAAGGCCTGCCGGATTGGGCCACGGAGGCGGGGATGAACGAGCTTGGCCGCAATGCGCTGGATTCGGTAGTAGTCGCGGCGTATCTGGAATAACTGCGTCTCGAGAGAGACGACCTGGCCTCGGACATAGCCCAATTCCGCCTCGGCAGCGATCGCCGCATCTCGAGCGCCGAGCACATCGAGTTGGAGCTTGCGGTAGGACTCCTCTGAGGGGCCAATGAGCCCTTGAAGGCGCTGGACCTCGTTTCGGAGCCTCGAGAGTTCATTGGCGGGGCTCGGGACGAGGGAGTCCTCTTTGGGAGTGCTGGTCGTGGTGGGTGACGATGTCTCCATACCCTGAGACTACCGGGTGCTCGTGGCAAGCGTGAAGGGCGGGTTACAGGTAAGATAGTCTCCTCAGACCACACTTCGAGGCGGCCTTGCTGTGAACTTCAGCCCACATTTTCAGACTGAGTGTGCTCAACCGGCTCAGGATGGTTAGGTTCACAGATTCGTGAGGATCAGCCGATGACTGGGGACGCTGTTGTGCCGATCGCCTATTGCGTCGTGGGTGGATGTGGTCACGTGGGGCTACCTCTGGCGATGGCCTTTGCCCGAAAGGGAATTCAGGCCACATCCTTCGACATCAATCCTGTCGCTGTTGCCTCGGTGAATTCGGGGCAAATGCCCTTCGATGAGCCCCAAGCCGCCGAGGTCCTCTCCGAGATCCTGAGTGCAGGGACTTTTCGGGCCTCGACTGATCCAGCGGTCGTCACCGCAGCTGATGTGGTGATTGTGGTCGTCGGCACGCCAGTCGATGAACACCTCAACCCAGACACCCAGGCCGTTCCTGACGCCATCAGTGCCCTCGGCCCAAACCTTCGAGACGGCCAACTGCTGGTGCTGCGATCGACGGTGTATCCCGGAGTCACTCGATTGGTCGAGGAGCGGATTGTCGCTCTCGGGCTCGATATTGCCGTCGCGTTCTGCCCCGAGCGAATCGCCGAGGGGAAAGCATTCACAGAGTTGTACTCACTTCCGCAGATCGTCTCGGGGCGAACCCCTGCAGCGGTTCGCCGGGCATCGGAAGTCTTTAGGAACCTGACCGATCAAATCGTCGAGACTTCTCCCGAAGAAGCCGAACTCGCAAAGCTCTTCACCAATACGTGGCGCTACATCAAATTTGCTGCCGCCAACCAGTTCTACATGATCGCAAATTCTCATGGCATCGATTACGAAGCGGTGCGCCACGCCATCACATTCGACTACCCCCGGGCGAAGGATCTTCCCGGTGCTGGTTTTGCTGCAGGGCCATGTTTGTTCAAGGACACGATGCAACTAGCGGCATTCAACAACAACACATTTTTCCTTGGGCATGCGGCGATGATGGTCAACGAGGGACTTCCGATGTACCTCGTTGAGCGCATGGACGAACGTTTCGGACTTCGTGACAAGACGGTTGGTATACTTGGAATGGCGTTCAAGGCAGAAAGCGACGATGTCCGCTCGAGCCTCTCCTACAAGTTGAAGCGCATCTTGAAGTTTCGTAGTCGTGAAGTTCTTTGTGCCGATCCGTATGTCACTACCGACAAGTCACTTGTCTCGCAGGACGAACTGCTGTCCCGCGCAGACATACTCATCATTGGTGCACCCCACCCGCAGTACAAGACGCTTGTGACCGATCGTCCCATCGTCGATGTTTGGAACTGCCGCGATGCCGGAGTACTCCTTTGACCCCCAGAGTTTCGGTGGTTGTGCCTGCCTATGAAGAGGGCGAAGGTATCGTCTCTGTTCTTGAGCGCATGGGTGAAGCGATCAAGATTGAAGCCGAAATTGTTGTAGTTGTTGATGACGAGGCCGATTCAACCGTTCAGTTTGTGAAGGCGTTTGCTTCGCAAGACCCCCGTGCGCGACTGGCGATCAACACCTATGGTCGCGGACCGGCCAATGCGATCAAGTATGGCATGCACAATGCCGCTGCGCCTGTTGTGGTCGTCACTATGGCTGATGGTTGCGACGATCCGTTCCAGATCGACCCGCTTACGCGTCTTGTTGAGCGTGGCGTCGTTGTCGCTGCGGCAAGTCGGTATGTGCGTTCAGGCCAACAGGTCGGTGGGCCATGGGTCAAGGGTTTTATGTCGCGGATGGCCGGTCTCACACTTTTTCACCTGGCTCGTGTTGGCACTCGCGACGCGACGAATTCCTATAAGGCGTATTCAAAGAGATTTATCGATGCCGTTGACGTTGAAAGCGATCAAGGCTTCGAGATCGGAATCGAACTCGTTGCGAAGGCGCGTCGCTATCGCCAACCGGTTGCCGAAATCCCGACGATCTGGCTCGACCGTGCGTTCGGTGCTTCGAATTTCAAGCTGATGGCGTGGCTTCCGCGCTATCTGCACTGGTATTTCTTCTCGTTTGGTCCGCGACTCACGTTGCCGATTACGACTAGTCCCGCAGTTCCCCCAACTATCCCCGAGGTGTCTTCGTGAAGGTTTGTGTCTCTGGTTCCGCTGGATTCATCGGTGGCTACATCGTCGAGGATCTTCTCGGTCGAGGTTACGACGTGATTGGTGTTGACAATCTGTCGAAGTACGGTCCGGTTTCGAAGAGTTTCGACACGAATCCGAACTATGAACTTATTGTTGGCGATGCGATTGATGTTGACCTGATGACGAAGGTCCTCATGGACTGCGATCATTTCATTGCTGGCGCAGCGCTCATCGGTGGCATCAGCTACTTCCACGCGTATGCCTACGACCTTCTCGCCCAAAACGAGCGAATCATGGCCTCGTCCTGCGACGCTGCGATCCGAGCGAATCGACAAGGAAATTTGCAAAAAGTCACCTACATGAGTTCGTCGATGGTGTTTGAATCGACGGAACACTGGCCGAGCGTTGAAGGTGATGAGCGTGAAGTTCCGCCACCGCTTTCGTCCTACGGTTTTCAGAAGCTTGCTGTTGAGTACTTCGCAAAGGCCGCATGGGATCAGTATCGACTTCCTTACACAATTGTGCGCCCGTTCAATTGCGTGGGCATCGGTGAGATGCGAGCGAAGAGCGAAGTTGAAGTGAAGTCAGGCAACGTGACTCTTGCTATGTCTCATGTCGTTCCCGACCTTGTGCAGAAGATCATTAAGGGACAGGATCCGCTCCACATTCTCGGAGATGGAAGTCAGATTCGCCATTACACCTACGGAGGCGATCTTGCACGCGGCATCGTCGATGCCATGGAGAACCCGGCTGCTCTCAACGAAGACTTCAATCTCTCAACTGCCGAATCCACCACTGTGCTTGAACTAGCCGAGCTGATTTGGAAGAAGCTCAAGGGTCCGGATGTGCCCTTCAACTATGTGAGTGATGACGCCTACGAGTACGACGTTCAGCGGCGAGTCCCTGGCGTGCAGAAGGCAAAAGACCTTCTCGAATTCGAAGCAACGACGCCTCTCGATGAGATCCTCGACGAGGTGATCCCGTGGATCGAGATGGCGGTCGATGAAGGACTCATCTGAGTTCATCGATCAGCAAATAGTTCGAGTCCATCAGAGGGCTCGAATCTTTTGGTCGTGGTCTCAGACGACGTCTACGCGCCTGCCGGAGATCACCGTCGTTGCCGTCGTCGCAGTCGGGATCCTGTTCCTTACGCGAAGTTCTTGGTTTTTTGGAGATGATTGGGCATTTCTGAGCTTCCGTCGCGACCTTTGGGACTCAGGCCAGTATTTCGAGGCAATCTTCGTTCCCCATAACGAACATCTCTCAGCAGTCCCTGCGGTGGTGTACCTCGTCCTAGAGAAGTTTTTCGGTATCGGGTCGATGCTGCCCTATTTTGTGGTTTTGGTAGCGGGCCATGTTGCGTTGCTGTGGGCCGTGCGGACAATCATGGTTCGCCTCAAGGTGCCGATGATGTGGCGAATCGTTGGTCTGGTTTGGCTCGGGCTTTTTGGCGCAGGTGCCGAAAACCTAGTTTGGCCATTCCAGATGGGTTTCATCTGGGCCTTTGCTCTGTCTCTTTGGGGGTTGTTGGTCTTCACCGGCGGGGAGAGACCAACCGTTCGTCGGGACCTTGGGGCGAGTGCGCTGTTCACACTTGGGCTCTTTACTGTGACTACGTCGTTGTCCGTAGCCATTGTCGCTGCCTGTGTGCTGTTGGTGAGCAGTCGATCGATACTTCGTCTGCTTCGTGTCTTCGCCGTTCCAATCGGCCTCTATGCGGCGTGGTACGCGTTCTACGGAACCTCGCGGATGCCGCACAATCCGATTTCGAAAACACAGGTCATTCCCTATCTCACCAAAGCGCTTTCTTTCGGGCTCGACCAGACCTTTCAATTCCCAACAATTGGACTGATCTTCGGAGTTGTTGCGTTGGTGCTCATCGCTTCGCTTGACTGGTTCACACCTCAACAGCGGCAGATCACCGCAGTGCTTGCCTCGGTACTCGTCGTGTTCAATCTGATGAGTGCAGTCGGACGTTCATTTCTTGGAATCGAAGCTGCTACCGCATCTCGCTACGTCTACTTTTGCGGAGCGATGGCGATCCCATTCGTCGTTCTTGCAGTTTCCGTTGTTCTGGAACGGAAACCGAAGTTGCTGCCCATCGCAGGCGTGATTCTGGCAATTGCACTAGTGGGCAACTTCGGTTTGTTCCTCTCTTTCCGAAATGATCGACTCGCTCTCACCAACGAGTTGAAGTGGCGTTTTTCAATGGCCGCTGCTCATGTGATGAGTCCCTTGGCTGATCTTGGGATTGTGCCCGACGCCCAGTTCACTCCGGATGTTTCATTGGCTGATATTCGTTCGTTGCGGGAGGGTGGGATCTGGTCGTATGACGTTCCGTTGAGTACGCAGCAACTTCTAGAAGGCTCTCTACAGTTTGGAATACGAACCTTCCCAACCACTCCGGACGCAACGATTCGGTCTTTCAACATTTCGGTTGTGGGTACTGAGGGGCTTTCGTTGATCGGTGATGAAGGCGGATGTCTTGTGGCCCGCCCGACGTCGCCTGCTCCGGTCATTGTGCTCGAACAGCGCCAAGCCGGGACGTTCTCGATCGACGCAGGTGGAGCGCCCTCGGCCTTGCGATTGCAGGTGGAAGGTGATCCTGCGGTACGAACTGAGCCCAAGGACCTGCTCACTGGTGGTGCGGTTGGCCCCGTGTGGGTGGGCGTCTTTCCGGTCTTCGGTCAACCGGTGATTGAACTGCCTGTGGGGGTCGATACGTCACTGTGCGGCCTCACGACACGGTAGGTAAACCCTGTGTTCGCTTGTCAAAGGCCGAACAAAAAGTTGCGGTACTCGTTTTCGCTAGAGGGACTGAATTCAGATGCCGTTGTTTGACCTGAAAGTGTCGTTGCTAATCGGAGTGGGTCAAAAACGCGTCGAGTAGGGCGGTCGCAGCGCGGCCTGGTGCAATGCGTCCGGCTGCAACGTCTTCCTCAACGGACTGGAGTCGGTTCGCGACAGCGGG
>CALEHQ010000005.1 GCA_937876315.1 uncultured Actinomycetes bacterium | reverse complement strand
GCGTACCTCAAGGCTGCAGCCGATGGTTCCATGTCGAAGCGACAAATGACGACGAACTATCGGACCGACCGACCGCTGGTCGAGGCGCTGAACTCCTGGCTTACCGACGTGACCTTCGGCGACGAGGACATTGCTTATGTCCCGGTCACCACGCCCGACAATCACGCCAACGCACGACTGACCGGCGCCGGCCAAGCACTGCAGTTCAGGTTCCTTGCCAATCCCAATAAGCAAAACGCCGATCCGGTTCGCGCTGCCATCTCCATCGATGTCGCCGATCACATTCAGAAACTTCTCAAGGACGGCGAGATCGGGCCAGAACTGGGCTCAAGTGCCGAGCCTCGCCGGGTAAAACTCGATGACATCTGCATTCTTGTGCGCGGTCACAACGATGCCGAGCCACTGGTTGAAGAACTGCGCAAGCGTCATATCCCCGCTGTCCGCAGTCGCATCGGTTCTGTGCTCGAGTCCGAGGCCATGGAGCAATTGCGCCTTTTGCTCACCGCAATGGCGAACCCAGCCGACGTCCGTCGTGTTCGTGCTGTGCAACTGAGTTGGTTTGCTCTCAACCCAGTAGTCGTCTCACCGAGCGCCGATGTCACCGTCACGGTGCAGGACCCGATCGAAGTGCTGCAAACCAAGTGCCGGGTTTGGGCGAATGAACTTGAAGCCCGCGGACTTGTTGGTTGGTATCAGGTGCTTCGCCTTGATGACGACGTCATCAAAGAGATTTCTTCCGACTTCGAAGCCGAGCGCCGCCTCACTGATCTTGAACACATCATTGAGCTGCTCAATGGACAACTTGGTGGTCGCCGTGCACCAGTGAGTGCCGTATTGCGAGCGCTCGACGAACTCAAAGAAACAATGAATACAGAGGCCGAGGCGCAGAAGCGTCGTATCGACACGGATCGTGATGTCATCCAGATCACCACGATGCATTCCTCGAAGGGTCTTGAGTATCCGATCGTGCTCATGCCGTTCCCGAAGGGAATCACGAAATCATCAGTATCGGTCTATGAAGACGAAGGTGTTCGTTACGTCGATGCTGCACCCAGCATCGCCTGGGTTGACAACGATCTTGATCAAACCGAGCGTGAGAGGCGCGACAAAATCGAGGCAGAGGGAGATGAACTCCGTCTTCTCTATGTGGCTGCCACTCGCGCACAACATCAACTGGTCATCTGGTGGGGCAAGGCTCCACGTGACAGTTCTCATAAGGGCCCGTTGGCTCGCGTGCTCTTCGGTTCCACCGAGAATCTTGAACTAGTGACCAAGGTCGATGACGACACTGCTCGCGAGAAGCTCGTTGAACTCGTAAAGCGTCTCGGCCCGAACGTTGGCTTCAAGGAACTCACGAAGTGGGAAGACAACCGAAAGTGGGAAGCACCCACGCCTGAAGTGAGCGGCGTTCTGACAGCCGAACCGTTCCCTGAGCACGACATTGAACGTGAGGGTTGGTATCGCTGGTCCTATTCCTCGCTGTCGAAGGGTACGCGTGCAAACAACGAGGGATCTGCCCGTGGCGGAACCGACGAAGCACCCGGCGGGCCTGAACTGGGCGAAGACGGCGGTCCGCAGACCTTCGAAGGTCCGCTTCTTGGCATGCAGGCGAGTGCGGATTTTGGAACCTTCGTGCATGAACTGTTCGAAGTCATCAACCTCTCGGCACCCGATGTCGAGGCCGAGGTTCGCGCCGTCATCGAAACCTCAGGCCGAGCTGCGTCATTCGACGCCGATCCCGAGGTTTTGGCCCAGGGCTTGATGTTGGCCATCGATACGCCACTTGGGGCCACGGCCGACGACGCCACGCTCCGCACGATCGGTTCCAATCGTCTTAACGAGTTGGTGTTCCACTTCCCGCTGGCCGATCGCAATTCGCCTGTCACGCCGAGCGCCCTGTTCGAACTCGCCGCGTCGTACGAGGACGACCAGTTCTCCGACTATTTCAAGGCGTTGGCCGCGGGCAATCGCATGTCGGTAATTGCTGGTCTCATGACCGGCAGTATCGACTCAGTGATTCGTCTGGGAGATGCATCGAATGGCACCTACGGCGTCGTCGATTACAAAACCAATCGACTTCATACGCCAGGTGATGTTGCGCCTATCTCGGCCTATGGCTACGAATCCATGAAGCACGCCATGGAACACGGCGACTATCCGCTACAGATCCTCGTCTACAACGTTGCTCTTCACCGCATGTTGCAGCTTCGGTTGGCCGGCTACGACATCGATCGCCACATTGGCGACACGAACTATTTGTTTGTGCGAGGAATGATCGGCCCCGACACCGCAGTAATTGATGGTCAACGCAACGGCGTGTTCGCTTGGCGCCCGTCGAGCGAATTGATTGTGGCCGCGAGCAAACTGCTTGGGGGTCAGTCATGACCGAAACACTTGCCGTTCTCAATTCATTGCGATTCGACCCCGAAACCGGAACCGGTCTTTTTGAGAACGCCGACATCGTCACCGCCTCGATGCTTGCTCGTCGCGCCAACTGCACAGACGAAACCGTGCTGCTCGCTCTAGCGCTGGCGGTATGGGCGCACCGCAACGGTCATGCGTGTTTGAATCTCGACACGTTGGCTGACGATCTTGACCGGGCAATTGCCCGTTCAGGCCAAGAGTGGGAACTTCCGGCACTGCCAACAGCGAAGCAGTTCGACAAAGCCTTGCGCGCATCGCCGCTGGTTCGTGTGCTCGATGTGCCTGGCACTTCGGCTGAGGCATTGGCCGACACCCGTCCGCTGGTGTTGCTTGAGAACCGTTTCAGCTCACAGCGACAGTTTGCCGACGAAGTGTTGGTGGCTGAATCGGTGCGCGAACTCATTGCCCATTCCGACGATGTCACCTCACCAGCCGCGCTCGCGCTTATCGACCGCGAACTCGAAGTGTCAGACGACGACGCTCGTCAGAATGAATTGGCCAAATCGGTGCTCGCCCGCTTATTCAACGTGCTCACCGGTGGCCCAGGTACTGGCAAGACCTACACACTCACCCGTTGTTTACTGGCTTTTTTGGTCGCTGCTGAAGAGCAGGGCCAAGAAGTGTCGGTGGCCGTTGCCGCACCCACGGGGAAGGCCGCGACTCGGGCGAAAGAGCTGCTCAATGAGTTCGCCGACACGCTTGAGAAGAGCGACAACCGTCCGTCCGATGCGGTGATGGCGCAATTGCGGGCGATGAAGGCCACAACCATCCACGGTTTGCTCGGCAGTTCCCGTGGCCGCAACACTCGTTTCGCCCACGACAGTGAACGACCGCTGAATCACGATCTTGTCATTATCGACGAAACCTCGATGGTTCCGTTGCAACTCATGGCGCGATTGTTCGAAGCGCTGGGATCACGGTCACGGTTGCTTTTGGTGGGCGACGACGCGCAGCTTGAAAGCGTTGAATCGGGTTCGGTACTTCGCGACCTTGTGTCGTCGGCAGGGTTGCTTGATGGCAGCGTGTTCGAACTGCAAAAAGTGCGTCGCATCACTGGCGACAACCCGATCGCGACTGTCGCACCAATGATTCGCAAGGGCGAAGCAGATGAGGCCCTTGCCGCGATACGAAACTCGGCACCCCAGCTCACGTTCGTGGAAACGACAGCGGGCGCCAAGCCGTCGAGTTCGGTCATCGATACGTTGATCAGCACCTACCGCGAAGTCCGAAACCTCGCTCGTTCTTCAAAGACTGAGGATCACGCAAAGGCGTTGGAAAAGATTGCAGGCAGCCGCTTGCTGTGTGGCATGCGCCGAGGTCCGCTGGGTATTGATCAGTGGAACGACATCATCGACCGTCGATTGCAGTTGCGATCGGGGGACCTGATGGTTCCTGGCCGCGCGTTGCTGGTCACGGTGAACTCGCCGAGAGTTGGTCTGGTCAATGGCGACATTGGTGTCGTCGTTGAAACTGAAGACGGTCCCAAGGTGTGCTTCCGCACCAACGAGGAGCCCCGTTACATCTCGACGGTTGATTTGCCGCCGGTTGAGCGGGCCTTTGCCATGACGGTGCATAAGAGTCAGGGATCGGAATACAAAGAGCTTGTGGTGCTGATGTTGCCGAATGAAGGCTCACCACTTCTCACCCGTGAACTTCTCTACACCGGCCTCACTCGAGCAGGTGGCACCGCAGTCATCATCGGCTCAGCCGACGCACTGACCAATGCCATCGACAACCCGTCGGTCCGGGTATCTGGGTTGGCTGCGCTACTACAAGCCTCACCGGCATAAGCACGCGCACCGCTGCCGACTTACAGATCGCGTCCTAAAAGACTGAATACTTGACCGCTTGGCCCGTTGTTTGGTTGCTGAGCCAGGAATAGCGCAAGAGGCGTGACGTCGTCGGGGGTCTTGTGCCAGTCCATACGAATCGCCGCATCGATATTGGGCACATCAAGAATTTTCGCGGCCATTTCGGTGTGCACCGGACCAGGAACGATTTCGTTTACGGCGATCGCTGATTCTCGCCATTCCACCGCCAGGCAGCGCACCAACATCGAAACCGCCGCCTTCGAAACGGAATAACTGGCCCCACCCTTAAATGGACGACGGCCTGCCCCTGAACCCATCACGATGAACTTTCCGCCCCGTTCCCGCAAATGAGGTTCGCAGGTCAGAGCGAGATGTTGAACGCTCGTGAGGTTCACATCAACGACATAGGCGAAGTCATCGATCGGTGAAACAGAATGTTCGGGCGATGTTGCGCCGGCGTTGGCGACGACAATGTCGAGTCGCCCGAAGGCTTCCAGCGTTTGCGCAACAAGGGCAACGACATCGGCGCGATTGGTGACATCAGCTCGAACAGCAATGGCCGTTCCCCCGGCAGCGCCGATTTCGTCGCAAACCGAATCGATCTGATGTTGGCTTCGAGCCGTGATCACAACCTGTGCGCCCGCGTTGGCATAGGCAAGAGCAATTGCCCGGCCGATGCCGCGGCCAGAGCCGGTCACGATCGCGACCTGACCAGCAAGCGATGTCGATTGTTCAGCAGCCATTTGTTCCTCCCCAAACCTGTGTCTTCACGCTAGGACCGGTTCGAAGTGCGTGCTCGCTGATCAAAGAACGCTGACGACCTCGTCGTAGTTCAGGCGTGGAAGGCGCGGACCGTAGGCGTCGTCGGCGGGCTTGCCGATCAACACCACACAGATGCACTTCAGGTCTGAGTCGGCGAACAGGTCGGCATCAAGACCAGGGCGGTCGAGGCCGAGCATTGGGCACGCATCAAGGCCGATTGCGCGAATACCCATCACGAAATAGCCGGCCTGCATCCAAGCCTGGCTATCGGCGATGGGTTCGCGGAAGTCGTCCTTCTCATACATCTGAGCCATGAACGGAGCGTCGGGAAAGATGCGCTCGATATGGCGATTGAACTTCATGTCGGCCGCGAGCACGGCAATAAGGGGTGCATTCGCAGTTTTCTCGGCGTTGTTGGGAAGCATGTGGCCGACAACTCGCGCTTGAGCGTCTTCCGAACGCGCCAGCACGATGCGCATTGGCTGGGAGTTCGTCATCGTTGGACCCCACTTAATGAGGTCGTAAATGGCGGCCACCTGCTCGTCGGTCACCGGTTCATCGGTGAACTTCTTTGCGGTATGCGCCTCGCGGAAGAGCAGATCTTGCGCGTCGGGGTTGAAGGCGAACAGGTCAGCAGTCATCGGAACTCCGAAAGCGTGGGGGAACAGACGCTGACGCTATCTGCGAATTACTCCAGCCCGTACTTCGGCATTGCGCCAGAAAAGGAGTGTTCGTAGAGGCCGTAGCCAACATGGCCGTCGTATTCGAAGCGAGCGGCGTGATCAACAACGGCATACGCGCCGAGCTGACGGATTTCCGGAACTTCGTAGGTGATTCCCTGCACGACAAGATCGGGGCCCTGATACATGCCGTGACGCCAGTCGGGTTCGAGACCGTAACCAGTACCAACGGCAAGGAAGTTCGCGAGCAGCGGTGTGCACCGAATGTCGATGCCCGAATCGGGGAACGAAATCGTTGAACCTGTGAGCAAACGAATGCCGGGCTCGAATTCGTGCGCGTGTTCGGTGCGACCAAGTTGTTCAACGCGACCATCAAGCCACACACGCTCGGCTTGTTCGAGACTGCGTGAGCCATCGGCGCCTTCAGAACAGATGTAATAGATGCAGTGATCTTCAAACCGCATGGGGAAATAACTCCACATGCCGCCGGGCTTGAACGTGTCACGGTAAATGCCCTCGGGCTCACGTTCACCGATTGGGCGGACACCCCACGAACGATCGCGAGAACCCCAAGTGGTTTCGGGCTTTACGTCGAAGGTTTCGCCGGCAACAGTGAGAGTGCCTGTCCACGAGCCCATCTGTGCAAGACGCTGCGTATCGAACGTCACACGGGTGCCGTTGCGAATGAACTGATTCGGTTCGGGAATCGCTGGGCCAAAGCCCTCCCAAGTGAGATCAAGCGACACGTTGTGCTCAGTCGGTTCTACAACGAACCGCAACCGCTTGAGCGGTTCGAGAACTTCGATGCGAAGTGGGCCGACAGAAATATCGGAACGATCAAGAAGTGGCTTCGAAGCGCGCACCACGTGCTGCTTGTCGCCAACACGCACGGTTGCGAATGCGTCGGTGGTTCCGAGGTTCGGGTACTGACCAAGACCCATGACGATCATGAAGCGACCTTGGGTGTCGAGCACGTTGAAGTAGTAGCGGTCGTAGAAGTTGCGATCGCTGGTCGCGACGTGGGCGATCCAGTTGGAGGACTGATGAACGGGATAGTCATCCCAAGGCGTAACGGTCATGTGCGTCTTCTTTCGTGCGTGGTGTGAGGAACGTTAGGGAAAATCTTCAGCGCTCGCCGAGCGACGAGGTGGGGAGGGGTAGATGCGCGTCGAGAAGGCCGATGTAGGCCTCGATGTTGTCGCTGCCGCCAAGAGAACGAAGTTCGTCGGCAGTGCGCCGGCTGTAGAGAACGCGCACTGCTTCCCAGGGACTGACCTCAAGCACCCAGCCCGGTTCGGCATCGTGCGAACGCCAGGTTCCCTCCGCACTGCGAACCTCGATACTGCCAAGACCAGCGGTTTCAAGAGCAGCAACACAAGAAGCGAGGCTGCTCGGAACCATGACGTCTGCATCGAGTGGGGAATGATCAGGCACGCCAAGCGCACCGCGTAGATCGTGTTCATGCACAACGAGATCGTCGAACAACATCGCGCCACCACCGTTCACCATGCCGGCAATGATTTCGTTCGCACCGACCCACTCGTCGGCGAGTTCATCAAGCGAAGCACCAGAGCGAGCGGTGAGGATCTTGTCGATCCATTCGTTGATATCGCCAGTAGGGAAGTCGCCAGCGCCGAGTGCGGCGGGCATCGAAGCGCAATGGGTGATGAGTTGTAGCGCCGTCCAGTCGGGGCATGCGGGAACGGTTGTGGTGAGGGCATCGGGGCCAACGGACCGTGCAAGCTCAAGCATGCGAGTGCGGGTTGCGTCGTAGGCGGGGAAAAGTTCAGTCATGGCGTGAGTCTTTCAGTTTGAGCGTGGGTCGGCGAGAGTCAGGGTGCGAGGTCGGCAATGGCCTTGGGCACGATGTTTTCGGCTGCTCCGCCATCGACTTCGAGCAGCTTGCCGGTGATCCAACACGCCGCGGGTGAGGCAAAGAACAAGACCGCGTCGGCAATGTCTTGCGGTGTTCCGTTGCGGCGCATGAGCGTATTGGCGTGCATGGTCTCGCGAATTTCGGCGCCTCGGGTTGAGAGGTAGGTCGCGAGCGCGTCGGTTTCGATTGCGCCAGGAAGCACGGCATTGACACGAATTCGAGGCGCAAGTTCCGCTGCCATCAACTTGGTGAGGTGTGACTCGGAGTTCTTCGTGAGGCTGTGGGTCAGCGATCCCCGCAACGCGTGTTGGCCGGCGACGGAACTGATGTTGATGACCGACGCGTTCTCGCTTTGCAGCAAATGTGGCGTTGCCAGTCGCGTGAGTTCGAATGGCACCGACACATTGAAGTGAAACGACTTTTCGATCTGCTCAACTGAGGTTTCAAGGAACGGCTTTGAGATGGAACCGCCGGCATTATTGACGACGATGTCGAGGCGACCGAACTCGCTGATCGTGCGGTCAACGATGTTGGCGAGCACGGTGAGATCGTTCACATTTCCGGGCAGGACGAGGGCACGCCGGCCAAGCGCTCGGACATCGGCAGCAACGGCTTCGAGGTCTTCAGCGGTGCGGGCGGTGAGGACAACGTCGGCCCCGGCAGCAGCGAAGGTGGTGGCGATTGCCGCGCCGATACCTTTGCCGGCACCGGTGATGATGGCGACCTGGTCGGTAAGCAGAAAGCGATCGGCGAAGTCAGCGGCGGAAGTCATGGCGACAAGGTACGCGCATCGCCGAAGGCCCGCGTGGCTGTTGCAAGAGAACCTGTGAATGACCGAAGCCCGCTCTCAAC
>CALEHQ010000004.1 GCA_937876315.1 uncultured Actinomycetes bacterium | reverse complement strand
GACGATCGAGGTCAAGGGTGACGTCGTACTTGTTGGTATTCGCCGACAAGAAGAATGCGCTGTACTCCCACCACTGAGGACGGCTGTAGAACATGCCGCCGGCGGTTCGCATGCCATCAATGCGCCTTGTTGATTCAACGTGAATGACTTCGGCACCAAGCGTGGCAAGGATTCCTGCGGCAGTTGGGCCTGCCCACCATGCGGTGAGGTCAAGAACGGTGATGCCAGCAAGCGGAAGTGCCACCGAATCGGCAACTGTCTGCGGCCGCGGCGTTCGAACCGGGATGGCCTCGCCGTTCTCGGCACCTACAGCGGGCGCAGGCGCTGGTGCGCTGCCCGACACCCCGTCGATCAGGTATGGCCGACGCGGCATTGAGAACTCGTCTAATGGATCGCGCAGAAACACACCGCGCTCCTGTGGGTGATCAAGTTCAAGAATGATCTTTCCGTCGGCAACTGGCGCAACTGGTATTCGCAATGCTGCAGCAGCTTCAACGATCTCTGCAGTGGTGTGCTTGGTGGTGTACTCGCGAACCATCGCGTTCCACTCGTCGGCACGGGCGCTCCGAGTTGCAAGTGCGGCGAACTCTGCTGATTCAAGTAGATCAGGACGCTCAATAAGAATGCAGAACGAGTCCCACTGATCACGGGTATTGGTGTTGAAACCAACCCAACCATCGAGTGTCGGTTCAATCGACGGAATCTCAACATTGCGCGGCGGCACTGTGGGGTCGGGATCGGGTCGTCCGGCAAGCGAGTTGAACAGATCGGAGTAATTCGTTGCAGTCACATTCGCGACTTCGAATACCGAGAGGTCGATGAGTTCACCTGCGCCGGTTTCGCGTGCACGTCGAACTGCAGCCAATGACGCAACCGCTCCGTAGGCTCCCCCGACCCATTCCACGATTCGCCCACCCATTTGGATAGGTGGAAACTCGCGCACGCCGCGAATCGCGACTGCGCCACTGTCAGCCTGCAACGTGAACTCTGTTGCTGGCCTGTTGGCAAATGGCCCGGTGAGTCCGTAGGGAGTTGCGGCAAGCACAACTGTGCCTGGCCATTCGCCTGGTGGCGGACCACTCACAATGACAAGGTCGGCAGCGGCACAAAGTTCATCGATGATGGGCTCACCAGCGACTGCCGTCACCGACCGCTGACCATGTCGGAGATAGCGAAACAGCGGCGCATCACCGCTCGTGGGAACGCCTGACCATTGAGCGTGGCGCTGCGGGTCGCCCTCTGGTGGTTCCACTCGGGTCACTGTGGCGCCGGAATCGGCAAACAACTTTGCGCAATACGCGCCGCTCAGGTTCGTCGAGAGATCGACGACCACGATGTCTTTGAGTTCCCCTGTCTCCCCCATCAGTCTCTGACCGTAGTTCGCCCGCCCCCGAGCCGGTACCGTCAGCCCTGTGAAACTCGCCTTTGCCGGAGCCGGCACCATCTCGGTAGTGCACGCCATGGCAGCGGCTGCGGTCGAGGCGGAGATTGTGGCTGTTGCATCCCGTACCAGCGAGCGAGCCACGGAGCGGGCCGCCCAGGTGGGCGCAGCGGTGGTCGCATTTGAGGACCTCCCAGCGGGCGCTGACGCCGTTGTGGTGTGCACGCCACCGGACCGTCATGGCGCCGATACCTTGCAGGCCCTTCGAGCAGGGGCGGTAGTGCTCGTCGAGAAGCCACTCGCGGCCACCCTTGCCGAAGCCGACGCGATCGTCGACGCAGGTGGCCAGGTCATCTACGCCGAAAACCTCGCCTTCTCCCCTTTGGTCGTCCACACATATCAATTAGTGAGCGGTATCGGCGCCCTCAATTTCATCGAGATTCGTCAACTCTCACCGAGGCCCTCTTGGGGAGAGTTCCTCGACCCCGCCCGCGGTGGCGGCGTCCTGTTCGATCTCGGATCGCATGCCGTCGCGCTTGCACTACTTCTGGCCGGGGCCGATGCACCGGTGTCGGTTGAAGCAACGTTGAGTCGCTCTGCAGACATCGAAGTCGATGATGCGGCCGAGGTGTTCATCACCTTCGCTTCGGGCATGCGCGCTCGCATTGAAACGAACTGGACCAACCCACATGCGGTGTGGGATATCCAAGTCTCTAGCCACAGTGGCGTTGTGCGCACCGAACTCATGCCCCAGCCGGGCATCGAGCACAACGGTGAGCCTGTCGCCCTTCCGGCCCTCACTGGCATTGCCGATCCACATCTCGAGCATTACGGATACATCGACCAAATGTTGACGCTGCGCGATGTTGTCGGTGGAGCACCATCACCAATCGATGCACGATTTGGTCGCCGAGTTCTTGACGTACTCAGCGCTGCCTATGCCGCTGCGAGCAAGCCCGGCTCAAGCGTGTCGCTCCCATTCTCCGGACCGCGAAATCGGACACCCCATCAACTCTGGAGCGATACGGTCGGTCCATGACCGATCTCAACGTTGACGCAATTCTCGCTGAATCCTCTCAACGCGCAGGAGGACGAACCGATCTGGGTGACGGCAGTGAATTCTTCCTTGAAGGTCTTGGCCGATTCATGGATTCGCTTAATGCCGACGCGCAGCTCAATGCCACAGGTGAATTCATCGCCAGCGAACGAGCATTGCTCCACACCGTGAACCGGCTGAACTACACCGCCGACCGCGTTGTGTTCCCCGAAATCGCGCAACAAAAGATCGAAAAGCCTGTCTTCATCATCGGCATGCCCCGCACGGGCACGACGATCTTGCATGACATCCTCGCTCAGGACCCTGCGAACCGCGCGCCGCTCACATGGGAATGCATGTTCCCGTCTCCCCCGCCTCGTGCAGAAACATTTGCGACAGATCCCCGCATCGCGATGTGTGCAGCAACCATGCCGCCGATTGAGGATCAGCAACTCAAAGCAATTCATCCGCTCGGCGCCGAACTCACCCAAGAGTGCGTCACGCTCATGGGTGAATCAATGTGTACGCCGCTGTTTCATAACCAATTCAATGTTTCGAGCTACCAAGACTGGACTGATCGCGATGCTGATTGGTCAAACGTGTATGACTTCCATCTGCAGCAGCTGCAGCACATGCAGGCGTTCAATATGCAGGACCGATGGGTGCTGAAGACCGGCGCTCATCTTTGGGGACTCGAACACCTTCTGGCTACGTACCCCGATGCGCGCATCGTGTTCACTCATCGTGATCCGGTGAAGTCAATGACGTCCTATGCCTCACTCACCACGATTGTGCGAAGTGTTGGAAGCGACACTATCGATCCCCGTGCAGTTGCCGCCGACTGGACTCCGCGACTTCGAGACGTCTTGATGCATGGGGTCAACGTACGAAAAGCACAGGAGTATCCAGACGCAATCTTCTACGACATGATGTTCCGCGATTTCATTACTGACCAGTTCGGTGTGATCACGCAGATCTACGACGCGCTTGGTTTACTGATGTCTGACGAAGCCGCCCGCGGCATGCAGGCGTTCATCGCAGCGAACCCCCCTGGTGTGCACGGAACTCACGATTACCAGCCCGATCAATACGGCATTGATCCTGCGGCGGTGCGTGGAGAATTCCGCGAGTACATCGATCACTTCGACCTGCCGCCGGAATGACGTCAGCGCTCTGAAAGATCAGAGCATCACGATGACGCGGCCGGTGGTGTTACGTGAGCCCATCGCTTCCATTGCCGCCGGAAGGTCTTCGAAACTCGGAGCACTTCCAACTACGGCGCGAACGGTTCCCGCCTTTACGAGTTCGACGATGTCCGCAGTGGCTAGTTCGCCCAGTTCTCGTGGCGCGACGTTCCAGCCCATGCCCTGCTTAATCAGCCCGATCATTTCGTCGGATTGATAGTTGAGCAGCACACCGCACAGTTTGAAGTTCCCCATGGTGACTTGGCGAGGAACGATGAACTTCTCGTCGGCCACGACCTTGTTTGATGCGAAACCCATCATGAGATAGGTGCCGTTGTAGGCGGTGCACGCAAACGAATCGGCCATCACCGCTTCGCCAACATTGTCGAACACGATGTCGACGCCGATGTTGTCGGTGTCGGCGAGCACGATGGCCTTGAAGTCTTCCGTCAGGTAGTCGATCGCAACGTCGGCGCCGAGTTCGCGACACAGCGCGACTTTCTCCGGCCCTCCGGCTGTCGCATACACGCGAGCACCAAAGGCTTTGGCAATCTGGATCGCGGCCGAACCAGCACCACCCGCTCCGGCGTGAATCAGAACCGTGTCGCCCGCTTTCAGCGAAGCGCGATCAATTAGGCCGAGCCACGCCAGGTGGAAGGGGAAGAACAACGCCGCAGCATCGGGAAGCGGAATCGCTTCGTCGATTTCAAATGCCGCGATCGTGGGACAAATGACGTACTCGGCGAAACCGCCGAACGCTTGCTTGGTCACCGCTGCGACTCGCTTGCCCATCCACTCTTCAGCACCTTCGCCGCATGCGTCGACAACGCCGAACGCTTCCATGCCCGGGCTATAGGGGAATTCGGGCCGCACCATCATGTTGCCGCCGGTGATGCGTTCGAGGTCGTTGAGGTTCAACGGGATGGCTTGCGCCTTCACCCGCACCTCACCGGGACCGGGTTCGGGGATCTCGACCTCATCGAGGCGCAAGACCTCTGTCGGTTGTCCGTATTCGTGAACTCGCCATGCACGCATCGTTGCCATTCGTCCCCCTCGTTTCCGAAGGGAACGCTAGACCAGCCTTCTTGAACATGGACGCGACAAAGTCCACACGAATAGATTTCGAAGTCCGCCCTCACTCGGGAAGCAACTCCATGACATTCGATCCACTAGGCGATGTTGTTTCAAGCCAGTACGAAGAATGGGTCGACTCCGAACCCATCATGGATTTGCCCGGTTGGATGGCAAACAACTGGCAATGGTTTGACCCGAGCATCGCTCACCGAATGTTTTGGCCCGACCGCAATGAGGCGTCTGGCCTTGACATCCTGATTGCCGGATGCGGAACCAATCAGGCCGCAGTCTTTGCCTATGCAAACCCGGATGCGAAGGTCGTGGCGATTGATGTCAGCCAGTCCTCACTTGACCATCACCAGTATTTAAAGAACACCTACAGCCTGACGAACCTCGAGCTTTATCGTCTTCCCATCGAGAATCTGAACACCCTTAATCAAAGCTTTGATCTCATCGTTTCAAGCGGCGTGTTGCATCACCTCGCTGACCCACTTGTCGGGTTGAAGTCGCTCGCTGGAGCGCTTCGCCCCGACGGCGTCGTCGCCATCATGTTGAACGCAACCTATGGGCGCCTCGGCGTTGAAATGCTGCAGTCGGTGTTCCGCGAACTTGGTCTTCAACGCGATGAAGCATCGGTGGCGATGGTCCGCGAAGCCCTCAGCTCACTTGCTGAGGGACATCCAATCCAGAGCTACATCGAGATCGCTCCGGACCTCTCCTTTGACGCGGGACTCGTCGATACATTTCTTCATGGTCGCGATCGCACCTACACCGTCGATGAATGCATCGAGGTCGTGAGCGATGCAGGTTTGACCTTTCAGGAGTGGTTCGTGAAGTCCCCGTACTACGCGCCGCCGAGCCGCAATAACCGTTTCCTTTCAACCGTCGCCGATCTCCCCGATCGGGCTCAATGGTCAGCGATGGAACGCATCAACCCGCGCAACGGATGCCATTACTTCCCCGCGTGTCACGTCGACCGACCGACGAAGAGCTACGTAATCGATTTTGCCGCGGAAGATTTCACACGGTTTATCCCCGAGTTCCGTTATCGGTGCCGCTTAGTAGGCGAACAACTCTCTCGAAGTAACTGGGTGCTTGATCTTGATTCGACACAACTCGCGTTTGTTGAACTTGTCGATGGTCGACGCACGATTGACGAAATCATTTCCATCGCCGCTGAGAACGGTTCATTCCCGCGCGAACCACGTGAACGCATTACCGAAATGGGCCGGGAGGTCTTTAAGTCCCTATGGCAACTCGACTTCTTTGCCATGGGACTTCCATAACTGCAATTCAGTAATGGTGGGCGTTGAGGGACTCGAACCCCCGACCCTCTCCTTGTAAGGGAGATGCTCTAGCCAACTGAGCCAAACGCCCGCGGAACTCAGCGTAGCCGTGGTCAGTCGAGATGTTTTTCCGCATCCCTCGGATCGACCGTATGCGTGGCGTTCACCCTTGCCAGCGCCACCATTGCTTCAGCGGTTTCGAACTGAAGCTCGGGCAATGCGTCGGGAGCGAACCATTTCACGTCAACAATTTCTGGTGAGGTCGGGCGGACTTCACTGATTTCTGACAGCGCTGCCGGACGGGCCCTGTAGATGACATCAACTCGTTGAGGATCAGCGTCAACAACCACTGCGGGCGGACCGACAAGCTCGACGGCAATACCAACTTCTTCGAAGACTTCGCGGCGCGCACCAACCTCCGGGGCTTCGCCGCGCTTCAACAAGCCGCCGGGGATACCCCACTTCTTTCGGTACGCCTGACGCACGAGAAGGATCGCTCCGTCGGGTCGTTCGATGACGCAGATCGCGCCAACGGTGTACGAGGGCGACACCGTGCGAACGGTGATACGTCGGACCGAGCGCGGGAACATCCGAAAGACGCGCAATGCAGCGCAATGCAGTCGGGCTCCTGGCGATCGATCCATGGCCGAAGCCTATGGGCGCTTGATGCTCCGACGCGCATCGACGAGTTGCGTCAAGAGTTCCGGAGTGGCGGCGGCAACCGGGGTGCGGCGATCGGCGTGATCAAGGACAACAAGGTCACGATCCTCGGCGTCAACGATCACGGCGCCTGCCTCCTTACAAACAAGGAGCCCGCCGAGGTAGTCCCATGAACCGTGGGCATTCCACGAACAATCGATGTAGCCGTCGACAACCCCGCACGCGACTGCGCACAGATCAAGCGCGCACGCACCGAGTGAACGGAACTGATACCAACCGAGCCAGTGGTCGGGATAACCAGAAAGCGCAACGAGTGATTCACGCATCTTTGTTGCACCCGAAGTTGTCATCGCTTGGCCGTTTCGGGTTGCTCCCCCGCCGCGCACTGCTTCGAACCGATCGCCTGTCGCCAAGTTGATGACGAGCGCTGCGCGCGCTCCATAGGCATCGACCGCACACAAACTGGTTGCGTACCAAGGAATGCCGCGACTGGCGTTGGTGGATCCATCCAAAGGGTCGAGCACGACAGTGATCTCGGCATCGGGACGATGACGGCCGGACTCTTCTGACAGCACGCCGACTCCAGCTCGTTCGAGCACTGCGAGGGCGGCAACATCGGCAGCGAGGTCACTGTGGTACTGCCCGTCCCGGGTTCCGGCCAGACCCCAGTCCTCGAGATTTCCAAGCGCAGCACGAATGGCGCTTGCCGTTTCATCGAGGACCTCAAGCAGGATTCTGTCGTCCATGGGGTCGACGGTAGCCTGACCTCCGTGGCGATCATCGACGTTCCCGGCTTCATTGCTGATCTCAAGGACCACGCGGTCGATCATGCCTTCCATGTGCATGACGAGCGGCACTTCATTGAGACCTATTCCATGCGCCAAGCCTGGGAAATCGATCTTCACCCCGAAGACGCCTGCGGCGGTCCGCTCGACCTTCATCTTTCGCTCGAGGTCGACCCCAGAATCATGATCGGGTTCGAGGACAAGATGCTCTTGATTCCCGAGGGCGACGACCCGATTGAAGGGTTCTCCTTCCCACTTGTGTTTACGTGGACACTCCCGCCGCTTCGATACCCACCCGACTTGTTGGTGCTCGCCACCGAACTTGCCGGAATGGGTGGAATCGAACTTCCGCTTGAGGTGTCGGCAATCGATTCATTCGCGTCCGTCACCGATGCACCGGAACGCAGCCTGACGATCGTTTCGCGCATTGAGGTTGGACTCGATCGCATCTATCTCGGTCAAGAGCAAATGTGCGATGTTCTCGATACCTGCCACAACGTGAGCATCTGGCTTCTCGATCGCGCTGCAATTTGGCTCGGCGAAAGCTAGTCACTCTGCACACAATGCAGTTTGTCCCTTCCGCTTCGATTCCCGAAGCTGCGCAACGTTTCGCCGAACTGCAAAATCGCGAGTGGGGTCACCTCTATCCCGACGCGTCAGTTGAGCGTTCGAGGTTTGATCTTCTGAACAACCGATACGACGAATCTGACCTCACGACACTTCGGTTGGCCTGGTTCGCCTGCAATGAAGAGGGAGAACCGCTTGGCGTCGCGATGCTCGTAGGCGACGGCGAGGTCGAACCCCGTGACGAGCGTGATCTTGAGGGTCCGTGGTTTGCCGGGCTCGTGGTTGACCCAGCGTTTCGGCGCCAAGGAGTCGGTGCCGCCCTGCTCGACTTCGTTACCGAACAGGCCCGATTATTCGGCTTTCAGCGACTGCGGCTGGTCACCGAGCACAAGACCAAGTTTTACGAACAGCGCGGATGGACCATTGAACGAGTAGTCACACTGAATTCAGTACTCAATACGGTGATGTTCATTACTCTCGGACCATGACCATCGAATCTGTCGCGGACTACTACCCGAGGCGGCGTGAGGTCATCCGCGTCAACGTTCGCTAAATGAGTTCCACACAAGACGAGTCAACGACTCGAATCACCGAATGGCACGAACCCGTTATGGGAACTGTCGTGGAAGTACAACTCGTACTTGCTGGAACAGACGCTGATGCCGAGGGTCGGTCGTACATCTCCGCTGCAGTCGAAGAAATGGTTCGACTGCAGGACATCTTCTCGTCAGTGGATCCAACAAGTGAGTTTTCCCGGTGGACGCGCAACGACATCACCGAGATCAGTACTGAACTGACTCAAGTCCTTTCCGAATCTGCGAACTGGCAACACTCGTCAGGCGGGCGATTCAACCCGGCAGTGGCCGCACTCACCGAGTTTTGGAACAACGCACAACGCGCCGGAACAATGCCCGATGCCGCATCGGCCCAACGCGTCGCCGATGCGATTGCTTCACCTCGCTGGCAGACGAGTCTCAATGGCACCGTCGAACAACTCGGCGATTGCTCTAGGTGCACCCTCAACGCGTTCGCAAAGGGTTGGATCGTGGATCGAGCCGTGGAGCAGCTGACCAAAACCCGCAGCGTCCGAACCGTCACCGTGAACGCAGGTGGAGACCTCCGCCGTTCAGGCACAGACCCCCTCATCGTCGGAATTGAGAACCCGTTTCGTCCTTTCGATAATGAACCGCCGATCGCTGCGATCTCAGTTACGAACGCAGCAGTTGCCACAAGTGGATCAGCCCGAAAGGAATTCCGCATCGGGGGCAGGAAATTCGGTCATGTCATTGACCCTCGCAGTGGCTGGCCCGTAGAAGCGATCGTTTCACTCTCTGTCGTAGCTGACACTGCGGCAACCGCAGATGCCCTTGCGACGATCCTCGGCGTTCAGCAGCCAACTGATGCGATTGCCGAAGCAAACGAAAAGGGGATTCCGACATTCATCGTCGATGGCGATGGCCGACAGTTTCGATCTGAGCCTTGGAATCAGATCGAGGTCGACCTCAGCTAAGAGTGATCGAGATCAGGACCAACATCACGACGACGCCCACACCAGAAACGATGAGGGCAGCGATGCGTCGCTTTCGCAGGAACAACTGCATCACCAATCCACTGAGCGAGATCACCACGAGTAGAAGTCCGGCGATATCAATGAGCCACTTCCAAGATGAGTCTGCATTACGACCCTTGTGAAGGTCGTTCATCACACCCCAGAACATTCCTTGTTGTTCGGTAACCAGTTCGTACTGACCGCTCGTTGTCGAGAACGTTAAATCAGCCGCATATCCGGGCTGCCGGTAGCGGATTGACGCGGAGGTGTCCGTCGAATCAAATCCTTCAACCTGTCCCCTCACACCAAGGTCGTTTCGTGCGAATTCCGAAACCGAGAGGTAGTCGACTGCACCGTTGGCCTTTGGCGACATCGGAAGCACACCAGACTCCGTTGCCGTGGTCGAGGAATCACCGATCGACCAAGTTGGATGATTCAAGGTGATTCCCGTGATGCCGAAAAACAACACCAACAGCAACGCCGCCATCGAGGTGTAGACGTGAATCAAACGCGACCACTTGTTCGTCGCCCGCTTGGCGTCGCTCAAATCGGCCATGATCAGGGCGTGTAGGTCATCGAGACCTTAGAAATTTCGCCCTTGTCCGACGGGCTCGCCGATGATGGAACTGCGGCAATCGTCAATGGCTGAGAGATGACTTCGTAGGGGCCATTTTCACGAGCGCACTCAATGAAGAAGAGATACTCGCCCTGCGCCACCTTCTGACCCGACGCATCTTTTCCGTCCCACGCCACTGAATACGAACCAGCATTTCTCGTCGCACCTGACATTGACCTATCGGTTCCACCACTCGACGACATCCATGATCGCATGTCACTCAGGTAGCGCTCGTTCTCACCGGCTGAGTACCAAAGCGAAATTGTGTCGACGAATGCACCTGCGACCGTTTCAACCCAAACCGCGATGTAGGGGTTCTCGGCATTTCCGCCGCCGGTCGGCGCATAGGTGAAGTCGATCGCAACCTGACCGCTTGCAGGAATAGGAACTCCAGATCCTGAGACCTTCGTCGAGGTAGAACTGCCCCCCGATGGCGCTGTCGTTCCTGGCGCTTGCGAAGTGGAACTGAAGACTTCCTTGTCACTCTTTCCACCACAGGCCAGCGCCGGCACTGCGAGAACAGCACCAAATGCCGCTGCTCCAGCCAGAACGGATCGGCGGGAGATCGCTCGCCGATACAGCGAATCAGGGGCCATTTCCGCCGGAGAGTTCTCGTCTGCCATAGGCGAAGTGTACGAGAGGCCTCGATGAGTAGAGGCCTCTTCCGGGTAAGGGTTCCTGCTTGGGCAACCAACGATCAACAAGAGATCGGATCAAAAATATGCAATTGGCTAAGTGAGGCGATTCAACGTTTTGGTGGGGCGGGTGGGGATCGAACCCACGACCAAGGGATTATGAGTCCCGCGCTCTGACCACTGAGCTACCGCCCCGTTGGCCAATCTTGCTCCGGGGGTGGGGCTCGAACCCACGACCCTCTGATTAACAGTCAGATGCTCTGCCAGCTGAGCTACCCCGGAAAGGAAAGGTGAGGATAGCAGCGGCCCCGAGACCCCTCGTCCAGAGCACCGCCAGCCCGCTCGGCAGGCTCCGAGTCGAGCCGATTAGGCAGTGGGCGACTCTCCCCTTATGTCGGCCATGATTTCCTCGGGAGTCAGATCGAAATCAGGGTTGAACTCCAAGCCTGGTTCCCAAGACGGTTCCGGCTGGCGCCGGCGTGCCGCAACCACCAGTGCCACTGCCGAGGCCAAGACAGCAACCAACCCCACCACAAGTATCTGCTTCATCAATCGACCTCGAAGTAGTCACGCAAACGCTGACTGTGCTGAGGATTGCGAAGCTTCGCCAAGGTTTTCGTCTCGATCTGACGAATTCGCTCGCGAGTGACACCGAATTGGCGTCCGACTTCCTCGAGAGTGCGGGGCTGACCGTCGTCGAGCCCAAATCGCATGCGGAGAAGTTCACGTTCACGATCATTGAGTTCGTCGAGCGCTTCCTCGATCGCTTCGTTGAGCATGTGCCGAGTCGCAGCATCGGCGGGAGTCTCAAGGCGGTGGTCTTCGATGATGTCGGAGAGGCTTGAGTCCTCTCCTTCACGTAGCGGCGAATCAAGTGACAGTGGATCGATCGCAAAGCGCTTCAACTCGCGCACTTTTTCGACCGGATACTCCAGCCGGGCAGCAAGTTCTTCGTCGGTTGGCTCACGCTCAAGCTGCTGAGTCATCTCTCGCGAGACTCGAATCTGTTTGTTGATCGCTTCCATCATGTGAACAGGAATGCGAATCGTTCGAGCTTGGTCAGCAATTGCCCGAGTGATGGCTTGGCGAATCCACCACGTCGCATAGGTCGAGAACTTGAACCCCTTCGTCCAGTCAAACTTCTCGACTGCTCGCATAAGCCCAAGGTTTCCTTCTTGAATGAGATCAAGAAGTTGCATTGCTCCGCCGCCCGCATAGCGCTTAGCGATCGAGACGACCAGGCGCAGATTGGCTTGGGTGAGTTCTGCCTTTGCGTCTTCACCTTTGCGAGCAAGTCGCTTCAGTTGCGTACGTTCGGCCGGTTCGAGGGCATCAAGCGAACCTTCGGCAGCGAGGTCAGCCAGCCGCTCCGACGCCGCTGTTCCTCGTTCGATCTGCTTGGCCAGTACAACTTCTTCGGGCCCCGTCAACAACGAAACGCGCCCAATCTCGCGCATGTACATCCGGACAGGATCAGAAGTGCCGCCCGATTGAGAGTTCAGTCGCATCGTGCCTTTGGTCGATGGTCGGAATCGGGCCCGCATCCGACGCTCAACGAGGTCGTCGTCTTCAAGATCGTCGAGCAGTGGGTCGTGAGCGATGATGACGACTTCTTCGACATCGCCACCAGCTTCGGCATCATCAAGCGCGTCGATCTCTTCAGCAACAGGAACTGCATCGTCAAGGGTGATGCCGTGTTCAGCAAGACGCAGACGAAGTTGTTCAATTGCTTCCGGTGTTGGATCGACATCGATAAGTGCTTCGATGGCTTCATCGCCGGAGACAACAAGATCAGGTCGGGCCAAGCCACGCTTGACCAGCCGTTTGAACGCAGCGTCGTCGGGTCGACCGCCGCCAGTCGATGACTCGGTTGACGAATCCGATACGTCGGTTGCCTCAGACATGACGGACCTCATCATGGTCGACTGAATCGTTCTCGGATTCAGTGAGCCAAGCCAGCAGGTCGTACATCGCTTCCATATCTTCGTTGAGCGAACCTTCTTGCTCACGAAGATCCATGATTCGGAGGTTGAGCCAGCGAATGGCTTCGCCTACTGCGAAGGGATCGGCTGCAACTCGGGCTTCGGCCTGAAGCGCAGCCATGGATGCATTCGCGGCGTCGTCAACGAGTCGGATCATCACGCTCTGCACTGTTGACTCGGGTTCTTCGACAGCGAGGCGTTGCAGGAGATTGCCTGCCACGGGATCATCGGCAGCGGCCATCTCGATGGCATCGGCGACAGAAGCGGTAGCTAGCAGCGCCCGATAGGCCGTGGCCGCGAGCGGATCGGGAAAGAGAACCTCGTCGAGAAGAGGCGTGATGGACTCGGGATCCCAGATGAGGTGCCGGAGCGCTTCAGTGGCAGCCGTGTCGCGGTGCACGAGTGGTTGAGACGGGTTCTGCGGACGTGTTGCCGATGTGTTTGAGCGAGAACCTGGCCCCGATCCCCCACCGCCTGGAGTTGGTCGACGATTCCTGAGTTGGTCAGGGTCGAGACGCAGACGTGCGGCGACCTCGAGCAAATACTGATCGCGAACAATGTCGCTCGGGTGTTCGAGTACAACCGCCATCGCAGCGTCGGCGGCCCGGGCGCGATGTTCAGGAGTATCGAGCGGTGACGAATCAAGGACTCGGTCGAGTCGGAACTTCAAAAATGGTTTTGCCTCTGCGATTGCAGCGGCAAGCGCCTCGGGATCGGACTGTGCGAGGTCGGCAGGATCGGCGCCGCCCGGGAACACCGCAACAGCAATATCGAGGTCGTACTGCTTTTCCCAAGTATAGACGCGCGCTGCAGCATTCTGACCTGCAGCATCGGCATCGAAAGCAAGCACAACGCGCTGGGCAAAACTACGCAGCAATTTCACGTGGTCTTCGGTAAGTGCAGTTCCGCAGGTTGCGACTGCACGCGGCATGCCCGCTTTGAAGAAACCGATGACGTCGGTGTAGCCCTCGCAGATAATCGCTTCATCGGCCTTGACGATGTCGGCCTTCGCCATGTGCAGGCCGTAGAGCAACTTTGACTTGCTGTAGATCGCGCTATCAACAGAGTTCTTGTATTTCGCTCCGTCGACACCGGGCATGATGCGCCCACCGAAACCAACGTTTGCTCCGGCAACATCGTGAATGGGAAACATGATGCGCCCGCGAAACGCGTCGGTCGGACGATTCCGACTATTGATGAAACCCAAACCGGCTTCAACGAAGACATCGTCGGGAACTCTGATTGCACGAGCAAGTTCGTCCCAACCCTCGGGTGCCCATCCGATACCGAAGTTTCGAACATCGTCGCCATCGAGTCCACGAGAACGCAGATAGCCACGCGCCGCTGCTGCATCGGGCGATGAAAGCAATCGGTCGTGATACCAGTCGCTCGCTTTCGAAACGGCATCGAGCAACTTGGTGCGACGCTTGCGCCCTTCGTTCTGACCTTCGTCGGTATAACGAAGCGTGACGCCAGATTTCACCGCGAGCTTTTCAACCGCTCCGACAAAGTCGAGATGCTCAACCTCGCGGACAAAGGTGATGACGTCGCCTTTCGCGCCACACCCGAAGCAGTAATAGAGCTTCTCCTCGGCATTGACCGAGAACGAACCGGACTTCTCCTGGTGAAATGGGCACAAACCCTGCCACCGGCGACCAACTCGTTTCAGCTGAACATGCTCGGAGATGACCGCGACAATGTCAGTGGCATTCCGTACCGCTGCGATGTCATCGTCCTGAATGCCCATGTATGCCTCCGGGCCGGACGGTAGCAGCGAGAATGGTCAGACCAACCGGGGCAACAGATACCCGGGAAGATCGGCGATGGCGATGCGCTCTTGTTCCATGGAATCTCGTTCACGCACGGTGACCGCGTGGTCCTCAAGGGTGTCGAAATCGACCGTGACGCAGAACGGAGTGCCTAGTTCATCCTGACGGCGATAGCGCCGACCAATGGTCTGGGTTTCGTCGTAATCGCACATCATGAGGGGCTGAAGCATTCCCAGCACCTCACGGCCCACTGGTGTCAGGTCGTCCTTCTTCGAAAGCGGAAGAACCGCCACCTTGTAAGGAGCGAGACGTGGATGCAGACGCAACACCGTGCGAACTTCACCGCGAACGTCTTCTTCGTCGTAGGAGGCGAGCAAGAACGCCATCATCGTCCGAGTGGCACCGGCCGCAGGTTCGATGACATGCGGGCGATATCGGATATTCGCGCTTTGATCGAAGTACTCAAGCTTTTCGCCCGAATGGGTGGCGTGCTGAGTGAGGTCGTAATCGCCACGATTGGCGACACCCTCAAGCTCGCCCCAACCCCAAGGGAAAAGGAACTCAACATCGGAGGTGCCCGATGAATAGTGACTGAGTTCGTCGGCATCGTGAGGACGCATACGAAGGCGGCTCTCGGGGATTCCGAGGTCGATGTACCAGCGATAACGCTCGGCGCACCAGTACTCGTACCACTTCTGCGCATCTTCGGGCGGAACAAAGAACTCAAGTTCCATTTGTTCGAACTCACGGGTGCGGAAGACAAAGTTGCCCGGCGTGATCTCGTTACGGAACGACTTTCCGATCTGAGCAATACCGAATGGCGGCTTCTTGCGACTCGTCTGAAGAACATTCGAGAAATTGATGAACATGCCCTGCGCAGTTTCAGGACGCAGGTACGCCACTGCCGCATCGGATTCGACGGGGCCGGCATGTGTCTTGAACATCAGGTTGAAGTTTCGGGCCTCAGTGAACGAGTCCTTCTCTCCACACGACGGACAGGTCGTGGGGTCGACAAGTTGGTCCTCACGGAAACGCTCATGGCATTTACGGCAGTCGACAAGAGGATCGGTGAAGTTCTTGAGATGACCCGATGCCTCCCAGACCGCGGGCGGCGAGAGGATCGACGCGTCGAGACCGACAACGTCGTCGCGCATCTGAACCATGGAACGCCACCAGGCGTCTTTCACGTTTCGAAGCAGTTGCACCCCGATGGGGCCGTAGTCATAGGTGGAACGAAACCCGCCGTAGATCTCGGCTGAGGGAAACACAAAGCCGCGACGCTTGGACAGATTGACGACCTTCTCCATCAAGGAGACGTCATTGGGTACCGATGACTCAACTGGCATAGCCGGTGAGGTTACTTGCCAGCAGGAGGTGTCACTTCCACGATGCCGCGTGCGATCAAGTCTTCGATGGCTGCATCGTCACGTCCGAGGAGATCGCGACAGATCTCGACGCTGTGTTCACCGAGCCATGGGGCAGGCGTTTCCACTGGTTCGGTCATCCCACTAGCGAGGAAGCCTTTGCCTTCGAAGACGAACGTTCCGACGCCCGGTTGGTCGATTTCAACCAGGAATCCGCGCTCCTTGACATGATCGTTTGCGAGGAGGTCTGGAGAAGTGAGCATTGGGCCAGCAGGAACTCCGACCTCTTGGCATGCATCAGTGACGTCGAATCGATTGCGCGAGATCGTCCATTCACCGAGAAGTGCGTCGAGTTCGCCAGCAGCCGAGGCACGCTTCGCAAATGTCGCGTAACGCGCATCGGTAGCGAGTTCAGGCTGACCAATGACCTCACAGAGCGCTGCCCAGTCGGCATCGTCACGACAGTTGATCGCAACCCACATCTCGCCGTTCTCGTTGCCCGTTGCATCGATCTCGGGCGCACAGCGATACATCGCTCCGGGTGCGGCCTGCTCGGTATGCACGCCCTTGGGGCGGACCGAACCCGGCTCAACCGATTCCGCCGCCAGCAGATCGGCAATCGAGCCAACGACCGCTTCGCACTGAGCGATCTCAACAAGGCCACCAGCGACAGTTCCGCGCGAGCGGCCGATGAGCGTTGCTAACGCGCCACATGCCGAAAGACGACCGACGAAATGATCGGGGAAAATTGATGCAGTACCGGCCGGCTCCTCTTCGTTTTCATATGACCACAAGAACGAAAGTCCGCCTGGAGCTTGGGTGCTCGGACCGTAGCCACGCCAATGCGCCCACACGCCACGAGAACCCATGAGTTGGCTTGCCACCATCGCAACGCCGGGGTTTGCCCCAGAGAGGTCGGAGTATCCGATTCCAAGTGCGTCCATCGCTCCGGTCGTGACGTTCTCTATGACAACGTCGGACTCCTTCACAAGGTCGAGAAGGAGCTGGCGACCTTCGGGGAACTTCGCATTCACACCAAGTGCTCGCTTTGAACGGCTTGACGATGCGAATGAAGGTCCCATCTCGGTTCCGGTGACGACACGAATGAAGTCGTAATGCGAACGAGTTTCGATCTTTATGACATCTGCGCCATAGGCACCGAAGAGCCGGCCGGCTTCGACGCCCACCGCTCCTTGGCCGAAGTCCATGACTCGAAGACCAGACAGGGGAAGCGACGCAGCTGGTCGTGTCGATGCCGTGCGCTTTTCGCCGAGCGATGCAAAGACCTGGTCATTGTGCTGGCCAACTGCGGGCGGAGGAGTCTTCGGACCAACACGATTTCCGTTGAATTCGAAATATCCCGATGGCATCTGAGCAGTTACGCCAGGGGCAACCTCCATCGACTGGAAAGTTCCACGGGAGGTGAAGTGTTCGTTCGAGAGTGCGCGAGGTGCGTCGTAGACCGGCGTGCAAACAATGCCGCGTTCTTGGGCTTTTGCTGAAACTTCCTCGACCGAAAGTTCAGCGAAGAGTTCTTCATAAAGCGGATTGAGAATTGCGTCGGCAATGGCGAATCGACCGGGGAACGTGTCGTATTCCTCATCCTGCAAATACTCAGGCTCACCCAACCACGCACGCATTTCGCGCCATTGCGGAGGACTCAGCACGATGAGGCGGACATAGCCGTCGCGACATTTGAAGATTGGATAGACCGGACCAGAACCGGCTCGGAATTCAGGAAAGTCGTTACCTGCAAGCACACGGGCCGTGTAGTTCGGAAGCGACCAATCGGCACATTGCAAGAGAGACTCGTTGAGCGAAACATCGAGCAACTGGCCGGCGCCGGTCTGCTCGCGCTGCCACAATGCGCACATGACTGCCCATGTAGCTACAGAGGCAGCAACGTCATTACTGAACTGACTCGGAGCAGGCAAGGGTTCGCGATCAAGCGTTCCCGCTTTAAAGGTCATGCCACCAGTTGCGGACAGAACCCCGTCGGTGACAACTCGACCAGACCACGGACCAGTCAGGCCATAAGGCGTGAGCGCAGCAACGACAAGGTGCGGATGATTCTCGGCCACCATCTGGACAGACAGACCGGGTGCAACCTCGGGACTGGAGGTGACCACGACATCGGCATGGTCAAGCAGTTCATGAAGTTTGGCAAGGTCGTCGGCGGTGGTGAGATCAAGGGCAATACCGAGCTTGCCGGCGTTGTTCACCGCAAATGACAACGAGACACCCTTACGAACTGGAGCCCATGAACGAGCTGCCGAACCCTCGGGTGGTTCGACCTTGATGACCTCGGCGCCGAGATCGCAAAGCAGTCTCGGACACAACTCGCCATTAATGACGGTGAGGTCGACAACGCGGAGTCCTTCGAGCGGTCGTGGACTTGTTCCGGATTGTGCGGTGGTCGTGCTGGTCATTTCGTCCCCCGAGTGATGCGGCCTTCGAAGGGGCGAAGGTATCAGGGGCGGGTAGCGACATGCGCCTCACCCACCTACTTGCCATCAGTGATCGAGCACGTTCACCGATCGGAGGCGGCGCTCAAGGTGGTGTTCCACCGCACGGGTTGCCAGTTGATCGACCTCGTGAACCACCGCAGCAGCATCGGGCGATTCCCCGGCGACCAGCGCATCGTTGAGTCCCCCGCCCAGGATTTGCCGCATCATCACAACGGCATCTGCCGATACGGGAGTGCCGCGCCGGCAGGTACGACACAACAGACCCCCGCTTTCGACATCGAACGCAACAAGCGGGGTGTCGTCTGCACCGCACTGCACACAGGCCTCGACTTCGGGGCGATAGCCCTCGAGGGCCAACACCTTCCAATAGAACGCCGGAGTCACTAATGGCGAGGTTGATGTCTCGAGCGTTCGCAATGCACCGAGCAGCATGCGATAGAGCTGCGGGTTGACCTCGCCCTCTTGTGCGAGTTGGTCGGCGACTTCGAGCATTGAGACGCCTCGGCCGATGCGATCAAGGTCTTCGCGCACTGCCCGAAAGTTATCGATGCTTTCGGCTTGGGTGACGATGTCGAGTTCGCGTCCTTCGTAAAACTGCAGCACGCAATGGCTCATTGGTTCGAGCCTGGACCCGAACTTTGATTTCGTTTTGCGCACGCCTTTGGCCACTGCGCGCACTTTGCCGCGCGCCTTGGTCAGAAAGACGACGATGCGATCGGCTTCACCTAGTTTGTAAGTGCGCAGCACAATCCCTTCGTCGCGATGGATCGTGCCCTTCCCCATGTGGCGGACCGATCAGGCTTCGGGGCTCAGGCCACCGAATCGACGGTCGCGCGCTTGGTATTCACGAACGGCATCGAAGAGATTCTCGCGACGAAAGTCGGGCCACAGTGTGTCGGTAAAGACCAGTTCGCTATAGGCCGCTTCCCACATAAGGAAGTTTGAGGTTCGGAATTCACCTGAGGTGCGCACAACCAGATCGGGATCGGGCATTTCGGGGTCGTAGAGGCGCTTGGCAATTGCTTTTTCGTCGATCTTGTCGGCGGGTACCCCTTCGGCCACCAACATCTTGACGGCGTCGACGATTTCGGCCCGGCCGCCATAGTTGAACGCAACGGTGAAAGTGAGCCTGCGGTTCTTCTTTGTGAGTTCAATCGATTCATCCATGCGACGAATCAGACGCTTTGGCACCCGCCAATCCCGACGACCAATAAAGCGCATACGCACGCCCCTGTCGTTGAGTTCGTCGCGACGGCGCACGAGCAGCGATTCGTTGAAGCCCATCAAGAACCGAACCTCGTCGGCAGGCCGACGCCAGTTCTCAGTGGAAAACGCATAGACCGTGAGCCATTTCACACCGAGATCGAGTGCGCCCTCGACGGTGTCAAACAGCGCTTCTTCGCCAGCGGCGTGTCCATCGGTGCGCTTCAGACCTCGGCTTGTTGCCCAGCGCCCGTTGCCATCCATTACCGCCGCAATGTGCGCGGGGACGCGTGATGGGTCGATACCGGGGATGTCCACCTATGCGACGTTACCGCCGACCTGCGATGCCGCCGGTACCATCGTCGTCTCATGGGTGCCGCTGACCGACTTGTCGCCAACACCCGTCAGGCCCTTGAACAGATCACGGCCCAACTGCCCACTGGCGAGCAACGAGCCGGACAGATCGAAATGGCCGAGGCTGTCGCCCGTTCAATCGTCGAGGGCGACCATCTCGTGGTCGAAGCCGGAACCGGCACGGGAAAGACGTTCGCCTACCTCGTGCCCTGCATCATTTCGGGTCGCCGCGTCGTCGTCGCTACAGCAACCAAGACGCTTCAAGACCAGCTCGCAACCAAAGATCTGCCGTTTCTCGCCGAACACCTTGATCACCCCTTTACCTTCGCCGTCCTAAAGGGACGGTCCAACTACATCTGCTTACAGAGGGTGCGAGAACTCGAAGCCGATGGGACCGAACAGCTCGCGCTCGAAATTGGTGGACCGAAACCGCCATCGGAAGAAATCGCAGCGTTGGCAAGGTGGTCGACGACTTCACCCACGGGCGATCGCTCAGAACTCACCATTGAACCTTCACCACGAGCCTGGGCGGCGGTAAGCGTTGGACCGCGCGAATGCCCGGGCGCGTCGAAGTGCCCAAAAGGTGACGACTGCTTTACCGAACGTGCTCGTCGCGCCGCTTCTGAGGCCGACGTTGTGGTCGTCAACCTCCACTTGTACGGATTGCACCTCGCTACGCACGGTGCCGTTCTTCCCGAACACGAAGTTGTCATCATCGATGAAGCGCACCAACTTGAAGACATCGTTGCGGCAACTTCAGGCGTCGAAATAACTGCCGGACGATTCACTGCTCTTGCTCGCAACGTTGCTGCGATCATCGCCGACCCCGACATCGTGCGCGATGTTGACGAACTCGGATCAATGTGGCGCGACTCGCTTACCGAAGAACGAGGTCGACGTATTCGCGGACAACTCGACGGCGAACCAGCGAGAATCCTCACGCTTGCACGAGCACGCATCGACAAAGCCATGACCGCGCTTCGGGCCATTCCCGACGAAAGCAAAGGCGATGTCACTGCTCGTAAACAGCGGGCCATGCAGGCTGCGACATCACTTATCGATGACATCAACTCGTGTCAGGAAATCCGCGTCAGTGAAGTCGCGTGGATCGAAGGCAGCGAAGAGTTTCCGGTACTCCGCATCGCACCGATCGATGTTGGCGAGCTGCTTGACGAAACGCTGTGGACGCAAACCACTGCCGTGCTCACCAGCGCAACACTTCCACTTGCGATTCCAGTTCAACTCGGCATTCCTGAGACGCGATTCGAACGCGTCGATGTTGAAAGCCCATTTCACTACCCCGAACAGGCACTTCTCTATTGCGCAGCGCATATGCCCGATCCGCGTAGTGCAACCTTCGATGAAGCGATGCACGATGAACTCGAGGCACTTATAACCGCTGCCGGCGGCCGAACCATGGCGCTGTTCACCAGTTATCGAGCCTTGAATATTGCGGTCGAAGCATTGCGCGAACGCATTGACGTTCCCATCCTCGGCCAAGACGATTATCCAAAGCCCGCTCTCATCGAACGATTCACCGAAGACCCAGCATCGTGTCTGTTCGCAACGATGGGGTTCTGGCAAGGCGTCGATGTGCCAGGCGCAACTCTCAGCCTCGTTACCATCGACCGCCTTCCCTTCCCCCGCCCCGACGACCCACTGCTGCAAGCGCGCCGCGAGCGAGCACGGGCCGATGCATTCAAGGTCGTCGATATTCCTCGAGCGACAACGCTTCTCGCCCAGGGTGCTGGCCGTCTGATTCGCAGCACGAGCGACAAAGGCGTGGTTGCAGTATTCGACCCCCGCATGGCCAAGGCCAGTTACCGCTGGGACTTTGTCAACTCCCTGCCGCCAATGAAGCGAACGAAGAATCGGGCCGAGGTCGAAGAGTTCCTGAAAGCTCTCAACCAAGAGAGTTAAGGCGTCTCAGAATCCCAAACGGTCGAGGGCACCGGCTTTGCGCTGCCAGTCCTTGTCGACCTTTACGAAGAGTTCCAGATACGCGCCTTCGGGCAACTGTTCGCGGACAGCGATACCGACCTGCTTGAGCACCGAGCCCTTGTGGCCGATCACGATTCCCTTTTGCGATTCGCGTTCAACGAGGATTTCGCAACGAATGCGGGGCCATTCCCATTCAACAACGCGAGTCGCAATCGAATGAGGAAGTTCATCGTTGGTCACGGCAAGTAACTGCTCTCGAACCAATTCGGCCACCCAAAACGCTTCGGGAACGTCGGTGACCATGTCATCGGGATACCAAAGCGGCCCTTCGGGAAGCCGAGAGACAATCTCAGCGACCAACTTGTCGACGCCTAGCCCCGTAACAGCGGAGACCGGAAAGTAGGCCGACACGTCGATCTGTTCGGCGGCGCGTGCCAACTGCGCAATTACATCATCGGGGGAAGCGATATCGGTCTTGTTCACTACAACGATTGCGTTCGCCGGAACTTTCTCGGCAACAAATCGGTCGCCCGGACCGATCGGTGCGGTCGCATCAACCACGAGACAGACAACATCGACGCCGCTCGTCATTTCTGAGGCGGTCTTGTTCAGTCGTTCGCCCAACAATGTGCGCGGTCGATGGATGCCGGGGGTATCGACGAACACGATCTGCGTTTCGGGACGGTTCAATACGCCACGAATCTGCGATCGAGTGGTTTGCGGTTTATCTGAGGTGATCGCCACCTTCTGGCCGAGGATGGCGTTCAGAAGTGTCGACTTGCCCACATTGGGCCGGCCGACAATGGAGACAAATCCGGACTTCACTGAGGCAGCCGTTCGATCCTCACCATGCCGATACGCCGTCCCTTCACCTGTTCTGCTCGAAGACGGAACTCGCCTTCTGTTGTACTTTCGCCTTCGGAGGGTACGTGCCCGAGCAAGTGGAACATGAGACCGCCAATTGTGTCCCAATCGCCTTCGGGGAATTCCGCACCCACAAGCGAACTCACTTCGTCAATCGACATGCGGGCCTGCACGCGCAGATCGCCACCCGGAAGTCGTTCGACCATTACATCTTCGCGATCAAACTCATCAACAATCTCGCCGATAAGTTCTTCAATGAGATCTTCAAGAGTGATCAATCCTGCGGTGCCGCCGTATTCGTCGATCACCACGGCCATATGGGCTTTGCGAACTTTCATTTCCGCCAGCAATTCGGAAATACGCTTTGTCTCGGGTACGAAATACGCGCGCCGGGCAAATCGAATCACCCCAACGGCATCTCGACCGGCACGCGAGGCACGCACCAAGTCCTTCACATAGGCAATACCCGTAACGTCATCGATACCTTCGCCATAGACCGGCACTCGGCTTCGTCCGGCGGCGAGAGCCGCTTCAAGAACTTCGGCAACGGTCAGAGTGTTGGATAAGGCCAGCATGTCTGGCCGAGGCACCATCACCTCACGGCAGATCGTGTCGCCGAATTCGATGACCTGCACGATGAGTTCACGTTCTTCTTCTTCAAGAACGTCTGCAGACACCGCCTGATCGGCCAGGGCAAGGATTTCAGCTTCCGAGACGAACGGGCCTTGTTTCAGACCCTTTCCCGGAATAATCACGTTGGTGAGCCCGATGAGAGCTCTCGCTATCAGTTTGAACGGCCAGAATCGAGTCATCCACCACACAAAGGGCGTGGCAATACGGGATGCACGTTCAGTGTGCTGAACCGCCCAAGTTTTCGGAATGGCCTCTGCGACGACGAACACGACGACCACATTCACAAATGTGGCGAGTACGAGTCCCCAAGCACCAAAGAGACTGTCGGCTACCAGACCGACCAGAGTGGCTTGGACCAACTGACAAACAAGCACCACCAAGAGAACGACGTTGAGAAATTCCTCTGGGTGGGTAACAAGTCGCAAAATTCGCTTCGACCCAAGGCCTCCCTTTTCGGAAATCGCCTGTGCTTTTGAAACCGATATTCGCGTCAGTGCTGTTTCGGCCAGTGACAAGAAAACTGAGGCCATCAGCAAAACCACGATCACAAACGTCATCCATGCATCAGCTGTCGTGAATGTCACCGCAACCACGTTCATCGTCGCTTACTCCTGACTCATGTCCATGGATCGGCAGCAAGGGAACCATAGTGTGCCGCTAACAGTTCTCGTTCTCGCGATTGCATCTCGAGACGTTCAGCTTCTTCGGCATGATCCATACCGAGCAGATGCAAGATGCCGTGCACCACTAACAGCGCGACTTCGTCGTCAAACGAACCGGCGTGGGTAGGTGCGTTCCGTTCCGCGACCAAGGGACAAATCACAACGTCACCAAGCAGAAGCGGAAGATCTTCAGGATCGTTCTCGATGCGATCAGGTCCCGGGCCACCTGCGTCGGGCCAACGACCAGGCTCATTGGGATCGCCATCGATTGGAAAGGACAGCACATCTGTCGGGCCATCGACTTCCATAAAACGTTTGTTGAGATCACCAATGGTTCCCTCGTCCACAAACATCACAGAAAGTTCGGCTTCGCCTTCAACGCCTTCATCGGCCAACACCGCCAACGCGAGTTGCTGCCACTTCTCGACCACGATCGGCAATGCCGCCTGTTCATCGGAAACGAAGACGGTGACGACGCCGTCGGCAGGGCCGCGTCGCTTCAAACGGCGACGACGAGGAGGCTCGTTCAAGGCTTCGGTGCGTTCTCGTACGCGCTCACGATGTCCTGCACAATGCGATGACGAACAACATCGCCAGCGGTGAGCTTCACCCATTCGAGTCCATCGATACTGGAAAGGATTGGTTCAAGTTCGAGCAAACCACTTCGGCCGCCCTGCAAATCGATCTGGGTGGTATCGCCGGTGACCACAACCTTCGAACCGAATCCGATTCGAGTGAGGAACATCTTCATCTGTTCCGGTGTGGTGTTCTGCGCTTCATCAAGAATGATGAATGAACCGTTCAGTGTGCGACCTCGCATGAATGCAAGCGGCGCAACTTCGACCGTTCCTCGTTCCAACATGCGCTGCGCACCTTCGGCATCGAGCATGTCGTAGAGCGCGTCATACAAGGGTCGAAGGTACGGATCAACCTTGGCCATCATGTCGCCCGGCAAGAAACCCAGACGCTCCCCCGCCTCAACAGCAGGACGAGTGAGGATGATGCGATCTACTTCTTTGGCCTGAAGCGCTTGCACGGCCATTGCAACGGCAAGCCAGCTCTTACCGGTACCAGCAGGACCAACGCCGAAGGTAACGATGTTCTTGCGGATGGCGTCGATGTATCGCTTTTGTCCGCTGGTCTTGGGGCGCACCATTCGACCACGAGCACTGCGCAACACATCGGTCGTGAGCACTTCACTCGGACGCTCGTCGGCTTTCACCATTTCAATACTGCGGCGAACCGACACGGGCTCAAGAACCTGACCCTGCTGAAGAAGAACGACAAGTTCCTCAAACAACTTGCCAACCGTTCCGGCTTGGTCGCCAGAGACCGTGATCTCGTTGCCGCGCACGTGAACGTCGGCCTCGGGAAAGGCATCTTCAATAAGTAGAAGCAACTCATCACGCTGACCGAGAAGGCCGGTCATCAGGTGGTTGCCGGGAACATGGACGTTGACGGTTGTGCTGGGCATCTGACTCGTAATCCTAGAAGGGCCAGACGGCTCATCCCCCACGGAGGTCGATCCTGCATCATCGGGAGGTGGACGCCGTTACCGATCCCGCCCTCCGCCAGCTCCTCGACTCCGCCCGCAGCGCTGATTCCTCCCGATCTCGCGCAGGATTCGGTGCGCTCCACCGGCACCGAGGCGAGGACGCATCGCTGATCGGACTCTTAGCCAACCTCGCCGAATGCAATGCATTTGTGACGCTCACAACAAAAAATGGAAGCGAACGCCGCGGAACGATTCTCACCGTGGGGCCCGGGGGAATTGAGCTCGCCGCAAGTTCATCAGCCACCTCACTTATTCGTACATCCTCAATTTCGTCGGTACGGAGCGCTACCCGTCTACAGCTTGATGGCGACGGTGCACCTCAGACTTCGCACTCATGGCCCACCTTTTTGGCATCACGAATCGATCGCGACGATCGACTCTCGGTGGCGATCAGCAATGATCTCATTTCAGGGAACGTACGAAGCCTCAGCCGCTCATTGCTTACGCTCAGCACTCCCGACAACGGCGTTTTCTACGCAGTTGTTGACGCAATTGATGAAGTGTCGATCAGCGTTCCTGGTTCAATTCGACACGACTGAACGAAATCGTCGACATCGTTGCGCTTCAGTCGGATGACGCGGCCAAAGCGGTAGGCCGGGAGGCGACCCTCATCGATGAATCGGTACAGAGTGCGCGACTGCACCCCGAGATAGTCCGCTGCATCGGCGGTGCTCATCCAGTCGATCGTTTCATTCATCAGGCTCGTCAAGGTACGCGAATCGTCACCTTGAAGAAATGGGCCACGCGGCCTCTTCCCACCGAACATCGTTCTCCGTACCGTGCGGCCCCCATCACAAGTGACAGGACCGGAGAGCAAACGAAATGCGTCGTTCCCACACAACATCCCCCGGAGCGCAGTCAAACACTCCACCAGCGACGCTTCGTCGATTGAACATCCGAGTCCCGGGGAAACCAAATACTCGAACAATTGTCGGAGGTCTCCTTGTAAGCGCTGCCGCTCTCGCCGCATATCTCACTGTCTCCGGAGCAGGCGCCTCTTCACAACAATCTGTCGTCATATCGCGCCGAGCGCTTGTGGCCGGGGAACGACTCGACAGCTCAACGCTTGCCACCGCATCTGTCGATACGCGCACCGCTGAGTTACTCCGCACGTTTCCCTCGGTTGATGCGTTGGCGGGGTCTGTGGCGCTGGCTCCAATCGGAGAGGGCGAGCTGGTCCAACGCAGTGCCGTGCTCACCGGAGGACCAACAGAGCCAACACGCCAATTCTCTTTTCCAGTCGACCGAGAGAGAGCACTTAATGGCGACCTCCGACCAGGCGAGCGAGTTGACGTCTTGGCCACGTACGGTTCCGGGAGCGACGCGACCACCACTGTTCTCGCACGTGACGCAAACGTCATTCGCGCCACTGACGCGAAATCAGGGAGTCTCGGATCCTCAGGGAAACTCATCGTCACTCTCGCCCTCACATCTCCTGATCAGTTGCTCGAGGCGGTTCACGCCGCGCAAGTTGCATCAATCACCGTGGTGAGATCCACCCTTGCCGGCGAAACTGTTGGCACTCGATCAGCGGTAACAGGCCCACTCGCTCGTTCAGCAGCAGGTCGATGATGAGCGAAGAGCACTTTGTCGTATTAGGCGTAGCCCGTCCCCGCACAACGTGGTTAACCGATATCGGACGTTGGGCGAATTCGTCGACGCTACCAATTGAATTCATTCGATGCGTCTCGGTCGATGAAGTTCGTTCACGCCTTCATTCTGATCGTCGATTCTCCGCCGTACTGCTTGGTGAGGACTGCACCGGAGTCGACCGCGACGTCATCGAAACTGCCCGAGATGCAGGGTGCGTTCCGATCCTCATCACCGATTCCACCCCTCGACGCGATTGGCTGGCACTCGGCGCCGCCGAGACCTTGAGCCAACCGGTCACACCGCACCAACTCCTCGCTGTTCTTCGTGCTCATGCGATTGGGGTCGATCACCGATCACAAATCGCCACGCATGAAACCTCTGTTGACTCGTCTCCAACTGGGCGCCTCATCGCAGTTCTCGGTCCAGGCGGATCAGGGACATCCACAACCGCTATGGCGATCGCATCGCACCTCGCTGCGCAACCCTTGCCACGCCACGAGTCGCTCCTAACTCGAGTCGGCCTCGTTGATGCGAGCCTCAATGCAGATCAAGCCCTTCTCCATGATCTAGGCGATGTTGTCCCCGGACTCCAAGAACTTGTTGACCTCCATCGCACTGCGAATCCAACCGACGACGAGGTCCGAGATCTCTTTTGGTTTAGCCCTCGACACGGATACGACATCCTCCCCGGTCTGCGTCGACATCGCGATTGGTCGACTCTCCGCCGCCGTACCACCTTGGCTGCATTGGCATCGATCCATCGCTCGTTCGAGTTTGTCGTGGCCGACTCCGATGCCGACTTCGAGGGCGAATCTGAAACCGGATCGATCGATATCGAAGATCGCAATTTGCTCGCTCGGGAACTCGCAAGAAACGCCGATCTTGTTGTCCTCACCGCTCGAGCCGGGATCACCGGCCTGAGTCGAGCGCTACATGCCCTGCGCGAACTCGCTGAACTTGGCGTCGAGACCGAACGAATTCTTCTCGTCATCCTCGGAGCGCCGCGTTCCACCCGACATCGATCTGAACTCGCACGATCGATTCTGCATCTCTTCGATGAGTCCGTTCCATCACATTCGCTACCAACACCAGTGATGGTTCCGCTACGTCGTGATCTCGAACCATTCCTTCACGACGGAACTCCACCCCCACGATCGGCGTTCGGCTCTATAAACGCCGCGGTCTCCGAGCGCCTTCTGCAGATGGAACCACGCCAACCCCGACCGTCGTTTCACCCCGCACCGATTGCCATCATTCCCGGACACCTTGGGAGGACTGCATGAGAACTACCCCACTTCTCGACATCGAGATGGCGGTCCAAACTCGTGCCAAGGAAGCCGCCATCGATCTCTCAAATCCTGGCGGACACGAACAGTTACGCGCCCTCATCGATGATGAGCTGCGGCGCTGGGATGACGATGTTCGGCGCGGCCGCAGAACGCTTGTCATTACCAATCCGGAAACTCTCGCTGCTCGCGCATGGCAAAACCTGGTCCTCTACGGCCCGCTGACTGAACTTCTCAACGATGCTGACGTTTGGGAAGTCGAAATTAACGCTCCCACCGAAATCTTCGTAAAGCGCCATCGTGGATCAAGCGGATACCACCACGAAACGTTCCACGACGACGAGCATGTCATCCGCACGCTCACCAAACTTCTGGATGACTCTTCGACGAGCCATCGCAAACTCGATGCCACCGAAGGTCTTCAAGATGCTCAGCTTGACGATGGCTCACGACTCCACATCGTCCACGGCGACCTTGCTCGGGGTGGTCACCTCATGGTCAATATCCGCCGTTTCACCGGCGTGCCATTCACCCGACTCGATCAACTTGTTTCCACCGACACGCTGAGCAATGGCGCAGCATCCTTCCTTGCTGCGGCGATTCGATGCGGCACAACAGCGCTCTTTGCCGGTGCACCCGGATCCGGAAAGACCACCCTCTTGTCATGCTGTTTGGGCGAACTCGACCCTTCCAAACGTGTTGTGATTGCCGAGGAAGTCTTCGAGGTCGATGCGCCACTCCCAAATGTCGCTAGCATGCAAACGCGCGCCGCCCGTACTGATCGACCTGCTGTCGATCTCCGCCGCCTCGTGGCCGGGTTTCTACGCATGGCGCCCGATGTGGCTGTCGTTGGAGAGGTCCGCGACAGAGAAGCACTTCCACTCCTACTCACATTGTCATCGGGCATCAAGGGCTACACGACGATTCACTCTGCAAACGCTCGAGGTGCGCTGTCTCGATTGAGGTTTCTCGCCGAACTTTCCGATGCAGGTTCACTCCCTCACGGAGCGCTTACGACTCTTGTCTCCGACGCCATTGACCTGGTGATATTCAGTCAACGAACTCCAAACGGTCCTCAGGTAAGCGAAATCATCGCCGTTGAGGAACAACTTGTTGACGGATCAAGCGGAGCATTCACCGTCACCGATCTCTACACCCGTCAATCACCCTCTCAACCGCTTCTTTGGACAGGCCTGGTCCCCCAGCGTCTCTCGAACACATTCGCATCATCGGGCAGCGATCTCGGATTGGTTCTCCAATGACTGCGCTTCTCCTTGCGTCGATAACTGGTTATGGGGTCCACCTCCTCTATACCGCTCGCATCCTTGGTTGGTCCGGCGTCGGCCCAGCCCCTAAAAGTTCTGAGTCGAAGCGAAACCGACGCTCCAGTGCCGAATGGATGACGCAAGCCGGTCTCGGATCTGTTGCCCTAGGCGAGTTCATCCTCGCGATCAGTTCAATGTTCCTCCTTGGAGCCCTCATCGCTCTTGCGCTCTTCGGCGCAGCCCTTCCCGCAATCACCGCGGGAATGTTTGGAGCATCGTTTCCTCTTGCGGCGTATCGGCAGCGTCGCCGGAATCGGCTCGCAATTGCGCAAGACGCATGGCCACGAATGATCGAGGAACTTCGACTCCTCACCTCTTCAGTGGGCCGTTCGCTTCCGCAGGCACTTTTCGAGGTTGGCGAAGCTGGTCCCGAGATCATGCGACCCGCATTCAGCGCAGCACAACGCGAATGGATGCTCACCACCGATTTTGACAAGACCCTTCGTGTGCTGCGCGATCAACTTGCCGACTCCACCTGCGATGCAACCTGCGAGACGTTGCTCATCGCGCACGAACTCGGCGGAACCGGAATTGATCGCCGACTTGCAGATCTCGCACAAGATCGACGTGACGATGTCGCCTACCGCAAAGATGTACGAGCTCGTCAGTCCGGCGTCCGCTTTGCTCGGCGCTTCGTGCTGCTCGTTCCTCTCGGCATGGCCGCCGCCGGAGTCGCAGTCGGAAACGGACGCAGCGCGTACACCACACCTTTAGGGCAACTTGCAGTGCTTAGCGCTCTCGCCATCATGGCCATTTGCTGGCGCTGGGCCGGTCGGATGTTGCGCCTACCAACCGAAGATCGGGTGTTCGCACAATGAAACAGCCAATCGCCATTGCCCTGCTGTTCGCCTGGCTCGGCCTCACACTGCTTCTTGGCCAGTTTCGATGGTTCCGACGACCTCCACTCACCGAACGAGTGCGGCCCTATCTCTTTGGCCTCTCACATCGTGCCGAAACCGACGAGAGCAACGCAATCCTCCGAATTCTCGGTCCACTCGCCCGCGATGCCGGAGCAACTGTTGCAAAGTTCTGTGGGGTCAACGAAGAACTCGGCATGCGCCTTGAGCGGATTCATAGCTCGTTCGATTCCACCGCCTTTCGGCTTCGTCAACTCGGCTGGGCTACTGCTGCACTGTGCGCTGCGGCCCTCCTCGCAGTCGCGACCAGACCTCCCACTCTTTTCTTTCTTCTCCTTGTCGCAGGAGCGCCGACTCTTGCGTTCCTCCTTGTTGAATCCCAACTCTCACGACGCTCAAGAGATTGGAAGCGCTCTCTCGTCCTCGAACTCCCGATTGTCAGCGAACAACTCGGGATGATGCTCTCGGCGGGCTACTCGCTCGGCGCCGCTCTTCAGCGCGTTTCCAGACGCTCAACCGGAACCGTCGCACAGGATCTCCAGCGAGTCCTTACCCGTATTCAACATGGAATCGATGAGAACACCGCGCTTCGAGAATGGGCCGCCACCGCCGATGTACCTGCAGTCGGAAGGCTCGTTGGTGTCCTCGCGTTGAACCGCGATGCCGGCGACCTCGGACATCTGATTACCCAAGAAGCTCGGGCTGTTCGCTCCGAGATCCATCGAGACCTAGTTGAGACCATCGAAAAGCGCGGTCAACAGGTGTGGATACCCGTCACGGTTGCGACGTTGGTGCCTGGTCTCCTTTTTCTCGCTGTCCCGTTCACCGAAGCACTCCGCCTTTTCACCACTACCTAACCAATTCCCAACCACCAAACAAGGAGCAGTAATGCGGCCGAACCTCGACAAAGGATCCGACAAGAACGTCACGACCACTCCGTCACCGAAACGTCGCCGATTCAAGGGCGATCACGGAGAAGGCGTGATTTCCGCGGCGATAGCGGTGCTGATCATGGCTTTTCTCGGTGCAGCGATGTGGGTCGGCTTCCAACAAATGTGGAAAGCAACCGAAGCAACGACAAACGAAAAGATCATGCAGATCGGCTCCGAGTGAGCCGGCTTCGAGCGCGCTGCACACAGAGGTTCGGCCCCGAAACTGGGGCCGGTCTTGTTTCCACAATCGCTGGACTCCTCGTCTTCCTCGCCCTCTTACTTTTCGCAACCCAGACGCTGATTGCGCTCTACGCGCGATCAGCAACAACAAGTGCTGTCTACGAAGGAGCCCGACTCGTTGCGGGAGCAAGAACACCTCATGACGAGTCGCCAATCCCCGAAGACGCTCGATCCCGCGCCGAATCAACTATTCGCGCTCAACTTGGTTCGTTCGGAAGTCGGATCGAACTCGACTGGTCAACAACCACTTGGGACACCGTCGCAGTAACAGTTCGAGCCCGTCCCCCCAGTTTCCTCTGGGACAGCTTGAGAGGAAATGGCGCCCCGCCAATTGAACGAACAGTTCGGGTCCGAGTGGAGCAAATGCAATGACCTGTCTGCGTGTTCGTGGCGACCAAGGACAAGTCGGCGGCATTGAGGTCATCCCATTCGGAATTCTCACTTTCGTCATCGCCATGCTCATCATCGCCAATGCATGGGGTGTTGTTGATGCCAAACTCTCAACAACAAGTGCCGCACGTGAAGCCGTCCGTACATTCGTCGAAGCTCCGAATGAAGAGATAGCTCTGTCCCGTGCGGAGTCAGCCGCGACACAAGCCTTTTCCGGCCATGGACGGAGCGCCGGCGCTACCTCGATTTCCATTTCCTACACAGGCGAACGTGGTTGGTCGCGATGCAACCGAGTCACCGTCACTGTTCGTCACCCAGTCCATGCACTTCGAGTTCCGATCATTGGCGGCTTCGGTCAAGGATTCGCTGCAGTCGCATCGGCGAGTGAAGTGATCGATCCGTTCCGAAGCGGGATTTCAGGAGACGCCAAATGCTGAATGTTTCTCAGCCACGGGCAAGGGGCGAGAGCGGAACGGTGCTCATGCTCATGCCCGTTGCGGTACTCATCATGTTTGTCCTAGCAGCGATCACCGTTGACCTGACCGCCGTTCGCGCTGGACAACAAGATCTTTTGGCTGCCGCAACTGACGCCGCGAACGACGCTGCGACCGCAGGCCTCGATGAAGCCGCGCTTCGATCCGGAAGGGGCTTCGAACTTGACCCCTCAAGGGTTTGGCTCGTCGCAGTCGATGCCCTTGCCACCAGGGGCACCCTCGACGACCTCTCCTCGGGACCCGATGTCACAATCAACCAAGACGGTTCAGTCACGGTCTCTCTTTCCAAGCGGGTTCCACATCTCTTCGCGCGCGCCCTCCCGGGAGCGCCGGACGACAAACTCGTGCTGGCGACTGCGACCGCCACTGCGCAACAGCGCTGATTCCCCACCATTCTTCGTTGTCGTTTCGTCAGTCCCCCCTCCCTCGCCGTAAGTTCATTCCCAATGACCGGGGAGCACGAGTTCACATCTGAGGA
>CALEHQ010000003.1 GCA_937876315.1 uncultured Actinomycetes bacterium | reverse complement strand
TCGTGCACCACAAACCGGAAGAACGGTTCGGCTTCGACCATCTGGTTTTCGACATCCCATTCCGGTTCGGGATAACCGGTGAGCATGTAGCCGTATCCGGTCGAACCGCCCGTGGGTGTCACGGGATCCATCACGAACGAATGTCGGATGAGGCGCGAACGATCGGTGAGGCCTAACGCCACGCGATCGATGCGCGACTCGGGCACAATTCCCGCCCACAGCGCCGCCGCTCCACCATGTTGTGCGGCCGGACGTTGCGGAACGCCGCCGAGCACATGGTCGATGTACACGCCGCGGTCTTCATCCCAGAACAAATCGAACGCGTTGCGCACGCCTTCGTAACGGTTACGAGCCCACCCCGCCGAACCGCTGTTGCCAATCCATTCGCTCATTTCGGCAAAGTCTTCAAGCGCTTTCGCCCACACGGCATTCAGCGTTGATGAACATCCTCGGCTGTAGAAACTGGCCCAGTCGATGAGCACCCAACCGGTGACATCGCGTAACAAACCGTCATCACCAAGAAACGATTCGAACCAGCGCAACGTGCGCTCAGCAACCGGCAAAAGTTCAGCAACGACTTCACGATTACCGGTGTAGCGATACAAGTTCCAGACCGAATGCACCCACATGAGCGACCAGTCCGGAACAAATGTGCGATCGTCGTCGGCGAAGTCCGACGCCACCGCCATGTGCAACATGCCGTCGGTGCGCGCCATGGTTGCAAGCTGCGGATGCCAAATAGGCATCGACCAATCGGGGTTCGCCACAAGGTCGACCATCTGGTGCACGACTGAATCGCCCGTCCAGGCGCGCTGTTCGCGAGTGGGGCAATCGACATAGGCATCAAGCGCGCTCAAGTCCACTGTGCGGAGACCCACCGCAAAAATCTCGTTGAGCAATGGATCAGAGCATTCGAACGACGCGCCCGCGGGGCGAGGCCGATGCCTATCGGCAATCGACAGCGCAATGTTCGGCTGCGCGACGCCCACAGGCACGCGCACACTCGCGTGCAGAAACCGTGTGCCGATGATGTCGAGAGATTCGAAGTCTTCGACTCCCTCAGCTGCCCCATCACCCGCACACACATAACGGAGCCCTGCGTGTTGGCCGAGCGTGACGAGGAATCCGTCGGCGTCAACGTGTTCCGACGCGGCGATGTCAATGATCGTTCCCTCTGCCACCCCAGTCACGCGCAATCTCAACGTTCCTGCTGCAATACGACCGAGATCAAACCGGTGAAGCATGAATGGTTCCGAACCGCGTGCTTCGCGCACACAGGTTTCATCGTTCAACACCTGGCGTACCGGGTCCTCACCTAACGGCGATCCAACGTGTTCCGACGATGATACCAACACCGCTTCGTGCACCAACCCCCCGGGGAACGCAGTGCGCACCGGTGGTCGCAACATGCCAAACGGTTCGCTCGGCGGATGCGGATCGCCATGGCCCCCAGTACTAAATGGCGTGATCTCAAACGCGTGCTTCCATCCGCTCGCATCGAAACCGGGAACGTCCCAGCCGGTCTCGTATACGCGCGCATCGAACGACTCGAGCGGCAAACACGCAACATCGCCGGGAACTGGCACCGCCGTCCACGGCGACACCGGCGCACACGACCACGAACGATCAGAAATCAACCATTCATCGCCAACCAGCGCTTCGAACACCACTGAACCCGCACCCATTGAATAGGTAGGCGGCGCCGGCATCCACCAGGACGTTGCCGTTCCAAAGTGGCGGGCGATGATCGAGATGACGTTCGAACCCTCGACCAAAAACGGCGCGAGATCGGCAACGTCGTAATGCGCCGCCTTCGGATCGCTACGCACCGGACCACGCCCAACTTCGGCGCCATTCACCCGCAGGATGTAACGACCATCAGCCCAAATGCGAGCAGGCGCCGATGCCGGCACCGCATCGAGTTCGAGTTCGCGCCGGAACATCGCCACCTTGTCGGTCGGATCGGCGAGCACCATGCGCGTCGCCGTATCGAGCTGCAGCGCCGGGCGGGTATTCCACATCCACTTCGCCTGCCAACGACCTGCAAATGGGACTGGATGTTCGAGCTTCATTCTGATCCCCCTGCCGGCGAGGGTACCAGCCGTCGGATTTCACCAAGGTCCAGGTGGGCGGTACTATCTCCCTGCTGCGCTCGTAGCTCAATTGGATAGAGCATCTGACTACGGATCAGAAGGTTGGGGGTTCGAGTCCCTCCGAGCGCGC
>CALEHQ010000002.1 GCA_937876315.1 uncultured Actinomycetes bacterium | reverse complement strand
TTGCATCCAGCGGTGTGGCTGAGCCCGTAGTCCGCCGCTGATCAGCTTTGCCGTTATCTGCTTGAAGTATGTGCCGATGAAACCTCGCACAAAAACGGTCTTGAAATTCATAGTCGCGGTCGCGATCTTCATCGTCGCTTCATTGAGGGTCTATCGAGAATTCGTTCCGGCTGGTGCTAAACCCATTCCATACCTTGGCTACTCTGTTGATGGTGGCACGATCACCGCTCCTGGAGGAACGTCCTACAACATTCGATTCAATGACGCCGGTGGAATGCACTCAGGTAATCACTGGACGTGGGTGGTCAAATACAATTTGTTGACGGGCCGGTACGTTGAAATCGCAGGTTATCTCGGACCAGAATATGCAGTTGATGGTAAAAAGATTCCCGTACAATGGGACGGAGAATTGCCTGTGCTGCCTTTCTGTTCCGGCCGGTACGAATAGCGCCGCATAACAGAATTTTTGCGTAGTTGGAGAGTCACATGTTGCGCATGACCACCGCCCTTCTGCTCCTCTGTTTTGTCACCGAGTCGCGGGCGCAAGACAAGGCCCGAATTGCGACCGGAGAACATTCGCTGATTGCAATATTCGACGAGAAAGACTCTCGCCGGAATTTCTTCCACGACGTAAATGTTCGCTCTAAATCAGAACGGCTCACTCTGGTTGTGCTCGACGATCTCGCTGAGAATCAAGACGAGGCAGAAGAAGCTGACTCGAAACAAGCGAAAGGTGGCTTAGGCAATCCGTCGGAAGATGGCGTAGCCAAGTGGCCTGCCCGACCATTGGGACAAGAGCCGTGGCTTTCTCCAAAGCGAAAAGTCCATGGAACGGTCGATGCCGAGGGTGTGATTCGTTTCGGCGTCACCACAACTCGTGATGGCAGGCTCGTTTCGCTACATTTTGTTGGCCGCTCTTCATTTGCTGGTGCATCTGGAAACGTTTTTCTCTTGTCGTCGGACGAGCCCGTCCTGGAGGGAACGTGGAAACTCAATAATCCATTCACTAACGCACGCCTGGTCCCCGGCTTCAACGGAGCGAGTCCATTCGGGAGATAAACAGCAAAGACGAAACAGATAACAAAATGTTGCAATCGAGCGGCGTTCAGGTCCAGCGGTGTGGTTGGTCTTTCCCGTCGCCGCCGATTGAACAAGGTCGTTATCTGTATGGAATTCACGCCTCTTGAAAGCGCGGTGCTGACGTGGATCGCTGACCACGCCGACGATCCTGCCGTCGCCAAGCAGCTCGCGGTGGCCCGTCCGATCAAGCGTGAGTTCACGGGTGTTGGTTCGTTCACCGCGATTGAAGTGCCAGCCGACTTCCCGCGGGTCCGCGTTCGACCGGCGGAGCCCGTGATCGAGAGCCCGCAACTAGGCGAAGGCGGCGGCAGTGTCCTGCTATTTGTTGAGGGCCTTGCCCAAACTCTCGAACTCTATTCGCACGGCGAAAGTTTTCCGGAGCAGATCCAATCGTGGCGGCTATCTTGAGAAGGCCCACCACAGATAACCACACGATGCAAAGGACTCGCGGGCATCGTCGTGGGTGGTTGCTGACCCGAGGGCCGCGAGCCTTTGATCTTTGGCGTTATCTGCTCTGCAATTGGGCAACGCAAAACTGAACTGAGATTCTCGATGAAAGTCACCATCGCAATCATTCTGGCTTCGCTGTCGATGTTTGGGCCGCCGCAAGTAGCCTTTTCTCAGCCGCCGATCTCGAAGGGGCACTGGTCGTACAAGAACGGGAAGCCGGAAAGCGTGGCGTTTGACTACGGAACGGAATTGACTACGCAAGATATCGATCAACTGTCTCGCTCTGTCAGTATCGCTCGAATCACCATGGGATACGCGGGAATAGACTGTGAATACGTCACGATTGAAGGCGAACTTCTGAAGCTGGGACAATTGAAGAACCTGCGGGAAGTTCATCTGTGCAAAGACGGCATAAATGATGATGATCTCAGATTTGTCGCCTTGCTTCCCAAGATTCACACCCTCGAATTCAATGCCGACAACGGGTATGACAACGCACCGATTTGCACGGATGGCTGCGCCGATCATCTGAGTGCCGCCAAGACGCTTCGTAAATTGGTGATTCACGATGGACAGTTCACCGATAAGTTCGTCGCGACAATCACGAAGCGATTGTCGGGTTTGGAGGAGCTTTGGTTGAATTCGCCAGATCTGACGGACGAATCACTCCGCCTACTCGCGGATCGCTGCAAGAAACTGAAGACACTCCGGATTGCATCAGAACATTTCACTGCCGAAGGCCTCAAGCACCTCGACAGTTTGAAATACCTCAAAGAACGGTCGGTAAGCTCGCCCGCCTTGCGCAAAGAACGTCGTGAACTCCAACGGTCGCG
>CALEHQ010000001.1 GCA_937876315.1 uncultured Actinomycetes bacterium | reverse complement strand
CGGCTTTGGTATTCCGATTTCTACGACCACGCGGTGCACGCCATCGACCTTGATGGCAATGACGAACGCATTGTTGAAGTGGAATCGCAGCCTTCGGGCCTTGGCTGGTTACCCAATGGTGACTTGCTCGTTACCTCAATGCTCGATCGCAAGCTCATGCGATGGAACGGTAGCGAACTGTCGACGCATGCCGATCTCGGCAATCACTTCACCTGGCATGCCAACGATCTGCTTGTTGATCAGCACGGTCGCGCGTACATCGGAAACTTCGGTTTCGATTACGAAGTGTTTCTCGATGAGCAAGGGATCGAGGGATTGTTTGCCGATCCCGATTCACTTACAACCGTGATGTGTCGTGTTGATCCCGACGGTTCCATCAACGTTGCGTCTGACGGTTTGATTTTTCCCAACGGAATGGTGATCAGTCCTGGCAGCAAGACAATGATTGTGGCCGAAACGCTTGCGCTTCGACTGACTGCGTTCGACATTGCGCCCGACGGTTCGCTTTCGAATCGCCGAGTGTGGGCCGACCTTTCAGCACACATGGCCGCACCCGATGGCATCTGTCTCGATGCCGAAGGTGCGGTCTGGATCGCTAATGCGCTTGCACCGCGTCTCATGCGTATCGGCGAAGGCGGGGTTGTGATCGATGAGGTCGAGACAACAATGAACACCTACGCGTGCATGCTCGGCGGGCCGGAAGGAAAACATCTCTTTGCGATGACTGCGCCAACCTCTGATTCACGTCACGCGCCGCTCGCACCCAATGGAGCGATTGAGGTTGTGCAGGTAGCAGTGCCCCATGCCGGGCAGCCCTGAACTACTCGCCAGGAATACACACCCAGCCGCGGCGCACGAGTTCGTCGGCCAGAACTTCGTCGGGCAACGCAGCAACGGCTTCGGCCTGGCGATTGGCGGCGCGCTTTGCCGCCCGTTCGTTGGCATCGGATGACGAAGCAATTGCGCGCTCGGCTTGTTCGACATTGAGTTCGCCTTCGCCAGCAGCAAGGCGAGCAATGAGCTCGTCGGCCTCTGTGCGGGTGAACTTTCCGCCGGCCTGACGTTGCGTGAGTCCATAGATATGGCGCGCTTCACGGAACGAGGAATAGCCCGCACTTTCAAACAACGCGAGAAGTTCCTCGACCTGTTTCGACGATGCTGGTGGGCCTGATTGCTGTCCGAATGCCATGGTCTGAGCCTCGCACGCGCTACTGACACTGGGGGCGATGAGGGAAAACGCAGGTCGCCGCACTAGAGTGATTCTGTCGTTCCAGTTCCGGAGCGGCGCCGCTGAACCGCTTCAGGCCCCAGCACCCCGTAACTCTCACAGTTGCGGCCGTGCTCATTTCCGGCCAATTGCTTTCTCAGCGGACCTCAGTAGGAGAAAATTCATATGGCGTCACAACGCCCCCGTACCAACCGTTCCTCTTCGGGCGCGCGTCCCCGACCAGGTTCCGATCGTTCCCGTAACGAAAAGCCCCAGGCCCCACAAAAGGCCCTTCCGGCTCTTGATCCCGACAACGGGTTCCTTGCCCTCGGCGTACCTGACACCCTCTGTGGTGCGCTCGCTCTTGAAGGCATTACCGATCCATTCCCCATCCAGGTCTCGACTCTTCCTGACTCATTGAATGGGCGCGACGTTCTCGGCCGCGGTCGCACTGGTTCGGGCAAGACGCTCGCATTCGGTCTTGCAGTGCTCACTCGTCTTTCGATGTTGCAGCTCGATCGTCAACCGTTCCGTCCGCGTGCGCTCATCCTTGCGCCCACTCGCGAACTCGCGTTGCAGATCGACGCAACTATTTCGCCGCTTGCTCGTCGTCTTGGTCTGCGCACCACAACCATTTTCGGCGGTGTTGGTCAGAACCCGCAGGTCGATGCGCTCCGCAAGGGCGTCGATGTTGTTGTGGCATGTCCCGGTCGTCTTGAAGACCTCATCAGCCAAAACTTCTGCAAACTCGATCGCGTTGAAGTGTGTGTTCTTGATGAGGCCGATCACATGGCCGATCTCGGATTCCTTCCTGGTGTGAAGCGCCTGCTCGATCGCACACCCGACGACGCGCAGCATCTTTTGTTCTCAGCAACGCTCGACAAGGGCGTCGACGTCATCGTCAAGCGCTACATGTCTGATCCGGTCACACACAGCGTTGATTCGGAACAGTCACCGGTCAACACGATGACCCACCACGTGCTGCACGTAACGAATGATGATCGACTTCCCGTCATCATCGATCTCGCTGCTGCACCTGGTCGCACAATTATTTTCACTCGAACGAAGCATCGCGCCAAGCAACTCACGCGTCAGTTGAACGCACACGGAGTTGTTTCGGTCGAGATGCACGGAAATCTTTCGCAGAATGTCCGCACGCGAAATCTTGCGGCATTCTCCGACGGAACGGCAGCGGCCATGGTCGCTACCGATATTGCAGCGCGCGGAATTCACGTCGATGACATATCGCTCGTGATCCACGCCGATCCGCCCATGGAGCACAAGGCATACCTCCATCGTTCTGGACGCACAGCACGCGCCGGAAACGAAGGAGTCGTTGTCACGCTCGCAACGGAATCGCAACGCAAGGACACCGATCAACTCATGCGCAAGGCGGGTATTAAACCCACCGTGACGAAAGTGCGCCCTGATTCACCGCTACTGCAGGAAATTGCTCCCGGTCAGCGACTGAAGAAAAGCGCCTCTGAAGTGAAGGCAATGCTCGATGTTCCCGAACCGGCCAA